>NZ_JBIVED010000001.1:0-1411810 GCF_044747445.1 Streptomyces sp. NPDC090083 | reverse complement strand
TTCTGCCAAGGGCATGGCTGGTTGGCTACGTTCGGGAGGGATAACCGCTGAAAGCATCTAAGCGGGAAGCCTGCTTCGAGATGAGTGTTCCCACCCCCTTTGAGGGGTTAAGGCTCCCAGTAGACGACTGGGTTGATAGGCCGGATCTGGAAGCCCAGTAATGGGTGGAGGTGACCGGTACTAATAGGCCGAGGGCTTGTCCTCAGTTGCTCGCGTCCACTGTGTTGGTTCTGAAACCACGAACAACCCTGCCCGGGTCACAGCGGGTGGTGCGGTTGATGTGTTTCATAGTGTTTCGGTGGTCATAGCGTGAGGGAAACGCCCGGTTACATTCCGAACCCGGAAGCTAAGCCTTACAGCGCCGATGGTACTGCAGGGGGGACCCTGTGGGAGAGTAGGACGCCGCCGAACAAATATTGAAAGGGTTGGATCCTGAACTTCGGTTCGGGGTCCAACCCTTTTTTGTTGGGCGTCACTTGAAGTTCACATTGCGCAATCACCATCCGAGCATGGGTACTGCTGCAATGCTCAGGGCCGCAGGCGTCGGACTCGGTGACGAGGTCGTCGTGCCGGCGTTCGGGAACGTGGAAGTCGCCGAGGCCGTCACCCTGGCGGGTGGCCTGCCGGTGTTCGCCGACATAGATCCGGTGACGTACTGCCTGGACGCCTCCGCTGTCGAGGCGGCCATAACTCCGCGTACGGCGGCGATAGTTGTCGTCCATCGATTCGGACGGTCCGCCGATGTGGCGCGGTTGCTCGGGGTCGGGCAGCGGCATGGGCTGCTGGTGTTGCAGCAGGGCGAGTCCGAGGCGCCGTACGACGAGATTGCTCAGCGGCGGGAGCGGGCTGCTTATCTTGACGCGAAGTTGCGGGGGGTGCGGACGCCCGATGGTGGGGACGGGCACACCTACCAGCAGTACGTCGTGCGGGTGCCGGGGAACGGGCGGCCGGATCGGGACGCCTTCGCTCGGGCCGTGCGCGGCAGGGGAGTTGAGTGCCGGGTGCCGGTGAAGACTCCTGTGCATCGGCTGCCGGAGTTCCGGCGGTGTGTGGCTCTGCCGGAGACCGAGCGGGCCGCGGACGAGACGCTCGCGCTGCCGGTGGACGCCTCGCTGACGAAGCGGGAGATGCAGAGGATCGTTTCAGCGTGCAACGCGCTCGGCGGTCTGCTGCAACCCGCTTTCTGATCGAGTCGGGGCCGGGAGACGGTGGTTGGGCGCACGGGCCTGTTCGGGGTATGATTCTTTTCGTCGCCGCGAGGGAAACCTCGGAAAAGCGACAAGGCCCTCTTAGCTCAGTCGGTAGAGCGTCTCCATGGTAAGGAGAAGGTCAACGGTTCGATTCCGTTAGAGGGCTCCAGACATCAGAAGGCCCCGCCCAATTGGGCGGGGCCTTCTGCGTGTTCGGGGTCCGTCAGTCCTTCTGGAGGCCCGGGACGCGCATGGCCAGGATCGCCATGTCGTCGGACGGGGCGTCGGAGGCAAAGCGTTCGACCGCGCGCATGACGCGGGCCGCGACCGCGCCGGCTGTGAGCCCCGTACAGGTGGTGAGGACGTCGGTGAGGCCGTCGTCGCCCAGCATGCGGGTGCCCTCGCGGCGCTCGGTGACGCCGTCCGTGACGCACAGGAGGACGTCTCCGGGGTCGAGGGTGACCGTCTGCTCGTAGAGCTCCAGGTCGTCCATGACGCCGAGGAGGGGCTGGGGTTCGGCGGCGGGCTCGACCGTGCCGTCCTGGCGGAGGCGGAGCGGGAGGGGGTGGCCGGCGCAGACCACCTTCAGTTCGGCGCTGCCGTCCTCCTGGGGCCACAACTCGCCGTAGAGGAGCGTCAGGAAGCGGCTGCGGGCTCCCTCGTCGAGGATTGCGGAGTTGAGGCGCTCCAGGACCGCGGGGCCGCCGAAGCCTTCCCTGGCGAGCAGGCGGAGGGCGTGGCGGGCCAGGCCGGTGACCGCGGCCGCCTCGGGGCCCGTGCCGCAGACGTCGCCGATGGCGAAGCCGTAGACGCCGTCCCGGATGGGGAAGAGATCGTAGAAGTCGCCGCCGACCTCGTTGCCCTCGCCGGCCGCCCGGTAGATGACCTCGACCTCTACGCCCTCGATGTGCGGGAGGTCGGGGGGCAGGAGGCTGCGCTGGAGGGACTGGCTGATGGCCGTGCGCTCCGAGTACAGGCGGGCGTTGTCGAGGGCCAGGGCGGCCCGGCGGCTCAAGTCCTCGGCCAGTTCCAGGATTTCCTGGCGGAAGTGTTCGTCGGTGGGTTTGCCGAGGGTCAGCATGCCGATGACGCGGTTGCGGGCGACCAGGGGGAGGACGACCGTCTCGCCGCCGACGGCGGACGCCGTGGCGAGAGTGGGGCCGATGCCAGAGCTGACGCGGCGGGTCGGTTCGCCGAGGCCGAGGCTGCGCATGGAGGTGCGCAGGGCGGCCTGGTGGGCGGCCTCGGCGGGGGCGGCCCAGACGCGGGCGCCGGGGGTGGGGACCGGGTCCGGAGGGGCGATCTTCGAGAGCAACGACTTGATGCCGTCGATGAGTTCCTCGTCCTCGTGGAGGACGTAGCTGAGGTACGGGTCCGAGGACTGGTCGGCGATCGTGTAGACCGCGCACCAGGTGGCGAGGGTCGGGACCGTCATCTGGGCCATCAGGGCGAGGGTCTGGTCGCGGTCCAGGGTGCCCGCGAGGAGGTCGGAGGCCTCGACCAGGAAGCTGAGCGAGCCGCGGCGCAGGCGTTCCAGTTCGCCCAGGCGGGCCGACTCGACCGCCAACGCGATGCGGTCGGCGGCGAACTGGAGCCGTAGGGCTTCTTCGTTCGAGTATCTGTTGGGGGCCTCGGCGGCGACTCCGAGGGAGCCGGTGAGGCGGCCCTCCACCTTCAGGGGGACGGTGACGACCGAGCGCATTCCGGTGCCGCTCAGCAGCGGTACGGCGCCGGGGACGGCCTGGAGGTCCTCGTGGACGGCCGGCATGCGGGCGGAGCCGTAGCGGCCTGGGCCCGCCTCGACGGGCACGCGCGCGAAGCGCTGGCGGGCGGAGGGCAGGCCGGTGGAGGCGCGGACCTCCAACTCCGTCTCGTCGTCGGTCGCGAGGAGCAGGAAGGCGGAGTCGCCGTCGAGCATGTCGCGGGCGCGCTCGACCGTGCGCTGGAGGAGGCCGTCGAGGTCGTCCGGCGCGGGGGAGCCGATGAACACCTCGAACGGGTCGGTGTTCTGGCCGTCCGGGGTGGACGCGGCGTCGGGGGCGGGGCCGCGCAACGGGGTCTGGAGGACCGCGCGTTCGTGGTCCCGGACCAGGAGGCACACGGTCGACGGCTCGCCGTCCGTGTCGCGGACGCGGAGGTGGGAGGCGTAGACCGGGGTCACGCGGCCGTCGGCGCCGCGGATGCCGTAGGTGCCCTCCCAGCGGGAGAGGCGGAGGGCCTCGGCGATACCGGTGCTGGTGCCCGGGGTGTGCGGCCAGGCGGCGAGATCGGTGAGGGGCTTGCCGGTGACCTGCTCGGCGGCGTAGCCGAAGAGGTCCTCCGCGTCCTCGTTCCAGGACGCGATGGAGCCCGTGCGGTCGATCTGGACGACCGCGACGCGGACCCTGCCGTCGGCGAGGGGGAGCAGGGCGGCCGGGAGGGACGGGCCAGCCGCGCGGGTGCCCACCGGGCGCGCGGGCAGGTCCAGCTGGAACCAGACCAGCTTCTGGGTGGGGGTGTAGTCGACGCCCCAGCGGCTGGCCAGCGCCGCGCACAGCTGGAGGCCGCGACCGCCCTCGCGGTCGGGGCTGCTCATGGAGATCGCGGCCCCCTGGAGGGGGATCTCGCGCTCGGGGTAGTGGTCGGCGACCTCGATCCTCGCGCCGTCGTCGCTTCGCAGGCACAGGACGTCCGCGGCCGTGCCCGCGTGCACCACGGCGTTGGTCACCAGCTCGCTGGTGAGGACCACGGCGTCGTCGACGATGTCGGCGAAGCCCCAGCCCTGGAGGGTGTCGCGGACGAAGGACCGCGCGGTGGCGACCGATCGTCCCACGGGGTCGAAGCTGGCGGCCGCGCGCGCGGTGATCACAGAACTCCTCGGCCTGTCGTCGGCGGGCAGGTCACCATGGCCGATCGGCGTCTGCCGGGGCACCGGCTGGTTTCCGGTCGGCGGGGGATCCTGGGGCGTTCCCCCAGGATGCAGTCCGGTGGTCATGGTGCGGTGCCCCTCCGATGCCTGCCCGCTCGTGTTCGTGCCACCGCCCAGGCCGGACGGAACCGGCGCGGCTGGACAGCCGCATGCAAGGTTACTTACCTTCACCGTCCATGCGGATGCCGGTCCGCAGTGTTTCCGTCCGGAGGGTGTGCGGACGATGTGCGAAGCTGCCGAACTGTTATGGCCTGGTTCAGGCAGGGTGAAACACTGGGCAGGATTCTGGTGAAGGTCCGGGCAGGCTGGGTGTCCTCTGTACATGGAGGGCTCCGGGCCCTCTTGAAGCCCGGTGAACCGGGCAGGTATACGCGGCGGTAACTCATACGCCGAGCAGTGGCACACCGGCACAGCGGTAACGGTCGACCCCTTCGGGAGGGACACAGTGGAGTCTGGCGCAGCGACGCGGGCCACCAAGACGCGCGCGAAAGGCGGACAGTCCCTGAAGAACCAGCGCAAACCGCGCAATGGGACCACGGAGGTGGACGCGGCCTCCTTGGACCGGCTGCTGACCGCTCTGGTCTCCATGCGGGACGGGAACTTCCGCAAGCGGCTCACGGTGTCCGGCGACGGCGTGATGTCGGAGATCGCCGCCGTGTTCAACGAGGTGGCCGACCGCAATCTGCACCTCACGGGCGAGCTGTCCCGGGTGCGGCGCATGGTGGGGCGCGAGGGGAAACTCACCGAGCGGCTGGAGACGGGCCCCTGCGAGGGTTCCTGGGCCGCGGCCATCGATGCGTCCAACGCGCTCGTGGACGACCTCGTACGGCCCGTCTCCGAGGTCGGACGGGTGCTGTCCGCAGTGGCCGAGGGTGATCTCTCGCCGCGCATGGAGCTGCGGACGCAGGCGCCGGACGGGACCGGGCATCCGCTGCGCGGGGAGTTCCTGAAGGTCGGGCGGACCGTCAACAACCTCGTCGACCAGCTGTCGACGTTCACCGACGAGGTCACGCGGGTGGCCAGCGAGGTGGGCACCGAGGGCAAGCTCGGCGGGCAGGCACGCGTGCGTGGCATGTCCGGCTCGTGGAAGGACCTCACGGAGTCGGTCAACACGATGGCGTACCGGCTGACGGCCCAGGTGCGGGACATCGCCCTGGTGACGACGGCGGTCGCCAAGGGTGACCTGTCGCGCAAGGTCACCGTCCATGTCGCCGGCGAGATGCTGGAGCTGAAGAACACCGTCAACACGATGGTGGACCAGCTGTCGTCGTTCTCCTCCGAGGTGACGCGCGTCGCCCGTGAGGTGGGCACCGAGGGCGAGCTGGGCGGCCAGGCGCAGGTGCCGGGTGTGGCCGGGGTGTGGAAGGACCTCACCGACTCGGTGAACATCATGGCCGGGAACCTGACGGCCCAGGTGCGCGGGATCGCGCAGGTCACCACGGCGGTCGCCAACGGTGACCTGTCGCAGAAGGTGACCGTGTCGGCGCGGGGCGAGGTCGCCCAGCTCGCCGAGACGATCAACCAGATGACCGAGACGCTGCGCACGTTCGCGGACGAGGTCACGCGCGTGGCCAACGAGGTCGGTGCCGAGGGGCAGCTCGGCGGGCAGGCGAACGTGCCGGGTGCGGCGGGGACGTGGAAGGACCTCACCGACTCGGTGAACACGGTCTTCCGGAACCTGACCATCCAGGTGCGGGACATCGCCGCCGTGACGACCGCCGTGGCGAGCGGTGACCTGTCCCAGAAGGTCACCGTGAACGTGGCCGGCGAGATGCTGGAGCTGAAGAACACCGTCAACGGGATGGTCGACCAGCTGTCCTCGTTCGGTGCCGAGGTCACGCGCGTCGCGCGCGAGATCGGTGTCGAGGGTGAACTGGGCGGCCAGGCGCAGGTGCCGGGCGCGGCCGGTACCTGGAAGGACCTGACGGACTCCGTCAACACGGCCTTCCGCAACCTCACCGGGCAGGTGCGGAACATCGCGCAGGTGACGACGGCCGTGGCCAACGGCGACCTGTCGCAGAAGGTCACCGTCGACGTGTCCGGCGAGATGCTTCAGTTGAAGAACACCGTCAACACGATGGTCGACCAGCTGTCGTCGTTCGCCGACCAGGTGACCCGGATGGCCCGTGACGTGGGCACCGAGGGCCGGCTCGGCGGCCAGGCGCGCGTGGACGGCGTCTCGGGCACCTGGAAGGAGCTCACCGACTCCGTCAACTCGATGGCCGGGAACCTGACGTCCCAGGTGCGCAACATCGCCCAGGTGACCACGGCCGTGGCCCAGGGCGACCTGTCCCAGAAGATCGACGTGGACGCGCGCGGCGAGATCCTGGAGCTGAAGAACACCATCAACACGATGGTCGACCAGCTCTCCGCCTTCGCGGACCAGGTGACCCGGGTGGCCCGCGAGGTGGGCACGGAGGGCCGCCTGGGCGGGCAGGCGCAGGTGCCGGGCGTGGCCGGGGTGTGGCGGGACCTGACCGACTCGGTGAACGGCATGGCCGGCAACCTCACCGCCCAGGTCCGCAACATCGCCCAGGTGGCCACCGCGGTGGCCCGGGGTGACCTGTCCCAGAAGATCACCGTGGACGCGCGCGGGGAGATCCTGGAGCTGAAGAACACCCTGAACACGATGGTCGACCAGCTGTCGTCGTTCGCCGAGGAGGTCACCCGGGTGGCCCGCGAGGTGGGCACCGAGGGGCAGCTGGGCGGGCAGGCCGAGGTGCAGGGTGTCTCCGGCACCTGGAAGGACCTCACGCAGTCGGTGAACTTCATGGCGAACAACCTGACCATCCAGGTGCGCCAGATCGCCGAGGTCACGACCGCCGTCGCCAAGGGCGACCTCTCCAAGAAGATCACCGTCGACGCCAAGGGCGAGATCCTCGAACTCGTCACGACCGTCAACACGATGGTCGACCAACTGTCGTCCTTCGCCGAGCAGGTGACCCGGGTGGCCCGCGAGGTGGGCACCGAGGGCATCCTCGGCGGCCAGGCGCACGTACCGGGTGTCACGGGCATCTGGAAGGACCTCAGCGGCAACGTCAACCTGATGGCCAACAACCTGACCGTCCAGGTGCGCAACATCTCCCAGGTCGCGGCGGCCGTCGCCAACGGCGACCTGACCCGGACGGTGACGATCGAGGCGCGCGGTGAGGTCGCGCAGCTCGCCGACACCTTCAACACCATGGTGAAGACGCTGAGTTCGTTCGCCGACCAGGTCACCAAGGTGGCCCGCGAGGTGGGTACGGACGGCATCCTCGGCGGTCAGGCGCGCGTGCCCGGGGTGGCCGGCACGTGGAAGGACCTCACCGAGTCGGTGAACGGGATGGCGTCCAACCTGACCGGCCAGGTGCGCAACATCGCGATGGTCACCACGGCCATCGCCAAGGGCGACCTGACCAAGAAGATCGACATCGACGCCCGGGGCGAGATCCTCGAACTGAAGACCACGATCAACACGATGGTCGACCAGCTGTCGAGCTTCGCCGAGGAAGTGACCCGGGTGGCCCGCGAGGTGGGTACCGAGGGGCAGCTCGGCGGGCAGGCACGCGTGCGTGACGTCGACGGGACCTGGCGCGACCTCACCGAGTCGGTGAACGAGATGGCCGGGAACCTGACCCGGCAGGTGCGTGCCATCGCGCGCGTGGCGACCGCGGTGACCCGCGGCGACCTCAACCTGAAGATCGACGTCGACGCGGCGGGCGAGATCCAGGAACTGCAGGACTACATCAACAAGATGATCGCCAACCTGCGCGACACCACGATCGCCAACAAGGAGCAGGACTGGCTCAAGGGCAACCTCGCCCGCATCTCGGCGCTGATGCAGGGCCGCCGGGACCTGGACGACGTCGCCTCGCTGATCATGAGCGAGCTGACCCCGGTGGTCTCCGCGCAGCACGGCGCCTTCTTCCTCGCGCTGCCCCTGGCGGACGCCGAGGGCGAGGACGCGTACGAACTGCGCATGCTCGGGTCGTACGGCTACTCCATGGGGTCCATGCCGACCTCGTTCAGGCCCGGTGAGGCGCTGATCGGGACGGCCGCCCAGGAGCGGCGCACGATCCTCGTGGAGAACGCGCCCAGCGGCTACCTGAAGATCTCCTCGGGGCTCGGGGAGGCGCCGCCCGCGCAGGTGATCGTGCTGCCGGTGCTGTTCGAGGGGAAGGTGCTCGGCATCATCGAGCTGGCGTCCTTCACGCCGTTCACGCACATCCAGAAGGACTTCCTCAACCAGATCGCCGAGATGATCGCGACCAGCGTCAACACCATCTCCGTCAACACCAAGACGGAGGTGCTGCTGAAGCAGTCGCAGGAGCTGACCGAGCAACTCCGCGAGCGGTCGGCCGAGTTGGAGAACCGGCAGAAGGCCCTTCAGTCGTCCAACGCCGAACTGGAGGAGAAGGCCGAGCTGTTGGCCCAGCAGAACCGCGACATCGAGGTGAAGAACACCGAGATCGAGGAGGCGCGGCAGGTCCTGGAGGAGCGTGCCGAGCAGCTCGCGGTGTCGATGCGCTACAAGAGCGAGTTCCTCGCCAACATGTCGCACGAGCTGCGCACACCGCTCAACTCGCTGCTGATCCTGGCCAAGCTGCTCGCCGACAACGCGGAGGGGAACCTCTCCCCGAAGCAGGTCGAGTTCGCCGAGACCATCCATGGCGCGGGCTCCGACCTGCTCCAGCTGATCAACGACATCCTGGACCTGTCGAAGGTCGAGGCGGGCAAGATGGACGTGTCCCCGACACGCATCGCGCTCGTCCAGCTCGTCGACTACGTAGAGGCCACTTTCCGCCCGCTGACCGCGGAGAAGGGCCTCGACCTCTCGGTCCGGGTGTCGCCGGAACTGCCCGCCACGCTCCACACCGACGAGCAGCGACTGCTCCAGGTGCTGCGCAACCTGCTCTCCAACGCGGTGAAGTTCACCGACTCCGGGGCGGTCGAGCTGGTCATCCGGCCGGCCGGCGCCGACGTGCCGGTGGCGATCCGGGAGCAGCTCCTGGAGGCCGGTTCGCTGCGGGACGCGGACGCCGACCTGATCGCGTTCTCCGTGACCGACACCGGGATCGGGATCGCCGGCAGCAAGATGCGGGTCATCTTCGAGGCGTTCAAGCAGGCGGACGGTACGACCAGCCGCAAGTACGGCGGTACGGGCCTGGGGCTGTCGATCTCCCGGGAGATCGCCCAGCTGCTCGGCGGTGAGATCCACGCGCAGAGCGAGCCCGGCCGCGGTTCGACCTTCACGCTGTATTTGCCGCTGCACCCCAGCGAACTGCCCCCGCAGGGCTACCAGCAGCTGCCCGCGCTGGAGGCGGGCGACCTGGTGGCGTCCGCGCCGGAGCTCGAAGGACCGGACCGGAGCGAGGTGGACTTCGGGACGCCGGCCGAGGTGAAGTCGTACCAGGAGACGCAGAACGGCGCCGCCGCACTCTTCAGGCGCCGCCGCAGGGCCGTCGAGCAGTCCACGCAGCTCGGGCAGCTCGGTCAGATGGGGCAGCTCGGGCAGACCGTGCGCGACCAGTGGGCGTCCGAGGAGTCCGCGCCGGCCTCGCGCCGGGGCATCCGGTTCGGCGGGGAGAAGGTGCTGATCGTCGACGACGACATCCGCAACGTCTTCGCGCTGACCAGCGTCCTGGAGCAGCACGGCCTGTCCGTGCTGTACGCGGAGAACGGCCGTGAGGGCATCGAGGTCCTGGAGCAGCACGACGACGTGACGGTCGTTCTGATGGACATCATGATGCCGGAGATGGACGGCTACGCAACGACCACGGCGATCCGCAGGATGCCGCAGTTCGCCGGGCTGCCGATCATCGCGCTGACCGCGAAGGCGATGAAGGGCGACCGGGAGAAGGCGATCGAGTCCGGGGCCTCGGACTACGTGACCAAGCCGGTCGATCCCGATCACCTGTTGTCGGTGATGGAGCAGTGGATGCGGCCGGAGTGACGAAATCGACCGGACCTGACGGGAAAGCGGCGGGAACGCCACGGGGAACGTTCGGTGCGCACGCGGAGTTGCTGACTGAGTGTGCCCGAAGCCGTGTAGAACCGCGGTATTCGGGGAACCTTCTGGTCTCCCGCTGCGTTTCTGCTACGTGCACAGTGACATCGCGGTGACAGGGTGTGGCGACAGGCGGGGTGCGGCTACCATGACCGGCACAAGGGCGGGCGGCGCAAGAGAGTCGTCCCCTGGGGCGGCGCCCGGTGCACATCCGGGGCGAGGAGGGCGGGCCATGGTGCAGAAGGCCAAGATCCTCCTGGTCGATGACCGGCCGGAGAATCTGCTGGCGCTGGAGGCCATCCTCTCTGCGCTCGATCAGACACTGGTTCGGGCATCGTCCGGGGAGGAAGCGCTCAAAGCACTGCTCACGGACGACTTCGCGGTCATTCTGCTGGACGTCCAGATGCCAGGCATGGACGGTTTCGAAACCGCCGCGCACATCAAGCGACGGGAGCGGACCCGGGACATCCCGATCATCTTCCTCACCGCGATCAACCACGGCCCGCACCACACCTTCCGGGGTTACGCGGCGGGCGCGGTCGACTACATCTCCAAGCCGTTCGACCCGTGGGTGCTGCGCGCGAAGGTCTCGGTCTTCGTCGAGCTGTACATGAAGAACTGCCAGCTGCGGGAGCAGGCGGCGCTGCTGCGGCTCCAGTTGGAGGGCGGCGGCAAGCCCGCGGCGGGTGAGGCCAAGGAACCGGCCGGACTGCTCGCCGAGCTGTCGGCGCGGCTCGCGGCCGTCGAGGAGCAGGCGGAGGCGCTGTCCAAGCAGCTCGACGACGAGTCGGCGGACGCGGCGGCCGTGGCCACCGCGGCCCATCTCGAACGCAAACTGACCGGCCTGCGCAGGGCACTCGACGCCCTGGAGCCGGGCACCGGCAGCGGAGCGCCATCGGTCCCGTCGCAGAACTGACGTCCGCCGCGGGCGCAGTTGTGCGTGAGCGAGCGTCAGTTCCCCGTCCCGTACGGGCGACACGAACGGGTGAAGCAGTGGGCACACGTGTCCGCTGCCGTCTCCACAGGTAACCTCACACCTATGGCCTCACGTCCCTCCGCAGCCAAGAAGCAGCCCGCCAAGAGGGCTGCTCCGGCGAAGGCTCCGGCGAAGAAGGCCGCTGCGAAACGGGCCCCGGCGAAGAAAGCGGTCGCCAAGAAGACCGCGCGCCCCGCGCCCAGGCCGGCGCCCAGCCCCACCGGAGGCATCGTCCGGCTCGTGCGCGCCGTCTGGCTCGGCACCGCGCACGCCGTCGGCGCCGTGTTCCGCGGCATAGGGCAGGGGGCGAAGAACCTGGACCCCGCCCACCGCAAGGACGGCGTCGCACTGCTGCTGTTCGGCCTCGCACTGATCGTCGCCGCCGGCACCTGGGCCGATCTGCGCGGCCCGGTCGGCGACCTCGTCGAGATCCTGGTGACCGGCGCCTTCGGCCGACTCGACCTGCTCGTGCCGATACTGCTCGCGGTGATCGGGGTGCGCTTCGTCCGCCACCCCGAGAAGCCCGAGGCCAACGGCCGTATCGTGATCGGCCTCTCGGCGCTCGTCATCGGCGTGCTCGGCCAGGTCCACATCGCGTGCGGCGCGCCCGCCCGCAGCGACGGCATGCAGGCCATAAGGGACGCCGGCGGCCTCATCGGCTGGGCGGCGGCCACCCCGCTGACGTACACCATGGGCGAGGTCCTCGCCGTACCCCTGCTGGTGCTGCTCACCGTCTTCGGGCTGCTGGTCGTCACGGCCACGCCCGTCAACGCGATCCCGCAGCGGCTGCGCCTGCTCGGCGTGAAGCTGGGCATCGTCCACGACTACGACCGCGACGACGAGTTCGTGGGCGAGGACGACGAGCGCTACGACGAGCAGTGGCGCGAGGCGCTGCCTCCGCGCGCCCGTAAGCGCGGGAGCGCCCCCGAGGCGTACGACCCCGACAGCGCGGAGCAGGACGCCCTCAGCAAGCGCCGGAGCCGCCCCCGGCGCTCCGCGGTGCCCCAGCCCGACATGAACCGCCCCATGGACGCCGTGGACGTCGCGGCGGCCGCGGCGGCGGCGCTCGACGGAGCCGTCCTGCACGGCATGCCGCCCTCGCCGATCGTCGCCGACCTCACCCAGGGTGTACGGGTGGGAGGCGACCGCGAGGACACCACCCCGACGCCCGTCCCGGCCCCCGCCGCGCGGCCCAAGCAGGAGAAGCTCAAGGCCGAGGTCATGGACCTCACCAAGGCGCCCCCGGAGGAGCCCCGCGACCTCCCGCCGCGCGCCGAGCAGCTCCAGCTCTCCGGCGACATCACGTACTCGCTGCCCTCGCTCGACCTCCTCACGCGCGGGGGCCCCGGCAAGGCGCGCAGCGCCGCGAACGACGCCGTGGTCGCCTCCCTGACGAACGTCTTCTCCGAGTTCAAGGTCGACGCGGCCGTCACCGGCTTCACGCGCGGGCCGACGGTCACGCGCTACGAGGTGGAGCTCGGCCCCGCCGTCAAGGTCGAGCGGATCACCGCGCTCACCAAGAACATCGCCTACGCCGTCGCCAGCCCCGACGTGCGGATCATCAGCCCGATCCCCGGCAAGTCCGCGGTCGGCATCGAGATCCCGAACACGGACCGCGAGATGGTCAACGTCGGCGACGTGCTGCGCCTCGCGGACGCGGCCGAGGACGACCACCCGATGCTCGTGGCGCTCGGCAAGGACGTCGAGGGCGGCTACGTCATGGCCAACATGGCGAAGATGCCGCACATCCTGGTGGCCGGTGCCACCGGCTCCGGCAAGTCGTCCTGCATCAACTGCCTGATCACGTCGATCATGTGCCGGGCGACCCCGGAGGACGTCCGGATGGTCCTCGTCGACCCCAAGCGCGTCGAACTCACCGCCTACGAAGGCATCCCGCACCTGATCACGCCCATCATCACCAACCCGAAGAGGGCCGCCGAGGCGCTCCAGTGGGTCGTGCGCGAGATGGACCTCAGGTATGACGACCTCGCCGCCTTCGGGTACCGGCACATCGACGACTTCAACCAGGCCATCCGCGACGGCAAGCTGAAGACTCCGGAAGGCAGCGAGCGGGAGCTCAAGACCTATCCGTACCTCCTGGTGATCGTCGACGAGCTGGCCGACCTGATGATGGTCGCGCCGCGCGACGTCGAGGACTCGATCGTGCGCATCACGCAGCTCGCGCGCGCGGCCGGCATCCACCTGGTGCTCGCGACGCAGCGCCCCTCCGTGGACGTCGTCACCGGTCTCATCAAGGCGAACGTGCCCTCCAGGCTCGCGTTCGCGACCTCGTCCCTGGCCGACTCCCGGGTCATCCTCGACCAGCCCGGTGCCGAGAAGCTCATCGGCAAGGGCGACGGCCTGTACCTGCCGATGGGGCAGAACAAGCCCACCCGTATGCAGGGCGCCTTCGTCACCGAGGACGAGATCCACGCCGTCGTGCAGCACTGCAAGGACCAGATGACCCCGGTCTTCCGGGACGACGTCACCGTGGGCACCAAGCAGAAGAAGGAGGTCGACGAGGAGATCGGCGACGACCTCGACCTGCTGTGCCAGGCGGCCGAACTGGTCGTGTCCACGCAGTTCGGGTCGACCTCGATGCTCCAGCGCAAACTGCGCGTCGGCTTCGCCAAGGCCGGGCGGCTCATGGACCTCATGGAGTCCCGGAACATCGTCGGGCCGAGCGAGGGCTCCAAGGCGCGTGACGTTCTTGTGAAGGCTGACGAGTTGGATGGCGTGCTCGCCGTGATCCGCGGGGAGTCTGAAGGGTAGGCGTCCGCCGAAGGGATGCGACCGTGACTCACCCGTTAGAGATCGTCGGGCAACCGTTTCCCTTTGTCGTACGTCAAGTTGAGCGAGAAGACAGGTCGGGCTCCCGCCATGGGATTCCCGGCCGCCTCGCCGTCGGGCGCTCCGGCCATACCGATGGCGTACAAAGTCCCACCGCCCGGTTGCCCCACCCTTCAGTACCCCCCCTAGACTGAATTTCCAGCACAGGCGGCTACACGCTCGAAAGGCGCCCCCGTGTCCATCGGCAACTCCCCTGAAGACGACCGTCCGTTCGAAGACGGCCGATCCGAAGACGGCCATGAGGAAGAAGCCCGCCCTTCCGTCGGCCGAGCCCTGCAGCAGGCACGTATCGCCGCCGGGCTGACCGTCGACGACGTCAGCACTGCCACCCGGGTCCGCATCGCCATCGTGCACGCCATCGAGGCCGACGACTTCTCGCCCTGCGGCGGTGACGTCTACGCGCGCGGGCACATCAGGACCCTCGCCAAGGCCGTCCACATCGATCCGGCCCCGCTCCTCGCCCGCTACGACGGCGACCACGGCGGGCGTCCCGCGCCCACGCCGGCGGCGCCCCTCTTCGAGGCGGAACGTATCCGCCCGGAGCGACGCGGCCCGAACTGGACCGCGGCCATGGTCGCCGCGATCGTCGCGGTGGTCGGCTTCGTCGGCTTCACCGCGTTCAAGGGCGGCGACAGCGACAGTGACGCCGCGTCACAGGTCACCCAGGGCGCCACGCCCGCCACCAGCAAGCCCGCCAAGCCGAAGCCCTCGAACAGCGACGCAGCCACGCCCAAGTCGGACCCCTCCGACAGCGCCATCGCCGCCGCGCCGCAGGACAAGGTGACGGTCCAGGTGAGCGCGGTCGACGGCCGCAGCTGGATCTCCGCCAAGGACCACAACGGCCGGATGCTCTTCGACGGACTCCTCAAGAAGGGCGAGTCGAAGACCTTCCAGGACAGCTCGAAGGTCAACCTGATCCTCGGCGACGCCGGGGTCATCCAGCTCTACGTCAACGGCAAGAAGATCGAGGACGACTTCCAGCCCGGAGCGGTGGAGCGCCTCACGTACACCAAGGGCGACCCCGAGGTCGGCTGAGACCTCCGGGCCGGTTCACCGGTCCGCCAGGGTGCTTGTTCAAGGGGTTGGCCAAGATCGGCCAGCCCCTTCGACGTGGGGTGTCAGTGGGACGAAGTAGTCTTGAGCCCATGCCTGAACGCCGTACCGTCGCACTCGTCACTCTTGGCTGCGCCCGTAACGAGGTGGACTCGGAGGAGCTCGCAGGCCGCTTGGAGGCGGACGGCTGGCAACTCGTGGAGGACGCCGAGGACGCGGACGTCGCCGTCGTCAACACCTGTGGCTTCGTCGAGGCCGCCAAGAAGGACTCCGTCGACGCCCTCCTCGAAGCCAATGACCTCAAGGGCCACGGCAGAACGCAGGCCGTCGTCGCGGTGGGCTGCATGGCCGAGCGGTACGGCAAGGAGCTCGCCGAGGCGCTGCCCGAGGCCGACGGAGTGCTCGGCTTCGACGACTACTCCGACATCTCCGACCGCCTGCAGACCATCCTGAACGGCGGCATCCACGCCTCGCACACCCCCCGCGACCGCCGCAAGCTGCTGCCGATCAGCCCCGCCGAGCGGCAGGACTCCGCCGCCGACGTCGCGCTGCCCGGCCACGGCCCGGCCGACCTCCCGGAGGGCCTCGCGCCCGCCTCGGGCCCGCGCGCGCCCCTGCGCCGCCGCCTGGACGGCTCCCCGGTCGCCTCGGTGAAGCTCGCCTCCGGCTGCGACCGCCGCTGCACCTTCTGCGCCATCCCGTCCTTCCGCGGCTCCTTCATCTCCCGCCGCCCCAGCGACGTCCTGAACGAGACCCGCTGGCTGGCCGAACAGGGCGTCAAGGAGATCATGCTGGTCTCCGAGAACAACACGTCCTACGGCAAGGACCTGGGCGACATCCGCCTCCTGGAGACGCTGCTGCCCGAGCTGGCCGACATCGACGGCCTGGAGCGGGTGCGGGTCAGCTACCTCCAGCCCGCCGAGATGCGCCCCGGGCTCATCGACGTGCTCACCTCCACACCGAAGGTCGCGCCCTACTTCGACCTGTCCTTCCAGCACTCCGCGCCCGACGTGCTGCGCTCCATGCGCCGCTTCGGCGACACCGACCGCTTCCTCGAACTGCTCGACACCATCCGCTCCAAGGCCCCGCAGGCCGGCGTCCGCTCGAACTTCATCGTCGGCTTCCCCGGGGAGTCCGAGTCCGACCTGGCCGAACTGGAGCGCTTCCTGAACGGCGCGCGCCTGGACGCCATCGGTGTCTTCGGCTACTCGGACGAGGAGGGCACGGAGGCGGCGACGTACGACAGGAAGCTCGACCAGGACGTCGTGGACGCCCGGCTCGCGCACATCTCGCGGCTCGCCGAGGAACTCGTCTCGCAGCGCGCCGAGGAGCGCGTCGGCGAGACCGTGCAGGTGCTGGTCGAGTCGGTGGACTCCGAGGACGGCGCCTACGGCCGCGGCGAGCACCAGGCACCCGAGACGGACGGCCAAGTGCTGCTCACGAGCGGCGAGGGCCTGAGCGTCGGCCGTATGGTCGAGGCGAAGGTGGTCGGCACGGAAGGTGTCGACCTGGTGGCCGAGCCGCTCCTGGGCTCGCTCGCGTGTAGTGAGGAGGCGGGCAGATGACCGGAGTCCCGGCATCGGCGGCGGGCGACACCTCCAGCGCGAACGGCGCGCCCGCGAGCGCGGGTTCGGGTACGGCCTCCGGTGGCGCCCCTTCCGGCGCGATGTCGGGCAACGTCTCCGGCACGGTCTCCTCCGGGGGAATGGCGGGCGGTAGCGGCTCCTCTGGTGGCGGCTCTCCCGCTGCTGGCTCTTCCGGTCCGGCCTTTTCCGACGCTGCCTCGGCCGCCGGTGGTGCCCCTTCTGGCGGAGTCCAGGTCGACGGCGCCTCGCAGGGTGAGGTCGAGACCGGCCTGTCCGATGGCCCGAGGCCGGCGCGCGGTGCGAAGGTCGTCGCCGCGGCCGTCAACCAGGCGAGCGTCTGGAACATCGCCAACTTCCTGACCATGCTCCGGCTCCTGCTCGTCCCGGGCTTCGTCGCACTGATGCTGGCCGACGGCGGGTACGACCCGGCGATGCGCTCGTTCGCCTGGGCGGCGTTCGCCATCGCCATGATCACCGACCTGTTCGACGGCCATCTGGCCCGCACGTACGATCTCGTCACCGACTTCGGCAAGATCGCCGACCCCATCGCCGACAAGGCGATCATGGGCGCGGCGCTGATCTGTCTCTCCTCGCTCGGCGATCTGCCGTGGTGGGTGACCGTCGTCATCCTCGGCCGGGAACTCGGGATCACGCTCCTGCGTTTCCTCGTCATCCGGTACGGCGTCATTCCCGCGTCGCGCGGGGGCAAGCTGAAGACGCTCACGCAGGGCGTGGCCGTGGGGATGTATGTGCTGGCGCTCACGGGCTGGCTGGCCACCCTGCGGTTCTGGGTGATGGCCGCAGCCGTGGTGCTGACCGTGCTGACCGGGCTCGACTATGTGAGACAGGCCATTGTGCTGCGCAGGCAGGGAATCGCCGAGCGCCTGGCGGCGGCGGAGGAGACGGAAGCGTGAGTTCCACGGCCACTGAAGTGGTGCGACTACTGACCGTGAGCGGTGCGACGCTCGCTGTCGCCGAGTCGCTCACCGGTGGTCTGGTTGCGGCGGAGATCACATCGGTGCCGGGAGCCTCCAAGGCCTTCCGTGGCTCGGTCACCGCCTACGCGACCGAGTTGAAGCACCAGCTGCTCGGTGTCGACGCCACCCTGCTGACCGAGCGGGGCGCGGTGGACGCGCAGGTCGCGGCCCAGATGGCGGCCGGCGTACGGAAGGCGCTCGGCGCCGACTGGGGCATCGCGACCACCGGCGTGGCGGGCCCGGAGCCGCAGGACGGACAGCCCGTCGGCACCGTTTTCGTGGCCGTGGACGGCCCGTTCGGTCCCGGTTCGGGTGCCGCCGGTGGCGGGAAAGTGGCCGCGCTGCGGTTGAACGGCGGCCGGGCGGAAATTCGTATGGAGAGTGTACGGAGCGTACTCGCGCTGCTTCTGGAGCGGCTCGTGAGCGAACAGACCGGGAATGAGCGGGCACAGGATACGGAACAGAACGGGGGGTTTTGATGTTTGCAGCCCTGAGTGAACACGACATCGCTCCCCGCACGGCCGCGGCGCAAGGCGGTACGGTGGGGCGAGAAGGATGCGGCTACGCGGTCCGAGGAGGGAGCCACCGATGATTCTGCTCCGTCGCCTGCTGGGTGACGTGCTGCGTCGGCAGCGCCAGCGCCAGGGCCGTACTCTGCGCGAAGTCTCCTCGTCCGCCCGAGTCTCACTCGGCTATCTCTCCGAGGTGGAGCGGGGGCAGAAAGAGGCTTCCTCTGAACTGCTGTCCGCCATCTGCGACGCGTTGGACGTACGGATGTCCGAGCTCATGCGGGAAGTGAGCGACGAGCTCGCTCTCGCCGAGCTGGCCCAGTCTGCTGCGGCCACCGATCCTGTACCCGCTTCGGTTCGTCCGATGCTGGGTTCCGTGTCGGTGACCGGTGTGCCACCGGAACGGGTGACCATCAAGGCCCCCGCCGAGGCGGTGGACGTGGTCGCCGCGTGACGTTCACGCTGGTGTAGGCCGATGTGACGCTGATCGGCGTCTGGCTGATCAGTACCGAGAAGTGTGCGAGCCCCGGCCGGGGCCTCTCCAGGGAGATCTGGAGGGGGCGTGGCCGGGGTTTTTCGCGTCCTGGGTGCGGTCGCCCATCTGGGTGCGGTGACCCTTGGCGGGGCTGTCCGCAGTGGTGGGCGTGGGCGCGGCGGTGCGTTTGCCGGGGTGGCTGGGTGCGGTCATGGTTGAGGCGGGTGGCGCGTCCGTGTGCCGTCGATGCGCCCTTCTTGCGGGTGACCAGGACGTTTGGCGTCGGGCTGGAGGTGGGGCCATGGCGGGGCGAATAGCACGCTGGGGGCTCGCGCCGGTGCTTGGCGCGGTGTGGTGGTGGGCTGTGCTCCGGCTTGCTCTGAGCCCGCACGCGGGCGCGCTGGAGGGCACCGTGGCGGCCGGGGGATGGGGGTTGAGCCTGCTCCCGGTGCACTGCATGCCCAAGGCGCGGGCGGCGGGGGCCGTGGCTGCGGGGCGGTGGCGGGAGGCTTGGAGCGGGGGTGGGGCGCGGTCCGGTGCGGGGGTGATGCCGGATCTCGGGACGAGGGGCGCGGATGTGGTGCAGGGCCCTGGGGTGGAAGGCGGAGGGGTGATGTCGGGTCCCCCCGGCGGGGTGGATGTGGGGGAGTCGCTTGGCCCTGGCCTGGCGGAGGGTGGAGTTCCGCTGGAGCCGGGGGTGACGGCGGCTGGAGCTTCGCTGGACTGGGGCCGGACGGATGCTGGAGCGCCGGTGGACTTCGGCGTCCGGGACGTGGGGGTGTTCCCGGGGAGTGGTGGGTTCGGTCCCGGGGAGCCGCCGGACCCTTGTGACATGGAGGGTCGACTGCCGTCGGATTTTGGGGCGAGGAACGCGGGCATGGGTCCGGACGCCGGTGGGTCGGATGTGGGGGTGCCGTTGGACTCGGGTGGGACGGATGCTCGACCGTCGCCGGATCTTGGTGCGGGGGACTCGGGGATGTTCCCGGACCTCGGCGTGACGGACGGTGGAGTGTGGTCGGACTCCGGCGTGTCGGAGCATGGGGGGTCGTGGGCGGCCGGGGTGGTGCCGGATGCCGGACTGTCGTCGGGCGCCGGGTCGCTGTCGGACCCCGGGCGAGCCCCGGACGCTGAGCCGTCGGCGTCGACCGGACCAGTGCCGTCGACCGGACCAACGGCGGCGACTGAGCCATCATCGGCCGCTGAACCATCACTCGACCCCGAACCACCACCGGGTACCGATTCGGAGGCCGTCACCAAGGCATGGCCACGCCGCCGTTCGGACGGAGGATCTGGCCCGTCGTGAAGGACGACGCGTCCGACGCGAGGTGCAGCACGGCGTGGGCGATGTCCTCCGGTTCACCTACTCGGCCCAATGGCGACAGTCGGGTCATCATCGCCTCGGTACGGGCTTGTGCCTCGCCCTCGTGGTGATCGGTCATGGGCGTCCGGATCCAGCCCGGCGCGACCGCGTTGACGCGGATGCCGTGCCGGCCCAGTTCCGTCGCCAGCGTCTTCGTCAGCTGGACGACGGCCGCCTTGGCAGCGCTGTAGCAGAGCAGCCCGGCTCCTCCGGTGTCGATCGCGCCGGACGCCATGGTGACGATGCTGCCCCTGGTGCCACGGTCGAGCATCAGCCGGGCCGCCTCCTGACAGGCGTAGAGAACGCCCTTGAAGTTGACGTTCAGCACCCGGTCGAGGTCCTCGTCCTGGGTCTCCAGCACCGTGCTGCTGTGCATGATCCCGGCGACCGCCGCCATCACGTGCAGGTCGCCGCAGGACTCGACGGCCTGCCTGACCTGCGTGCGATCGGTCACGTCCAGGTGGTGGACGTGGGCGGTGCCGCCCTTGTCCTTGATCAGGGTCGCCGTGTCGTGCAGGCCTGGCGCGTCGCGGTCCGCGCAGTGCACGGTGGCGCCCGCCTCGGCGAGCAGTACGGCTGAGGCGCGGCCGATACCGCTGGCCGCGCCGGTGACGAAAGCGGTGCGTCCGGTGAGGTCGTACGCCGTGACGGGCATGAAACGACCGTACGAGGGTTTCTGACGGGTCGTCAATTAGTCGTACGGTGCTGAGTTCTGTGGGGTGCGGTGGTGCCCGGAGCCGGTCCTACCTGGCAGATGGGGCACCAGTACGTGGGCCGCTCGCGGGAGCCGTCGCCCTGGTTGGCCGTGCGGATGGAGGTGCCGCAGCGGAGGCAGGGGCGGGGTGCGCGGCCGTAGACGAAAAGGTCGGGGGTGCCGGGGCCTGCGGTGCGGTGGTGTGTGGCGCTGGTCGGAGTGGTGCTGGTGAAGGCGCCGGTGGTGTTGCGGAGGGGGCGGTCGCGGTTGGCTTCCAGGAGCCGCTGGGCGATGGCGGGCAGCTTGGCCGCGCGGTCGGCGGGGAGCGCGCCGACGGGGAGCCAGGGCGTGGCGCCCAGGAGGAAGCAGAGTTCGCTTTTGTAGATGTTGCCGATGCCGGCCAGGTTGCGCTGGTCGAGCAGGGCCTCGCCGAGGGGGCGGGTGGGGTCCGCGAGGAGGTTGGCGAGGGCCAGCTCCGGATTCCAGCCGGGGCCCAGGAGGTCGGGGCCGAGGTGGCCCACGGCGCGGTCCTCGTCGGGGGTGCGGAGAAGTTCGAGGACGGGGAGGCGGTAACCGACGGCCGTGCGGTCGGCGGTGCCGAGGATCACCCGGATCTGGTGGGCCGCACCGCCGCCGCTCCAGCGCTGGCCGTTGGCGTACACCCGCCAGGTGCCGTCCATCCGCAGATGCGAATGGAGGGTGAGGCCACCCTCGATACGGGTCAGCAGGTGCTTGCCCCGAGGGGTGACGTCCAGAACGGTGCGTCCGGTGAGGTCCGCCGTGGCGTACTTGGGCACCCTGAGGTCGCTGCGGGTCAGCACCTTGCCCGCGAGGGCGGTGTCGAGACGCTTCGCGGTCTGCCAGACGGTGTCGCCTTCAGGCATGGGTCAAGGGTGACATGGGGGGAGGGGAAGGGAGAGGTGGTGCGGGGCGGGGGGAAGCGAGCGTATGGGGTACGAGGCTGGGGCGGCGCGGGGTGAGAGATCTCTCGCGCGCGCGGGGCGTGGGGCCGGGGGTGGCTTGGGTGCGGGGTGGTTCGGGGTGAAGTGGGCCGGGTGCCGGGTGCCGGGTGCTTGGGGGGCGGGCTCGGGGTGGAGTGGGCTGGATGTGAGGGGGCGGCTGGCCAGGAGTGAGTCCTGGGCGGATCTCGGGCTGCCGTTGCTGTGGCTCATGCGCGGAGGCGCAGGCCGCGTGGTGTCGCGATGAAGCCCGCTCCTTCCAGGAGGGTGCCGATGGGGGAGGTCAGGGCCGAGGTGCCGTTGACGCGCTCCACCGTGACCGTGCCGAGCGAACCGGCTCGGGCCGCCGCCGCGAGCGCTTCGGCCGCCGCCTGGAGGCGTGGGTCCTCGGTGGCCGTGGCATCCGGTGCGGAGGGCCAGGCGAGCAGGGTCTTGCCGCCGCGCTCCATGTAGAGCGTCAGCTCACCTTCGACCAGGACGACCAGCGAGCCGGCCTTGCGCCCCGGCTTGTGCCCGGCGCCGGTCGGTGGCTCGGGCCAGGGGAGGGCGGCGCCGTACGCGTTCGCCGGGTCGGCGGCGGCCAGCACGACGGCTCTGCTGACGAGGGAGGGGCGGTGGGTGCGGTGGTTGGCGTAGGGGGAACCGGTGGTGTTCCGGGGGGTGGGGGCGGGGAAGTCGCGGGGCGAGAGGTAGTCGCCGGGGGACGGGGGGTGGGAGGCCGGGGTGCGTTGGTGCCGGGAGGTGGGGGCGCCCGGGTTCGTGAGGTCGCCGTCCGGTGAGCCCACGCTGTCGAGGTCGTCGAAATCGGTGAACGGGCCGAAGGCGTCCGCGAAGTCGTGGACTCCGGGGGAGTCCGATGTGCCGTGTCGTCCGTGGTCGGCGGCGGAGCCGTGGCCGGGGCCGGTCATCCGCGAGGTGGAGTCGGCGAGGGTTCCGAAGCCGTAGGGGTCGTGGTCCGCCGGGTCCGGGGTGGGCAGTTCGTCGCCCCGGTCGCGGGCGTTGGCGACCGCGCGGAGGCGGTCCACCGCGCCGTCCATCGCGAACTGGGCGGCGCCGAGTCCCTCCACGACATAGCCGCGCCGCGCCTGCCCGCTCTCCTCGAAGACGGACAGGACGCGGTACGTCGCCGAGAAGCCGCCTTCTACGCCCTCCGCGGCGACCGCTCCCCGGGTGACGACCCCGTGTCGGTCGAGCAGGGTGCGGGCCAGCGCGTGGGCGCGGACGGTGGGGTCGGGCTCGTGGGCGGGGAGCAGGGACCAGCGGCCCGCGACGGTCGGCGGCCCGGTGCGGGAGGCGGGGCGGGCCGCGGCGGTGAGCGAGCCGTAACGCCCGCGCGGGACCGTGCGTTTCGCGCGGTGGGCCGTGGAACCCGCTGTCCGGCCGGAACCCAGCAGGGAGCGCAGGGGGGCGAGTGTGTCGTTCGTGAGCCGGCCGGACCAGGCCAGGTCCCATACGGCGTCGGCCAGTTGGGGGTCGGTCACGTCGGGGTGGGTGGTCGCCCGGATCTGGTCGGTGATCTGGCGGAAGAACAGTCCGTAGCCGCCGGAGAGGGTGTCCAGGATCGACTGGTGCAGCGCCGTGAGTTCGAGCGGGTGCGGTGGCGGGAGGAGCAGGGGGGCCGCGTCCGCCATGTACAGGGAGATCCAGCCGTCCTTGCCGGGGAGGGAGCCTGCGCCCGCCCAGACCAGCTCGCCGGCCGAGGTGAGTTCGTCGAGCATCGCGGGCGCGTAGTTCGCCACGCGGGACGGCAGGACGAGCTTCTCCAGGGCGGACGCGGGCACGGATGCGCCCTGCAACTGCTCGACCGCGCGCACCAGTCCGTCGATGCCGCGCAGCCCGTGGCCCTTGCCGATGTGCTGCCACTGGGGCAGGAACTGCGCGAGCGCGGCGGGCGGCACCGGCTCCAACTCGTGCCGCAACGCGGCCAGCGAGCGCCTGCGCAGGCGGCGCAGAACCGTCGCGTCGCACCACTCCTGGCCGATGCCCGCCGGGTGGAACTCCCCTTGTACGACACGGCCGTTCGCCGCGAGCCGCTGCAACGCGCCGTCGGTGACCGCCACGCCCAGACCGAAACGGGCCGCGGCCGTGGCCGACGTGAACGGCCCGTGGGTGCGCGCGTGCCGGGCGAGGAGGTCGCCGAGCGGGTCCTTGACCGGTTCGGTGAAGGCCTCCGGGACGCCGACCGGCAGTGCCGTACCGAGCGCGTCGCGCAGGCGGCCCGCGTCCTCGATGGCCGCCCAGTGGTCGGCACCGGCGATACGGACCCGGATCGCGCGGCGGGCCGAGGCCAGCTCCTGGGCCCACTGCGGTGCGGCGCCGC
Organism: Streptomyces sp. NPDC090083; assembly: GCF_044747445.1. Taxonomy (NCBI): domain Bacteria; kingdom Bacillati; phylum Actinomycetota; class Actinomycetes; order Kitasatosporales; family Streptomycetaceae; genus Streptomyces; species Streptomyces sp. NPDC090083. The sequence goes on along the minus strand of NZ_JBIVED010000001.1, from coordinate 1,387,967 downwards.
GCTCGGCCAACTCGGCGTCGGTGAGCGGGCCGAGCATCCGCAGCAGGTCGGCGACGCCCTCGGCGTCCTTGATGCGGCGGTCCTCGGTGAGCCACTGGAGCTCGCGCTCCAGCTCGGTCAGCACCTCGGCGTCGAGCAGTTCGCGCAGCTCGGCCTGGCCGAGCAGCTCGGCCAGCAGATGGGAGTCCAGGGACAGGGCGGCGGCGCGGCGCTCGGCGAGCGGTGAGTCTCCCTCGTAGAGGAACTGGGCGACGTACCCGAAGAGGAGGGAGCGGGCGAAGGGGGACGGCTCGGGAGTGGTGACCTCGACGAGGCGGACCTTGCGGGACTCCAGGTCGCCCATCAGCTCGGTGAGGCCCGGGACGTCGAAGACGTCCTGGAGGCACTCGCGGACGGCCTCCAGGACGATCGGGAACGAGCCGAACTCGCTGGCCACCTCCAGCAGTTGGGCGGCGCGCTGACGCTGCTGCCACAACGGCGTGCGCTTGCCGGGGTTGCGGCGGGGCAGCAGCAGCGCGCGGGCGGCGCACTCGCGGAAGCGGGCCGCGAACAGGGCCGAGCCGCCGACCTGGTCGGTGACGAGCTGATTGACCTCGCCCTTGTCGAAGGCGACGTCCGCCGCTCCCACCGGGGCCCGGTCGGCGTCGTACTCCGTGCCCGCCTTCATAGGCTCCTGGTCGAGCAGGTCCAGGCCCATCAGGTCGGCGTCGGGCAGCCGCAGGACGATGCCGTCGTCGGCGTGCATCACCTGGGTGTCCATGCCGTAGCGCTCGGAGAGGCGGGCGCCGAGGGCGAGGGCCCAGGGGGCGTGGACCTGGGCGCCGAAGGGGGAGTGGATGACCACGCGCCAGTCGCCCAGTTCGTCGCGGAAGCGCTCCACGACGATCGTGCGGTCGTCCGGGATGTGACCGCAGGCCTCGCGCTGTTCGGCCAGGTACGACAGCATGTTCTCCGCGGCCCAGGTGTCGAGGCCCGCGGCGAGGAGGCGCAGGCGGGCGTCGTCCTTGGTCTGTGACCCGACCTCACGCAGGAACGCGCCCAGCGCGCGGCCCAGTTCGAGCGGGCGGCCGAGCTGGTCGCCCTTCCAGAAGGGGAGCCGGCCCGGCACGCCCGGCGCGGGGGAGACCAGGACGCGGTCGCGGGTGATGTCCTCGATCCGCCAGGAGCTGGTGCCGAGGGTGAAGACGTCACCCACCCGGGACTCGTAGACCATTTCCTCGTCCAGCTCGCCGACCCGGCCGCCGCCCTTCTTGGGGTCGGCGCCCGCGAGGAAGACCCCGAAGAGACCGCGGTCGGGAATCGTGCCCCCGGAGGTGACGGCGAGGCGCTGCGCGCCGGGGCGGCCGGTGATCGTGCCGGCGACGCGGTCCCACACCACGCGCGGGCGCAGCTCGGCGAACGCGTCCGAGGGATAGCGGCCCGCGAGCATGTCGAGCACGGCCGTGAACGCCGACTCCGGGAGCGAGGCGAAGGGGGCGGCCCGGCGGACCGTGGCGAGCAGGTCGTCGACCTGCCAGGTGTCCAGCGCCGTCATCGCGACGAGCTGCTGGGCGAGGACGTCCAGGGGGTTGGCGGGGACCTTCAGGGACTCGATGGATCCGGTGCGCATCCGCTCGGTGACCACGGCGGCCTGGACGAGGTCGCCCCGGTACTTCGGGAACACCACACCTGTGGAGACCGCGCCGACCTGGTGTCCCGCGCGGCCCACGCGCTGGAGGCCGGAGGCCACGGAGGGCGGGGACTCCACCTGGATGACGAGATCGACGGCGCCCATGTCGATGCCCAGCTCCAGGCTGGACGTGGCCACGACGGCGGGCAGCCGGCCGGCCTTGAGGTCTTCCTCGACCTGGGCACGCTGTTCCTTGGAGACCGAGCCGTGGTGGGCGCGGGCGATGACCTGGGGCGCACCTTGGGCCGCGCCGGATCCGCCCATCAGCTCAGCCGGTGCGTGATGTTCGTCCAGGGACTCGCCGGTCGCGCGCTCGTAGGCGATCTCGTTGAGCCGGTTGCACAGCCGCTCCGCCAGGCGGCGGGAGTTGGCGAACACGATTGTTGAACGATGTGCCTGGACGAGGTCGGTGATGCGCTCCTCGACGTGCGGCCAGATCGACGGCTTCTCCTTGCCCTCGCTGCCGTCCGCCACCGGGGAGCCGCCCAGCTCGCCCAGGTCCTCGACCGGGACGACCACGGAGAGGTCGAACTCCTTGCCGGACGTCGGCTGGACGATCTCCACCTTGCCGCGCGGGGAAAGATAACGGGCGACCTCGTCGACCGGGCGCACGGTCGCCGAGAGGCCGATACGGCGGGCCGGCTTCGGCAGCAGCTCGTCCAGCCGCTCCAGGGACAGAGCGAGATGCGCGCCCCGCTTGGTGCCGGCGACGGCGTGCACCTCGTCCAGGATCACCGTCTCGATGCCCGTCAGCGCGTCGCGCGTGGCCGACGTCAGCATCAGGAACAGGGACTCCGGAGTGGTGATCAGGATGTCCGGCGGGCGCGTGGACAACGCGCGGCGCTCGGCGGGCGGGGTGTCTCCGGAGCGGATGCCGACCTTGACCTCGGGCTCGGGCAGGCCCAGGCGGACGGACTCCTGGCGGATGCCGGTGAGCGGGGAGCGGAGGTTGCGCTCCACGTCGACCGCGAGGGCCTTCAGAGGGGACACGTACAGGACGCGGCAGCGCTTCCTGGGGTCGGCGGGCGGGGGTGTCGCGGCGAGCTGGTCCAGGGCGGCGAGGAAGGCGGCCAGGGTCTTGCCGGAACCGGTCGGGGCGACCACCAGCACGTCCGAGCCCTCGCCGATGGCCTTCCACGCGCCCGCCTGGGCCGCGGTGGGCGCGGAGAAGGCCCCCGTGAACCAGCCGCGGGTCGCGGGGGAGAAGCCGTCGAGGGCTCGGTGTGCGGAACTGACCATGCGTCCATCCTGCACCCGACCACTGACAATCCGTCTGACCTGCGGTGACTCTCCGGCGGCTGCTGGCGGAATCGTTTCGGTCGTCTGCCGGCCGCCGCGGGCAGGACCGTTTCGGCGGCTTCCGGTCACCGTGGCCGGGACCGCGCCCTCCCGTCGCCGTGGCGGAGAATGGCCGTATGGCGGGTTCGGGCGAGTTGGCGAGGCACTGGCGGTACACGGAGCTGCCCGGCGTCGACCTGCTGAGGGCCCGGTACATCCACAAGACGTTCGTCCGGCACACGCACGAGAACTTCGTCATCGCCGCCATCTCGGACGGCGTCGAGGTGTTCCGGCACGGCGGGGGCGACGTGTCCGCCGGGGCGGGAGCGCTCGCGCTGGTCAACCCGGACACTCCGCACACCGGCCGGGCGGGTGTGCCCGAGGGCTGGCGGTACGGGGCGGTCTACCCGTCGCCCGAAGTGGTGGCCGCGATAGCCGCCGAGACCACCTCGATCCGCGGCACCCCCGGTTTCGTCAGTCCCGTGCTCGACGACCCCCACACCGTCGGCCTCGTCCACCAGATCCTGCGCGCGGCCGACGAGAGCAACGCGCTCGCCGCCGACACCCTGCTGCGGGTCGCCGTCACCAGGCTGCTCCGGCTCAACGGCGGCCCGCTTCCCCAGCGCGTCGTGCCCACGGCAGGCGATCGGGTCGCCGCACGCGCGCGTGCCGTCCTGGAAGCGCGCATGGCCGAACCACCCACCCTGGAACAGCTCGCCGCGGACCTGGGGACCAGCCCCTTCGCACTGCTGCGCGCCTTCCGCAACGCCTACGGGATGCCGCCCCACACCTGGCTGACCGACGCCCGCGTACGGCGGGCGCGTCGCCTCCTGGACGCGGGTACCGGACCGGCGGAGGCCGCCGTCGCCGTCGGCTTCACGGACCAGCCGCACCTCAACCGGCACTTCGCCCGGATCGTCGGCGTGCCCCCGGGCGCCTACCAGCGGGAGCGCAAGAACGTACAAGACGCGGGGAGGCGACCGCTCCTACCGTTCGACGCGTGGCAGAACAGATCGCTTCAGAAGACATACGCGCCGGAACGGAAGGGACTGGACCAGAAGGGGAACGAGACCCCGAGGCGGGCGAAAAGCCGGACTCCGCCGTCGTACGGGACGCCCTCGGAGTCGGGATCGCCGTAGGGCTGTCCGGTTTCGCCTTCGGAGTGACCTCGGCCGGTGGCGGGCTCAGCCTGCTGCAGACCTGTGCTCTCAGTCTCCTGGTGTTCACCGGGGCATCCCAGTTCGCGCTCGTGGGAGCGCTCGCGGCCGGCGGCAATCCGCTCACCGCGGCGGCGGGAGCCTTCTTCCTGGGGGTGCGGAACACCTTCTACGGGCTGCGTCTCTCGCAGTTGCTCGCCCTCCCGCGCGCGGTGCGCCCGTTCGCCGCCCAGTGGGTCATCGACGAGACGACGGCGGTCACGCTCGCGCAGCCCACGCGGCGGGCCGCGCGGATCGGCTTCACCGTCACCGGGCTCAGCCTGTACCTGCTGTGGAACCTCACCACACTGCTTGGCGCGCTGGGCGCCAAGGCCATCGGGGACACGGACGCGTGGGGCCTCGACGCGGCAGGCCCCGCCGTCTTCCTGGCACTGCTCGCACCCATGCTCACGACCACCACGGAGCGTGCCGTCGCCGCGCTCGCGGTCCTTCTGGGACTCGGCCTGCTGCCCGTGCTGCCGGCCGGCGTGCCGGTCCTGGCCGCCGCTCTCGCGGCGCCGATCACCCTCTACGTAGCGGGCCGTCGGCATGGAGGGACACGTAACGACACACAGGAGACACAGGAGGAGGACCGTTGACCGTCTGGATCGCGATCGCGGCAACCGCGATCGGCTGCTACGTCGTCAAGCTCGCCGGACTGCTGGTGCCCGCGGGCGCCCTGGAACGGCCGCTGGTGAGGCGGCTCGCCGCCCTGCTCCCGGTCGCCCTGCTCGCCGCGCTCACCGCCCAGCAGACCTTCGCCGACGGGCACGCGCTCGTGCTCGACGCCCGGGCCGCGGGGCTCGCCGCGGCCGCCGTGGCGCTGGTGCTGCGGGCGCCCTTCCTGCTCGTCGTCGCGGCGGCCGTCCTGGTGACGGCGGGTGTCCGGGCCATCGGCGGCTGACGCGCCCCCGGATCAGCCCACGGAACGGCCGTGCGCCTTCAGGGTGCGCAGGGCCTGGATCGTCACCATGGGGCGTGCCTCCAGGGCGATGCCCGGTGCCCACTGGCGCCAGCGGATCGGCCAGCCGCCGTCCTCGCGCTGGTCGCCCGCGAGGTGGTCCAGGGAGCGGGCCATCTCGTCGTCCGTGAACCACGCGCGCGCGAGCGAACTCGGCGTCCTCGCATAGTCGTAGGGAAAGTGGTGCTCGCCCGGCGCGTACCCGGGAGCGACCGGGTACGCCTCCAGGTGCTCCGGGTCCAAGGCGGCGAGCCGCTGCTCGCGCACCAGGCGGCCGAGGCGGTCGGCCGCCGCCTCCGCGCGCGGGCGGTCGGGCGCCGAGTCCAGGAAGGCCACGGCGGCCTCGATCTCGTACGGATGCGACTTCTCCAGGGCGTCGACGGCCTGCCAGCAGTAGTCGGTGGCCCGGAACAGCCAGGCGTGCCACACCTCGTTGCGGTGCAGCAGGCCCACCACGGGCCCGGTGGCGAGGAGTTCACTGGGCGGGTCGTCCACGATCGGCACGAAGGGCGCCGTCGGATAGCCGCGCTGACCGGGAAGGATCGCGGGCAGCGCGCCGTCGGCCGTGGAGACCGAGGTCAGATACCGGCACACGCGCTCCACCCGCTGCCCGCCGCAGCGCCCGACGGCGTCCAGGACGCGCAGCGCGTGCCCGGTGTGCAGCGGCTGGCTGACCGGGCCGCGCAGATCGGGCTCCAGGGCGTGCCCGTAGCCGCCGTCCTCGTTGCGGTAGGCGTCCAGCGCGGTCTCCACCGGATCGGGTTCGCCGTTGAGGAAGTGGTACGCGAAGAGGCGCTGCTCCAGCACGCGCGCGGTGAGCCAGACGAAGTGCTCGGCGCGGAAGAGCGGGGAGTGCGCCGGGGGCGGCGGGGGGAGTGGGGAAGCTCCTGTTTCGGCCATGGGTCAGACCGTAGGACGTAAAGAGGTCTCCGCAAGGGGTCCCGACCCGGTCCCACTCTCAGGGCGGGATACTGGTGTCATGCGGTTGACGGTCTTCTGGCAGCGGATGACGGAGCACTTCGGCGCGGGATACGCCGAGAGCTTCGCGCGCGATCATGTGATGACGGAACTCGGCGGGCGGACGGTGCACGAGGCGCTGGACGCGGGCTGGGAGGCCAAGGACGTGTGGCGCGTGGTCTGCGACGTCATGAACGTTCCGCGACAGAGCCGCTGATCCTCCGGCCGAAAGTCGCTGATCGGTCACGAAGATCGACGGTGGTGACCGGTTGTCGGTGGCGTAGGCGAGACTTGCACCGTGGCAGTCACTGACGAGACCGGGCGCGACGCCCCGCAGGCATCCCCTACCGGTGCGACGCCGCCGATCCCGCCCCCGGCCGACGGCGCCGCACCGCACACGGGCATGCCCCGCTGGCTGCCGCGCGCCATGGTGCTCGCGCTCACCCTCGTCGCCGTGTTCCAGCTGGGCAGTTGGGCCTTCCACCAGCTCATCGGGCTGCTGATCAACATCCTCATCGCGTTCTTCCTGGCCCTCGCCATCGAGCCCGCGGTGAGCCGGATGTCCGCCTTCGGGATGCGCCGTGGACTGGCCACGTTCCTGGTCTTCCTCGGTCTGCTGATCGTGTGCGCCGGCTTCGTCACGCTCCTCGGGTCGATGCTCGCCGGCCAGATCATCAAGATGATCGAGGACTTCCCGGACTACCTCGACTCCGTCATCAACTGGATCAACGGGCACTTCCACACCGACCTCAGACGGGTCGACATCCAGGAAGGGCTGCTCCACTCCGACTGGCTGCGCAAGTACGTGCAGAACAGCGCGACCGGCGTCCTGGACGTGTCCACCCAGGTGCTCGGCGGCCTCTTCCAGCTGCTGACGATCGGTCTGTTCTCGTTCTACTTCGCCGCCGACGGGCCGCGGCTGCGGCGCGCGCTGTGCTCCGTGCTGCCGCCCGCCCGGCAGGTCGAGGTGCTGCGCGCGTGGGAGATCGCCGTCGACAAGACAGGCGGCTACATATACTCACGCGGCCTGATGGCGCTGGTCTCCGGAGTGGCGCACTACATCCTGCTGCAGGCGCTGGGCATCCCGTACGCGCCCGTGCTCGCCGTCTGGGTGGGCCTGGTCTCCCAGTTCATCCCGACCATCGGCACCTATCTGGCGGGTGCCCTGCCCATGCTGATCGCCTTCACCGTGGACCCCTGGTACGCGTTGTGGGTGCTGATCTTCGTGGTGATCTACCAGCAGTTCGAGAACTACATGCTGCAGCCCAAGCTGACCGCGAAGACCGTCGACATCCACCCCGCCGTCGCCTTCGGCTCGGTCATCGCGGGCACCGCGCTCCTGGGCGCCGTGGGCGCGCTGATCTCCATCCCGGCCGTCGCCACGCTGCAGGCGTTCCTCGGGGCGTACGTGAAGCGGTACGCGGTCACGGACGACCCCCGGGTCCAGGGCCACCGGACGACCCGCGGCTCGGACGCCCCCGGCCTGCTGACACGCGCGCGTGGGCTGTGGGAACGGCGTACCGGGGAGAGGGCGGCGCAGCAGCTGACAGAGGCCGACGCTGTCGACACGACGGGTTCCGCCGGCACGACAGGCTCCGCCGACAGGACCGACGCCATCGACGTGACCGACTGCAGGAGAGCCGACTCGCGGTCGACCGATCCGGAAGCGGCCGGGTCCGCACCGGCCGACTCCGAGCCGAGGGACTCCGAGCCGAGGAACTCCGGCGAGAGCTCCTCCTGAGGGAGGACTCGGCGACACCTCCGGGGGCGATCCGGCAGGGGCACCGGCCCGTCGCGGTCAGTACGTGAGCACCGCCCACACCCCGGCCCCGACCACGGCGACGACGTAGCAGCCGACCGCCACCGTCACGGCCCGCAGCCGTACCGTCTCGCTCCAGGACGTGCGGGACAGCAGCCAGGCCAGTGCCGGCAGGACCAGGACGGCGTGCAGGCTCACCCCGTGCAGTGGCTTGAGCGGGGCCGTCGAGTGGTACGCCGCCTCCTGGTGGCCGGTCCGGGCGAGGACGACCCCGCGCGCGATCATCGCGGCGCCCGAGGCCAGCGCCACGAGCAGGATCGCGAAACCGGAACGCACCGCGAGCGCCATCCCCGTGGGACCCGTCGGCCGGTGCCGGAAGGACGTCACCGCGAACACGGTGAGCAGTACCACGAGGACGCCGCCGCCCACCGCGAGCATCATGGACACCCCCGTGTCGAAGGGCGTCTCCATGTCGAGGTGCGACGGCACCCGGCGCCATGCCTGAAGGGTGATGCCGCCGACCTCCAGGACACAGTCGGCGGCGAACACGACGAGCAGCACGGTGCGCAGCCGGGCCCCGACGCGCAGATACGACGTGACCCAGGTGACCGCGATCAGCGTCGCCCCGAAGGAGAGCCCGAACGTGACGGGCTTGCGCCAGGAGACGGGCCCGTACCAGGGGCCGCCGTCGACCGCGAACACCCCCAGGTGCACCAGCCCGGAGAGGATCAACAGGGCCCCGGTCACATGGCAGAGACGCTCGGCGGGACGTACGTGCGGCTTCATGGCCCGAGCCTCGCGGGAACCCGTCGCGCAGTCGTCGTACGACCGAAGGCACCCGCCGTACGACGGCGGAAGTAGGCCCCCGGAGGGGCGACGATGAGTTTCGGGGGCATGCGGGGTCCATGGAGGTGGAAGCCGCTCGGAATCCGCGGAACCGTGCCCCTTGAAGCGAGGAACGATCATGTCCACCGCAAAGACCCCGCAGCACCGCGCCACCGCACCCGCCCCACGGTCGGCGGACACCGAGCCGCAGACCGCGGCGGGCAAGGTGCTGTGGCACTTCACGATGTCGCTGGACGGGTTCGTGGCGGGGCCGGGTCATGCGATGGACTGGATGACGGGCTTCTCGTTCCGGCCCGGTCTGGTCGAGGAGTACGTCGCGACGACCGGCGCCGTACTGGGCGGCAGGGACGGCTTCGACGCCTTCCCCGATGCAGGCAGCGTCTACGGAGGCGCGTGGCAGGGCCCGGTGTTCGTCCTCACGCACCATCCCGACGACGCACCGCCCGCCCCCGGGGTGACCTTCCTCGACTGCGACGTGGCCGAGGCCGTCCGCATCGGGCTGGAGGCCGCCGGGGGCAAGAACCTCGAAGTGCTCTCGCCCACGATCGGCCGACAACTCCTGGAGCGCGGGCTGCTCGACGAGATCGACCTGCACATCGTCCCCGTACTGCTCGGCGACGGCATCCGGCTCTACGACAACCCTGGAGGCAGCCCCGTCCCGCTCGGGCTCCTGAACGGCGACGACCGCACGGCCGCGGTCAACGTGCGCTGTCGGCCGGTCCGGTAGCGTGCGGCGCCCGCCGAGGTTGCTACTGGTAGCAGTTGCCGCTGCACAGGATGGTGACGGCGCCGGTCTCGCCGGCCGGGGTGATCGTCGTGCTGTGCGTCGGCGCGGGCCGGTGCACGAGGCTGGTCTCCCACGGCATGGGAACGGCCGACGCCGCCGGGCTCATGATGCCGATCGCCGCCGCGGTCAGTACGGCCGCGATCCCCGCGCGCTTCCATGTCCTCATCGCGTTCTCCTTGTGGTCGGTCGCCCTTGGCTGCGGCTTTCAGTCAAGGGCGACCGGGCCCGGCGCGGAAGGATTTCCATGTCGATCGAAGCGTCGTCACGACGTTCGCCATCGGAGGAGATCGGTGACGCGAGTGCCGCGTGGTGCGCTTGACACGAAAATCGAACATCCATTCTTATGGAAGCTCCGGCGAGGCCATGACGGGCATTTCGGCAGGCTTTTGATGGTGAAGTGCCCGAGTTATCCACAGGCCGGACGGGCGTCGGGGCGCATTGTCAGTGGCAGGCGTTAGCGTCTTTGACGTGAAGCGATCGACTCAAGCAAACCGGGTGGAACCCATGGCAGGAACCGACCGCGAGAAGGCGCTGGACGCCGCACTCGCACAGATTGAACGGCAATTCGGCAAGGGCGCGGTGATGCGCCTCGGCGAGCGGCCGAACGAGCCCATCGAGGTCATCCCCACCGGGTCGACCGCACTGGACGTCGCCCTCGGCGTCGGCGGACTGCCGCGCGGCCGAGTGGTGGAGGTCTACGGCCCGGAGTCCTCCGGCAAGACGACCCTGACCCTGCACGCGGTGGCGAACGCCCAGCGGGCCGGCGGCCAGGTCGCGTTCGTGGACGCGGAGCACGCCCTCGACCCCGAGTACGCGAAGAAGCTCGGCGTCGACATCGACAACCTGATCCTGTCCCAGCCGGACAACGGCGAGCAGGCCCTGGAGATCGTGGACATGCTGGTCCGCTCCGGCGCCCTCGACCTCATCGTCATCGACTCCGTCGCGGCGCTCGTCCCGCGCGCGGAGATCGAGGGCGAGATGGGTGACAGCCACGTCGGTCTGCAGGCCCGTCTGATGAGCCAGGCGCTGCGGAAGATCACGAGCGCGCTCAACCAGTCAAAGACCACCGCGATCTTCATCAACCAGCTCCGCGAGAAGATCGGCGTGATGTTCGGCTCCCCGGAGACCACGACCGGTGGCCGCGCGCTGAAGTTCTACGCCTCGGTGCGACTCGACATCCGCCGTATCGAGACCCTGAAGGACGGCACGGACGCGGTCGGCAACCGCACCCGCGTCAAGGTCGTCAAGAACAAGGTCGCGCCGCCCTTCAAGCAGGCCGAGTTCGACATCCTCTACGGCCAGGGCATCAGCCGCGAGGGCGGCCTGATCGACATGGGCGTGGAGAACGGCTTCGTCCGCAAGGCCGGCGCCTGGTACACGTACGAGGGCGACCAGCTCGGCCAGGGCAAGGAGAACGCGCGCAACTTCCTGAAGGACAACCCCGACCTGGCCAACGAGATCGAGAAGAAGATCCTGGAGAAGCTGGGCGTGGGCGTCCGTCCGGAGAAGGACAAGCCCGCAGCCGAGGCGGTCGCGGACGGGGCGGCCCCCGCCGCCACGGACGACGCCGCGAAGGCGGTGCCCGCTCCGGCGGCCAAGACCACCAAGGCCAAGGCCACGGCAGCCAAGAGCTGACCCGTGACACGACGAACGGACTGGTCCGAGTACGCGTATCCCAGCGCCCCCCAGGGGCGCGGGGAAGGCGGCGACGGCCTGGCCCACGGTGCGGACGGCCTGCCCGAGGAGCCGTACGGCGGTGAGCCGGGCGGCGCGTGGTCGGCTGGCGGCTTCGCGGGGGAGCCAGGCCCGCCGTTCGGCGGCTCGGAGTCCGGCTACGGTTCGGCGGGCACCGGTCGGCCTTTCAGAAGCTCGGCGCCCGGCGGCAGTTCGCCCGGCGACGAGTCCGCCGACGACGACGCGTACGGCCGCGGCTCCCGCCGTAGCCGCGGAGCGCGTGACCAAAGCGGCTCGCGAGGGTCTACGGCGCGCGGTGACGGCGCGCGGGGTAGACGCGGGCGCCGTGGCCGTGGCTTCGGCGAGTCGTCCGGAGAGGACGGGGGTGACTTCTCCTCGTCGAGGGCCGAGAAGGAGGAGCCACCGGCGGACCCGGCTGAGCGGGCGCGGGGAATCTGCCTGCGCCTGCTCACCGGGAACCCGCGCACCCGCAAGCAGCTCGCGGACGCCCTGCGCAAGCGGGAGATCCCGGACGAGGTGGCGGACGAGGTGCTGTCGCGGTTCGAGGAGGTCGGGCTGATCAACGACGGTGCGTTCGCGGACGCCTGGGTGGAGTCCCGGCACCGCGGCCGGGGCCTGGCCCGGCGCGCGCTCTCGCAGGAGCTGCGCACCAAGGGCATCGACTCGACGCTGATCGACGAGGCCGTCTCCCAGCTCGACTCCGAGCAGGAGGAGACAACGGCCCGTGAACTGGTGGACCGCAAACTGCGGTCCACCCAAGGCCTCGACCGCGACAAGAGGGTGCGCCGCCTCGCGGGCATGCTGGCCCGCAAAGGCTACTCCCAGGGCATGGCCCTCAGAGTGGTCCGACAGGCGCTGGAAGAAGAGGGCGAGGACACGGAGTTCCTCGGGGACGAGGGGTACTGATCCGGACCAGTTCCGGTTCCGACCCTTCGGTGGTGCGAACGTCCTGAACACGGTGGACGCGCGGGGGCGCCGACCGCGTTCAGGCAAGCACCGGGGTGAGGGCCGAGGCAGGGCCCACCCCCTATGGAAGAGGCCGGATTGCCGCTGGCCCCCAGGGTCCGGGCGGTCACGGTGGCGACCGCCCGACAGTGAGCCAAGGGAAACCGCCAGGGGAGTCCAGCCCCGGAAGTTACCCACCCAGGGGTGCACACCGCGCAGGCTTAGCGTGCGTTCCGCGGAGGGCGCGGACGTTTGGCCCGGGGGTAGCTTCTGCTGCCGACCCGCGATCACCCAGCTCCAACTTCCCGGCCCTCCGCGCCCGCTGAGCCGCAGTCAGGCCTGCCCGAGCGCCTCCGGCCGCCCCGTCGACCGGTCCTCGTACGCCCTGAAAGGCGGCCACCGTTGTCCCTGCCTGCCCACCGACGAAGAACCCTGGCCGTCTTCGCGGCCGGTACCGGTCTCCTGCTGAGTGGCTGCGGACTCGAGTCCAGCGCCACGCCCGCCCACGACGGGCCGACCACCCTCGGGTTCGTCAACGGCGGCAGTACGGAGTTCCACACCTGTCTGCAGCGGTCGATCGAGAGCACAGCCAAGAGCAACTTCGCGAAGCTCGTCACGGCCGACTCGCATCAGGACGCCGCGCGGGAACTGTCCAACATCCAGGACATGATCGCCCGCCACGTCGACGCGATCATCGTGCAGACCGTCGACACCACGGCCCTCAAGAGCGACATCGCCAAGGCCAAGGCCGCGCACATCCCGATCTTCCTGACCTCGGTCAGCGCCGATCCGGACGACATCCTCGGGGCCGTCGTCGTCGACCTGAAGACGGTGGGCAAGCTGGATGCCGACTGGATCAAGGACGACGCCTCGGGACGTGACGTACAGGTGGGTGTCATCGCGGGCGCCCCCGGCGCGGCCTCCGATCTGCTCGTCGGCGGGTTCACCAAGGGGCTCCCGGCGAGCGCGAAGGTGGTCGCGAACCAGCCCGCCATGTTCGTCGCCGCGAAGGCCGGGACCGTCGCCGAGGGCATGATCAAGGCGCATCCCGATCTGGACTACGCCTTCGTCGCCAACGAGGAGATGGCGTTCGCCGCCCGCAAGGCTCTCGACGAGAACGGCGGCAAGAAAGTCAAGATCGTGACGGTCAACGGGACCGACGCTGCGCTGGCCGCCCTCAAGGACGGCCGTTTCGCCGCCACCGTCTCCAACTCGGCCAAGGACACCGGCGAACTGGCCGTCACCAATGCCATCAGCCTGCTCCGTAAGGAGAAGGTGCGGAAGATCGCCACCACACCGGCCCGCCTGATCACCAGGGGCAACGCGGACACCGCCCCGCTCTACTGCCCGTCCGACGGGCTGTGAACGGGCCGGACGGCCACGCAGTGGACAGTGAGGCAATGGACGGAGCGGCAGCGGACAGTGAGCCCGAAACATGACCGTCCGCTTCGCTCCGCCCTGCCCTGTCCTGCCGTAGGAAGGGTGTCCGTAGGAAGCGTGTCCAGAAGAACCAGGATCTCTGGAGGTCAGGGTGTCCGGTGACCAGGGTGGCTAGGAGAACGTGACCGGCAGTCCCGCCGCCTTCCAGGCCTGGAAGCCGCCGACGAGGTCCGTCGCGCGGTGCAGGCCCAGTTGGTGCAGGGACGCGGCTGCCAGGCTGGACGCGTAGCCCTCGTTGCAGATCACCACGACGCGCAGGTCGTGGCCGGTGGCCTCGGGCGCGCGATGGCTGCCGCGTGGGTCGAGGCGCCACTCCAGTTCGTTGCGCTCGACGACCAGGGCGCCGGGGATCAGGCCGTCCCGGTCGCGCAGGGCGGCGTAGCGGATGTCGACCAGGAGCGCGTCGCCGGCGCGGGCCGCTTCGTAGGCCGCCCGCGCCTCGGTCCGTTCGTAGCCCGCGCGGACCCGCTCCAGCAACTCGTCTATCCCGGGCGGCTGTTCGCTCACGGCGTCTGCTGCTGTCGCGCTCACTGCCAGTCCTCCGGGCGTTCGACCTGCTCCAGGCGCAGCACCGGACCCGTGCGGCTGTAGCGGCGGATCTGCGGCAGCGGCGGGTAGTAGGCGTGGACGGAGATCGCGTGCTCATCGAGGGACTCGTTGAGGACCTCGTGGACGTGGTGGTGGCCGAAGGCGCGGCCCTTGCCGGTCGGCAGCCGGCGCTCGCGGTCCACGCCCTCCTCCAGTTCGAGGGTCTTCCAGCCGTGGCTGGGGAGTCGAGCGGCGAGCGAGTTCTCCTTGAGTTCGCCGGCGGCGGTGAGGAAGGCGCCGACCGACTCGGCGTGGTCGTGCCAGCCGGTGCCGCTGCCGGGCGGCCAGCCGATCAGCCATGCCTCGCTGCCGCCGGGCCCCTCCAGCCGCACCCAGGTGCGGCCTTCGGGATCGAGGGGGAGGGAGGCGATCAGCTCGGCGTCGGCGGCCGTGCGCCGGACGAAGTCGAGGAGGTCCGCTTGCGTCGGGGCCTGGGAGGGCGCGGCGGGGGACACGGGGGCAGAGGGGGAGACAGACACGTGCACCGTCCTGATGAAGGTTCGCGAAAGTGCGCGCGCAGACGTCACGACAGTGGCGCGCGCGGGTGAGGGAGATGCGAATTCAGCAGGAGATGTGACACACGCAGCCCACGTAGCGGACTAGGTCCAGATGGACCTTCCGCCACAGGTGGACAGAGGTATCGGTCACGATCTGGAGTACAGCATGGCGGTGCGGACCGGTCAACTCACCGTCACTATGTGGACAACGGCCGGCCCGCCCACCTCGGTGCGAACCGGCCGTCGCCTCCGTCCGCGCTCAGTGCGAACCGGCCGTCGCCTCCGTCCGCGACGGACCGCCCAGTGTCGCCTCCGCCGCCGCGTACAGGTCGGCCGGACGTACCCCGCTCAGTGCTGTGACCAGGTGTCCGTCGGGCCGTACGAGGAGGACGGTGTGGGCGGCGGCGCCCGGGTAGCTCTCGGTGACCAGCAGCTCGGCCGGGTGCGGCAGGGCGGTCACGGCGGCGGCGAGCCGGGGCATGATCCCGGCGGTCACCCAGTGCTTGCGCTCCCACACGCCCGTGCCCGGCGCGACCAGCACGACCAGCAGGGATCCCCGTCCGAGGCGGTCCCGCAGCCGTACGAACGCGCCGTCCTCGGCGGTGACCCGGACATCGGCGACGGGCGCGCCGGGCGGGGTGTCGACGGGCACCTCCGCCTCGATGTGCAGGGGCGCGAGCGGCGAGTCGGCGTACGACCCCGGCGCACCGAGCGCGCCGCGCCCCAGGTGACCGTCCGTGAGCAGCGCGTCGTGGTTGCGCGTCGAGCCGGGCACGACGGCGCGCAGTCCGGCGCCGCCGCGCACCAGCGGCAGCGCCTGGTCGGCGGCGCGCAGCCGGGCGGCGACGACCGCCCGCCGCTCCTCCTGGTAGCTGTCCAGCAGCGCCTCGTGCGGCCCGTGGTGCCAGGCCAGCGCCAGCTTCCAGGCGAGGTTGTCGGCGTCCCGCAGCCCCTCGTCCAGCCCCTGCGTCCCGAGCGCCCCCAGCAGATGCGCCGCGTCCCCGGCGAGGAACACCCGCCCCGCCCGCCACCGCCGCGCGAGCCGGTGGTGCACGGTGTGCACACCGGTGTCGAGCAGTTCGTACGGCGGGGTCGGGCCCTCGGTCCAGCCCGCGAGCGTCTCCCGGATGCGGGCCAGCAGCAGCTCGGGGGTGACCAGGTCCTTGCCCGGGGGCAGCAGCCAGTCCAGGCGCCACACGCCGTCCGGGAGGGGGCGTCCGGTGACCTCCCCGGCCGAGGGTCCGGACGTCCGCCACGGCGGTACCCGATGCAACAACGCCTGGTCGGGCCACGGAAGTTCCGTGCGCAGCGCGGCCACGGCGTGTCGCTCCACCGCCGTACGGCCGGGGAAGCGGATGTCGAGGAGTTTGCGGACGGTCGAGCGCGGGCCGTCGCAGCCGACCAGGTGGCTGCCGCGCCACCAGGTCCCGTTGGGGCCGCGGGTGTGCGCGGTGACGCCCGAGGGCTCCTGTTCGAGCGAGTCGAGGCGGTTGTCCGGGGCGATCTTCACCAGTCGCTCGCCCGCCAGGGCCTGCCGGAGGGCGCCGGCCAGGACGTGCTGGGCGATGTGCAGGGGGGCGGGCTCGGTCTCGTCGAAGGCGATCTCGCGTGTCACCTGCTTGCGCCGCATCGACCGCCATCCGGCCCAGCGCGTTCCGGCCGCGCCGAGCGGTGTGCCGGTCAGCCGCTCCAGCAGCGCGGTGGTGTCCTCGCGCAGAACGACGGTGCGCGCGGGGCGCGGTTCGTCCTTGCCCGGACCCTCGTCCAGGAGGACGGAGGGCACTTCCTGCCGCGCCAGTGCCAGGGCGAGCGTGAGCCCCACGGGCCCCGCCCCGACGATGATCACCGGGTCCACGGTGCGGCGCCCCCTGCCCGTGACGGTGTCCTCAGGGACGCAGGTGAACAGGAAGTTGGAGCAGGGTGCACGATCACAGAACGTATGCAACCCATTGCCGGTGCTTGCGTCAAGTGACGGAGGCAGTGGCGATCATGCCACTGCCTCCGTGTCGTTCACGTCTTTTGACGGATCATCATACTTCGGTGCCGGTCCCGTACGATCCGCCGACCTGCGCGGGGTTGAGCCCCGTCGCGTCCTCCAGGTCGACGGTCGCGCCCGTGCTCTTCTTGCTGCGCCGGAGCCTGCGCTCCAGCCAGCTGGCGAAGGTGGTGAGGGCGAGGTTCAGGAGGATGTAGATGATTCCCACGACGATGAAACTCGCCACCACGTTGGCGTAGTTGGCCGCCAGGGTGCTGCGCGAGTTGAGCAGCTCCGTGAAGCCCAGCATCACGCCGCCCAGCGCGGTGTCCTTCACGATGACCACGAGCTGGCTGACGATGGCCGGCAGCATGGCGGTGACGGACTGCGGCAGCAGGATGCTCGTCATCGTCTGGCCCTTGCGCAGACCGATCGCGTACGCGGCCTCCGTCTGCCCCTTCGGGAGGGACAGGATGCCCGCCCTGACGATCTCGGCGAGCACCGAGGCGTTGTAGAGCACCAGGCCCGTGACGACGGCGTACAGGGGCCGTTCCTCGCTGCTGATGCCCGAGGAGCGGACGTAGAACTCGTTCGCGAAGAGCATCAGGAGGAGGACCGGGATCGACCGGAAGAACTCGACCACCACTCCGGCGGGGACCCGCACCCACCTGTGGTCGGACATCCGGGCGATACCGAAGAAGGCGCCCAGGGGGAGGGCTATCACCATGGCGAGGCCGGCGGCCTTCAGGGTGTCGCCGAGGCCCGGCAGCAGATACGTCGTCCAGGCGTCCGCCGTGGTGAACGGCTGCCACAGGGACCACTTCAGCTGCCCCTTGTCGTCCATCGTCTGCCAGACCCACCACAAGAAGAGGGCCAGCAGCACGAAGAACGCTATGGAGACGAGCAGGTTGCGCCGCTTGGCGCGGGGGCCGGGCGCGTCGTAGAGGACGGAGGTCATCGCTTCACCGCCAGTCGCTTGCCCAGCCAGCCGAGGAGGAGGCCGGTGGGCAGGGTCAGTACCACGAAGCCGAACGCGAAGACCGCGCCGATGGCGACCGTCTGGGCCTCGTTCTCGATCATGGTCTTCATGAGGGCGGCGGCCTCGGCGACACCGATCGCCGCCGCCACGGTGGTGTTCTTGGTGAGGGCGATCAGTACGTTCGCCAGCGGTGCGATGACCGCGCGGAACGCCTGCGGAAGGATGACGATCCGCAGCACCTGGGTGAAGCTCAGCCCGATGGCGCGGGCCGCCTCCGCCTGGCCGACGGGCACCGTGTTGATGCCGGAGCGCACCGCCTCGCAGACGAAGGCCGCGTGGTACGCCACGAGACCCAGCAGCGCCAGCCGGAAACCCTGCACCTTGAAGTCGTCGGACGCGCCCATCGTGACGCCGAAGATGTCGGCGAGGCCGAGCGAGGTGAAGACGATGATGACCGTCAGAGGGATGTTCCGGACGGTGTTCACGTAGAAGGTGGCGAAACCACGCATCAGGGGGACCGGACTGACCCGCATGCCGGCCAGCAGTGTGCCCCAGACCAGGGAGCCGAGGGCGGAGAGGGCGGTGAGTTTCACCGTCATCCAGAACGCCCCGAGGACGTCATAACCTTGAAGAAAGTCGAACACGATCTCCCGCGCTTCCGGGTATGGGGCCTGCCTTACCGGGGTTTTCTCGGGCTTACTTGACGATGTCGCCGATCTTCGGGGCGGGCTCGTTCTTGTACTCGGCCGGGCCGAAGTTCTTGGTCACCGCGGTCTGCCAGGCGCCACTGCTGACCATCTTCTCCAGCGCGGCGTTGATCTTGTCGACCGTCGCGGAGTCGCCCTTCTTGACGCCGATGCCGTAGTTCTCGTTGCTGAGCTTCAGGCCGGCGAGCTTGAACTGACCCTTGAACTTGTCCTGCGAGGCGAAGCCCGCGAGGATCGAGTCGTCGGTGGTCACCGCGTCGACGGCACCGCTCTGGAGGGCCGCGATGCACTCCGAGTAGCCCGCGTTCTCACGGAGGTTGGCCTTCGGGGCGATCGTGTCGTGGATGTTCTGCGCCGAGGTCGAGCCGGTCACGGAACAGAGGTTCTTGCCGTTGAGGTCCGTGGCCTTCGCGATCGTCGAGTCCTTCTTGACGAGCAGGTCCTGGTGCGCCAGCAGGTAGGGGCCGGCGAAGTCGACCTTCTTGGCGCGCTCGTCGTTGATCGAGTACGTGGCCGCGATGAACTTGACGTCGCCACGCGCCAGCGCGTTCTCACGGTCGGCGCTCTTGGTCTCGACCCACTCGATCTGCGCGGGCTTGTAGCCGAGCTGCCCGGCCACATAGGTCGCCACGTCCACGTCGAAGCCGGCGTAGGTGCCGTCCGGCTGCTTCAGGCCGAGGCCCGGCTGGTCGAATTTGATGCCGACCTTGATCTTGCTGCCGCCGCCGGAGCCCGAACCGGAGTCGTCCTTGTCGCCGCTTCCGCAGGCCGTCGCGGCGAGCGAGAGGACGAGAGCGGTGGTGGCGAAGAGGGTGACCTTGCGAAGCTTCATGGTGAACATCCTTTGACTGGTACGGACATGAGGGCCCGTCAGGGCGTGTGACGGCGGCCGTCAGGGCGTGCGGGGCCCTCAGCGGCAGTCGGCGGCCGCCCGCCGTCGGCGGGCCGCCAGTGGCTGGCTGTAGCGATTCGTCAGCGGTCGTGGCTGATCGTCAGGGGATGCCGGCGACGCCGGCGGTCGTCAGTGGTGCAGGATCTTCGACAGGAAGTCCTTGGCGCGGTCACTGCGCGGGTTGCTGAAGAACTGGTCCGGCACGGCCTCTTCGACGATGCGTCCGTCGGCCATGAACACCACGCGGTTGGCGGCCGAGCGGGCGAAGCCCATCTCATGGGTGACGACGATCATCGTCATCCCGTCCCGGGCGAGCTGCTGCATGACCTCCAGCACCTCGTTGATCATCTCCGGGTCGAGCGCCGAGGTCGGCTCGTCGAAGAGCATCACCTTGGGGTCCATGGCCAGCGCCCGCGCGATGGCGACGCGCTGCTGCTGACCGCCGGACAGCTGGGCCGGGTACTTGTCCGCCTGCGTGGCCACGCCCACCCGGTCGAGCAGGGCGCGGGCCTTGTCCTCGGCCTGCTTGCGGTCCGCCTTGCGGACCTTGATCTGCCCCAGCATCACGTTCTCGAGCACGGTCTTGTGCGCGAAGAGGTTGAAGGACTGGAAGACCATTCCGACGTCCGCACGCAGCCGGGCCAGCTCCCTGCCCTCCTGGGGCAGCGGCTTGCCGTCGATCGTGATCGAACCCGAATCGGTCGTCTCCAGGCGGTTGATGGTGCGGCACAGAGTGGACTTACCGGACCCGGAGGGCCCGATCACCACGACGACCTCGCCGCGGGCGATCGTCAGATCGATGTCCTGGAGTACGTGCAACGCGCCGAAGTGCTTGTTGACGCTCTTCAGGACGACGAGTTCGCCGGTCGCGGCCACATTTTCCTTGGCCACCGATACTTCGGTCATCGCTTGCTGGCTCCGTCCTCGTCGGTTGCGGAGGACAGTAGTGAGACCGTACGACCAGCGTCATCACATCTGAGCGAGATCTGAGCATCACGATCGGATAGCCGTCGGACACGCGTCGTAGCACCGGGCGGCACCGGGCGCCGGAACGCGTACCGGCTGCATAACGGAAGCGGCGCGCAACCGGAACCCACTTGACGGCGTCTTCGTCCATCAGCGTGACTGCCTGGGTGCACGCGTGCGTGCGTCATGCTTTTGTACAGGCCGACACCATACGAACGATGAACCGGAGGGGGCCGGGATGAGACTGCTCCTCGTCGAGGACGACAACCATGTCGCCGCCGCTCTGTCCGCGGTCCTGGCACGGCATGGATTCGACGTCACCCACGCGCGGAGCGGCGAGGAGGCCCTCCAGGCACTCGTCCCCGAGAGCGACGTCTTCGGTGTCGTGCTTCTCGACCTGGGCCTGCCCGACCAGGACGGCTACGAGGTCTGCGGCAAGATCCGCAAGCGCACCAGCACCCCGGTGATCATGGTGACCGCCCGCTCCGACGTGCGCTCCCGCATCCACGGCCTCAACCTCGGAGCCGACGACTACGTGGTGAAGCCGTACGACACCGGGGAACTGCTCGCCCGCATCCACGCGGTCAGCCGGCGCAGCGTCCACGAGGACGCGAGCGGCGACGGCGAAACCGCGCTGCGGCTCGGCCCGGTGCGCATCGAACTGCCCACCCGCCAGGTCAGCGTGGACGGTTCGGTCGTCCAGCTGACGCGCAAGGAGTTCGACCTGCTGGCACTTCTGGCCCAGCGCCCGGGAGTGGTCTTCCGGCGGGAGCAGATCATCAGCGAGGTGTGGCGCACCAGCTGGGAGGGCACGGGACGCACCCTGGAGGTACATGTCGCGTCCCTGCGCGCCAAGCTGCGGATGCCCGCGCTGATCGAGACCGTACGAGGCGTGGGCTACCGGCTCGTCGCTCCGGCCGCGTAGCGGGCACGGGTGCGCACACGTCTCCTCCCGCTGCTCATCGTCCTGATGGCGGCCGTTCTGCTCGCGCTCGGCGTGCCGCTCGCGATCAGCGTGGCCGCGGCCCAGCAGCAGAAGGTGATCGTCGACCGTATCGACGACACCGCGCGGTTCGCGGCCCTGGCCCAGTTCGTCACCGATGCCCCTACGGGATCACGTCCCGCCGCCACGGCAACGGACGAGCGCCAGCAGACCCTGGACCGCGAACTCACCAGCTACTACGAGGTCTACGGCATCCGCGCGGGCGTCTTCTACCGCAGCGACACGTCCATGGCGAACGCGCCGGACGACTTCCTCGTGCCCAAGACGGGCGAGGTGCGCGACGCGTTCGCCGAGGCGCTCCTCAGCCGCCGCAGCCACGACCCGGAACAGGTCTGGCCATGGCAGCGCGACCGCCTGGTCGTCGCCTCACCGGTCATCCGCGACGGTGACGTCATCGCGGTCGTGGTCACCGACTCGCCCACCGGGCCGATGCGTTCACGGATTCTGCGCGGCTGGCTGACCGTCGGCGCCGGCGAGATCGCCGCGATGCTGCTCGCCGTCGGCGCGGCCCTGCGGCTGACCGGCTGGGTCCTGCGACCCGTACGCGTCCTCGACGCCACCACCCACGACATCGCCACCGGACGCCTGAAGTCCCGGGTCGCTGCGGCGGGCGGTCCGCCGGAACTCCAGCGCCTGGCCCGTTCGTTCAACGAGATGGCGGACAACGTCCAGGACGTGCTGGAGCAGCAGCGCGCCTTCGTCGCCGACGCCTCGCACCAGTTGCGCAACCCGCTCTCGGCGCTCCTGCTGCGCATCGAACTGCTCGCACTCGAACTCCCGGAGGACAACGACGAGATCGCCTCGGTCCGCACCGAGGGCAAGCGCCTGACCCAGGTCCTGGACGACCTGCTCGACCTGGCCCTGGCCGAGCACGCGGACGCCGACCTCAGGATCACCGACATCGGCGCGCTGACCGCCGAGCGCGTCGCGGCCTGGGCACCGACGGCGGAGGCCAAGGGCGTGCGGCTGGTGGGCAACTGCCCGCCCACCACGGCCTGGGCGGACCCGATCACGCTGTCCAGCGCCCTGGACGCGGTGATCGACAACGCGGTGAAGTTCACGCCCGAGGACGAGTCCGTCGAGGTCACCGTCGCCTCGAACGGCGAGACCTCGACCATCGTCGTCGCGGACCACGGCCCGGGCCTCACCGAGGAGGAACTCGCCCGCATCGGCGACCGCTTCTGGCGCAGCGGCCACCACCAGAACATCAAGGGTTCCGGCCTGGGCCTGTCCATCTCCCAGGTCCTGCTGGCCGCGGGCGGCGGCTCCCTCGCGTACGCCCACCACGAGCCGCACGGCCTCACGGTGACGGTCTCGGTGCCCAGGAGCGGCCCCGCGGCCTGAACGGGCCCTCCAGGGGCCTGCGTTGGCCCATCACGGCCTACTGGCCGACGGTCTGCGGCCGTCGTTGCGGGTGCCCGGTCGTCACGGTCCGGGACGGGGCTACGGCTTCACGGAGCGGTAGTACCTCCGGGCGCCCTCGTGCAGGGCCAGGGGGTCGGTGTAGATCGCCGTCCTCAGGTCCACGAGCTGCGCGGAGTGCACGTGCGCGCCGATGCCGTCCCGGCTCTTGATCACGGTCTTGGTGATCCACTCGGTGAGCCGGGGGTTCAGGTCCTCGCGGGTCATCAGCAGGTTGGACACGGCGATCGTCGGCACGGTGGACCCGCGTTGAATGCCCGGGTAGGCCGACTCCGGCATGTTGGTGGCGCGGTAGTAGCGGGTGGCGTCGCCCTGCTCGTGCATCTTGGCGACCAGGGTGGCGTCTATGGGCACGAACCGGAACGAGTAGTGGGCGGCGAGGTCCTTAAGCCCGTCCGTCGGCAGCCCGCCGGACCAGAAGAACGCGTCGATCTTGCCCCGCCTGAGCAGATCCGGGCCGGTGTCGATACCGGCCGGCACCGGCTCGACGCCCTTCTTCGGGTCGATGCCGGCCGCGCTGAGCACCCGGTCGGCGATCAGCCGCACACCGGATCGGTCGGGCCCTATGGCCACGCGCTTGCCCCGCAGATCGGCGACCGAGCCGATGTCCGAGTTGTGCGGGACGATGAGCTGGACGTAGTCGTCGTAGAGCCGTGCCACCCCGCGCAGCTCGGACGCACCGGGCTTGCCGCCCATCTCGTACGTCTCCACCGCGTCGGCCGCGGCGATGGTGAAGTCGGCGTGACCGGTCGCCACGCGCGTGACGTTCTCCTGCGACCCGGCGCTGTTCACCAGCTTCACCTTGAGACCCGGCATGTCCTTGTCCAGCTCGGTGCGCAGGAGCTTGGCGTACTCCTGGTAGACCCCGAGCTGGGTCCCCGTGCTGAAGGTGATCGTCCCGGTCGGCGGCTCGTCGCCCAGGGGCAGCAGCCACCACAGCAACAGCCCGAACGCGACGAAACCGGCCGCCGCGCCCTGCAGGGCCCGGCGCCTGCTGATACGGGAGAACACCTTGAACATGCGCGCGATCCTGCCAGCCGGGACGCGGTGCTGACCAGGGCAGGGCGATGCAGGGGGCGAGGCAGGGGTGCGGGGTCCGGCGGACCGGGGTGTCACCGGGCTGTCAGTGGTGGTCGTTAAGGTCGTGGCATGAGTTCTTCGCCCGCCGACCTGGTCCGCGAATTCCACCTGGCCTTCGGGCTCGACGCCCGCACCACCCCCACCGAGGTCCCTCCCGGCCTCGCCGCCCACCGGGGCGACCTGCTCGCCGAGGAGGCCGCCGAGGTCGCCGAGGTCGCGGTGAGCGGCCCCCTGGACCAGCTGGCGCACGAGCTGGCCGACGTCGTCTACGTCGCGTACGGCACCGCCCTCGTCCACGGCGTCGACCTGGACGCGGTGATCGCCGAGATCCACCGCTCCAACATGACCAAGATCGGCCCGGACGGCGAGATCGCCCGCAGAGCCGACGGCAAGGTGCTCAAGGGCGAGTACTACGAGGCGCCGGACGTCTCCGGGGTGCTGCGCAAGCAGGGGTGGGACGCAGGCGGCGAGTGACGCGAGCCGGGACGGTCGTCGGCCGCCCGGAAGAGTCACTCCCGGCACCGCCTACCCTTGTCACATGAGCAGCGGTGACCGGAGCGAGGCAGTGGACGTCAAAACGTACGAAGTGCGCACCTACGGGTGCCAGATGAACGTCCACGATTCCGAGCGCCTTTCCGGCCTCCTGGAGGGCGCAGGTTACGTGCGCGCTCCCGAGGGCTCGGACGGGGACGCGGACGTCGTCGTCTTCAACACCTGCGCCGTCCGCGAGAACGCCGACAACCGGCTCTACGGCAACCTCGGCCGGCTCGCCCCGATGAAGACGAAGCGCCCCGGGATGCAGATCGCCGTCGGCGGCTGCCTCGCTCAGAAAGACCGCGACACCATCGTGAAGAAGGCGCCCTGGGTGGACGTCGTCTTCGGCACGCACAACATCGGCAAGCTGCCGGTCCTCCTGGAACGCGCGCGCGTGCAGGAAGAGGCCCAGGTCGAGATCGCGGAGTCCCTGGAGGCCTTCCCCTCGACGCTGCCGACCCGGCGCGAGAGCGCCTACGCGGCCTGGGTGTCGATCTCCGTCGGCTGCAACAACACGTGCACCTTCTGCATCGTACCGGCCCTGCGCGGCAAGGAGAAGGACCGCCGCACCGGCGACATCCTCGCCGAGATCGAGGCCCTGGTCGGCGAGGGCGTCTCCGAGATCACCTTGCTCGGCCAGAACGTCAACGCGTACGGCTCCGACATCGGCGACCGCGAGGCCTTCAGCAAGCTGCTCCGCGCGTGCGGCGCGATCGAGGGCCTGGAGCGGGTCAGGTTCACCTCCCCGCACCCGCGCGACTTCACCGACGACGTCATCGCCGCGATGGCCGAGACGCCGAACGTCATGCCGCAGCTGCACATGCCCATGCAGTCCGGCTCCGACCCGATCCTCAAGGCCATGCGCCGGTCGTACCGCCAGGAGCGCTACCTGGGGATCATCGACAAGGTCCGCGCGGCCATTCCGCACGCCGCCATCACCACCGACATCATCGTGGGCTTCCCCGGGGAGACCGAGGAGGACTTCGAGCAGACGATGCACGCGGTCCGCGAGGCCCGCTTCGCGCAAGCGTTTACGTTCCAGTACTCCAAGCGGCCCGGCACTCCGGCCGCGACCATGGAGAACCAGATCCCCAAGGAGGTCGTCCAGGCGCGCTACGAGCGTCTCGTCGCCCTCCAGGACGAGATCTCCTGGGACGAGAACAAGAAGCAGGTCGGCCGCACGCTGGAGCTGATGGTCGCCGAGGGCGAGGGCCGCAAGGACGGCGCCACCCACCGCCTCTCCGGGCGCGCCCCCGACAACCGCCTCGTCCACTTCACCAAGCCGGACCAGGAGGTCCGCCCCGGTGACGTGGTGACGGTCGAGATCACCTACGCCGCCCCGCACCACCTCCTCGCCGAAGGCCCCACCCTGGACGTCCGCCGCACGCGCGCGGGTGACGCCTGGGAGAAGCGCAACGCTGCCGAGGCCGCGAAGCCGGCGGGCGTGATGCTGGGCCTGCCGAAGATCGGCGCGCCCGCGCCGCTGGCGGCTGCCACGGGGAGCGGTTGCGGGTGTGACTGAGGTGGCGTCGCCCTGCTGCTGAGTGCCGCTCAGCGTCGCTGGGGGCTGTGGGGCAAACGGTGTGGCTTGTCCGCGTGCCCTGTCTGGGTGCCTTGTTAGGGTTCCGGCCATGCTTGTAGCCGCCGCTGTCTGCCCCTGCCCGCCGCTCCTTGTCCCCGATGTCGCCGCCGGCGCCGCGCCGGAACTCGCCGCCGCGCGGGCCGCGTGCGCCGACGCGCTGGGCGTGCTCGTCGCCGCCCGGCCCGATCGCCTGGTCGTCGTCGGGCCCGCCGAACAGAGCGCGCGCGGGCCGCATCCTGAAGGCACCCGGGGCTCGTTCCGCGGCTTCGGCGTGGACCTCGACGTACGGCTGGGCGGGGACGGGCGGGGAGAGACCGGCGCTGTGCCGGAGCGTCGGCTTCCGCCCTCGCTCGCCGTCGCCGCGTGGCTGCTGGAGCGGACCGGATGGTCCGACGCCCCGATCGAGGGACTCGGCGTAGGGGAACCGCTTGAACCCGAGCGGTGTATTCAGACCGGGAGGAACATCGTCGCCCCGACCGACCGGGTCGCGCTGCTGGTGATGGGTGACGCCAGCGCGTGCCGGACGCTGAAGGCGCCGGGTTACCTCGACGAGCGGGCGGCACCGTTCGACGCGGAGGTCGCGCGGGTGCTGGGCGCGGCGGATGTGGCGGGGGTGAAGGCGCTGGACGCGGAGTTGGCGTACGAACTGAAGGCGTCCGGGCGGGCACCCTGGCAGGTGCTCGCGGGGGCGGCGGAGGGTGCGGGACTGGGCGGTGCGTTGTTGTACGAGGACGCGCCGTACGGGGTCGGGTACGTGGTTGCTGCCTGGTCGTAGCGGGTGGATGGGAACGGGCTGGCGGGGGCCGGCTGGACGTCCGGTGGGCTGAGCGCGTAGGCGGGCCTGACGGGGGCTGGACGGCCCCACCAAAACGACGGACGGCCGAGGAACCCTGGGTTCCTCGGCCGTCCGCCGATCGCCGTGCGGGTGCCGCTCAGGAAGCCGGCGGAGTCGTGCCCGGTGGCGGCTGCGGAGGCGGTGTCGTGCCGCCCGCGTCCGGTCCCGCGCTCCCGGCGTTTCCGGTGTCCGCCGCGCTTCCCGTCTCGTCCTTGTGCGCGAGTCGGTCCATGGCGTCCTTGGCCTTGCCCGTACCCGTCTGGATCTTGTCGCTGTACTTGCCCTTGGTCTTCTCGTCGACCATCTTCGCGGCCTTGTCCAGGCCGCTCTCGATCTTGTCTCCGTGCTGCTGTGCAAGGTCCGAGACCTTGTCCTTCGCCGGGGCGAGCTTGGCCTTCCAGTTGTCCATCAGACCCATGGTTCACCTTCCCACGCGGGGCAGTTACGAGCGGGCGCCTTCACCGGCATCGTTGTCGGCGGCCACCTCGGCGGACTGCTGTTTGGGGATCTCGACGCTGTCGGCAGCGTCCGAGGTCCCGGCGGTCACGACGGCCTCCGTCGCCGTCGTCTCCGCCGCTTCCTCGTCCCCTGCCCCCGCCTCGGTCCCCGACACCTCGTCCGCCGCTTCCGTGGCCGGTGCCTCGGCCGTCTCCGTGCCGGTCACCGCCTCGGCGGTCGACGCCTCCTCCGTAGCCTTCGACCTCCGCAGAATCAGGTCCAAAACGCCCATATCAACTCCATACGTTACTCGTGCGGGCGAAATCCCGCGTGGCCCGGTGCGTCCGTTTGCGTCGCCCGGGTCACCGCCTCCAGAAGCCGGCGGCGGGATACCTCGCAACGGGCAACGACCCCACGCGCGTGCTGTCACGTAACTCGTTCGAGGCGAGGGTCCGACGTTTGCGAGACTGGAAACGTGAGCAGCGCGCACCCCGCCCCCCGAGTCATCGCCGTCGTCGGACCTACCGCGGCCGGAAAGTCCGATCTGGGCGTCTTCCTCGCCCGGCGCCTAGGTGGCGAGGTCGTCAACGCCGACTCCATGCAGCTCTACCGAGGGATGGACATCGGCACCGCCAAGCTGACGCCCGAGGAGCGCGACGGCGTCCCGCACCACCTCCTGGACATCTGGGACGTGACGGTGACCGCGTCCGTCGCCGAGTACCAGCGGCTCGCCCGCGAGCGCATCGACGCCCTGCTCGCCCAGGGCCGCTGGCCGATCCTGGTCGGCGGATCCGGCCTCTACGTGCGCGGCGCGGTCGACAACCTGGAGTTCCCCGGCACCGACCCCGAGGTCCGCGCCCGCCTGGAGGAGGAGCTCGCCCTGCGCGGCTCCGGCGCCCTGCACGCCCGCCTGGCCGCCGCCGACCCGGAGGCCGCGCACGCCATCCTGCCGAGCAACGGCCGCCGTATCGTCCGCGCCCTGGAGGTCATCGAGATCACCGGCAAGCCCTTCACCGCCAACCTCCCCGGCCACGACTCGATCTACGACACCGTCCAGATCGGCGTCGACGTGGCGCGCCCCGAACTCGACGAGCGCATCGCGCGCCGGGTCGACCGGATGTGGAGCGCGGGCCTCGTGGACGAGGTGCGGGAGCTGGAGGCGCACGGGCTGCGCGCGGGGGTCACGGCGTCCCGTGCGCTCGGCTACCAGCAGGTGCTCGCGGCGCTCGCGGGGGAGTGCACGGAGGAGGAGGCGCGCGCGGAGACCGTGCGTGCCACCAAGCGCTTCGCGCGCCGTCAGGATTCGTGGTTCAGGCGCGATCCGCGGGTGCACTGGTTGAGTGGGGCTGCGGCGGATCTCACAGAACTTCCGCACCTGGCACTGGCGTTGGTCGAACGACCGGTCACAGCCTGATCACGTCATGGCATCGGGACGCTCCGGCCGCCGTTCCGGCCTTCGGGGGCGTGCCATCATCGAGCTTCGATCGACCAAGTGGAGTCCGAGTTGGGAGGGCGCGTGGCGATGGAGGCCGGCCCTCGCGAGACCGCAGAAGGTGCTGAGCAGGTCACCGCGGACCGCGGTGAACCGGAAGAGGGCGACGGCAGGCTGAGCCCGGACGGCCCGGACGAGATCCAGGGCGGTGTGACCGCCGACGGTCCCGGGCCCGACGAGATGTTCGCCGGAGCCGAGGTCGAGGTCGAGCTGCGACCGCAGCGCCGTCTGCGCATCTGGCAGCTCGCGCCCATCGTGGCCCTGGCCGCGGTCGGCTCCCTGATGTTCGCCTTCCCGCTCGCCTTCGACTTCGGCGACAGCGGGGCCGTGATCGCCATGCTCGGCCTGCTCATCTGCTCCTGCGCGGCCGGCTGGGGCATGATGGCCGCCCGCCGCGTCGGCTCCACCTGGCCCGGCTTCCCGCAGCGCGGCTCGGGGCGCCGCCCCGACTGGCGGGTCGTCGTCGCGTACGCCCTGGTGGTGGGCGCGGTGGTGGTCCTCGCCGTGTGGCGCGTGGCCAGGCTTCGCTAGGGCCTCTCCGGCAGATCAGGCCGGCATCGGGCGCGTCCGGTTGTCGTAGGCACCCCGTACGATCGAGGAATGAGCACGCGGATCGCCTTTCTCAAGGGGCACGGCACCGAGAACGACTTCGTGATCGTTCCGGACCCCGAGAACGCCATCGACCTCTCCCCGGCCGCCGTGGCCGCCCTGTGCGACCGCCGCGCGGGCATCGGCGGCGACGGACTGCTGCATGTGGTGCGGTCCGCGGCGCACCCCGAGGCGCGCCACATGGCGGCCGAGGCGGAGTGGTTCATGGACTACCGCAACAGCGACGGTTCGATCGCCGAGATGTGCGGCAACGGCACCCGTGTGTTCGCCCGCTATCTCCAGCGCGCCGGTCATGTGGCCGAAGGCGACTTCGCGATCGCCACGCGCGGGGGCGTGAAGCCCATGCACATCGCCAAGAACGGTGACGTCACCACCGGCATGGGCAGGGCCCGCCTCCCCGAAGGGGATGTCAAGGTGAGCGTGGGCGACCGCAGTTGGCCCGCGCGGAACGTGAACATGGGCAACCCGCACGCGGTCGCCTTCGTCGACGACCTCGACCACGCCGGTGACCTGTACGCCCCGCCGCCCTTCAGCCCGGCCGCCGCCTACCCGGACGGGGTCAACGTCGAGTTCGTGGTCGACCGCGGCCCCCGGCACGTCGCCATGCGCGTGCACGAGCGCGGCGCCGGCGAGACCCGCTCGTGCGGCACGGGCGCGTGCGCGGTCGCCGTGGCCACCGCGCGGAGGGACGGAGCCGACCCCGCGGTCACCGGGACGCAGGCGACGTACACCGTCGATGTGCCCGGAGGGACGCTGGTGGTCACCGAGCGGCCCGACGGCGAGATCGAGTTGACCGGTCCCGCGGTGATCGTCGCCGAAGGCGAGATCGATGCCGAGTGGCTGGAAAACGCCATCCGCTGAACGGGTGAAAAGCAGTCCCGTTCGTCCCGGCCGCCTCGATTCCAAGTCTCAGGCGTCCGGTGTGGCTCGAAAGCACGGCTGACCTCGTACGCCGTGGCGCAAAACCGTAAACCTTCCGACCTTCGCTCGAATGGGTGATCCGTTTCACGCTCGGCGAGAGGCGGTCAGTCGCACGTGGTGGGCTCGGTAGCATCAAGCACCGGCCCGGACGGGGGATCGTCACCATCCCCTGAGCCGAGTACGCCATGGGGCACCCGTCCGCCGGTCAAGCAGCCGGAGGTGCCCATGAGTGCGGAGGCCACGAACCCTGCGACCCCAGGCCCTGTGACCAACACAGTGCCCCGCAGGAAGGCCCGCCCCCGGATCGACCTGCGCCGGCTCGGCCGGGCCGCCCTGCTCGGTCCCACCGCGCGCGACCGGCTGCCGGACGCCATCGGCCATGTCGCCGAGGCCCACCGCGCCCACTACCCCGACGCCGACCTCGAACCGCTGCGCCGCGCCTGGGTGCTCGCCGAGTCCTCGCACCGCGGCCAGATGCGCAAGAGCGGTGAGCCGTACATCACACACCCGCTCGCCGTGACCCTGATCCTCGCCGAACTGGGCGCGGAGACCACGACGTTGACGGCCTCCCTGCTCCACGACACCGTCGAGGACACGGAAGTGACGCTCGATCAGGTCGGGGAGGAGTTCGGCGCCGAGGTCCGCTATCTCGTCGACGGCGTCACGAAGCTGGAGAAGGTCGACTACGGCGCCGCCGCCGAGCCGGAGACGTTCCGCAAGATGCTCGTCGCCACCGGCAGCGACGTCCGCGTGATGTCGATCAAACTCGCCGACCGGCTGCACAACATGCGCACCCTGGGCGTGATGCGCCCCGAGAAGCAGGCCCGCATCGCCAAGGTCACCCGGGACGTCCTCATCCCGCTCGCCGAACGGCTCGGCGTCCAGGCGCTCAAGACCGAACTGGAGGACCTGGTCTTCGCGATCCTCCACCCCGAGGAGTACGACCACACCCGCGAGCTGATCGTCGACAACGCCTCCCGCGCGGACGACCCGCTCGCCGAGGTCACCGACGAGGTGCGCGGGGTCCTGCGCGACGCCGGCATCCAGGCCGAAGTCCTCATCCGGCCGCGGCACTTCGTCTCCGTGCACCGCGTCGCCCGCAAACGCGGCCGGCTGCGCGGCGCCGACTTCGGCCGTCTCCTGGTGCTCGTCAACGAGGACGCGGACTGTTACGGCGTCCTCGGCGAGCTGCACACCTGCCTGAAGCCGGTCGTCTCGGAGTTCAAGGACTTCATCGCCGTCCCCAAGTTCAACCTGTACCAGTCGCTGCACACCGCCGTCGCCCACACGGACGGCCAGGTCGTCGAAGTCCTCATCCGCACGCACCAGATGCACAAGGTCGCCGAGGCCGGCGTCATCGCGCTCGGCAATCCCTACGCTGCCCCTCCGGAGGAGCAGCAGGCCGCGAACGACGGCGAGCGCGCCGACCCCACCCGGCCCGGCTGGCTCTCCCGCCTCCTCGACTGGCAGGAGGGCGCGCCCGACCCCGACACCTTCTGGTCGACGCTCCGCGAGGACCTCGCCCAGGACCGCGAGATCACCGTGTTCCGGCCCGACGGCGGCACATTGGGCCTGCCCGATGGCGCGACGTGTGTGGACGCCGCGTACGCGCAGTACGGCGAGGACGCCCACGCCTGCATCGGCGCCCGCGTCAACGGCCGCCTGGCGACCCTCAGCACGGTCCTGAAGGACGGCGACACCGTCCAACTGCTCATGGGCCAGGACCCGGCCTCCGAGCCCTCCAGGGAGTGGCTGGAGCACGCGCACACGCCCGCTGCCCGGATCGCCATCCAGCGCTGGATCGCCGCACATCCGGGAAGCGGCGACGGAGCGGGCGCCGCGGCCGACGAGAGGGCACGGAGCGTCCGTACGGCGCCCCCCGCCTCCGAGGACACCCCGACCCCCTTGGACGCCCCCGCCACGCCCGTGGTCGACCGGCCCGGCGCGACCGTACGGCTGGCCGGCTGCTGTACGCCCGTACCGCCCGACGAGGTCACCGGATTCTCCGTACGCGGCGGGGTCGTGACCGTCCACCGCGTGGGATGCAGCGCGGTGGCGCACATGAAGGGCGTGGGGCGCGCGGAGGTCGGGGTGCGCTGGGGGGACACCACCGAATGCCGGGTCACGCTGGTAGCCGAATCGTTCGGCCGCCCGCATCTGCTCGCCGACCTCACCGAGGCGATCGCCCTGGAGGGCGCGGAGATCGTCTCGGCGACCG
Organism: Streptomyces sp. NPDC090083; assembly: GCF_044747445.1. Lineage (NCBI taxonomy): Bacteria > Bacillati > Actinomycetota > Actinomycetes > Kitasatosporales > Streptomycetaceae > Streptomyces > Streptomyces sp. NPDC090083. The sequence goes on along the minus strand of NZ_JBIVED010000001.1, from coordinate 1,355,696 downwards.
TCGAACCCCCCACCCAGCAGCGGGTCCGCCACACCTACACACTCCAACTCCCGGACGCGGCCCACCTCCTGACCCTCATGCGGGCGATGCGCAACGTCCCCGGGGTCTACGACGTGAGCCGCGCGCAGCACCACCAGACGTCGGCCTTCTGAGCGGGGCGCGCACCGCGAAACCGGCCCCCTGGGGTGCGCGCCCGGTTTTCGGCCCTCCTGGAGAGGGGCTTTTGTGATGCGCGCCCAGAGGGGTCATGGGGACACGCCTGCGCTGTGAGGTCTCCGGAACACCCCGTTCGGGTGGACCGGTCGCGAGTCGTCGCCGTACGGCACGCGCGCGCTGGTAGCGGTGGTGCATGCTGCTCACCCCTCGCACCGGCAGGACCGGCAACGGCGTCCCCCGCACCGGCTCCGGCGATCCGGCCCCCCGGCCGCGCACCAGGAACTCCCGACGGCTGAAGGCGGCGCTGCTCGCCTCCGCCGTCTCCGTCTGCCTCGTCGCCGCGAGCGCGCCGCCCACGCCCCTGGGAGTCGGCGACCGCCTCTTCCCGACTCTGGGTAACCCGGGCTACGACGTGGCGTCCTACGACCTCTCGTTCACGTATCCCGGCAGCAACAGCAAGCCGCTCCAGGCCGTCACCACCATCGACGCGTGGACCACCGAGCGGCTGGACCGGATCAATCTCGACTTCGCGCACGGGACGGTCGACTCGGTGGAGGTCGACGGCCGGCCCGCCACGTTCGCCAGCGCCGGTGAGGACCTGGTCGTGACCCCGAAGAGGGCGGTCTCCGAGGGCAGTTGGACGCGGATCACCGTGCGGCACACCAGCGACCCCGTGTCCGCCAAGGGGCAGGACGGCGGCTGGGTGCGTACCAAGGACGGGCTGGCGATGGCCAACCAGGCCGATGCCGCGCACTTGGTGTTCCCGTGCAACGACCACCCCTCCGACAAGGCGATGTTCACCATCCGGGTCACCGCCCCCAACGCCTACACGGCCGTCGCCAACGGACTCCCGGCCGGCGTCGACAAGGCCGGTGGCAACACCACCTGGACGTACCGCACGCAGCACCCCATGGCCACCGAACTCGCCCAGGTGTCCATCGGCCGCTCCGCCGTGCTGCACCGCACCGGACCGCACGACCTCCCGATGCGTGACGTGGTCCCCGCCCAGTACACCAAGCAGCTCGAACCGTGGCTCAAGAAGACCCCCGGCCAGATCGCCTGGATGGAGAGCAAGGTCGGCCGGTACCCCTTCGAGACGTACGGGCTGCTCATGGCCGACGCGTCCACCGGCTTCGAACTCGAGACGCAGACGATCTCCCTCTTCGAGAAGGACCTCTTCACCGAGCCCGCCTACCCGAAGTGGTACGTCGAGTCGATCATGGTCCACGAACTGTCCCACCAGTGGTTCGGCGACAGCGTCAGCCCCCGCACCTGGTCCGACCTGTGGCTCAACGAAGGACACGCCACCTGGTACGAGGAGCTGTACGCCGAGGAGAAGGCGCACCGGCCCATGGAGACCCGCATGAAGGCCGCCTACGAGGCCTCCGACGGCTGGCGCGCCGCCGGCGGACCGCCCGCACTACCCAAGGTGCCCGCGCCCGGCCAGAAGATCGGCATCTTCCGCCCGAACGTCTACGACGGCGCCGCCCTCGTCCTCTACGCCCTCCGCCAGGAGATCGGCCGCCCGGCCTTCGAGCGCCTGGAGCGCAGCTGGGTCCACATCCACCACGACGGCACGGCCACCACGGCAGACTTCGAGCAACTCGCCTCCGCGATCTCCGGCCGCGACCTGAGCGACTTCTTCAAGGCCTGGCTCTACGGCGCGAAGACCCCGCCGATGCCGGGTCACCCGGACTGGAAGTCGCAGGCACCGGTGAAACAGCGCGACGGGAGGCACTGACCGAGAGCGCGAGGCGCTGACCGAGGGTGAGAGGCCCTGCCCGTGGGGGAGTGGCCCTGGCCAAGGGCGAGGGGCGCCGAATAAGGCAGTGACGTGGCGATCCGCGCCGTGCGACCATCGTCAGGTCGGCGGCGCGGGTACCCGGACACACCGGGCAGCCGTCGGGATTCCGGATTCGCCGGGAATCTCCGGAGGCACTCGCACGTTATGACCCTTGCAGGACTCCCATCGACGTAAGGACCCAATGACCTCCTCTTCTTCCCCTTCCCAGGACACTGAGCGCTTCGCGCACGCCTACCCCGAAGGTCTTCGGGCCGATGCCCTGATGGAAGAGGACGTCGCCTGGAGCCACGAGATCGACGGAGAGCGGGACGGCGACCAGTTCGACCGCTCCGAGCGCGCGGCCCTGCGCCGCGTCGCAGGCCTCTCCACCGAGCTCGAGGACGTCACCGAGGTCGAGTACCGGCAGCTCCGCCTGGAGCGCGTCGTCCTCGTAGGCGTGTGGACCACAGGCACAGTCCAGGACGCGGACAACTCGCTCGCCGAGCTGGCCGCCCTCGCGGAGACCGCGGGCGCGCTCGTCCTCGACGGTGTCGTCCAGCGCCGCGACAAGCCCGACGCGGCCACCTACATCGGATCCGGCAAGGCGAACGAACTGCGGGACATTGTCCTGGAGACCGGCGCCGACACCGTCATCTGCGACGGTGAGCTGAGCCCGGGCCAGCTGATCCACCTCGAAGACGTCGTCAAGGTCAAGGTCATCGACCGTACGGCCCTGATCCTCGACATCTTCGCCCAGCACGCCAAGTCCCGAGAGGGCAAGGCGCAGGTCGCGCTCGCGCAGATGCAGTACATGCTGCCGAGGCTCCGAGGCTGGGGTCAGTCCCTGTCCCGTCAGATGGGCGGCGGCTCGGGCGGCGGCCTCGCCACCCGAGGTCCCGGTGAGACCAAGATCGAGACGGACCGGCGTCGTATCCGCGAGAAGATGGCGAAGATGCGCCGGGAGATCGCGGACATGAAGACGGGCCGCGACATCAAGCGCCAGGAGCGCCGTCGCCACAAGGTTCCCTCGGTCGCGATCGCCGGTTACACCAACGCCGGAAAGTCCTCCCTGCTCAACCGCCTCACGGGCGCGGGCGTGCTGGTGGAGAACGCGCTGTTCGCCACCCTCGACCCGACCGTGCGCCGGGCCGAGACCCCGGGCGGACGGCTGTACACGCTGGTCGACACCGTCGGCTTCGTCCGGCACCTGCCGCACCACCTGGTCGAGGCCTTCCGCTCCACCATGGAGGAGGTCGGCGACGCCGACCTGATCCTGCACGTGGTGGACGGTTCGCACCCGGTCCCGGAGGAGCAGCTGGCCGCCGTACGCGAGGTGATCCGGGATGTCGGCGCCACGAAGGTGCCCGAGATCGTCGTGATCAACAAGGCGGACGCGGCGGACCCGCTGACGCTCCAGCGACTGATGCGGAACGAGAAGCGCTCCATCGCGGTCTCGGCCCGCACCGGCCAGGGCATCGACGAGCTGCTCGCGCTCATCGACAACGAACTGCCGCGCCCCTCGGTCGAGATCGAGGCGCTCGTGCCGTACACCCACGGCAAGCTGGTCGCCCGCGCCCACTCCGAGGGCGAGGTGATCTCCGAGGAGCACACCGCGGAGGGCACCCAGCTCAAGGTCCGGGTGCACGAGGAACTCGCGGCGGAACTCGCGCCGTACGTCCCGGCGCCGCTGGCCTGACGGTTTGACGGGTCGCGTCGTGGCGAAAGCCGTCGAGGCGGAAGCGGTGCGGCTGCTGTCGTCGAGACGGCCGTAGCCAAGACCGTGCCTGTAGCTGTAGCTGTAGCTGTAGCTGTGGTCGTGGCTGTCGCGATGGTCGTGGAACAGTTCGAAGGCCCGCCCCCGATTTGCTGCCCGGGGGCGGGCCTTCGGCGTGCACGTGTGGGTCTACGGGTGTGGGCGCGTGGGTCTGTGGGTGGGGCGTGCGGGCGCGGGTGTCACTGACCGCCGTGCGTCCTGCTCATGTTCTCGTAGAGCGATTCGGCGGTGGCGCCGAGTTGGGGGCCCGCGAGCCAGGTGTTGTCGGTCGGGCCGATCGAGGTGTTGGAGACCAGCTCGGTCTTGCCGTTCACCACGCGGAACCAGCCGCCGCCGGACGAACCGCCGGTCATCGTGCAGCCGATGCGGTACATCGTCGGCAGAGCCGTGTCGAGCGACAACCGGCCGGGCCGGTCCAGGCACTTGAACATCTTCAGCCCGCTGTACGGCGGCGCTGCCGGGTAACCCCACGCGCCCATCGAACCGACCTCGGTCGCGGACGGCGCCGAGAAGTCGACGTCGAGCGCGGCGCCGACCGTCTCCTCAAGGGACTTGGAGCCGGACTGCGGCTTCACGTGCAGGATCGCGTAGTCGTACGCGGCACCCGCGCCGCCCGTCTCCGAACCGCCCTGGATCCACTGGTTCGACGTCGACGCCCAGTCCGCCCACCACTCGCCGTAGGGGGCGATCTCCGACGCCGAGGCGTTGCTCAACTGCGAGGCGGACTCGCCGAGATCGTTGTACGAGGGCACGAACGCGATGTTGCGGTACCAGCCGCCGCCCTTGCCCGCGTGGACACAATGACCGGCCGTCCAGACGAGGTTGGACTTGCCGGGGTGGTTGACGTCCTTGACGACCGTCCCGGAGCAGACCATCGAACCCTCGGGGGAGTCGAAGAAGACCTTCCCGACCGGGGCCGCGTTCCGGTGGTACGGCGTCTTCTCGGCCGTGGCCTCGACGGGGGCCGGCTCGGGATCGCTGACGCCCTGGTCGGCGGCGGCGTCCTTCGTCGTGACCGTCTTGTTGGCCTCCTCGGCTGACTTCATCCGCTCGGGCTTCCACAGCCCCTTGATCACCGGATTGACGAAGTCCTTGGCCGAACTGAGCCACTTGTCCTTGTCCCAGTCCTTCCAGCCTCCGTCGGCCCACTTGTCCACGTCGACGCCGTGCTGCTTGAGCTTGTCGGCGACGGACGACGGAATCCGGACCTTGTCCTGCCCGGAGGTCTGGCTGGCGGTGGCGGCGGGCTTGTCGCTCGCGGAGTCGTCGCCGTTGCAGGCGGTCGCGGTGAGCGACAGCACCGCGACGAGACAGGCGGCGGCCAGCCCGGCGCGCCGCCCACGCGAACCGGTCGCGGACGTGCGTATGGAATGCGTGGAATGCATGGTGCGATTACCCCCGTGGAACTGCTGGTCTTCTACCGTCGGTCGACTGCAACCGGTCTTCTGGTACTGGCCTTCTGCGACCGGTCTTCTGCTACCGGTCATCTACAAGTGGACCTCTGCTGGCGGTCTTTACGTCCGGTCGTGTCCCGGTGATCGGGTACCGCTGGGCAGGCCGCGACACCCCACTATGCACGGGGAGTCGGGGACGAACGCCGGTGAGGTGGTGAGGTTCCTGTGAGACACCGTGCCCGCGTCCGTCCCGCGGCCGTTCCCGCCCCGCGCCTACTGCCCGGCGAACTTCTTGCTGACCGAGTCGTACACACCCTTGGCCACATCGCCCAAGCGCGGACCGGCCAGCCAGCCCGAAGTCACCGGGCCGATCGAGGTGTTGGAGACCAGCGCCGGCTTGCCGTCGGAGCCCGTCTCGACCCAGCCGCCGCCGGACGAACCGCCCGTCATCGTGCAGCCGATGCGGTACATCGTCGGGTCCGAGGCGTTGATCGACAGCCGCCCCGGCTTGTCCGTGCACTGGTACAGCGTCGACCCGTCGTACGGCTTCGCCTCCGGGTAACCGGTCGCGGTGATGCTGGACACCTTCGGCACGGCGGGCGCGTCGAAGTTCACCGGCAGCGCCGAACCGACCGTCTCCTCAAGGGACTTGCCCCCGTTGCCCTTCTCCGGCGTCACATGGATCACGGCGTAGTCGTACGACGAACCCTGCCCGCCCGTCTCGCCGCCCTGGTCGATCCACTGCTGCGAGGTCCGCGCCCAGTCCGCCCACCAGACTCCGTACGGAGCGACCTGGTCGCGGGTCGCGGTCTCCAACTGTGCCGCGGAACGGCCCGAGTTGTTGTACGACGGCACGAACGCGATGTTGCGGTACCAGCCGCCCTTCTTGCCCGCGTGCACGCAATGGCCCGCCGTCCACACCAAGTTGGACTTGCCCGGGTGCGCCGGGTCCTCGACGACCGTCGCCGAGCAGACCATCGTGCCTTCGGGGGAGTCGAAGAACACCTTGCCCGCCGTTGCCGCGTTGGCGTGGTACGTGGGCGACACGGCCTTCGCGTTCACCACCGCGGGCGTCGGGTCGGTCACGCCCTGGTCGCCGGAGATGTCGTTGGTGTCGACGCCCTTGTCCGGGTCGTCGGCGTCCCGCATACGGCCTGAACTCCACAGCCCCTTGATGATCGGGTTGATGTAGTCGTCGGCCTCACGCAGCCAGTCGTCCTTGTTCCAGTTCTTCCAGGCGCCGTTCTTCCACTTGTCGATGTCGATCCCGCGCTCTTTGAGCTTGTCCCTGATGTCGTCCGGGATCTTGATCTTGCCGTCGCTGGTGTCACCGCTGTTCGCGGACGCCGTGGACTGCCCATCGGCCTTCGTGTCACTGGAACCGCACGCGGTCACGGTGAGTGCGAGCGTCGAGGCGAGGGCAACGGCGGCCAGCGCGGGGGAGGTTCCGCGCCGCGCGCCCCTCCCACGACGGGCGCTGAAGGACGGCCGTATGGATCGCATGGTGTGACTCCCCCTGGGTGAACGGGCGGTGCGCTTTCGGCGGTGATCTCAGCCGGACCTCATGGCGAGTCCACGCCGAACTCACGACCTTCGGAACGGCACCACACACTATGCGCTCGCTGTGGGCGACTTCCCACGGAACGGCAACGGTTTCGCTACGGCAAGGATCTTGAGGCAACCCGTAACCCGCCGCGCGGTGCGGTGTTGGTAGCGATGGGGGGTTTGCTGCCGATACGCGGGCCGCTGTGTCAGTGGCGACACCGCGCGCGCCGGCTGCGCCGACTGTGTGGGTGGCGATGTGGGGCCTCAACTCGCCGGTGCGCGGCGGCGGGACGGAGGGGGTGGCTTGGATGACTCGGCTCCTTTGTCTGCGGCTGTGTACGGGGCGTGAGGGTGGGCGGGGCCGGTGACGTCGGTGAACTGGCCTCCGTGGTGCGTGGTGCAGGGAGCGCTGAAGGGCGTTTCGGGGGGGATGGACGGCGAGTGGGAGGCATCCGGGCTGCCAGGGGCGGGAGTTGGGGTTCGGGCGGTGGCAGGAGTTGAGGGTCACACGGGGTCAGCACGCTCCGTGGGCTCGCTCGGCGGGTGAGGGGTGCGGGGATGTCCTGGGGTGCGAGGTGGCGCGTGACGGTGGCGGGGGCGCTTGGGGGGCTGGGCTGATGCGGGATGGGGACGGGGATGCGCCGGGCCGTGAGCTGATGCTGGGCGGCTTCGCGGGCGCCTCAGGTGGCGAGTTGGTGGATGAGGGGTCCGGGATTGCCTCGGGCGCTGAGGCCGCGCGTGACGGGTACGGCGCCGCCCCGAGCCGTGTGTCGGTGGGTGAGGAGTGCGGAGGCGCGCAGGGGCGTGAGGTGACGCGGGATGCGTACGGGAACGTTCCGCACCGTGAGCCGGTGCGTGACGGATACGAGGGGATTCTGCGGCGGCACGCGGTGCGTGACGCGGCGGCGCGGACTTACGCGCGGGCCCTTCCCATCGTGCCGGTACGGGCGCGGGGCCTGACCGTCGAGGGCGCGGACGGTCGCCGCTACCTGGACTGCGTTTCGGGCGGCGGCGCCTTGGTCCTCGGACACAACCACCCCGTGGTCCTGGAAGCGATCCGCGGCGTTCTCGACTCGGGCGCTCCGCTGCACGCCAACGACCTCGCCACCCCCGTCAGGGACGCCTTCGTCACCGAGCTGTTCCGTACCCTGCCGCCCGGACTCGCCGACCACGCACGCGTGCGGTTCTGCGGGCCTGCCGGTACCGACGCGGTCGAGGCCGCTCTCCACCTTGTCCGGGTCGCTACCGGCCGCACCGAAATCCTCGCTTTCGTCGGCGGTCGACAAGGGGTGACCACCGTCGCGCGTCCGGCGTCCGGAGAAGCCTTCGACTCCCGCGCGGGATGCCTGCCCGCGCCGCAGTGCCACTGCAGCTCGCCCGATACCGACGGTGAGCGCAGCGATGAACTGGGTCTCCGCTGGGCGGAGTTACCGCTCGACGCCCCCAAGTCCGGGGTACCGAAACCCGCAGGGGTCCTCCTTGAACCGGTCTTGGGCGACGGAGTGATCCCGGCCCCCGACGACTGGATGCGGCGCATCCGGCACACCACCGCCGCCCACTCCATCCCCCTGATCGTCGACGAGACCGAGACGGGAGTCGGCCGAACCGGTGCCTTCTGGGCCGTCCAGCACAGTGGCGTCACGCCAGACGTGATGGTCCTCTCCAAAGCCATCGGCGGGAGCTTGCCCCTGTCCGTGATCGTCCACCGCGACGACTTCGACATCCACCAACCGGACCTCCACGCAGGCGAGTTCCGCGGCAACCAACTCGCCATGGCCGCCGGCACCGCGACCCTCACGTACGTCCGCGAGAACGACCTCGCCGGTCGCGCGGCCGAGATCGGTACGCGCACGCTGAGCCAACTTCGTCGGCTGGCAGCGGAGTTCGCGTGCGTGGGGGACGTGCGTGGGCGGGGGCTGATGATCGAGGTCGAGTTCGTGGGCGAGGAGGGGGCGGGAACGGCGGTCGGCGGTGACGGTGCCTTTGCTGTCCAGGGGGCTGTGACGGAGCGCCAAGGCGGCTTTCCTGATCGGGCAGTTGAGTCGCAGCGCACTATCTCCTCGGCCCCGGCCCGCGCCGCCGAACTCGCCGCAACAGTCCAACAGGCGTGCTTGCGCCGTGGCCTCATCGTCGAACTCACCGGCCACCACGCAAACGTCGTACGACTCCTCCCACCTCTCACGATCAGCGACGAGCAGGCGGCCGCTGTCCTCGACCGGCTCTACGACGCGGTGGAGGCCGTCGCCGGCGGTCAGGCCGAGGGCAGCCGGAGCGGCATCGGCGGTATCGGAGACATCGGCGGTGGCAGTGGGCGCATTGGGCGCACTCACCGTCGTTCTGAGTGGGCTGGATAAGGCGAAGTGGGCGGTCCGGTCGGCGCGTTCGTGTGCGCAGACGCGCGTGTGAATCGACTGGTCGGTACCCGTGCGTCGACTCGCCACCGCCGGTACCTCGACCGATGCGTCAAAGCGACCGCCCTGGAGAGCGCAGCGCCCCCAGACATCGACTCGGCCGATTTTCAGGACGAGTTACTGAACGCAGGCTCAACACTCGCCAGAACACCGGGACTCGACCCCACACGCTTCCCACTCCGAAACACCCTCCCGAGGAACAGACTTGAACCCCACACCCACCCACGACGGCAACTCCCACGAGGCCAACCCTCACCACCCTCAGACCCTGACGGGGATGTCGGCGGCGTCGCCGGAGTCCGTTCCCCGGCAACAGCCCCGCAGCCCGGAAGTCGGGCAGCCACGTAACTCATCGGCAGAGCAACCGCACTGCACAACCGGTGACTTCCTGGAGCATCCCGACCCCCACACCGCCGCCCAGGCCGCAGCCGTCGAGAACCTCCTGCGCTGCTGGGTACGCGAAACGAACCACCCCGCCCCCACCAACGGCACCCTCCACATCCCCCTCCCCTCCAGCGGCACAGCCCTCCTCACTCGGGTCCACTACTGGTCCCCGACGGGCTGGCACCGCTTCGGCCTTCCCTACCTGTCCACTGCTCCCTACGGCGCTCCGCCGGTCGACGCGGTGACCGTCGCGGCGTTGCTCGCCAGGGAGACGGTTGCGCGCGGCGACGGCTTCGAGGCGGGGTCCGGTGTGGGGCACGGTGCCTTTGATGGAGACGCGTCGCAGCGGGTTGGCCACGTCGTTGAGAGTGCTCACGTATCGGCAAATCTCAGTGCCAGGGCGCTCGTTGACGAAGTGACACCAACACCAACACCAACGCCAACAGCAACAGCAACAGCAACAGCAACATCAACAGTGCCAACGCCTTCGACATCGGCAGGAGCACCGGTACCGAACACAGGGACCGACCTGGTGGCCCGCGTCGCCGACTCCGTCCACCGCACCGTCACCTTCATCACCGAACGCCGCGCCCACCCCGCCGACGACCCCGACCACTTCCTCTCCGCCGAACAGGCTCTCGTCCTCGGCCACCCTCTGCACCCGACCCCGAAGAGCCGAGAGGGCCTCTCCGACGCCGAAACCCGCCTGTACTCACCGGAGTTGCGCGGCTCGTTCCCGCTGCACTGGCTCGCTGTCGCCCCATCCGTACTCGCCACCGACTCGGCTTGGACCGAACGCGGCCGTCCTGTCCCCGCCGCCCATCTCACGGCCCGAATCGCCGGCCCCGAACTGCCTCTGCCGGAGGGCCACGCAGCCCTTCCCCTGCATCCCTGGCAGTGGCGCGAGATCCAACACCGAGCCGATGTCTCCGCCCTGCTCGACGCCGGTCTGCTCCAGGACCTCGGCACCCATGGCGCCCCGTGGCACCCCACCTCCTCCGTACGAACCGTCCATCGTTCCGGCGCCCCCGCCATGCTCAAACTGTCGCTGGGCCTCCGCATCACCAACTCCCGTCGTGAGAACCTCCGCAAAGAACTCCACCGCGGCGTCGAGGTCCACCGCCTGCTGCGCACGGGCCTCTCCCAGCAGTGGCGAGCAGCTCACCCAGGCTTCGACATCGTCCGCGACCCGGCGTGGCTGGCGGTCGACGCGTTGCCCGCGTCAGTTGCGTCAGTTGCGTCAGTTGCGTCAGTCACGTCAGTCACGTCAGCCGCGTTGGACGAGCGCGACGCCGACTCGGGGGAGCCCGGCGCGAGCGCAGGTACCCACGGGTTCGGCCTGGGCCATGGCGGCTCGAACCGCGCCGGCCATGCCGAGCACCATTCCCGTGTGCCCTTGGCGGGCCTCGACGTGGTGATCCGGCACAACCCGTTCAGCCCGTCCGACGACGTGTCCTGCGTCGCCGGGTTCGTGTCACCTCGGCCGTACGCCGGGGGAAGCGACGCCGACGCCGCCGAGGGACCGGTACCGACTCCGCACACCGGCCACCCCACGTCCGACGCACCGCTGTTGCGGTCCCGTCTGGCCGAGGTCATCACGGGCCTCGCCGCGCGGACCGGCCGACCGCGTGGTGCGGTCGCCGCCGAGTGGTTCCTGCGCTACCTGGAGCAGGTCGTACGTCCCGTGCTGTGGCTGGACAGTGAGGCGGGCATCGCGCTGGAGGCGCACCAGCAGAACACGCTGCTCCTGCTGGACGGCGAAGGTTGGCCCGTAGGCGGCCGCTACCGCGACAACCAGGGTTACTACTTCCGCGAATCCCGACGCGCCGAACTCGACGCCCGACTGCCCGGCATCGGCGAACACAGCGACACCTTCGTCTCCGACGAGGTCACTGACGAACGCTTCGCGTACTACCTCGCGATCAACAACGTCCTCGGCCTCATCGGGGCGTTCGGCTCACAACGCCTCGCCGACGAGCGGCTGTTGCTCTCCTGCTTCCGCCGCTTCCTCGTCGACGTGGCGACTGGTCCCGCCCGCCTCCGCACATCGTTGCCGGCCCACCTCCTCGACTCACCCGTCCTGCGCTGCAAGGCCAACCTCCTGACCCGGATGCACGGCCTAGACGAACTCATCGGCCCGGTCGACACCCAGTCCGTCTACGTCACCATCTCGAACCCGCTCTGTTCCTAGCCTCGGTCGTCACGAACCAATACGGACCGTCCAACTTCTCCCGCCCCTAAGGAACATGACCCACCCCAACTCCTGAGAGGAGCGTCACCATGCCTCCCACCGACGCGAGCGCCGGCTCCGCGACCGTCCCCTGCTCTTCCTCAGGCACTAGCCCGAGCGCGAGCGCAGTGGAGAACGCAGTGGCAAGTGCGAGAGACAGCGTGAGCGCCAACCAGAGTCCAAGCGCGGACTGTGAAGACACCCTCGACCTCCGCCTGCCCGAGGAGTTCTTCGCACTCCGCGCCGAGGCAGACGGGGTCGGCGCGACTGTCCGAGAGACGCCTGTGTACGAGGCCGCTGCCCACGCCGAGACAGACCATCACGCAGGGGCCCCGGGCAAGGCCACCGCCGCCCCGGCCAAGGCCGTCCCCACCCCCGATTACGATGCCCCGTCCACCCTCGATGCGGCGCCACCCACTTCCGACGCCTCACCCCACCCCGACAGCTCGCCCCACCCCTACCTCTCGCCCCGCACCCCCGCCTCGCACACCCCACCCGCCGCCGACCTCCTAGACCGCATCTACGACTGGGGCCCAACCCCCACCCCCGCAGGCTCCTTCCACCTCCTCCCCGTCCACGTCGAACGCGACCTCACCCTGATCAGCCGGTGGATGAACGACCCTGCAGTCGCGGAGTTCTGGGAGCTGTCCGGCCCGGAAGCCCTGACCGAGGAGCACCTGCGCGCCCAACTCGCCGGCGACGGACGCAGCGTCCCGTGCCTCGGGGTACTGGACGGCACCCCTATGAGCTACTGGGAGATCTACCGGGCGGACCTCGATCCACTGGCCCGTCACTACCCCTGCCGACTCCACGACACGGGCATCCACCTCCTCATCGGCAGCCTTACCGACCGAGGGCGAGGGCTGGGCGGCACCCTGGTCCGGGCCGTCGCCGACCTCGTACTCGACAAGCGCCCCGATTGCACCCGCGTCATTGCGGAACCCGACATTCGCAACATCCCCTCCGTAGCCGCATTTCTGGGTGCCGGTTTTCGCTTCTCCGCCGAGGTGGACCTACCCGACAAACGGGCCGCCCTCATGGTCCGAGACCGTTCCCTGCGCGATCTGCTGTAACGCCATGTGTCGACGCTGTCACTTTTGGTGCGCCGGTCGGCCCGATCCGGTTCCCACTTCCTCGCATCGGATTCCGACCGGCGCGGCCCGGCCGTGATGCCCGCATGGCCATCGGCCCGCCCCACCGAAGCCCTCCCGCAGCCCACCGAAGCTCTCCGCCGCCCTACGGAAGCTCTCCGCTCCACCGCACGCCGAGCGGGCCCCCACCCGAACCGAACCGACCACCAACCTGACCCCCACCCATCCCACTCCGCCCCCCATCCACCCCAACCCGATCCGCACCCGAACAAAACCCGCCCCACCCCGAAGGCCCCACCCCCCCGCTCCGCCCCGTCCCTCCAGCCGTGATCGCCCGGTTGTCAGTCCTGCCCCGTAGGGTGGTCGCGCTATGACGAAGCCCTCACTCCCCGAACTCCTGCATGCTGCCGTCACTGCCGTCGGCGGTTCGGAGCGCCCCGGCCAGGTGACCATGGCCGAAGCCGTCGCGGAGGCGATCGACGACGGTTCCCATCTGCTGGTCCAGGCAGGCACCGGCACCGGAAAGTCGCTCGGCTACCTCGTGCCCGCGCTCGCGCACGGGGAGCGTGTGGTCGTCGCGACCGCCACCCTCGCGCTCCAGCGCCAGCTGGTGGAGCGCGACCTGCCCCGCACGGTCGACGCACTGCACCCCTTGCTGCGCCGCCGCCCCCAGTACGCGATGCTCAAGGGCAGGTCGAACTACCTGTGCCTGCACCGCCTCCACGAGGGCATGCCCCAGGACGAGGAGGAGGGCCTCTTCGACCAGTTCGAGGCGGCCGCCCCCACCAGCAAGCTGGGCCAGGACCTCCTGCGGCTGCGCGACTGGACGGACGAGACCGAGACCGGCGACCGGGACGACCTGACGCCCGGAGTGTCCGACCGGGCGTGGGCGCAGGTGTCGGTGTCCTCCCGGGAGTGCCTCGGCGCCCAGAAGTGTGCCTACGGAGCGGAGTGTTTCGCCGAGATGGCCCGCGAGCGGGCCAAGCTCGCCGAGGTCGTCGTCACCAATCACGCGCTGCTCGCGATCGACGCCATCGAAGGAGCTCCCGTCCTCCCGCAGCACGAGGTGCTGATCGTCGACGAGGCGCACGAACTGGTCTCCCGGGTCACCGGGGTGGCCACCGGCGAGCTGACCCCCGGCCAGGTCAACCGCGCGGTGCGCCGCGCCGCGAAACTCGCGAACGAGAAGGCCGCCGACCAGCTCCAGACCGCCGCCGAGGGCTTCGAGCGGCTGATGGAGCTCGCCCTGCCGGGCCGCCTGGAGGAGATCCCGGAGGACCTCGGTTACGCCCTCATGGCGCTGCGCGACGCCTGCCGTACGGTCATCTCCGCGATCGGCGCCACCCGTGACAAGTCCGTGCAGGACGAGGACGCCGTCCGCAAGCAGGCGCTGGCCTCCGTGGAGAGCGTGCACGACGTGGCGGAGCGGATCACCAACGGCTCCGAGTGGGACGTCGTCTGGTACGAACGCCACGACCGCTTCGGCGCCTCCCTGCGCGTCGCCCCCATGTCCGTGTCGGGCCTCCTCAGGGAGAAGCTCTTCGCGGACCGCTCGGTGACCCTGACCTCCGCGACCCTCAAGCTCGGCGGCGACTTCAACGGAGTGGGCGCCTCCCTTGGGCTCGCCCCCGAGGGCACGGCAGGGGACGATCTGCCGCAGTGGAAGGGCGTCGACGTGGGCTCGCCCTTCGACTACCCGAGGCAGGGCATCCTGTACGTCGCCAAGCACCTCGCACGCCCCGCGCGGGACGGCGATCGGGCGGACATGCTGGACGAGTTGACCGAGCTGATCCAGGCGGCCGGCGGTCGCACCCTGGGCCTCTTCTCCTCGATGCGGGGCGCTCAACTCGCCGCCGAGGAACTGCGCTCCCGCATCCCGGAGTACCCGATCCTGCTCCAGGGCGAGGAAACGCTCGGCGAGCTGATCAAGAACTTCGCGGCCGACCCGAAGACCTGCCTCTTCGGCACGCTGTCGCTCTGGCAGGGCGTCGACGTGCCCGGAGCGAGCTGTCAGCTGGTGGTGATGGACAAGATCCCGTTCCCGCGCCCGGACGACCCGCTGATGAGCGCCCGCCAGAAGGCGGTCGAGGACGCCGGAGGCAACGGCTTCATGGCGGTGGCCGCCACACACGCGGCGCTTCTCATGGCGCAGGGAGCGGGCCGTCTCGTCCGCGCGTCGGGTGACCGGGGTGTGGTCGCCGTCCTCGACCAGCGGCTGGCGACGGCTCGCTACGGCAGCTATCTCAAGGCGTCGCTGCCCGACTTCTGGTACACCACGGACCGTAACCAGGCCCGGAGGTCGCTCGCCGCGATCGACGCCAAGGCGAAGCAGGAGGAGGCCGAATCGGCGCAGGAAACAGCCGAATCCGAGTGAGCGGGGAGGGGGTTGGCCCGGCGCCTGCCGGGCTGGCCCCACCGATGTCCGGGGACCGGACAGCGCAGGCCCCGGGGGCGTACGCAACACAGCACACCGGGGTGGACAGCGCAGGACACCGGGAGCGGACAGCACAGGACACCGGGGGCGGACAGCACAGGACACCGGGGGCGGACAGCACTGGACCCCGGAACCGGCGCAGGGGTCCCGGGGTCCGGTCAGGGGGCGAGGCCGATGGAGCCCGCCCGCCGCGGCCGTCACACGCGCCGCAGCACTGCCACCACCTTGCCGAGGATCGTCGCGTCGTCACCCGGGATCGGCTCGTACGCCGAGTTGTGCGGGAGGAGCCAGACGTGGCCGTCCTCGCGCTTGAAGCGCTTGACGGTGGCCTCGCCCTCCAGCATGGCGGCCACGATGTCGCCGTTCTCGGCGACCGGCTGGCGGCGCACCGTGACCCAGTCGCCGTCGCAGATCGCGGCCTCGATCATCGAGTCACCGACGACCTTCAGGACGAACAGCTCGCCGTCACCGACCAGTTGGCGGGGGAGGGGGAAGACGTCCTCGACCGACTCCTCGGCGAGGATCGGGCCACCGGCGGCGATCCGGCCCACCAGGGGGACGTACGACGCGGCGGGCTTGCCGGCGGTGTCCGTGGGCTGCACCGACGAGGACTGGTCGGAGCCGCGGACCTCGTACGCGCGCGGGCGGTGCGGGTCGCGGCGCAGGAAGCCCTTGCGCTCGAGTGCCATCAGCTGGTGTGCGACCGAGGACGTGCTGGACAGGCCCACGGCCTGGCCGATCTCGCGCATCGACGGCGGGTATCCGCGTCGCTGCACCGAGTCCCTGATGACCTCGATCACCCGGCGCTGCCGGTCCGTGAGCCCCGAGCTGTCCGCCCGGATACCGGGAGGTCGGCCCGGTAGAGAGCGCTTGTGTCCCTCGGGATTCGCGGCTTCGTTCATTGCATGCACCGGCTCGAGTCGGCCCTGGGAGCGATCCTGGGCAGTGATGGTGGCACTGTCTGCGGTGGTGGTCACGTCGGCCCCTCTCGATGGTCTCCCTGCTGGACAACGGTAGTTGCTTTCGAAAGGTTGCGCCAAACACACGTTCGAGTGAAAAAGTACAGTTAGCCTGTCGCGATCATGCGTCTGGGTGTATGGCTGGCGCGGCACCTGGCGGACAGAAGGGTTCATTGTCGTACTCTTCGCCGCCGGGGCGATGGCCTCGTGGGTTGTCGCCACAGTCTGCCACCCGGTGTCCCGGCAGTCGGGGGTCGGTCCCGTTCTGTGCGGGAGTCCCACGCCTCCTCCGTGCCGCGCTCACGGTATCTCCGTATGTGGCCTGGCGGTACGGCTGTGCGCCCCTGTGTTCGGGGTGACGGGACGGTCCTGTGGCACATGCCAATAAGGGGCGACACGCGCGTGTGGCGTGTTTGTGTGAGCCAATCACCACATCTAGTGGTTGGATTGCGGCAGCAGCCCAGAAGTTGTGGTCCCCCGGGTCTCCACAGTCTCGGCCATCGCCTATGCTGGGGGCTGCTTCGAGAGGCCCATGGGGTCTCACGAGGCTATTGAGTCTGCTGTGAGGGAGGGTTGGAGACCATGCACTGCCCCTTCTGCAGGCACCCCGACAGCCGTGTGGTCGACAGTCGGACGACCGACGACGGCACGTCGATCCGCCGGCGCCGCCAGTGCCCTGACTGCTCCCGTCGTTTCACGACCGTGGAGACGTGCTCGCTCATGGTGGTCAAGCGGTCCGGAGTCACCGAGCCTTTCAGTCGCACCAAGGTCATCAACGGGGTGCGCAAAGCATGCCAGGGACGGCCTGTCACCGAGGACGCACTCGCCCAGCTCGGCCAGCGGGTCGAAGAGGCGGTGCGGGCCACCGGAAGCGCCGAACTGACCACCCATGATGTCGGGCTGGCCATACTCGGCCCGTTGCAGGAGCTCGACCTCGTCGCCTATCTGCGATTCGCCTCCGTCTACAGGGCGTTCAACTCCCTTGAGGACTTCGAGGCCGCGATCGTGGAGCTGAGGGAAGCGACGCCAGGCCCCGCCGCGGACGACGAAGACGCGGTATCGGGGAGCCAGGAGGACGACGGCGGGAGCGGGGGGACCGTTCGGGTCCCCGTGCCCGTCCATACCGCCGACTGACCGGCGGGCCGGAACCGGGCGGAGACCCCGGGTCCGGCCGGGCCACGGCGTACCAGGACTTGTCGCGGAGCCATGAGCATGTGGGCTGCCGTGACACCAGACAAACACTCTGCCACGGGAACATCGTGGCATTTTCGGGCGTTTTCGCCTGTAGAGGGAGGCGGCATGACAGAGACGGCGAGTGGTCCGGCACGAGGTTCCCGCGCGAAGGGCACCAAGGCCACCAAGGGACTGCGCATCGAGCGTATTCACACCACCCCCGGCGTGCATCCGTACGACGAGGTGGAGTGGGAGCGCCGTGACGTCGTCATGACCAACTGGCGCGACGGCTCGGTCAATTTCGAGCAGCGTGGCGTCGAGTTCCCCGCCGAATGGGCGGTGAACGCGGTCAACATCGTCACCAGCAAGTACTTCCGCGGTGCCGTGGGCACCCCGCAGCGCGAGGTGAGCCTCAAGCAGCTCATCGACCGCATCGTGAAGACGTATCGGAAGGCCGGCGAGGACTACAAGTACTTCGCTTCGCCCGCTGACGCCGAGATCTTCGAGCACGAGCTGGCGTACGCCCTCCTGCACCAGGTCTTCAGCTTCAACAGCCCCGTCTGGTTCAACGTCGGGACCCCGCAGCCCCAGCAGGTCTCCGCCTGCTTCATCCTGTCCGTCGACGACTCCATGGAGTCGATCCTCGACTGGTACAAGGAAGAGGGCATGATCTTCAAGGGCGGTTCCGGCGCCGGCCTGAACCTCTCGCGCATCCGCTCCTCCAAGGAACTGCTCTCCTCCGGTGGCAACGCCTCGGGGCCGGTCTCCTTCATGCGCGGTGCCGACGCCTCCGCGGGCACCATCAAGTCCGGTGGCGCCACCCGCCGCGCGGCCAAGATGGTCATCCTGGACGTCGACCACCCCGACATCGAGGACTTCATCGAGACCAAGGTCAAGGAAGAGGAGAAGATCCGCGCCCTCCGCGACGCGGGCTTCGACATGGACCTGGGCGGCGACGACATCACGTCGGTGCAGTACCAGAACGCCAACAACTCGGTCCGTGTGAACGACACGTTCATGAAGGCCGTGGAGAACGGCGACAAGTTCGGCCTGACGTCCCGGATGACCGGCGAGGTCATCGAGGAGGTCGACGCCAAGCAGCTCTTCCGCAAGATGGCCGAGGCTGCCTGGGCGTGCGCCGACCCGGGCATCCAGTACGACGACACCATCAACCAGTGGCACACGTGCCCGGAGTCCGGCCGTATCAACGGCTCGAACCCGTGCAGCGAGTACATGCACCTGGACAACACGTCCTGCAACCTCGCCTCGCTGAACCTGATGAAGTTCCTCAAGGACGACGGCAAGGGCAACCAGTCCTTCCAGGTCGAGCGCTTCGCCAAGGTCGTCGAGCTCGTCATCACCGCGATGGACATCTCCATCTGCTTCGCGGACTTCCCGACGCAGAAGATCGGCGAGAACACGCGCGCGTTCCGCCAGCTCGGCATCGGCTACGCCAACCTTGGCGCCCTGCTGATGGCGACGGGCCACGCGTACGACTCCGACGGCGGCCGTGCCCTCGCCGGTGCCATCACCTCCCTGATGACCGGCACGTCGTACAAGCGCTCCGCCGAACTCGCCGCGGTCGTCGGCCCGTACGACGGCTACGCCCGCAACGAGCAGCCGCACCTGCGCGTCATGAAGCAGCACTCCGACGCCAACACCGCCGCCACGCGCATGGACGACCTGGACACCCCGATCTGGGCCGCGGCCACGGAGGCCTGGCAGGACACGCTGCGTCTCGGCGAGAAGAACGGTTTCCGTAACTCGCAGGCGTCCGTCATCGCCCCGACCGGCACCATCGGTCTCGCGATGTCCTGCGACACCACCGGACTTGAGCCCGACCTCGCCCTGGTCAAGTTCAAGAAGCTGGTCGGCGGCGGCTCGATGCAGATCGTCAACGGCACGGTCCCGCAGGCCCTGCGCCGCCTGGGCTACCAGGAGGAGCAGATCGAGGCGATCGTCGCCCACATCGCCGACAACGGCAATGTGGTCGACGCCCCGGGCCTCAAGCCGGAGCACTACGAGGTCTTCGACTGCGCCATGGGCGAGCGTTCCATCTCCGCGATGGGCCACGTCCGCATGATGGCCGCCATCCAGCCCTGGATCTCCGGCGCGCTCTCCAAGACGGTCAACCTGCCGGAGACGGCGACCGTCGAGGACGTCGAAGAGGTCTACTTCGAGGCGTGGAAGCTGGGCGTCAAGGCGCTCGCGATCTACCGCGACAACTGCAAGGTCGGCCAGCCCCTCTCCGCGAAGACCAAGGAGAAGGAGAAGTCCGCGACCGACGCCGTCACGGCCAAGGCCGAGGACACCATCCGCACCGCGGTCGAGAAGGTCGTCGAGTACCGCCCCGTCCGCAAGCGTCTCCCCAAGGGCCGCCCGGGCATCACGACCTCCTTCACGGTCGGCGGCGCCGAGGGCTACATGACCGCCAACTCCTACCCGGACGACGGTCTCGGCGAGGTCTTCCTGAAGATGTCGAAGCAGGGCTCCACCCTCGCGGGCATGATGGACGCCTTCTCGATCGCCGTCTCCGTGGGCCTGCAGTACGGCGTTCCCCTGGAGACGTACGTCTCGAAGTTCACGAACATGCGCTTCGAGCCGGCCGGCATGACGGACGACCCGGACGTGCGGATGGCGCAGTCGATCGTCGACTACATCTTCCGCCGCCTGGCGCTCGACTTCCTGCCCTTCGAGACGCGCTCCGCGCTCGGCATCCACTCCGCCGACGAGCGTCAGCGCCACCTGGAGACCGGTTCGTACGAGCCGACGGAGGACGAGGTCGACGTCGAGGGCCTCGCCCAGTCGGCGCCGCGCGCCCAGGAGTTGAAGGCCGTGGCCGCGCCGCAGGCCGTCGCCGAGGCGGTCAAGCCCGCCCCGCAGCAGGCGCACACCAGCGCCGAGCTGGTGGAGATGCAGCTGGGCATCCAGGCCGACGCCCCGCTCTGCTTCTCCTGCGGCACGAAGATGCAGCGGGCCGGTTCCTGCTACATCTGCGAGGGGTGTGGCTCGACCAGCGGCTGCAGCTGATCAGAGGCACCTGCTTGAAGTGAACTAGCTGGTCAGGGCGGTGAAGCCGGTATCCGGGCTTCACCGCCCTCAGCATGTCCTGACCCCGGGCGAATCAGGTTTCCCACCGGAACGATCAGCGGTTAATCTCCCTCGACGCGCATAGCGTGCGCACAGGGGAGGGTGGGGGCATGGTCGACAATTCAGTCGAGCCCGAAAAAGGTATGAGGGCGGGGGCCCAGGCAGTCGCGGCGGTGGTCGTGGTGGGGGGTGTCGTGGGCGGAATGTGGGGACTCGGGGGAGTCCTGCCGAACACGTCACAGACAGACAGCAAGCCGGCGACCTGCTCGGCGAGCACGGACAAGTCCCTGCCGGCGAAGTACGTCTCGCCGGCGCAACTCTGCACGGCACTGAACCGCTCGGACCTTCCGGTGCTCCTGGGGACCCCGGAAGAGCACGCGGAGACCGCCGGGGGCAGCGCGGGCTGGATGACACTGGCGGGCGGAACCAAGATCGCCAGTCCTGAGGCCGATGTCGACCTGAAGACGTACTCCGTGCGGCTGTCGGCGTCGTACGACGACATTCCCGTCGCCCAGGCGGCCCGGTACGTGGACTCGTCCTCGGAGGTGAAGATGGTCCTGGGGCACCCGGCCGTCCTCTACTCGGACCGGACCATCGCCATCAGCTTCAGTCTCGGCGGAGGCAAGGCCAGTACGGGCCCCGGGGGCATCGCCCGCAGCCTGCTGGTCGCCCGGAGCGCGAAGGACGGCGGCGACTCCTTCGAGATATCCATCTGGCGTCAGGACGACGTGCCGCCCGACGACGAGGCGCTGTTCCGCATCGCCGAGGAGGTGCTGCCGACGGTCCCGGGCTGGACCGCCGGCTGACGAGCCGTCCGCGGCGGGCTCAGGGCTGCTGCGCGTGGCCCATCGTCCTGGTGAAGGTCGCGGGGTCGTCCTCGAAGCCTCGGATGCCGGGATGGAAGTCCCAGCTTCCGGAGTCGTCGCGGACGAACTCCCCGACCGTCGCCGCCGTGGCACCCAGGACGTCACCGAAGTCGTCCTCGGTGAGGACGGTGTATCCCTCGCGGATGCGCACCTTCGGGTTGAGCACATTGACGAACGTGCGGTGCGCGACCCGTTGTTGGATGACGACACCGACCACCACGCGCGCGTACCGCTCGGAGAGCCGGTCGAGCTCCAGTGTCATGACCTCGTCCCAGCCGAAGCCCTTGCCGTCCTTGCTGTCCCGGTTGAGATAGATGGTTCCGTCGGGGGAGCGGCTGTCGAAGTGCACCGCGTACGCGGGAGCACCGTACAGATCGCCCGCCACATACGTGGTGGCAACGATGTCCAGATCGACGGGCGGCTGCCCGGTCGGACTCGGATCCCACTGAAGACCGACTTCGGCCTTGCGGATCCCCTTGCTGAGGCCGTTCACCACAGTTCCCCTTCCCCGTGCGCCTCGAACGCGCGCCCCAACTGCCGGGCGATCAGCGTGCGTTGTCCATCGTGCCACGCGCGCGGGGGCGTATGCGCCGACGATCTCAGCCGGAGCGTGACCGGCGCCACGCTCCGTGGCCTTACGATGGCGCGGTGCTGGTCAAGTGGATTCGCTGCACCGTGGTGGACCGCCGCGGCTTCGAGCGCGGGCAGCGGAAGTGGGCGGGGCTTCTGGGGGAGCCGGGATTTCGGGGACAGGGGGGAGGCTGGAGCAGAGCGCGGCCAGGAGTGGCACACATCTTCGCGTTCTGGGAAAGCCGTGCCTTCTACGACTCCTTCATGGCCCGATCCCACGACCGGCTGGCGTCGGCCCAGGTGGGCACCTTCAAGGACGCGCAGGCCAAGCTGTTCGACCACCGCTTCGACGTGAAGACGGGCTTCGAGCCGCGCTTCACCGACGCGGACCTGGTGCGGGTGGCCCTGTGCCGTGTCCACGAGGAGCGCGCCGAGCACTTCACGCTGATGCAGGAGAAGGTCTGGAACCCGGCGATGGCCGGTTCCCCCGGCATGCTCCGCGGGCTGTTCGGCGAGGCCCCGGGGCACGAGTTCATGGTGCTGTCCATGTGGCAGTCGGCCGCGGAGCACGGCAAGTACCGCACCGAGCGGGTCGAGCGGCTCGCCCTGCGCGCCCAGATCGAGGCGGACATCGATTCCCTCACCGGAGACATCGTGCAACTGGAACCGTCCTGGACGGTTTGAAATCCCAACGGACACCACATGCGTCCCGCTCTGTGAACCAACATCACTGACGTCACCGGCGTCCCCGTGTGTGAATCGTGCGCCCCTATGTGGTCCATCGGACCCAATTCGTGTGACCTACGCCGTATGGAGCCCGTACGAGTGCTCGATATGCCGTCACTCGATCTAGGGTTTTGGCATGGCACGACCACGGCGCATCGTCCTTGTCCGGCACGGCGAGTCAACGGGCAATGTTGATGACACCGTGTACGAGCGTGAACCCGACCACTCCCTGGCGCTGACCGACCAGGGCTGGCTCCAGGCGGAGGAGACCGGCAAGCGGCTGCGGGAGGTGTTCGGCCGCGAGCGCGTCAGCGTGTACGTCTCCCCGTACCGCCGTACGCACGAGACCTTCCGCGCCTTCCATCTCGATCCCGACCTCGTCCGCGTACGCGAGGAACCCCGGCTGCGTGAGCAGGACTGGGGGAACTGGCAGGACCGGGACGACGTACGCCTCCAGAAGGCCTACCGGGACGCCTATGGGCACTTCTTCTACCGCTTCGCCCAGGGCGAGTCCGGCGCCGACGTCTACGACCGGGTCGGCGGCTTCCTGGAGAGCCTGTACCGCAGCTTCGAGGCCCCCGACCACCCGCCGAACGTGCTCCTGGTGACACACGGCCTGGCGATGCGGCTGTTCTGCATGCGCTGGTTTCACTGGACGGTCGCGGAGTTCGAGTCGCTGTCGAACCCGGGGAACGCCGAGATGCGGATGCTCGTCCTCGGGGAGGACGGCCGGTACGCAATGGACCGGCCGTTCGACAGCTGGCGGGACCCGGAGCCGTACGGGATCACCGGATAGGGTGACCCACCGATGACTTCCGACTCCTCTCCCGACTCCTCTGCCGGGCGCCTGGATCGCGCCCTTGCCAGCCTGCGTGGACTCGCCGTGGGCGACGCGCTCGGCTCCCAGTTCTTCGTCCCCGCCAACTACCCGCTCCTCAAGCGCCGTGAACTGCCCCCAGATCCCTGGCAGTGGACCGACGACACGGAGATGGCCTGTTCCGTCGTCGCCGTCCTGGCCGCCCACCGCCGCATCGACCAGGACGCCCTGGCGCGTTCCTTCGCCGAGCGCCACGACTTCGACCGCGGCTACGGCCCGGCGGTCAACCGGCTGCTGCGCCTCGTCCGTGAAGGCGGCGACTGGCGTGAACTGTCCGCCGCTCTCTTCGACGGACGGGGATCGTGGGGCAACGGCGCGGCTATGCGCATCGCACCCCTGGGCGCCTGGTACGCCGACGACCCCGAGCAGGCCACCCACCAAGCGGAGATCTCGGCCTACCCCACGCACCAGCACCGCGAGGCCGTGGTCGGCGCCATGGCCGTCGCCGCGGCCGCCGCGCTGGCCGCGGCCCCGGGCGGCCCGCCCAGCGCCGAGGCACTCCTCGACGGCGTCATCGCACTCGTCCCGAAGAGCGCCGTCGGCGCGGGCCTGCGCCGCGCCCGGGACATGCTCGACTACGCCGATCCGGGCACCGTCGCGGCCGTCCTGGGCTGCGGACGCCGCACGTCCGCTCACGACACGGTGCCCTTCGCGCTCTGGTCGGCAGCCCGCTCTCTCGGCGACTATGAGCGGGCGTTCTGGGACACCGCCCGGGTCGGCGGAGACGTCGACACCACCTGCGCCATCGTGGGCGGCGTGATCGCCGGCGCGCAGGCGGGGGCACCGCCCGCCGGATGGCTGGAGCGGACGGAGGCGCTGCCGGACTGGGTCCGGGCGTCGGTCTGACGTCCTGAACTCCCGGCCCGGGCAGCGCCGCCCGCGTCGAGTCGAAACTCTCCGTGCTTTTCGGGAACTCTCCGTGACGGCCCGCCCGTTGTCGTGTCAGTGACCCTGCGAGACATGGGTCCGCGCAGGCGGGACGCGACAGGTGTGGGGGGCGGTCATGAGGTGGTTTTCGCCGGTGCCGGTCTGCCGGGCCCCTCTCGGGCCCGGCGGCCGGTCAGCCCGCCCCCATGCCCGCCTTGCCCGCGAGGGCTTCGAGGTCGCTCTTGCGCACCCGGATCACGAACCAGGCGGTGACCAGGGCGAGCGCCGCCATCGCGGCGGCCGGGACAAAGGCCGTCGAGATGCCGTGCGCGAGCACCTCGTTGCCCCAAGGTGCAGGCAGCCGGTGCGTCTTGGCGAACTCCGCCTTCTGCTGCGCCGTTCCATCGGTCAGGAACTTCGGAAGCTGCTTCTTCAGCTCGTCCCTGCTGGCCGAGCCGAACACGGTGGTCAGGATGGACAGGCCCAGCGAACCACCCACCTGCTGCGTCGTGTTGAGCAGTGCGGAGGCCGCGCCCGCCTCGTGTGGAGGGACGCCGGAGACGGCGGTCACCGTCAGGGTCACGAAGTTCAGGCCCATACCGAAGGCGAACACCAGCATCGGGCCCAGCACACCGCCCACGTACGAGCTGTCCGGCCTGATGAAGCTCTCCCAGATCAGCCCGATCACCGTGAGCGTCGAGCCGATCAGCATGAGCGGCCGCGGCCCGAGCACCGGCAGGAACCGCTGGGACAGACCGGCGCCGGCCCCGATCGCCACGGTCAGCGGCAGAAAGGCGAGACCCGCCTGGATCGGGCTGTACTCCAGCACGTTCTGCACGAAGAGCACGATGTAGAAGAACATGCCGAACATCGCGGCGGTCAGGGTGAGCATGATCACGTACGTGCCCGACCGATTGCGGTCGGCGAACATCTTGAGCGGGGTGATCGGCTCCTTGGCCCGGGACTCGATGAGCCCGAAGGCCAGCAGAAGGACGACGGCGGCGGCGAAGGACCCGATGGTCACACCGTTGCCCCACCCCTCGTCCGCCGCGTGGATGAAGCCGAAGACGAGGGTCGCCATGCCCGCCGTCGAGGTCAGCGCGCCCGCGATGTCGAACCGGCCGGTGATGCGTTCGGACTCGCTGATGTACACCGGTGCGAGTACGGCGATCAGCACGCCGATCGGGACGTTGACGAAGAGCACCCAGCGCCAGTCGAGCCACTCCGTGAGCATGCCGCCCGCGAGCAGACCGAGCGCGCCGCCGCCCGCCGAGACGGCGGCGAAGACCCCGAACGCCTTGTTCCGCTCCGGGCCTTCGGGAAACGTGGTGGTGATGAGGGCCAGCGATGTCGGCGACGCGATCGCGCCACCGGCGCCCTGGAGGACGCGTGCGGCCAGCAACTGCCAGGGTTCCTGGGCGAGTCCGCCGAGCAGCGAGGCGAGCGTGAAGAGCAGGATGCCGGTCATGAAGACCCGGCGGCGGCCGAGGATGTCGCCGGCCCGGCCGCCGAGCAGCAGCAGACCGCCGAAGGTGAGCGTGTAGGCGCTCACGACCCAGGTGAGGTCGGTGGTGCTGAAACCGAGGGCGACTTGAATGTGCGGGAGGGCGATGTTCACAATCGTGCCGTCGAGTACCACCATGAGTTGGCAGGCCGCGATGACTGTGAGCGCGATACCGGGATGCCCCTCCCGACGGGCCGCCCCCGGTTTCGGGGTTTCGATCGACTGAGAGGTTGTCACGGTGGGTCCCCCACAAGTCCGTTAGTGAACGCTGGCGTTCACTGTCGCGACAACGGTAGTGAGTCCCAAACAGTGAACGCAAGCGTTCACTTAAGCCGTCTTCGTGCGGCCCGGACCTCTGGCCGGTGCCGCCTGTCCTGTTCCCGTCCCCCGGACATCCCGTTCACCCCTGCTCGCTGGAGAAACTCAGATGGTTACCTCGGGCGGGACGGCTGCCGCCGTTCCGACGGCCTCCCTCCGCCGCCGCGGCGCCGTGCTCGAACGCGCGATCCTGGACGCCGCGTTGGACCAACTCGGCACGGTCGGATGGAACGCCCTCACGATGGAGGGCGTCGCCGCGGGTGCCCAGACCGGCAAGGCGGCCGTCTACCGGCGCTGGTCGTCCAAGGAGGACCTCGTCGCGGACGCGCTGCAGGCGGGGCTGCCGGGCCTGAGCGATGCGCCCGACCTCGGGACCGTGCGAGAGGACCTGCTGGCGTTGTGCGTGCAGGCGCGCGACGCGATGTATTCGCGACCCGGGTACGCCCTGCGCTCCGTGATTCACGAATGCGACACCGCGCAGGCGGAGCGCTTTCACGGTGTGATCTTCGGAGGGGTCGTCGAGCCCACGATCCGACTGCTCGGAGAGGTGATCAGCCGTGGAATCGAGCGGGGCGAGGTCCGCTCCGACGCCTCCAACAGCTATGTCCTGGACGCCATCCCGGCGATGATGATGTACCGCTCGAAGATGTGCGGCAGCGAATGGCCCGACGGTGACATCGAGGAAATGATCGACCGGTTGATGCTTCCGCTGCTCCGTCGCGACGGTGCGTGAAGCAGGACGGGGGTGGTCGGGGAGGGGCTCGTGGAAGGCTGGGTGTCGCGGGGGGTTCCGGGCGGCGTAGGCTGATCCCGCCATGCCGTACGAAGCACCCACTCACACCGTCGAGCGCTCACTCCGCGCCACGACCGGGGCCAAGGTCGTCGCCGGCGTCGACGAGGTGGGGCGCGGCGCGTGGGCCGGCCCCGTCACCGTCTGCGCGGCGGTCACCGGACTGCGCCGACCCCCCGAAGGCCTCACCGACTCCAAGCTCATCACGGTCAGACGACGTACCGAACTCGCCGAACGACTCCGCGAGTGGGTCACGGCGTACGCCCTCGGACACGCCTCCCCGGAGGAGATCGACGACCTCGGGATGACGGCCGCGCTGCGGCTCGCCGCGGTGCGTGCCCTGGAGGCCTTGCCGGTTCGCCCCGACGCGGTCATCCTCGACGGTAAGCACGATTACCTGGGGGCCCCTTGGCGGGTTCGTACGGTGATCAAGGGCGACCAGTCGTGTGTGGCGGTCGCGGCCGCGTCCGTCATCGCCAAGGTTCAGCGCGACAAAATGATGGCCGAACTGGGCATCGACCATGCAGACTTCGCTTTCGCGGCCAACGCCGGGTATCCCTCTCCCGTGCACAAGGCCGCACTGGAGGAGCGGGGCCCCACCCCGTACCACCGGTTGTCGTGGGCGTATCTTGATGCGCTGCCCCAGTGGCGGCACCTCAAGAAGGCCCGCAGTTGGGCGGAGGGAAACGTTCCGGAGATCGAGGGCCAGCTCGGCTTCGACTTCTGACCGTTCCGCTCGCACTCATGTGCCACCCGCTGCCGCAAGCCGCATCAGCGTTTGATAAAAATCAGCTCATGCCTCTCATTCCCGAGGAGCCTCAGATTCACGAGAGTGCCCAGGGTCCCAGCGCCACTCCGGCCAGCAGCCGTGTCGCGCCGACCCCCCGCCCTGTTCCCGGTCCCCGCCCCGCGGCTCCGTCGCGTCCCGGACGTCCCGGCCCCCTGCGGCCGACGGCGCCGGCGCAACGTACGCCGCGCGACGTGGCCGCGGCCAAGCCCGGACCCTCGGGTCCGGCTGTTCCCGCCTCCTCCGGCACCGCTGTGGCGACCCCGCAGATCCAGCTGATCCCGGCCTCGGCCGAGGGCGCGCTGGACGCTGTCGAGGAAGCCGTTGACCTGCTCCTGGAGTCGGGCCGTGCCCCCGGTGACGTGCTGGTGATCACCACCGGCGAACCGCACCCGTGGGCAGCCCACGAACTGTCCTTCGGTGAAGCCTCCTACTGGGCGCAGCACGACGCGCGCGACGACGTCTTCTACGCGGACGCCGCGGCCGTGGGCCGGGCAGCGTCCCGTCCCGTCGTCGTGGTCGCCGTCAACGGTGGCTCCGCCGCCGTTGCCACCAC
Organism: Streptomyces sp. NPDC090083; assembly: GCF_044747445.1. Lineage (NCBI taxonomy): Bacteria > Bacillati > Actinomycetota > Actinomycetes > Kitasatosporales > Streptomycetaceae > Streptomyces > Streptomyces sp. NPDC090083. The sequence goes on along the minus strand of NZ_JBIVED010000001.1, from coordinate 1,327,411 downwards.
CGCCCTGCCCCTGGCCCTCGGCCGGGCCGGCACCCTGCTGATCGTCTGCGGTGACCCGCAGCGGATCAACTCGGTGCTGGGCGCGGGCGTCTGAGCCTTCCGGGACCTCCCGGGAGGCTTGAGGACGGCGACGGCGGCCGGGTGAGCGCCGTCGCGGCGGTCTGTGCACGGTGAGGCCTTCGGCGTGCGCGGAATTCGGCGAAGCGTGCCCTCCGTGGGGGCGCGTCGCGACGAAAACGTAGACGAGCCTCTCAGGGGCCGTCGGCTCGCCGTCCGGGCGTACCGCCGTACGGTCCGGGCGCGAGGCCCGGACCGGGGTTTCAGCGGGCCGCGGCGCGGCGCAGGACCTCCGAGGCGGCGCCGCCGGTGCGGGGCAGCAGGGGCGGTACCTCGGACATGGCGAAAGGTTCCGGCGCGGAGTCCGCGCTGGGCCGTCGGCCGCCGCGCCCCTCGCCCAGCACCTGCCAGCCGTCACGTGTCAGCGTGATGTAGGCCCCGCAGCGCAGCCCGTGCAGCGTGCACGCGTCCCGAAGTCCCCACATCCACGCACCGTCCTCCTCCGTCCAACGCGCGTCGCCCTCACGGCAGTAGAGCAGCACGGCCGTACGTACCGGGGTCCGGCGGCGCAGATCGTGCGGGATGACACGGCGCAGCTGCGCGAGCAGCGCGTTGCGGAACATCCAGCCGTCGGCCGGGGCGGACCGCCGGACGAACGAGGCGCTCGCGAGCAGCCGCTCGTCCGGGTCGAGGACAGCCACGACCGCGGTCGCCGGTCTCGGCCGGTGCCGGGAGTGCAGCCCGCTGACGACCTCCCGGGGATTGCGCAGCAACGGGATTCCGGCGGCAGCCCATTCGGAGGGCTCGAGCAGACGGGCCAGGGGGTTGGCGGAAGCGGCGGACAGGTCGGCAGACGTCGACATGGATGCCGCGGAGGACGGAGCGAATCCGAAGGTCACGGTCCTCCCTTCGGCTACGCGCCCACACTGCGGGCGGGGTCGGATTCGGGGGAGCGCACACCGCAACGGAGCCCTACCGGATCACGGACGAACCGTGCGGGGAGCGGACTCCAATTCTTCCTGTCGAACTTGGATGCGGCAACGAGCAAATGGGGCCACGGACCCTTATCTGATGGTGTGTGGCTTATATCCCTACCCCATGCGTCACCCGGCGACGCCTGGGACGTGCGGGCACGACACTTTCGTACGCCACAGAGGTGCGGGAGGTCCAGAGTGCGCCGGTGGAACGGGGCGGGGGAAGAGGCCCGCGGGGCCCCGTCACGGCGGGGGATTGGGCCGTTGTCAGTGGCGTGCGGTTGCATGGGGGTATGAGCAACCAGGAGCTGCGTGCCGAAGCCGACGCCATCCTCGCCGAGCTGGTCGGTGATCCGAGCGGCACGGCGCGGCTCCGCGAGGACCAGTGGCAGGCGGTCGCGGCCCTGGTCGAGGAGCGCCGGCGCGCGCTGGTGGTGCAGCGCACCGGCTGGGGCAAGTCGGCGGTGTACTTCGTCGCCACCGCCCTGCTGCGCCGACGTGGGGCCGGCCCTACGGTGATCATCTCGCCGCTGCTCGCACTGATGCGCAACCAGGTCGAGTCGGCGGCACGCGCCGGAATCCGGGCCCACACCATCAACTCGGCCAACCCCGAGGAGTGGGACACCATCTACGGAGAAGTCGAACGAGGCGAGACCGACGTGCTCCTGGTGAGCCCGGAACGGCTCAATTCCGTCGACTTCCGCGACCAGGTGCTCCCGAAGCTCGCGGCCACGACCGGCCTCCTGGTGGTCGACGAGGCACACTGCATCTCCGACTGGGGACACGACTTCCGCCCCGACTACCGCAGGCTGCGGGCGATGCTGGCCGAACTGCCCGCCGGCGTACCGGTCCTGGCCACCACCGCGACCGCCAACGCGCGAGTGACGGCCGATGTGGCCGAGCAACTGGGCACCGGCGCCGGAGAGGCCCTGGTGCTGCGCGGTCCGCTGGAACGGGAGAGCCTGCGGCTGGGAGTGGTCCAACTGCCGGACGCCGCCCACCGTCTGGCGTGGCTCGCCGAGCACCTGGACGAACTGACCGGCTCCGGAATCATCTACACCCTCACCGTGGCCGCCGCCGAGGAAGCCACCGCCTTCCTGCGCCAGCGCGGCTTCAAGGTCGCCTCGTACACCGGGAAGACGGAGAACGCCGACCGGCTGCAGGCCGAGATCGACCTCCAGGAGAACCGCGTCAAGGCCCTCGTCGCGACCTCCGCCCTCGGCATGGGTTACGACAAGCCGGACCTGGGCTTCGTGGTCCACCTCGGCTCGCCGTCCTCGCCGATCGCCTACTACCAGCAGGTGGGCCGCGCGGGTCGCGGTGTCGCCCACGCCGATGTGCTGCTCCTTCCCGGCCGCGAGGACGAGGCCATCTGGCGCTACTTCGCGGATACGGCCTTCCCGCCCGAGACGCAGGTCCGCCAGACCCTCTCGGCCCTGGCCGACGCGGGACGCCCGCTGTCCGTGCCCGCCCTGGAGACGGCGGTCGACCTACGGCGCAGCCGCCTGGAGACGATGCTGAAGGTCCTGGACGTCGACGGCGCGGTCAAGCGCGTGAAGGGCGGCTGGACGGCCACGGGCGCCGAGTGGATGTACGACGCCGAGCGGTACACCTGGGTGGCCAAGCAACGGGCGGCCGAGCAACAGGCCATGCGCGACTACGTGAGCACGTCCCAGTGCCGGATGGAGTTCCTGCGCCGGCAGCTGGACGACGAAGGGGCGGTGCCCTGCGGCCGGTGCGACAACTGTGCGGGGGCCTGGATCGACTCATCGGTCTCCTCTGAGACGTTGACAGGGGCGACGAAGGAACTGGACCGCCCGGGTGTGGAGGTCGAGCCGCGCCGCATGTGGCCGACCGGCATGGCCGCGCTGGGCGTCGACCTCAAGGGCCGGATCCCGGCCAAGGACCAGTGCTCCACAGGGCGTGCCCTGGGGCGGCTCTCTGACATCGGCTGGGGCAACCGCCTGCGCCCGCTGCTCGCGGAGAGCGCGCCGGACGGCCCGGTCCCCGACGACGTCCTGAATGCCGCGGTGGCCGTCCTCGCCGACTGGGCACGCTCGCCCGGCGGTTGGGCACCGAATGTCACGGAGGCCTCGCCCCGGCCCGTTGGCGTCGTGGCCGTGCCGTCGCTGGCCCGTCCGCAACTGGTCTGTTCCCTCGCCCAGGGCATCGCGACCATCGGCCGCCTCCCCCTTCTGGGCACCCTGACGTACACCGGACCGGACGGCACGCACGCGGCACGCCGGAGCAACTCCGCCCAGCGTCTCAGGGCACTGTCCGACGCCTTCGCCGTCTCAGGGGAACTGGCCGCCGCCCTGGCCGCCTCTCCCGGCCCCGTCCTGCTCGTGGACGACTACACCGACTCCGGCTGGACCCTCGCGGTCGCCGCGCGTCTGCTCCGTCAGGCGGGCGCCGCACAGGTTCTTCCGCTGGTACTCGCTGCGGCGAGCTGAGTTTTCTCCTCGGGCTCTTGGCACCGCTGGATTCGGTTTGGGGTGATGTCGACCTGCGGGCGCGGTCATGGAGAGAGGCCGACCCCTCGGCGGCGACGACCGTCACTGAAGCGCCCCGGTCGTCGCTTGCTCGTGGGGTGATCGCGCGCTCACCGAGGCGATCCGGATCTCCCGCTCACAGGGCCCGACTTGGCCGCGCCGACACCCATGTGGCCTGTCCCTGACCGGACTTATCCACAGGCCGAAGCGGAACTTTGCGATCCGCGAGATCGTCATCGCATGACGAACCACAGCGAAACGACCGGATCCTCCGAAAACGGCGACATCGGCCCCACCGCGTACGACCGGCACAGCAGCCCCGAACACCAGCTCACCCTGCGCAGCCCCGCCGAACTCGCCGACGCCCTGCCCTATCTGCTCGGATACCGCCCAGAGGACAGCATCGTCCTCGTCGCCCTGCACGACCGGGCGGGCCGGGGCCGGTTCGGGGGCAGGGCCCGACTCGGCATTCCCACCAGCGCGGACGACTGGGCCTCCGTGGCACGCCAGTTGGCCCACGGCCTGGTGACCGGCAGCGAGCGCCGAGGGACCCGGCCCGAGCAGATGATCGCCTACGTCTGTCAGGAACCGGCGCCGGGAGAGTCGGGGCGCCAGGTCATGGAGCGCCTGCGCCCACTCGTCCAGAAGCTGCGCACCGAGTGCGGTCGGCTCGACGTGACGGTGATCGAGGCACTCTGCATCTCGGACGGCCGCTTCTGGTCGTACTGCTGCTCGGGCAAGGGATGTTGCCCGGTCGACGGCTCCCCGATGGGCCTGCCCGGCACATCCGTACTGGCCGCCGCGGCGACCTACGCGGGACTCCAAGTGCGCGGCACACTGCGCGAGTTGCGGGCGAGGCTGTTGCCGTGGGAGACGGCCGCCGCACTGCAACAGGAAGTCGCACTGGACGCCGCCGGCATGACCCTGGTCCCGAAGCTCTTCGAGGACGCCAGCCGGGCGGAGGTCGCGGAGGACACCCTGGACCTCGCCCGGCGGATCATGAAGCGGTTCGCCCTGGCACCGCGTGTGACCGGTGTGCTCCACTCGGACTTCCGCGACGATGCCCTGCTCGCCCACGACGAAGCCGCCCACCTGATCCTCGGCCTCCAGGACCGTACGACCCGGGACCGCGCCGCCGCATGGATGGAGGGCGACGACGCGCTCCCTGCCCTGCGCCTCTGGCGCGCACTGGCCCGCCGCTGCGTCGGACCGTACGGCGAACACGCCGCGGCTCCTCTCACGCTCGCCGGCTGGGTCGCCTGGTCGACCGGCGACGACCTGGAGGCCAGGGAGGCCCTGGCCATGGCACTGGGCGCGGACCCCGAATACCTCTTCGCCCGCCTCCTCCACCAGGCCTGCAACGAGGGCCTCGACCCGGAGTCCATCCGGCGGTGCCTGCGGGCGGAACGGGTGGAGCGCGCGGAGGGGACGGAGGGCGCAGAGGTACCGGGCGCGGAAGGGGCGACGCGAACGGGAGAGGCGCCTGCCGACCCGGAGGCCGCTGACAGTCCCGTAGGACAGGGCACGAGCACCCCCGCCGAAGCTCCGACACCGGCGGCCCCACCCACGGCCCCATCAAAGGCTTCACCCACGGCGTCACCCACCCCCTCCCGCCGTCGGCACCGCGCGCGTACCCCCGACCTCGATGGAGTCTCCGGCCGCCTCCGCCCCTCGGGCACGGACAGCCGCCGATCCGGTTGGACGGACGGGTCCCGTCCGCGCACCCCGGCGCAGGGCACCGCACGCCCCGGCGGAACACGTGCGCGCACCTCTGGGAAGGGCGGCTCACGACGCTACGACACCTGCACCGAGGGGGCGCAGCCGGAGGTCAACGGCATGGAGGGGGAGAGGTGATCGCGGCTCGGGAGGGTGAAGGGCGGCACCGCAGGTCCAGGGGTCGGCTCGGCGTGATCGGAGCTTGGCTGTGCCGATCGACCGGGGGCCGGGTCGGCGGCCGACGGCACCGGCGCGCCGAGACCAACCGCTCGGCCCTTCCCCTGCGCCGCCATTCGGTCGGCTTCGCGGGCCGGGGGCGTGACCACGAGGAGCCCGGTTCCGTTCACCTGGGTGGCGGAACGCCTGAACGGGCGGTGTCGCCGGACGGTCCGTGTTCGCTCGGAACCGTCCCTCTCGGAACCGTCCGTCCGGCGCCGAACACCTCTGCGGCGCACAGAGCGCAGAAGAAGCCGCCCATGCACCAGCCGACGCCGCCCTCGGCCGACGACGACCGCCGTGACGTCGATCCCCCCGTGCCACGCCCGAGCCGGGGCGCCAGTTCATCGTCGGCGTACCCGGCCACGGCCGATCCCGGCCATCCACCGCACCCCTCCCACCGGCCGCCCGAAGGCTGGACGCCCGGCCGCAACCGGCGTCCATCCCCGTCACCGCGGCAGCTCGCACCACTCTCCTCATCTCAAGGCTCGCTCCCGAACCCCTCTCGCCCGATGCCCCGCCGTTCCCTCGAACTGCCGCCCACCCACGCCACCCTGATCTGCGTGGCGCTCCCCGGCCTCGCCGTTTCCACCGAGCAAGGCCAGCTGAACGGCCAGGGGCTTGAAGGGTTCTACCGCGCGGGTCGGCGCGTACTCTCCCGGTGTCAGCTGCGGGTGGCCGGACGGGAACCGCTGGCGGTGCAGGCGCGGATGACGGCGGCCGACCGCGCCCGTTTCGTGGGGACTGTGCGGGTGTCCCCGGACTGCGGCCCGGACCCGGACCTCCTCGTCGAGCGGACCCGGCACGCCGACGGCACGGAGCGCATCACGTTGCGCAGCCTGTCCCGGCGCCCGTTGCGCCTGCCGGTCGAGGTGGCACTCGGCACCGACATGGCCGACCTGGGCGCCATCGCCGCAGGCAACACGGGACCCGAACTGCCCGCCAGCGTCCACGACTCCGGCCTGCGCTGGTCCGGTGCCACCGGCAGTTCAGCCGTCACAGCCGACCCACCGCCCGCCGACGCACTGGCCTCCGCGGGACTCCTGCGCTGGGAGTTCGAACTGCCACCGGGCGGCACGGCGAGCGTGGAGCTCCGGGTACGGCCGGACCGCGCGGGACCGGTCCGGGCCGTGGGCCGCGGAGCGAACAGCCCCCTCTCCACCGCATGCGCGACCGGTGACGACCCCAGAGTCCACGCGCTCCTGCGGACCAGCGTCGAAGACCTCCAGGCACTGCTGCTGCGCGACCCCGCGCACCCCTCCGACAGCCATCTCGCGGCAGGGGCGCCTTGGCGCTGCGGACTGGCCCCCGCGGAGTCACTCACAGCGGCACGGATGACGCTGCCCCTCGGCACCCGCCTGGCCGCAGGCACGTTGCGGACCCTCGCCTGTACTCAACTCCACGGTGCGGGAGCACAGTTGGGGATGATCCCCGGACCGCGTCGCGATGCCGGCGCCCATCTGCCGCCGAGTTGCACCGGGACAGAGGCGACCCTGCTCTTCCCGGTGCTGCTCGCGGAGGCCCGCCGCTGGGGACTGCCGGAGCAGGAGACGCAGGAGCTGCTGCCGGCGGCCGAGCGCTGCCTGACCTGGCTGCGGACCACCGTGGGCGACGGCACCTACCTGCACGATCCGCACCCCGGCGGGCCGGTCCGCTGTGAGACGCAGGCCCACGCCCACCGGGCAGCACTGCTCGGCGCGGATCTGCTCGACGCGTACGGCAGACCCGGCGGCACGGAACTCCGGCAGTGGGCCCAGGAGTTGCGCACCGCCTTCCACGCGGAGTTCTGGATCGGGGATCCGGGCGGCGGTCGCCCGGCAGCGGCCCGGGCTCCCGACGGACGCCTCGTACCGCACCTCGGCGCGACGACCGCCCACCTCCTCGACACCGGACTCCTGGGCGGCGGCGAGTACGCACCGGGCCTGCTCGACAAGGCACGGGCCGAAAAACTCGCCCGGCTGCTCGGCGGACCGGCCATGGACTCGGGCTGGGGACTGCGTGGCCTGGGCACGAAGGAGCCGGGGTACAGCCCGTTCAGCCACCGGGGCGGAGCCGTGCGGGTGGCGGAGACGGCGATCGCCGTAGCGGGCCTGGCCGTGGCCGGGTACGAGAAGGAGGCGACCTCGCTGCTGCGGGGCGTCCTCGCCGCGGCCGAGACGTTCGGACACCGGCTCCCCGAGATGTACGCGGGGGAGCAGCGCACGGACGGGAGCGCTCCCCTTCCCCACCCGGCGGCCTGCCGCCCCGCAGCCACGGCCGCGGCCGCTGGAGTGCTGCTGCTGAGCACCCTCGTGGGCATCCGCCCCGACGCCCCCGCCCGCACGGTCACACTCCGCCCGATGCGCAGCGCGCCCCTCGGCGAGATCGGCCTGACCGGGCTGCGGATCGCGGGCGCCCCCTTCTCCGTACGGGTCGGCAGGCTCGGCGTCGCCATGGTCGAGGAGGCGGCCGACGGCCTGCAACTGGGAGCGTGACCTCGGGGAAGACGGCGGCGGCCGACGGCCGGAAGCGGAGGAGTAGACCACGCTTCGCACGGCGGTGGATCAGTCCGGGCGGTACCGGCGAAGGGAGTGTTTATCGTCAGGCAGACGACTATGATCGCCGCATGTCCTACGACCCGTCAGCGTATCCGCCCTTCGCCGTCACCGTGGACCTGGTCGTGCTGACCGTGCGCCGCCATGCTCTGTGCGGGCTGGCGGTACGCAGGGGCGAGCCGCCGTTCCAGGGGCGCTGGGCGCTACCAGGCGGTTTCGTGCGGGCCGACGAGGACCTGGCACAGGCCGCGGCCCGCGAACTCGCCGAGGAGACGGGACTGCGCGCCCATGACCCAGGCGCTCCCGCCCAGGACAACGGAGCGCACCTGGAGCAGCTCGCGACCTACGGCGACCCCAAGCGCGACCCGCGGATGCGTGTCGTCAGCGTCGCCCATCTCGCGCTCGCTCCCGACCTGCCCGCACCCCGGGCCGGCGGAGACGCCAGCAACGCGCGGTGGGCGCCCGTCGAAGAGCTGCTGCAGCAGGGAGGGTTCGGCCGCGACGGCGATCCCGTGGCGCCGCTCGCCTTCGACCACACGCAGATCCTGTCCGACGGCGTGGAGCGCGCCCGTTCGAAGATCGAGTACTCGTCCCTGGCCACGGCGTTCTGCCCCACCGAGTTCACCGTCGGCGAGCTGCGCCGCGTCTACGAGGCGGTGTGGGGCGTGGCGCTCGACCCGCGCAACTTCCACCGCAAGGTGACCGGCACGCCCGGGTTCCTCGTCCCGACGGGCGGTACGACGACCCGTCAGGGCGGGCGCCCGGCGCAGTTGTTCCGGGCCGGCGGGGCCACGCTGCTCAACCCGCCGATGCTGCGCCCCGAGGTGTGACGCCGTAGCGCGTCGCGTGCGGCGATCAACCGTTGCGCAGAGGGCCGTTCGGTGCCTGGAAAAACGGACATAGCGCGCTATCTTGCTGTGGGTGATCCAGGCCTTCGGACTGACCAGCAACGCCCGCAAGGAGCATCCGCCCGCCGTCGACGACGTCTCCTTCGAGGCACGTGCGGGCCGCGTCACCGCACTCCTCGGAGCACCGGGCGCGGGCAAGACGGCCGCGCTCAGGCTCATGCTCGAACTCCAACAGGGACGTGGAATCACCTACTTCAGGGGCCGTCCCCTGCACCGCATCGCCCACCCGTCGCGCGAGGTCGGCGTCCTCCTGGGCGATGTGCCGGGTCATCCGGCCCGATCGGTGCGCGGCCATCTCCGGATGCTGTGCGCAGCGGCGGGCGTTCCGGCCCGGCGCGCCGACGAAGTCCTCGAAGTGGTCGGCCTCGTCAGCCTGCGCGACGAACGCCTCGGCAGCCTCGCACGCGGCATGGACCGCCGCCTCGGCCTCGCCTGTGCCCTGCTGTCCGACCCGCACACACTCGTGCTGGACGAACCCACGGACGAACTCTCCGCCCGCGAAAGCCGTTGGCTGCACGGCATGCTGCGCGCGCACGCGGCCCAGGGCGGCACGGTCCTGTTCACCACCGCCGAGCCCAAGGAGGCCGCCCGCTGCGCCGACCGGGTCGTCACTCTGGAGCAGGGCAGACTGGTCGCCGACCAGGAAGCCGGAGAGTTCGCCCGCACCCGGCTGCGCCCCCGCGTCGCCGTCCGCAGCCCGCACGCCGCCCGCCTCGCCGCCCTCCTCACCAAGGAGGCCCGCACGGCACACCGTTCCGTCGAAGTCGTCCGCGAGGACGGCAACCGCCTTTCCGTGTACGGGAGTACATGCGCCGATGTCGGTGAGACCGCGTTCCGGCACGACATCCTCGTACACCAACTCGCCGACGAGATCGGGGACATGGGGCCGGAGGCGGGCGCGACCCACCGAGACGAGCCGCAGTCCGTCAGAGACGAGCCGGAATCCGTCGAGGAGCCGCGGGTGTCGGGCGCCCCGTCGACGACCGAGATCCCAACGGCCCGCGCCAATCCGCCGCTCGCCGAGCCGCCGACAGTACGCAGCGAAACGGCATGTGCCGAGCGGCCAACGCCTCGTACTGACAATCCGCCTGCCGAGCAGCCAATGTCCCGCGCCGACACACCGGTTGCCGAATCCTCGGCCCCCCGCACGGACGGGTCCCTTGCTCAGACGTCAACGCCTCGTGCCGTCAATCCGCTTGCCGAGCCGTCATCGGCCCGTACCGACTCACCGCTTGCCGACCAGTCGGCACCCCGCACGGACACGCCCCCTGCTCAACCGCCGACGCCGCGCGCGAACGTACCGCTTCCCGAACCGCTGACGCGCCCGACCGATGAGCCGCCGCCCGCCGAGATGCCAACCCCGCGCGCGGACACGCCCCTTGCTGAGGTGCCCATGGGGCCCGCGGATGCACCGGCCACCGACATGCGATCGGCCGAGGTCCCGCAGGTCCACGCCGATGCCCCGCAGCAGCCTCACGCCGCCGTGCCGCCGGCCACCACGAGGCCTACCGCGGAGCCGCCCATCGTCAACGAACCGCGAACCGCGGCCGAACCGCACCGGCCGCACGAGGCCTACGCAGCCGCCGTGAGCCCGCCGCCGACGAACTCCCGACTGGTCGCCCTCATCGACCCCGAGGAGTCGGCCGACACCCATCCCCGCGCGCGAGCCGCACGTCCCGCCCCAAGCCTCGCCCTTGACGCCCTTCCCCCGCTCCCGCCCCCCATCTCCGTCCGCTCCGCCCCCAGCCCGCTGCGCCCGCTCCGCTACGAGTTGCGCCGTGCCGCCGGTATCGGCACCGGGTTCCTGACCGGGGCCGCCGTACTCGTCGTGTCCGTGCTCACCGCGCTGTTCCTGGCGCGCGTCGGGCACACCCCGCAGCCGCGTCTGCTGGCCGCGTGGCCCCGGGAGTTGCCCCTGCCGCCCGCGGCGCTCGGCGCGGGGCTGCTCGGGGCGTTTGCCTTCGGAGACGAGTTCCGTCACCCCGCCCTGGCGGCGGACCGCGGCACCGTGCCCCGCCGGATGGGACTGCTCGTCGCGAAGCTCCTCGTCTCCGCGGCCACCGCGCTGGTGCTGGCATTCCTCACGGTGGGCTGCGACGCCGAAGCGCTCTATCTCGTATACGGACGGGAGCTCACGCAAGTTCCCGCGGACTGGCTTTCGATGAGCGCGAGTTGGATCGGCCTGGTCGTGGGATGCGCATGGGCCGGCGTACTGGCCGCCGGCATCTTCCGGTCCACCACGGCAGGGCTCGCCGCGGTGGTCGCCGTACCGATTCTCGTCGTGCCTCTCGTACACAAGGCGTTGGAGGGTCCGGCTGTTCGGACCGCGGAAGGTTTCCCGCTGCGGATGCGAAAGGTGTTCCTGCTGCAGTGGCCTTTCGGGGGCGAGCGCTACCTGTCCGCGGCGGCGCGTGTGATCGCCCAACCCGTAGGCGGGGCACTGGCGTTGTCGCTGACCGCACTGCTCTGCGCGTACCTGCTCACGACCCTGCGACGCGGGGTCCGATGACGACCGTCCGTGTCCGTGGGCTCCCGCTCTGCGCACAACTCCCCGGAGAAAGCCCATTTCTTTCCGATAAGGCGTCAATTGCGACGGGGTGAGCGATCACCCTTTCGTGTGCTTTTCACCAAAGACCTCAAGGGAGTTGGAACCAACGCCGACAAATGATGCGTGAGTACCCTTGCGCACACCATGATGACCGCCGCCCGCTCCGCAGACTCCGGTCTCGCCGGCCCGGGCGAACTCGACCGCTACCCCTATGCCGAGGCGCCCGTCACCGAGCGCCTCGGAGCCCCTTCCTGGGACGGTTCCGACCCCGAGCTGGGCCGCGTGGGCCGGCGTGCCGCGGGCAGCCGCGGACGCGGGCTGCACGGCCAACTCGTCCAGCAGCTCGGTCAGATGATCGTCTCCGGGGATCTGGGCGCCGACCGCCCGCTGGTGCCCGAGGAGATCGGCCAGCGTTTCGAGGTCTCCCGTACCGTCGTCCGTGAATCGCTCCGCGTTCTGGAGGCCAAGGGCCTGGTGAGCGCCCGCCCGAACGTCGGCACGCGCGTGCGTCCCGTCAGTGACTGGAACCTCCTCGACCCCGACATCATCGAGTGGCGCGCCTTCGGCCCGCAGCGCGACAACCAGCGCCGCGAGCTGAGCGAGCTGCGCTGGACGATCGAGCCGCTCGCCGCTCGCCTCGCCGCCGGACACGGGCGCGAGGACATCCAGCAGCGCCTCTCCGACATGGTCGAGATCATGAGCCACGCCCTGGGGCAGGGTGACGCGCTGACCTTCTCCCGCGCGGACGCCGAGTTCCACTCGCTGCTCATCCAGGTCGCGGGCAACCGGATGCTGGAGCACCTTTCCGGAATCGTCTCCTCGGCCCTCCAGGTCTCCGGCGGCCCGGTCACCGGTTGTGACCGCCCTACCGACGCCTCCCTGGGGCACCACGCCCGGATCGTCGACGCCCTTGCCGCCGGCGATGGCGCGGCGGCCGAGGCGGCCATGCGGCAGCTGCTCATCGTGCACCCCGAGGTGGAACGCGTGGTGCCCGCCCCGCGCGAACACTGACGCATGCCGGGTGGCCGGCGCGGCCGAGGTGTGCCGCGCTCCCGTGGCGTCGCCCGGCCGGGGCGCCCGTCTCCCGCCGGACCCCGCAGGATCCTCCAGGGGACCGGCGGGGTCCGGCGGTGCGACGGGGTGCAGGATCTCCTCGAGGAGTGCCGGTCACGGCCACGAGTGACCTCGTCTGCCCGTGTCTGACCGTTTTTGCGCGCTTACGGGGTGTGACTCGGGCCACGCAGATTGGGCGTAACGCTCGCGGGAACTGCGCGATGACCTAAGAGGTGACAGCCGCGGAAGGGAATACGGACGCCGTTCGAGGCGCTGTGATTCTTCCCGGCCCCAGCCCGCGCCGTCGGCCCATCCCCAGTCGGCGGTCGTCGGCTCCTGTCCGTACCGGACGGGGCCGGAAGCCGTTTTCCATCGTTCCGAGAGGTTGTTCGTGTCGGCCAGCACATCCCGTACGCTCCCGCCGGAGATCGCCGAGTCCGTTTCTGTCATGGCGCTCATCGAGCGGGGAAAGGCTGAGGGGCAGATCGCCGGCGATGACGTGCGTCGGGCCTTCGAAGCTGACCAGATTCCGGCCACTCAGTGGAAGAACGTACTGCGCAGCCTCAACCAGATCCTCGAGGAAGAGGGTGTGACGCTGATGGTCAGTGCCGCGGAGCCCAAGCGCACCCGAAAGAGCGTCGCAGCGAAGAGTCCGGCCAAGCGCACCGCCACCAAGACGGTCGCCGCGAAGACGGTGACCGCCAAGAAGGCCACCGCCACCGCCACTCCGGCCGCATCCGTCGCCGACGCTCCCGCCGAGGACGACGCCCAGAAGATCGCCGCCAAGAAGACGGCGCCCGCCAAGAAGACGGTCGCCAAGAAGGTCGCCGCCAAGAAGACGACGGCGGCCGCCAAGAAGACCAGCGCCAAGAAGGACGACGTCGAGCTGATCGACGAAGAGGCGACCGAGGAGACCCCGGGCAAGACCGGGGACGAGCCCGAGGGCGCCGAGAGCGCCGGGTTCGTGCTCTCCGACGAGGACGAGGACGACGCGCCCGCGCAGCAGGTCGCGGCCGCCGGTGCCACCGCCGACCCCGTCAAGGACTACCTGAAGCAGATCGGCAAGGTCCCCCTCCTCAACGCCGAGCAGGAGGTCGAGCTCGCCAAGCGCATCGAGGCCGGCCTGTTCGCCGAGGACAAGCTGGCCAACGCCGACAAGCTCGCTCCCAAGCTCAAGCGCGAGCTGGAGATCATCGCCGAGGACGGCCGCCGCGCCAAGAACCACCTCCTGGAGGCCAACCTCCGTCTGGTGGTCTCCCTGGCCAAGCGCTACACCGGCCGCGGCATGCTCTTCCTGGACCTCATCCAGGAGGGCAACCTCGGTCTGATCCGCGCGGTCGAGAAATTCGACTACACCAAGGGCTACAAATTCTCGACGTACGCCACCTGGTGGATCCGTCAGGCGATCACCCGCGCGATGGCCGACCAGGCCCGCACCATCCGTATCCCGGTGCACATGGTCGAGGTCATCAACAAGCTCGCGCGCGTGCAGCGCCAGATGCTCCAGGACCTGGGCCGCGAGCCCACCCCGGAGGAGCTGGCCAAGGAACTCGACATGACCCCGGAGAAGGTCATCGAGGTCCAGAAGTACGGCCGCGAGCCCATCTCCCTGCACACCCCCCTGGGCGAGGACGGCGACAGCGAGTTCGGTGACCTCATCGAGGACTCCGAGGCCGTCGTCCCGGCCGACGCGGTCAGCTTCACGCTCCTCCAGGAGCAGCTGCACTCCGTCCTGGACACCCTGTCCGAGCGCGAGGCCGGCGTGGTCTCGATGCGCTTCGGTCTCACCGACGGTCAGCCGAAGACCCTCGACGAGATCGGCAAGGTGTACGGGGTCACCCGTGAGCGCATCCGTCAGATCGAGTCCAAGACCATGTCGAAGCTGCGCCACCCGTCGCGTTCGCAGGTGCTGCGCGACTACCTCGACTAGGTCGTAGTCGTACGACCACGGAAGGCCCGGTCCCCCTCTGGGGAGCCGGGCCTTCGTGCTGGCGCGCGGGTGCGGGGTGCGACGCGCTGGATCACTGTGGGTCTCCCATGACCATCCCAGAGTGAGGAACGTGCATGCGTGGTCCCCTTCCCCGGGCGCTGATCGGGCCGCTGCTCCTGGCGGCTGCCGCGTCCGCCATACCGCTGGCCTCCGCCGTCCCCGCGGCCGCGGACAGCATCGTCGTCGGCGGATTCCCGGTCGATGTCTCCGTGAGCCCCTGGACAGTGGCGCTGTCCAGCCGTGACCGGTTCGGGGGTACCCGGGCAGGACAGTTCTGCGGCGCCGCGGCCGTGGACCGGACCACCGTGCTGACCGCGGCCCACTGCATGGCCGACGACGTCCTGGGGGCGCCGCCGCACCGGGCGACCGACCTCAAGGCCATCACGGGCCGCACGGACCTGCTTTCGGACCGGGGCCGTGAGATCGCCGTACGCACCGTGTGGGTCAATCCGGCCTACGACCCCGCCACCAACGCCGGTGACTTCGCCGTGCTCACCCTGGCGGAGCCGCTGCCCCAGAGCTCGGTGATCAAGATGGCTGGGACGGGCGATCCGGCCTACACGCCGGGTACGGCCGCAACGGTCTACGGCTGGGGCGATCTGACCGGCAGCGGTGACTACGCGGGCAGTCTGCACGCCGCAAGCGTGCACGTGCTGCCCGACGCGCGCTGTGAGGAGGCCTATCCGGCCGGTTCCGACGGCACCTACCTCCCCGAGTCCATGCTCTGCGCCGGAGAGGTCCAGGGCGGCCGTGACGCCTGCCAGGGGGACAGCGGGGGACCGCTGGTCGCCCAGGGACGGCTGATCGGGCTCGTGTCGTGGGGCAGCGGGTGCGGGCGGGCCGGGAGTCCCGGCGTCTACACGAGGGTGTCCGACGTCCTGCGGACCCTGGGCGCCAGCCGCGGCTCCCCAGGGCCGCACAGGGGCGCCTGAGGGCGTCTGAGAGGCATCCTCGGGTCGGGTGAGACCCGCGGGTACGAAAGCGGGCGGCCCCGCTCCTGTGGTTCAGGAGCGGGGCCGCCCGTCGCCGGCCTGGGCCGGTGCTGGCTCGTCGTGGACGCGATGTGTCAGCGGTCTTCTTCAGGAGCGCTCGCAGCAGGAGCGGAGGTCAGCCGCTCCGACTCGTCCTGTATCTCAGCGGCGATCTTCTTGAGTTCCGGCTCGAACTTGCGGCCGTGGTGGGCGCAGAAGAGCAGTTCTCCGCCGCTCAGCAGGACGACGCGCAGGTATGCCTGGGCGCCGCAGCGGTCGCAGCGATCGGCGGCCGTCAGTGGGCTCGCGGGGGTCAGAACAGTAGTCACGTCGCCTCTTCTCTAGCTCGACGAGCTGTCGTACCAGGGTCAACATCCAACCAGCCCGAAAACGTTCCCGCTCGTGGCTATTCCTCGAAAAAAATCTTCCGAGGCGGCTGTCGGCTGACGGTTGGCGGCGAATGTGCCGTATTGCGTGTCTATGTGTCTGTACGGGTTCGCGCTGTCTGTCAGGGTCGGGTCCTCCCGGCTGGGTTGCCGGATGTTGTTGAGGACGTGCCCGGAGCCTAAATGGTTCATGCCCCGAAGGGAACGTGATATGTACTTCACTCCATCGAGGGATCGAACAGGTATACGACCCTGGACTAGTGTGAGGAGGAGACGAGGGTGGCGTTACAACGGCTCTACCAGGCCTCGGTACCCTCTGAGCGGCAACCGAAGCCGGGCCCTTACCCAAAAGGGCCTCATCTGAAATTCAGCGAGGAGCGAACCGCGTGACCGCCGAAACGTCCGTGCCGTCGACAGCGCTGCTGGCAGGAGCAGACCGGGACGGTTCCAACTACACCGCGCGGCACCTGCTCGTCCTCGAGGGGCTCGAGGCCGTACGCAAGCGCCCTGGGATGTACATCGGGTCCACCGACAGCCGTGGCCTCATGCACTGTCTGTGGGAGATCATCGACAACTCCGTGGACGAGGCCCTCGGGGGCTACTGCGACCACATCGAGGTCATCCTGCACGACGACGCCTCGGTGGAGGTCCGGGACAACGGCCGGGGCATCCCGGTCGACGTCGAACCCAAGACCGGCCTCTCCGGTGTCGAGGTCGTCATGACCAAGCTGCACGCCGGCGGAAAGTTCGGCGGCGGCTCGTACGCCGCCTCCGGCGGTCTGCACGGCGTGGGCGCCTCCGTGGTGAACGCCCTGTCCGCGCGGCTGGACGTCGAGGTGGACCGCGGTGGCAACACCCACGCCATCAGCTTCCGCCGCGGTGTGCCGGGCTCCTTCGCCGCGGCCGGTCCCGATGCCGGGTTCGAGCCCAGCGGCCTGCGCAAGGCCAAGCGGATCCCCAAGACCCGCACCGGCACGCGCGTGCGCTACTGGGCCGACCGCCAGATCTTCCTCAAGGACGCCAAGCTCTCCCTGGACAACCTCCACCAGCGGGCCCGGCAGACCGCGTTCCTGGTGCCCGGGCTGACCATCGTCGTCCGCGACGAGTACGGCCTCGGCGAGGGCGGCAGCAAGGGGGAGGAGTCCTTCCGCTTCGACGGCGGCATCAGCGAGTTCTGCGAGTACCTGGCGAGCGACAAGCCGGTCTGCGACGTCCTGCGCCTGTCGGGCCAGGGCACCTTCAAGGAGACGGTGCCCGTCCTGGACGACCACGGTCAGATGACGCCCACCGAGGTCACCCGCGAGCTCGGCGTCGACATCGCCATGCGCTGGGGGACCGGCTACGACACGACGCTCAGGTCGTACGTCAACATCATCGCCACTCCCAAGGGCGGCACCCACGTCGCCGGCTTCGAGCAGGCCATCGTCAAGACGATCAACGAGGTGGCGCGCGCCAAGAAGCTGCTGCGCGTTGCCGAGGACGACGTCGTCAAGGACGACGCCCTGGAGGGCCTCACCGCCGTCGTCACCGTCCGGCTCGCCGAACCGCAGTTCGAGGGCCAGACCAAGGAGGTGCTCGGTACGTCGGCCGCCCGCCGTATCGTCGCCAACGTGGTAGCCAAGGAGCTCAAGGACTTCCTGACCTCGGCGAAGCGTGACGCGGCGGCCCAGGCCCGCGTGGTGCTGGAGAAGGCCGTCGCCGCCGCACGCACGCGTATCGCGGCCCGGCAGCACAAGGACGCGCAGCGCCGGAAGACGGCCCTGGAGTCCTCCTCGCTGCCCGCCAAGCTCGCCGACTGCCGCAGCGACGACGTGGAGCGCAGCGAGCTGTTCATCGTCGAGGGAGACTCCGCGCTCGGCACGGCCAAGCTCGCCCGGAACTCCGAGTTCCAGGCGCTGCTGCCGATCCGCGGCAAGATCCTCAACGTCCAGAAGTCGTCCGTCACCGACATGCTGAAGAACGTCGAGTGCGGGGCGATCATCCAGGTCATAGGAGCGGGCTCGGGCCGCACCTTCGACATCGACGCGGCGCGCTACGGCAAGATCATCATGATGACCGACGCCGATGTGGACGGCTCCCACATCCGCTGTCTGCTCCTGACCCTCTTCCAGCGCTACATGCGGCCCATGGTCGAGGCCGGCCGGGTGTTCGCCGCGGTGCCGCCGCTGCACCGGATCGAACTCGTCCAGCCGAAGAAGGGCCAGGACAAGTACGTCTACACGTACTCGGACCGTGAGCTGCGCGAGAAGATGCTGGAGCTCCAGAGCAAGGGCGTCCGGTACAAGGACTCCATCCAGCGCTACAAGGGTCTCGGCGAGATGGACGCCGATCAGTTGGCCGAGACGACGATGGACCCCCGTCACCGCACCCTGCGCCGGATCAACCTCTCCGACCTGGACGCGGCCGAGCAGGTCTTCGATCTGCTGATGGGCAACGACGTGGCACCGCGCAAGGAGTTCATCTCCAGCTCCGCCGCGACGCTGGACCGGTCGCGCATCGACGCCTGACCATCCCACCGGGTCCGGGTCCGGGTCCGGGTCCGGGTCCGACCCTGATCTGGGCTCGGGTTCGGGCCCGGACCCGCATGTCCGTCCGCGAACCCGAACCCGGGGCCGGAGGCTCGGCCCCGGGCCGATGGGATCGTTCCGTTGGCGCCGCCGCCCCTCTGTCTCGTGAGCCGGAGCCGGGGCCGTAACCCGGAGTCGAAGTCGGGGCCGAAGCCGGAGCCACGCCCGCCGCCGTCCACCGGCTCCACCCACGGGTGGAGGACGGCCCGGTTCGGGAATCCACCCGCGGTCCACCCTGGCGCCGATCTGCTGAGCTGCGGATTTCCGTAGCGTCGAAGACGTCGGCAGCGCTCGCCGCCGACATCCTCTTCCGCTCACGGAGGCTCTGATGTCCGGGCTCGTCAACGCGCTGGTGATCGTGGCCGTCGTCGTGGTGGTGATCGGGCGGCAGTTCCGCGCCCGCCAGATCAGCACCGACCGGCGCTGGTGGCTCCTGCCCGTGATCCTCGGGGTCGTCGCGCTGCGCGAGCCCGGTCTGCTCGACGCGCACCACCACACCGCCTCCGCCCTTCTGCTGGGCGTCGAGCTGGTCATCGGACTGGCCACCGGAGCCGGCTGGGCCTGGACCACGCGCCTGTGGGTGGAGTCCGACGGTTCCGTCTGGAGCAAGAGCACCAAGGCGAGCGGTGGCGTCTGGGTCGTGGGCATAGCCCTGCGCGTCGGCCTCATCGCACTGGGCGCGGCCGTGGGCGTGCACCAGGACAGCGCGGCCCTCATGCTCGGTCTCGCCGCGACACTGCTGGTCCGTTCCGGGGTCCTGGCCTGGCGGGCTCAGTCCTTCACCGGGACGGCCGTCTCCGCCCCGGCGTACGGTTTCGGCATGGCCCGGCCCGCCCGGAAGGAACGCGTGTGACGGAGAACGCCTGGACGCGCTGGCCCTCGCGGGAGGCGCTGGGCCGAGAGGGCATCTCACGGCCCCGGCGTCTGCTCGCCTGGGCCGTCCGGCTGCTGGTGATCGGCGTGCTTCTGGGGGGCGCGCTCACCGGCGGTCACGTCCATGGCTGGGCCCTGGCCGCGGGCGCGGCCGGGATCCTGCTGGCGGCGGTCGCCGCCTGGGCGTTCTGGCGCACGACTCTCGCCCACAGACTCTGGCCGTCGTTGGCACTCATGGCCGTGCTCCTCGGGGTGGCGGTCGGGGGACAGGCAGCCGGTTTCAGAGTTCCGGCCCTCGTGATCTGGTGCGGTTGTGCCGTCAGCTCGCTGGAGCGGCTGCCCATCGCGGTCGCCGTGCCGGTGACCGCGGTGTCCCTCGCGATCTTCGCCGCGGTCAACAACGACGTCTGGCTGACCACCGCGGTCACGACGGCGGGCCTGGCCCTCGCGGGGTACACGCTCCGCCTCGATGCCGAGGCCCGGGGCAGCGCACAGCGGCTGCTCACCCAGGAGCGCATGGCGAGAGCGGCCGAGGCGGAGTCCGCCGCACTGGCGGAGCGGGCCCGTATCGCCCGGGAGATCCACGACGTGCTCGCGCACAGCCTCTCCGCCCAGCTCGTGCACCTGGAGGCGGCCAGGCTGCTGATCGAGCGGGGCGCCGACCGGGAGACGATCCTGGAGCGGGTCGTCGCGGCCCGGGGGATGGCTCGCGACGGCCTCTCCGAGACCCGGCAGGCGTTGTCCGCGCTGCGGGGCGAGATGACCCCGCTGGAGGACTTCCTCTCCGAGATCGTCGGGACGACCGGCGGTGCCCAGGTCACCGTTACGGGTGATCGGAGACAGCTCTCCGCCGAGGCCTCGCAGGCCGTGCGCCGGGTCGCCCAGGAGGCTCTGACGAACGTCCGCAAACACGCCCAGGGCGCCAAGGTGCTGCTCACTTTGGACTACGGCGAACGCGAAGTGACCCTGGATGTACGGGACTCGGGCGGCTCGCGCGGCGAACTGACCGGGGCGGGGGGTGGATACGGTCTGCTGGGCATGCGGGAACGCGCCGAGTTGCTGGGCGGTTCGCTGCGTGCCGAGCCGGACGAGGAGGGGTTCGTGGTGACGCTGAAGGTGCCCGCATGACGGAGGAGCCCGTGAAGAGGCCCGCGCGGGTCGTGGTCGCGGACGACCAGACCGTCGTACGGGAAGGCATCGTGATGCTGTTGGGGCTGCTGCCGGGGCTCGAGGTCGTCGGCGCCGCCGGCGACGGGGACGAGGCGGTGCGGCTCGTCGCCGAACTCGCCCCGGACGTGGTCCTGATGGACCTGCGCATGCCGCGCTGCGACGGGGTCGAGGCGACTCGGCGGATCCGTGCCGAGTATCCCGGTACGCAGGTGGTGGTGCTCACGACGTTCGCGGATGACGCGTCGCTGTTCCCGGCGCTGCGTGCGGGGGCGCGCGGTTATCTCACCAAGGACGCGGGCGGCGACGAGATCGTACGGGCCGTGGAGAGCGTGCTGTCGGGGGACGCGGGGCTGTCGCCGAGCATCCAACGCCGGTTGCTGGAGCGGCTGTCGGAGCCCGAGCCGCCGCCGTCGCCCGAACCCGCCGAGCCGCCGGACGGGCTCACCGTGCGGGAGACGGAGGTGCTGTTGCTGATCGCCGACGGCCTGACCAACCAGGAGATCGCCCGACGGCTGCATGTCTCCACGGCGACGGTGAAGACCCACATCAACAACCTGTTCGCCAAGACGGGGCTCAAGGACCGTGCGCAGGCGGTGCGTTATGCCTACGGGAAGGGACTGGTGCGGCCACCAGCGAGTTGAGTCACCTGATGGGGTGAGAGACGGGAGAACAAGAGTCAGGGATCTTCCCGTTCTGTCCATCCTTGGGCATGCAGTCAAGCAACGGTCGTCCCCGCGGTGGCGGGAGCGGCCACGAGAGTCCGGCCGAGAACCACGAAGGTCATGACCTGACCCCCGCCGAGGGAACCGGAAAGGTGCGCTACCACGACCCTTGGTACGACGCGCTCGCGTCCGGCTGGGGCGAGTCGGACGGCGCGGGCGTGCCCGTCGCCGAGGTGCCGGCCGCCCGCCGGGAGGACGAGGTCAGGGCGATGCGCGCGGCGGACGTGTACCGGGAGGTGCAGCGCAGTGCGGCCTTCCAGGAGGTGCGCGGCCGGTATCTGCGGTTCGTGGTGCCGGCCACCGTCGTGTTCTTCACCTGGTACGTGGCCTATGTGGTGACGGCGACGACGGCACCCGGATTCATGGCCCGGCCGGTGGCCGGCGCGGTGAACGTGGGGATGGTCGCGGGACTCGGGCAGTTCCTCACCACCTTCCTGCTCACCTGGGCCTACGCCCGGCACGCGCGGCTGCGCAGGGACCGGGCCGCGCTCGAACTGCGCTGGGACACACAGGAACTGACACGAGGCATTCGAGGCGGTACGTCGTGACCGGGAACCACCAGACGCTGGCGCTGCTGCTGTTCAGCGTGTTCATCGCGGTCACTCTCGGGATCACCACCTGGGTGAGCCGCAACCGGCATGGCTCGGAGGAGGAGTTCTACGCGGGCGGCCGGCTCTTCTCCCCGATGGAGAATGGTTTTGCCATCTCGGGTGATTATCTGTCCGCAGCCTCGTTCCTCGGGGTCACGGGACTCATCGCGCTCTTCGGCTACGACGGCCTGCTGTACGTGGTGGGCTTCTTCGTCGCCTGGCTCATGGTGCTGTTCCTGGTCGCCGAACTGGTGCGCAACTGCGGGCGGTTCACGCTCGCCGACGTGGTCGCGGCCCGGATGAGCGAGCGGCCGGTGCGGATCGCGGCGGGAACTTCCTCGGTCACCGTGTCCGTTCTCTACCTGGTGGCGCAGATGGTGGGCGCGGGCAGCCTGGTCTCGCTGCTGCTGGGCGGGACGAGTCCGGCCGCGCGGGCCTGGACCGTCATCGGCGTCGGGGCGCTCATGGTGATCTATGTGTCGATGGGAGGGATGCGGGCCACCACCTGGATCCAGATCGTCAAGGCGGTCCTGATGATGAGCGGCACCGTCGCGCTCACGGTGCTGACCCTGGTCCGCTTCCACGGGAACCTGAACCACCTGCTGCTCACGGCCGCCGCGCGCAGCGGTCATGGCGCGGCCTTCCTGGCGCCGGGACTCAAGTACGGCGGGGACTGGACCGCGCGGTTCGACTTCATCAGCCTGGGCCTCGCGCTGGTGCTGGGCACGGCCGGGCTGCCGCACATCCTGTCGCGCTTCTACACCGTGCCGACCGCACGGGCCGCGCGCCGCTCGGTGGTGTGGTCGATCGGGCTCATCGGCGCGTTCTACCTGATGACGATCGTCCTCGGCTTCGCCGCCGCGGCGGTCGTGGGACCGGACACGCTCCGCAAGTCGAACGAGGCCGGGAACACGGCGGTCCCGCTGCTGGCCCTCGACCTCGGCGGCGGAGCCGATTCCACCGGAGGCACCGTCCTGTTCGCGATCGTCGCGGCCGTGGCCTTCGCAACGATCCTCGCGGTGGTGGCCGGGATCACCCTGGCCTCCTCGGCATCCGTGGCGCACGACCTGTACGCGTCGCTGCGCCGCCCGAGCGCCAAGCCGCGCAGTGAGGTGGCCGTGGCGCGGGTCGCCGCGGTCGGCATCGGTGTCGCGGCGATCGGGCTCGGCCTCATCGCCAGGAACCTCAACGTCGCCTTCCTGGTCGGCCTCGCCTTCGCCGTCGCGGCCTCCGCGAACCTCCCGGTGCTGCTCTACTCCCTGTTCTGGCGCGGCTTCACGACCCGCGGCGCGGTGTGGGCCGTATACGGCGGGCTCATTCCCGCGCTCGTGCTCGTGCTGCTGTCGCCGGTCGTGTCGGGCAGTCCTGAATCGCTGTTCCCGGGTGTCGACTTCCAGTTCTTCCCGCTGCAGAACCCCGGCATCGTCTCGATCCCGCTCGGCTTCCTGGCCGGCTGGCTCGGCACGGTCACCTCGACGGAGGTCCCGGACGAGGCCAAGCACGCGGAGACCGAGGTGCGTGCGCTGACGGGGGCGGGGGCCGTGTAGCGATCTCCGGGTGCCGTGGCCGCGCGCGCGTCGTGCGGCTGTCGCGTGGCTACGGCGCCACCCAGGCGTAGCGGTGTTCAGGGCGGCCCGTGTCGCCATACTTGAGGGAGAGGCGGAGGCGGCCGGCCTGCTCCAGGTGGCGGAGGTAGCGCTGGGCCGTGGAGCGGCTCAGGCCGGTCTCGGCGGCGACCTCGTGGGCCGAGAGGGGCTGCCCGGCGCGGTGCAGGACGCCGCAGATCAGGTCGGTGGTCGGTTCCGAGTGGCCGCTGGGCAGTCCGGGGGAGGCCGGCGCGGGCGTCGTACGCAGGGCGCCGAATATGCGGTCGACCTGCTCCTGGCCGGCCACGCCCCGGCCGCCGACGCGCTCGACGGTGCGTCGTAGGGCGGCGTAAGAGTCGAGGCGGGTGCGCAGTGCGGCGAAGGTGAAGGGCTTGACCAGGTAGTGCAGGGCGCCGAGGCGCATCGCACGCTGCACGGTCGCCACGTCACCGGCCGCCGTGATCATGATGACGTCGGTGCCGTGGCCCTGTTCCCGCATGTGGTGCACGAGTTCGAGACCCGTCCGGTCGGGCAGATAGTGGTCGAGCAGGACCAGGTCGATGGTCCCGCGTTCCACGGTGGCCAGCGCCTGGGCAGCGCTGTGTGCGCGGGCGGCGACCCGGAATCCGGGAACCTTCCCCACGTACTTGGCGTTGATCTCGGCGACGCGGAAATCGTCGTCCACGACCATGACGTCAATCATTGGGCCTCTTTCCTCAAGGCCAGGCGAGCGTTACGCCCGTGTTTCGGCTCCGCAGTTGTAGCGCGAGCAAAACGAGCACAACAGGCTCTTGCGAGCAAAAGAACGGCTTGCGCCCAGAAGACTGCTGCTGTGGTCCGGGCCACATCTACGGTCCCGGCCATGAGCGCAGACACCAGCCCCGCCATCGAGCTGCGGGGCGCGAGCAAGACCTTCAGGACCCCGTCGGGGGGTCTGCACACGGCCGTACGGGGGCTCGATCTCACCGTCGGGCGTGGCGAGTTCGTGGCGGTCGTCGGCCCCACGGGCTGCGGCAAGTCGACCACGCTGACCCTCGTCAGCGGGCTGGAAGAGCCCTCCGAGGGCGATGTGCTGGTGGCCGGTGAGCCGGTCTCCGGCGTCGGCGACAAGGTGGGCTTCGTCTTCCAGCAGGACGCCACCTTCCCCTGGCGCACGGTGCTGTCCAACGTCATGGCCGGCCCGCGCTTCCGCGGTGTACCGAAGGCCGAAGCCAAGGCGAAGGCGCGTGAGTGGCTGGCCCGGGTCGGTCTCTCCGCCTTCGAGGACCGCTATCCGCACCAGCTCTCCGGCGGTATGCGCAAGCGCGTCGCGCTCGCCGCGACCTTCGTCAACGACCCCGAGATCCTGCTCATGGACGAGCCGTTCTCGGCACTCGACGTGCAGACCAGGGCCCTGATGTCGGACGAACTCCTGGAGCTGTGGGAGGGCACCGGCGCGTCGGTCGTGTTCGTCACGCACGACCTGGAGGAGTCCATCGCGCTGGCCGACAAGGTCGTGGTCATGACCGCGGGGCCCGCCACAGTGAAGCAGGTCTTCGACATCGACCTGCCCCGGCCCCGCAAGGTCGAATCCGTGCGCCTGGAGCCGCGGTTCATCGAGATCTACCGCGAGATCTGGGAGTCCCTGGGCGAAGAGGTCCGCATCACACGCGAGAGAGGTGCGGCCAATGTCGCCTGACGTCATGCCCAAGGGCAAGATCGTTCCGGCCGCGGCCGAGTCCGGTGCCACCTCGGACCGCGCCCATTCACGTGCGCGTGCCGCACGTAAACGCAAGGTCGGTGTAGGAGCGGCCCGGGTGCTGCTCCTGGTCGCCGTACTCGGTCTGTGGGAGTGGCTCTCCCGGATCAAGGTCATCGATCCGTTCAACTTCTCGATGCCGTCGAAGATCTGGGACCAGATCTACACCTGGGTGATGCACGGGACCGCGCTCGGCTCCCTGGGGGAGCAGATCTGGTACACGCTCCAGGAGGCGCTGCTGGGCTGGATCATCGGTGTGGTCGCCGGTGTCGTGTTCGGTATTGCGCTGGGGCGGATCACCTTGCTGGCCGACGTACTTGGTCCATACATCAAGGTGCTCAACTCCATACCCAGGATCGTGCTCGCCCCGATCTTCGTGATCTGGTTCGGGCTCGGACCGGCCTCCAAGATCGCCTCCGCCGTCGTGCTCGTCTTCTTCCCGGTGTTCTTCAACGCCTTCCAGGGCGCCCGTGAGGTCGACCGCAACCTGGTCGCCAACGCCCGCATCCTCGGTGCCAGCGACCGCAGGGTGACCCTCCAGGTGGTCATCCCGTCGGCCACCTCCTGGATCTTCACCAGCCTCCATGTCAGCTTCGGCTTCGCCCTCATCGGCGCGATCGTCGGCGAGTACATCGGCGCCACCAAGGGCATCGGCCTGCTCGTCGCGCAGTCCCAGGGCACCTTCAACGCGGCCGGTGTGTACGCCGCGATGGTGATCCTCGCCGTCGTCGCCCTGGTCGCCGAAGGGCTCCTGACCTTCGCCGAGAACCGCATCTTCCGCTGGAAGCCGTCGGGCTCCGACAGCTGAACGGCCTCTCGCCGCAGCCCCGCCGAAGAGGCCCGGCCTCTCCTCCTCCCCGCACCGCACCCTCACAAGGACGTGAACCGCCATGCGCACAACCGTCAGATACGCCGCCCTGGCCGCCTCGGGCCTGCTCGCCCTCTCCTCGCTCACCGCCTGCGCCAACGACGCGGCCAGCACCGCCTCCACCGGCTCAGGCAGCAAGGGTGACGGCAAGGGTGAGAAGGTCAAGATCATGGTGGGTGGCCTGGACAAGGTCATCTACCTGCCCGCGATGCTCACCCAGCGGCTCGGCTACTTCGACGCCGAGGGCCTCGACGTGGAACTGCTGAGCGAACCCGCCGGCGTCCAGGCCGAGACCGCGCTCGTCTCCGGGCAGGTCCAGGGAGCGGTCGGCTTCTACGACCACACGCTCGACCTTCAGGTGAAGGGCAAGTCGGTCGAGTCCGTGGTGCAGTTCTCGCAGGCGCCCGGCGAGGTGGAGGTCGTCTCCACGAAGGCGGAGGGGAAGGTCAAGTCGGCCAAGGACTTCAAGGGCAAGAAGCTCGGCGTGACGGGCCTCGGCTCCTCCACCGACTTCCTCACCAAGTACCTCGCCGTCAAGAACGGCGTCAACGTCAGCGAGTTCACCCCGGTCGCCGTGGGCGCGGGACCGACCTTCGTCGCGGCGCTCCAGCAGGGTTCCATCGACGCGGGGATGACGACCGACCCGACCGTCGCGACGATCCTCGACAAGAAGGCCGGCAAGATCCTCGTCGACATGCGCACGCCCGAGGGCTCGCAGGCGGCGCTGGGTGGACCGTATCCCTCGTCAAGTCTGTACATGCAGACGGACTGGGTGAACAGCCACAAGTCAACGGTGCAGAAGATGGCCAATGCATTCGTCAAGACGCTCAAGTGGATGTCCACCCACAGCGCGTCGGCGATCGCCGACAAGATGCCCGCCGACTACTCCCAGGGCAACAAGTTCCTCTACGCGACCGCGATCAAGAGCACGCTGCCGATGTTCACCAAGGACGGCGTGATGCCGGAGAACGGCCCGGAGACCGTCGAGAAGGTGCTCAAGGCGTTCAACCCCACCATCAAGAACGCCGATGTGGACCTCGACAAGACCTACACGACCGAGTTCGTGAAGAACGCGGCGGGCTGACGGCCACGCGGTCGGCATCCGTACAGGAGGGCGGGCACGGCCCCTTCCCCCACCCCCACAGGCCGTGCCCTCAGGCGCGGGTCGCCCACACGTAACGGTGTTCCGGGCGGCCCGCGTCGCCGTATTTCAGCGTCAGCCGGGCCCGTCCGGTGCGCTCCAGGAGCTTCAGATAGCGCTGGGCGGTCTGCCGGCTCACTCCCGTGCGATCGGCGATCTCCTGGGCGGACAGGGGGCCTTCGGCGTGCATCAGGGCCTGGCGGACGAGTTCCGCCGTGGTGGGGGAGTGCCCTTTGGGCAGCCCGGGCTCCGAGGGCGCGGACAGGGCGCCGAAGATCCGGTCCACCTCCGCCTGTTCGGCCTCGCCGCCGCCGTCGAGGGTGCGGCGCAGAGCGGCGTACGCCTCCAGCTTGGCCCGCAGGCCCGAGAAGGCGAACGGCTTGACCAGGTACTGCAGGGCGCCATGGCGCATCGCCGCCTGCACCGTCGTCACGTCCCGGGCCGCCGTCACCATGATCACGTCGGTCTGGTGGCCGCGTCGGCGCATCTCCTGGACGACCGCCAGGCCCGTCTCGTCGGGCAGATAGTGGTCCAGGAGGACCAGGTCCACCCGGGGCAGCGCCTCCAGCCGGTCGAGCGCCTCGGACGCGGTGTGCGCCTCGGCCGCGACATGGAAGCCCGGCACCTTCTCCACGTAGGCCGCGTTGACCTGCGCCACCCGGGTGTCGTCGTCGACGACCAGGACCTCGATCATCGCGACTCCTCCTCGGCGACGGGCTCTCCTGGGGCGGTGAGAGCGGGGGCGAGGCCCGGTTCGGTCAGGGCCTCGGGGAGGACGACGACGAACTCCGCGCCGCCACCGAACGCCTCCGTCACCACCGCGCTGCCGCCCTGCCGTTCGGCGAGCCGACGCACCAAGGAGAGTCCGATTCCGCGCTTGCCGTGCGCCGGGGGCTTCTTGGTGGACCAGCCCTCGGTGAAGATCAACTCCCTTTGCTCCGCCGGGATTCCGGGCCCCGTGTCGCGCACCCGGAGCACGGCCGTACGCCCCTCCGTCCGCAACTCGGCCTCCACGCGTGCGTGCGGTGTGCCCGCGACGGCGTCGAGCGCGTTGTCCACCAGGTTGCCGACGACCGTGACCAGCCCGCGCGGGTCGATCAGCCGGTCCGGCAGCCACGTCCGGTCGGAGATCCACAGGGCGACGCCCCGCTCGGCCGCGACGGTTGCCTTACCCACCAACAGGGCGGCGAGCAAAGGGTCCTGGATCTTCTCGGTGACCTGCTCGGCCGTCGCCCGGTGATCGCCGACCACCTCGCCGACGAAATCCACGGCGTCGTCGTACATCTCCAGTTCGAGCAGCCCCAGGAGGGTGTGCATACGGTTGGCGTGCTCATGGTCCTGGGCGCGCAGGGCGTCGATCAGGCCGTGCGTCGAGTCCAACTCCCGGCCGAGCTGCTCCAGTTCGGTGCGGTCGCGCAGGGTGGCGACGGCGCCGCCGTCGTCGGTGGGCATCCGGTTGGTGACCAGGACCCGCTGGCCGCGGACGGCGAGGAGGTCGGTGCCGGTGACCCGGCCGGCCAGGACGTCGGTGGTCCGTCCTCCGCCGAGCGCCTCGTCCAGGGAGCGGCCGACCGCCTCGTCGCCGATGCCCAGGAGCCGCCGTGCCTCGTCGTTCAGGAGGCGTATGCGGCCAGTACGGTCCAGGGCGACGACACCCTCCCTGATGCCGTGCAGCATCGCCTCGCGCTCCGAGAGCAGCGCCGAGATGTCCGAGAAGGCCAGGTCCCGGGTCTGCCGCTGGACCCTCCGGGAGACCAGCCAGGCCGCCAGGGCGCCGACCGCGAGCGCGCCGCCGGCGTACGCCAGCAGCCCGGGGATCGCGCTGATCAGCTGCGCGCGGACGCTGTCGTACTTGATGCCCACCGAGACCGCCCCGACGACCGTGCCGTCGGTGTCCCGGAGCGGTACCTTGCCGCGCGCGGAGCGTCCCAGGGTGCCCTTGTCGATCTCCGTGACCTCCTGGCCCGCAAGGGGCTGGCCAGGAGAGGTCGAGACGAAGCGGCCGATCTCGCTCGGGGTCGTGTGCGACCAGCGCATGCCCCGCCAGTCCATCACCACCACGTACTCCGCCTTGGTGGCCTTCCGGATCCGCTCCGCCTCCCGCTGCACGGGTCCGTCCACGGTCGGAGGGGTGTCCTGGATCTCCTTGACGATCTGCGGCTGCTGCGCGGTCGTCTGGGCGATGCCCAGGGCGCGGTTCATCGCCTCCTGGTCCAGCTGCTTGCTCAGCGGCGCGAGGAACAGCCCGGTCGCCAGGACCGCGACTCCCGCGGCGATCGCCAGCTGCATCAGCAGCACCTGCGAGAACACCCGCCGCGGCAGCCCGAGGCGACGGCGGCGTGCGGGAGGAGTGGGGCTCATACCCCTGACCGTACGTGCCGGGACGGGGGCTGCCCCAGGGGTGTGGCACGGATCTCTTGACCAGTTCTTGGGAAAACCGGCCTCCAGAAGAGGACGGTTTTCCCTGCGGACCCTCCGGGAGTTTCTCTGCGGACCCTCAGGGAGACCGGCTGTCGTGCGGGTCAGCCCGCCAGCGCCGTCGTGAGCTCGCGCACCGCCACGACGTCCATCCGCGCCGGTGCGCCGAGGACCGCCGCCCCGCAGCTCTCCGGCCGGGGCGGAAGCGATGCGCCCTGGGCGACTATCACCCGCCAGTGGCGCCCGTCGGCGTGCGCGACGGTCACCTCCCAGCGCGGTGCCGCACCGTCCGTGCGTACGACGCTCAGGGCATCCATCGCGTACTCGCCCGCGGCCGTCCGCACGGCCAGTTCCGCCGCCTGTCCGGGCCTCTCCCAGGCCGAAGCGCCCCGGCAGCCCTCGACGACCACACGGCCCTCCTGGACGCCGTGGAGGATCTCCTTGATGCCGTGCGCCTGGACCCGCCCGTACGCGTAGCCGTACGGCAGGACGAGGACGGTGGGCGAGAAGCGGTGACCGCCCAGATGGGTGACCTCCCAGGCGCCTTCGACACCAGAGGCGGCCAGTTCTGCCGCGAGAGGGCGGCCCAGGAGTGCGCAGCAGCGGTCGCGCTTGCCGTTGGTGCACACGAGGGCGAGCGGATCGCCGGTGTGGGGCCGCCCGCCGAGCGCCGACCCGAACGAGGCGGGATCACCCGCGCCGAGGGCGGCGAAGTCCAGGGAGAGCAGCTCCTGCGGATCCTCGGTCGTCGCGCTGTGCAGCCATACGTTTCCGGGAACGGTGTGGGCCGCGTACACCTGGCGCACCGGCGAGGCCGCGGGGTCGGCGTGCCGCCCGGGGCGCCGGATGAGCGCGACCCGCACCCCCGTGTCCGCGGCGGCCGCTTCCAGGGCACGCCCCACCACGGGGTCCAGGTGGCTCGAAGTGAGCGCTTTGGCACCCCAAGGACCGGCCTGTTCCAGCAGCAGCCACGTCGTCGCCGTGGCCGCGGTTCCGGAAATGGGCTCGTCGAGGTCCCGAGAGACGGTCGCGCACGTACTCACAGAGGTGAGCCTAACCTGACTTGGCCCAGGGCGACTTCCGGCCGTGCTCGTGTCCTACTCCGGTAGGGGTTGAGGCGGTCTGGGGCCTACGTAGTGACCGCTGGGCCGCATGCGCAGCGGGCGCTCCCCGTACTCCTCCAGGGCGTGCGCGATCCAGCCCGCCGTACGGGCGACGGCGAAGACCGTCTCGCCCGCCGTGGACGGCATCCCCGAGGAGACGGTGAACACGGCGAGCGCCAGGTCGACGTTGGCGTGCAGCGGGGTGTGACGGGCGGTGGTGGCCACGATGTCGCGGGCCGCGGCGAGGGCGGGCGCCGCGCCCGGGATCTCCTTCAGGAGCGCGAACAGGGCACGCGCGCGTGGGTCTTCGCCGGGGTAGAGCCGGTGGCCCAGTCCGGGGATGCGGCGGCCGGACCGCAGTTCGTCCGCGACGACCGGGGCCGCGGTGCCCTGGTCGAGCACGTCGAGCAGCAACCGGTGCGCCAGGCCGCTGGCGGCGCCGTGCAGGGGGCCTTCGAGGACCCCCAGGCCGGAGGAGACAGCCGCGTAGGCGTGCGCCCGGGCCGAGGCGGCGACGCGCACCGCGAGCGTCGAGGCGGCCAGGTCGTGGTCGACGAGGAGGCCGAGTGCCGTGTCCAGGACGCGCAGTGACGCATCGTCAGCCGGCCGTCCGCTCAGCCGCGCCCACAGGCGGTGGGCCAGAGGACCCTCGTCGCGATGGGTGCGCCGTATCGGAGGCAGGGCCGCGACGAGGGTGGGGATGAGGGTGCGCGCGGTGCCGAGCACGGCGTCCTCGGACAGGTCGAAGCGCAGCGGGTCCGCGGTCGCCGCCGCGATGGCGGCGACGCGCAACCGGTCGGTGGGGCCGGCGTGTTCGGGCAGCGCGTCCACGGCACGCCGGGCGACGGAGACGGCCGCCTTGGGCGCGGTGAACGTGATCCCGGGACGCAGTTCCCCGGTCCACAGCCACTCCGCGATCTCCTCGTAGGAATGGCGGGCGGCCAGCTCGGTCGCGTCGACGCCTCGGAAGTAGTACCGGTCCTTCTCGATGAGCGTGATCCGGGTCCGTACGGACAGCTCGCCCCCCGACCCCGAACTCCCGCTGCTCTCGCGCCTGTTGCGCCGGGCGAGCGCCTCCACCTCCTTGGCGTCGAAGGTGCTGCCCCGGCCGCCGGGCTCGCGTCTGCTGCTCAGCTGCCCGCGACTCACGTACGCGTACACGGTGTCGGGCTTCACGCCGAGGAGTTCGGCGGTCTCCTTGGTGCTCAGCCGTCGGTCGGGGTGACCGGGAGAGGGTTCTTGATCGCGCATGGGGGCCACCGTATCCATCCGCATGCACACCTTGCGGATATTGATTCAATCAATATTGACAGAGATTGAGTCAACCATGGACATTGAAATCAAGTCCAGGGAGGAATCATGTCCAGCAACAGAGCCGTAGCCACACGTATCGATGTCCCGCGGGGGCTCGCGGGCGTCGTCGTCACCGACACCCGAATCGGTGACGTCCGAGGCGCTGAGGGCTTCTACCACTACTGCCAGTACTCCGCCGTCGACCTCGCGCGGACCCGCGGCTTCGAGGACGTCTGGCACCTCCTGGCCCACGGCGAACTGCCCGACGCCGACCGGAGCGCGGCCTTCGCCGCCGAGACCGCCGCGCTGCGCCGGCTGCCCGACGGAGTGCGGGCCGCGCTGCCCGCGGTCGCGGCGGCGAGCGGCACGTCCGGACCGCTGGCAGGGATGCGTACGGCACTGTCGCTGCTCGGCGCCGCGCAGGACTTCCGGCCGGTGTACGACATCGACGCGGACGCGCGCCGCCGGGACACGCTCGTGGCGTCCGCGGCCGTCCCGACGCTGCTGACCGCGCTGTACCGGCTGGGGCGGGGACTTGATCCCGTGGAGCCGCGCGAGGACCTGTCCTACGCGGCCAACTACCTGTACATGTTGACCGGTTCGGAGCCGGACAAGCAGCAGGCCAGGGCGATCGAGCAATACTTGATCTCAACCATTGACCACGGATTCAACGCGTCAACCTTCACCGCGCGGGTCATCGCGTCGACCGGGGCGGACGTGGCGGCCTGCCTGGTCGGGGCCGTAGGAGCGCTGTCGGGTCCGCTGCACGGGGGTGCGCCCAGCCGGGCCCTGGACACCCTGGACGCGATCGGCACGCCGGACCGCATCGACCCATGGATCCGTGAACGCGTCCTCGCGGGCGACCGCATCATGGGCTTCGGCCACGCCATCTACCGTACGGAGGACCCGCGTTCGCGGATGCTGCGCGAGGTCGCCCAGCAGTTCGGCGGACCGCGGGTCGAGTTCGCCGTGGAGGTCGAGCGGCAGGTGGAGGCGATCCTCGCGGAGCTCAAGCCGGGCCGCGAACTCCACACGAACGTCGAGTTCTACGCGGGGCTCGTGATGGAACTCTGCGGGCTGCCGCGGGAGATGTTCACCCCGACCTTCGCGGCCGCGCGGGTGGTGGGGTGGAGCGCGAACGTCGTCGAGCAGGCGGAGGACCCGAAGATCATCCGGCCGGTGGCCCGGTATGTGGGGGCGGAGGCACCGGTGGCGGTGCCGCCCGCGCCGTGACCGGCCGGTGGGGCAGGGAGTCGGCGGTGTTCCCCGGTGCCGTGCTGCGATGGAAGACCGGACTTGAGGCGAGCTGCTGCGCGGGGGTCGGCATCTCTGCCTCTGTCGTGCAGGGTCCGGGGCGATTCCCTGGGGTAGTCGTTCCAGGCCTCCGACGGGGCGGGATCAGCCATCTGCCCTTGCGCCGGCCGCGCATGGAGGCTGCGTAAAGTCCGCTTCCGCGCTGCGCCCCAACTCGTTGCGGGACGAGACGAGTGAGCAAGGTGAGGGCCAGCCCAGAGAAGACGGCGCTGCCCCCGCCGAAGCAGTCGCCCAGGGAGTTGCGTTCGAGGGAGTCCGGGTTCGAGCGCTGCCCGCCGTATGCCATCGCCGTCGATCGCCCTCGGCCATGTCGACGCCGCTCACGAGCCAGCCACTCGCCCACGACGGACGCCTCGCCCACCCGGGGCCGGCAAGCTGCTGCCGCCGCGCCCATGTAGGCCGGGCCAGTTGGTGCCGCCGAGGCCCAAGAGCTCACCCACAAGATTGATCGACGTATCTGATGTCGTGTGGCCGTCCGTCTCTCCCCCTTGAGCCCGCCTTTAGTCCTCCGTGAGTCCTCCGTGAGCCTCCGTGGACCCTCCGTGAGCCCGCGGCATCCCGCCCTGGCTGTGGACGGAGGCGGGGCGGAGCGTCAGCACCTGCCTGCTCCGGGGGAGCTGGCGCAGGCAGGTGGGCGTGGTCACTTGTCGGGGATGAAGTCCCCGGTGAAGGCCAGGGTCCGGCGGTCGACCACGGCGACGATGTCCTGTCGGCTCAGTTCCCGCGGGCCGAGCCGGAGTGGCAGTCCCACGACTGCGGAGGGAGGCCGATGCGCCGCGTTATCCGGAGCTTGGGGACCGGCGATCGGCGGGCGTTCGTGCGCCCGGGATGGATGGTCATCTGTGGTCCTTCGGGGTGGCGAGGGTGGGCGGAAGGCCAGGAGCTCGGCCTTCCGCAATCAGGAACTCAGGCTTCCGGAATGTCCGCCTTGGCTCTGATCAGGGTCTCGCGGGTGATGACGACGATCCGCTCGTAGTCGGCGCGGGCCGCGTCGGCCGGGAGCTGCGCGTCGAGCGCTTCGGTGAGGTCCGTGCCGATCACTGCGAAGGTTCCGTCGGCCAACTCGAAGATGTCGGGGCAGTTGCCTCCACCTGTGCTCCCTCGCTCGGAGGGAGGTACACCGATCCGACGGATGATCTGACTCACGTGTTGTTCCTTCTGGTCACGGCTGGAGATGTGGTGCACGCGGCTGCGGGCGCGAAGACAGCCTTGTGGGGTGCGTTCGTCATCCGGCGGCGTGAGTGACGCTCTTGTGGAGTCGCTCGACGCGATCAGGCGTGAGTCAACCCCAGTGGCGTCCGGGACAACTGGGCACGTGACCTGTTTGTTATGGCCCACAGGTGTGATTTCTACATGTGCTTCCTGTCGGTGGCCCGGCCTGGTCGCCCGGCTCCGTCGTTCTGCTCCGTCGTTGTGCTCAGTCGTTCGGGGGCTCGCCGACGACCCACCACTCGTCGATGTCGGCCTCCTCCAGCTGGCGCAGCAGATCATCGACCATGCGGCCCAGCTCGGCCTCGTCCGAGTCCTCCGGGAGCGTGGCACGCTGGCCGCGCGTCGCGGACCAGTACTCCCTGACGACGGGGTTCTGCAGCAGCCCCCGGACGCGGCCGAAGAACTCCTCGCGGCTCAGATTGCCGATGCGGTGGTAGTAGAGCAGGTTGGTGTACAGGGCGTTCGCGAAGAGGTATTGCCGACGTTTCTGCGGTGAGGCCGGTACTTCGAAGATGTCCAGTACCTCGGCCAGTTCGGGGCTGTCGATCGCCTTGCTCAACAGTTCCCAGTGCAGGCGCTGTTGGTTGGCCAGGCTGCTCTGGTGGCGGGTGCGCGCCAGCTGTTCCTCCAGCTGATCGAGGCGCACGCGTTGGGAGTTGAGCGCGCGGCGCTGCGCCGCCAGTGCGGCGATGGCGCCGGCCGTCAGGCCCAGGCTCACTGCCACGGCGGCGCTCGGCCCCCGTGCCCGCTTCTTCCGTGTGGCCATGTCAACAACCCCCGAATCAGGCGGCCATCCGCCGGCCGTCGGGTGCGGGTTGGTGAAGACGGGGACCGGCGAGCGATGGGCGGCGCTTGCCGTCTCCCAGAGTGCCGAGCGGCTCTGATCGGCAGGGAGGCGGAGAGGAGGCGCACGGAGGGAAGCGAGGGTCGCACGAACCGGCGCCTTCCCCAACGTCTGCCCCGCGGGTGCTGCTAACAATCGTTCACTTCGCGGCGATTCTCCCGGCTCGTATCCTGGGGCGGCATTCAACCTCCGTACGTGTGCCGCATCACGAGCCGGTGCACGCGTCGGCGTGAAAGAGGTCGCACGTTGAGCGAGCAGAGCCCGAGCGCAAGCCCGAGCCGGAGCCTCGGCCCGAGCCAAAGCCTTGAGGGCCCGGCCCTGAACCGAAGCCCTGGGGCCCCGGGCCCGAGCAGAAACCCCGGGACGAGCCCGAGCCCGACACCGTCGAC
The DNA here is from genome assembly GCF_044747445.1 of Streptomyces sp. NPDC090083. Taxonomy (NCBI): domain Bacteria; kingdom Bacillati; phylum Actinomycetota; class Actinomycetes; order Kitasatosporales; family Streptomycetaceae; genus Streptomyces; species Streptomyces sp. NPDC090083. The sequence continues at coordinate 1,291,738 of NZ_JBIVED010000001.1, read as the reverse complement.
GACACCGACCTCACCCCCACCCCAGATCCCCGTCGTCGTCCTGGCCGGGTTCCTGGGTTCCGGCAAGACGACTCTCCTCAACCACCTCCTGCACCGCAGCGGAGGCAGCCGTATCGGTGCCATCGTCAATGACTTCGGGGCGATCGAGATCGACGCGCTGGCCGTGGCCGGGGCACTCGGCGACTCGACCGTGTCGCTCGGCAACGGGTGCCTGTGCTGTGCCGTGGACGCCAGTGAGCTGGACACCTATCTGGAGCGACTCGCCCGGCCGGCCGCCGGGATCGACGTCATCGTCATCGAGGCCAGCGGGCTCGCCGAACCGGAGGAACTGGTACGGATGCTGCTCGCCAGCGAGCACCCGGGGATCGTCTACGGCGGGCTCGTCGAGGTCGTGGACGCGGCCGAGTTCGACGACACGCGCGTGAAGCACCCCGAGATCGACCGGCATCTCTCCCTCGCCGACCTCGTCGTCGTCAACAAGCTCGACCGCGCCGCCGACGCCCCGCGCGTCCTCGGCCTCGTCCGCTCGCTCACCGACCGCGCCGCCGTCGTACCCGCGACCTACGGCCGTATCGACCCGGAGTTCCTCTTCGACTGCCGCCCGAACGAGGAGCGTGTCGGACAGCTGACCTTCGACGACCTCAATGAGCCGGACCACGCGCACGACCACGGCGATCACGACGGCGACGGCCATGCCGGCCACCTGCACGACGCGTACGACAGCCTCTCCCACGCCTCCGACGTGCCCCTCGACCCGCGCAGGCTGATGGCGTTCCTCGACAGCAGGCCCGAGGGGCTCTACCGCATCAAGGGGTACGTCGACTTCGGCGCGCACGATCCGCGCAACCGGTACGCCGTGCACGCCGTGGGACGGTTCCTGCGGTTCTATCCCGAACCCTGGGCCGACGGGGACGTACGGCTCACCCAGCTCGTGCTCATCGGTACCGGTCTCGACATGGCCGCCCTCGGCAAGGAGCTGGAGGCGTGCGCGGACGGCGACGCCCCACAGGCCGACGAACGCGGCATGTGGGGCGTCCTCCGCTACGTACAGGAACCGGAGCGGGAGCCCGGGTCCGCATCCGGAGCGGAACACGAAACCGGACGGGAAGACGAACTCGAAACCGGATCCCAGTCGGACCCCGGTCTCGACTACTGACCGACACCGACCGGTCGATACCGACGAGCCGATACCGACCGGTGCTACACCGGCCCCGCCACCACCGACACCGTCTTCGGCAGTGACACGCCCGAGCCGTCGCGGCGCGGGTCCATCTCCGGGAGCTCGGCCGGGGTGCCGTCCCGCTGGGCCGCCTTGGCCGGTACCGCGCCCGCCCAGGCCAGGGAGAGGCAGTCCTCGCCCTTCAGGAAGCGCTGGCAGCGGACGCCGCCGGTGGCCCGGCCCTTGCGGGGGTACTGGTCGAACGGGGTCAGCTTGGCCGTCGTCTGGACGGAGTCGTCCAGCGTGCCGCGCGAGCCCGCGACCGTGAAGACGACCGCGTCCACCGCCGGGTCGACGGCCGTGAAGGAGATGACCTTCGCGCCGTCGGTGAGCTTGACGCCCGCCATACCGCCGGCCGGGCGGCCCTGGGGGCGCACCTGGGAGGCCTGGTAGCGCAGGAGCTGGGCGTCGTCCGTGATGAAGACGAGGTCCTCCTCACCGGTGCGCAGCTCGATCGCGCCGACGATCCGGTCGCCGTCCTTGAGCGTGATGACCTCCAACTCCTCCTTGTTCGTGGGGTAGTCGGGGACCACACGCTTGACGACGCCCTGTTCCGTGCCGATGGCCAGGCCGGGGGAGGACTCGTCGAGGGTCGTCAGGCAGATGACCGTCTCGCCTTCGTCCAGGGAGACGAACTCCGAGACCGGGGCGCCGCCGGAGAGGTTCGGCGCGGCGGCCGTCTCCGGGAGCTGGGGCAGGTCGACGACGTTGATCCGCAGAAGGCGGCCGGCCGAGGTGACCGCGCCCAGCTCGCCGCGCGCGGTCGCCGGGACGGCCGAGACGATCACGTCGTGCTTGACGCGCCGGGCGTCGGCGTCCTCCGGGAAGGGCTCGCCGTTCGCCGTGCGGGCCAGCAGGCCCGTCGAGGAGAGCAGCACCCGGCACGGGTCGTCCGCGACCTGGAGCGGCACGCTGGCGGCGGGGGTGCCCGCCGACTCCAGCAGGACCGTCCGCCGGTCGGTGCCGAACTTCTTCGCCACCGCGGCCAGTTCGGTCGAGACCAGCTTGCGCAGCTCGGTGTCCGACTCCAGGATGGCGGTCAACTCGGCGATCTCCGCGCGGAGTCGCTCCATCTCCGACTCCAGCTCGATCCGGTCGAACCGGGTGAGGCGGCGGAGCGGGGTGTCCAGGATGTACTGGGTCTGGATGTCCGACAGCGAGAAGCGCTCCATCAGGCTCTGCTTCGCCTGCGCGGAGTTGTCGCTGGAGCGGATGATCCGGATGACCTCATCGATGTCGATGAGCGCGGTGAGCAGACCCTCCACGAGGTGGAGGCGGTCGCGCCGCTTGGTGCGACGGAACTCGCTGCGGCGCCGTACGACGTCGAAGCGGTGGTCGAGGTAGACCTCCAGGAGTTCCTTGAGGCCCAGCGTGAGAGGCTGGCCGTCGACCAGGGCGACGTTGTTGATGCCGAAGGACTCCTCCATCGGCGTCAGCTTGTAGAGCTGCTCCAGGACTGCTTCCGGGACGAAGCCGTTCTTGATCTCGATGACCAGGCGCAGGCCGTGCGCGCGGTCGGTGAGGTCCTTGACGTCGGCGATGCCCTGCAGCTTCTTCGCGCCGACCAGGTCCTTGATCTTGGAGATCACCTTCTCGGGGCCCACGGAGAAGGGCAGTTCGGTGACGATCAGGCCCTTGCGGCGGGCCGTCACGTTGTCCACGGTGACCGTCGCGCGGATCTTGAAGGTGCCGCGGCCCGTCTCGTACGCGTCCCGGATGCCGGTGAGGCCGACGATCCGGCCGCCCGTCGGCAGGTCGGGGCCGGGGACGTGGCGCATCAGGCTGTCCAGGTCCGCGTTCGGATAGCGGATCAGATGCCGGGCGGCGGCGATCACTTCGCCCAGGTTGTGCGGCGGCATGTTGGTGGCCATGCCGACGGCGATGCCCGACGAGCCGTTCACCAGGAGGTTCGGGAAGGCGGCGGGCAGGGCCACCGGCTCCTGCTCCTGGCCGTCGTAGTTCGGGGTGAAGTCGACCGTGTCCTCGTCGATCGACTCGGTCATCAGGTTGGCGGCCTCGGACGGCCGGCACTCGGTGTACCGCATGGCGGCGGGCGGGTCGTCGTTGCCCAGCGAGCCGAAGTTGCCGTGGCCGTCGGCCAGGGGCACGCGCATGGAGAAGGGCTGGGCCATGCGCACGAGGGCGTCGTAGATCGACGCGTCCCCGTGCGGGTGCAGCTTGCCCATGACCTCGCCGACGACACGCGCGCACTTCACGTAGCCGCGGTCGGGGCGCAGGCCCATCTCGTCCATCTGGTAGACGATCCTGCGGTGAACGGGCTTCAGGCCGTCCCGGGCGTCCGGCAGGGCGCGGGAGTAGATGACCGAGTACGCGTACTCAAGGTAGGAGCCCTGCATCTCGTCGACGACGTCGATGTCGAGGATCCGCTCCTCGAACGAGTCGTCGGGCGGCGGGGTCTTCGTGCTGCGGCGGGCCATCGCTGCCGGCTCCTCTTTTCTGGTCGCTCGCCTGGGGGTCGCTCCCCTTCGGCTCACTCTTGCTGAAGCGTGAACGGGGTCTTGACGTGAACCATTGTGGACCGCGGCACTGACAACGCGGACCAGGACCCGGCGTTGCCCGCTCGGGTCCGTCACCGACGGCTGCCGCGTGAGTCCATGTGTGCGACTGCCCGCAGGCTACGCGATCTCGCTCTCGGCGTACGTCCGCCGGGAACTTCGCCCACGGTCCGCGCGCTTGCATACAGTGGCGGGACGAGCAGGATTTCTGCGTTTCCAGCCAGAGAATCCGCGATGGAAGGGACGTACATGCCCATGGGTCACACGGCCACCGCCGAGGCAGGCTCCGGCGGCCTGACAGCGACCGAACACCGCTTGGCCAACGGTCTGCGCGTGGTGCTCTCCGAGGACCACCTGACCCCGGTCGCGGCGGTGTGCCTCTGGTACGACGTCGGTTCCCGCCACGAGGTCAAGGGACGTACCGGCCTGGCTCACCTCTTCGAGCACCTGATGTTCCAGGGCTCCGGACAGGTGAAGGGCAACGGTCACTTCGAACTGGTGCAGGGCGCCGGCGGTTCCCTCAACGGCACCACCAGCTTCGAGCGCACGAACTACTTCGAGACCATGCCCGCCCACCAGTTGGAGCTCGCCCTCTGGCTGGAGGCCGACCGCATGGGCTCCCTGCTGGCCGCCCTGGACGACGAGTCCATGGAGAACCAGCGGGACGTCGTCAAGAACGAACGCCGCCAGCGCTACGACAACGTGCCCTACGGCACCGCGTTCGAGAAGCTGACCGCCCTCGCCTACCCGGAGGGCCACCCCTACCACCACACCCCCATCGGCTCGATGGCGGACCTGGACGCGGCCACCCTGGAGGACGCGCGCGCGTTCTTCCGCACCTACTACGCGCCCAACAACGCGGTCCTGTCCGTGGTCGGCGACATCGACCCCGAGCAGACGCTCGCCTGGATCGAGAAGTACTTCGGGTCCATCGCCTCGCACGACGGCAAGCCCGCACCCCGTGACGGCGCGCTGCCCGACACGATGGGCGGGGAGCTGCGCGAGGTCGTCGTCGAGGAGGTCCCGTCCCGCGCCCTGATGTGCGCGTACCGCCTCCCGGAGGACGGCACGCGCGCGTCCGACGCGGCCGACCTCGCCCTCACCATCCTCGGCGGCGGCGAGTCCTCCCTCCTCTACAACCGCCTCGTACGACGCGACCGCACGGCCGTCGCGGCCGGCTTCGGACTGCTGCGGCTGGCCGGAGCGCCCTCCCTGGGGTGGCTGGACGTGAAGACGTCCGGTGACTACGAGGTGCCCGTCATCGAGGCCGCCATCGACGAGGAGCTCGCCCGGTTCGCCGCGGAGGGCCCCACGGCCGAGGAAATGGAGCGCGCCCAGGCCCAGTTGGAGCGCGAGTGGCTCGACCGGCTGGGCACGGTCGCGGGCCGCGCCGACGAACTGTGCCGGTACGCCGTCCTGTTCGGCGACCCGCAGCTCGCCCTGACCGCCGTACAGCGCGTCCTCGACGTGACGGCGGAGGAGGTCCAGGAGGTCGCCAAGGCCCGCCTGCGCCCCGACAACCGCGCGGTGCTCGTCTACGAGCCCGCCGCGGACGAGAACGACGAAGCAGAGGCCGGCGACGAGAACGAGGAGGCGGCCAAGTGACCGAGCTCGCCACGATGGAATTCCACCCGCAGCCCCAGGCCGGCGAGGCCAAGCCGTGGGCCTTCCCGGCCCCCGAACGCGGCGCGCTGGCCAACGGCCTGACCGTCCTGCGCTGCCACCGTCCCGGCCAGCAGGTCGTCGCCGTCGAGGTGCTCCTGGACGCGCCCCTGGACGCCGAACCCGCCGGTCTCGACGGTGTCGCCACGATCACCGCGCGCGCCTTCTCGGAGGGCACCGACAAGCACTCCGCCGAGGAGTTCGCCGCCGAGCTGGAGCGCTCCGGTGCCACGCTCGACGCGCACGCCGACCACCCCGGGCTGCGCCTCAGCCTGGAGGTCCCGGCCTCACGCCTGGCCAAGGGCCTCGGCCTGCTCTCCGACGCGCTGCGGGCGCCCGCCTTCGCGGACAGCGAGATCGAGCGGCTGGTCCGCAACCGCCTCGACGAGATCCCGCACGAGACGGCCAACCCCTCGCGCCGCGCCGCCAAGGAGCTCTCCAAGGAGCTCTTCCCGGCGACCTCGCGCATGTCGCGTCCGCGCCAGGGCACCGAGGAGACCGTCGAGAAGATCGACTCGGCGTCCGTCCGCGCCTTCTACGAGCGGCACGTCCGCCCCGCGACGGCCACCGCCGTGGTCGTCGGCGACCTCACCGGCATCGACCTGGACGCGCTGCTCGACGACACCCTGGGGTCGTGGACGGGCTCCTCCGCGCAGCCGCGCCCCGTGCCGGCGGTGACCGCCGACGACACCGGGCGGGTCGTGATCGTGCACCGTCCCGGCGCCGTCCAGACGCAGCTGCTCATCGGCCGCGTCGGAGCCGACCGGCACGACCGGCTGTGGCCCGCCCAGGTGCTCGGCACGTACTGCCTCGGCGGCACCCTCACCTCCCGCCTGGACCGCGTCCTGCGCGAGGAGAAGGGCTACACCTACGGTGTGCGGGCGTTCGGCCAGGTGCTGCGTTCGGCGCCCGACGGCACCGGCGCCGCGATGCTCGCCATCAGCGGCTCCGTGGACACCCCGAACACCGGTCCCGCGCTGGAGGACCTGTGGACGGTGCTGCGCACCCTCGCCGAGGGGGGTCTCACCGACGCCGAGCGCGACGTCGCCGTGCAGAACCTCGTCGGGGTGGCGCCGCTCAAGTTCGAGACCGCCGCGGCCGTCGCGAGCACGCTGGCCGACCAGGTCGAGCAGCACCTGCCCGACGACTACCAGTCGACGCTGTACCGGCAGCTCGCCGCGACCGGCACGGTGGAGGCCACCGCGGCGGTCGTGAACGCCTTCCCGGTGGACCGTCTGGTGACGGTCCTGGTCGGCGACGCGGAGCAGATCAAGGCGCCCGTGGAGGCGCTCGGCATCGGCGAAGTGACCGTCGTCCCGGCGGAGTAGACACCCCGTAGCGGGCCGGCGAGCGGCACGCGCGTGTGGGGGCCCTGGCGACTGAAGAGTCACCAGGGCCCCCTATTGTCCGAATTGGGGGAGAGGTTGCCTGTCTGCCCTGTGGCGTGTGCAACAAAAACCGTGATCCGTTTGGGGATTGAAAGTGGCCCCCCTTAGCGTCGGTCCGGCTGTCCGTCAGGCACCGCGCCGCACTCGCGGCACCGGACAGTCATCGCCGAGTCCCCGTACGGCGCGAGCCAGGGGAGCCGGGGACCCATGTCCCTGGGGTGAATCGGACGCCCGTGAAGGGGGTCCGTAGGAGACCTTCCTGCTCCGAACCCGTCAGCTAACCCGGTAGGCGAGAAGGAAGGAAAGGACCAGCCACTCCATGGCGTTCACGCGCGCCACCGGGAAGCACCGCCGCCCGGGCAGGACCCATCGCACCACCGTGCGCGTCGCGAGCGTCGCGGCCCTCACCACCACCGGCGTCGTCGGCACCCTCGCGAGCGCCCCGGCGTTCGCCTCGGAGCCCGCCGCCGAACAGACCGGGCTCACCCCCGTCATCGCCATCGGCGACTCCGTGGCCGAGAAGATCGACGCCCAGGCCGCCGCCCAGCAGCAGGCAGCCGCCGAGGCGCAGGCCAAGGAGGACGCCCGGCTCCGGGCCGCCGCTCAGGCCAAGGCGGAGCACGAGGCCAAGGAGCGCGCCGCCCGCGCCGCCGAGCGCAAGAGGCTCAACGCCTTCGTCGCCCCGGTCACCGGCTCGTACGTCTCCACCGGCTACAAGACCGGCGGTTCCCTCTGGTCCTCCGGCGCCCACACCGGGGTCGACTTCCATGCCTCGACCGGCACCAGCGTCCACGCGGTCGGCTCCGGCACGGTCGTCGAGGCCGGCTGGGGCGGCTCGTACGGCAATCAAGTGGTGATCAAGATGGCCGACGGCATGTACACCATGTACGGCCACCTGTCGTCCATCGGTGTCTCCGTCGGCCAGAGCGTCACCCCGGGCCAGCAGATAGGCCTCTCCGGGGCGACCGGCAACGTCACCGGACCGCACCTCCACTTCGAGGCCCGCACCACCGCCGAGTACGGCTCGGACGTCGACCCCGTCGCCTACCTCCGCAAGCACGGCGTCGACGTCTGACGACACGGCACCGCACTTCCCGAAGCCCTGGCCCGCCCGGCCGGGGCTTTCGGCGTTTCCGGAGCCCTCCTGTCCAAAAAATATGCATGGATTCCGGCCCTCCATCGGAAATTCCCGCTCACTGCAATAGAGTCACCGAACACACGTCAATCGTCGACGTTTCACGGGGATTAAGGCGGAGGTCGGACATGCGTATTCCGGCGCACTCGGTATGCACGGCGATCCGGGACGACATCGTCGCCGGTGTCCACGAGCGCGGCAGCCGGCTCACGGAGGAACTCCTCGCGCGCCGGTACGGGGTCTCGCGCGTTCCCGTCCGGGAGGCCCTGCGCACGCTGGAGGCCGAGGGGTTCGTGGTGACCCGGCGGCACGCGGGCGCGTGCGTCGCGGAGCCGACCCAGCAGGAGGCCGCCGACCTGCTGGAGATGCGGATGCTGCTGGAGCCGCTCGGCGCCTCACGGGCCGCGCAGCGGCGCACTGAGGCCCACCTCAAGGTGCTGCGCGGCCTCGTCAGGCTGGGGCAGGAGCGGGCCAGGCGGGGCAACAGCGAGGATCTGCGCTCCCTGGGCAGCTGGTTCCACGAGACGCTGTCCCAGGCCTCCGGGAGCCCTGCGCTGACCTCGATGCTGACCCAGCTGCGGCACAAGATCGCCTGGATGTACGTGGTGGACGCCCCGGCCAACCCCGCTGAGTCCTGGGCCGAGCACGGTGCCATCGTGGACGCCGTGGCCCGCGGCGACGCCGAGCGCGCCCGGGCGATCACCGCCCTGCACACCGAGCGCGCGGGCACCGCGCACCGGCTGCGCTTTCCCGGCGGGGCGAACGCCGCGAACCCTGCGAACACCGCGGGCGCCACGGACCGTGTGAGGACTTCGCAACCTCCCGTAAACATGTCGGGTCTGCGGCATTAACACGGGCACCGTATACAAAGAGGGGTCAATTCGCGGGGGATTATTCAAGCTGCCCGCACATGGAAATGCGAAGGGCTCGCCCGGTAATTCGGACGAGCCCTTCGAGGTTGTGGCGCATCGGGTTTTTGGCCAAAAGCGCCGCGCCCCTCAATGGGGTGACGCTCAGACGGTCTCGGGGAGTTCCTCGAGGCCTTCCGCGACCAGCTTCGCGAGGCGGTCGAGGGCCGCGTCCGCGCCCTCGGCGTCCGACGCGAGGACGATCTCCTCGCCGCCCTGGGCGCCGAGGCCCAGGACCGCGAGCATGGAGGCCGCGTTGACGGGGTTGCCGTCGGCCTTGGCGATCGTCACGGGGATACCCGAGGCCGTGGTGGCCCGGACGAAGATGGAGGCGGGGCGGGCGTGAAGGCCCTCCGCCCAGCCGACGTTGACGCGGCGCTCAGCCATGTGATGCTGCCCTTCAGAGTCTCAGGGTTGTCTAGACCAGTTTCCCACACGTGAAGCGAGCCCGGACCGGTCCGCAGGACCGCCCGGAACGGGGTGTCGGACCGCGGCCTCGGCCCCACTCCCCGCGCGCTGTTGTTCCCCACAGACTGCCTCGCGCCGTTGTCGGACGCGAGCCGTACGCTGGGCCCCATGCAGACCTCGTCGGACCGGCACGAGTACCCCGCCCACTGGGAAGCCGACGTGGTGCTGCGCGACGGGGGTACCGCGCGCATCAGGCCCATCACCGTCGACGACGCCGATCGCCTGGTCAGCTTCTACGAGCAGGTCTCCGACGAGTCGAAGTACTACCGCTTCTTCGCGCCGTATCCCCGCCTGTCCGCCAAGGACGTCCACCGCTTCACGCACCACGACTTCGTGGACCGGGTGGGACTCGCGGCCACCGTCGGCGGCGAGTTCATCGCCACCGTACGCTATGACCGCATTAGTGCCGACGGGCGAGCCGCCTCCGCCCCGGCCGACGAGGCCGAGGTCGCCTTCCTCGTGCAGGACGCCCACCAGGGGAGGGGCGTCGCGTCCGCCCTCCTGGAGCACATCGCGGCCGTCGCCCGCGAGCGCGGCATCCGCCGCTTCGCCGCCGAGGTGCTGCCCGCCAACAACAAGATGATCAAGGTGTTCACGGACGCCGGCTACACCCAGAAGCGCAGCTTCGAGGACGGTGTCGTCCGCCTGGAGTTCGACCTCGAACCCACCGACCGGTCCCTCGCCGTGCAGCGCGCGCGGGAACAGCGCGCCGAAGCGCGGTCCGTACGACGGCTGTTGGTGCCCGGCTCGGTCGCGGTCGTCGGTGTCGGCCGTTCCCCCGGAGGGGTGGGCCGCAGCGTTCTCGACAACATCAGGGACGCCGGTTTCACCGGTGGCCTGTACGCCGTGAACAAGGCGTTCCCCGAGGAGTGGAAGGACCTCGACGGCGTGCCGGCCCACCGCTCGGTGCGCGACATCGAAGGCCCCGTGGACCTCGCGGTCGTCGCCGTACCGGTCGAGCATGTCCCCGAAGTCGTCACCGAATGCGGAGAACACGGGGTGCAGGGGCTCGTCGTGGTCACCGCCGGGTACGCCGAGAGCGGCCCCGAGGGACGCGAGCGGCAGCGCGAACTCGTACGCCACGCGCGCACGTACGGCATGCGCATCATCGGACCGAACGCCTTCGGGGTCATCAACACCGCGGCCGGCGTACGGCTGAACGCCTCCCTCGCCCCCCAGATGCCGCGCCCCGGACGCATCGGCCTGTTCGCCCAGTCCGGTGCCATCGGCATCGCCCTGCTGTCCCGACTGCACCGGCGCGGCGGCGGGGTCACCGGAGTCACCGGCGTCTCCACGTTCGTGTCGTCGGGCAACCGCGCGGACGTCTCCGGAAACGACGTCCTCCAGTACTGGTTCGACGACCCCGACACCGACGTCGCGCTCATGTACCTGGAGTCCATCGGCAACCCCCGCAAGTTCACCCGCCTGGCCCGGCGCACCGCGGCGGCGAAACCGCTGGTCGTCGTCCAGGGCGCCGGATCCGCCCCCCAGGGACACGCCGTACGGGCGACCCGGCTGCCGCACGCGACGGTGTCCGCGCTGCTCCGGCAGGCCGGCGTGATCCGCGTCGAGACCATCACCGAACTGGTCGACACCGGTCTGCTCCTGGCACGTCAGCCGCTGCCCGGCGGTCCGCGCGTGGCGATCGTCGGGAACTCCGAGTCCCTGGGACTGCTGACGTACGACGCGTGCCTCTCCGAGGGGCTGCGGCCGCTCGCCCCGCTGGACCTGACGACGGCGGCGACGGCCGGGGACTTCCACCGGGCGTTGTCGCAGGCGCTGGCCGACGAGGCGTGCGACGCCGTGGTGGTGACCGCGATACCCGCGGTGGGGGAGGGGCCGGCCGAGGACGCGGCGCTGGCGGAGGCACTGCGCTCCGCGGCGGCGGCCGTTCCCGGGAAGCCGGTGCTGGTGGTGCACGTGGAACTCGGGGGACTGGCCGAGGCGTTGTCCGCCGCGACGAGCACGGCACCCCAGGCCGCCCCCAGGGCGCCCGGCCCTGAGGACGGCGCCGACCGGCACCGCCCGGCGGAGGAGGCGCCCGGGAAGGACACCGCGGAACCGGAGCAGGCCGTCACCGGGATGCCCGCCCCCGAAGGCGGCGGTCTCATCCCCGCCTTCCCCGCCGCCGAGCGCGCCGTCCGCGCCCTCTCCGAAGCCGTGAAGTACGCCCAGTGGCGGCGCGAGGCCGTCGACCCCGGCCGGGTCCCCGAGTTCGAGGACATCGACGAGAAGGGCGCCGCCGGACTGATCGGCGGCCTCCTCGCGCGCGGGCAGGGCCTCACCCTCGGCGTCGACGACACCTGCGACCTGCTCGGGAAGTACGGCGTCGACGTCCACCGCGCGCTGCCGGCGCCCACCCCGGACACCGCCGCCGAAGCCGCCCGCACCCTCGGCTACCCGGTCGCCCTCAAGGCCACCGCCCCGCACCTGCGCCACCGCGCCGACCTGGGCGGCGTCCGGCTGGATCTCGCGGACGAGGACCAACTGCGGCGGGCGTACGCCGAGTTGGGGGAGCTGTTCGGGAGGCCGGAGGAGCTGCGGCCGGTGGTGCAGCGGATGGCGCCGCGCGGGGTCGACACCGTCGTGCGGGCCGTCATCGACCCGGCGGCCGGGGCCGTGCTGTCGTTCGGACTCGCCGGGGCCGCCTCGCAGCTGCTCGGGGACACCGCGCACCGGCTGATTCCGGTCACGGACCGGGAGGCCGCCTCGCTGGTCCGGTCGATCCGGACGGCACCGCTCCTGTTCGGCTGGCGCGGCTCCACACCCGTCGACACGCCTGCCCTGGAGGAACTGATGCTCCGGGTGTCGCGGCTGGTAGACGACCATCCCGAAGTGGTCGCCGTGACCCTGGAGCCGGTCGTCGTCGCCGCGCACGGCCTGAGCGTCCTGGGCGCCTCCGTCCGCCTGGCCCCGCCCCCGGCCCGTGACGATCTCGGCCCGCGCACGCTTCCCGTGTACTGAGAGTCGCGACACGGCACCCCCGGCCGCTCCCGCGCACCGGGCACAGGCCGGGGACAGGAGAGATGAGACGGCCCTGACCGGTGCCTCGCAGCCAGTGCGCCACCGTAGGATGGACGTCATGGCCAAGACCAGTACGACGACCCAGGGGCTGCGTGCGGCGATCGAGCGCAGCGGCTACTACCCGGCCCTCGTGGCCGAGGCGGTGGAGGCCGCCGTGGGCGGCGAGCCGATCCGGTCGTTCCTGGTCCATCAGGAGACCACGTTCGACCAGAACGAGGTGCGCCGGCATGTGACCGTGCTCGTCCTCACCGGCAACCGCTTCATCGTCAGCCACACCGACGAGCAGGCCGCCGACAGCACCTCCCCGACGCCGTACGCGACGACGTCCACGGAGTCCGTGAAGCTCGGCCGGATCTCGTCCGTGGTGCTCAGCCGCGTGGTCGCCAACCCGGAGTCCTACACCCCGGGCACGCTGCCCCGGGAGGTCGTGCTGACCATCGGCTGGGGTGCCGTCGCCCGGATCGACCTGGAGCCGGCCGCCTGCGGCGACCCCAACTGCGAGGCGGACCACGGCTACACGGGCAACTCGACGGCGGACGACCTGAGCCTGCGCGTCAGCGAGGCCGGCGACGGCCCGGAGACGGTGCAGCAGACCCTCGCCTTCGCGCAGTCCCTCTCCGAGGCGACCGCGGACGTTCCGCGTTGATGTCCCAGCCAGCCACCTGGGACCACCCCGAACCCCTGGCCGTCGACTCCGCGCCCGTCCCCGAGTACGGCTCCGGCTCCCTCGCCGACCTGCTGCCCACCCTGGCCGCGGGCATGGGCGTACCCGGCACGACCGCGGCCATCCCGGAGCTGACCCCGGCCGACCGCAACTGCGTCTTCCTGATCGACGGCCTCGGCTGGGAGCAGATCAAGGACCACGCCGACGAGGCGCCCTACCTCCACGCACTGCTCGGCAGCTCGCGCGGCGGCACCGGACGCCCGCTCACCGCAGGGTACCCGGCGACCACCGCGACCTCCCTCGCCTCGGTCGGCACCGGCCTGCCGCCCGGCGCCCACGGCCTGCCCGGCTACACCGTGCGCAACCCGGCCACCGGCGAGCTGATGAACCAGCTCCGCTGGCAGCCGTGGACCAAGCCGCAGGCCTGGCAGCCGTACCCCACGATCTTCCAGCTGGCCCAGGACGCGGGTGTGCACGCCGCCCAGGTGTCGTCCCCCACGTTCCAGAACACCCCGCTGACGAAGGTCGCGCTCAGCGGCGGCACGTTCCACGGGCGGCTCACCGGCGAGGAGCGCATGGACCTCGCGGCCGAGCAACTCGCCGCCGGGGACCGCTCGCTGGTGTACACGTACTACGCCGAACTCGACGGCGCGGGCCACCGCCACGGCATCGCCTCCGACACCTGGCGCGGCCAGCTCATGTACGTCGACCGGCTCGTCCAGCGCCTCGCCGAGCAACTCCCGCCACGCAGCGCCCTGTACGTCACCGCCGACCACGGCATGATCGACGTGCCCTTCGACGAGGAGCACCGCATCGACTTCGACGCCGACTGGGAGCTGCGCGCCGGCGTCGCCCTCCTCGGCGGCGAGGGCCGCGCCCGCCATGTCTACGCGGTGCGCGGCGCCGAGAACGACGTCCTGACCTGCTGGCGCGAGGTCCTCGGCGAGCAGTTCTGGGTGGCCTCCCGGGACGAGGCGATCGCGGCGGGCTGGTTCGGCCCGCACATCGACGACCGCGTCCGCGACCGCCTCGGCGATGTGATCGCGGCGGCCCGGGACGACGTCCTGATCATCGCGTCCGAGCGGGAGCCGAAGGAGTCGGCGATGGTCGGCAACCACGGTTCGATGACCCCTGCCGAGCAGTTCGTCCCCCTGCTCGAAGTACGCTCCTGAAGTCCCGCCCTCCTCCGTCTCGCCGAAAGGTGCTCACCTTCCCATGCCCGAGCTGGTGTTCTTCTCCGGAACGATGGACTGCGGGAAGTCGACCCTGGCGCTCCAGATCGAGCACAACCGCTCGGCGCGCGGACTGGCGGGGATGATCTTCACCCGGGACGACCGCGCGGGCGAGGGAAAGCTTTCCTCACGCCTCGGCCTGGTCACCGACGCCGTGGAGGTCGAGGACGAGCAGGACCTGTACGCGTACATCGTCGACCACCTGTCCCAGGGCGGACGCGCGGACTACGTCATCGCCGACGAGGCGCAGTTCCTGGCGCCGGTGCAGATCGACCAGCTCGCGCGCGTGGTCGACGATCTGAGCCTCGACGTCTACGCCTTCGGTATCACGACCGACTTCCGCTCCAAGCTCTTCCCCGGCTCCCAGCGCCTGGTCGAACTCGCCGACCGCGTGGAGGTCCTCCAGGTGGAGGCCCTCTGCTGGTGCGGCGCCCGCGCCACCCACAACGCACGCACCATAGGCGGCGAGATGGTCGTCGAGGGCGCCCAGGTCGTCGTCGGCGACGTCAACCAGGCGGAAGCGGTCGGCTACGAGGTCCTGTGCCGCCGCCACCACCGCCGCCGCATGACGGCGGCCACGGCACGCGCGGCGGCCCTCTCCCCTGACGTGCTGCCGATGGCGTCGGCCTAGGGCCTGTCTGTCCGACCCTTCCCGTCAGCCCTGGCGCGGGCTCTCGATCACCGAGAACATCGCGCCCTCGGGGTCAGCGACCGTAGCCACGCGCCCGTGCGGGCTGTCGTGGGGCGCGGTGAGGGTGTGCCCGCCGAGCTCGGTGACGCGGCGGAGTGCCTCGTCCGCGTCGGCGACCTCGAAGTACGTCATCCAGTGCGGGCCCCGGTCGCGGGGCAGAGCGGAGCCGACGCCGTGGATGCCGGCCACTGGGTGGCCGTGCAGGTGGAGGGTGACGTAGTCGAGGTCGGCGGAGGCCGCCGACCGCTCCTCGTAGCCGAACACCGCCTCGTAGAACTTGGCGACGTTCGCGGTCTCGGACGTCAGCAGTTCGTTCCAGGCCGGTGTGCCGTGCACGCCGGTGACGGTCGTGCCGAGGTGGTCGGCGGCCTGCCAGATGCCGAACACCGCCCCCGACGGGTCGGAGCCGATCGCCAGCCGGCCGGCCTCGGCCGCGTCCAGGGGACCCACGCCGACCGTGCCGCCGCACATCCGTACCGTCTCGGCCGTCTGGTCGACGTCGTCCGAGGCGAGGTACGGCGTCCACGCGATGGGCAGATGCCGGTCCGGCGGCAGCTGCCCGATGCCGGCCACCTCCTGACCGTCGAGCAGGGCCCGCGCGTAGGGGCCGAGCTGCTGCGGGCCCGGCTCGAACTCCCAGCCGAACAGCTCGCCGTAGAACTCCTGGGTCGTGGCCATCCCGTGCACCATCAGGCTCACCCAGCAGGGTGTGCCCTGCGTACGCCGAGTGTGCGTGTCGCCGTTCAGGCCGGCCGACCCCCGTGCCTCGGTCATCGTCACCTTCTCCTAGGCCCCTCGCGGTGGCCGTGTCGCTTCCGCTCTGCGGATCCGCGTGCCGCACCCGCGTGCACGCTCCGTGCCGATGCTCGCACCCCCCGTGGCGCACCGCGCCCCGGCCGCGCCGTCGACGGACGGCTCGCGTGGAGAGGATGACCGATCTGCGGCCACTCGTCCGTTTCCGGGCGATTGCCGGGGGGTGTCCATCGGTTGTACAGCATGTGCTCGTTCCCGTACGCCTCGTGATCGAGACTGTCCGGCCGAGCAGAGTAGCCGGAGCTGGACGTGGCGGCCACCCCTTGCGCCAGGATGGTGGTCATGAACGCCATCCTCTCCGCAACCGAACTGGCGACCGAACTGGCCGGACCGAACCCGCCCGTCCTGCTCGACGTCCGCTGGCAGCTCAGCGTCGCCAAGGCCGCAGGTGAACCGCCCTTCGACGGCCACGCCGCGTACGCGACCGGGCACATCCCGAGCGCCGTCTACGTAGACCTCGATCAGGAACTGGCCTCGGCCCCCGGCGCCCGCGGCCGGCACCCCCTGCCCGACACCGCGCGGTTCGGCGCCGCGATGCGCCGCGCGGGCGTGTCGGCCGGCCGGCCGGTCGTCGTGTACGACGGCGGCCAGGGTTGGGCGGCGGCACGCGCGTGGTGGCTGCTGCGCTGGACGGGTCACCCGGACGTGCGGGTCCTCGACGGCGGCCTTCCCTCCTGGGAGGGGACTCTGGAGACGGACGCACCGGCCCCCAAGGAGGGCGATTTCGCGCCGGAGCCCGGTGCCGTGGACCTCCTGGACGCCGACGGGGCCGCCGCACTCGCCCGCGAGGGTGTCCTGTTCGACGCCCGCGCGGGGGAGCGCTACCGGGGTGAGGTGGAACCGATCGACCGCGTCGGCGGCCACATCCCGGGCGCCCTGTCCGCCCCGACCAACGAGAACGTCGGCCCGGACGGCCGCTTCCTCCCGGCCGGCCGACTGGCGGCCCGCTTCACGTCCTTGGGTGCCACGGAGGGTACGGGCGTCGGCGTGTACTGCGGCTCCGGCGTCTCCGGCGCGCACGAGGTGCTGGCCCTGGCGGTCGCCGGGATCCCGGCCGCGCTCTACGTGGGCTCCTGGTCGGAGTGGTCCGCGGACCCGGACCGCCCGGTCGCCGTGGGACCGGACCCCCAGTAGGACCCGTTCGTCCGGAGCTGCCGTATCGATGTACGGCCAGGGGGCCCGCAGCCGAACCGGCGCGGGCCCCCTGGCCGTACACATGACTGCCGTCCTGCGTCAGCCGCCTCCCGCGGCCTCCGGCGGTACCGGCTACTCCTGCTTCTTCCTGCGTGTCCCGAAGACGATCTCGTCCCAGCTCGGCACGGCCGCTCTACGGCCCGGACGGACGCCGTCCGCCTCCGCCTGGCGGTCGGTGGAGCCGATGAGGCGGTCGCGATGGGCTCCTACGGAGCGGGGCATCAGGACGTCGGCGTAGGCCGAGCCGGCCGAGGCTGCGGGGGCCGGGGGCTCTTCCTCCTCCGGCTCCACGACGGGTTCCTCTGGGGTCTCCGAGGGGCGCTCGGGGACCACCATGTCGCCGCGGAAACTGGGCACCGCCTCCAGGAGGCTGGTCAGGGAGTCGCGCTCGCTCTCCTCGACCGGCTCGGGCGACGGCAGCGCGGGACGCTCCGGGCGCTCCAGGGCACGGTCCAGCGGCCGGTCCCGGGGCAGCCTGGCGATCCGCGGCACGAACGGGAAGCTGGGCTCGGGCGCCGAGGCGAGGTCGTCGGACTCGCCGATCAGCGAGCGCGCCTCGTCGTCGACGGCCTGGACGAGCCGCCGGGGCGGGTCGTACGTCCAGCTCGCCGAGTGCGGTTCGCCCGCGACCCGGTAGACCAGCAGGACCTCCCAGGTGCCGTCGTCGCGGCGCCAGGAGTCCCACTGGACGGTGTCCTTCTCGGCACCGCGCAGCGTCAGGCGCTCCTGGACGGCCTCGCCGAGCTGGGGTCCCGCGTTCTCACCAGGGCGACGGACGGGGGTCTTCCGGGCCCGCTCGGCCATGAAGGCACGCTCGGCGAGCACAGGTCCCTCGAAGCGGCGCACCCGGTCGACGGGGATACCGGCGAGCTGGGCGACCTCTTCGGCGGACGCGCCGGCGCGTATACGTGCCTGGATGTCTCGGGGGCGGAGATGGCTCTCCACCTCGATCTCGATCTGGCCGAGGCGGGGACGGTCGCCGCGTACGGCGGCGCGCAGACGCTCGTCAATCGGAAGCGTGTACTCCGTGCTGTCCGCAGCCTTCAGCACCAGCCGTGTGCCGTCGTTAGAGACGGCCACGACACGCAGTTCGGGCATGGGGACCTCCCGGGTGGTGCCTGCCGACGTCACGTGCGTCGCTGCTTCCGCTAGTCGAGTGTGGCCTGCCCGGGTGCAGCCTGCCACAACCTTGCCGAGTTGCCCGGCGTGTCGGGCACGGGCCCGAACTCGCCGTTATGGCACGGTTACCTATTCGCAACGCTAAGTGACCAACTACGTCACCCTGTGCAACGGGCCCCATCTGGGCGGTCCAAAAGCCTGTGGACGCCCTGGCGGGAGGCCTGACCCAGGGCTCGCAACAGTACTCCATTTGGACCACGTGCGTGGATTGGCACGCCGCCCAACTTCTTGTGGGGGGCGGGACTTGGCGGTCCGGGGCGGGCTTCGGGCGATCTTGGAAGTGGCGTAGTTCACGCAATAGCCGGAAACGGAACTATTGGTTTCGGCTGTACGTCCCTTTGTCGTACAGATAGTTGATCAGGTACGGGAAAGGCAGGCAAGGCCCCGGAATGCGTGAAGTGCCCGATGTCAGCAAGAAGCGGATCGAACTGAGCGTCCCTCAGGTCGCCGGAAGCGCGGTGGCGGCGGTGGTGGCCGCCAAGCTCGCCTCGTACTTCGGGGTCTACGGCACGATCCTCGGCGCCGGCGTCGTGAGCGCGATAGCCACCTCCGGAGGATCCGTCTTCCAGCACTTCTTCAGCAGAACCGGCGCCCAGCTCCGGGAGGCGAAGGCCACCTCCAAGGAGGCCGCCGCCTCCCACGGGACCATCGCCTCTGAGGAGCCGGCGCGGACCCCCGCGCGCCCCGGCGAGTTCACCGAGGGCACGGTCTACCGCGCGCGGGTGAGCAGTTGGAAGCGCCCGGTGCTCGCCGCCGCCCTCGTCTTCGGGGTCACGATGACCGGGATCACCGTCTACGAACTGGTGTCCGGCGACAGCTTCAGCGGCGGCAAGGGCACCACGGTCAGCGCCGCCGTCACCGGCCACGACACGTCCTCGTCCCCGAAGTCCGACGACCGCACCCCGAGTCCGGCCGAGTCCCCGTCCGGTTCCCCGTCGGGTTCCCAGGACGGTTCGACACCCGCCCCGGAGACGTCGTCCGGCTCGACAGACCCGGACACACCCTCCAAGGGCGGTGCCACGACGGCCGGTTCGACGCCCACATCCGGTGCCTCGGACGGTGGCGGTACGCCGGCCCCCACGCCGAGCGCGTCGGCTACTGACCCAGCACCCTCCGCAAGTAGTCGTTCTGGAAGCGGCGATCAGGATCCAGCCGATCCCGCAACGCCGTGAACTCGCCGAAGCGCGGGTAGACCCCGGCGAAGTACTCCGCGTCCCGGGTGTGCACCTTGCCCCAGTGCGGACGGCCCTCGTGCGCGGTGAGGATGTGCTCGGCGGCGGTGAAGTAGGCCTGGTAGGGCGTGCCTTTGAACATGTGCACGGCGATGTAGGCGCTGTCCCGGCCGGAGGCGGTGGACAGGGCGATGTCGTCCGCGGGGGCGGTGCGCACCTCCACGGGGAAGCTGATCCTGAGGTCCGAGCGGTCGACCATGGCCTTCAGCTCGCGCAGGGTCTCCACGAGCGCCTCGCGCGGGACGGCGTACTCCATCTCCACGAAACGCACCCGGCGCGGGGAGGTGAAGACCTTGTAGGGGATGTCGGTGTACGTCCGCGCGGACAGCGCCCTGCTGGAGATCTGGGCGATCGACGGAACCGTGCCGGGCGCCGCGCGGCCGACCCACTGGGCCACCTGGAAGACGCCGTTGGAGAGGAACTCGTCCTCGAACCAGCCGGAGACGGGGCTCACCGGCTTCTCGGGGCCCGCGCTGCGGTTGTTGCGCTTGGTGTTGGTGCTGCCGGTGTGCGGGAACCAGTAGAACTCGAAGTGCTCGTTCTCGGCCCAGAGTTCGTCGAAGCGCGCGGTGACCTCGTCGAAGGTCATCGGCTCCTCGCGGGCCGTGAGCAGGAAGAGGGGCTCCACGGCGAACGTGATCGCCGTGATGATCCCGAGGGCGCCGAGGCCTACGCGGGCCGCCGCGAAGACCTCCGGGTTCTCCTTCTCGGAGCAGGTGAGCACCGAGCCGTCCGCGGTGACCAGCTCAAGTCCCCTGATCTGGGCGGCTATCGAGGCCGACTCGCGGCCGGTGCCGTGGGTGCCGGTGCTCGTCGCCCCGGAGACCGTCTGCTCCATGATGTCGCCCATGTTCGTGAGCGACAGCCCCTCGCGCGCGAGGGCCAGGTTGAGTCTCTTGAGCGGGGTGCCCGCCTCGACCGTGACCGTCAAGGCGTCACGGTCAATCTTGCGGATGCCCGTCAACAGTTGAGGGCGGATCAACACACCGTCCGTGGCGGCGATCGACGTGAAGGAGTGCCCGGTACCGACTGCCTTCACCGTCAGGCCGTCCGCACCGGCCCGGCGCACGGCCGCGGCCAGCTCCTCCACGGAGGCGGGCGTGACCTCCCGCGCGGGCCGCGACGCGACCGTACCGCCCCAGTTACGCCACGTGCCGTTCTTCGCGCTCGCTGTGGTGCTCAACGGTGCCTCCCCGACCCGGCGCCGGTCTGCTGAGCCGGCGGTACCCGAGGAAACCGACCGCGACCGCGACGGCACCGGCGACGACCGGAACCCCGTACCCGGCACGCGCGCCGGCTGCGTCGATCACCCAGCCGGCGACGGAGGAGCCGAGCGCGACCCCGACCGCAAGGCCGGTGCTCACCCAGGTCATGCCCTCGGTGAGCTTCGCGCGAGGTACGTGCTCTTCTATGAGGGACATCGTCGTGATCATCGTGGGTGCGATGGACAGACCCGCAAGGAACAGCGCCACGGCCAGAAGCGGCAAGTTTCCGACCAGTAGGAGGGGGATCATACTCACGGCCATCGTGCATATGCCCAGCAGCCATCGACGTTCCGGCGCTCCCCGGAAGCGCATCAGCCCGAAGACGACCCCCGCCGCACAGGAGCCCGCCGCATACAGCGCGAGGACGACACTGGCGCCACCCTTGTGCCCGCGCTCGTCGGCGAACGCCACGGTGACCACGTCGACCGCTCCGAAGATCGTCCCGGTCGCCACGAAGGTGGCCACCAGCACCTGGAGACCGGCCGTGCGCAGCGCCGAGCCACCGGCCTTGTCCCCCCGCGCGCGTGGATGCGGCGCGGGCTCGGTGGCGCGCTGGGAGGTCAGCCAGAAGACTCCGACCGCCAGGAAGCAGGCGGCCAGCAGGGGACCGGCCTCCGGGAACCACGCCGTGGACAGTCCTATGGAGATGATCGGCCCGAAGATGAAGCAGACCTCGTCCACCACGGACTCAAGGGAGTACGCGGTGTGCAGGTGCGGGGTGCCCCGGTAGATCGCGGCCCAGCGCGCGCGGACCATCGCGCCCAGACTCGGCACCGACCCGATGCCGGCGGCGCACACGAACAGCACCCAGTCCGGCCACTCGAAGCGGGCCGCCAGCAGCAGCCCGGCCGCCGCGGTCAGCGCCACCAGGGTCGCGGGGCGCAGCACCCGCCGCTGCCCGTACTGGTCGACCCAGCGCGATATCCGCGGCCCGATCGCGGCGGCGGCCAGCGCGATGGTGGCCGACAGGGCGCCCGCGAGCCCGTAGCGCCCGTTGATCTGGGAGATCATCGTGACCACGCCGATGCCCATCATCGACAGCGGCATACGGCCGAGGAACCCCGCGGTGGAGAAGCCCTTGGAACCGGGTGCGGCGAACAGGGCGCGATAGGGGCTGGGCACGGTGTCTCCGGTCGGAAAGGAGCAGGGGCGGCTCGGTGGCGCCGCGGTGACGGCCGCGTAAGGTGCGAACGCGGCTGATACAGCTTACGAGCAGGTGGGCCCTGTTGCACCCGTCCGTCACGGGCCCGGATATCCGCTCGGACCTTCGTCCGCATCTCCGCCCGGATCTCAGCCCGGACCGTCGCCTGGATCTCCGCCCGGCCCCCCGGGGATCACCCCCTGATCTCCGTCCCGATGCTCCGTCCGGTACCCCGCCGTTTCCCGGCTGTCAGTGGCGGGTGGCAGGATCGGAGGCATGCCAGACGTGCTCGATGCCACCCCCTACGACGCCCTCCTCCTGCTCTCGTTCGGCGGCCCCGAAGGCCCGGACGACGTGGTTCCGTTCCTGGAGAACGTGACGCGAGGGCGAGGCATCCCCAAGGAACGCCTCAAGGAAGTGGGACAGCACTACTTCCTCTTCGGCGGGGTCAGCCCGATCAACGACCAGAACCGCGCCTTCCTGGACGTCCTCCGCAAGGACTTCGCGGACCACGGCCTGGACCTGCCGGTCTACTGGGGCAACCGCAACTGGGCGCCCTACCTGACGGACACCCTGCGCGAGATGGTCGCCGACGGGCGCCGCCGCATCCTGGTCCTCGCCACCAGTGCCTACGCCTCGTACTCCGGCTGCCGCCAGTACCGCGAGAACCTCGCGGACTCCCTGGCCGCCCTCGACGCCGAGGGCCTCGACCTCCCGAAGGCCGACAAGCTGCGCCACTACTTCAACCACCCCGGCTTCCTGGAGCCGATGATCGACGGCGTCCTCGCGTCCCTCGCCGACCTCCCCGAGGACGTGCGGGACGGCGCGCACCTCGCCTTCTCGACCCACTCCATCCCGATCGCCGCCGCCGACAGCTCCGGCCCGGCCGAGGAGCACGGTGACGGCGGGGCGTACGTCAAGGAGCACCTGGACGTGGCCCGGCTGGTCGCCGACGCGGTCCGCGAGCGCACCGGCGTGGACCACCCCTGGCAGCTCGTCTACCAGTCCCGCTCCGGCGCCCCGCACATCCCGTGGCTGGAGCCGGACATCTGCGACCACCTGGAGGAGCGGCACGCGGCCGGCGTCCCCGCGGTCGTCATGGCCCCCATCGGCTTCGTCTCCGACCACATGGAGGTCCTCTACGACCTCGACACGGAGGCCACGGCCAAGGCCGCCGAACTGGGCCTGCCCGTACGCCGGTCGGCCACCGTGGGCGCCGATCCGCGCTTCGCCGCCGCGATCCGCGAGCTGGTCCTGGAGCGCGCGGCCGTCGAGAGCGGTCGGCAGGTCACGCCCTGCGCCCTGGGCGCGCTCGGCGCCGGCCACAACCTCTGCCCGGTGGGCTGCTGCCCGGCCCGTGCCCCCCGCCCCGCCGCCGCGGGCGCCGACAGCCCCTACGCCTGAGGAGCGCCGTGACCGACCCCCTGCACCAGGAACTGCTCGCCCTCGCCCAGGAGGCCGCCCACAAGGCAGGCGCCCTGCTGCGGGACGGGCGCCCGGCCGACCTCGCCGTCGCCGCGACGAAGTCCAGCCCGATCGACGTCGTCACCGAGATGGACATCGCGGCCGAGAAGCTGATCACCGACCTGATCTCCGAACAGCGCCCCGACGACGGCTTCCTGGGCGAGGAGGGCGCCTCCGTGGCGGGCACCAGCGGCGTCCGCTGGGTCATCGACCCGCTGGACGGCACGGTCAACTACCTCTACGGCCTGCCCACTTGGTCGGTCTCCATCGCGGCCGAGCTGCACGGCGAGACCGTCGCCGGGGTCGTCGCGGTCCCGATGCGGGGCGAGACGTTCCACGCGGTGCTCGGCGGCGGGGCGTGGGCCACGGGCGCGTGGGAGGGCGAACGCCCGCTCGCCTGCCGTCCGGCGGCGCCCCTGGAGCAGGCGCTGGTCTCGACCGGCTTCAACTACGTGACGGAGGTCCGCGTCCACCAGGCAGACGTGGCCCAGAAGCTGATCCCCCTGCTGCGCGACATCCGGCGCGGCGGCTCGGCGGCGGTCGACCTCTGCGACGTGGCGTCGGGCCGCCTCGACGGCTACTACGAACGGGGGCTGAACCCCTGGGACCTCGCCGCGGGCGACCTGATCGCCCGTGAGGCGGGCGCCCTGACCGGTGGACGCCCCGGAGAGCGCCCCGCACGCGATCTGGCGATCGCGGCCACCCCGGGCGTCTTCGAGCCCCTCCAGCGGCTGTTGGAGGACTTCGGCGCCTGGCACGACTGACGCGGGCCCACCCACGGGCACGACCCGATTCAGGCCCGGCTCTCCCGAGAGGGAAGGGCCGAAAGCAGCGGGACCCCGGCGCTGGATTCGCCGGGGTCCCGCTGTCCTGCTGGCCGCACTGATCAGACGCTCGTCGCGCCGACCTCCACACCGTGGTCGGCGGCGAGGCGGCGCAGGTCGTCGAGCTCGGCCTGTTCCACCTCGACGAGGAAGTCGTCGCCCTCGTCACGAGCCCGCGTCAGGTCGGTCTCGGTCGCCCTTATGCGCTGCAGAAGTCCTGCGGTGAATGCGTCCATGCTGCGCCCCCTCGTCCTGGGTCGTGGGTCGTTCGGCACGGGGGTGTGCCGGTACGGAAGGGGCGATCACGTCTGCGGGAGGAGGTGCCCAGCGCTGCCCTGGCTGGGCGGCGACGGTGCCGGACACCCACGCCCGCTCTGCGGAAGCTGTTGGACGTACCACAAGGTGGCTTGCCACGTGCAGAGCGTGATCGCGGGGTGTAAAGCCGTCCTCCCCCCGCTCCCTTCCGTGGAAACCTCAACCCACCGAGAAAATCCCGCATTCCCGGGCCTCACACCCGACCTTCATCTCGCGCCCGGCCGCCTTACAGCCGACTTATGGCCGAAAAGGGCAGGATGGAGGTCACACAGCCACGAAGACCCTGCCCGCGTGCGCCGAGGCGCGCTACGCGGGTGGACAGAGGAAGGACAAGCGACGTGCGCGTACTCGTCGTCGAGGACGAGCAGCTGCTCGCCGATGCGGTGGCCACCGGACTGCGCCGGGAGGCCATGGCCGTCGACGTCGTGTACGACGGTGCGGCAGCCCTGGAGCGCATCGGCGTCAACGACTACGACGTGGTCGTCCTCGACCGCGACCTCCCGCTCGTGCACGGGGACGACGTCTGCCGCAAGATCGTCGAGCTCGGCATGCCCACCCGGGTGCTGATGCTGACCGCGTCCGGCGACGTCAGCGACCGGGTCGAGGGCCTGGAGATCGGCGCCGACGACTATCTGCCCAAGCCCTTCGCGTTCAGCGAGCTGACGGCACGCGTGCGTGCCCTCGGCCGGCGCACGAGCGTGCCGCTGCCGCCCGTCCTGGAGCGCGCCGGCATCAAGCTCGACCCGAACCGCCGCGAGGTGTTCCGCGACGGCAAGGAAGTCCAGCTCGCGCCCAAGGAGTTCGCCGTCCTGGAGGTGCTGCTGCGCAGCGAGGGCGCCGTCGTCTCCGCGGAACAGCTCCTGGAGAAGGCGTGGGACGAGAACACGGACCCGTTCACCAACGTCGTGCGCGTCACCGTGATGACCCTGCGCCGCAAGCTCGG
Source organism: Streptomyces sp. NPDC090083 (assembly GCF_044747445.1). Taxonomy (NCBI): domain Bacteria; kingdom Bacillati; phylum Actinomycetota; class Actinomycetes; order Kitasatosporales; family Streptomycetaceae; genus Streptomyces; species Streptomyces sp. NPDC090083. The sequence continues at coordinate 1,266,461 of NZ_JBIVED010000001.1, read as the reverse complement.
TGAGCCCGCGGTCATCGTCACCGTCCCCGGCTCCGGCTACCGGATCTGATCCCCTGTGGCCACGACCCCGGCGCCTCCCCAGGCGCCCCCGAAGCCCACATGGGATCCCAGAAGGCCCGAACCGCCGTTCCCCTGGCTGCGTCCCACCATCCGCATAAGGCTCACGCTGCTGTACGGCGGCATGTTCCTGATCGCCGGCATCCTGCTGCTGTCGATCATCTACCTGCTCGCCGCGCACGCGCTGAACGTGGGCAGTGATCTGCCGTTCAAGATCCTCGAAGGATCGGTGAGCAGCAAGACCTGCAACTTCCCGTCCTCGCCGTCGGCGACCGAGATGAACAGCGCGATGAACGAGTGCGTCAACGAGCAGCGGCAGCACGCTCTCGACGACCTGCTCAGCCGATCGCTGCTCGCCCTCCTCGGCCTCGCGATCATCGCCTTCGCCTTCGGTTACGCGATGGCGGGCCGGGTGCTGTCCCCGCTGGGCCGGATCACCCGGACCGCCCGCGCGGTGGCCGGTTCGGACCTGTCCCGCCGGATCGAGCTGGACGGCCCGGACGACGAGCTCAAGGAACTCGCGGACACCTTCGACGAGATGCTGGACCGGCTGCAGCGGGCCTTCACCGCCCAGCAGCGCTTCGTGGGGAACGCGTCGCACGAGCTGCGCACCCCGCTGGCGATCAACCGCACCCTCCTGGAAGTGCATCTGTCCGATCCCGGCGCCCCCATAGAGCTCCAGCAGCTGGGCAAGACGCTGCTGGCCACCAACGAGCGCAGCGAGCAGCTCGTCGAAGGCCTGCTGCTGCTCGCCCGCAGCGACAACCAGATCGTCGAGCGCAAGCCCGTGGACCTCGCCGAGGTCGCCGAGCAGGCCGTCGACCAGGTGCACGCCGAAGCGGCCGCCAAGGGCGTGGTGATACGAGGCGAGCGGAAACCCGCGGTCGTGCAGGGCAACGGCGTCCTGCTGGAGCGCATCGCGCTGAACCTGGTGCAGAACGCGGTGCGGTACAACGTGCCGGAGGACGGCTGGGTCGAGGTCACCACCGAGGTCCAGCACGGCCACGCGGTGCTCGTCGTCTCGAACACGGGCCCGGTGGTCCCGGCGTACGAGGTCGACAACCTCTTCGAGCCCTTCAGGCGGCTGCGTACGGAGCGAACGGGCAGCGACAAGGGTGTGGGCCTCGGTCTGTCCATCGCGCGGTCCGTGGCGCGCGCTCACGGCGGTCACATCTCGGCCCAGCCGCGTGAGGGGGGTGGACTCGTGATGCGAGTCACCCTGGCCATCTGAGATCATGTCGCCGACACACGAGGATGTTCGCTTTGCGCGGAATTTTCTGGCCGCTTCTCCGGCACCCTCGTGTGTGATCGATCACAAGCGCGATTTTCAGGCCATCTACTCTCCGTGATCATGCACCCTGTCGGAAAGCCGGGAAAATCCGGGTTTTCGGGGGTCTTGATCACGGGAAGTACACGATGAGGTGCCTTTGAAGAGCGGCATGCGGACCGTGTACGGTCCCCTTCGCCATCCAAGCCGATCACTCTTGAGGGGTCCGGTTGGGTGTCGATTGAGTAACAGACCTTGATGTGAGGCAAAATCTCCGCCTCAGGTCGGGCACAAGTCCGGCCTCTCACGCGTTACGTGCGCTGGAGACACCGCAGACACCCAGAGGGGGAGAGCGACATGGCAACGGATTACGACACCCCACGCAAGACCGACGACGACGTCGACTCGGACAGCCTTGAAGAGCTCAAGGCGCGTAGGAACGACAAGTCGACTTCCGCAGTGGACGTCGACGAATTCGAGGCCGCCGAGGGCCTCGAGCTGCCCGGAGCGGACCTCTCGAACGAAGAGCTGGCCGTCCGGGTGCTGCCCAAGCAGCAGGACGAGTTCACTTGCATGAGCTGCTTCCTGGTGCACCACCGCAGCCAGCTGGCCCGCGAGAAGAACGGCCAGCCGATCTGCCGCGACTGCGACTGAGGAGGGGTCGGCCGTGACTGGCTCGACCCCACCCTGGAAGCGCCGCTCCCGGCGACCGGGAGCGGACGAAGGACCGACTGTGGGTCCTCATGGCGCGCGTGACGACGAGCGGGGCTCATCCGACCAGGGATCAGCCTCGCTCGAACCCGCGGCGAACCGGGCTGACCTCCCGGTGCCGGCGGACGATCCCGCAGCCGCCCCCGTCGCCAGACGACGGGCGGCGGTGATCCGGGACAAGGCCAAGGAAGGCGTCCGTAAGGGCGGCAGCCGGGCCAGGGCCGGTCTGGCGTACCTCGCGGACCGGATCATCGACATAGCCCCGCGGATCCCCGTACGGGACCTCGCGGCGCTGCGGCGCCAGTTCCCGGGCCTCGGCCCCGAGGAGCTCGCCGACAAACTGGTGGCGGGCGCGGCGAACGCGACGTCGACCGTCGGCGCGGGCATCGGCGCCGCGGCGATGCTCCCGGTGCCGCCCGCGATGCCCACCGAACTGGCCGCCGAGATCACCGGCGTGGCCGCGATCGAGCTGAAGCTCATCGCCGAGCTGTACGAGGTCTACGGCGTCCGTCCGCCCGGCGACCTCCCGCAGCGCAGCGTCGCGTACCTGAACTCCTGGTCCGGGGAGCGCGGCATCGACGTGACCAAACCGTCGACCATGAGCGCCGCGCTGAACGGCCACATGAAGCGCGAGCTGCGCCAGCAGATCATGAAGCGCATGGTCCGCGACCTGCCGAACCTGATGCCGTTCATGGTCGGCGCCGCCGTCGGAGCGGTCATGAACCGCCGGGACACCAAGAAGCTCGCCGAGCGCATCCGCAAGGACCTGCGCAAGAGCCAGGTCCCCTGGGACGCGCTGTACCGGCTGCCGCCCCTGGAGGCACCGCCGGACCCACTCCGGATGGGTGAGATCCCGAAGGAACTCGGGTCCTAGACGGCCGCCGCCCGCGCGGACTTCAGCGCCGCCGCCAGCCGCTCCGGCTCACGGGTCGACAGGTACAGGTACGGCGTCGGGTCGTCCGGGTCGGTGACCTCGACGCGCACCGCCCTCGGGATGTACGAGCGCAGCAGGAGGAAGGCGCGGGTGTCGGCCTTGTAGGTCCGCCAGGCGCGGGCCTCTTCGGGCTCCAGGATCTCGGCCTCGCCCAGGGCCGTCACGGGGATCTTCGCCTCGCCCGCGATCAGCTGGTCGCCCACGATCCGGATGCGGAGCGAGCCGTAGGCGCTGGCCATCACGGATGCCGCCGCGGTGCCGCCGACCAGGCCGCCGAGCAGCGGCAGGGTGCCGAAGGGCAGCAGGATCAGGGCGAAGGAGACGCCCACCAGGAACGAGATGAACCACCACGAACGGGGGGCGGTGAGGCGCTCGTCGTAGGGGGAGGCGGAAGGCTGCATGGAGCCAAGCTTGGCACGGTGTCCGGATCGTGCCGACGCGCGGGTAAGGTCTGCGCCTGTGAGTGGTACTTCTCCAGCTCTTAAGCCCCCGTCCGACGCCGTGAAACCGGTGCGGCACCCTGACGCGCCCGCGCCGGGCGAGCTGCTCGGTGCCCACTACGAACAGTGTTTCGGGTGCGGCGGCGACCAGTCGCACGGGCTGCACCTGGCGGCGCGGGCCGGTGAGGGCGTGACGATCACCGCCGAGTTCACCGTGCGGGCCGCCCACCAGGGTGCCCCGGGCCTCGCGCACGGAGGGGTGCTGGCCAGCGCGCTGGACGAGACCCTCGGCTCGCTGAACTGGCTGCTGCGGACGATCGCGGTGACCGGCCGCCTGGAGACCGACTTCGTCCGGCCGGTGCCCGTGGACACCGTGCTGTTCCTGGAGGCCGAGGTGACGGCCGTGGCCGGCCGGAAGATCTACTCGACGGCCACCGGGCGCATCGGCGGCCCCGAGGGGCCCGTCGCGGTGCGTGCCGACGCCCTCTTCATCGAGGTGAAGGTCGACCACTTCATCGACAACGGCCGCCCGCAGGAGATCCGGGCCGCCATGGACGACCCGGACCAGGTCCGGCGTACCCGTGCCTTCGAGGTGAACCCGTGAGCCGTACCCCCCGTCAAGAGCTCGGTGTGCTGATCCGCCGCGTCGACCCCGGCGTACCGCTTCCGTCGTACGAGCATCCCGGGGACGCGGGGGCCGATCTGCGGACCACCGAGGGGTGCGAACTGAAGCCGGGGGAACGGGCCGTGCTGCCCACGGGGGTGTCTATCGCGCTCCCGGAGGGGTACGCGGCCTTCGTGCACCCTCGTTCTGGGCTCGCCGCCCGCTGCGGTGTCGCCCTCGTGAATGCCCCGGGGACGGTTGATGCCGGGTACCGTGGGGAGATCAAGGTGATCGTGGTGAATCTCGACCCGTACGAGTCGGTACGGTTCGAGCGCTTCGACCGGATCGCCCAGCTGGTCGTCCAGCAGGTCGAGAGGGTCCGCTTCCAGGAGGTCGCGGAGCTTCCCGATTCGGCGCGGGCCGAGGGGGGCTTCGGGTCCACCGGCGGTCACGTCGCCGTGGGCGGCACCACGGGTGGGAATCGATACGCTTCGGTCGTATCCGACCGGGAAGGACAGTGACGTGTTCGGACGTCGCAAGAAGGGCACTGCCGCCGAGGACGCGGCGAGCGAGGCCGAGCAGGTCGTCGACCACGTCGACACTGAGGCGGACGGACCGGTCGAGCGCGTGCGGCTCGAGCCGGAACCCCGCCCCGACGGACCCTGGGACGACTCGGAGATCGGCGACCCCGCCGAGGGCCGGGTGGACCTGGGCGGTCTGTTCGTGCCGGGAGTCGACGGCATGGAGTTGCGGGTCGAGGTCGCGGGTGACGCGATCGTCGCCGCCACCGTGGTCCTCAAGGACAGCGCCATCCAGTTGCAGGCCTTCGCCGCTCCCAAGCGCGAGGGCATCTGGGGCGAGGTCCGCGAGGAGATCGCCAGCGGCATCACCCAGCAGGGTGGCATCGTCGACGAGGTCGAGGGACCGCTGGGCTGGGAGCTGCGCGCGCAGGTCCCGGTGCAGCTGCCGGACGGCACGGGCGGTTTCCAGGTGGTGCGGTTCGTCGGTGTGGACGGTTCGCGCTGGTTCCTGCGCGGGGTGATCTCCGGGCAGGGCGCGGTGCAGCCGCAGGCGGCCGGTCTGCTGGAGCAGATCTTCCGGGACACGGTCGTCGTGCGCGGCGAGGGCCCGATGGCGCCCCGCGACCCGATCGTCCTGAAGCTGCCGAACGACGCGCAGATGGTTCCCGAGGGCGTCCAGCAGGAGGAGGCGGGTTCCCGCTTCTCCGGCGGCATGGGCCAGCTGCAGCGCGGACCGGAGATCACCGAGGTCCGGTAGCAGCACCGCACCGTCACGAAAGGGCCGTACTCCTCCGGGGTGCGGCCCTTCGGCGTGTGCGGACTCTTGACGGCGCATTGGTCCGTACCTATGGTCTCGGCTCAACGCCCATGTTCATGAGGGTGCTCTTTGTTCACATACAAGAACGGAGTCACCGTGCGCCGCGCTGCCCTGCTCTCCGTCGTCACCGCGCTGGTCCTGGGCTTCTTCGCCCAGCCCGGCACCGCCGCCCAGGCCGCCCCCGCCACCTTCGTCCACCCCGGTGTGGACGTCTCCAGGAGCCAGCTGGACTTCGCCCGCACCGAGGTCCTCGCCGGCGCCCAGCCCTGGAAGGGTGCCTACGACCAGATGATGGCCAGCTCCTACGCGAGCCTGAGCCGCACCCCGAAGCCCCGAGCCGTCGTCGAGTGCGGCTCGTACTCCAACCCCAACTACGGCTGCACCGACGAGCGCGAGGACGCGATCGCGGCCTACACCGACGCGCTCGCCTGGTACATCACCAAGGACGCGCGCTACGCCCAGAAGGCCATCGCGATCATGGACGCTTGGTCGGCCACGATCACCAGCCACACCAACAGCAACGCGCCCCTGCAGACCGGCTGGGCCGGCGCCTCCTGGCCCAAGGCCGCCGAGATCATCAAGTACACGTACACCGGCACGTGGACCAACTCGGCCCGCTTCGCGACCATGCTGCGGAACGTGTACCTCCCGGAGATCATCAACGGCTCCAACTCCAACGGGAACTGGGAGCTGACGATGATGGACGCCGCGGTCGGCATCTCCGTCTTCCTGGAGGACAGGACGTCGTACGACAAGGCGATGGCGCTGTTCCGGACGCGGACGGCCGCCTACGTCTACCTCGCCTCGGACGGCTCCGTGCCGAAGACCGTGCCGAGCCAGAACCTCAACACCACGGCGAAGATCGTCAGTTACTGGCAGGGCCAGTCGACCTTCGTCACCGGCCTCACCCAGGAGACCTGCCGCGACTTCACGCACACCGGGTACGGCCTCTCGTCGATCTCGCACGTCGCCGAGACCAGCCGCATCCAGGGCACCGACCTCTACGGCACGGACGTGGGGGAGCGGCTGCGCCAGGCGCTCGGGTTCCAGGCCAAGTACCAGCTGGGCACCGCCGTCCCGAGCTGGCTGTGCGGCGGCTCCCTTAACCTCGGGCTCGGGCCCGTCACCGAGGTCGGGTACAACGCGCTGCACAACCGCCTGGGCATCGCAATGACCAACACCCAGACCCTCACCGAGAACAACCGCCCGGCCGGCACGAACAACCTCTTCGTGGCCTGGGAGACCCTCACGCACGGCGACAACCCCAACTGAACAGGGCCGGCCCCGAGGCCCGTACCGCGCCGACCGCGGCGGTACGGGCATCAGGGATGCGTCAAGGACGTCCCCCGGCGCACACTCCACCCCATTTGTCGGACTTATTGGCCGTAAAGTCGACGCTGCGTACACAGCGGTGACGAGAAGACAATGGGGCCATGGGACGCGGCAAGCTTCGGATCTACCTCGGCGCGGCACCGGGCGTGGGCAAGACCTACGCCATGCTGTCCGAGGCCCACCGCAGGGTGGAGCGGGGCACCGACTGCGTGGTCGCCTTCGTGGAGCACCACGGGAGGGCCCGTACCGAGGTGATGCTCCACGGCCTGGAGCAGGTCCCGCGCGCGGAGCTGACCTACCGGGACAGCGTCTTCACCGAGATGGACGTCGACGCGGTGCTCCGCAGGGCCCCCGCCGTCGCCCTGGTGGACGAACTCGCCCACACCAACATCCCGGGCTCCCGGAACACCAAGCGCTGGCAGGACATCGAGGAACTCCTCGCGGCCGGCATCGACGTCGTCTCCACCGTCAACATCCAGCACCTGGAGTCCCTCGGCGACGTCGTCGAGTCCATCACCGGAGTGCGCCAGCAGGAGACCGTCCCGGACGAGGTCGTCCGCCGGGCCGACCAGATCGAACTCGTCGACATGTCGCCCCAGGCGCTCCGCCGCCGCATGGCGCACGGCAACATCTACAAGCCCGACAAGGTCGACGCGGCCCTCTCGAACTACTTCCGGCCCGGAAACCTCACCGCCCTGCGGGAACTGGCCCTCCTGTGGGTGGCCGACCGGGTCGACGAGTACCTCCAGGAGTACCGCAGCGAGCACAAGGTCTCGGCGATCTGGGGTTCCCGCGAGCGGATCGTCGTAGGACTGACCGGCGGCCCCGAAGGGCGGACGCTGATACGGCGGGCCGCGCGGCTCGCCGAGAAGGGGGCCGGTGGTGAGGTGCTGGCCGTCTACATCTCCCGCAGCGACGGCCTGACCTCGGCCTCCCCGAAGGAACTCGCCCTCCAGCGCACCCTCGCCGAGGACCTCGGCGGCACCTTCCACCACGTCGTCGGCGACGACATCCCGGCCGCGCTGCTCGACTTCGCGCGCGGGGTCAACGCCACGCAGATCGTCCTCGGCTCCTCGCGCCGCAAGACCTGGCAGTACGTCTTCGGGCCGGGGGTGGGCACCACGGTCGCCCGCGAGTCCGGGCCCGACCTGGACGTCCACATCGTCACCCACGAAGAGGTCGCCAAGGGGCGCGGACTGCCCGTGTCCCGGGGCGCGCGGCTCGGGCGGAGCCGGATCGTCTCCGGGTGGCTGGTCGGCGTGGTGGGCCCGGTGGGGCTGGCGTTCCTGCTGAACGCCGTCCACCTCGGGCTCGCCAACGACATGCTGCTGTTCCTGTCGCTGACGGTCGCCGCCGCGCTGCTCGGCGGGCTGGCTCCCGCGCTGGTGTCGGCGGCCGTCGGATCGTTCCTGCTGAACTACTACTACACGCCCCCGCTGCACCGGATGACGATCGCCGACCCCAAGAACATCGTCGCCATCGCGATCTTCGTCGGCGTCGCCGTGTCCGTGGCCTCCGTGGTCGACCTCGCCGCGAGACGCACCCAGCAGGCCGCCAGACTGCGCGCCGAGTCCGAGATCCTGTCCTTCCTCGCGGGCAGCGTGCTGCGCGGCGAGACCAGCCTCGAAGCCCTCCTGGAACGGGTGAGGGAGACCTTCGGCATGGAGTCCGTCTCCCTGCTGGAGCGCAAGAGCGACGTGGAGCCGTGGACCTGCGCCGGCCGGGTCGGCGCGGGGGCACCGCTGGAGCGCCCCGAGGACGGCGATGTGGACATGCCCGTCGGCGACCACATGGCCCTCGCGCTGACCGGCCGCGTCCTGCCCGCCTCCGACCGCCGGGTCCTCGCCGCCTTCGCCGCCCAGGCAGCCGTCGTACTGGACCGCAGGCGCCTGCGCGAGGAGGCCGACCAGGCCCGCGCGCTCGCCGAGGGCAACCGCATCCGTACGGCCCTCCTGGCGGCCGTCAGCCACGATCTGCGGACCCCGCTGGCCGGCATCAAGGCGGCCGTCTCCTCCCTGCGCTCCGACGACGTGGCGTGGTCCGAGGAGGACCAGGCCGAGCTGCTGGAGGGCATCGAGGACGGCGCGGACCGCCTCGACCACCTCGTGGGCAACCTGCTCGACATGTCCCGCCTCCAGACCGGCACGGTCACGCCGATCATCCGCGAGATAGACCTCGACGAGGTGGTGCCGATGGCGCTGGGCGGGGTCCCCGAGGCCAGCGCCGAACTGGACATCCCGGAGACACTGCCCATGGTCGCCGTCGACCCCGGGCTCCTGGAACGGGCGGTGGCCAACCTGGTCGAGAACGCGGTCAAGTACAGCCCGTCCGGCGAAACCGTCCTGGTGTCCGCCAGCGCCATCGCCGACCGCGTGGAGGTACGGGTGGTGGACCGGGGCCCGGGAGTCCCGGACGAGGCCAAGGACCGCATCTTCGAGCCGTTCCAGCGCCACGGCGACGCCCCGCGCGGCGCGGGAGTCGGACTCGGGCTCGCCGTGGCGCGCGGCTTCACCGAGGCCATGAACGGCACCCTGAACGCCGAGGACACCCCCGGCGGCGGCCTCACCATGGTCCTCACCCTCCGCGCGGCCGAGCCCCTCGAACCCGCGTCGGCCGACACCGCCGTAGAAGACACCCAGGACGCGCAGGACACGCAGGGCGTGCAACCGGAAAGGCAGGCCTCATGACCAGGGTCCTCGTGGTCGAGGATGAGCCGCAGATCGTGCGGGCCCTCGTGATCAACCTCAAGGCGCGGAAGTACGAGGTCGACGCCGCCGCCGACGGCAAGACCGCCCTCGACCTCGCCGCCTCCCGGCATCCCGATGTCGTCGTCCTCGACCTGGGGCTGCCCGACATGGACGGCGTCGAGGTGATCCGGGGGCTGCGCGGCTGGACCCGGGTGCCGATCCTGGTGCTGTCCGCACGGCACTCCTCGGACGAGAAGGTCGAGGCACTGGACGCGGGCGCCGACGACTACGTGACCAAGCCCTTCGGGATGGACGAGCTGCTGGCCCGGCTGCGGGCCGCCGTGCGCCGGGCCGAGCCCACCGGGGGCGGTGAGGACGACGTCCTGGTGGAGACCGAGGAGTTCACCGTCGACCTCGCCGCCAAGAAGGTGCACCGGGACGGGCGTGACGTACGGCTGACCCCCACGGAGTGGCATCTCCTGGAGGTGCTGGTGCGCAACACCGGACGGCTGGTCAGCCAGAAGCAGCTGCTCCAGGAGGTGTGGGGGCCGTCGTACGGGACGGAGACGAACTACCTCCGGGTGTACATGGCGCAGCTGCGGCGGAAGCTGGAGACGGATCCCGCGCACCCCCGGCACTTCATCACGGAGCCCGGCATGGGCTACCGGTTCGAGCGCTGAGGGCGCCTGAGGGCATCTGAGGGCGGCTCGGGGCGCCTGAAGGCGGCTGAGGGCGTGGGTGCGTCGCTGTCGGTGGACCCCGGTACGCTTCAGATATGAGCGCTGTCCCTCGTTCCGAAAAGCCGGCCGGACGGTTCCGGCGCATGCTCGACCGGCTCTCCACCTCGCAGGAGGACCTGGAGTCGGAGGAGCTGCGTGAGGACGCCGAGACCGAGGGCTGTGTCCGGATCGGCGACTGCCACGACCGACAGGTCGTGACGGTTACTGGTACCTTGCGCACGGTCACGCTGCGCCCCCGGGCGGGAGTCCCGGCCCTGGAGGCCGAGTTGTTCGACGGCTCCGCGGCTCTGGACGTGGTGTGGCTCGGCAGGCGCTCCATCGTGGGGATAGAACCGGGGCGCAAGCTGATCGCGTCCGGCCGGATCTCGATGAGCAGAGGCCGACGCGTGCTCTTCAACCCGAAATACGAACTGAAACCCCTCGGACGGGAGTAGCCGGTGACGTCGCTCGACAAGCCGACCGCGGACACCGTGGACGCCGAAGACAGCGAGCAGGATGTCCGGGCGGTGACCGAGGCGGCCCTCTTCGAGGCGTTCGGCGGACTGCGCGGCATGATCGAAACGGTCCTGCCGGGCCTGCTCTTCGTCAGCATCTTCACCGTCAACAAGAACCTGCACTGGTCGGCGATCGCCGCCCTGGCCGTCGCGCTGGCCCTGGTCGTGGTCCGGCTGGCCACCCGGGACACCGTGAAGCACGCCTTCAGCGGCGTCTTCGGCGTCGCCTTCGGTGTGGTCTTCGCGATGATGACGGGCAACGCCAAGAACTTCTACCTCCCCGGCATGCTCTACACGCTGGGCCTGGCACTGGCGTACATCGTCACCACCCTCGCGGGCGTCCCGCTGATCGGCCTCATCCTCGGCCCGGTCTTCAAGGAGAACCTCTCCTGGCGGACCCGCAACCCCGGCCGCAAGAAGGCCTACGCGAAGGCCAGTTGGGCCTGGGGCCTGATCCTGCTCGCCAAGTGCGCGATCCTCTTCCCGCTCTACTGGTGGGCCAACACCGCCCAACTCGGCTGGGTCCTGGTCGCGTTGAAGATCCCGCCCTTCCTCCTCGCCGTCTGGCTCACCTGGGTCTTCCTCGCGAAGGCACCTGCGCCGATCGACGTGTTCGCGGAGATGGAGGCGGAGGAGCAGGCCGAGAAGGAGCGGAAGGCCGCCTCCGAGGCCGGCGGCGCGGAGGCCCTCGGTGAGGGCCGGGACGCCACACCGGGACGGCACCGCCACCGGCGCGACGCGTAGCTTCCCGCACGCCGGGAGGCAGCATGTCGGGAGACATGCCGGGAGGCAACACGCCGAGAGGCACACGGTCTCCCCGGCCTGAGGGACGCGCAGTCCCGATACGACGAGGAGGGGCGCCCCGAGATCAGATCTCGGGGCGCCCCTCCTCGTCGTAGTCCCGGAGGGGTCAGCTCGTCGCGTCCTCCCGGCGCACCGACAGCAGATCCTCCAGCTGTTCCTCGCGTGCCTGGGCCGCCACGAACAGGAGTTCGTCGCCCGCCTCCAGCGAGTCCTCGCGGGACGGGGTCAGGACCCGGGTGCCGCGGATGATGGTGACCAGGGACGTGTCCTCCGGCCATTCCACGTCACCGACCTGGGTGCCCGCGAGCGCGGACTCCTCGGGGAGGGTCAGCTCGACGAGGTTGGCGTCGCCGTGGCTGAAGCGGAGCAGGCGGACGAGGTCGCCGACCGACACCGCCTCCTCGACCAAGGCCGACATCAGACGCGGGGTGGAGACGGCCACGTCGACGCCCCAGGACTCGTTGAAGAGCCACTCGTTCTTGGGGTTGTTGACGCGGGCGACGACACGCGGGACGCCGTACTCCGTCTTCGCGAGGAGGGACACCACGAGGTTGACCTTGTCGTCGCCCGTCGCGGCGATCACCACGTTGCAGCGCTGCAGCGCGGCCTCGTCCAGGGACGTGATCTCGCAGGCGTCGGCCAGCAGCCACTCCGCCTGGGGGACCCGCTCGACCGAGATCGCGGTCGGGGCCTTGTCGATGAGAAGGATCTCGTGACCGTTCTCCAGGAGCTCTCCGGCGATCGAACGACCGACCGCGCCTGCTCCGGCAATGGCGACCCTCATCAGTGACCGCCCTCCTCTTCGGGACCCTTGGCGAACGCCGCCTCGACCTTGTCGATCTCGTCCGTGCGCATCATCACGTGCACGAGGTCGCCCTCCTGGAGCACGGTCTGCGAAGAGGGCAGCATCGCCTCGCCGAGCCGGGTGAGGAACGCCACGCGGACGCCCGTCTCCTCCTGGAGCTTGCTGATCCGCTGGCCGACCCACGCGGCCGAGGCGTGCACCTCGGCGAGCTGGACACCGCCGGTGGGGTCCCGCCACAGCGGCTCCGCGCCCGAGGGCAGCAGCCGGCGCAGCATCTGGTCGGCGGTCCAGCGGACCGTGGCCACGGTGGGGATGCCCAGGCGCTGGTAGACCTCGGCACGGCGGGGGTCGTAGATACGGGCCGCGACGTTCTCGACGCCGAACATCTCGCGGGCCACGCGCGCGGAGATGATGTTCGAGTTGTCACCGCTGGAGACGGCGGCGAACGCGCCCGCCTCCTCGATGCCCGCTTCGCGCAGCGTGTCCTGGTCGAAGCCGACCCCGGTGACCCGGCGACCGCCGAATCCCGGGCCCAGCCGACGGAAGGCGGTGGGGTCCTGGTCGATCACGGCGACCGTGTGCCCCTGTTGCTCCAGGGTCTGGGCGAGAGCGGAACCCACTCTGCCGCAGCCCATGATGACGATGTGCACGACCGTCCTTCCGATGTCCTCAAATCAATGCTCAGCCCCATCAGGGTCTCAGACCGAGGCCCAAGCTACACACGCCCGGTGCCTCCGGGGCACCCCCGTGCGTCAGCGGCGCCCGATGCTGCGCACGCTGGCCAGGGTGAGGAATCCGAGGCCGACGAGGGCGGCCAGGGCGCCGATCAGCTCTGCGGTCGCGGGCATGGAACCTCCAGGAGGCGGTGGGAGCGGGGTTTTGTCATATAGACACGGAGCGGGCACTCCCGACGGAATCCGCAACTCCACTCGTCCCTTATTTCACCCGTGAGGCAGATGACAGGAAGTAAGACGGCGGAAAGTGGAGGATCGCCTGTTCGAAGGCCTACGATCCCCTGTTGTGTCCAAACTGACCGACGTGCCCAAGCGCATCCTCATCGGGCGGGCGTTGCGCAGCGACCGGTTGGGCGAAACGCTCCTGCCGAAGCGCATCGCACTGCCCGTCTTCGCCTCCGACCCGTTGTCCTCCGTGGCCTACGCGCCCGGCGAGGTGCTGCTGGTCCTCTCCATCGCGGGCGTGTCGGCGTACCACTTCAGCCCGTGGATCGCGGTCGCTGTCGTGGTGCTGATGTTCACCGTGGTCGCTTCCTACCGGCAGAACGTCCACGCCTACCCCAGTGGTGGCGGTGACTACGAGGTGGCCACCACCAACCTCGGTCCCAAGGCCGGCCTCACCGTCGCCAGCGCCCTGCTGGTGGACTACGTGCTGACCGTGGCCGTCTCGATCGCGTCCGGCATCGAGAACCTGGGTTCGGCGGTCCCGTTCGTCGTCGAGCACAAGGTGTTCTGCGCGATCGCCGTCGTGGTGCTGCTCACGCTGATGAACCTGCGCGGGGTGAAGGAGTCCGGCACGCTGTTCGCGATTCCGACGTACGTGTTCGTCGCGGGCGTCTTCATCATGATCGCGTGGGGTGCCTTCCGCGGCCTCGTCCTCGGCGACACCATGCGCGCGCCGACCGCCGCCTATCACATCAGGGCCGAGCACCAGGGTCTGGCGGGCTTCGCCCTGGTCTTCCTGCTGCTGCGGGCCTTCTCCTCCGGCTGTGCCGCGCTCACCGGTGTCGAGGCGATCTCCAACGGGGTCCCGGCCTTCCGCAAGCCCAAGTCGAAGAACGCGGCGAGCACGCTGGCCGCGATGGGCCTGCTGGCCGTCACCATGTTCTGCGGGATCATCGCCCTCGCCATGACGACCAAGGTCCGCATGGCAGAGAACCCGGCCACCGACCTGCTGCACAACGGCGTCGCGATCGGCTCCGGCTACGTCCAGAACCCGGTGATCTCCCAGGTCGCCGAGGCCGTGTTCGGCAAGGGCAGCTTCCTGTTCGTCGTGCTCGCCGCGGCCACCGCGCTGGTGCTGTTCCTGGCCGCCAACACCGCGTACAACGGCTTCCCGCTCCTCGGCTCGATCCTCGCCCAGGACCGCTACCTCCCGCGCCAGCTGCACACCCGCGGCGACCGCCTGGCCTTCTCCAACGGCATCGTGCTGCTCGCCGGCACGGCCGCCCTGCTGCTGGCGATCTACGGCGCCGACTCCACCCGGCTGATCCAGCTGTACATCGTCGGCGTGTTCGTCTCCTTCACCCTCAGCCAGACCGGCATGGTCCGGCACTGGAACCGCCACCTGGCCACCGAGAAGGACCAGAACAAGCGCCGCCACATGGTCCGCTCCCGGGCGATCAACACGTTCGGCGCGTTCTTCACCGGCCTGGTCCTGGTCGTCGTCCTGGTCACGAAGTTCACCCACGGCGCCTGGGTGGCCCTGCTCGGCATGTGCATCTTCTACGCCACGATGACCGCGATCCGTAAGCACTACGACCGGGTCGCCGAGGAGATCGCGGCCCCGGAGGGCCCCAGCGACGACAGCCTCCGCCCCTCCCGCGTCCACTCCGTGGTCCTCATCTCCAAGATCCACCGCCCGGCTCTGCGGGCCCTCGCCTACGCCAAGCTGATGCGCTCGGACACCCTGGAGGCGCTCAGCGTCAACGTGGACCCGGCCGAGACCAAGGCGCTGCGCGAGGAGTGGGAGCGGCGCGGGATCGACGTACCGCTGAAGGTGCTGGACTCGCCCTACCGGGAGATCACCCGGCCGATCATCGAGTACGTGAAGGGGCTGCGGAAGGAGTCGCCGCGCGACGCGGTGTCCGTGATCATCCCCGAGTACGTGGTCGGCCACTGGTACGAACACCTCCTCCACAACCAGAGCGCGCTCCGCCTCAAGGGCAGGCTGCTGTTCACGCCGGGCGTGATGGTGACGTCGGTGCCCTACCAGCTGGAGTCCTCCGAGGCCGCGAAGAACCGGGCACGGAAGCGGCAGGAATGGAGCGCGCCGGGCGCGGTGCGACGAGGTCCCGCCGAGGAACGGCACAGCGAGTCGTCCAAGTCCAAGCTCTAGTCGTCCGAGTCCAGGCTCCAGTCGCCGCGGCCTTGTGGTGAGCGGTCGGGCGGGGTCCACGTAGACTGGTGGGCTGTTGTCCGGCCGTACCCCCTTTGACGTTGTGGAGTCACCCCGCCATGCAGGCAGAACCGAAGAAATCGCTGGTGGGGGAGGAGTACGAGGTCGAGGTGGGCCCCGTCGCCCATGGCGGGCACTGCATCGCCCGTACGGCCGAGGGCCAGGTGCTGTTCGTCCGGCACGCGCTGCCCGGGGAGCGTGTCGTCGCGCGGGTCACCGACGGCGAGGAGGGCGCGCGGTTCCTGCGCGCCGACGCCGTGACGGTCCTGGAGGAGTCCAAGGACCGCGTCGAGGCGCCGTGCCCCTACGCCGGACCCGGCCGCTGCGGAGGCTGCGACTGGCAGCACGCCAAGCCCGGCGCGCAGCGTCGCCTCAAGGGCGAGGTCATCACCGAGCAGTTGCAGCGGCTCGCCGGGCTCACGCCCGAGGAGGCCGGCTGGGACGGCACGGTGATGCCGGCCGAGGGCGACAAGCTGCCCGCGGGCCAGGTGCCGCAGTGGCGCACGCGCGTCCAGTACGCCGTGGACGTCGACGGCAACGCCGGTCTGCGCAAGCACCGTTCGCACGAGGTCGAGCCGGTCGAGCACTGCATGATCGCGGCGCCCGGCATCAGCGAGCTGGGCATCGAGGAGCGCGACTGGTCGGGCATGGCGTCGGTCGACGCGATCGCCGCGACCGGCTCCCAGGACCGCATGGTCATCCTGGAGCCCCGCCCCGGCGCCCGCCTGCCCCTGGTCGAACTCGACCGCCCGGTCTCCGTCATGCGCGTCGAGGAGCACGACGGCGGCATCCACCGCGTGCACGGCCGCGCGTTCGTGCGCGAGCGGGCCGACGGGCGTACGTACCGGGTCGGCAGCGGCGGCTTCTGGCAGGTCCACCCGATGGCCGCCGACACCCTCGTCAAGGCGGTCATGCAGGGCCTGCTCCCGCGCAAGGGCGACATGGCCCTCGACCTGTACTGCGGCGTCGGCCTCTTCGCCGGCGCCCTCGCCGACCGCCTCGGCGACAAGGGCGCGGTCCTCGGCATCGAGTCCGGTAAGCGCGCGGTCGAGGACGCGCGCCACAACCTCGCCGGTTTCGACCGCGTCCGCATCGAACAGGGCAAGGTCGAGAGCGTGCTGCCGCGGACCGGGATCAGCGAGGTCGACCTGATCGTCCTCGACCCCCCGCGCTCGGGAGCCGGCAAGAAGACGGTGGAGCACCTGTCGTCGCTCGGGGCCCGGAAGATCGCGTACGTGGCGTGCGATCCGGCGGCGCTGGCCCGGGATCTGGCGTATTTCCGGGACGGCGGGTATCGGGTGCGGACGCTCAGGGCGTTCGATCTGTTCCCGATGACCCATCACGTGGAGTGCGTGGCGATCCTGGAGCCGATGGCGAAGCTGGGCTGAACCGGCGTTCCGGATCGGCGGGTTGGGCGTCGCGGCGACGGCCCGACGCCGGAACGGCGCTCGCCCTGACGGGATGTCAGACGCGTTTGCCGCGGGACGTCCCATCAGGGTTGGCTCCCGGGGGAGCAACATAGGAACGCATCCGCGCGGCGCGCCCATCGGCTGTCGTCCAGTCGGCCGTGGAGCTGCCGACGCAGCGCCATCCGGCACGCTCGTAGAGGCGGATGGCGGCGGTCGCCCCGGCTTCGACCTGGAGGACGGGCCTGAGGCCGTCCGCTGCGGCTGCCGTGATCGCCTTGTCCAGCAGCATCGCGGCCACACCTCGCCGGCGGGCATCCACACTGACGAAGAACCGCGCCACGGACACCAGGCGCTGCGCAGGCAGCCCGACCTCGGCGGCCAGAGCCTCCCCGGGGCGAGTCAGCACCAGATGACCCAGGACCGCCGGACCTTCTACGGCCACCCAGGCATCGAGCATGCTCCGGGGAGTCAGCCAACTCTCAGGATCGACGGGCCAGTTCACGGGATAGCGATCCTCCGCATGGACCCCGGCGAGTGCCTGGACGCAGCCCTGCATGTGCTCGTCGGCGCGCGGACGAATCGTCAGTTCACTCATTCCGTGATCTTGTCACCCCCGCCCGGCGGGAGTCGCGTCTCCTCCGCCCCCGCCCACCCCGACTGAGCACCGCGCCGCGAATTCCCGTACCCACGGCTGAGACCCAGGTTCTGATGCCAGGATGAGGCGCGATGACGGCAGGGTGGGGTGTGCGCACGGTACGGGCGGCGATGTTCGCGGCCGTCTGTGTGGTGCTCGCCGCCCTGGGGCACGTCCTCATGTCCGGCCGTCACGTGCCCGGTTGGGCACTGGCCGCCGGCCTCGCCGCCACCGCCCTCGTGGGCTGGACCCTGGCGGGCCGTGAACGCGGCCTCCCGCTCGTCGTGACCCTCGTGGTCGCCACCCAGGCCGCCCTGCACTCGGCGTTCTCCCTCGCCCAGCCCATGACAGGGCAGTCGTCAGCCATGGACATGGGGCCGGCCGACATAGGCTCCATGCACATGAACGCCATGGATTCCATGGGGTCCATGGGGTCCGTCAACTCCATGGGTTCCATGGAATCCATGGGTTCTATGGAACCCATGGACATGGGCCATATGTCGGTAGCCGCCACCGGCCCGTCCTCGTCGTCCGGGATGCTCGCCGCCCACCTTCTCGCCGCCCTGCTCTGCGGGCTGTGGTTGGCCTACGGCGAGCGTGCCGCGTTCCGTGTTCTGCGGGCCGTCGCCACCCGGCTCGCGGCTCCGCTACGGCTGCTCCTCGCGCTCCCCGCCCCGCCGCACCGCCCGCGGCTGCGCCCGCGCCGCCCCCGCTCCGAGCGGGCACCGCGCCTTCTCCTTCTCGGCCATGCGATCACCTCGCGGGGTCCGCCTCCGGGGACCGCTGTCGCCTGACGACAGCCGGCATCCCGGGCCGCTCCTGTGCGCCCCGGGCAGGCCGTACGCCCGCGCCGCCCTTCTCACGGGCGCCGCGGGACGGCCGATCCCCTTTCACGGTGACCGAGAAGGACCCCAGGTGATCACTTCCACCCTGCCCGCGCCGCCCGACGTGACCGAGTCGAGCGACGAGTCGCTGACCAGTTGGGCGCTCGCCGCCCGCCACGGCGACCCCGCCGCCGTCGACCACCTCGTGCGCGCGCTGCACCGCGACGTCCTGCGCTACGTCTCCCATCTCTGCGCCGACCCGCAGGCCGTCGACGACCTCGCCCAGGACACGTTCCTGCGGGCGCTCGGCAGCCTGCACCGCTTCGAAGGGCGCTCCTCGGCCCGCACCTGGCTGCTGTCCATCGCCCGCCGCGCGGTGATCGACAGCTACCGCCGTGCCGCCACCCGCCCCCGCCTGTCCGACGTCCAGGACTGGCAGCTCGCCGTCGAACTGGCCCAGCCCCGGGGGCTCCCCGGTTTCGACGACGGCGTGGCACTCCTCGACCTGCTCGCCCTGCTCCCGGACGAGCGCCGCGAGGCCTTCCTCCTCACCCAACTCCTCGGCCTGCCCTACGCGGAGGCGGCGGAACTCACCAACTGCCCGGTGGGGACGGTCCGTTCGAGGGTCGCCCGAGCCCGGGCGACCCTCGTGGACCTGCTGGCCGAAGGGGGCGTCGTGCACACCGGCTAGCCGGGGTGCGTCAGCGGGCGGTGAGGCTCCACAGATGGTCGGCCGTCCCGTTGTCGTCCCATTGAAGGACCTGCGCACCGGAGGCGGTGCTCATGTTCGTCACGCCGAGCAGCAGCCCGCTGTTGTAGTTGGCGATCTTGTACGTGCCGTCTCCGGCCGGGATCAGCTGCCAGAGGTGGTCGGCGGTGCCGTTGTCGCCCCAGATCAGAGCGGTACCGCCGTCCGCAGTACCGGCGTTGGTGATGCCGAGCAGCAGCCCGCTCGCCTTGTTGACGATCTTGTAGAGCCCGGACCCGGCGGCCGTCAGCGTCCAGGACTGACTGCTGCCGGTGCTCGACGCGGCCTGGACGACCGCCGTGCCCTGGGCGGTCGCGGCTCCCTGCGTGTCCAGCGCCAGCCCGCTGTTCTTGTTCTTGATCTGGTACGTCCCCGCCAGCGAGGCCGAGGTCCCGGTGGGCGTGACGACCAGGTGGTAGCCGTCGGAGGCGTTCATCGCGACGGGCACGGTGATCGAGCCGTTCGACACGGTGTAGGTGGTGTCGGAGATGGTGACCGGCGCGGCCACGCCCGTGGTCCGACCCTTCGACGGTGTGTACTCCAACTTGACGTGCACGGTGCTGCCGAAGCCGGACAGCGACCCGAGTCCGTTCACCTGTACGGCGGTTGATCCCACTCCGCCGCCGAAGACGACGCTGATCTGCTTGCCGTCGCCGGTCAGCGCGGCGGCGCCGTCGATGCCGGTCTGGGCCGGGGGAGTGGTGGTGAGCATGGTGCCCGACATGTCGCCGTACCACTTGTAGAGCCAGTACGAGGCGTTGGGCGAGCCGCCGGTGTCGGTCAGGGTGTCGCCGAGGGTGCCGTAGTGGTTCCAGAAGGCCAACTCGGCGTCATGGATGCCCGCTCGCTCGAACTTGGCGACATAGCCGACCAGTTGGCCGGGGACACCCACCTCGCTCGTGGTGCCGTACTCCTCGATCGAGATCGGGCGCGGGCTGATGCCCAGGCTCGATTCGAGCGCGCGGTACGCGGCCACGTGCGCGGCGATGTTCTGCGAGCCCTGGAGCTCGTGCCAGCTCACGATGTCGGGGAGGGTACCGCTCGCCTTGGCGTCGGTGAGGAACGTGCTCATCCAGCTCTGGTTCCACGCCGAGTAACTCGGCCCCTGGACGGGCGTGTTGGCGTCCTTGGCACGGACCTCCCGGTAGGTGGTCGCCCACCCGGCGTCGAAGGCGCCGGCCGCCGAGGTGTTCCAGGTCCAGTCGGGCTCGTTCCACAGCTCGTACGCGGCGATGTTCGTGGCGCCGGAGGACTTCACGGACGCGACCTGCTTGTCCACGGCGGACAGCCAGTCACTCCAGCTCACCCACTGGTAGGGGAAGTTCGGATACCAGTCGGGCATCCGCACCACCACCTTCGCACCGGCCCGCGCCGCCTTCGACGCCACGACGAGCGCGTCCCCGGCGGGCTTCGGCTCACCGTTCGGCAACTGGGCTCCGCCCGGCGCCATTTGGACGAAGGTGTTCGGCTTGAGCGGGGTGACCAGACTGTCGGCGGGGGTGCTCGCGTCGGCGAGGCCGTAGAGGCTGCCGGTCGCCACGTGGGTGACCGGTCGCAGGGTGGAGGCCGCGTTGACGGCCAGGGTGGTCGCGGCGGTGGGGGCGGCCTGCGCGGGGGCGGTGCCGCCGAGCGCGGCGGCGGCCGTGAGGATCGCGGTACCGAGGACGGCTCTGAGGGATGTGCGGCTCATGACATGGATCTCCTCAGGAAGGGGGGTGTGCCGATGGGGAGTTGGAGTGGGAGGGGGTGTCGGCCGGATGCCGGGGGTGGGGTCAGTCCTTCACCGCGCCGGCCGTGACGCCCGCAGCCACGTAGCGCTGGGCGAGGACCAGGAGGACGGCCGCCGGGACCGACGCGACGACGGCGGTGGCCATGATCGCGTTCCACTCCTGGTTGTTGTTGCCGATGTACTTGTAGATACCGAGCGTGATCGGCCGCCAACTCCCGCCGCCGTCGAGCGTGTTGGCGAAGACGAAGTCGGACCAGGCCCACAGGAAGCCGAACAGCGAGACCGTGACGACCGCGTTGCGGCTCAGCGGCAGGACGACCGACCGGAAGGTGCGCCAGGTGCCGGCGCCGTCGATCAGCGCGGCCGAGATCAGCTCGCCCGGGATGCCCGACATGAACGCGGTGAAGATCATGACGCCGAAGGGCACGGCGATGGTGGAGTCCGCGATGATCAGCCCCCACCAGGAGTTGAGCAGACCCAGGTCGAGGAAGAAGCCGTAGAAGCCCATCGCCATCACGATGCCCGGGATCATCTGGGCGATCAGCAGGGCCAGGCTCAGGGCGCCCCCGGCCCGTGGCCGGAGTTTCGCCAGCGCGTAGCCGGCCGGGGCGGCGACCGTGAGCGTGAGGGCGACCGTGCCGATCCCGATCAGCAAACTGGTTCCCAGGTAGGGGAGTTGGTCGTCGAGCACGGCCCGGTAGCCCTCGAAGGTGGGGTGCAGGGGGAACAGGTCGGGCGGTGACTTGCGCATGTCCTGCTGCGGGGTGAGGGACACGTTCAGCATCCAGTACACCGGGAACAGCATGAGCGCCGTGAGGAGGAGACCGATGACGGTGAAGCCGCGCGCTCTCATGTCTCCTGCCTCCTCTGGACGCGGATGTACAGCAGCCCGAAGACGAGCGCGATGAGGATCAGGATGTTGCCGACGGCCGCCCCCGGCCCGAACTTCGGCAGCAGCGTGCCGAATCCGAGCTGGTACGACCAGGTCGCCAGCGTGGACGAGGAGTCGCCGGGCCCGCCCTTCGTCATGATCCAGATCAGGTCGAACACCTTGAGCGTGTAGACCAGCCCGAGCAGCACGGTGATCGCCGACACCGGCCGCAGCAGCGGAAAGGTGATCCGCCGGAACTGCTGCCAGCCACCCGCCCCGTCCAGGGCGGCGGCCTCGTACAGCTCGGCCGGGATGTTCTGCAGCCCGCTGTAGAGGATCACCAGGTTGAACGGGATCCCGATCCAGATGTTCGCGACGATCACCGACACCAGCGCCCAGTCCGGCGAGGTCAGCCAGCCGACCGGGTCCACGCCGACGAGACGCAGCCCGTAGTTCACCACTCCCGACTCGCTGTTGAACATCCACGACCAGGTCGACGCGGACACGATCAGCGGCAGCAGCCACGGGATCAGGAACAACGCCCGCAGTGTGGCGGCCAGTCGGAAGTGCCGGTTGAAGAACACGGCGAGGGCGAGCCCGGCCGCGTACTGGAAGACGATCGACACCGACGTGAACACCATCGTGTGCCGCATCGCCGGCCCGAACGTCGGATCGTGCAGCACGGTGGAGAAGTTGCGCCAGCCGGAGTAGGGCGCGTCCCCCTGCACGAACGACCGGACGGTGTAGTCACGCAGGCTCAGATCGAGATTGCGGTAGAGGGGATAGGCGTAGAAGGCGCCGAGGTAGACGAGCAGCGGGGCCACGAAGGCGAGGGCGGTGAGCCGGCCGCGTGACGCGGGGCCCGTCCGGGCCGCCCGCTGCGGCAGCGATCGGACGGGGCGCGGGACCGTATCGGTATGCGGCTGCGCCGCGGGGCGCGACCAGCCCCCGCCGGCCCGCAGGTTCACGACCACGGATCACCCCTTGCCGGCGGCCGACTGCGCCGCGTCCAACGCGGCCTGCGGACTCTTCCCCCCGGACAACGCCGACTGCACGGCCGTCCACAACGGCTGGGAGATCCCCGGATACTTGGTCCCCAGCCCCCCACTGGTCCGTCCCCGCGCAGCGGCGACCGCGGCCACCCAGGGCTTCAACTCCGCGTTCTTGGCGACCTGTTGCGCCTGCACCGCGGCGGTGGGCGCGACGTACATCAGCGTCGTGTCGGTCGCCAGCAGACTCGTCGGACTGGTCAGACACGTCACGATCTTCTTGCTCACGTCGTACCGGGCCATGTCCTTCTGCACGGGCACGGTCACGAACTCCCCGCCGGTGGGCACCGGCGCCGAACCCCCGTTCTGCCCCGGGATGTTGATGATCCCGTAGCCGAACCCGGCCTTGTCGGCGTTGCCGAGCTGCCAGGTGCCGTTCTCGCTGAACGCGTAGTCGCCGGTGGCGAACTCCTGCCAGCTGGTGGTCTGGGTGTTGTTGAGGACGTCCTTGGGGGCGTAGCCCGCGTCCACCCAGTCCTTCCACAGGGTCAGCGCGGCCGTGCCCTCGGCCGAGTCGAGCTGGGTGAGATCCCCGCCCGCGCCCCAGAACCAGGGCAGGAACTGGAAGCTCCCCTCCTCCGTGTTGATCGCGGAGAACGTGATGCCCTTCTTGCCCGCGGCCTTGACCTTCTTCAGCGCGGCCGTGAGCGACGCCCAGTCCTTCACGGAGGCCGGATCGACCTGCGCGGCGGCCAGAATCTTCTTGTTGTAGTAGAGGGCGAGGGTGTTGGCCCCCACGGGTATCCCGTACGCGGCGCCGTCCAGCGTGCCCGCACCGATGATGTTCTTCTGGATCGACGCGGTGTCGAGCCCGAGGTCGCTCGTCTTGTTGAGGATGCCCGCCTCGACCAGCGTGGAGACGACCGGGTTGTCCACCAGCATCACGTCCGGAGCGTCGCCCTGCTGGGCGGCCAGCAGCGCCTTGTTGCCCAGGTCCGTGGTGTCGTACGCGGTCCGCTTGATCGTCACCCCGGCCCGTGTGCCGCACTCGGCGACCCGCTTGCCCCAGTCGGAGGAGGCGTCGAACTGCGGGTAGGGGTCCCAGAAGGCGTAGGTCCTGGAGTCTCCGGAGGACGCGGAGGAACCGGAGCCCGAGCCGCACGCGGCGACCGAGACGAGCGCGCCGGTCGCGGTGAGCGCGATCAAGAGGGTCCTGCGGGTTCTGCTGGTGCTACGGGTGCTACGGGTGCTACGGGTGCTGCGGGTTCGGCGGGTTTTTCGCACGGGAGTGACCTCGTTGTCCTGTGAACCGAGCTGAGGGAAAGGGGAGTTCAGGAGGTCGGCAGCCAGACGCGCATGCTGCCGTCCTGCCGGTTGGCCCACGCGTGGTAGGGGATCGCGGTGAGCTCGACCAGGTCGCCCGCCGGTGCGGGATCGGGTCCGGCGGCCCGGTACGGCCACCAACTCCCGTCCTCCGCACGGCTTCTGCGGTACCCGGCGGCGACGACGGTGGTGACCCCGCCGAGCAGGTCCGGGCGGTGCTTCACGGCGAGCGGGCGGGTGGGGTCGAGGACGATGTCGTCCAGGCCGCCGCCGGGTGTGTCCACTTGCTCCAGGCAGTAGACGAGTGGCCCGCGCTCGATCGCCGCGCAGCCGCGGACCGCGTCCACCCGGGGGTCGGCGGCGGTGAGCCGGGGTTCGAGCGCCAGCTCCAGGACGACCGAGTCGCCCGGCGCCCAGGCCCGTTCGAGACGCAGCCAGCCGTCCTCGACCGGCGCGTCCGTCTCGTCGTACGACAACTCTCCGACGCGGACCCGGAATTCGCGACACCACTGCGGCACGCGCAGGGACAGGGTCCACGGCCGGTCGGGGGTGTCCTCGACGGTGAGGGTGAGGGTGCCGTGCCAGGGGTAGTCGGTCTCGGCGCGGACGGACATCCCGCCGTGGGAGTGGCGGCCGGTGGTGAACTGGTGGATCTGCAGGCCCTGTTCGTCGCCGGACGCGAGGTAGTGCTCCAGGGAGGCCAGCAGCCGCATCACGTTCGGTGGGCAGCAGGCGCAGCGGAACCAGCGGGTGCGGCGGGCCGACTGGTCGCCGCCGGGGTCGGTGTGGCCGTCGCGGACCTGGAGCGGGTTGACGTACAGCCAGCGCTCGCCGTCCAGGGAGACTCCGGCCAGGAAGCCGTTGTACAGGGTGCGTTCGATCAGGTCGGAGTAGCGGGCCTCGCCGGTGAGCAGGGCCATCCGCCAGCTCCACTGGACCGACGCGATGGCCGCGCAGGTCTCGCAGTAGGCGCGCTCGTTGGGGAGTTCGTACGGGTCGCCGAAGTCCTCCTGGTCGTGGTGGGCGCCGAGACCACCGGTGAGATGGGTCTTGGCCGCGGTCATCGCCCGCCACAACCGCTCGGCCGCGGAGCGGAGCCGGGGGTCGTCCGTCTCGGTGGCGAGGTCGGCGACGGCCGCCAGCAGGTACAACTGCCGTACGGCATGCCCCTCGACGTCGGTCGCCTCGCGCACGGGGACGCGGTCCTGGCAGTAGGCCTCGCCGCCGAGGAGGCCGTGGCCGTGCCGGTCGACGAAGTAGCCGGCCAGGTCGAGGTGGTGGCGGTCGCCGGTCTCCCGGTACAGCTCGACCAGGGCGGTCTCGATCTCGGGGTGGCCGTCGATGCCGTCGATCGGCCTGCCGCTGCCGGGCGGCCCGAAGACCTGGCCGAGATGGTCGGCGAACTTCACGGCCACGGCCAGGAGTTCGGGGCCGCCGGTGGCCCGGCGGTGGGCCACGGCGGCCTGGATCAGATGGCCCGCGCAGTACAACTCGTGGCCCCAGCGCAGGTCTTGGTAGCGGGCGCCGGCCTCCCGCAGCTGGAACCAGGTGTTGAGGTAGCCGTCCGGCTGCTGGGCGGCGGCGACCAGGGCGATGATCCGGTCGACCGCCGACTCCAGTTCCGCGTCCGGCTGGTGGGCCAGCTGCCAGGAGGCCGCCTCCAGCCACTTGTAGACGTCGGTGTCGACGAACGGGTACGCGCCCTGGAACTCGCCCTCGACCGCGCCCGCGGCGACGCGCAGGTTGTGCAGATTGCCCGCGGACTCCAGCAGCCCGGGGCCCTGGGGGAGGGACACGCGGGCGTTGACCTCACGGCGGGTGTGCCAGAAGCCCGCGTCGACGGTGGTGGTGGCGGGGCGCAGTGCCGCGCGGGCGGCCGGGCCGAGCCGGACCGGGCCGAGGGGGGACGCGGCGGACGTGATGCGGGGCATGGCTCTCCGGTTCTTCTCAGGAACTCGTTTGAGCAATCGTTTTCCTGCCGGAAAGTACAGGGGAGTCCGCGGATTCAGGTCAAGTAGCGCGACCAACGTTTTTTCACGTCACGGCAGGGCTGCTACTGTCGCCGATGAGGCCGTCGGCGCCGACGTGTCGTCGGCGAGGAGGGAAAGGACCGCCTGTGACCTCTGCTTCCCGTTCGCCCTCCGCGGGCCGGGCCAGACTCACCGATGTCGCCGCGCTCGCGGGCGTCAGCGTGGGCACCGCGTCGAAGGCGCTGAACGGCGCCGGCCGGATGCGGCCCGAGACCCGGCAGCGGGTGCTGGACGCGGTGGAGGCCCTCGGCTTCCGGCCCAACCAGAACGCGCAGAGCCTGCACACCGGCCGGAGTTGGACCGTCGGGCTGATGACCACGGACGGCATAGGGCGGTTCTCCACACCGGTGCTGCTGGGTGCCGAGGACGCGCTCGGGGCCGGCAAGATCTCGGTGTTGCTGTGCGACACCCGGGGCGACGCGATCCGCGAGCAGCACCATCTGCGCAACCTCATGGACCGCCGCGTCGACGGCATCATCGTCACCGGCCGCCGCACCGACCCGCGTCCGCCGCTCACCGGCGTCGACGAGGTCCCGGTGGTCTACGCGCTGTCCCCGTCCACCGCCCCGGACGACATCTCCGTGGTCTCCGACGACGAGGGCGGCGCCCGGCTCGCCGTAGAACATCTGCTGGCCACCGGGCGCACCCGGATCGCGCACGTCACCGGCCCGGCGCACCACGCGGCCGCCCGCGACCGGGCCCGGTTCGCGGCCGACCAGCTGGCGGGTGCCGGGCTCGAACTCGCCACGGGGCGCGTCCACTTCGGCGAGTGGAGCGAGGCCTGGGGCCGCCGGGCCGCCGACGCGGTCCTGCGTACGGCACCCGGCACGGACGCGTTCTTCTGCGGCAACGACCAGATCGCGCGCGGTGTGACGGACGCGCTGCGCGAACGCGGGGTGGGCGTCCCCGCCGACATCGCGGTGGTCGGCTACGACAACTGGGACACCATGGCCCTGGCCAGCCGCCCGCCCCTCACCACGATCGACATGAGCCTCGCCGAGATCGGCCGGATCGCGGCCCTGCGGCTCCTGGAGGCGATCGACGACGACGTCGTGCCCGGACGGCACACCGTGCCGTGCCGGCTGGTGGTGCGGGAGTCCAGCTGAGCCGCGTCAGCTGACGGTGAGATCGGGCAACAGGGCGCGCATGGCGTCGTGCTGGGCCGGTCCCACGAACCGGCCGAGGGCGTGCTTGACCGTCTCGGAGAGGGTCCCGGACGCCTCCTTCAGCAGCTCGCGCGCCTTCTCCGTGAGGGCCACCTCGACCCCGCGCTTGTCCCCGCACACCGACTTCCGGGTGACCAGGCCCGCGTGCTGGAGACACGCGATCTGATACGTGAGCCGGGTCTTCGGACGGCCCAGCAGCTCGGCGATCCGGGTCATGCGCAGCCCCGCGGGCTCCTCGGCGAGCAGGCACAGCACCAGGAACTCGTCGTGCGAGACGTCGAGGCTGCTCTTCACCGCGGACCGCAGCTCCTGCTCCACCGCGCCCGTCGCCGCCAGCAGCAGCATCCATGCGCGCAGCTCGGGCGCGAGCAGCCCGTCGCCCCGCAGGGAGGGGCATTCGAGCTGGTCGGAAGGGTGCTCCATAGGGTCGGCCATGACATCGAGTCTACCCGTTGTCCAATTTTGGAACAGCCTGTTGTCCACATTTGGATAATGGGCTAGCGTGAGGCTCATACAAATTTGGACTACCGGAAACCAGTGGGAGAGATCATGACCGTCGCCGTCGAAACCGGTGTGTGGCAGCTCGACCAGACCGCCTCCACGGCGGGTATCAGCCACAAGACGATGTGGGGTCTGGTCACCGTGAAGGGCATCTTCGGCACCCTCAGCGGTCAGGGCGAGGTCCGGGGCGACGGCTCCGCGATCGGCACGGTGACCCTGGACGCCGCCTCCCTGGACACCAAGAACGCCAAGCGCGACAAGCACCTGCGGTCCGCCGACCTGTTCGACACCGACACGTACCCGGAGATCACCTTCGCCGCACGCAGCGCGGAACTCCGCGACGGCGACACCGTGCACGTCGTCGGTCAGCTGTCCGTCCACGGCATCAGCCGCCCCCAGACCTTCACCGCCCGCCTCAAGGACGCGACCGCCGAGGCGCTCACCCTGGACGCCGAATTCACCGTGGACCGCGCGCAGTTCGGCCTCGGCTGGAACCAGCTGGGCATGCTCCGCGGCCTGACCACCGTCACCGCCGCGCTCCGCTTCGTGCGCACCGGAGCCTGACGGGCCGTCAGTCTGCGGGCTGCAGCCGGACGTCCGAGCTGGACAGCGTCTGCGGGGCTGCGGTGAAGGCCCGCACCCGGATCCGGATGTTCTTGTGGGGCAGCGTGAACGCCCCGTCGGGCGGCCGGAGTTCGATGGTCGCCGTGCCGTGCGCGGGCAGCGTCGCCGGGCCGCTCACCTGGGACCAGTACCTGCTCATGCCCTGGCCCGTGGTCAGTGTGTAGTGCGGAGTGAGGGCGTGGCCCGACGAGTTGGTCACCCGGAGGGTCAGCCGGGTCACCACGGTGGGCAACGCCCGCCGCACACCCGTGAGGTGGATGGCCATCGGCGGGGCGCCCGTCGCCGCCACGGCGGCGCTCGCCAGCGCGGGGGTGACCAGCAGCACGGACGCCGCGACCCGGGCCTGCCTGCGGTGCGGGCCGGACAGCAGCCGGGGGCGCGGCTGCCACGCCGTACGGAACTCGTCGATCGGCGCGGTCACCGCCGACGCCAGCCACAGCGGCGTCATCAGCAGGTAGTAGCCGTCCTGCGAACGCGTCGCCAGATAGAAGGCACACCACGGCAGGACCGTCGCCGCGGGCCCCAACCGCCGTACGAACAGCACGAACACGGCCAGCAGACCGGCCGCCAGCAGCATGCTCGCGTGGGAGTACCAGTCGAGCCGGTCGCTGCCGTTCGTGAAGTACAGCGAGATGTCCACCAGGCCCTGACCGTGCACCACCGCGCCCTGTGTCAGCGGCAGCGCGATGCCCCGCAGCCAGGTGCCCGGCTCCTGCACGATGAAGTACGTGTTGATCAGCAGCCATACGGTCACGGCTACCCCGGCGATCCGCAGCAGCACCAACGCCGCCTGGCGGGAGCCGAGTTCACCGCGTCGCACCGCGTAGATCCCGGCGAGCAGGAACGGCGTGAGGAACCAGGGGAGTTGCTGCGCGGCGCAGGCCGCCCCCAGGCACGCGGCCTGGGCGAGCCCGGCCCGGCCGAGCCGGCCGCCGCTGCCGATCCGGGGCCAGCGGATCACCACCGGCACCAGCAACGCCAGGGCGAGCACGGCGGGATAGCCCTGGCGGCCGTAGGTGGGCAGCAGTCCCAGACCCAGGCAGGCGATGGTGGCCGCCGGCCGCCACTGCGTCGGCAGCAGCCGCCACATGAGGACCGCGGCCGCGATCAGCGCGCCGGTCGCGACCGCCGTCGCGGGAGCGCCGCCGTGGCCGATCCACAGGAGGGGCGCCGTCAGTAGCGTCTCCAGCGGGGGATAGCCGTAGGTGTAGTCGTAGCCGCCGGTCACCGTCGGGGTCAGCGCGACGCCGTGGCCGGTGTGGAAGAGCCAGGGCCAGGGCTGACCGTAGACCGGGTGTCCGGCGACGAGTTCCCTGGCCGCCTGGGTGGTGAGGACCGCCTCGTCGCCGCCCGTGTGGAACACCGACCACGCGGACAGCGCCAGCAGGACCGCGGTCACCAGCACGACGAGATCGATCCGGGCCAGCGACCGCGCCTGCCGGACCACCAGCGTCAGCACCCCGCACACCAGGATCGAGGCGTAACAGAGGCACACGACCGCCGCCACGACGAGACGGTGACTCGCTGCCTGCGTCCACACCGACCGGACGCCGATGAAGAGGCTGATGTCGGCGAGCAGAGTGAGGACGCGGTGCCACTGTGCTGGAGGTTCCGGGGCGGACACCGCCGACTGTGTCCGCCGACCGGGTGCCACCTGTTGTGTTTCTGCCAAGTGCACAAGACGCGACGCTAATCCCGGCCGGTGAGGGGGGTGTCGGCAATCGAGAAGATTCCGGTGTGAGACCGGTAAGAACCCCTCGTCATGGCCTAAAGGGGACAAACTCGAACGGCTTTGTTCAGGTGACCGTGGCTATCGGTTCATTCAGTAAACATCGCGCACATACCGCTTGGCCGCCGCCAGTTGCTTCAGGTACGCACCCGCCTCGCCCTCGTCCATCCCGCCGTGCGCGACCGCGATGTCCCGCAGCGCACGGTCCACGTCCTTCGCCATCCGCGAGGCGTCCCCGCACACATAGAGGTGCGCACCCTCCCGCAACCAGCGCCACACCTCGGCCCCGTGCTCCCGCAACCGGTCCTGCACGTACACCTTCGCGCGCTGGTCCCGGGAGAACGCCGTGTCGAGCCGCGCGAGCGCCCCCTCCGCCAGCAGCCCGGTCAGCTCCTGTTCGTAGAGGAAGTCCGTCGCCCGGTGCTGCTCCCCGAAGAACAGCCAGTTCGGCGCGGTATGCCCGAGTGCCCGCCGCTCGTGCAGGAAACCGAGGAACGGCGCGACCCCGGTGCCGGGTCCGACCATCATCATCGGGGTCGCGGGATCGACGGGCGGCCGGAAGTGCGGCGACCGCCGTACGAACACCGGGACTTCGGTGCCCGCCTCCGCATCGGCCAGGAACGGCGAGCAGACCCCGCCGCGCGGACGCCCGTCGAGACCCTCGTACCGCACCACGGACACCGTCAGCGAGACACGGTGCGGGTCGACGAGCGGGCTGGAGGAGATCGAGTACAGCCGGGGCTGGAGCCGCTTGAGGACTCCGGCCCACTCCTCGGCCCGGGCCTTCACCGGATGCTCGGCGAGCACGTCCACCATCTGCCGTCCCCAACTCCACTGTGCCAGCCCGTCCTTGTTGTCCGGCCGCAGCAGCCGTCGCAACTCCCGCTCGTCGCGGGTGCGTTCGGCCACGAAGCGCAGCAGGTCCGGAGTGATGCGGGTGATGTCCAGATGCCGGCGGACCGCCTCGGCGAACGGGAGCGCGCCCATGCCGTCCAGTTCCACGACCGCCGAGGCGCCGACGCCGGAGACGCTGAGCCATTCGTCCACCAGGGCGGGGGAGTTGACCGGCCGCACACCGAGCGCGTCACCGGTCTCGTACGTCAGGTCGGTGTCGCTGGTGTCGAAGGTGAAGCGGCGGACCTCCTTGGCGGCGCCGCTCCGGCTGAGCAGGTCGTTGCCGACGAGCCGCGCGGTGGTGGGCGCCGGGGCCGACTCGGGGACGCGGGACGTCGACACGGGAGCGCCGGGCGGTGACACGCGAGCGTCCGGCGGTGCCGCGGGGGCGGTTTCGGTTCCCAGCGCGGTGAGCACCTGCCCCAGCCACGCGTCCGCCGACGGCTCGAAATCCGGCTCGCAGTCCGTACGAGGGGCCAGCCGGACACCGCCCAACTCGTCGAGCCTGGCGTCCAGTCGGCGCCCGTGCCCGCAGAAGTCGTCGTACGACGAGTCGCCGAGGGCGAGCACCGCGAACCGCACTCCGTCCAGCCGGGGCGCCCGGTCACCGGCGAGCGCGTCCCAGAAGCCGGAGCCGTTGTCGGGAGCGTCGCCGTCGCCGAACGTGCTGGTGACGAAGAGGAGATCGGCGCCGGCCGGAAGCGTGCCGGGGTCGGCCTCGTCCATCCCGACGAGCGTCGCCCGGTGCCCGGCCGAGCCGAGCCGCTCGGCGGTGGCCGCCGCCAACTCCTCGGCGGTGCCGGTCTGCGAGGCCCACAGGACGACGATCTGCCGGGCGGGCGGCGGTTGTTGTGCCGGGGGAGCGGGCGCCGACCTCGCATACATGCCGGCCAGCACGCCGTTCACCCACAGCATGTGTTCGGCGCTGAAGGGCGCGTCCGCCGGGAGGACCGGCACCCCCGGGGCGCCGGACTCGATGCCCGCGAGGAAGCCGGTCAGGTAGAGGCGCTCCTGGGCGCTGAGGACGGGAGGCGGAGCCGGGTCGAGGCCGAAGGGATGCGCGGCCGGGACGACGGCCTTCGCCGCGACGTCCTCCCGCGCGGGCTCCGTCGGTGCCGGAACCGGTGCCGGCGCCACTCTCGCCAACGACACCGCGCACACCTTGAACTCCGGCTGGAACGACACCGGATCCACCGCGTCGCTCGTCACCGCGTTGACGCTCAGATACTCGCCGAACAGGTCGTTCCAGTGGAACGGCGCGAAACAGCACCCGGGCAGCACCCGGTCGGTCACCACGGCGGGCAGCACCGCCCGGCCCCGCCGGGACGCCACCTCCACCGAATCGCCCTCGGCGATCCCCAACTCCCGTGCGTCCAGCGGATGCAGCTCCACGAAGGGGCCGGGGTTCAGCTTGTTGAGCTTGGCGACCCTGCCCGTCTTCGTGAGCGTGTGCCACTGGTGCTGGAGCCGCCCGGTGTTCAGCACGAACGGATAGTCGTCATCGGGCAGTTCGGCGGCCGGCAGATGCGGCCGGGCATGGAACACCGCGCGCCCGCCGGGAGTCGGGAAGCGTAGCTCGCCGCCGCCGACGTACCGGATGGGATTGCGGTCGGGCCCGTCCTCCTCCGCAGCAGGCCACTGCACCGGTGTGGACCGCAGCCGCTCGTACGTCACCCCGCGCAGGTCCCAGCCGGTCACCGGGTTCCAGAACTGCCGCAGTTCCTCGAAGACCTGCTCCGCGCTGTCGTAGGAGAAGCCCTTCTCGTAGCCCATCGCGCAGGCGACGGACGCGATGATCCGCCAGTCGGGCAGGGCCTCGCCGGGTGGCGGGACGGCGGGGCGGGCGAGGGTGAGGGTGCGTTCGCTGTTGACGAGGACGCCCTCGGACTCGGTCCACATCGCGCCGGGCAGGACGACATCGGCGTAGGCGTTGGTCTCGGTGTCGGCGAAGACGTCCTGGGTGACGACGAACTCGGCCGCCTCCAGACCCTCGATGACCGTACGGCGGTTGGCCACGGAGGCGACCGGGTTGGTGCAGATGATCCAGCAGGCCTTGATGGTGCCGTCCGCCATCTTCCGGAACAGCTCGACCGTGCCCCGGCCGACGCCGTCCGCGCGGATCGTGCCCGGCGGCAGGCCCCACAGGTCCTCGGTGAACTCCCGTTCCGCGTCGACCAGTACGGACCGCTGGCCCGGCAACCCCGGTCCCATGTAGCCCATTTCACGGCCGCCCATCGCGTTCGGCTGGCCGGTGAGGGAGAACGGGCCGCTGCCCGGACGGCAGATCGCGCCCGTCGCGAGATGCAGGTTGACCAGGGCGTTGGTGTTCCACGTGCCGTGCGTGGACTGGTTGAGCCCCATCGTCCAGCAGCTCATCCACTCGCCCGCCTCACCGATCAGCCGGGCCGCCGTCCGGATGTCGTCCTCGGCGAGACCGGTGAGCGCGGCGACCGCGTCCGGCGCGTAGTCGGCGAGGAAGCCGGGCAGCGCCTCCCAGCCCTCGGTGTGCGCGGCGATGAACTCCGGGTCGGTGTGGCCGTTGTCGTGCAGCAGCCTCAACAGGCCGTTGAGCAGGGCGAGATCGGTGCCCGGCGCGATCTGCAGGAAGAGGTCCGCCTTCGCCGCCGTGGTGGTCCTGCGCGGGTCGACGACGATCAGCTTGGCGCCCGCCTTGACCCGTTCCATCATCCGCAGGAAGAGGATCGGATGGCAGTCGGCCATGTTGGAGCCGATGACCAGGAACACGTCCGCGTGCTCGAAGTCGTCGTACGACCCCGGCGGCCCGTCCGCGCCCAGCGACGACTTGTAACCGGCGCCCGCACTCGCCATGCACAGCCGGGAGTTGGACTCGATCTGGTTCGTCCGGACGAACCCCTTGGCCAGCTTGTTCGCCAAGTACTGCGCCTCCAGGGTCATCTGCCCCGAGACGTAGAAGGCCACCGCGTCCGGCCCGTGCTCGTCGACGATCCGCCGGAGCCGCCGCGCGGTCTCCCCGATCGCGTCGGCCACGGGTGTCGGCACCGCCTCCTCGCCCCGCCCGTCCCGCACGAGGGCCCCGGTCAGCCGGCCCGGTGCGGTGAGCATGTCGGCGGTGGTCGCGCCCTTGGTGCAGAGCCGCCCGGCGTTCGCCGGGTGCGAGGTGTCGCCGGACGCCCTGAGGACCGTAGGACCGCCGTCCGGGCCCGTGCCGATGTCGAGCAGCATGCCGCAGCCCACACCGCAGTACGAGCAGACCGTCCGTATCCGCCGCGCCGGGGTCGTCGTCATGGCGTCGACCGTACGAATTGCCCGTTACGCCGATGTCACGCGGCTCGATCTTGAGGGGTTACGCGCCCTGCACAACCGGGCCGGAGCGACTGTGAGATACGCCCGATCCTGTCGCGGAGTGTGTCGCAGTTGAGCCGAACGGGTGACAGTGCGCAACAATTGCCGGATGCAGAGTGTCAGCGCGACCCAGGACGGAGCATGCCGGTGAACAGCCACGATGTCACCGACGAACAGTGGGAGGGGCTCGCCCAGGTGGTGCCGCTGCGGGGGCGGGACGCCTGGCCGTCCGCCGTGGGCCACCGTTCGCTGCCCGAGGCCCCGACCGAGCCGCGCCGACGCTTCGTCGTCCTCCGCGTCAATGTGTTCGGGGACGCCCGCGAGGTCGCGGAGACGCTGATGGCGGGCATCCCGGTGCTCCTCGACCTCACCGGCGCGGAGACCGAAGTCGCCAAGCGGGTGCTGGACTTCAGCACGGGCGTCGTCTTCGGCCTCGCGAGCGGGATGACCCGCGTCGACCGGAACGTGTTCCTGCTCACGCCGCCAGGGACCGAGGTGCAGGGGCTGATGGAGGGGGCGGGCGTTCCGGGCGTGTGAGCCGTCCCGGTGGCCGGGGTGCCCGACGCGGTGCCACGCGGTGCCAGCGGTGGCCGACGCGGTGCCGGTCGTGGCCCGCTCGGCGGGGCGGTCCCCCGATCGTAGGAAGGTCCCCGGGGTGGAACGGTTCACCTGTCCGCGGAGCCCTACGGTCCGGATATGACCGCGTCGTCCCGGCCCCCCGCCTCCTCCCGCTCCTCCGAGTCCGTGCCCCCGCAGGGCCGCTCGCCCGAAGACGGCTCGCCCCGCACGCGGCCCGCGCCCAAGCCGGCCGCCGGTCCCGCCCCGGGCTCGTCGCGGGCGCCCGGGCCGGCGAGACCCGGACGCTTCGACGCGTGTTCCGAGCGGCCCCATCTCACCGAGTTGCGGCTGTCGACGTTCGCGGGGCACCGGGGCGCCGTGCTCCCGCTCGGTCCCCTCACCCTCCTCGCCGGACCCAGCGGCTGCGGCAAGACCACCGCGCTGCGGGCGTACGAGGCCCTCGCCCGGCTCGGGGCCGGGGGTGCGGTGGACGAGGTGTTCCCCGACCCGGCCGCCTGTGTCCCGGAACGGGCCCGGCCCGATGCCCAGCGCCGGCGCGGCTTCCGCATCGGCTGCACGGCGGACGGCCCCGAGGGCCCGGTACGGCTCGACGTGGCCGTGCAGGCCGAGCCCGAACTGCGCATCGTGGGCGAGCGGTTGAGCTCCGGCGGCCTCGTCCTCCTGGAGACCGCGCTGCGTGACCCCACCCGCCGCTTCGTCCAGGCCGCCTGGCATACGGCGGGGTCGTCGCCGGTCACCCGCGCACCGCTGCCGGACGACCGGCTCGGCACCGCGCTGCTGCCGTTGCGGGTCGCGGGCAAGACGGACGGGCAGCGCCAGGTCCTCGCCGCCGCCGAGCAGATGGTGGTCGCCCTGCGCTCCGTCTTCGCCTGCGACCCGGAACCCGGACGGATGCGCGACACCGTGCCGATCGGCGACGGGCGGCTGCTGCGGGACTGCGGCAACCTCGCCGACGTGCTCCGGCGCACCCGGACCGAGTGCGGGCGACGCCACGGACAGCTCGTCGCGGCGGTCCGCACCGGCTGCGCGGGACCCGTGGCCGACGTCCTCGCGGAACCGCTCCCCGACGCCGTGCTCCGCGCGGTCCTGGACCGGGGCGACGGGCTGCGCACCGGCTTCGAACGGCTCGGCGACGGCGAACTCCGGTACACGGCACTGGCGTTGGTGCTCCTCACCGGCCCCGGCGTGCTGGAGGTGGACCCGCCGGGCGAGGTCCCGGCGGCGATGCAGACCCTCACCGTCCTCGCCGACGGCCTCGACCGGGCGGTGGACGTACGGCAACGGGCCGAACTCCTGCGGCTCGCGGCCCGGATGTGCGAGCGCGGGCACATCCGGCTGGTCGGCGCGGTGAGCGACGGGTCCTGGGCCACCCGGATCGACGGTGTCACAGTGGTACACCTGAACCCGTGACAGAACATCTCGACGTGGCGAAACTGCAGCGCAGACTGGCCGAGTTCGCGGCCTCGCGGAACTGGCAGCAGTACCACACACCCAAGAACCTCGTCTCGGCGCTCAGCGTGGAAGCCTCCGAACTCGCCGAGATCTTCCAGTGGTTGACCCCCGAGGAGTCGGCTCGGGTCATGGACGATCCGGACAGCGCGCACCGGGTGCGGGACGAAGTCGCCGACGTCCTCGCCTACTTGCTCCAGCTGTGCGAGGTGCTCGGCGTCGACGCGCTCGCCGCGCTGGACGCGAAGATCGACCGGAACGAGCACCGGTTCCCGGCGCCGTAGCCGACAAGTGCCCCGCTCCGCCGATCACTTGGGGCCCGTTTGGAGGAGCCGACGCGTCCATTTTCACTCTCCGGAGTCATTCATCTGTCCGCAACCGATTTGTTGTCCACAGATTTCCGCCTTCCTCTGGCTTTTCGTCTCAGGGACTCTCACTCTGGGTAGTGGACAAGGGAGTTCGGGCGGACGTGCGAACAGCACGTCGGGACATGACGGGGGCAGCGCATGGACGCGATGCGGCTCATCGTGACGAGCAGGCGCGCCCTGGCCGGCAGCGGCGACGTGCCGGAGACCCTGACGGAGGTGTGGCAGGCGCAGGCACTCGCCCAGGCGATAGGCAGCCGGCTCGCGGTCTTCGGACCGCCCGAACTGCGGGGCGAGGCACTGGGGTTGACCGAGCTGGCGGGCCGGGGCTGCGGGGTCCTCGACACCCCGGTGCTGGCGATCGAGGATCTGCGCGCCGCTCAGCTGACGGAGCTGGGCGATGCCCGTCTCGCTCTGCTGTGCCTGGGCGGTCTGCTCGGTGAGGTCGGCATCGCCCTCGTGGGCATCGCCTGCGCGGCGGACGACGAGGGCACGTACTGGCAGTGCATGGAGGCGATCGACGCGGCGGACGAGTCCCGGGACCGGGTGCTGGAGATGCTGCGCAGGCTGGCGGATCGGGAAGCGGCGGCGGTACCGGAGCGGGAGGCGGGCTGACCCGGGCGTTCGCCTCCGGCGCGGGGACGCGTTCGGCCGCGGGGGCGCCGTGGAGGGTGAGGTTCGCGGTGATCGGGATGCGCGGGGACCAAGGCTCGCGGTGATCGGGATGCGCGCGGACCAAGGCTCGCGGTGATCGGGGTTCCTGGGGCTGCGCGACTCCGTCGTGGCTGGTCGCGCAGTTCCCCGCGCCCCTTCAGGGCGGCTTTCGCGGCCTGTGCCGTCGGCGTCGAGGCCGTCCGGTCAGCCGGTCGTGCCTGCTTCCCCGGCGGGTGCCGGTCCCGTGCCCGCGGTCGACTGCAGATCCGCGTCCAGAGCGGACAGGTCCGCGTTCAGGGACGCCATCAGCTCCTCCATCTGCTGCAACAACCCCTTGGGTTGCGCAGGCCCACCCTGCTGCGGCACGGCTTCTTCGGACATGACGGCCTCCTCGGCCCGTGGCCTCCCCGCCGAGGAGGAGGCCGATGCGGGTGACGCCCCGACGTCGTCCTGCCGGTGCGGGAATCCGGGCGGTCCGGCTCCGCCCGAGCCAACGATCATCACCGGGGGCGGTCACTGGCGCGGGCACCCCCCGTGCGCACGGTTGACGTAATTTCACCCGACCGGGGACGGGATCGGCCGGAGGGACCGATGGGGTTGACCAGCACCCGACCGTGCAGGATGGAGCCATGGATCTGCGTATCTTCACCGAGCCCCAGCAGGGGGCCACCTACGACACCTTGCTCGCCGTGGCCAAGGCCACCGAGGATCTCGGCTTCGACGCCTTCTTCCGCTCCGACCACTACCTCGCGATGGGCTCCGGCGACGGCCTCCCCGGCCCCACCGACGCCTGGGTCACCCTGGCCGGCCTCGCCCGCGAGACCAAGCGCATCCGCCTCGGCACCCTGATGACGGCCGCCACCTTCCGCCTCCCCGGCGTCCTCGCCATCCAGGTCGCCCAGGTCGACCAGATGTCCGGCGGCCGGGTCGAACTCGGCCTGGGCGCGGGCTGGTTCGAGGAGGAGCACAAGGCGTACGGCATCCCCTTCCCCAAGGAGAAGTTCGCCCGCCTGGAGGAGCAGCTCGCGATCGTCACCGGACTGTGGGCGACCGAGCCCGGCGACACCTTCGACTTCCACGGCACGCACTACGACCTGACCGGCTCGCCCGCGCTGCCCAAGCCCGCGCAGGCGAAGATCCCCGTGCTGATCGGCGGCCACGGCGCGAGCCGCACCCCGAAGCTGACCGCGCGGTTCGCCGACGAGTTCAACATGCCGTTCGCCTCGATCGAGGACAGCGAGCAGCAGTTCGGCCGGGTCCGCGCCGCCGCCGAGGCGGCCGGCCGCAAGGGCGACGACCTGACCTACTCCAACGCCCTCGTGGTCTGCGTCGGCAAGGACGACCAGGAAGTCGCCCGCCGCGCCGCCGCCATCGGCCGCGAGGTCGACGAACTCAAGGCCAACGGACTCGCGGGCACCCCGGCCGAGGTCGTCGACAGGATCGGCCGCTACGCCGAGGTCGGCTCCCAGCGCGTCTACCTCCAGATCCTCGACCTCGCCGACCTGGACCACCTGGAGCTGATCTCGGCCCAGGTGCAGACGCAGCTGTCGTAGTCCGTCCCCGCGCGGGAACGGCGGGTGAGCCGGGCGGGAGGGGTGCGTGGATCCCGTCCCGCCCGGCTCACCCGCACCGTCCTGGCCCTAACTCGACGCCCCCGCCCCCGCGGTGGCCGTCGCGGGCAGCTCCGCGGCCACCGGCTTCCGGCGTCCCGGGAGGAAGGCGGCCAGCAGCAGGGCGGCCAGGGAGGATGCCGAGCCGATGCCCATGATCACGCGGAAGCCGTTGTGGGACGGGACGGTGAGGGAGCCGAAGCTCGTCGTCATGTGGGCCAGTACGACCCCGGCGACGGCGCTGGAGGCGGACGTACCGATGGACCGCATCAGGCTGTTGAGGCTGTTCGCGGCGGCCGTCTCGGAGAGCGGCACGGCGCCCATGATGAGCGCGGGCATCGCGCCGTAGGCGAAGCCGACGCCGGCCGAGATCACGCAGCACACCACCACGACCTGCCAGACCGCGGCCATCATGACGACCCCGAGGCCGTACCCCGCGGCCACGATCAGCGCGCCCAGCATCAGGGTGGTTCTGGGTCCGGCCGCCGCCGAGATACGGGCGGAGAGCGGGGCGGTCGCCATCATCACCAGGCCGGACGGGCCGAGCGCGAGGCCCGCCGCGAGCACGCTCTGGCCGAGGCCGTAGCCGGTGAGCGTGGGCAGTTGGAGGAGCTGCGGCACGGCCAGCGACATCGCGAACATGGCGAAGCCGAACATCACCGACGCGAGGTTGGTGAGCAGCACCTGACGGCGCGCGCTGGTGCGCAGGTCCACCAGCGGCCGTACGGTGCGCAGTTCCCACCAGCCCCACACCAGCAGCACCACAACCGCCGCGGCGAACAGGCCCGTTGTGGTGCCGCTGCCCCAACCCCAGTCCGCGCCCTTGGAGATGGCGAGCAGCAGACACACCAGACCGATGGACATCCCGACACCGCCGACCACGTCGAACCGGCCGCCGCTGCGCACCGCCGACTCCGGTACGAGGGCCACGACGAGCGCGGTCACGACGGCGCCGAGCACCGCCGCCGTCCAGAACAGCACGTGCCAGTCGGCCTTTTCGGCGATGAACGCGGCCGTCGGCAGCCCCAGCGCACCGCCCACCCCGAGCGACGCGCTCATCAGCGCGGTCGCCGATCCCAGCCGCTCGGGCGGGAGTTCGTCCCGCATGATGCTGATGCCGAGCGGGATGACGGCCATCGAGACGCCCTGGAAGGTCCGTCCGACGATCATCGGCACCAGGGTGTCGCTGAGCGCGCCGATCGCGGACCCGGCGATCAGCAGCACCAGGCTGAGCAGCAGCATCCGCCGCTTGCCGTACATGTCCCCGAGCCGTCCCACCACCGGGTTGGCGACGGCACCGGCGAGCAGGGTCGCGGTGATCGCCCAGGTGGCGTCGGACGGCGAGGAGTGCAGCAGCTTGGGGAGTTCCGGCACGATCGGGATGATCAGCGTCTGCATCAGCGAGACGGTGATCCCGCCGAGCGCCAGGACCCAGACGACGGCGCCGGAGCGCGACGGCCCGACCCCCTCGACGGGAACGGGTGGGGAGGGGGAGCTGGACGCGGACATGGTGGAGCCTCCGGCTGGCGCGTGCGACACGGGGCTGAACGAAACGAGTCTGGCATGTTTTTCGTATGCCGTACGCAAAATAGGTGGAGCCCGGATGGAGCGGGGCCGGAGCGGTAGCCTGCTGGTGTCCCGGCGAGCCGTCGTGGACGGAGAGGCGCGGGAGATGACGCAGGTGGCGACGGGTCCTGACCGTCGGGGCAGGGGGCGCCCGCCCCGGCTGTCCCGGGAGCGGATCGTCGAGGGCGCGGTCGAGGTCCTGCTCGCCGAACCCGCCGTCTCGCTCACCATCAAGCGCGTGGCCGACGCCGTCGGCGCCGCCCCCATGGCCCTGTACCGCTACTTCCCCGACCGCGACGCCCTCCTCCAGGCCACCGCCGACCACGTCCTCGAAGCGATGGAGCGCGCCCCCATCGCCGAGGGCCCCTGGCCGGACCGGCTGCGCGCCTGGATGCGGGCCGGGCAGGCCAACCTCCGCCCCTACCCGCAGCTCATGCCGTACATGACGACGACCCGGCACCCCGCCTGGCTCCCCGGCCTGACCCGGCTGCGCGAGATCCTCACCCCGGCCGGCCTCTCCGCCGAGGACCTCGCCCTCGCCGTCGCGCTCATCTCCTCCACGATGCTCGGCCACGCCGTCTACGAGGGGTACCGCAGGCCCGACGAGGAGATGACGGCCCTGCTCGACGACGCCGTCGGCTCCGGACCCGACCCGACGACGGACGCCCTGCGCCCCCTCGTCGCGGGCCTCCCCGCCGCCCACGCCCGCCTCTATGACACGATCCTCGACCAGACGGTCACGACGGTGGAACGACTGGCGGGCGGCGGCGCGCGGTAGGGGGCGGGGTGGACGGCCGATCGGCCGAACGGCCCCTCGGGGGCGGGCCCTTGCCCGGTCGGCGTACCGTACGGTGCGATGCGGGGCCGTCCTGTCTGTCGAGCCGGGGGAGCGGATATGAGCGAGCAGACCAGCGGACGCGGCGTCGCCGTGGACGGCGGAGCGCCGGACGGCCCGATGGTCGTCGTCGAGGACCTGCGCCGCACCTACGGCAGCGGCGACACCGCCGTGCACGCCCTGCGCGGGGTCTCCTTCAGCGTGCCGCGCGGTGAACTCGTCGCGCTCCGGGGGCGTTCCGGCTCCGGGAAGACCACCGTGCTCAACCTGGTCGGCGGGCTCGACACCCCGGACGGCGGCCGGATCGTGCTGGACGGTACGAACCTGGCGGGGCTCGGCGACGACGACCTGCTGGCCTTGCGCCGCGACCGTATCGGCTTCGTCTTCCAGTCCTTCGGGCTCATCCCGATCCTGACGGCCGCCGAGAACGTCGGAGTGCCGCTGCGGCTGCGGAAGGTCACGGTGCGTGAACGCGAGGCCCGCGTCGCCCTGTTGCTCTCCCTCGTCGGACTCTCCGACCACGCCGACCAGCGTCCCGGTGAGCTGTCGGGCGGCCAGCAGCAGCGGGTCGCCATCGCCCGCGCCCTCGCCAACAACCCGGCCCTGATCATCGCCGACGAACCCACCGGCCAACTCGACGCGGACACCGGCCTGACCGTGATGGACCTGCTGCGCGCCGTCGTCCGCAGCGAGTCCGTCACCGCCCTCGTCGCCACCCACGACACCCAGCTCCTCGCGCTGGCCGACCGGGTGCTCGAACTCCGCGACGGCCGCATCGTCGAGGACGGCTGACGGCGGCGCAGGGCCGCCGCACCGCACCGACCGCCTTCCCGGCATCTCATCCGCAGACTTCACCTCCTCGGGGGACCGCGTGGCAGTTCACCAACAACCCACCGAGGCACCGGACTTGGGCGAGCTGCGGCGGCGGGCCGTCGCTGCCGCCGCTCCCCGGCGCGAGGAGGGTCTCGTCGTCTGCGAGAACCTGGTGCGGATCTACCGGACCGAGGGCGTCGAGGTGCAGGCCCTCCAAGGCCTCGACCTGGCCGTCGCCGAGGGCGAGATGATCGCGGTGATCGGCGCCTCCGGCTCCGGCAAGTCCACCCTGCTGGGCATCCTCGCCGGCCAGGACGTGCCCACCGCCGGTGCCGCCGAGGTCGCGGGTCACGATCTGCTGGCGATGAAGCGCCGCGACCGCCTCGCCTACCGGCGCGGCACGGTGGGTTTCATCTGGCAGCAGACCTCCCGGAACCTGCTGCCCTATCTCACGGCCGCCGAGAACGTGATGCTGCCGATGACGTACACGGGGATCAGGCGCTCCCGACGCCGGGCCCGCGCTGAGGAGTTGCTCGACCTGCTGTCCGTCGGCCACTGCCGTGACCGTACGCCCGACACGCTCTCCGGCGGTGAACAGCAGAGGGTCGCCGTGGCCGTCGCCAACGCCAACGAACCCCGGGTGCTGTTCGCCGACGAACCCACCGGCGAACTCGACACCGCCACCAGCGACGAGGTCTTCGCCGCGCTGCGTCGCGCCAACGAGGATCTCGGCGTCACCGTCATCGTCGTCACGCACGACGCGCTGGTCTCCGACCAGGTCCAGCGCACCGTACGGATCCGCAACGGCCGTACGTCCACCGAGGTGTTGCGCCGGGTCGCCACCGGCGAGGACGGTGTCGAGGTGCTCACCGCGGAGGAGTACGCCGTACTGGACGCCAGCGGCCGTCTGCAACTGCCCGCCGAGTTCA
Source organism: Streptomyces sp. NPDC090083 (assembly GCF_044747445.1). Lineage (NCBI taxonomy): Bacteria > Bacillati > Actinomycetota > Actinomycetes > Kitasatosporales > Streptomycetaceae > Streptomyces > Streptomyces sp. NPDC090083. The sequence continues at coordinate 1,223,521 of NZ_JBIVED010000001.1, read as the reverse complement.
CCGAACGCCTGCATCTGCGCAAGCGGGTCCGACTCGCCCTGGAGACCGACCACATCGGCGTCTGGCCCGACGAGGCGGCACGGCGAGCGAGGTCCGAGGCCGAGGGCGAGGGTGAGGAGGGGGATGGGGCCTTCAACGGGAGTGCCTCGTAGGCGAGTTGCCCGTCAGGTCAGACGCAGCACCGCTCCCAGTCGTCGTCTCCGCGCGAGCACCGTCTCGGAGGCGGCGGCGACCAGGATGAGCAGCGTCACGCCCGCGACGAGCGCCAGAGTGAGCGAGTAGTCGGTCCGCAGTGCCGGCTGGGCCGGGCCGCCGGTGAACTGCCGCAGGTCCAACGTCGGTGCCAGCAGCCGGGGTTCGAGCAGCCCGAGCAGAGTGCCGCCCAGCGCGGTCGCCACCGCCAGCGGGAGCAGCTGGAGGAAGTGGATCGCCCCCGCCTCCCTGGCGCCGAGGCCGAGGGTGCGCAGGAAAGCGGTGGTTCGGCCGCGCTCGTGGGCGGTGAGCGTCAGCTCCAGGGCGAGCGCGAGCAGACCGGACAGGGCGGCCAGGACCGAGGTGGTGGTGTAGATCGTGCCGAGGCCCTGGACCAGGCCGTCCGCGCGCAGGGCGCTCAGGGTCTCGGTGCGGACGTGGATCCGCGCCAGCGGGCCGAGCGCCTTCGCCGCCGCCGACCGCAGCACCGTGGCCTCGTCGCCCTTGCCCTGCTCCTCGCCCTCGCCTCCGAGGAGCAGCACGGTGCTGCCCGAGGCCTGCGGGGGCAGCAGCTGGTCCGCCCTCGCGACGGTGATCAGCATCGGCGTCCCGGCGGGGATCCGCGCCGTGACCGGTCCGAGGAGGGGGTCGCGCAGTTCGCCGGCGGTGAGGGTGCCGGCCGGCTCGAAGGCCAGGTTCACCGGCGGCTCGCCCTGCGTCACGACCGTCGCGCCGAAACCGCCGGTGCGCTCGGCCGCCCGCAGGCCGGGGGAGACGAGGGACGGCAGCGGGACCCGCGCGTCGGCCCGGGCTCCGGACGCGCCGCCGAGCCCCGACAGCAGTGCTCGGGCCAGGACCGACTCCGGTGCCACGGCGGCCAGTTGACGCGGGTCCAGGGTGATCACCGCGACCTGCTGGACCACCGCGCCGTCGTCCTGTCCGACGAGGTCGAGGGCGTACAGCCGCTGGACCGCGGTCCGGACACCGGCCGTCGTGGCGGCCCCCGGTGCCACGGCCACGGTCCCCGCCACCGTCGCGCTCGCGTCCGCGCCGCTCGTCCAGGCCGCACCCGTGGCCAGCCCGTCGCCGACGGTCCGCTGCACCAGGCCGCCGAACACGGCCGTGCCCAGGGTCAGCACGAGGACGAACAGGGCCAGCCCGGTCGCCGGGGCGTCATGGGCGGCCCGGGCCGCGCCGATGAAGCCGACCGTTCCCCGACCGCGCCGGGCCTGCCGGAGCACCAGGCGGAGAACGAGCGGAAAGACACGCAGCAGGAGCAGTACGACGGACAGCGCCACCAGCACCGGTACCGCGCCCAGGATTCCGTCGGGGCCCTGTGAGCGCAGGGCGACCACACCGGCCGCCGCGGCGAGCAGCACGGTCAGTTCCAGGACCACGCGGCGGCCGACGGCGGTGTTCCGGCGGGTGTGGCGCAGGCGGCCGGGTCGGCGCGGTTCGCGGACCGCGAGCCAGGTCATCAGCGGCACCGTCAGCAGTACCGCCGCGGTGGCGAGGGCGGCGGGCACCGGCTGCGGCGACCCGGACGCGCCGGTCGGCGCCAGCGCCCGTCCGACCGCCCAGCCGAGCAGCGCCGCGAGCAGCACCGCCGGCCACGCCACCGCGCAGCGCAGCAGCACCAGCCGTGTGGTGGACGCGCCCCGTGCCCGCTGCAACCGCAACTGCGGCTGCCTGCGGCGCAGCAGCAGTCGTACGGCGACGGCGACGGTGGCCAGCGCGACCGCGGCGAGCGCGTCGACCGCGTAGGCCGCGAGCGCTCGGGCCTGGTGGTCCTGGGCGGTGAACGCGGTGAGCAGCGGGGTCAGCGCGTCGGTCACCAGGAGCGAGCCGGTGGCCTGGCCGCCGACCTGGCAGCCGATGTCGCCGGTGACCCAGTCGCTGCCCTGGCAGCGGGCGGCGCTCAGGTCGGCGCTGTAGTGGGAGAGCGGTCCGGTCAGGGCGCGAGCGCGGTCGTAGGCCGCACCGGACAGGTCGGCGCGCAGCTGCCAGGTCACCCGGGGGCCGCCGACCCCGGCGCCGGCCAGCAGGTCGGCGGCGTCGCGGCCGACGAGTCCGCGGACGGCGAGCACGGTCCCGGCGGAGCGTTCCGCCGCGTAGCGCGCGGGCCGGTCCAGGGTCTCGCGGCCGGTCCAGAAGTCGTCGTCGGCGGCCGTGGCGCGGTAGATCCCGCTGACCGACAGGGTCGCGTGGGGCGGTGCGCTCTGGGCCTCGGGGGTCCTGGGGAACTCCAGGGACAGGTGGCTGCCGGTCCGGACGCCGAGCGCCCGCGCGGTGGTCCACGACAGCGCGATCTGGGGCGGGGTGGCCAACGGGGTGTGATCCGCCGGAGGTTGACCGCTGACGTAGCGCACGTGGGAGCGTGCCGACGGAAGGTAACTGGCCGTCAGGTTGGTGCTCGTGTTCGCCGGGCCCGGCGGCCGGGGTGCGAGCAGGGCTGCCGGGTCGTAGTCGTAGCTGCCGCCCGAGAAGGACAAGTGCCGTGCCGCGCTTCCGAGTTGCTCGGTGAGGGTGCGGCCCGAGGCGAGCAGGGAGGCCATGTCGACGGCGGGCGGCGAGGTGGCGAAGACCTCCGGGGTGGTGCTCAGGCTGATCAGCGGTGCCTGGGTCTGCGCCGCGTCGACGCGCTGTCGTAGCGCGCGGTCCTCCTGGTGGCCCGCGAGGGCGGGGGCCCAGGCGCAGAGCGCGGTCAGCAGCAGGACCAGTACCGCGAGGCAGGCCAGCGGCGGGAGGTCCCCGCGGCTCTCGCGGCGGATCAGGCGCCGGGTCACCGCCGTGCCGGCGGTCGTGGGACGGGTCGCCGTCCGCTCGGTCGTGCGGCTCAACGGTCTTCTCCCGCTCGCAGGACACGGACCAGGTCCACCCGGGCCAGCAGCCGTGCCAGGGCCAGGACGATCGCGCTGATGGCGAGGGCGGTCGCCAGCGCGGTGAGGGTGACGGTGACCCACGGGGTGACCTGGGGCAGCGGCGGATAGGGGGCCCGGCCGGTGTCGTCCACGGTGACCAGGGGCAGTACGGCGGCGGCCAGGGCCATGCCCAGCAGCGCTCCCGGCAGCACCGCGAACAGCGCGAGGCCCACCTGTTCGGCGCCCAGCAGCGCGGACAGGCTCGTGGCGCGGACGCCGACCGCGCGCAGCAGCGCGAACTCCTTGCGGCGCTCCCGGGTGGAGACTACCGCGTGCACGGTGAAGGCGACGACCGCGAACCCGGGGGCCAGGTACCGGACCAGTTCCAGCATCCGGCGCAGCCCGCCGCGGAACGGGTCGGCCTGGAGGGCGGCGGCGGTGCGTGCCGTGGTGGTGACGGCGCCCAGCGCGGGTTGCGCCTCGGCGGCGGCGGCCGTACGCGCGCTGTCGGTACTGCCCAGCCACCAGAACGCCGGGTCCTCCTGGTCGGCACCGGCGAACGTGAGCGCGCTGGAGAGCTGGCGCTGGTCGGCGGTCAAGTGCCCCTGCGCGCGGCCGAGTCCGGGCGGCGAGTCGACCCGGCCCACGATCCTCGCGGTGATCCGGCCACCGCCCAGATCGAGCGTGGTCGTACCGCCGACGTGCAGGCGGGCCGCGCTCAGCGTCGCGGCGTCGGCGCGCACGGGGAGCGGCGCCGGACCGCCGGACGGGCCCGCGACGAACCGCACTTGACTGCCGGGCTTGGTCGCGAAGTCACCGGCCGAGAGGCCGCCGAAGGTGTCCGAGACCGCCTGCGAGGGCCGCATCCCGGTGCTGACCGTCGCCCGGAGCACCTCGGAACCGTGCGGCGCGATCGAGCACACGCCGGGGACGCCGGGCTCGTAACTCCCGGTCGGTTTCCCCTCGCAGGCGCCCTTGGCGGCGTCGGCGCCGTGGTCCGTGCCGTCCGACCAGGCCTGCCCGGCCGGGAGCCGGGCGACCCAGGTGTCGGCGGTGCCGCGCGCGCCGACCCGGAGCAGGTCCAGGTCCAGCCGGGCCGGAGCCGTGTCCGGCCGCGGCAGGACGCCGATGGCGGTCACCGTCAGCGGATAGGCGCGGGGGTGGCCCCCGCTCAGCGCCACGGCCAGCGGCACCACGACCGTGTGCCGTGTGCCGTCGGCCGCGGGCAGCCGGGCCGGTACGACGCTGACCAGGCCGTTCGCGTCCTGCACGGTCACTTCCAGGCTCGGCGCCGCCCGGCCGCCGTGCCCGCGCAGCCGCTCGTCCAGCAGCAGCGCGGTCGGCCGACCGGGCAGCCGTACGCCGGGGACGGCCGGTGCCGGGGTGCGGGGCGTGGGTCCGCCGACCGTGCCGACCAGGTCCTCGGTGGCGCCGCCCGGAAGGTTCACCGTCGACCGTGTCACCGGGGCCACGGAGGTCACCCCCGGCAGCGCGCGATAGGCCGCGCCGAGGACGGCGGCGGGATAGCCGTCGTCCGCCGACGGGTCGATCCGCACGTCCGCGCCGACGGTGAACGCGGCCTCCTCCGACGCCAGCCCGCCCAGACAGGCCAGCGCGGTGGTGGCGAAGGCGCTCACCGCCACGGCCAGGCACATCAGCACCACCGGCCCCGCGTTCCGGGCGGCTCGGCGGCTCAACTGCCAGCCCGCCAGGGCGAGTACGAGCCCCCGGCCACGCCGCCCGAACGCGTCCAGCAGCAGCGAGGTGAGCGGCAGCAGCCGCAGCAGCAACAGCGCGGCGGCACCCGCCACCAGCGTCGGCACGAGCACCAGCACCGGATCCACGGACGCACTGCCCGTGCCCACGTCGGCGATCAGCGAGTGATGCCGGCGCAGCTCCAGATACCCCAGGACCGCCACGGCCACCAACGCCAGGTCCACGCCCAGCCGTTGCGCGGCGGCGGCCCGCGCACCCCGGGCGCCCCGCGCCCGCGCCGACGGCAGCACGGGCAGCAGCACCGCCGCCGCGTGCACCACCAGCGTCAGTCCCACGGCCGCCCACGCCTCGGCGCCCCGGGTACCGGGGTGCAGCAGCCCGGCGAGGAAGGGTGCGGCCAGGGCGGCCGGGATGCCGGTGAGCGCCCACTCCGCCGCCGCACCGCGCAGCAGCCTCAACGTGCCCGCGCCCCTGGCCCGTTGGAGGGCCAGCTCCTCGCGCCGGCGCACGGTCAGCTGGCGGGCGGCCAGCACCAGGGTGGCCAGGGCGAGGACCGCGAGCAGCACGCCCGGCAGATACAGCGAGGAGCGGGCGGCGACCGTCGGGACCGTCAAGTCGTCGATGGCGCCCGGCAGTCCGGACGCCACGGTCAGGTCGTCCAGCGACGGCTGACGGCCGCCGAACACCGACACCCGGCTCTGGCTGCCGGAGAACGCCCGCAGCCGGTCGTGCAGTCGGGCCAGGCCGTTCGCGTCGAGCCGGGAGAGGCCGGGCTGCACGCTCCAGTGGGCGGTGAGATGCCCGTTCAGCACGGCGCTGCCGTTGAGCGCCGCCGCCGGGACCACCAGCAGACTCTGGTCGGCGGTCTCGCCCGCGGCCAGGTCACCGGCCATCGCGGGCCAGAACCCGACCGCGCCGGTCGCCCGGTACACGCCGGTGATCCGCAGCGTCATGGGCCGGCTGAAGGCGTCCCGCACCCGGAGCCGCGAACCGGCCGTGACACCGAGGCGTTCGGCGAGCGCGACGGGGATCGCCGTGTCGACCGGGGCCGTGCTCCCGGTGGCGACCGGGACGTCGGGCAGCGAGGTGAACGCGCCGGCCGGGGCATCTGCCGTACCGGCGGGCCATCGTCCGGCCACCAACTCCCCGAACCGTCCCGGCTGTTGCACGGCGACCGGATGCAGGCCGCTGCCCCCGGGCCCGCGCGGCGGACCCGCGACCCCGTCGATCCCCGAGACGGACACCGGCGAGGTGCCGAGCAGCCCCACGTACGTCCGCTGCGGCACCTCCGCGAACACCCGCGCGGCGGCGGCCCGCACAGCCCGGTCGGCGGCGGCCATCCCGCCCGCCCGGTAGGACGCGTTGACGTTCACCTGCGCGCCGGGATCGGCGGCCAGCCGTCGTACGGCCCCTGCCTGCACGGAACTGCCCGCGAGCGCCGTGAGCGCGGCCAGCGCCGTCGCGCACAGCAGCACGGTCACCGCGACGGCGGCCAGGACCAGCCCGTGCCGGCCGGCCCGGCGGGCAACCACCGGCATCCGACGGCGGGTTGGGCGCGGATCGTCCGGTCGCCGCGACGAGGACGGCAAGGCCGTGGCGACCACATGAACCCCCGCAGAATCGAACATGTGACGGCGACAGCGCGGCTCAGTCCTACCAGCCCGCCCACGGCGCCGCAAGAAACGCCGGCCGCCACGGCCGCCCGGCGAGGCCCGGGCCCGGGGAAAATGCCTGACTACGGGAGGGATGTTCGCTGTACGTTGGGCGGGCGCCCCGAGTTCCGCGGTGGCGCACTTCCCCAGTTCAGAGGCTCAGCAGACGTTTCGAGGCATACCCACCGTGTTCCTGACGATCACCACCACCGGCACCCCGGAACGCCCCGCGACCGACCTCGGTTTCCTGCTGCACAAGCATCCCGGGAAAGCGCAGGCGTTCTCCACGTCCTACGGCAAGGCCCACGTCCTCTACCCGGAGGCCGATGCCGAGCGCTGCACGGCGGCGCTGCTCCTGGAGGTCGACGCGGTGGCGCTGGTCCGGCGCGGCAAGGGCAAGGGCCGCGGCGGCGCACCCGACGCAGTCCTCGCCCAGTACGTCAACGACCGTCCGTACGCGGCCTCCTCACTCCTCGCCGTGGCCCTGAGCGCCGTCTTCTCCAGCGCCATGAAAGGCGTGTGCACCGCACGCCCCGAGCGCGCGGGACAGCCGCTGCCGCTGCGCGTCGAGGTGCCCGCGCTGCCCGCCAGGGGCGGCCCCGGCCTCGTACGGAACCTCTTCGCGCCGCTCGGCTGGACGGTCACCGCCGAACCGGTCGCGCTGGACGCCGAGTTCCCCGAGTGGGGCGACTCGCGGTACGTCGGTCTCGTCCTGGAGTCGGAGACGCTGACCCTCGCCGAGGCGCTGCGCCACCTCTACGTCCTGCTCCCGGTCCTGGACGACGCCAAGCACTACTGGGTGGCGTCCGACGAGGTCGACAAGCTGCTGCGCGCGGGCGAGGGCTGGCTGCCCGCGCACCCCGAGCAGAAACTGATCACCAGCCGCTATCTGTCCCGCCGTTGGTCTCTCACCCGGGAGGCCATGGCGCGGCTGGAACTGGTACGGCTCGCCGAGGCCGACGACAGCGAGGTCGAGGAGATCGACAACGCCGTCGAGGCGGAGACCGAGACCGAGGAGAAGCCGACCCCCCTCGCCGTGCGGCGCAGGGACGCCATCGTCGACGCGCTCAAGGCGTCCGGCGCGGCCCGCGTGCTCGATCTCGGCTGCGGACAGGGCCAGTTGATGCAGGCGCTGCTCAAGGACACCCGGTTCACGGAGATCGTCGGCACCGATGTGTCGATGCGCGCGCTCACCATCGCGGGCCGCCGCCTCAAACTCGACCGCATGGGCGAGCGGCAGGCCGCACGCGTCCAGCTCTTCCAGAGCTCCCTCGCCTACACCGACAACCGCCTCAAGGGCTACGACGCCGCCGTGCTCAGCGAGGTCGTCGAGCACGTCGACCTGCCCCGGCTGCCGGCCCTGGAGTACGCGGTGTTCGGCGCCGCCCGCCCCCGGACGGTCGTCGTCACCACCCCGAACGTCGAGTACAACGTCCGCTGGGAGTCCCTCCCCGCCGGACATGTGCGGCACGGCGACCACCGCTTCGAGTGGACGCGCGCCGAGTTCGGCGAGTGGGCCGCGAAGATCGCGCAACGGCACGGCTACGACGTCGAGTTCGTACCCGTCGGGCCCGACGACCCCGAGGTCGGACCGCCCACCCAGATGGCCGTGTTCCGTATGAGGACCACGAAGGAGGAGAAGGCCGCATGACCGACGAGACCCCCGCGAAGGCACGTACCCTGCCCGTCACCGACCTCTCCCTCGTGGTGCTGATCGGTGCCTCCGGCTCGGGCAAGTCCACGTTCGCGCACCGCCACTTCAAGCCCACCGAGATCATCTCCTCGGACTTCTGCCGGGGCCTGGTTGCTGACGACGAGAACGACCAGAGCGCCAGCCGGGACGCCTTCGACGTCCTGCACTACATCGCGGGCAAGCGCCTCGCCGCCGGTCGCCGCACCGTCGTCGACGCGACCAGCGTGCAGCAGGACAGCCGACGCCAACTGATCGACCTGGCCAAGCAGTTCGACGTGCTGCCCATCGCCGTCGTGCTCGACGTACCGGAGGAGGTGTGCGCCGAGCGCAACGCCTCCCGCGCCGACCGGGCCGGCATGCCGCGCCGCGTCATCACCCGCCACACCCGTGAACTCCGGCGCTCCCTGCGGGGCCTGGAGCGCGAGGGCTTCCGCAAGGTGCACGTCCTGCGCGGCGTCGAGGAGATCGAGAACGCCACCGTCGTCACCGAGAAGCGGTACAACGACCTGACCCACCTCACCGGCCCCTTCGACATCATCGGCGACATCCACGGCTGCGCCGCCGAACTGGAGGCCCTGCTCGCCAAGTTGGGCTACGACGAAGGCGTCCACCCGGCGGGCCGCACGGCCGTCTTCGTCGGCGACCTCGTCGACCGCGGCCCGGACTCGCCCGGTGTGCTGCGCCGCGTGATGTCCATGGTCGGCTCGGGCAACGCGCTGTGCGTCCCGGGCAACCACGAGAACAAGTACGGCCGGCACCTCAAGGGCCGCACGGTCCAGCCCACCCACGGCCTCGCCGAGACGATCGAGCAGATGGAGGAGGAGACCGACGAATTCCGCGCCCAGGTAAAGGAGTTCATCGACGGACTGGTCAGCCACTACGTCCTCGACGGCGGCCGGCTGGTGGTCTGCCACGCCGGGCTGCCCGAGAAGTACCACGGCCGCACCTCCGGCCGGGTCCGCTCGCACGCGCTCTACGGCGACACCACCGGCGAGACCGACGAGTTCGGCCTGCCGGTGCGCTACCCGTGGGCCGAGGACTACCGGGGCCGCGCGGCCGTCGTCTACGGCCACACCCCGGTCCCCGAGGCCACCTGGCTCAACAACACCATCTGCCTCGACACGGGCGCCGTCTTCGGCGGCAAGCTGACCGCCCTGCGGTGGCCGGAGCGGGAGGTGGTCGACGTACCGGCCGAGCGGGTCTGGTACGAGCCGGCCCGTCCGCTGCGCACCGAGGCACCCGGCGGCCACGACGGCCGCCCGCTCGACCTGGCGGACGTGCACGGCCGCCGGGTGGTGGAGACCCGGTACGCCGGGCGGGTGTCGGTCCGCGAGGAGAACGCGGCGGCGGCCCTGGAGGTCATGAGCCGTTTCGCGGTCGACCCGCGCCTGCTGCCGTACCTGCCGCCGACGATGGCGCCCACGGCGACCTCGCACGTGGACGGCTATCTCGAGTACCCGGCCGAGGCGTTCGCCCAGTACGCGGAGGACGGGGTCGCGCGGGTCGTGTGCGAGGAGAAGCACATGGGGTCGCGGGCGGTGGCGCTGGTGTGCCGGGACGCGGAGGCGGCGGCGAAGCGGTTCGGTGTGGACGGTGAGCACGGGCCGACGGGGTCCCTGTACACACGCACCGGCCGCCCGTTCTTCGACGACCCGGCGGTCACCGAGGAGATCCTCGGCCGGCTGCGGACGGCGCTCGACGAGTCCGGGCTGTGGGCGGAGCTCGACACCGACTGGGTGCTGCTGGACGCCGAGTTGATGCCGTGGTCGCTGAAGGCGTCCGGTCTGCTGCGCGGCCAGTACGCGGCGGTCGGCGCGGCGGCGCGGGCGGTGTTCCCGGGTGCGTTGGCCGCGCTGGAAGGCGCGGCGGGGCGGGGTGTCGACGTGGACGCGCTGCTCTCCCGGCAGCGCGAACGCGCCGCGGACGCCTCGGCGTTCACCGACGCGTACCGGCGCTACTGTTGGACCACGTCCGGTCTCGACGGTGTCCGCCTCGCCCCGTTCCAGTTCCTCGCGGTCCAGGGCCGCAGCCTCGCGGCGCTCCCGCACGACGAGCAACTCGCCCTGCTGGACCGGCTCGTCGAGCACGACGGCACGGGCCTGCTGCAGACCACCCGTCGTCTCTACGTCGACACCGGTGACCCCGAGTCCGTCCGGGCCGGTGTCGACTGGTGGCTGGAGATGACCGGGCGCGGCGGCGAGGGCATGGTCGTCAAGCCGGTCGAGGCGGTGGTGCGCAGCGCGGCGGGCCGGCTGGTCCAGCCCGGGATCAAGTGCCGGGGCCGGGAGTACCTGCGGATCATCTACGGTCCGGAGTACACGCGGCCCGAGAACCTCGCGCGGCTGCGGGGGCGGTTCCTGAACCACAAGCGGTCCCTCGCCGTCCGGGAGTACGCGCTGGGCCTGGAGGCGCTGGACCGGCTGGCCGAGGGCGAGCCGTTGTGGCGGGTGCACGAGGCGGTCTTCGGGGTGCTGGCGCTGGAGTCCGAGCCGGTGGACCCTCGGTTGTGAGGTGTGGTGCGGGTGGGCAAACGCCCGGGGGTCTGGGGCGAGCCCCCGGGTGGTGGTTCAGCCGATGAGCCGCAGTCTCTGCTCGCACACCCCGACCCGCACGCCCTGCCCCCACGTCAACTCCACCGCGTCCCCTTCCATCCCGTCCCCGAACACGATCAACTGCTCGGATTCCACGGTGAGTTCAAGCACCGCGGAACCGACCAGCTGCCCGGAGACCAGCGACGTGCCGGTCACCGGTGACGGCCACGCCTCGCGCACGAACCACACCAGCCTGCCCTCCGAGGGGTGTGGCAGGGACAGGGAACTGCCCCGTTCCTGCCACACCGACCGGAGCCACCCCGTGGCCCCCGTGCCCGTTCCCACGAGCACCCCGGAGGACGCCTGGGCCTCGACGACACCCCCGTCGCCCTCCAGACCCAGGCGGTATCGGGCCGTCTGATGACCGACGGCTCCCAGATAGATCTCGTTGAGCGCGACCAGCCGCTGCGTGTCGTCGGCTACGGCCTCGACCATGGTCAGTTCGTCCACGCCGGTACCGGCCGCGTGCGCCGACGGCAGCAGGGTGGCCGCGGCCGACGGGCTGTGCCGGACCAGGACACCGGGGTTGCGCCCGGGGTCGGTGTCGAAGCCCAGCACCGGTTGCCCGGTGAGGTACTTGGCGACGTTCGCGACCAGCCCGTCCTGTCCGACGACGGCCACCACGTCCTCCGGCGCGAACAGGAACCGGTCCAGGTCGGCCCGCTCGACCTGGGTCTGACGCCAGGTCAGGGGAATCGCCGCCGACACCTCGGCCAGCGCGCGCCGGGTCCTGCGGTGCCGTTCGGCGACCTCCTCGATGTCCCGGCCGCGCGAGCGGAGGAAGTACGCGGCCTGCCCGTGCGTCCCGTGCCGGGCCACCAACTCCTCGTACTCCGTGGTCCGGTGGACGAGGACGGCCCGCGGCGCGAGACTCACGCGCCGGCCTCCCCGCCACCGAGTCTGGTCAGCAGCCCCGTCAGCACGTCCGGCGAGATGGTGATGCTGTCGATGTTCGGCAGGTTCTCCGCGAGCCGGGTCCCGGTGAGCGCGTTCAGCGTCGCCACGTCGACATCGGCGTGCACCCGCAGCCAGGCCGCCTGGGCGTGTGCCCGTGCGTCGCCCACCTCGCGCGCGCCCTCGGCCTCGGCGCGGGCGAGCCGTACGGAACGCGCCGCCTCGGCGTCGGCCAGCCGTACCGTGCGGGTCGCCTCGGCCTCGGCGCGCACGCCGTCCGCCGCCGCGTGCTCCTCGGCCTCGCGGCGCGCGTTGGTGCCGCGCTGGTCGACCAACTGCTCCTCGCGGCGGGCGAGTTCGATCTGGCTGTCCAGTTCGTTCGCGGCGATCGCGCGCTCCCGCTCGACGGCCACCGCCCGGCGCTCGTAGGTGGCCTTGTCCGCCTCCTGCTGGATCTGCTCGCGGGCCGGGGTGCGCAGCGCCCGCTCCACCTCGGGCTCGGGGCGGATCGCCATCACGCGGACGGCGACCACCTCGATGCCGGTGGCGGGGAGCCGGGGTTCGGCACCGAGCCCGGCCGCGATCCGCTCCCGTACCGCCGTCACTCCGTCGACCAGCGCGGCGGCGAGGGGGGTCCGGGCGAGGACCGCCAGCGCGTGCTGCTGGGCCGTCTCCGTGAGCAGGGTGCCGAGTTGTTCGAGCGGCGAGCCTCGCCACACGCCGGTGTCCGGGTCGACGGAGAAGTCGAGGCGGGCGGCGGCGAGGGCCGGGTCGCTGATCCGGTAGGTGACGGTCGCCTGCACGGCCACGTCCTGGAAGTCGGACGTACGGGCGTGGAAGGTCATGGCCAACTCGCGGTCGTCGACCGGTACTTCGGAGAGTGCGGCGGTCAACGCGCGGAACCAGAAGCTGAGTCCGGGGCCGTCGTGCAGCAGCTTGCCGCCGTGGTGGTGCCGGATGTGAGCCGTCGGCGCCCCGCGCAGGTGGCGCCAGCCCAGGCGCCGGGTGATGTCGGCCATCAGAATCCCTCAGATCCCGTCGGTCCCATGGGATCCGGTCAGATCCCGCCTCGATGTCGTCAGTGAGACGATAAGCGGAGGCCGCACTTGTCGTCAAGAGGACGAGAACAAGTGCAGTATGAAAAGTACGGGGGTGAACTCGGCCCGGGTTGGTCAGGATGGAGACATGGCACTCCATGTCGACTCCGAGACCGGGCGGCTGCGCCGCGTCATCCTGCACCGGCCGGATCTCGAGCTCAAAAGGCTCACCCCCGGCAACAAGGACGCGCTTCTCTTCGACGACGTGCTCTGGGTGCGCCGGGCGCGCGCCGAGCATGACGGCTTCGCGGACGTCCTGCGCGACCGGGGCGTCGCCGTCCACCTCTTCGGTGACCTGCTCGCCGAGTCCCTGGCGATCCCGGAGGCTCGCGCGCTCGTCCTGGACCGCGTCTTCGACGAGAAGGAGTACGGCCCCCTCGCCACCGACCACCTGCGCGCCGCCTTCGAGGCGCTGCCCGCACCCGAACTGGCCGAGGCGCTGGTGGGCGGCATGACCAAGCGGGAGTTCCTGGAGGCGCACGCGGAGCCGACCTCCGTCCGCTTCCACGTCATGGACCTCGACGACTTCCTCCTCGCCCCGCTCCCCAACCACCTCTTCACCCGCGACACCTCCGCCTGGATCTACGACGGCGTCTCCGTCAACGCCATGCGCTGGCCGGCCCGGCAGCGCGAGACCGTCCACTTCGAGGCGATCTACCGGCACCACCCGCTCTTCCGTGCCGAGAAGTTCCACGTCTGGTCGGAGGGGCAGGCCGACTACCCGTCCACCATCGAGGGCGGTGACGTGCTCGTCATCGGAAACGGCGCGGTGCTCATCGGCATGAGCGAGCGGACCACTCCGCAGGCCGTCGAGATGCTCGCGCACAAGCTGTTCGCCGAGGGCTCCGCGCGCACGATCGTGGCCCTCGACATCCCCAAGCAGCGCGCCTTCATGCACCTCGACACCGTGATGACGATGGTCGACGGCGACACCTTCACCCAGTACGGCGGGCTCGGCATGCTGCGGTCGTACACCATCGAACCGGGCGTCGGCGACAAGGAGTTGAAGGTCACCGACCATCCGCCGGAGCACATGCACCACGCGATCGCCGCAGCCCTCGGTCTGGGCGCGATCCGGGTCCTCACCGCCACCCAGGACGTGCACGCCGCCGCGCGCGAGCAGTGGGACGACGGCTGCAACGTCCTCGCCGTCGAGCCCGGTGTCGTCGTCGCGTACGAGCGGAACGCCACCACCAACACGTATCTGCGCAAGCAGGGGATCGAGGTGATCGAGATCCCGGGGAGCGAGCTGGGCCGGGGCCGGGGCGGGCCGCGGTGCATGAGCTGCCCGGTCGAGCGGGACGCCGTATAGAAATGCTATCTGTCGTATAGAATTCCAAGAGTAAGCCTTTGGTCCCCTGTACCCGCATCTCTGGAGCGCCCCCATGGCGACAGTCCCGACCGCCCTCGCCGGCCGCCACTTCCTCAAGGAGCTGGACTTCTCCGAGGAGGAGTTCCGCGGTCTGATCGAGCTGGCCGCCGAGCTGAAGGCCGCCAAGAAGGCCGGGGGCGAGACGCGGTACCTGTCGGGGAAGAACATCGCGCTGATCTTCGAGAAGACCTCGACGCGCACCCGCTGCGCGTTCGAGGTCGCCGCCGCCGACCAGGGCGCCTCGACGACCTATCTGGACCCGTCGGGCTCGCAGATCGGGCACAAGGAGTCCGTGAAGGACACCGCCCGGGTGCTCGGCCGTATGTTCGACGCCATCGAGTACCGCGGCGACAGCCAGGTCGCCGTGGAGGAGCTGGGCGCGTACGCGGGCGTGCCGGTCTACAACGGGCTCACCGACGACTGGCACCCCACCCAGATGCTCGCCGACGTGCTCACCATGACCGAGCACAGCGACAGACCGCTGAAGGAGATCTCCTTCGCCTACCTCGGCGACGCCCGCTTCAACATGGGCAACTCCTACCTCGTCACCGGCGCGCTGCTGGGCATGGACGTACGGATCGTCGCCCCGGAGGCGTACTGGCCCGCCGGCGAGATCGTCACCGCCGCCCGCGCGCTCGCCGCGAAGACCGGCGCGCGCATCACGCTCACCGAGGGCATCGAGGAGGGGGTCGCGGGCGCCGACTTCGTCGTCACCGACGTGTGGGTCTCCATGGGCGAGCCCCAGCAGGTCTGGGCCGAGCGGATCGCCGCCCTCGCGCCGTACGCGGTGACCATGGACGTCCTGCGGGCCACCGGCAACCCGGACGTCAAGTTCCTGCACTGCCTGCCGGCCTTCCACGACCTCGGCACCAAGGTCGGCCGCGAGATATACGAGACCCACGGCCTCGACTCCCTGGAGGTCACGGACGAGGTCTTCGAGTCCCCGCACTCGGTCGTCTTCGACCAGGCGGAGAACCGGCTGCACACGATCAAGGCCGTCCTGGTCGCCACACTCGCCTGACCGGGCCCGGCCTGTCCCGATGTCCTGCGGCGGCTATCCCGCCGGGCGCCACTGGGGCGGTACGACGGGCAGCCTGAACCACACGGCCTTGCCCGACTCGGTGGGGCGGTGGCCGCAGGACGAGCTGAGGGCACGGATCAGCAGCAGGCCGCGCCCGTGCTCCTGCCAGGGGTCGGGCTCCTCGACGACGGGTTTCGTGAGACTTCCCGGCGGCTTCGGGTCGGGGTCGTGCACCTCGACCTGGCAGCCGGTGGGCAGCAGCTCGACCACGAGCTCTATGGGGGCGTCACCGGCGGTGTGCTCCACCGCGTTCGCGACCAGTTCCGCCGTCAGCAGCTCCGCGGTGTCGCTGTCGGCCGTGTACGTGACCTCGGACAGAGCCGTACGGACCAGTGCACGGGCCACCGGCACGGCCGCGGCGGTGTGCGGCAGTGCGATGCGCCAGGAGGCGGAGGCGGAGGGTCGTTCTTGCAAGGCGGGTCCGTTCATGGAGCAGGCTGTCCTGCTTTCAACTATATGAATGGTACGGCGCCATTTGTCAGAGTCTCTCGGCGGGCACCGCGGGGGACCTTCGTCCCGGTACCGAGCGGCATACCCCGTTCAACGGCCACTCCCGCACGACAGCTCCCCTTGTTACCGCGCTATTGACATCTCGTGACAAGAACGCCCTCGGGCCCCGTCCGGAAACGGGGCCCGAGGGCGTTCTGTGCGAGGAGGATCAGACCAGGTCGGTCATCCCCGCGGTGAGCGTCGCGCCGTCGGCCGGGTCGATCACGAGGAACGCGCCCGTACGGCGGGAGACCGCGTAGTCGTCGAGCGCGAGCGGCTCGGCGGTGCGCAGGGCGATCCGGCCCAGGTCGTTCGCCGCCAGCTCGGCCGCGCCGCCGAGGTCCTTGACGATCGCCTTGACCGTGCGGGTCGTGTGCCGCACCAGCACCCGGTCGCCGACCCGCAGCGGCCGGTCGGCCAGATGGCAGACGGCGGCCCGCACGTCCTGGGTGAGCACGGGCGCGTCGACCCCGGCGGTGATCATGTCGCCGCGCGACACGTCCCGCTGATCGGCGAGCCGGAGACCGACCGACTGCGGCGCGTACGCCGCGTCGGCCTCGGTGCCGAGCACGGAGATCGCGGTGATCTCCGAGGTCTCGCCGGAGGGATGCACCGTCACCCGGTCCCCGACCCGCAGCGAACCGGACACCAGCTGGCCCGCGTACCACCGGACCTCGCCGTCCCGGATGACGTACTGCACCGGGAAGCGGGCCGGTGCGTCCGACGGGTCCGCGCCCACCGGGACGTCCTCCAGGAACTCCAGCAGCGCCGGGCCCTCGTACCAGTCCATGTGCGGGGAACGGTCGACGACGTTGTCACCGACCAGCGCCGAGACCGGGACCGGGGTGAAGGAGGGCAGCCCCCACTCGGCCGCGTGGCCCGCGAACTCCTCGACGATCCGCTCGAACACCGCCTGCTCGTAGCCGACGAGGTCCATCTTGTTGACGGCCAGGACGACGTGCGGCACCCGCAGCAGTGCCGCCACGGCCGCGTGCCGCAGGGTCTGTTCCACGACGCCGTTGCGCGCGTCGACCAGGATGATCGCCAGCTCGGCGGTGGAGGCGCCGGTGACCATGTTGCGGGTGTACTGCACGTGGCCGGGGGTGTCGGCGAGGATGAACCGTCTGCGGGGGGTGGCGAAGTAGCGGTAGGCGACGTCGATGGTGATGCCCTGCTCGCGTTCGGCGCGCAGTCCGTCGGTGAGGAGGGCGAGGTCGGGAGCGTCCTGGCCGCGGTGGGCCGATGCCCGTTCCACGGCTTCCAGTTGGTCGGTGAGGACCGACTTGGAGTCGTGCAGCAGCCGTCCTACGAGCGTGGACTTGCCGTCGTCGACCGAACCGGCCGTCGCGAACCGCAGGGTGTCGATGGTGGTGGTGCTCATGGTCAGAAGTACCCCTCGCGCTTGCGGTCTTCCATCGCGGCCTCGGACATCTTGTCGTCGGCACGGGTCGCGCCCCGCTCGGTGACCCGGGAGGCGGCGATCTCGGTGATGACCTGTTCCAGGGTCACCGCGTCGGAGTCGACGGCACCGGTGCACGACATGTCGCCGACGGTCCGGTACCGCACCTGCCGCTTCTCGACGGTCTCGCCCGCCTTCGGCCCGCCCCACTCGCCGGCGGTCAGCCACATGCCGTTCCTGCCGAAGACCTCGCGGTAGTGGGCGAAGTAGATCTCGGGGAGGTCGATGTGCTCGCGGGCGATGTACTGCCAGACGTCGAGTTCGGTCCAGTTGGAGAGGGGGAAGACGCGGACGTGTTCGCCGGGTGCGTGGCGGCCGTTGTAGAGGTTCCACAGTTCGGGGCGCTGGCGGCGGGGGTCCCACTGGGAGAACTCGTCGCGGAGTGAGAAGACGCGTTCCTTGGCGCGGGCCTTCTCCTCGTCGCGGCGTCCGCCGCCGAAGACGGCGTCGAAGCGTTCGGTCTGGATCTTCTCGGTGAGCGGCAGGGTCTGGAGGGGGTTGCGGGTTCCGTCGGGGCGTTCGCGGAGCACACCGCGGTCGATGTAGTCCTGGACGGAGGCGACGTGGAGGCGCAGTCCGTGGGCGGCGACCGCGCGGTCGCGGTAGTCGAGGACTTCGGGGAAGTTGTGTCCGGTGTCCACGTGCAGGAGGGAGAACGGTACCGGCGCGGGTGCGAACGCCTTGAGTGCCAGGTGGAGCATGACGATGGAGTCCTTGCCGCCGGAGAAGAGGATCACCGGCCGTTCGAACTCGCCCGCCACCTCGCGGAAGATGTGCACCGCCTCGGACTCGAGAGCGTCCAGATGCGAGAGGACGAAGGGCTCCCGGGGCGTCACCGCGCTCACACCAGCCCCCGCTCCGACAGCACCGCGTACACCGCGTCCGCCGACTCCTGCGGGGTCTGCACCTGCGTCGGCAGGGTGAGCGCCGGGTCCGTGGGCGGCTCGTACGGATCGTCGACGCCGGTCAGGCCGGTGAGGTGACCCGCGGCCTGGCGGGCGTAGAGGCCCTTCACATCGCGTTCGCTGCACACCTCGACCGGCGTCGCGACATGCACCTCGATGTACGGCGTCCCGCTCGCCTCGTGGCGCTTGCGGACCGCCTCGCGGCTGTCGGCGTACGGCGCGATGACCGGGACCACGGAGAGGACGCCGTTGCGGGCGAGGACCTCGGAGACGAGGCCGATGCGCTGGACGTTGGTGTTGCGGTCCTCCCGGGAGAAACCGAGGCCCGCCGAGAGGAACCGGCGTATCTCGTCGCCGTCGAGGACCTCCACCCGATGTCCCTCGGCCTTCAGGCGCTCACCCAGATGCTGGGCGATCGTCGTCTTGCCCGCACTCGGCAGTCCGGTGAGCCAGACGGTGGCTCCCTGAGCCCTTGCCGTGGTGGTCATGCGCAACAGTCCTCTTCCTTACCCGACGAGCGACGTCGTCGAAGGCTAGGTAAGAACTCTGAGAGGAACTGCTAAGGAACCTGAGGTTTGGCTGAGTGACCGCCCTCACACGCCCGCGAAGACCGCTCCCGCGTCCCGCAGCCGCTCGTGCAGCGCCCGGAACACCTCGGCCGAGCGGACGCCCGGCCAGTCCCGGGGGAGCAGGCCGGCGGGCAGCCCGGGGTCGACGTAGGGGAGATGGCGCCAGGAGTCCAGGGCGAGGAGGTAGTCGCGGTACGCGTCCTCGGGCGGGGTGTCCGGGCGCCGCTCCCAGGAGCGCAGCACGTCCGCGTGGCGGTCGAGGAACGCCTGGTGCTGCGCGGCGAGCGCGGGCAGGTCCCACCAGCGGGCCACGGCCTCGGCGGTCGGCGCGAAGCCGAGGTGCTCACCGCGGAAGAAGTCCACGTACGGGTCGAGCCGCAGCCGGTGGAGGAGGTGCCGGGTCTCCTCGTGGAGCCGGGCGGGCGCGATCCACACGCCGGGGGCGGCGGTGCCGAAGCCCAGAGCGGACAGCCGCGAGCGCAGGACGTGCCGCTTCTGGCGCTCCGACTCCGGTACGGAGAACACCGCGAGCACCCAGCCCTCGTCCTCCGGCGGAGCGCTCGCGTAGACGCGCCGGTCGCCGTCGTCGAGCAACTGCCGTGCCTCGGGCGAGAGTTCGTAGCCGGCGGCGCCCTGCGCGGTGCGGGCGGGCAGGAGCAGCCCGCGGCGTTTCAGGCGGGACACGGAGGAGCGCACGGAGGGTGCGTCGACGCCGGCGGCGGCCAGGAGCCGGATCAGTTCCGCGACCGGGACCGGGCCGGGCACGAAGCGTCCGTACGCGCCGTAGAGCGTGACGATGAGAGACCGTGGAGCATGCTGGTCGGACACGTTGATCATCTTAGGCCGACGGCATCGCTGCTGGTCACCTCGGGTGCGCAAGCCGAACCCGGGCGGTGCGCGAGGTGTCGCGGGCTCCGTCCGGCGGTCCCGCCGTGTCGCGTGCGGGCGGACGGGTGGGCGGAACGGTCAGGCGGCGACGGCGAGTTGGTCCGCCGGAACCCGGTGCGGGGCGACGATCCGGCCGTCGGGGAGGAGGGCGCCGGTGTCGTCGAAGACGATCGCGCCGTCGCACAGCAGCGTCCAGCCCTGCTCGGGGTGGGCGGAGACGATGTGCGCGGTCTCGGCGGTGGTGTCGGTCACGGGGCACGAGGACTGGTGGGAACACATGGCGTACCTCCACGTCGGATGCGATCCGTTCCGGCGGCTCCGTCGCCGCCCGCATCGCATGAACAGACCATCCTCCCGGCGCGAACTCATCGGAACAGCCCGCCGTGAAGCGTGACAACACGCGGACAACACTCGGACGGTTCCACGACGGTCGATGCGGAGCCGCCACCTCATCGTCCCCGTCGAGTCCTCGCGCGCCCTGCGGAGTGACGATCGCATCGCCGGTACGGACTCGCCACCGAAGGAGTGAGGGTCACGGGAGTCGGGGTGCCCGCCCGGTACCAGTGGAGGCCCGACTCCCAGGAGGTATCCCCATGTCCCTGCGTTCCGTCCTCGGTACGGCGGCCGGTGCCGCGCTGCTCCTGCTGGCCGGCGCCCCCGCGGCGACCGCGTCCGCCGACTCCTACGAGACGGTGACGGTCGACCCGACGGGCCGTATCGCCCCGGACGGCACCGTCACCCTCTCCGGCACCTACCGCTGTCTGGGCAACTCGGGCCCGGCGTACGTCAGTTCCTCCGTCTCCCAGGGCGACCCCTCGATCCGGCACGGCATCGGCGGCACCCAGGCCGTCTGCGACGGCATGGAGCACGCCTGGGCGAACTCCGGCAAGCCGTCCCACCCGGTCACCCCCGGCGCCGCCCGGGTCGAGGCCACGGTGATGGAACTCTCCGCCGGTTCCGGTCTCCCGCTGCCCCGCTTCCACGCCGTGCGGCAGCAGGACGTCACCCTCACCGACTGACCGATGCCGCCGTACGTCTCCGGCCCGTCCCCGAGCGGGGGCGGGCCGGACGGATTCGAGGGCGGTCAGTGGACGGTGTTGGTGGCCCAGATCGCGGTCGAGCCGGCGTAGATCACCATGTTGCCGTCGCCCTGGAGCCGCAGGGTCGCACCGCCGTGGCCGTCGGTCCTGCTGGCCCAGACGGGACGGTTGTCGGCGGTGTAGACGACGAGGTTGCCGTCCCCCTGGAACACGGCGTGATAGTTCGAGCCGAAGGTCATCGTGGCCCAACGGGCCTTGTTGTTCTCGTCGTAGAGCACGAAGTTGCCGTCGGTCTGCATGCGCAGCCGGGCCTTGTTCGCGTTGAGGGACTGGCCCGCGTGCAGCACCCGGGTGGCCGTGACAAGGATGTCCGACGGGTACGAGGACGTGGATTTGGAAGTCGAGCCCGTCCCGGACTTCGCCGCCGACGTGGACTTCTTCGGCTTCGGCGTCGCGGCCGGCTTCTTGGTCTTCTTGACCGCCGTCGGCTCGCTCACCGGCTGCGCGAGAGAGGTCTTCGGCGGCGCCGCCTTGTGCGGGAGCGCCTTCGGCGAGGCCTTCAGGACGGACGCGGACGGGCTCGACGAGGCGTACGCCCCCGCCCCCTGCGTCGCGTCGCCGCCGCCGAGCACGGTGCCCGCCTGGTCCGCGACCACCCGGTCGTGGCTCTCCGGCGTCCGGTCCCGGCTCATCAGCAGCCCCGGTACGGCGATCAGCAGCGCGCCGAGCACCGCCGCGCCGGCCAGCACCGGCCGTCCGGGACGCCCCACCGACGCGGCATGCGCGTCACCGGGATCGCGCCCGTCGCCCTCGGGCACGCTCGCGGCCAGCACCGCGGCGGGCGCCTCGGCCTCGGCCTCCTGCCGCCCGGCCTGTCCGGAAGGGACTCCCGCCCCCGGTCCCGACGGCTCCTCCGGGGCAGGGCTCCCGGCGAGCGCCGCGGTCTCCGCGGAGGCGCCTGCCGCCGAGCCCGCCGTCGCCTCCGTAGCGGCGGGACGGCTCGGCTCCGCCGCGACCGCCTCCGCCGAGACTTCCGCCGCGACGGTCTTCGCCGACACGGCTCCCCGGGAACCGGTGGGGCCCGAAGGACTTTTCGCGGTGCTTGAAGGGGTCTCCGGGGAAGCGGTCGTCCCCGAGGGTGTCGCCGGTGCGGGTGTCGTCGGGTCCGCCGCCGCTTCGACGGCCGGGGTGCCCGTCACCGAGTTCTCTGCCGCCGTGTTCCGCGCGGCCGGTCCGGTCCGGTCTGTCATCCGTCCTGTCCGCCCTGTTCGCCCAGCAGTTCGTCGTACGTCTGTCCGCGCAATCCTATTCACCTCTCTTCACGCACACGTGCCAACGACAGTTCCTTTCACCGGAGTTAACAATCGCCTCGCGTGCACCCCGCCGCTGGTACGCCTGTTGCGCGACAGCACATAATTCGTCGTACGGCACGCTTGTGCCGCACCGCGCACCCCGGCCGGACGTCCCGCGTACCGGACCGGAGTGGGAACGCGCGTGCGGGGACGGCATGATGGGGTTGCCGCAACCGACAGGTGCCGACACGAGGAGGTCAGCTGAGTGCGCCAGGTACTGACGGTCTGTCCGGAGGGCACCGGGGACGCCCGGACGATCGGAGAGGCCCTGGCCAGGGCGCGCGGAGGCGCGGTGCTGAGTGTGCGCCCGGGAACGTACGAGGAGAACCTCGTCGTCACCACCCGGGTCACCATCGTCGCCGAACAGGCGCGCGGCACCGTCCGGCTGGCACCGCGCAAGGGCATCGTGATCTCGCTGCGCGTGGACGCCGTGATGCTGACCGACCTCGTGGTGCAGGGCCAGGACGAGGAACAGCCCGCCGTCGACGCCTCGCACGGCCAGGTCGCGATGCAGGGCTGCGACCTCTCCGGCGCCTCCTGGACGACCGTCCTCGCACGCAACTCCGGCTCGCTCGCGATGCGTGAGTGCCGGGTGTCCAACCGCACCGGCGCCGGTGTCGTGGTCACCTCGCCCACCGAGAGTTCGCTGGAGTCCTGCACCTTCGAACACTTCGGCACCAGCGGCGTGGTGATCAGCGAGCGCGGCCGGGCCACCCTCCGCGGCTGCACCGTGCGCGACGCGCGCGGCAACGGCGTGCTCGCCAACGGCGACGCCCAGGGCTCCGTCGAGGACTGCGACCTGGCGTCCACGGACAAGCCGTCGCTGGCACTGGAGGAGCGGAGCGCGGTGCGGGTGCTGCGGACCGTGATCCGTGACACCTCGATCGGTGTCCACGTGACCAGCGCCGCCCGCTGCGAGCTGGAGGAGGTGCGGGTCACCAACAGCAGCGGCCCCGGCATCATCGTCTCGCACGGCTCCGACCCGGTGCTGCGCCGCTGCCGCACCGCCCGGAGCACGGGCAACGGCCTGCTGGTGACGGACCGTTCGCGCGGCACGTACGAGGACTGCTGGCTGACCGGCGCCCAGACGGCGGCGCTGCGCGTGGCCGGCGCGTCCTCGCCCACGCTGACCTCGCTGACCGTCCGCGACGGCGAGTCCGACGGCGTCCTCCTCGAAGAGGACTCGGCGGCCGAGCTGGAGCGCGTGGAGATCATCGACGTCAAGGGCACCGGTGTGGTGATCCGCGGCAACGCCAACCCGCTGGTGCGGCGCGCCCGGATCACCGGGGCCGGCGGCTGCGGTGTGTCGGTGCGCGACGGCGGACGCGGCCGGGTCGAGGACTGCACGGTGGAGACACCGGGCGGGTCCGGCGCGGAGATCGCCGCGGGAGGCAACGTCTATCTCGCCGGGTTCCGGGTCAACAACCCCGGCGGTGCCGGACTGGAGATCGGCGGCGAGGGCACGGCCGCGATCCGTGACGGCGAACTGGTCTCGGCCGGCGGCTGCGGTGTACTCGTGGACACCGGCGGCGAGCTGACGGCGAACCGGGTGCGGACCGCGGCCGCCGCCGAGCACGGCTTCCTGGTCCGCGAGGGCGGCCGGGCCTCCCTGAACGGCTGCGAGGCCGCGGGCAACGACCGCGACGGCATCCGCGTCGAGTCCGAGGCACCGGTGTCGGTCGTGGGCTGCACCGTCCGCGACAACAAGGGCGGCGGCCTCGTCCAGGCCAGGGCGGGCGGCCGGCTCGCCGTGGAGAACCTCGTCAGCACCGGCAACGAGTCCCGCGACGCGTGGGGCTTCGGCGAGGCCGAGGGCACCGACCCGGCGGGCACCGTCCCGGCCTCGGAGGGACCCGGACGCCCCGACGGACCGATGGCCGCGCTGGAGGGCCTCATCGGCCTCGACAACGTCAAGGAACAGGTCCGCACCCTCGTCAACCTCACCCAGCTCGCCGCCCGCCGCGCCCAACTCGGCATGTCCGCCCCGCCGATGAGCCGCCACCTGGTCTTCGCGGGCCCGCCCGGCACCGGCAAGACGACCGTGGCCCGGCTCTACGGCACGATCCTCGCCGAGCTGGGCGCCCTGCGCTCCGGCCACCTGGTCGAGGTCTCCCGCGCCGACCTCGTCGCCCAGGTCATCGGCGGTACGGCCATCAAGACCACCGAGGCCTTCGAACGGGCCCTGGGCGGCGTCCTGTTCGTCGACGAGGCGTACACCCTCACCTCCGACTCCCGGGGATCCGGGGCCGACTTCGGCCGCGAGGCCGTGGACACGCTGCTGAAGCTGATGGAGGACCACCGCGAGGACGTGGTCGTCGTCGCCGCGGGCTACTCCGACGAGATGCGCAGCTTCCTCGGCTCCAACCCCGGTCTGGCGTCCCGCTTCTCGCGCACCGTCGAGTTCGAGAACTACTCGGTGCCGGAGCTGGTGGAGATCATGGAGAGCATGTGTGTACGCCACCAGTACACGCTCGCCGACGAGACCCGCCACGCGCTCGCGGTGCACTTCGAGCGGATACCGAAGGACGCCGGTTTCGGCAACGGCCGTGCCGCGCGCCAGGTGTTCGAGGAGATGGTGGACCGGCAGGCGGTACGGCTGTCCGCGCTCACCGACGTCACCGAGCAGGACCTCTCCCTGCTGCTGCCGCAGGACATCAGCGAGGAGGCGGCCCGCACCGCCGCCGACGGACCGAACGCGGTCGACCCCGGCGACGACGCGCTCAGCAGGCTGGACGCGCTGGTCGGACTCCACGCGGTCAAGCGGGACGTCACCGACCTCGTCAACCTGGTGTCCACGGCCAAGCAGCGCGAGGCCGCCGGACTCCCGGTGCCCCGCCTCAGCCACCACCTCGTCTTCACCGGCCCGCCCGGCACCGGCAAGACCACGGTCGCCCGGCTCTACGGCGAACTCCTCGCGTCCCTGGGCGTGTTGCCGCGCGGCCAGCTCGTCGAGGTGTCCCGCGCCGATCTCGTCGGCCGCTACGTGGGCCACACCGCGCAGTTGACCCGCGAGGTCTTCGAACGGGCCCTGGGCGGTGTGCTGTTCATCGACGAGGCGTACACCCTCACCCCGCGCGAGGCGTCCGGCAACGACTTCGGCCGGGAGGCCGTCGACACCCTCCTGAAGCTGATGGAGGACCACCGCGACAAGGTGGTCGTCATCGTCGCCGGATACACCCAGGAGATGGAGACGTTCCTCGCCTCCAACCCCGGCCTGTCCTCCCGCTTCTCGCGCCGCGTGGAGTTCGCCGACTACTCCTCCGACGAACTGGTCACGATCGTCCGCGAGCACGCCGTGCACCTCGGCTACGAGTGCGCGGCCGGGCTCGGCCCGGTCCTGCGGCAGCACTTCGACTCGCTGCCCCGCGACCGGTCGTTCGGCAACGCGCGCACCGCGCGTCAGATCCTGGAGCGGATGATGACCCGACAGGCGGGCCGGCTCAGCAGGCTGGCCGTGCCCAGCCTCGACGACCTGCGGCTGCTGCTTCCCGAGGACCTCGCCGATCCGGCCGGTGCCTCCTCCACCTCCAGCGGGGCGGCCCGCGCATGACGGCGGCACACGGCAGGGCTATCGCCGGCGGACTGGCCCTGCTGCTGACGGCCGCCGCGAGCGCCGTCGGCGCCGGGACCGCCACGGCGGCCGACGGCTCCACGGTCCGGCTCCCCGTCCTCGCCTCGAAGCTGGACGCCGACGCGGCCTGCACCGCGGGCTCGGACCAGCCGGCCACCGACACACCGTGGGAGCAGGTCTCCCTCCAGCTGAGCCGGACCTGGCAGTTCGCCTCCGGCGCCGGGGTGACCGTCGGCGTCGTCGACACCGGGGTCTCGTCCTCGGCGCCCACGCTCAAGGGACGCGTCACGGCGGTCGGCGACGCGGGCACCGACTGCGTGGGCCACGGCACCTTCGTGGCCGGGCTGATCGGCGCGGCCGTGGCCGACGGCGTGCGGTTCGCGGGGGTGGCGCAGCAGGCGCGGATCCTCGCGGTGCGGGGCAGCGACGCGCGGGGCGCGGTGACCGCGGACCGGGTCGCGGACGGCATCCGGGCCGCCGTGGACGGCGGCGCGAAGGTGGTCACCGTGTCGGCGGCGCTCGGCGGCGACTCCGCCGCGCTGCGGTCGGCGGTCGCGTACGCCGCGAAGAAGGACGTCCTGGTGGTCGCCGCCGCCGTACCGGACACCCCGGCCTCGGCGACCTCGGCGACGGACAGTCCGCCCGCCCGCCCCTACTACCCGGCCGCCGACCGAGGCGTGCTCTCCGTCCTCGACGTGGACGTGGACGGCAAGCGTCCGACCGGCGCGTACACGACCGACAGCGCCGCCGTCGCCGCGCCCGGTGACGGGGTCGTCGGCATCGGCCCGGCGAAGAAGGGCCACTACATCGGCTCCGGGGCGTCCCTGGCCGCCGGTTTCGTCGCCGGTACGGCGGCCCTGGTGCGCTCCGTCCACCCCGACCTGACGGCCACCGAGACCGCGGCCCTCCTCCGTACGTCGGCCTACCCGGCGGACGTCCCCCGCATCGACCCGTACGCGGCCGTCACCTCGATCCTGAACGGCACGGCGGCGTCGTCCCGGGGCGACGACTCCGCCACCCCGGTCCACCTCCCCGCCGACAAGGCGGCCGGTCCGCTGCGCCGGGCCCTGTGGCCCGCGTCGGCGGGTCTCGCGGTCATCATCGCGGTGGTCTGGCTGGGCGTGATCCTGCCCCGGGGCCGCCGCCTGGGCTGGCGTCCGTCGCGGACGGATGCGGCGACCGGCCCGGCGGAGCCGGTGGCCACGGCCGGGCCCGAGGGCGCGGAGAGCCCGGTTCCGGTGGGCACGGGCGCGCAGGGGACCCAGGAGAGCTGACGATCGGCCGGGACTCCCGGTCACCACCTCCCGGACACCGCCACACAGCGGGAAACGGAACGGCCCCGGGCGGCGACAGTCGCCCGGGGCCGCTGTGTTCAGTGCCGGTTCCTCACTCCTCCGCCTCCGCCCCCGGCGCCGCCAGCGCCGTCTGGATGAGGGACGGCTTGCGGCGGACGATGTGGAGCGCGCGGCCCGGCGGAAGGACCCGGGGCTTCACGTTGCCGAAGACGTAGCCCTCCGAGGGGGAGCAGGACATCAGGACGCCGGGGGTGTTGACCTCGTCCAGGCGGCGCAGGAGCTGGTCGTTGAGACCTCGCCCGGCGCCCGTCGCGGACCGGGCCACGACCACGTGGAGGCCCAACTCGTGGCCCAGGGCGAGGTGTTCGAAGAGCGGGGCGAAGGGGTGGTCCATGACCGTGCCGCCGCCGACCATGTCGTAGTCGTCGACCAGGACGAACAGGCGGGGGCCCGTCCACCAGTCGGCCTGGCGCATCCGGGCGGGGGTGATCTCCTGGCCGGGGACGCGGGTGCGCAGGGCCTTCGCCGAGCCGCCCACCAGTTGCTTGAGGGCCTCCAGCGCCACCGCGTGGCCCAGGCGGTACTCCTCCGGGACGGCGTCGACCAGGCCGCGGCGGTAGTCGACGACCAGGATGCGGGCCTCGGCGGGGGAGTAGCGGGCGACGACCGAGTCCGCGACCAGCCGCAGCAGGTTGGTCTTGCCGCTCTCCGTGTCGCCCACGGCGACCAGGTGCGGGGTGCGGGAGAAGTCGTGCCAGACCGTGCCGAGGGTCTCCTCGTCCTGGCCGAGCGCGATCCTGAGGCTGGCGCCGTCGCCGAGTTCGGACTCGGGCAGTTCGGTGGCGGGCAGCCGGTGCGGGAGCATCCGGACCTGCGGGGCGCGCGGCCCGTGCCAGGCCGAGGCGATCCGGTCCACCAGGTCGGCCACGCCCTCGCTGAGCGTCTCCGGATCGGTGGAGCCGTCACCGCGCGGCAGCGCCGACAGGAAGTGCAGCTTCGTCTCGACGGTCAGACCCCGGCCCGGGATCTGCGGCACCGCGCTCGCCTTGCGGATGTCCACGACGGAGTCCATCGTGTCGCCGAGCCGGAGTTCGAGCCGGGTCGCGGACTGGTCGCGCACCGGGGCGGTGAGCTCCAGCCAGCGGGCGGTCGCGACGATCAGGTGGATGCCGTAGTTGAGACCGCTGGTGGCGATCTGGTTGAACGTCGGGATGAACTGGTCGAAGTTCTGCCGGACCGCCGACCAGCCGTCGATCACCAGGAAGATGTCGCCGTGCGGTTCGTCGGGGAACTCCCCGGCGGCCCGGCGGCGCCGGTAGGTGGACATCGAGTCGATGCCGTTGTCGAGGAAGAACTGCTCGCGCTGGGTGAGGACGGCGGTGACCTCGGCGACCGTACGGCTGATCCGCTCGGTGTCGAGGCGGGCCGCGACCCCGCCGACGTGCGGCAGGCCGGTCAGCTGGGAGAGCGTGCCGCCGCCGAAGTCGAGGCAGTAGAACTGCACTTCGCGCGGGGTGTGGGTGAGCGCGAGCGCCATGATGAGGCTGCGCAGGACCGTGGACTTGCCGCTCTGCGAACCGCCCGCGACGGCCACATGGCCACCGGCCGCGGCGAGGTCCACCACGAGCGGGTCCCGGCGCTGGTCGAAGGGCTTGTCGACGAGGCCGACCGGCACCCGCAGCTTTCCGGCACCGGCCCAGCGGGACGCCGTGAGGCCGCGGTCGGGGTCCTCGGTGAGACCGCCGAGCAGCACGTCGAGCGGGGACGCGGTGTCCAGCGGCGGCAGCCACACCCGGTGGGCGGGCGGCCCGGAGTCGCGCAGCCGGTCCAGCGCCACCGCGAGCAGGCTCTCGGCGCTCTCCTCCGCCTCGGGCTCCGGCACGATCGCGGCCGGCGCGGGAGCACGCGGCACGATGTACCCGGTCGACCAGGGCACCACCTGGGTGGCGACCCGGGCCTGCGCGACGGCACCGCCGCGCCTGCGGTACGGGCCGGAGACATAGGCGGCGCGGAACCGGGTGAGCGCCTCGATACCGGACTTGAGGTAACCGCTGCCGGGCTGCGAGGGAAGTTCGTACGCGTCGGGGACACCGAGGACACCCCGGGACTCCATCGCGGAGAAGGTGCGCAGACCGATCCGGTACGAGAGATGCGACTCCAGCTGGTGCATCCGGCCCTCGTCCAGGCGCTGCGAGGCGAGCAGCAGATGCACGCCCAGGGACCGGCCGAGGCGGCCGATCATCACGAACAGCTCCATGAACTCACGGTGCGAGGCGAGGAGTTCACTGAACTCGTCGACGACGACGAACAGGCTGGGCAGCGGCGCCAGGGCGGCACCGCCGGCCCGCGCCCGCTCGTACTCCAGCGCCGAGGTGTAGTTGCCCGCGGACCTCAACAGCTCCTGACGGCGGATGAGTTCACCGTGCAGCGCGTCCTGCATGCGCTCCACGAGGGCGGCTTCGTCGGCGAGGTTGGTGATGACGGCGGAGGTGTGCGGGAGTTCGTCGAGACCCAGGAAGGTCGCGCCGCCCTTGAAGTCCACCAGGACGAAGTTGAGTGTTTCGGAGGAGTTCGTGAGCGCGAGGCCGAGGACCAGGGTGCGCAGCAGCTCCGACTTGCCGGAACCGGTGGCGCCGATCAGCATGCCGTGCGGGCCCATGCCGCCCTGCGCGGACTCCTTGATGTCCAGCTCGACCGGCCGCCCGTCGGCGCCGACGGCGACCGGGACGCGCAGCCGGGCCGAGCCGGTGTGCCGCCGCCAGATCGTGTCGGGGTCGAGCCGGTGCAGGTCGGCGATGCCCAGCAGGGTCGTCAACTCGGTGTCGTTCGAGAGTGGTTCGACCGCGTCGGAGGAGAGAGTCATCCGGTACGGCGCGATCAGCCGGGCCAGCGACTCGGCGGCCACGGGACCCACCCGGTCGGGGCGGCCCAGGACGGTCGACTGCTCCTTGCGGCTGCGGTCGGTCCGCACCAGGGAGACCGCGTCCGGGGCGACGTCGAGACGCAGGGTGGAGCGGCCCGGGCGCCAGGTGAGGCTGTCGGAGAGGTCGAGGACGACGGCGTTGCGGTAGCCGGGACCGTCGAAGCGGTGCCCTGCCGGGATGCTCGTGCCGTCCACGACGACGACCACCAGGGGCTCGTCACGGCCGGGCACGGCGTCCGGGTCGAACGCGGGCCGCTCGGAGAACTCGCTGCCGAGCTGGTCCTCCAGGTCGGTGAACGCCGAGGCCACCATACGCAACGGGCCCGCGCCGTCGGTCTCCTGGGGATGCTGGTTGTGCGGCAGCCACTTCACCCACTCCCACTCGGACCGCACCTCGTCACCGGCGCAGACCGCGATCCACAGCTCCTCCGGCGGGTGGAACAGGGCGAGTTGGGCCAGCGCGGCGCGCAGCATCCCGCGCGCGGCATCCTGGTCGCCGTGCACCAACACCCGTGACCAGGACCGCAGATACAGCGCGATCGGCTGGCCGGGCACGGTGCTGTAGGCCCGGATGAAACGCCGCAGGGCGTGCGCGCACAGCGGCTCCAGGTCCTCGACCGGCTTGCTGGAGACGGGCGTCAGCCGCATCGCGAGCTGCTGGTCGCCGACGGCTATCCGGACCTCGCCGAAGTCCTCGTCCTTGACCCGGCGTTCCCACAGCCGCGTGGTGCGCACCATGGCCCGCAGCACCCGGGGCTCGGGATGCCGCCAGGCCAGGGCGAGCTGCTGTTCCACCACGGCCCGCTGCACCGTACGGCGGCTCTGCGCCAAGTAGCGCAGATAGTCGCGGCGTTCACCGCGCAGCCGCTGCTTGCGGTCACCGGCCTTCCGCATGACCTGGCCGACCATCATGGCACCGGCGGCCATCACCATCATGCCGAGCGCGATGTACATGAAGACGCCGCTGGACTGGCCGCCCGACCGCAGGAACAGCATCATCATCGAGACCGACATCATGGCCATCGGCAGATACGTCCACACCGCGGACGTGTCCGGGACGGTCTCCATGAGGGTCGGCGGTTCCTGGAGGACCAACTCGCCGGCCGGCATGTCGGGTCCGCGACGGCGGGCAGGGCGACGGAACAGGACCACGCTCAACGCTTGGGGCTCCTAACGGACTTCGCGTACCGCGGCGGCACGTGGGGGCGTGCACCGGAACCGGCCTCGGCACTGGCGCGGTGGAAGACGCTGTCGACACCGCTCGTGGGGACTCCCGTTGACACGCGTCGCAAGGAGTGTCAGTAGTGTGCACCCCGTCAACTCCGTACGTCCATGTCACCCCCCGCTTCACACGCCCCGCGTTCCCCCCACCCCCGCACGCCGCGCCGCGTGCCCCCGTTTCGATGTCCAGGAGACGTGAGCCCCGGTATGACCGACACTTCCGTGACCGGACTGTGCCACCTGACCGTGCGGGCCCCGGCCCGCACCATCGACCTCGCCGTGCCGTCCGACGTGCCGGTCGCCGACCTGCTGCCCACGGTGCTGCGGTACGCGGGGGAGGAGGCCGAGGAGACCGGTCTCGAACACGACGGCTGGGTGCTCCAACGCCTCGGCGGGCGGCCCCTCGACGAGGAGTCGACCCTCGCGTCCCTCGGGCTGACCGACGGCGAGGCGCTCCATCTCCGGCCGCGCACCGAGGCGTTGCCCGAGGTGCGGCTCGACGACCTGGTCGACGGCATCGCCGCGGTCACCCGGGACCGGCTGCACGGCTGGAGCCCCGAGGCCGCCCGCCGCCTGCTGCGCGGACTGGTCGCCGTGGCGGTCCTCGCCGGACTCGTCCTGCTGGCCCTGCCCGGTGCCCCGGCGTCACTGCGCGCGGCCACCGCCGTGGGCACCGGTCTGCTGCTGCTGGCCGGTTCCGCCTCGGCCAGCCGGGCGGTGGACGATCCGGCGACCGGCGCGATCCTCGGGCTGCTGGCCTCCCCGGCGCTGGCGCTCGCGGGCTGGCTGGTGCCGGGCGGTGAGCTGAGCGGGCCGCAGGCCCACCAGGTGCTCGGGGCACGGTTGCTGGGGGCGGCGGCGGCCTGGGCGGGCGGCGCGGTCCTCGCCCTCGCGGCCTCCGCGGCCCGCACCCCGCTGTTCCTGGCCTCGGCACTCGTCGCGTTGGCCACAGCGGTCGGCGGTGTCCTGATGACGGTCTTCGACGTGCGCGTGTCCGCCGCCGCCGGTGTGATCGCGTCGCTCACCGTGCTGCTCGGCGGTCTGGTGCCGTCGCTGTCGTTCAAGTTCGCCGGGATGCGCATGCCCGCGCTGCCCACCAACGCCGAGCAGCTCCAGGAGGGCATCGAGCCCTACCGGGGCAACGATGTCGCCGTACGCACCGAGCTGGCCGGCGAGTGGATGACCGCCCTGTACGGCGCGACCGGCGTGCTCTCGTCGGCCTGCCTGGTGGCGCTGGCCCGCCGGCCGAGCCTCCCGGCGCTGCTGGTCGCGCTGGTCCTGTCGCTGCTGCTGCTCCTGCACGGCCGGGGCCTGGTGAACACCGCGCAGCGGCTGGTGCTGGTGCTGCCCGGTGCGTGGGGTCTGCTGCTGCTCGGGTTCGGCTGGGGGCTGCGGCTGTCCGGCACCGAGCGGACCCTGCTGGTCGCGGGCCTGCTCGCGGTGGCCGCGGCGCTCACGGTCGCGGTGTGGACCGTACCGGGACGGCGTCTGGTCCCGTACTGGGGGCGCGCGGCGGAGATCCTGCACTCGACGCTGGCGATCTCGCTGCTGCCGCTGACCCTGTGGCTGCTGGGCGTCTTCGGCACCCTCCGCGGCCTCTTCGGCTGACCGCCCGCCAGGGCCGACCCGACCAGAACCTGAACGACCGAGCAGGAGGAAAGCGTGCGGTCGAAGCGCGACCAGGTGCAAGCGCACACGTTCATGATGGGCCGCCTGACCTCGGGCATGCTGCTGGCCGACCCGGACGCCCCGGAGAGCCCGCTGGGCCGTACCAGCCGGGGCGCGCTGGTCGGCGTGATCGTCGGCGTGCTGATCAGCGCGGGCGCGCTGGTGTTCGGGCTGCTCAGGCCCGGCGGCAACGACGCCTGGCGCAGCGGCGACACCCTGATCGTCAACAAGGACACCGGCGCCCGCTACCTGTACGCCGACGGACGGCTGCGCCCGGTGCGCAACTACGCCTCGGCCGTGCTGATCGGCGGCGCCGGCCTGAAGACCACGTCGGTCGGGTCGAAGTCGCTGGCGGGCACCCCGGTCGGCCGCCCGGTCGGCATCACCGGCGCCCCCGACTCCGTACCGGGCACCGGTGACCTGGAGACCTCGCCGTGGGAGGTCTGCTCGACCGGCTCCGGCGCGCAGACCACCCTCGTGCCGGGCGCCCCGGTGGAGACGGACTCCGTCGGCGCGACGTTTGCGCTGGTCGTCAAGGGCCCCGACAAACACACCTACTTGGTGTGGCAGGGCAGCCGCCTGGAGCTGGACGAGGACTCGGGCGCGGCGGAGTCCCTCGGCTACGCGTCGGTGACCCCGCGCCCGGTGTCCGCCGCCTTCCTCGACGCCCTGGTGACCGGCCCCGAACTCGCCACCCCGAAGGTCGACGGCCGCGGCACGACAGGACCCGAACTCGGCGGCCGGGCCACCCGCATCGGCCAGGTGTTCCGTGTGGTGGCGGGCTCCGGCAACCAGGAGTACCTGCTCCAGAAGGACGGGCTGCACCCGGTCACGGACACCCAGTCCGCCCTGCTGCTGGGCGACCCGGACACCCGCAAGAAGGCCTACGACGGCGGGGCGCCCAATGTCGCCACCATCGACGTGTCCGACCTGCGCGCCCACCAGGCACCGGGCTCGGCGGGCACCGACCCGTCGGTCCCCGGACTGCCGGACACCCCGCCGAGCGCGCTGTCCCTGCCGGCCGGCGAGTCGATGTGCGCCCAGGTCGACCCGGCCGGCGGACAGGTGCGGGTGACGTCGGTACGGGTCGCGGAGTCCACGCTGTTCCCGGCGGCACAGGCCGACCCGACGGCGCTGACCGCGGCCTGCGTGAGCGTGGACCGGGTGGTGGCCCGGCCCGGACACGGCGCGCTGGTACGGGCGTTGGGCGCGGCCGGCGGCACGGTCGGCGACACCACGTTCCTGATCGGCGACGACGGCGTGAAGTACCGCATCCCGGACTCGAACGCGCTGGCCGCCCTCGGCTACAACGGGGCCACGCCCGTGAAGGTGCCGTCCACGCTGCTCTCGATGCTGCCGACCGGCCCCGAACTCAGCGCCCAGGCAGCGGCGTCGGACGCGGGCACCGCGGCCGGGGCACTGGGCGGCGCGGCGGCGCAGTGCGGCACCGGGGCCGGATCAAGGACCGGTGCCGGGCCCGGCGGAGCCATCGGCGCCGGGCTTCCGGCGCTCGCCGGAAGCGTCCCGGCGAGCGGCACGGGACGTGCTTCGGCGAGTGGTGCGGGGAGTGCTTCAGGTGCCTCGAACTGACGGCGCGCTGACGACATCACGCCGATGAGGATCGTGTTCACGCCAAACCGGATCCCGGCCAGAACCACGGTGCACGGAACGGCGTGTTCCGGTCACGTTGCCTACCGGTAAAAGGCTTCGGGCGGAAGGGGCGGGCAACCTCAGATCTTCCTCAGTTCGTTGCCAGCGTAACTTCCGTCAACTTAGGCTCACTTGTGCTCGTACTGTAGATCGACTTATGAAAGGTGGGACGATGGCTGGAGATGGACAGCAGTCAAGCGAAGGTTCGACCCGGAACGGAATCCAGGCCCTGGAGAGCGCCTTCAGCGGCATCGTGAAGATCCGTCAGGACGTCGACAGCACCCGTTCCACCCTGGGCAGCGGCTACCAGGGCAGCGACGGCGGCCAGTACGGCCAGCTCCTCGCGCAGTGGGACGGCCAGTGCAACGTCATCCTCAAGAACCTCGAGGACGTCATCGACCGGCTGAACCAGAGCCTCGTGGAACACAACAAGACCCAGGGCTCCTCGAACGACTCCATCAACCAGGCGTACAACGCGGCGCAGTCGGCGTTCGACCAGCTCGCCGGCTGACCTCGCGGTCACGTCCGATCCCCACATCGAGCAAGACCCATCGCGTAAGAGAGGCAAGCTGTGGCAGACAACCTGTCCGACGGTGTCATCTACGTCAGCTACAACCACATGTCGAACGCCGCGGACGACATGGTTGCGCAGACCAAGGCGATCGCGCAGACGCTGTCCAACCTTGAGGCGGAGCTCAGCGAGCTCTCCAAGACGTGGTACGGCAACGACGCCGACACCTACCGCCAGAAGCAGGCGGCCTGGGACGGCGCGGTGCAGAACATGGAGACGCTGCTCACCTCGCACTCCCAGCTCCTCAACGAGATCTCGAACAGCTACAAGTACAGCGAGAACTCACTGAGCCAGATGTGGTCCGAGGTCACCATCGGCCGCTGAGCCGGCCGGCTCCCACCGCACCGGCCAGTCCCCTCGTGGCCGGTGCGGTCCAGGCTCCTTCCCGTTCCGTCGCCGCTCCGTACGCCAGGGCCGGCGCGTTCCGCCCGCGGAGGCACCCATGGCAGACCTGACCCACCTCGACTCGACCGCGCTGAAGAACTTCAAGAACACCGACATCGCCGACTTCATCAGCGATCTGGTGGCCATCCGCAAGGACAACGCGGGTGTCCGGTCCCTGAAGAACCTCGTCGCGGAGACCGGTGAGGGCTCGGCCGCGGGCCTCGCCAAGATCCTCCGGATCGGCCTGATGAACGGCGGCGACAGCAAGGACCCGGTCGGCGGCAGCACGCTCGTGGAAGCCCTCAAGACGCAGGCGACCGCCCTGGACAAGATCCTCACCGGCCAGAAGACGCTCTTCGACGACATCGACTCCGCGCTGGACGAGACGATCACCACCTTGCTGAAGACCCAGGGCGACAGCCTCGCCTCGATCGACGGCGAGAAGCTGCTCGACATCTTCGACACCGTCGACGGCGAGATGAACGGCAGCGACTCCACGACCACCTGAGCCCCGCGCGCGCCCGGCTCACACCGCCCCGGGCCGCGCGCCTGATGCGCTCACCCCGTCCCCGCCCCCACATTCCCAGCAGGGGAGTTCCGCCCCATGGCCGAAAGCACCACCTCCGGGACCGCCAACTACGACCCGGACGACTACTTCGCACAGGCCGTCACCGACTTCACCGGCTACACGCTCCCGGCCCGGTCCACCCTGTTCGACAAGCTGAGCAGTTCGAGCAACGACGACTTCGGCAACCTCA
Organism: Streptomyces sp. NPDC090083; assembly: GCF_044747445.1. Lineage (NCBI taxonomy): Bacteria > Bacillati > Actinomycetota > Actinomycetes > Kitasatosporales > Streptomycetaceae > Streptomyces > Streptomyces sp. NPDC090083. The sequence goes on along the minus strand of NZ_JBIVED010000001.1, from coordinate 1,187,629 downwards.
AGCTGTTCCGGATGGACATCCAGGGCATCGACATGAGGTCGGTGACCGCGGCCGACTACTCGGCGATCGGCGGCTGGCAGGTCAACAAGGGCGAGGACTACGACCTGGCCTTCTACGACGCCGGCGGGGACGGCGCGCACAACAGCGTGAAGATGAAGAAGGCCCGCATCGTGATGATCGGCGTCACCGTCGACGAGAACGGCCGGGCCACGCTGTGGAGCGGCGGCGAGATCACCGGCGGCGGCGCGTTCGAGGGCTCGTACTCGCATGTCCAGTGGGACTCGGGGCCGATGGCGCAGTACATCTCCGGCAGCAAGCTGGTCCTCGACCACCTGCTGGCGTCGCCGTACTCGACGCAGGGCTTCTCCTACAGCGGGCTGTCGGTCATCGACGACAACGCCGTCGACATGCTCTCCTTCGAGAACACCGGGCAGTCCTTCGACCGGGTGGTGCAGTTCTTCAAGGACCACTCCGACATCGTCGACAAGTGGATGACCTCGCTCGGCGAGGACCAGGCCGCCTGGAAGGGCAAGGCGGCCAGCCTCTTCTGGCATCTGCTGAAAGAGCTGAAGACCAACTACAACGGCTACGTCACGCAGTTGGGCGGCAGCGACTACACGCCGACCAACACCACCCTCGGCGGCTACGTCCCGAAGTCGAAGCTGAGCGACGCGCTGGCCGCCGCGCAGACCGCCCTGAAGGACGCGATCACCTCGCTGCAGTCCGCGTGGACCGAGTGGGCGTCGGACGGACAGCACGACCCGCACTACCACGTGAAGAAGATCCTCGACGAGATCAGTCAGTGGGTCATCAACAACAACATCAACCACGTGCTGTCGTCGACGCACTCCACGTACAGCCAGTACGGCGGCGGCACCTACACCTCGTACTCGACCGACGCCAACTTCAAGCAGTCGGTGCCCGACTACGGCGACCTCACGCAGCACACCACCTGGCAGAAGGTCGCCGACGCGGCCGTCAAGAGCTGGTCCGACCACGCGGACGCCAAGCTCAAGCAGCCGTCCATCGACGCGCTCAGCGCCGTGAAGAACGCCTGGGCCGACGTCCAGGACGCCTTCGACCAGGAGATCACGAACAAGAACAACGAGACGCTCTCCGAGGTCCTCCAGAAGGAGGAGAACGAGATCGCCGAGCAGGAGGCGAAGGAGAACAGCGAGAACCTCAACAACAGCCTCAACAACCTCGGCGACAACCTGAACAACCTCGGCGACAACTTCAACGACCTCAACGACAACCTGAACGACAACCTCAACAACCTGGGTGACAACCTCAACAACCTCAACGACGGTCTGAACGACAACCTCAACAACATCGGCAACAACTTCAACAACCTCAACGACAACCTGAACGACGACCTCAACAACATCGGTGACGGGCTCAACGACAGCCTCAGCAACCTGAACGACAACCTCGGCGACAGCCTGAACAACGTCGGCAACGGCCTGAACGACCTCAACACGAACGACCTCAACACCAACGACCTGCTGAACAACGACAACACGAACGGCAACGACCCGACGCAGCTCGCCAACTCGCTGCTGAACGGCGGCCTGAACACGAACCCGCTGACGAACAACGACTCCACCAAGAACGGCTCGACCACGCTGAACTCCCCGACCGGGGGCGAGACCCAGCTCAACAGCGACGGCAGCCTCACCACGACGTTCCCGGACGGTTCGACCCAGACCATCGACCCCGCCACCGGCCTGGTCACCACCACCAACCCGGACGGCACCACCTCGGTCTCCCAGCTCAACCCGGGCACCACCATCACCAACCCGGACGGCTCGACCACCACGCTCAACAACGACGGCACGCTGACCACCAAGTTCCCGGACGGCACGACCCAGACCCTCAACCCGGACACCGGCCAGGTCACCACCACCAACCCGGACGGCACCGTCAGCACGTCGACGCTCAACCCGACCGAGGGCTCCTTCACCACCCCCGACGGCTCGACGGCCCAGCTCAACGCCGACGGCTCGGTGACCACGAAGTTCCCGGACGGTTCCACCGAGACCCTCAACCCGGACACCGGCCAGATCACGGTCACCGACCCCTCCGGCCACGTCACCACCTCGCACCTCGACCCCGGTGACACCTTCACCAACCCGGACGGCTCGACCACCACGCTCAACAACGACGGCACGCTGACCACGAAGTTCCCGGACGGCTCCACCCAGACCCTGAACCCGGACACCGGGAAGCTCACCACCACCGACCCGTCGGGCCACACGACCACCACCGACATCGACGGCGACAAGCTCCCCTCGTCCTCGATCGATACCAGCGGCCTCAACGGCAACGGCATCGACACCAGCGGCCTGAACAACAGCGACCTCGACACGAGCGGCCTGAACACCAACGGCAGCAGCCTCGACACCAGCGGCCTGAACACGACCGGCCTCAACGGCGGCGGCCTCGATTCGAGCCTCGACAGCGGCTACGACGACTACGACAGCACGCCCTACACCGGCGGCGCGCTGCGCTCCGACGCCCTCGACGGAAGCGCGCTCACCGCCGGCACCTCGGCACAGGCCTCCAGCGGTACCCCGCTCAACCCGATGGGCATGGGCGGCATGGGCGGCATGGGAGGCGGCGGCATGGGCGGCGCCGGCGGACAGGGCGGCGGCACCAGCGAACGCACCCGCGCCGTCCTCACCGACCCGTCCAACGGCACCACCCGGCGCGGCCGGACCAACCGCGCGGCCGGCGTGGACGAGGACGAGGACATCGTCTACACCCGGCCCACCACGTCCAGCGCCCCCTACCCGGTGAGCGGCCCCGGCGCCAACGGAGCCGGCCAGAACGGCCGCTCCACCGAGAGCGGCGACCGCGCCCGCGAGGCCTGGCTCACCGAGGACGAGGACGTCTGGGGCACGGACGAGGGCGGCGCCCCCGCGGTGATCGGCCGATGACGGGACGCGTACGCACGGTGAACGGCGGCCGGAACCACGGCAGTCGGGGAGGCACGGCGTGAACAGCGGCGAGTCGATCGAACAGCGGCTGGCCAAGGCGGTGGCCGAACTGGAGGCCACCGAGGCCGCCGTGGCCCGCGCGGAGGGCGAACTCGCCCACGCCGAGAGCACGGTGCGCTCCGCCGACCGCGCGGTCGAGGTGACCGTCTCCGCACAGGGCGACCTGCGCGCGCTGACCTTCCTGGACGACAAGTACCGCACCATGCCCGCGGGCCAGCTCGCCGCGAGCGTGCTGGAGGCGGTCCAGGAGGCGCGGGCGCGGATGGCCCGGCACGTCATGGCCACCTTCGAGCCCTTCACCAAGGCCAACCCCGAGGCCCCCGAGATCACCGGCTTCGACATCGACTGGAACAAGATCTTCGGGCCCGGTGTACTGGAGGGCCCCAAGGGCGGCCGACGGCGCGGGGCCGGCCGGCTCCGCGACGAGATCAGCGAAGACCCGGAGGACTGAGAACACGATGGGAAACGCCTACTCCGCCAGCCCGGCGGCGCTCATCGCCGGCACCCGGCAGATCGAGCAGATCAGCCGGCTGGCCAACGAGATGATCAGCGAGTTCATCACCGACGTCTCGGCCACCTCCAAGTGGCCCGGACACGACGACAGCTACGCCCAGCAGATGCTGCCGCAGGAGAAGGAGCAGCGCGAGGGCACCATCACGACCGGCTCCTCCCTGGCCGAGGCGATCGTCGGCGTCGGTGACGGCACCCTCGCCAACCTCAAGAGCGTGGTCGGCACGCAGAACGGCGTCCTCGGCGCGATCCACGACTCCGACATCAACTCGGGCGACACCAACGGTGGTTCGCACGGCGGAAAGCACTGACACAGCGGATCGCCCCTGATGACCATCCACGCGTCGCCCCAGCTGAACAACCTCCTGTTCGTGCTCATCGGCGAGAAGTTCCTCCAGGCCGACGAGGACATGGCCTACGCCAACGGCAAGCCGTACGAACGGCTGGGCCGGCGTGTCCGTGATCTCTCGGACCTGATCGAGCAGACCGCGGGTGGAGTGGGGCGCGCGCTGCCGCCGCAGGTCGGGAACAACTATGTGCGGGCGATGCACATGTTCCTCGACAGCGGCGGCGTCAACTACCTCAAGGAGTTCGCCGACCAGCTCGACGGCATCGGGCAGTCCCGCACCAAGTCCTCCATGGACATCATGGAGTCGAAGTGGCAGATCATCGCCGAACTGGTGCGGCTGCTCATCGAGTTGCTCATCATCGCGGTGCTGTCCGCCTTCACCGGGGGTTCCGCCTCCAGCCAGGCCGCGGTGGCGAAGGCCCGCAGCCGGGTCGCCATTCTCACGCTGATGGAATGGCTGATGAAGAAGACGCATCTGATGCCCAGCGTCACCGAGGCGATCGAAGAGGCGTTCACGACCTTCGCGGTACGGCTGGCCATGATGCTCGGCGCGCCCAAGGGCCGCCGCCCGAACGGGTTCGACTGGTCGCAGATCATCCAGGACGGTGTCTTCGGCGCGTTCACCGGACTGTTCCACGGTCTGCTGCACGACCTCGGCAAGAGCCTGAAGAACAACTTCAAGAACATCTTCAACAACCACAACCCGTTCAAGGACATCAGCGGCAACGGGAAGAAGTTCAACAACCACAAGTTCGACAACCCGGACCTCAACACCAAGCCGAACCCGAAGCCGACGCCCACGCCCAACCCCAAGCCGACGCCGACCCCGAACCCGAAGACCACGCCGACGCCGACCCCGCACATCACCCCGAAGCCGAACCCGACGCCCACCCCGAAGCCGAAGACCTTCGGCGACAAGGTGAAGCACGAGATCGGCGAGGACTTCGAGCACTTCCTCACCGAGGGCGGCGCGGAGACGCTCGGCGAGATCGCGACGGCGTCCATCTTCGGCTTCCCCATCGACCCCCTGAACACCTTCCTCGGCAGCGGCCTCAGCTCGATGAGCGAACGCCATCTCGGCCAGGGCGCGGGCGCGTTGGGCAACAAGTTCAACTTCAGGACCCCGCCCCCGGTGAACACGCTGGGCACGGCGGACATCCCGGACTCCGACCCGGACACGAACACCGGGTCCCACACCGACTCCGGCACCGGCAACGACTCCCCGACGAACGGGCCGTCGTCGAACCCGTCCACCACGACGAACCCCGGCCGCATCAACACCACGTCGAACAGCGGGAGTTCGTCGACGACGACCGGCAACCCCCAGCGCACGACCACGAACACCCCGGACATCGACGACGTCAAGCTCGACGACATCAAGCTCGACAACGTGAAGGTCGGCGGGGGAGACGCCCAGAACGACGTCCCGCACGGGCCGACGACCCCGACGGGCACGAACAGCACGACGGGCGGCGGCAGTTCCCAGTCCCACACCCCGACGACCACGACCCATACGCCCACGGGGACGCAGAACCAGAACCACAACCAGGACCAGAACCACAGCCAGGACCAGGAGCAGGTCCACAGCCAGGAGCAGGACCAGACCCAGGTCCAGAACCGGCCCGACCCGGACACCACCACCGGCAACCAGCCGCAGGGCACCGGACAGCAGAACGGCACCCCGGACACGACCGTCGTGCCGCCGAACGGCAACGTCGTACCGCCGAGCACCACGAGCACGACCGCGTCCGGCACCCCCACCCCGAGCGGCACGACCACGACCTCCGGCTCGGGCAACCCCGCGACCGGCTCCGGCACGCCCTCGACCACCGGGGGCAACCCGCGCACCACGACGACCGGGCGCCCGGAGAACAACACCTCCGACGACACCACCGTCACCAGCGACACCACCAACAGCACGGACACCACGGGCAGTTCGACCGCCACGGTCACCGAGACCCCCACGGTCACGGAGACCACCGACACCTCCCACCCCGAACCCGGTGTCGACGGCGACCCCGTCCCGGACCACACCACCGGCACCGACCTGCCGACCCCGGTCACCACCACCAGCAACAGCGCCCCGCTGACGACGAGTTCGACGCCGGACACCACCCCCGTCCCGGAGACGGCCCCGCTGTCCGACACGGGTGACGTCACCCCCGCGCCAACGACGCCGACACCTGTCCACACCTCCTCGGACCTCTCCTCCACCCCGGCGGCGGACACCACCCCGGCCCCGGAACCCGTCGTACTCACCCCCTCCCCGACACCCAACTCCGTTCCGGAACCGGGGAGTTACGAGGACGTCCGGTCCGGGGTCGAGCCCTCGGAGCGGAGCACCACCTGGGTCGACCCGGTGTCCCGGCCGACCGGGCCGGACGGGAGGCCCACGCAGTACGTCGTGCGGGCCGGGTTCGCCGTGCGCCAGTTCAGCCACGACGGCGGGCCCGTCACCGATGTGACCGTCACCTACCGGCTCACCGGAAGTCCGCAGCTCGGGCCGCACGCCGACGGGGTGCACCAGCGGATGACGGACGGGATCCAGCGGGTCTTCAACGCGCCGGGGCACCGGCTGCGGGACGGCAGCCTGCTGCGGGTCAACGTCGTACCGGCCGCCCCCGGCGAGACCCCGCACCTCGACGTGACCCTCACCGACCCGGCGGACGGAGTCCCGACCACCCACCACTCGTGGCCGGCCGACATCTCCGAGGACAAGCTCGTCCACGAGGTCGGCCACCAGCTCGGGCTGCGCGACGAGAGCGGCCGGGACCCGGCCGCCCCGCACCGCGGCGGCACCGCGAGCCTGATGGGCGACCCCACGGGGCCCGTGCCCGAGACCGGGCCGGACGACGCGCCGTACGTGGTGGGCGGGTTGCGGCCCCATCACCTCGACGTGATCGGCGGGATCGTCGACACCCCGCCCGTGACCGGGCGGGGCAACGCTCCCCGGGGGCCGCTCAGGGGCGCGCCCGGCGCGGACCCGCCCGCCCCCCTCACCACGCCGACGACCACCCCCGTCGTCGATCCGGCGGACACCGTACCGACCCCCGTGGTCACCACGTCCGCGCCCCTGACGGTGTCCCAGGACACGATCACGCCGGCCCCCGACCCGGCGGACACGCACACGGAGCCGGACCCGGAGACCGTCCCCGCGGTCGTGCCGGTGCCCGCGCCCGTCATCACCCTGACCTCGCCGGAGGGCGACGTCACGCCGGTCGAGGCACCGGCCGGCGGCGGCCGTCGTACCACCTACCTCGGTGGTTACGGACGACGGCACGACGGCCAGTGGGGCCTGGTGCACGTCGAACCGTTCTCGCCGGACGTCGTCGACGGGCTGCACCGGCAGGTCCTCAGCGCGCTCGGCAGGCCCGCGGCGGGACCGGACGACCCCGTCCGCGCGCAACTCGGGGACGTGCTGTCGGCGGAGCAGATGGCGATGAACATGCCGTATCTGCGCAGCCTCGGCGGCCACCGGATCACGCTCGACGTCGACGGCGTCGAGCGGCAGGTGGACGTACGGCTGTCGCTCGACGACGCGCGGCCCTCCGCGCGCGGCGGACTCGACACGAGCGATCCCGACAAGCACGTGGAGCGGCGCGGGCACGGCACCCGGGAGATCGTCTCGGCGCAGCCGTCCGGCACGTTCTCGACGTTCCCGGTGCCGTGGACCGGTTCGGTGCCGATCGGTGCGGCGGGCCCGGTCCGGGGGATCGACCTCGCGCTGTCCGGGACCTTCATCCACAACCAGGCGGACGGCTCGGCCACCGTCACCCAGGTCGTGCAGACCACCAGCGCCCAGCGCAGCAACGAGCCGTCCCGCGCCTACGACTTCACCGGCAACTGGCAGGTCCGGGTGGACGCGGACACCGCCCCGGCCCCCGTCACGAACCCGACGGACACCAGCGGCACGGACCCGGCCGACGCGGCGGAGACGGCAGTCGTCACCGCCACCCCCGAGCCCGCGGACGGCTGGCGGCCGGCCGAGCCGCACGGGCCGGTGACCATCTGGTTCCCGCAGCACGTCGTGGACGCCGACGCCGATCCCGATCAGGACCTGCCCGAGCCCGCCGACCTGAACGACCTGCCGATCTACGGCGTGGACTCGGTGCTCCATCCGCGTCGGCTCTACGAGGGCGCCGCCCAGCACTTCGCCGCCGACCTGGACGCCACGTCGTCGTCCCAACTCGCCGACTTCCTGGGCGAACCGGTGCTGCGGGGTACCCTGCCGATGCAGCGCGACGGTGGGCTGTACTCGCCGGTGCTCACCGACGCGCACGGCCGGGCCGTCGGCATCATGCGGCTGGACGCGCACGTCACGCCGACCACCCCGGTGGCCAAGAGCATCGACAAGAAGATCAACCTGGAGAGCCACCTCGTCAACACGGTCAAGAACGACCAGAACACCACGTTCAACAGCGGGTTCAGCCTCACCGGCAGCGTCGGCCCGAACTTCACCGGCGACCTGCGGCCCGGACACCCGGACGGCTCCCACCTCGTCGGCGGCAGCTTCAACGGCAAGGGAACCGCGAGTCTCGCGGCGCAGAACGCGTTCGGCACCAGCTCCCTCGCGGGCACCATGCACGCGGTGCGCACCAACCGCAGCCATCTGCTGACCGAGGCCGACGTCACCTACACCCTCACCCTGATCCGGCCCGACGGCTCCGTCGCCACCTACGCGCCCGGGACCTGGACCCACGGTCTCGACCTGCGGATGCTCAGCGCCGAGGACGCCCGGGGACACACCCCGACCGAGGACGAACTCCGCTCGCTGCCGCACGAGTTGGGGAACCTGGAGACCGTGGGGCAGTCCACCGCGCCGCTCGGGGTGACGGGCGCCGACGAGCTGTTCCAGGAGGCGGAGACCTGGTTGCGGGACCACGGTTTCCTGCCGCCGCCCGCGACCGCCCCGCACCGCGGCCGGCTGCCCGACGAGACGCTGGTGCAGGCCCAGTTGAACAACCTGCGGCGGTTGCACGAACTGCGCTCCCAGCTCGGACTGCGCGCCGCGACCGACTCCATGGTCGACGGCGGCCACTCGCTCTACCTGGAGGTCCCCGGGGCCACCGGGCGGCACCGGGTACGGCTGGAACTCGGCGCCCGGCGCGACCCGGACCGACCGGTCACCCACGCCACGGTGCTGCCCAACATCCAGGTCATGGGCCTGGCCCAGGCGGCGGGCGGCGGCAACGGCAGGCTCGGCAACACCTACGGACTGGGCGCCGGGTTCGGCGGCGGGCTCACCGTACCCACCCCGAACGGCTCGTGGACCTTCAACGGCACCGGCGACTACCAGTACGTCGGGCAGGCCTCCCTCGGCAACACCACCGCCAGCACGCTCGGCCACGACCAGTTCTTCATCGGCACCGGACAGGACACCCAGGTCTTCGACGTGCCGGCCCGCCTCACCCTCGACCTGTACGACGGCCCGGGCGCGGACCCGACGGTCCGCTTCGGCGAGGGAGAGGACTCCGAGTCCCACGCCGAGGGCGACCTGGAGCACGGCCCGCGGCTCATCGGCCCGCGAGGGGTCGGCGGAACGATCCGGCTGGCCGTACCGCACGAGCGGACCCTCGACGCCGAACAGGCCGCGCCGGACGGCGAGCCGTACACCGTGCGGGAGGTCGCGCCGCTGGACACCGAGCGGCTGGCCATGACGGACCCGGCCACCGGCGAACCGCACCCGGACGTGGTCCGCGTCCCGGACGACGCGCTGATCGACGTGATGCGCGGTTCGACGGCCCTTCAGGACGCCTTCCGCCGCATCGTCACCGGCACCGGCGTCGATCCCGCCGTGGACGCGCCACCGGTCCGCTCCTCGACCGACACCACCACCGTCGATCCGGCCACCGTCGATCCGGCCACCGACGGGGACACGGCCTCTGTCACCGCCCCGGCCCCCGTCGTCGACCCGGCCACCACCCCCGCCGCCCCGACCCCCCGCCCCGGGCGGGTCTCCCGGCTGGTGGGCGGGGTCACCGGGTTCCTGAGCAGTTCGCTGATCGGGAGTCCGGCCTCCGACACCACCACGGTGAGCGCCGAGTCCCGTACGACCGCGCTCTCACCCGGGTCGCTGGTCGGCCGGGGCCACCAGATCCTCGGCGGTACCTACGTCGTGGAGGGGCTGACGCTGCCCGGGCTCGGCGTCGACGGACAGCTCGCGATCGAGATCCAGGCCGTCGCCCACACACCCCGGCTGACGCACAGCGTGAACCAGTACCTGGAGACCGGCATCTCCGCCGCCGACTCCGCGCAGCAGCTCAAGGGCCTCGGAAAGACACACCAGTTCGGGGTGGGCGGCTCGGCGGTCCAGAACAACCCGCCGACCCCCGCCGCCCCGAGCCCGCAGCCCGCTGGGAGCCCGCAGCCCACCCCCTCCCCGGCCCCCACGCCGTCCCGCTTCAACCCCTCGGGCCGCTACCAGTACGACCGCAAGAGCGACAAGTCCGACACCCTCACCAGCGGCACCGGCACCAACCGGACACCTACGCAGTCCGGTCTCCAGCACCGGGTCACGGCCGACGTCACCTACCTGATCACCGTCCGGTCCGGACACCGCAACGTGATCGCCAACTCCCTCGGGATCGGCCCCGGACAGGCCGTCACGCTCGCCGTGGACGTGCCGCGCGGACTCCAGTTCCTCATGACGGACAGTCAACTCCGGCGCGACGGACGGTGGATGGGCGCTGTCGAGAACCGCCCGGACGACCCGCCGACCACCGGCCTGGCCAGCCCGGCACTGCCCAGCCGCTACGTCCGCGACGGCACCCTCGGCCTGGCCGCGGTCACCTCGGTCACCGAACTCTCCGGCCCCGGAACGCGGCAGACGGCCGACACCGGCACCGGCACCAGCGACGGCACCAGCACCGTCTCCGTGCCCCCGCCGACCGAGCAGCGCAACCGACTCCACGACGAGGTACGGCAGTTGGTGGAGCGGTACGCCCCCGGCGTCACCACCCCCGGCCACGCCTCCTACCTCCCCGGTGTCGCCGCGCTCATCGCCGACAACACCGGTGTCGCCGGAAAGCGGTCGCTGATCGGACGCGGAGGCGGACAGACCAGGTTCAGCTTCCGGCACCACCGGTTCGGCGGGGCGTCCCTCGTCGAGGTGACCTTCTCGGCCCGCCCCACGAGCACCGCCGCGAGCCGAGGCGCCGTCCGCGGCATCTCGGTCGCGGGCGACAAGTCCGGTATCGAGCAATGGGGTTCGCACACGGCGGAGGGCCGGTCGCTCTCCTCCTCCGTGGGCCGTCAGCACCGGCTCACGGTGAACCCGACGGCGCGCTTCACCCGCCCCGACAGCGACGACCGCACCGACCGGCTCGGCCCCTCCGTCAACGCCGTCTCCGCGTCCAGCAAGGTCGACAAGTCGGGGCGCACCGCCGAGGACCGGTTCTGGCTGCGCACCGACAGCGGCGCCGACTTCGACGGCCTGGACTACGAACTGGTCGCCACCGTCCGCTCCACCTACGTGGTCGACTGGCCGCCCAACGTCCTGGGCGCCCTGGTGCAGCGCGGGGTCATCGCCTGGGACGACGCCGACGCGCCGACCCGCTCCTGGCTCAGCCGCACCCTCTCCGGCGAACTCGGCGGCCAGGTCCGGGTACCGGCGCTCGTGAGCCTGCGCTTCACCGGCAGCGAGACCGACCCGCCGGACACGCAGCCACCCCCGCCGCCCACGCTGTCCCGGACCGACCCCCGCCAACTGCCGGGCCACCTGCCCTCGTTGGACGACGCCGACCTGTTCCACCCGACCGGCTCCACCCCGGTCTACGGCTTCGACGGCTGGAACCAGCTCTACACGGCCCTGGACCAGGTCGCCCCCGCCACCGGGAGCGGCTGGCGCGCCCAGCCGGCCTCGACCTCCGACGAGAACGCGTCCGTACGGCTCGGCGAACTCATCCAGGCCGGCACGATCTCGCTCGACACGCCCCGCCAGGCCGGCGGGATGCTGCCGACGATGCCGGGCGCGTTCCCGCTGCAGCACGCGCCGGACCAACGGCCCACGCTCACCGTGTCGTTGTACCGGCCGAGGCCGGTCACCGACGGCGGCGACGTGGCCATCGACCGGCTGCGGATCACCTCGGAGAACACCAGCACGGTCTCCGGCGGGGACACCACCACCGGGCTCGCACTGCCGTTCGTCGCGAGCACCGACGACCCCGACCGCTTCCTCCTCGGCGCGACCCCGCCCGTGCTCCAACGGCCCGTGGACCCGAGCAACTTCGGCAGCACCGTCTCCGGCGGGCGCCGCGACTGGCTCAAGACCGGCAGCACCAGCCTGCCCGCCGACGGCCGGGGCACCCGCAGCTACGAAGTCCAGGCCGACGTCCACATCGAGGTCTCGGGACCCGAAGGCGTCCGCCACGTCACCGGCACCGCCACGATCCGCGTCGAGGAGCGCGACGCCCTCGGCCACGGCATCACCGAGCCCCGCCCGGTACCCCGCGTCTACGACCTCCCGGCCCTGCTCACCCACGGCACCGGTCTCACCCCGGAGAACTGGGCGACGACCCCGCTCAGCGACGTACCGGCCCTCATGGCCGACGGCGTCCACCCCGACGACGACGGCTACCAGTTCTGGGTCTCCACCGGCCCCGACCCCGACGGCTCCCGCCTCGCCCTCGCCCTCTACGGCGCCTCCCGCACCGCCCGTTCCCAGGGCCGCCCGGTCGAACTCGTCACCCGGGGCCCGGAAGGCCTCCGCGTCTGGACCTTCGACACGGACGGCACCCTGACCACGCCGCCGAAGGACCCCGCACCGACCGACGGGGTGACACCCGACGCCGACTCCACGACGTCCGGCTCCACCACCGGTGTCGTCGCCCTGGACCAGGCATGGGCGGACTTCGAGCGGGTAGCCGCCGACTTCGACCGGGCCGATTTCGACCACACGGCGGCGCTCGTCGACGAAGACCACCAGCGCGGGCTGCGGATCGACGCGCAGGACTCCCTCGACCGGGCCGCCACCGCCCTGACGGACGCGGCGGCCGAGGCACACCGCACCCACACCGCCGCGACCACCGCCGAACAGCGGGCGGACCAGGCCGAACAGCACCTCGACGGCCTCACCGGGCGCGAGCGGACCCTCGTCGGCCAGATCTCCGCGGGCCGCGGCACGATCAGCACCCTCACCGACGCCGTCGCCGACGGCCAGCGCGCCGAACTGAGCCTCAGCTCCCAGGCCAAGACCGCCCGCCGCAACCTCGCCGACCTCACCGCCCGTGCGGCGGCAGCCCCTCCGACGCGAACCCCCGCCGGCACGGAGAACGCGCCGACACCCGGCCCGTCCGCCACGGACACCGGCACGCCGGACACCACCCCCGCCGTGGACCCGGCCCTGACCCGGCAGATAGAGCAAGTCACCTCACAGATCGGCACGTTGGACGCCGATCTCGTCGAGGTACGGGCCGGTCTGGAGCGGAACGGTGCCGACCTCGACGCGGCCAGGAACAGCCTGGCCCGCGACGAGGCGGACCTGCGAGAGGTGCGGTCGCAGCTGCCGGGCGCCACGGCCACCGCCGGCACCGCGCGGTCGGACGCCGACACCGCGCGCGGGCACGCCGAGGACGCGGCCCTCGTCCACGAGGACGCACGCGAGTCCCACGACCGGGCGGCACAGAACCTCGCCGACATCGACACCGAGATCGACAACGCCCTCGGCCGCCGCGACGACGCGGCTGCCCGCCGCGCGACGGCGCAGATCGAACTGCCCGGAGCGGCAGGACCGGTGCTGGCAGCGGGACCCTCCGCGCTGCCCACCTCCCGCACGACCCTGGCCTCCACCAGCCCCCGCTGGCCGGGCTCGGGCCTGCCCCGCACGGCGGGCCCCTCCACCGGCAACACCCCGGGCACGGACACCGACGACGTCTCCACCAGCGACGACGACAGCGAAACCACCACTCCGGACGACGACTCGACGGACGACGGCCACTCGGTCCCGGACACCGAACTGACCACCCCCGACCCGACGGCCCCCGTCCCGCCGAAGGACCCCGCACCGCCCGGCGACGACGACACCAGCGGCGGCGACCAGGACTCCGTCCCGCACGAGGACAGCGTGTTCGACGCCTTGGTCGGCAACCTCGGCACCAACTCGGGCCAGAACAAGGGCAGTACACCCGCAGACCCGCACACCGCCCCGGCGGACACGGACACGGAAGCGGCCCCCGTCACGCAGGACGGGACCAAAACCGAACCCAAGACCGAGCCCAAGACCGAGCCCAAGACCGAACCCAAGGGCAAGGGCAAGGCCCCGGCTCAGGACGACACCGACTCCTCGACGCCGGACCCCACGTCGACCGACCCGACCGCACCCCAGCACACCCCCTTCCAGATACGCGCGCCGCGTGGCCGGACGATCCGGACCCGAGGCGACGGCCGCTGCCTCCTCTACACGTTCCTCGGCACCGACCCGCAGCGCATCCGCGACCAGGTACCCGCCCTGCGCACCGAGGCCCCCGCGACCTACGCCTGGTTGGGCCGACCGGACCAAGTCCGCGCCGGAATGGCCCAGTTCGCCCGGTGGAACGGCGTGAGCGGCCCGATCCCCGCCGCGGGCAACCACCTGCGGATCGCGGCCGACCTGCTCCGTGCCCACGCCGAGGAACGGCTGCTCACCGCCCGCAGCGGACGCCCGCTGCCGCACGAGGTGGTCGGCCAGGTACGGCAGACCCTCGCGCGGTGGTTCGGCGCGCGCACCGCGGCCATGAGCCGGCCCGAACTCCTCACCACCCTCGACGAGTACGGCATGACGGGGGTGACGGAGCCGGACCAGCTGGACGACCTCAACGCACGCTACGACCGGGCGCTGACCGAGGACGACGTGACCGGCCCGGCGGAGCCCGGCGTCCGCGACATGTTCGCCTACCTCCGGGACACGAACCGGCTCCCCACGTTCAACCAGCTCACCGACGACCAGCTCCGCAGGCTCCTCGGCCACGGATACACCGACAGCGCCGCCCAGTTCACCGACGCCGAACTCGCTCACGCGCTCGACGCCGTCCAGAACTGGTCCCAGTCGTGGGAGAGCAACCAGGGCGAGATGTTCCTCCCCCTGCTGGCGGACACCCTCGACGTGGCCGTGGAGGTGCTCAGGCCGAACACCACGACCGGCCTCGGCACCGTCACCCGCGTCGGCTCACCCACCGCCACCCGGGTGCTGGAGGTCCACTACACAGGCCTCAACCACTACAACGCCACCGACGCCGGTCCCCTCGGCGGCAACTCGTCCACCATCACCACGTCGAAGGCGCCCCGGGGCCCGGAGGACGCCGAGAGTGTCGAGCCGGACGGCCGCTACCGCCCCGAGCCCGTGCGTGCCCCGGCCGACGACCTGCCCGCCTCCCACGTCAACACTCCCGCCGCAAAGAGCAGTTGGCATGGTCTGCGTCCGCATGCGCGTCCTGCCGTGCACAGCACTGAGCGGTTCGATCCGTACGCGGACCAGTCGCAGCCGCCTCGTGCGGGTGTGCTGAGCGGTGCGACGACGCTCATCCGGACGCGGGTCCGTCGTATCCAGGCGCCCAACGGCCAGTGGGTGCGCGACTACACGGTCAACCTCCCGGTCACCTCCAACGACCCCGCGCGTATAGGCCAGTTGAACGAGCGGATCACCCGTCTCCTGGACACACACCTCAACTCCGGTCTCGCGCTGCCCGGTTCAGGCGACCAGCTCCACATCAACCTGAACCTGATCGAGGACCCCTCCCACCCCGAGACGGTCACGCTCACCGACACTTCCGAGCCGGGCCGGGCCGACCAACTCCACCTGGACGTCCACCACTCCGACGCCGACCTCCTCCATGAGGTCCTGCACTACCTGGGTCTCCCGGACGAGCAGCGGGACAACGACTTCCTCCTCCGCAACCACGCCAACAGCACCGCGGTCCGCACGACCGGGCTCATGGCGACCACGCAGGGCGCGGTCCACATCCCGCAGCGCTACCTCCGCATCATCGAGAACGTCACCGCCTCCGGTCCTCAACTCCACGACCACGCGGGCCAGGACGAGACCACCCCGACCGAGCACCCCGACACGACCCCCATCCCCACCGACTCCGATCTCATCTGGCCCGCCTCCCACGCCCCGACCGCCCCGCCCTCCGCCCCGAGCCGCCTCCCGTCGTCCTACGTGAACACCTACGGCTCGCTCCCCGACGGCACGGTGGGGCTCGTGTACGCGGAACCGTTCTCGGACGAGGTGATCGAGGGGCTGCACGGGCAGGTCTACGAGGCGCTCGGGCTGGACGCCGACGATCCGCCGGAGTCGGTGCGCGAGCAGGTGCAGGGAGCGCTGAGCCGGGAGAACCTCGCGCTTCAACTCCCGTATCTGCGCTCGAACGGCGGTCACCGGATCACCGTCACGGTCGACGGACGCGACCACACCGTGGACGTACAACTGACGCTCTCCGACGCGCGAGCCTCCCTGCGGCAGGGGCGGTTCGACCAGCGGGACCCGGACAAGCACGTCGAGCGGCGCGGGTTCGGTACGCGGGAGAACTTCTCCGGGCAGCCGTCGGGAACGTATCGCACGGTCCAGGTGCCGTGGACCGGTTCGTGGCCGATCACCGCCGCCACGCCGGTGCGGGCGGTCGACGGTTCCGTGACGGTGTCCCTCACGCACAACCAGGCCAGTGACGCGACGACCGTCACGCAGGCCGTGCAGACGACGTCCGCGCAGCGCTCCAACGAGCCTTCCGATCCGGTGGAGTTCACCACCAACTGGCGCGTGCGCGTCGACGCTCCCGCAGTCACCGCGCCGCCCGCCGCGCCCGCCACCGCGGCCGTCGCGGACACGTGGAGCCGGCCGGTGTCGCACGGGCCGACCACGATCTGGTTCCCCCGCCACCTCACCACCGCCGACCCGGCGCCGGGTTCGCTGCCCGCGCCCGCCGCTCCGGCCGACCTCCCGCTCTACGGCGTCGACACGGTGATCGACCCCCGGGCGCTGTACGAGCACGTCCACCAGACCTTCCACGCCGACCTCGACACCGTCGCCGCCGGGCAGGTCTCGGACTTCCTCTCCGAGCAGGTGCTGCGCGGCACGCTCCCGATGCAGATCGACGGCGGCATCTACTCCCCGGTGATCACCGACGCCGACGGCAACGCGGTCGGCATGCTGCGCCTGGTCACCGTCCCGGGGACCAGCACCCCGCTCCGGCAGAGCACCGCGGGGCAGATCAACCTGGAGAGCCATCTCGTCAACACCGCGAAGGTCGACCTCTCCTCGCGCTACACGAGCGGGATCGGCATCAGCGGCAGCGCTGCCGCCGGCCTCACCGGCGACCACACGCAAGGGCATCCGGACGCATCCAGCGTGATTGGCGGCAGCCTCGGTCTGCGCGGCCAGGTGCAGGCGACCGTCACCAACACGTACAGCGCGAGCAGTTCGGCCGGCACGATGCACGCGATCCGCACCAACCAGAGTCATCTGCTCGCTCCCACCGCCGTCACCTACCAGGTCACCCTGATCCGCCCGGACGGCACCGAGACGGCGGCGCCCGCGCTCGCCCAGGGCCACGGCATGGACCTCCGCGTGCTCAGCAAGGCGGCCGCGACCGGTCGCCCGCCGGCCGCCACCGAAGTGCGTGAACTCCCGGACTCCCTGGAGCGGTTGGACGGCATCGGGCTGAGCACGGCACCGCTCGACGTCACGGGTACGGACGGTCTGTTCAACGAGGCCGAGGCCTGGCTGCGGCGGGAGGGCTTCCTGCCGCCCACCGCCCCCACGGGAGTCGGCGGACGGCTGAAGCAGACGGCGCGGAACCTCGAACCCGAGCACCAGATCCGGCTGCACGCCCAGCTCAACAACCTGCGGCGACTGAACGAGGCCCGTTCGCGTACCGGCCTGCGCGCCGCGACCGACTCGATGGTCGACGGCGGTCACGCCCTGCACTTCGAGGTGCCCAACAGCACCGACACCGGCGTCCGCCGGGTGCGCCTGCTGCTCACCGCCGACCGGGACACCGGGCAGGCCAGCACGCACCGCCTGGTCCTCCCGGGCATCCAGGTCATGGGCCTCGCCCAGATGGCGGGCAGCGACGCAGAGCAGCGCGGCGAGTCGTACAGCGGTGCCCTCGGGGCGCTGGGCAGTGTCAGCGGTCCGTTGCGCAGATGGGGGTCCATCGGGTTCGGCGGCGACTACCAGTACGGGCACCAGGTCACCCACGGCGACACCGTCGGCGGCGCCACCGGGCACGACCAGTTCTTCATCGCCACCGGTCAGGACAGCCACGCGTTCGACGTGCCGGTGCGGTTCGCCCTGGACCTGTACGCGGACGACGGCGACGAGCCCAGCGAGCGGTTCGGGCGGAACGTCAACCAGGCCCTCGCTCCGGCTCCGGCCCCAACCGCCCCTGGCGCGCAGCCTGTTGCCCCGCCGCCCGTCGCACCGACAGTCACCGGTTCGCTGCGGCTCGCGGTGCCGCACGGCCGGACCCATGCACCCACGACGGCCCCCGCGCCGCCCCCGCGTGCCGACGGGGCGCCACGCCCGACGAACGCAGTGGACCACGCCCGGCTGGACGGAACCGACGCGACCGGCACGCCGCGCCCCGAGTTGGTGCGGATACCGGACGATGCGCTGATCGACACCGTGCGCGGCTCCGCCGCCATCGAGTCGGTGTTCCGGCGGGCCGCGCGGGAGATCCGCAACCAGGCACAGCAGGCCGCGCCTCCCACCCCGGCCACCGGCCCGATCCTTCCGGTCACAGCGCCCGCCCCCGCCGCCGCACCGGCCGCGCCGCAGCGCGCGAGCGTCTTCCCGCTCGCCGGGCACGGGCTGATGGACAACAGGACCCGCGCCGCCGAGACCCGGCACGCGGCCATCACCCCGGGCAGTCTGGTCGCCCACGGCCACGAGCTGTTCAAGAACTCCTATGTGGTCGAGGGCCTGAGCCTGCCGGGTACGTTCGCGGACGGTCAGTACACGCTGGAGATCCAGGCCGTCGCACACCGGCCCCGGCTGCTGGACACGACCCGGCAGTACCTGGAGACGGGCGTCTCCGCCACCGACAGCGCCCAGCAGGCCAAGTCCCTCGGAAAGTCGCACCAGTTCGGCGGCACCGGGACGGTCACCCAGAGCGCGACCACTCCGGTGGAACCGAACAGCACCGATACGGGCACGGACGGTTCGGACTCCGCGGGGAAGACCACGTCGAAGGCGAACAAGAACCAGCTCAACCCGGCCGTACGGCTCAACAAGGTGTCCCGCACCGACACCTCCGACACGCTCTCCGCCGGCACCGGCGTCAACCGCACCCCCACCGAGAGCGGGAACCTGCACCGGGTCGTCGCCGACGTCACCTACGTGGTCACGGTCCGCGCGGGTTCCCGCACCCTGCTCAACGGGCTCGGGAACCCCGGCACCATCGACCCCGTCACCTTCTCGGTGGACGTCCCGGACGGCCTCCAGTTCCTCATGACCCAGGGCCAACTCGCCCGCGACGCACGGTGGATGGGCTCCGTCCAGGGCCTCGCCCCGGCCCCCGCCCCGGCCCTGACCGCCCCCCTCCCGACGCCGTACGTCCGCAACCGCCAGCTCGGCCTTGGCGGCGTCCTCTCGGTCATCGAGTACGACCGTCCCGTGGCCGCTCCCGTCCCGGCGACCGGGCCCGCCGCCGGACAGATCCAGCTGGGGCCGGTCAACCCGCGGGAGCGGCGCGGCCAGGTGCGGCGCCGGCTGATGGGGCTGGTCGAGACCGAGGCACCCGGAGTGTTCACCCCGGGGCACGCCGGTTACCAGCCCGGTGTGCACAGCAGGATCGCCCAGCTCACCTCCACCGCCGGACTGCGCTCACTGCCCGGACGCGGCTCGGACGGCACCCCGCGCCCGGCCACCACCCGCTTCCACTTCCGCCACCACGGCTACGGCGGCGAGCGGCTGGTCGAGGTCACGCTCACGGCGGTGCCCCGCCGCACCCAGAACCTGGCCGCCGTCCGGGGCTCGTCCACCCCCGGCTCCGGTCTCGAACAGTGGCAGTCGCACACCGCGGCGGGCCGCACCACCACCCGCGCCTCGGTCCGGCAGACACAGCTCCCGATCACGCCGGCGGTCCGCTACCTGCGTCCGAACCAAGGGCCCGACCCCCTGACGACGGACCGCTCGGCGCCGGGGTTCACCCCGCAGTCCGCGAGCAGCGTCTCGGTGCGCCGGGCGACCACCGCCGACAACCGTTTCTGGCTGCGCACCGACAACGGCGCCGACTTCGACGGCCTTCAGTACGACTACGAGCTGTCCGTCCGTTCCGCGCTGGTCGCCGACTGGCCGCCCAACGTCGTCGGCGGTCTCATCCAGAACGGTGTCATCGCCTGGGCCGACGCGGACGGCGACATGCGCCAGTGGATCGACCGGATGCTGGAGGGCGGCAACTCGCGCACCGGCACCGTTCCGGTCAGCCTTGCGCTCCGGTTCACCGGTACCGAGACCAACGCGCTCACGCGGCCCGCGACGGTCACCGCCGCGTCGGTGGTCTCCGGCACCGACCCGCGCAACACCGTGCTGCCCGGACCGGCCCGTACGCCGTATCTCGCCGACGCGCAGATGTTCCATCCGGTCGGGCCGACCCCGGCGTTCTTCTTCGACGGCTGGGCGCATCTGGAGTCAGCGCTGAACGAGGTGGCGCCGCCCGGCCGGCACGGCTGGAACGCGCAGATCACCTCCGTCTCCATGGAGGGACAGGCCGTCCGGCTCGGCCAGTTGATCCAGGCCGGGCGGGTCAGCCTCGACCGTCCCCGGCTGGTCGCCGACCTCACCCGGAAGCTGCCCGGCACCACTCCCTTCGAAGGCGCGCCGGACCAGGCTCCATCGATCGCCGTGTCGCTGTACAACCCGCGCCGCTCCACCCACGCCGACGACGTCACCGTCGACCAGCTCCACAACACGACCGACACGGTGAGCACCGCCGCGGGCGCGGACCACTCCTTCGCGACCTCGTTCACGGAACTCCTCAGCGGCGACGACGACAACCGTCAGCTCGGCGGGATCAGCGTCCCGCTCGCCCAGCGGCAGACCCAGCCCTCGTCCTTCGGCGGCACCACGACCGGCAGCCGCCGCGACTGGCTCAAGCACGGCAGCACCGCGGCGCCCGCCAACGGCGCCCGTGGCACGCGGAGTTACGTCGTCGACGTCGACGCCCACCTCCTCGTGGACGGACCGCAGGGCACCCGGCACGTCACCGGCACGGTCACGCTCCGGGTGGAGGAACGCGACCTGCTCGGCCACGGTCTCATCACCCCGGCCGAGGCCCCGCCGAACGTCCACGACCTGCCCGCCCTCATCCCCGACTGGGCCACGGCAGAACCGCACACGCTGCCCGAACGCCTCAACTCCGCGATCCCGCCCGGCGATCACGGCGTCCAGGTCTGGGTGGCCCTCGGCGCCGACCCGCAGGGCATCCGGCTCGGCCAGGCGCTCTACGCGGCCTCGCGCACGGCCGTGCTCGGCAACCGCCCGCTGGAACTGATGACCCGCGACCCCCAGGGCATCCGCCGCTGGGAATTCGCCCCCGACGGCGCCCTCGTCACGGCCGACCCCGGCCTCACGACCGCCTGGACGGCCTTCGACGCCGAGGCCGTACGGCTGCACGACGCGGCCGACGTCCTCGCGGACACCCCGCGCCTGCTGAAGCTCCGCACCGCCGCCCGCCGCGAGGCCAACCAGGGCTACACGGTCGCCGTGAAGAACCACCGGAAGGCACGGCTCGCGCTCACGAACGCGACCACCGCCCACCGCGACGCCGTGGACGACGCCGCCGCCTCCGCCAAGGCGGCGGTCGACGCGGCGGCCCTGGTCGAGCGGATGAAGCAGGACTTCGCGGACGCCCGCGAGACCGTCACCACGCTTCCGCGGCAGATCGCGCGGCACGAGCGGGACGAGACGCGGGCCCGGAGCGAGCGCCGGACGGCTCTGGCCCGCCTCACCCAGACCGAGAACACCGTGCGCGCCGAACGCGCGGCAGCCCAACAGGCGACACAGGGTGGCCGGTCGAGGCCCGCACCGGCCCCCGTCGCACCCGGCGCCGCACGTACCAAGGACCCCGCGGCCGACGTCGCCGACGACCCACGCGTGCAGGCCGTGGTCACGGAGATCGACGCCCTCGACGACACGATCCAGCAGTCCGTCGATCAACTCACCGCAGAACGCCCGAGGTTGGAGCGCGCGCAGCGCATCGTCAGCATCGCACCCGAGCGCATCGGCCGGGCGGAACGGGACCACGCGGAAGCCGTCGACGAGGCGGAGCAGGACGCGCGCGACGAGGAGACCGCAGCCGAAAATCTCCGGACCGCCACCGAGCAGGAGGCCGACGCACAGGACCGGGTGGACCAGGCCCAGGCCGAAGTCGACCGCCGTGACGCGGAGATCGTCGCCGCCGTCACCGCGCAGGTGCGGGCCGCCGGCGAGCAGACGGCGGCCACCGAGGCGCTGGAGGACCTGTCCGCCGACGTCCAGGACAACGCCCCCACCCCCGAACAGTCCCTGCGCACCACCTTCGCCACCACCCCGCCCCGCTGGCCCGCACCCGACGGCCCGGCCACCCCCCTCCCGGCCGGCGGCCAGACCCACACCCCGCCCCCGGCCACCACCACCGCCACCACCGGCACGGTCCCCAAGACCGCCCCGCCGAAGCCGAAGAAGACCGCGCCGCCCAAGTCCGGTACCAGCGGCGGCAAGACGGCCCACAACAAGAAGTCGCCCGGCGCCAAGACCACGGGCCCTGACAAGACCAAGGGCCTCGACAAGGGCAAGGGCGTCGACAAGGGCAAGGCCCCGCTGGGCACGTCACCCTCCGGCACTACCCCGGCCGCCCCGCTGTCCCCGTACGTCGCCCCCGCAGGCAACGCGGTCCCGACCCCGGGCGACGGCAACTGCCTCCTCTACGCCGTCATCGGCAGCGCCCCCGGCCTGATCCGCAACCGGCTGCAGGCGGCCGACCCGGCCCTCGACCCAGGTCTCGCCCAGTGGCTCGGCCGGCCCGACGCCGTACGGCAGACCCTCACGACGATGGCGCAGCACCCGCAGACCATGACCCAGGGATCCGGTCATCTGCGGGCCGCCCAGCAGGAGTTGCAGAACCTGGTCGAGGACCGGCTGACGGCGGCTCGCGACGGCAGCCGCCCGCTGCCCCCGCAGGTGCTCGGCCAGCTCCGGGGCGTCCTCGCCGACCGGTTCGCGAGAGCGGTCCGGACCATGTCCGACGCGGACGTCACCAACCAGCTGACCGTGTACGGCATCCAGGGCCTGACCCAGGCCGAGGACCTCGCCCCGGTCGACCTCCAGACCCGCTACCTGCAAGCCGTCTCGCTCGGCACCGCGCCCGCACCGACCGGCGCCGTGCCGAGCAACCGGCGCATGTTCGCCTACCTGCGTGCGGTGAACGCCCTGCCCACGCTCGCCACCATGACACCGGACGAACGCCGGGCGCTGCTCACCGCCGGCTACCACCGCAGCACCGCCCCCCTCACCCCACCCGAGGCGGACATCCTCGACGACGCGGTGCAGAACTGGTCGAGCGTCTGGGCCAACCCGGTCGGCGACACCTTCCTGCCGCTGCTCGCCGACACCCTCGGCGTCCCGATCCACGTCTTCGAGCCGGTGACCGCCACACCCACCGGTCCCCGGGGCATCGTGCTGCGCTACGGCCCGAGCACCAACACCCGCGCGCTGGAGGTCCATTACACGGGCCTGAACCACTACAGCGCGAGCGAAGCGACCCAGGGCACGGGCGGACCGACCATCACCACGTCGAAGGCGCCCCGGGGCCCGGAGGACGCCGGGAGTGTCCAGCCGGACGGCCGCTATCGTCCCGAGCCCGTGCGTGTTCCGGCCGACGACTTGCCCGCCGCACGGGTGAACAGCCCCGCTCCGAAGGCCAGTTGGCATGGTCTGCGCCCGCATGCCCGGCCTGCGGTGCATTCGACGGAGCGGTTCGATCCGCACGTGGACCAGTCCCAGCCGCCTCGTGCGGGTGTGCTGAGTGGTGCGACGACACTGATCCGTACGCGGGTCCGTCGTATTCAGGCTCCCAACGGCCAGTGGGTGCGTGACTACACGGTCAACCTGCCGGTCACCTCCAACGACCCGGCGCGTGTGGGCCAGTTGAACGAGCGGATCTCCCGTCTCCTGGACACGCACCTCAACTCCGGTCTGGCGCTGCCCGGTTCGGGCGACCAGCTGCACATCAACCTGAACCTGATCGAGGACCCGTCCCACCCCGAGACGGTCACGCTCACCGACACGGCGGAGCCGGGCCGGGCCGATCAACTCCATCTGGACGTCCACCACTCCGACGCCGACCTCCTCCATGAGGTCCTGCACTATCTGGGTCTGCCGGACGAGCAGCGGGACAACGACTTCCTCCTCCGTAACCACGCCAACAGCACCGCGGTCCGCACGACCGGTCTGATGGCGAGCACGCAGGGCGCGGTCCACATCCCGCAGCGCTACCTCCAGATCATCGAGAACGTCACCGCCTCCGGCCCTCAACTCCACGACCACGCGGGCCAGGACGAGACCACCCCCACACTCGATCCCGACGCCGCTCCCATCCCGACCGACGCCCCCCTCACCTGGCCCGCCTCCCACGCGCCGACCGTCCCGACCCCCGCACCGGCTCAACTCCCCTCGTCCTACGTCACCTCGTACGGCGCGCTCCCGGACGGGGCCGTCGGTCTGGTGTACGCGGAGCCGTTCTCGGACGAGGTGATCGAGGGGCTGCACGGGCAGGTCTACGAGGCGCTCGGACTGGACGCCGACGATCCGCCGGAGTCCGTGCGCGAGCAGGTGCGGGCTGCGCTGAACCGGGACAACCTCGGGCTCCAGATGCCGTATCTGCGGGCGAACGGCGGTCACCGGATCACCGTCACGGTCGACGGACGCGACCACACCGTGGACGTACAGCTGACGTTGTCCGATGCGCGGGCCTCCCTGCGGCAGGGGCGGTTCGATCCGCGCGATCCGGACAAGCACGTCGAGCGGCGCGGGTTCGGCACGCGGGAGAACTTCTCCAGCCAGCCGTCGGGGACGTACCGGACGTTCCAGGTGCCGTGGACCGGGTCGTGGCCGATCGAGGCGGCGACCGCGGTGCGGGCGGTGGACGGCTCGGTGACGGCGGCCGTCACGCACAACCAGGCCGGCGATGCCACCACGGTCACGCAGGCCGTGCAGACGACGTCCGCTCAGCGCTCCAACGAGCCCTCCGATCCGGTGGAGTTCACCACTCAGTGGCGGGTGCGCGTCGACGCGCCCTCGGTCACCGCGCCGACCACCGGTACCGCGCCCGCCGCCGACGGCTGGGGCACCGCGGAGTCGCACGGGCCGACCACGATCTGGTTCCCCCGGCACCTCACCACCGCCGACCCGGCGCCGGGCTCGCTGCCCGCTCCCGCCGCTCCGGCCGACCTCCCGCTCTATGGCGTCGACTCCGTGCTCGACCCCCGGGCGCTGTACGAGCATGTCCACCAGACCTTCCACGCCGACCTCGACGAGACCGCGGCCGGGCAGGTCTCGGACTTCCTCTCCGAGCAGGTGCTGCGCGGCACACTGCCGATGCAGATCGACGGCGGCATCTACTCCCCGGTCCTCACCGACTCCTCCGGCAACGCGGTCGGCATGCTGCACCTGGTCACCGTGCCGAACGTCGGTACCCCGCTGCGGCAGAGCACCGCGGGGCAGATCAACCTGGAGAGCCATCTCGTCAACACCGCCAAGGTGGACCTCTCCTCCCGTTACACCAGCGGGATCGGGGTCAGCGGCAGCGGCGCCGCCGCGCTCACCGGCGACCACACGCAGGGGCATCCGGACGCGTCCAGCGTGATCGGCGGCAGTCTCGGTCTGCGCGGCCAGACCCAGGCGACCGTCACCAACACGTACAGCGCGAGCAGTTCGGCGGGCACGATGCACGCCATCCGTACCAACTGGGGCCACCTCCTCACCCCGTCCGGCACCACCTACCAGGTGACCCTGATCCGCCCCGACGGCACCGAGACGGCGGCGCCCCCGCTCACCCAGACCCGGGGCATGGACCTGCGCGTGCTCAGCCGGGCGGACGCCAACGGGCACCCGCCCACACCCGCCGAAGTACGTGAACTCCCGGACTCCCTGGAGCGCTTGGACGGCATCGGGCTGAGCGCCGCGCCCTTGGACGTCACGGGCGCGGACGGTCTCTTCGACGAGGCCGAGGCCCATCTGCGGCGCGAGGGCTTCCTGCCGCCCGCCCCAACAGCCGTCGCCCCCACGGGAATCGGCGGACGGCTGAAGCAGACGGCGCGCAACCTCGAACCCGAACACCAGATCCGGCTGCACGCCCAGCTCAACAACCTCCGCCGGCTGCGCGAGGCCCGCTCCCGCACCGGCCTGCGCGCCGCCACCGACGCCATGGTCGACGGCGGTCACGCCCTGCACTTCGAGGTGCCCAACAGCACCGACACCGGCGTCCGCCGCGTCCGGCTGCTCCTCACCGCCGTCCGCGACCACACCCAGGCCAGCACCCACCGCCTGGTCCTCCCGGGCATCCAGGTCATGGGCCTCGCCCAGATGGCGGGCAGCGACGCCGAGCAGCGCGGCGAGTCCTACGGTGGCGCGCTCGGGCCGATGGGCAGCGTCAGCGGTCCGCTCGGCGGCTGGGGGTCCATCGGCTTCGGGGCCGATTACCAGTACGGGCACCAGGTCACGCACGGCGACACCGTCGGCGGCGCCACCGGGCACGACCAGTTCTTCATCGCGTCCGGCCAGGACAGCCACGCCTTCACGGTGCCGGTGCGACTGGCGCTCGACTTGTACGCGGACGACGGCGATCAGCCCAGCGAGCGGTTCGGGCGGAACGTCAACCAGGCCCTCGCTCCGGCCCCGGCCCCAACCGCCCCTGGCACGCAGCCTGTTGCCCCGCCGCCCGTCGCACCGACCGTCTCCGGCACACTGCGGCTCGCGGTGCCGGACGGCCGTACCCACGTACCTCCCGCGGTCGCCGCGCCGCCCGTCGCGCGCGTCGACGGGGCGCCGCGCCCGGTGAACGCGGTGGACCGGGCCCGGCTGGACGGGACCGACGCGACCGGCACCCCGCGCCCCGAGCTGGTACGGATACCGGACGACGCGCTGATCGACACCGTGCGCGGCTCCGCCGCCATCGAGTCGGCGTTCCGGCGCGCCGCCGCCGACATCCGCAACCAGGCCCAGCCGACGCCCGCCCCACCGGCCACCGGCCCGATCCTCCCCGTCACCGCGCCCGCCCCGGCGCCCGCCGCGCCGCAGCGCGACGGCATCTCACCGCTCGCCGGGCACGGGCTGATGGACAGCAGGACCCGTGCCGCCGAGACCCGGCACGCGGCGATCACTCCCGGCAGTCTCGTCGCTCATGGCCACGAGCTGTTCAAGAACTCCTATGTGGTCGAGGGCCTGAACCTGCCGGGGACCCTGGCCGACGGGCAGTACTCCCTGGAGATCCAGGCCGTCGCGCACCGGCCCCGGCTGCTGGACACGACCCGGCAGTACCTGGAGACGGGCGTCTCCGCCACCGACAGCGCCCAGCAGGCCAAGTCCCTCGGAAAGTCACACCAGTTCGGCGGCACCGGGGTCCTCACCCAGAACCCGCCCACACAGCCGAGCGGACCGGAGAACGCGGCCGGGCAGGGCAACACCGGCCCCGAGTCGGACGGTTCGGTCTCCACCACCCAGAGCAGCGGCAAGCCGTTCAAGGGACTCTTCAACCCCTCGGCGCGGCTCGGCTACGTCTCCCGCACGGACACCGCCGACACCCTCTCCGCCAGCACGGGCGTCAACCGCACCCCCACCGAGAGCGGCACCCTGCACCGGGTCGTCGCCGACGTCACCTACCTGGTCACGGTCCGCGCCGGATCCCGCACGCTGCTCAACGGCGTCGGCGAGCCCGGCACCGTCGCCCCCGTCACCTTCGCGGTGGACGTACCTGACGGCCTCCAGTTCCTCATGACACAGGGCCAACTCGCACGCGACGCACGGTGGATGGGCTCCGTCCAGGGCCTCGCCCCGGCCCCCGCACCGGCCCTGACCGCCCCCCTCCCGACGCCGTACGTCCGCGACCGCGAACTCGGCCTCGGCGGCGTCCTCTCGGTCATCGAGTACGACCGTCCCGTGGCCGCTCCCGTCCCGGCGACCGGGCCCGCCGCCGGACAGGTCCCGCTCGGGCCGGTCAACCCGCGGGAGCGGCGTGGTCAAGTCCGGCGCGAACTGCTGGAGTTGGTCGAGGCGGAGGCGCCCGGCGCGGTCACCCCGGGGCACCCCGGTTACCAGCCCGGTGTGCACAGCAGGATCGCCCAGCTCACCTCGACGCCGGGACTGCGCGCACTGCCCGGGCGCGGCCCGGACGGCACCCCCCGCCGTGCCACCACCCGCTTCCACTTCCGCCACCACGGCCACGGCGGCGAGCGGCTGATCGAGGTCACGCTCACGGCGGTGCCCCGCCGCACCCAGAACCTGGCCGCCGTCCGGGGCTCGTCCACCCCCGGCTCCGGTCTCGAACAGTGGCAGTCGCACACGGCGGCGGGACGTACGACCACCCGCGCCTCGGTCCGGCAGAAGCAGCTCCCGGTCACCCTGACCACCCGCTACCGCCGCCCCAACCAGGGCCCCGATCCGAAGCGGACCGACCGCGCGGCCCCGGTGTTCACCCCGCAGTCGGCCACCAGCAGGTCCGCCCGCCGCGCGACCACCGCCGACAACCGGTTCTGGCTGCGCACCGACAACGGCGCCGACTTCGACGGCCTCCAGTACGACTACGTCCTGTCCGTGCGCTCCGCGCTGGTCGCCGACTGGCCGCCCAACGTCATCGGCGGCCTCATCCAGAACGGCGTCATCGCCTGGGCCGACGCGAACCACGACGTACGCCGCTGGGTGGACGAACTCCTGGCGCGCGGCAACCCGCGCACCCGCACCGTCCCGGTCCGGCTGAGTCTGCGGTTCACCGGTACCGAGACCAACGCACCCACGCGGCCCGCGACGGTCACCGCCCCGTCGGTCGTCTCCGGCACCGACCCCCGCAACACCGTGCTGCCCGGCCCTGCCGCCACCCCGTATCTCGCCGACGCCCAGATGTTCCACCCCGTCGGGCCCACCCCGGCGTTCCACTTCGACGGCTGGGCACACCTGGAGACCGCCCTCGACCAGGTGGCACCGCGCGGCGGACGCGGCTGGCACGCCCAGATCACCTCCGTCTCCGTGGAGGGACAGGCCGTCCGGCTCGGCCAGTTGATCCAGGCCGGCCGCGTCTCCCTCGACCGCCCCCGGCTCGCCGCCGACCTCACCCGCAAGCTGCCCGGCACCGCCCCCTTCGAGGGAGCACCGGCCCAGCCCCCGACCATCGCGGTCACGCTCTACAACCCGCGCCGCTCCACCCACGCCGACGACGTCACCCTCGACCAGCTCCACAACTCCACCGACACGGTGAGCACCGCCGCCGGTGCCGACCACTCCTTCTCCACCGCGTTCACCGAACTCCTCAGCGGCGACGACGACAACCGCCAGCTCGCCGGACTCAACGTCCCGCTCGCCCAGCGGCAGACCCAGCCCTCCACCTTCGGCGGCACCACCACCGGCAGCCGCCGCGACTGGCTCAAGTCCGGCAGCACCTCCGCACCCGCCGGCGGCGCGCGCGGGACCAGGAGCTACGCAGTCGACGCGGACGTCCACCTGCTCGTGGAAGGACCGGAGGGCACCCGCCATGTCACCGGCACGGTCACCCTTCGAGTGGAGGAGCGCGATCTGCTCGGCCACGGTCTCATCACCCCGGCCGAGGCCCCGCCGAACGTCCACGACCTGCCCGCACTGGTCCCCGACTGGGCCACCGTGGAACCGCACACGCTGCCCGAACGCCTCAACTCGGCTGTTCCGGCGGGCAGTCACGGAGTCCAGGTCTGGGTGGCCCTCGGCGCCGACCCGCAGGGCGAACAGCTGGGCCGGGCCCTCTACGCCGCGTCCCGCGCGGCCGTGCTCGGCAACCGCCCGCTGGAGCTGATGACCCGCGACCCCCAGGGCATCCGCCGCTGGGAGTTCGCCCCGGATGGCGCCCTCGTCACCTCGGACCCCGACCTCACCACCGCGTGGACCGCCTTCCACACCGAGGCCGTACGGCTCCACGACGCCACCGACACCCTCGCCGACACCCCGCAGCGGCTGAACCGCCTCACCGCCTCGCTCCAGCACCGCAACCGGGCGCACACGGACGCCGTCGACGCCCACGCGCGGGCCCGGCACGCGGTCGCGGTCGCGGTCACCGCCCACGGCGACGCCGTGGTGGAGGCCGCCGCGTCCGCCAAGGCCGCGGTCGACGCGGCGGCCCTGGTCGAGCGGTTGAAGCGGGACTTCGCGGACGCGCGGCGGACGGTCACCACGCTGCCGCCGCAGATCGCGCGGCACGAGCGGGAAGAGACCCGGGCACGCAGCGAACGCCAGTCGGCCCTGGCCCGTCTGACCCAGACCGAGAACACCGTGCGCACCGAACGCGCCGCGGCACGCGCGGCGGCCCAACGGGCAGCGCAGGGTGGGCAGTCGACGACCGCGCCGACCCCCGCACCGGCCCCCGTGGCCCCCAACGCTGCGCGCACGAAGGTCCCCGCGGCCGATGTCGCCGACGACCCGCGCGTGCGGGCCGTGGTGACGGAGATCGACGCCCTCGACGACACGATCCAGCAGGCGACCGATCAACTGATCGCAGACCGCCCGAAGTTGGCGCGCGCGCAGCACATCGTGAGCGTCGCCCCCGAGCGCATCGGTGAGGCCGAGGAGGCCCACCAGGAGGCCGTCGAGGAAGCGGGGCAGGACGCGCGCGCCGTCGTCCGCCGGGCCGAGAACGTACGGATCGCCAGGTTCCGTGAGGCCCGCGCCCAGCGCCGCATACCCCGCGCCCAGGCCCGGATCGCCCGCCGCAACGGCCAGCTCGCCACCGCCGTCACCGCCCAACTCCAGGCTGCGGCGGACCAGGTGGCCGCCACCGGCGCGCTGCCGGGCGTGTCCGCCGACGTCCAGGACAACGCCCCCACTCCCGAGCAGTCCCCGCGCACCACCTTCGCGACCACCCCGCCCCGCTGGCCCGACCCCGACGGCCGCCCCACCCCCCTCCCGGCCGCGGGCCAGACCCACACCCCGCCCCCGGCCACCACGACGACGCTGCCGACCACCACGACCACCACCACGACTACGACCACGCAGACCCCGCCGAAGCAGCCGCCGAAGAAGACCACGCCGCCCAAGCCCGACAAGAACAAGGACAAGGGCAAGCACAAGGACAAGTCCAAGGACACGGCCAAGGAGAAGGGCAAGCAGCCGGCCAACGGCAAGACCGCGAGCACGAGCACGTCCAAGAACGCGGGCCCCGACAAGACGAAGAGCACGGGAACCGACACGACCAAGGGCAAGACCGGACCCGCGCCCACACCCGGCACGACCGCGACCCCGCCCGCCCCGCTGACGCCCTACGTCGCGCCCACCGGCAACGCCGTCCCGACCCCCGGCGACGGCAACTGCCTCCTGTACGCCGTCATCGGCAGCGCGCCCGGCCACGTCGCCACCCGGCTGCGCCAGGCCGACCCGGCCTTCGACGCGGGCACCGACGCCTGGCTCGGGCAGCCCCACCTCGTCCGGCAGACCCTCACCACCCTCGCGCAGCACCCGGCGACCGCCGACCAGGGAACCGCCCATCTCCGGGCCACCCGGCGGGCGTTGCAGAACCTGGTGCTGGCCCGCCTGACCGCCGCACGCAACAACACCCACCCGCTCCCGCCGCAGGTACTCGGCCAGCTCCGGGGCGTCCTCGTCGGCCGGTTCGCGACGGCCGTCCAGGGCATGAACAACGCCACCGTCGACACCCAACTCGCCCTCTACGGCATCCAGGGCCCGACCCGCGCCGAGCAGATGGACCCGGCCGACCTCCAGGCCCGCTACGTGCTCGCCGCCTCGGCCCCGGGCGCACCGCCCGCACCGCCCGGCACCCCGCCGAGCAACGCGCGGATGTTCGCCTACCTCCGCGCGCTGAACGCGCTGCCGACCGTCGCCACCATGACACCGGACGAGCGCCGGGCCCTGCTGGTCGCCGGCTACCACGAGAGCACCGCCCCGATCACCGCGCCCGAGGCTGCCGTACTCGACCGCGCGGTGCGCAACTGGTCGACCGAATGGGCGAATCGCGTCGGCGACGCCTTCCTGCCGCTGCTCGCCGACACCCTCGGCGCCCCGATCCACGTCTTCCAGCCGATGCCCGCCGCCCTCGCCGGCACCACCGCGACCGGCGGCCCGCGAGGCATCGTCCTGCCGTACGGGCCGACGACCAACACCCCTCCGCTGGAGGTCCATTACACGGGCCTCAACCACTACAGCGCGAGCAACGTGAACGCCGCGGCCGCCCCGCCGAACGTCACCACGTCGAAGGCGCCCCGAGGTCCGGAGGACGCCGAGAGCGTCCAGCCGGACGGCCGCTACCGTCCGAAGCCGGTGCGTGCCCCGGCCGACGACCTGCCTGCCGCACGGGTGAACAGCCCCGCTCCGAAGGCCAGTTGGCATGGTCTGCGTCCGCATGCGCGTCCCGCCGTGCATGCGACGGAGCGGTTCGATCCGCACGCGGACCAGTCCAGGCCGCTCCGTCCGGGCACTCTCAGCGGCGCGACGACGCTCATCCGGACGCGGGTCCGTCGTATCCAGGCTCCCAACGGCCAATGGATACGCGACTACACGGTCAACCTGCCGGTCACCTCCAACGACCCGGCACGTGTGGGCCAGTTGAACGAGCGGATCACCCGTCTCCTGGACACGCACCTCAACTCGGGTCTCGCGCTGCCCGGTTCGGGCGACCAGCTCCACATCAACCTGAACCTGATCGAGGACCCGTCCCACCCCGAGACGGTCACGCTCACCGACACGGCTGAACCGGGTCGGGCCGATCAACTCCACCTGGACGTCCACCACTCCGACGCCGACCTCCTGCACGAGGTCCTGCACTATCTGGGTCTGCCGGACGAGCAGCGGGACAACGACTTCCTCCTCCGTAACCACGCCAACAGCACCGCGGTCCGCACGACCGGTCTGATGGCGACCACGCAGGGTGCGGTCCACATCCCGCAGCGCTACCTCCGCATCATCGAGAACGTCACCGCCTCCGGTCCTCAACTCCACGACCACGCGGGCCAGGACGAGACCACCCCGACCGAGCACCCCGACACGACCCCCATCCCCACCGACACACCCCTCATCTGGCCCGCCTCGAACGCGCCGGTGGCACCGCCCTCTTCGGCCTTCGTGCTCGGGTACGGCGCCAGGCGGGACGGCAACGTGGGCCTGGTGCTGCTCGAACCGCTGTCGGAGGCCGTGGTGAACGGCGTCCACCAGCAGGTGATGACGGCGCTCGGGCTGGGGACCGCGCCGGACACGCATCCCGTGCGGGAGCAGCTGCGGACGGTGGCGAGCGGTGAGGAACTGGTGCTCAACCTGCCGTATCTGCGCGGGAGTCTGGGCTTCCGGATCACCGTGCGGGTGGACGGCCGGGACCGGACCGTGGACCTGCGGATGCGGCCCGTGAACCCGGTGGCGGCGGCCCGGTACGGACAGGCCGAGGGCGGGGTGCGGGACGTACGGGTGGAGCGGCGCGGGATCGGTTCGCAGGAGTCCGTGTCGTCGGAGGTGTCCGGCAACATCCGTACCCTGATGCTGCCTTGGACCGGGCTGTTCCCGATCAGCAGGGCGATCCCGGTGCGCGGTGTCGACGCGGCGCTGACCCTCGCGCTGACCCTGAACCAGCTGTCGTCGAGCGCGTCGGTGACGACGGTGGTGACATCGACGACCGCGCAGCGCAGCAACGAGCCCTCGGAACCGTACGACTTCGACGCCCTGTGGGACGTACGCGTCGACACCCCGGCACTGGCCGCGCCCGTCACCTGGTCGGCGGAGCAGTCGCACGGGCCGGTGACCATCTGGTTCCCGCAGCATCTGGCGCGGGACGAGGACGGGGAGTTGCCGGCGGCGGCGGACCTGGACGTGCTGCCGATCTGGGGCGTGGACACGGTGGCGGAGCCGGGGCGGCTGCTCGCCGAGACGCTCCAGCACTTCCGCGGCCGACTGCGGTCGCTGGACACGGATTCGGCGTCGGAGCTGGAGACGTTCCTGTCGGAACCGCTGCTGCGCGGCACCCTGCCGATGCAGCGGGAGGGCGGGGTCTTCTCACCGGTGCTGCTCGACACGTCGGGTCGCGCGATCGGCATGTTCCAGCTGCGGACCGAGGTCACGGTGGGCGAGCCGCTGCGGCAGAGCGTCGCCGGGAAGATCAACCTGGAGAGTCACCTCACCCAACTCGTCAAGATCGACGCCCAGTCGAAGTTCAGCAGCGGCGCGTCGCTGTCCGGGAGCGTCGGCCCCGCCCTCACCGGCGACCACAGCGAGGGCCACCCGGAGGCGACGCGCCGGGTCGGCGGCGGTGTCCTGGGACGGGTCTCGGCCCAGGCCGGGACGAGCGGCGCGCTGAACCAGAGCGCCAGTGCGTCCCTGATGCACGAGGTCCGCACCAAGCGCAGTCACCTGCTGGCGCCGGCCTCGGTCCAGCACACGCTGGTGTTCCACCGGGCGGGCGGCGGCCAGGAGACCTTCGAGCCGGACGCGTGGCCGGCCGGCATGCATCTGCGGGTGATGACCGCCGCGGACGCCGCCGGCCATGTCCCGACGGCGGAGGAACTGCGGCGGCTTCCGGCGGAGTTGGAGCATCTGCGGTCGATCGGCGCCAGTGCGACACCGCTGGCCGTGACGGGCGCCGAACCCCTCTTCGTGCACGCAGAGAACTGGCTGCGCCGCGAGGGATTCCTGCCCCCGGACCTCCACGCGCGCACCCTCGTCCTGCCCGACGAGGCGCTGGTGCAGGCCCAGTTGAACAACCTGCGCCGGTTCGCGCAGGCCCGGTCGCAGATCGGACAGCGGGCCGCGGCCGACGCCATGCTGGACGGCGGGCACTCGCTGTTCCTGGAGATCCCGACCGTGGCCGGCAGCCGCAGGGTGCGGCTGGTGCTCAGTGCGGAGCGCGGCACCGGCGACTCCACGCACACCACGGTGCTGCCGCACGTGGAGGGCGTCGGCCTGGTCTCGCTGTCGACGGTCGCCGCCGACCAGAACGGCTCGCAGTACGGGGTGTCGTACGGCGCGGGCGGCTCCTTCGGCATCCCGGTGCGCGACGGTGCCTGGACCCTCGGCGGCACCGCCGACCACGTGCGTTCCCACCAGGTGCAGCAGGACAACAGCGTGCAGGTGTCCGTCGGGCACGACCAGCAGTTCCAGGGCACCGGCGCGGGACAGCGCAGCGAGGTGTTCGAGGTGCCCGCCGACTTCGCGCTCGACCTGTACGAGGGCCCGGGGGAGGAGCCCCTGGTGCGGTTCGCGCACCAGACGGCCATGGAGCCGTACGTGCCGCACGGCGCGCCGCCGCGCGGGCCGGACGACCCGCCGCCGCCTCCGCCCCCGGACCGGGTGGCGGGCTCGCTGCGGCTGTCGGTGCCGACGCTCCGCACGCTGCCCGCCGTCGACGGGGAGCCCGCCCCGGCGGCGCCTCCCGCGCACACCGTGCGGGCCGCGAACGACGCCGACCGCACCGCGCTCGAACTCAGCGACGAGCACGGCGGCCCGCTGCCCGACTCGATACCGCTGCCGGACGACTCGATGGTGGAGGTGTTCCGGGCGTCGGCCGCGCTGGACGAGGCGTTCCGCGCGGTGCTCGGCAACACCTACGAAGGGCACCCGGCACGCGGTCTGCTGGACGGCGTGCTCGACGCGGTCGCGGACCGGACTCCGGCCCCGGTGGCGCGAGTCGGCCGTGCCGTCGGCGAGTCGCTGGCCGGAGCCGCCGCCACCGACCCGACCACGGTGACGGCGGAGATGCTGACCGCCGCCCGCAACCCCGTCGCCCTGCTGGCCCGCGGCCACCAGGTGTTCAAGGGCGCCTACGTGATCGAGGGCCTCACCCTGCCCGGGCTCGCCGCCGACGAGGTGCTGTCGGTGGAGATCCGCGGCGCCCTGCGCCGGGCGCGGGCCTCGGACGCGTTCACGCAGTACTTCGAGTCCGGGCTCAACGCCTCCGACGGCGCCGGGCAGCAGCGCGGGGTCGCGCATGCCGCGCAGTGGGCGGCCGGCTTCACCTCCGTCCAGAACAACTCCTCGTCCCAGACGCCGGGTTCGGACCAGGCGGCCGGCAACGACGGCGACGTCGGCGGCCTCGGCGACGGCGGCATGCGACGCCGCGCCGACACCCCGGCCGAGACACCGGGCGGCGGTACGTCCACCACCGCCCCCCGCGCCACCACCTTCAACCCCTCGGCCCGCTACACCCGCACCACCCGCCACGAGAAGGGCCGCGGGCTCGCCTCCTCGACGCTCGTGCACCGCACCGCCACCGAGGGCGGCACCCAGCACCGCGTCTCGGCCGACGCCCTCCTGCTGGTCACCTTCCGCCGGGGCCGCCGCAACCTGGTGGGCAACGCGCTCGGCCAGGGCGAGGGCCGCGCCGTCACGGTCGCGGTCGAACTCCCGGACGCCGTAAGGTTCTTGATCTCCCCGGCACAGATACGGCGGCACGCCCGCTGGTACGCGACCGTGCCCGGACTCACCGTGCCCGCGCCGGTACCGGGCGACGTGCCGCTGCCGCGCCGCTTCGTCGCCTCCGGCGAGGTCGGCCTCGGCAGCGTCCAGGCCATGGACCAGTTCACCGACGCCACCCGCAGCGTGCGGCGCCCCGACCTGTTCCGGCGCCAACTCCTCGCCCTCATCGAGGAGGAGGCCCCCGGCACGACCCGCCCCGGCCACGCGTCCTACCTCGCGGGCGTCGGCACCCGCATCGCCGACCTCACCTCCACGGCGGGCCTGCGCACCCTCGCGGGCCGGGGCCCCGGCCGCGTCCAGCGCTTCCGCTTCCGCCACGTCGGCTACGGCGGCGCCCGCCTCGTCGAGGTCACCCTCACGGCCCGCCCGGACGCCGACGCCCACGCGCTCCGCCTGCTGCGCGGCCACCGGGGCGCCCAGGGCACCGGCATCGAGCAGGTCCACGGGCACACCCCGTCCGCGGTGACCGACCGGACCTCCCACACCGTCCGCCACTCCGGGTTCGTCCAGCTCCAGACCCGGCTCCCGAGGCCCACCGGCGGCCCCCGCACCGACCGCGCGGGCGCCCTGCTCAGCGCCGACACCCTGCGCGGCAACTCGGCCCGCGTCACCCGCGCCGCCGAGGACCGCCACTGGCTGCGCACCGACAACGTCGCCGACTTCGACGGCGTCCCGTACCGGCTGGTCGCCACCGTGCGCTCCTCCCTGACCGCCGACTGGCTCATCGACCTGCCCGCCGCCGTGTTCCAGCACGGCGTGCTCAGCCTCACCGACGCGAACACCACCCTCGCCGACCGCATCGCCCACCTCTTCCTCGGCCGCCCGACCCGCACCACCGCCGTCCACACGATGGCCGCACTGCGCTTCACCGGCAGCGAGACCGGCGAACCCGCCCCGGCCGCACCGCAGTTGACGGTCGGCCAGTCCCCGCGGCGGCCGACGCCGACCGGCCGCCGGTTCACACCGGGCGGCCCCGCACCCGTCTTCTCCTTCGACGCAGGCCCCCAGCTCGCCGCCGCTCTCGGCGAGGTCGCCCCGGCTCTCACCCGCAACTGGCGCCGGATCGCCGCCTCCGACTCGGCGGACAACACCGCCGTACGGATCGGCGAACTCGTCCAGGCGGGCACCCTCTCCCTCGACCGCCCGCGCGGCCCCGCCGGACTCACCCCCTCGATGCCCGGCGCCTACCCGTTCCAGGGCGCGCCCGGCACCCCGCCCCGGCTCACCGTGGAGCTGTACCGGCCGCGCCCCGTCACCGACGCGGGCGACGTGACGATCGACCGGGTACGGCTCAACACGGTCAGCGCGGGCTCCGCCTCGCACGCCGGTGTCACCGGAAGCCTCTCGGCCCAGGGCGGCTTCAGCGCCACGGACAGCAACCGCCAGCTCGTCGGCTTCACCGTGCCGGTGCTCGCCCGCCCGGCGCAGGACCCGGGCTCGGGCGCCGGCATCGCCGGAACCCGCCGCGAGTGGCTCAAGCGCGGCGACACCAAACTCCCCGAGGGCACCCGTGGCACCCGCAGCCACGAGATCGTCGCCGACGCGATCGTCACCGTCCACGGCCCGAACGGCACCCGGTACGTCGCCGGCACGGTCCGGCTGCGCCCCCTGGAGCGGGACCTCCTGGGCCACGGCGTCACCACCGGCCTCACCGACCCGGGCGTCTACGACGGCGCCTCCCTCACCCGCGAGGCGGCCGACGACCGCGCACCGGGCGAGCGCGCCGACGCGATCCTGCGCGACTGGCGCACGGTGCCGCTCCGCGACCTCCCGACCCTCATGGCCCACGGCATCGGCGCGACCGGTGACGGCGACGGCGGCATGATCCAGCTCTGGCTCGCCACCGACGGCACCGCCGACCAGACCGCCCGCGCCCTGTACGCCGCCTCGGGCACGGCCGCACTCCTTGGCCGGCCGGTCGAACTCGCCCTGCGGGACGGGGACGGCGTGCGGTTCCGGCAGTTCGGTGCGGACGGTGATCCCCTGGTGCCGGCGAGGGCCGAGGAAACCGGCGAAGGGCAGGACGAAGACGGCCTGGAACAGGGACAGTTGGCGGGCGACCAGGGCGATGCCGCCCTCGACGCGGGCTGGGCGGCGGCCCGGGACCAGATCCGCACGCTGGAGAACGCCGGGCACGCGGAAGACGCGGCGCGCACCGAGGAGATCCGGCTCCAGGACCAAGTGCCGGACACCCAAGAGGCGTTGGCGGAGGCCGAGCCCCGGTTGACGGAGGCGGACCGGGAACTGCTCACGGCCGGAGCCGCGGCGGCCACCGCCGCCGACGGACTCGCCGCCGCCGAGCGGGCCGTGTCGGCCGCCGAACGCACCGACCAGGAACGCGCCGCCCGCGTCACGGAGTTGACGACGGAACTCCGGGAACGGAACGAGCGGGCGGAGGACGCGGCCCGGACCGCGGGGGAGTCCCGCGACGCGGTCCGCACGGCGGAGGACGAACTCGCGGCGGCGGAACGGGCCGTACGCGAGGCGGAGGAGGCGGCGGAGCAGGATGCCGCCGACCCGGCCGGACAGGGCGGACGTGCGCGGCGTGGCGCGGGCGATACCGCGGCCGACGGCGACGGTTCACCGGTCCGGCGTCGGTCGCGGATCAACCGGGCCCGCACCGCATTGGACCGGGCCCGGACCGACGCCGCCGCGGCCGACCGCGCGGCCGGCACCGCCCGGCATGCCGCCGACGACACCGCACTCCGGCTCGGGCTGGCCCGGGACGCGGCCCGTACCGCCGCCGCCGGGCTGACCCGCGCCCGGGACCTCGCCGCCACGGCGGCCGGGACGGACCGTACGGCCCAGGCGGAGCTGACGGCGGCGACGGCGCACCGCGACCAGATGCTCGCCGCGCGGGACGAGGCCCAGCGGGCCCTGGACACCCTCACCGGCGGGATCGACGAGGCCCTCGCCGAGCAGGCCAGGCAGGCGGCCCGGCAGCGCAACGCGGAACACGATCTCGGCGATGCCGTAGCCCTGTTGGAGACGCGGCGGGCGGCGGCGGGCGACGGAACTGCTCCGCTGACCACGGGTTCCCTGTCCACGACCCCGGCCGCCTGGCCCCGCCGCACACCGCGCCCGCCGCTGGCCCGCAACGGCGCGGGACGGGCGACCGAGCTGAGGGACGACCCGCGGGAGGAGCCGGAGAACGAGCCCCGGGAACCGCAGCTCCCTCCCGTCGTCGCGCCGGAGCAGGGACCCGGGACGTTCGCCCACGCACTGGCCGGTCTACTCTCGACTCCCGGTACCGCCGATCCCGCTCCCCCCACCCCCGTCTGGACCCGTGCCCAAGACCCCCACACCGCCCTCCTCGCCTGGGCCCAGGCCGACGTGACGGCTCACGGCGCCCCGGACGACGCCCCGCTCCCCACGCCGGAGACCGCGGTGCCGACCGACCTGCTCGCCGAAATCGGCGCGCTCACCGAGGAGTTGCGCGCCCAGTCGATCCTGCAGAGCGGCACGGTGACCGTCGGGGAGGCCGGGCTCGACGACACCGCGCGGCTCGCCCTGGTACTGGCCCGCCCCGACGACGCCGCCTACGCGGCCACCCTCGCGGCCCTGGTCGCACGGGACACCGGGCGGCCCCTCGTGCTGCACGGCCCCGGCGCGCTCACCCGGCGCTTCGGCCCGGCCGAGGGCGCCCCGCTGACCTTGTATTTTGACGGCAACCGGTTCACGGTCAACCCGCCCGCCCCGGACGACGACTGACCGGTCGTCCCCCGATCCCCTTTCTGGAAGGACCCTCATGTCCGGCAAGAACAGCCCGCAGCACCAGGCAGCGACGGGCGGGGCGGAGCCCACTCCGGCCCCGGACACCACCGCGAGCGGCGCCCCCGAGGCAGGCACCGAACTCCCGGCGACGAGCGGTGAGTCGGAGAGCGGTCGCACGGCCGCCACCGGCACCCAGGAGACCGCGGCGACGGCGGAGGCGGCGCCGACGCCTCCCGCGCAGCCCGCCGCGACGGCCCAACTCCCCGCCGCGGAAGCCGCCGTGGACACTGCCGCGGGAACCGATGCCGGCACCGATGAGGGTGCGACCGCGGAAGCGGCACCGGCTCCGGGGCACGCCGACCCTGACCCCGACCCGGCTCCCGAGGCCCTCGCCGGAGCGGCGACGGCCGAGTCCTCGGGCGGAGCGGGGGCGGGGACGGGTGAGGACGCCGCCACCGCGGCCCCCGCCTTCGGCCGCCCCTCCCGGGGGCTGCTCGCCGGTGCGGCGATAGCCGGCGCGCTGCTGATCGGGGTGCCGTTCCTGGTGTCGGGGATGCTCGGCAAGTCGAGTTCGGACAGCAAGCCGTCCGATCAGGTCGCCGACGCCGGCACGGTGTTGAACGGTGCGACGACGGACAGCGGCGCGGGCGCCTACGGTTCGGCCAGCCCGGACCCGACCTCGCCGAAGCCGACGCCCTCGCACCCGTCCGGCGGCAAGAACAACACGGTGAAGAACGGCGCGGGAGCGGTGGTGGCCGGTGCCGGTTCCGGTGCCGGGGTGATCGCGGGCAGTTCCGCCGAGGCCCCCAAGAAGGCGTCCTCCGGGAAGAGTTCGACGAAGAAGTCCACCACGCCCAAGGTCACGGCCACCAAGACGGTGATCAGCGCGCCCGGCACCACCATCTACAGCCACGCCTCCAACAAGTGCATCGAGATGGTGGGTCACAAGGGCGCCGACGGTTCGCCGCTCCAGATCAACAGCTGCACCGGCAAGAACTGGCAGAAGTGGGACTTCCGTTCGGACGGCACGATCCGCTCGATGGGCCTGTGCATGGACGTCGCCTGGGGTTCGTCGGCGAACGGCGCGGTGATCCAGATCGCGGTGTGCAGCGGCAACCCGGCCCAGCAGTTCCGTCTCAACTCCAGCAACGACCTGGTCAATCCGCAGGCCAACAAGTGCGTAGACGTGAAGGACCAGAAGACCGGCAACGGCACCCGGCTCCAGCTCTGGGACTGCAACGGCCAGGACAACCAGAAGTGGAGCACCCGCTGAACACGGCGGTGCCGCCGCACCGGTGACGGCACGGCGGCACCCGGGACATCCGGAACGCGTCCTAGATGTCGCGGAAGATCTCGATCTGCGCCCCGATCGAGTTGAGCCGCTCCGCCAGATCCTCGTAACCGCGGTTGATGACGTACACGTTGCGCAGCACGGACGTGCCCTCCGCCGCCATCATCGCGAGCAGGACGACCACCGCGGGCCGCAGCGCCGGCGGGCACATCATCTCGGCCGCCCGCCAGCGGGTCGGACCCTCGACCAACACCCGGTGCGGGTCCAGGAGCTGGAGCCGGCCGCCGAGACGGTTGAGGTCCGTGAGGTAGATCGCGCGGTTGTCGTAGACCCAGTCGTGGATGAGGGTCTGGCCCTGCGCGACCGCCGCGATGGCCGCGAAGAACGGCACGTTGTCGATGTTCAGGCCGGGGAACGGCATCGGGTGGATCTTGTCGATCGGCGCCTCCAGTTTGGAGGGCCGGACCGTCAGGTCCACCAGGCGCGTGCGGCCGTTGTCCGCGACGTACTCCGGGGTGCGGTCGTGGTCGAGGCCCATCTCCTCCAGGACCGCGAGCTCGATCTCCAG
Source organism: Streptomyces sp. NPDC090083 (assembly GCF_044747445.1). NCBI lineage: Bacteria > Bacillati > Actinomycetota > Actinomycetes > Kitasatosporales > Streptomycetaceae > Streptomyces > Streptomyces sp. NPDC090083. The sequence continues at coordinate 1,145,608 of NZ_JBIVED010000001.1, read as the reverse complement.
GAACTCGATGGGCACCCGGCGGACCGTCAGCTCCGACTCGGTGACGACGGCGGCGGCCAGCAGGCTCATCGCCTCGACCGGGTCCTCGGAGGGGGAGTAGTCCACGTCGACGTCGATGGTCGGCACGCCGTGCACGGTGAGGGTGGTGGTGCCGATGCCCTCGACCTCGACGCCCAGCGCCTCCAGGAAGAAGCACAGGTCCTGGACCATGTAGTTGGAGGACGCGTTGCGGATGACCGTGACACCGGCGTGGCGGGCGGCGGCCAGCAGCGCGTTCTCGGTGACCGTGTCGCCGCGCTCGGTCAGCACGATCGGGCGGTCGGGGGAGACGGACCGGTCGATCCGCGCGTGGTAGAGACCCTCGGTCGCGGCGATGTCGAGGCCGAAGCGGCGCAGCGCGATCATGTGCGGTTCGATCGTGCGCGTCCCGAGGTCGCAACCGCCCGCGTACGGCAGCTTGAAGCTCTCCATGCGGTGCAGCAGCGGGCCGAGGAACATGATGATCGAGCGGGTGCGGCGGGCCGCCTCGGCGTCGATCGACTCCATCTCCAGCTCGGCCGGCGGCACGATCTCCAGGTCGACGCCCTCGTTGATCCAGCGGGTGCGGACGCCGATCGAGCCGAGTACCTCCAGAAGGCGGTACACCTCCTCGATCCGCGCGACCCGGCGCAGCACTGTGCGCCCCTTGTTGAGGAGCGAGGCGCACAGCAGTGCCACGCACGCGTTCTTGCTGGTCTTCACGTCGATCGCGCCGGACAGCCGGCGTCCGCCGACCACCCTCAGATGCATCGGACCGGCGTAGCCCAGGGAGACGATCTCGCTGTCCAGGGCTTCACCGATTCGGGCGATCATCTCAAGGCTGATGTTTTGGTTGCCGCGCTCGATGCGATTGACGGCGCTCTGACTGGTGCCGAGCGCCTCGGCGAGCTGCGTCTGTGTCCAGCCCCGATGTTGCCGGGCGTCACGGATGAGCTTGCCGATACGTACGAGGTAGTCGTCTGCCATGAGGCCGAGGTTATCTCAGATATGAGATGGCACCTCTTGGGGGGTCCATTCGGGTGACGCCCGGTCAGTCGTCCTTCTTCGTGCGGGTCTTGCGCCACCCGAAAGGTCCGGGCAAATCCATCGATGTCGTACGACGTCCCGTGGTGCTGCGCGTGTAGCGCGGACCGCGCTTGCCTCCTGTCGTGATCGACATGGAGCGCTTGTTGATGTTCAGCCGGAGCCAGGGGAGGATCCGGAAACTCTTGCGGAACGTGAGCGGCATTCCCGCCCCCTTTCGTCCCGCACCGGATACCCCGAAGGCGCGCGGATATGGCCGCGGAGGAGGTCCGGGCATGACCAGCCCGCCCCCATGTACTAGAGTTATCTCGACATCGAGATATCTGCCGAGGTGCACCGCAGCCGCACACTCCGCCGATCCAGCAGTAAGGCTTACCTAACTTAGCCTTACCTTAGCGGATCGGCCAAGGGGTCGTAGCGGCAGGATGCGGTGGGAACGCGCACATCAATGAAGGAGACTGTCGTGTCGGCGAACAGCTTCGACGCCCGCAGCACACTGCAGGTGGGCGACGAGTCGTACGAGATCTTCCGCCTGGACAAGGTGGAGGGCTCGGCCCGGCTCCCCTACAGCCTGAAGGTCCTGCTGGAGAACCTGCTCCGCACCGAGGACGGCGCGAACATCACCGCCGACCACATCCGCGCCCTCGGCACCTGGGACTCGCAGGCCCAGCCGTCGCAGGAGATCCAGTTCACGCCGGCCCGTGTGATCATGCAGGACTTCACCGGTGTGCCCTGCGTGGTGGACCTCGCGACCATGCGTGAGGCCGTCAAGGAGCTGGGCGGCGACCCGGCGAAGATCAACCCCCTCGCGCCGGCCGAGCTGGTCATCGACCACTCCGTCATCGCCGACAAGTTCGGCACCCACGAGGCGTTCGCGCAGAACGTCGAGCTGGAGTACGGCCGCAACCGCGAGCGCTACCAGTTCCTGCGCTGGGGCCAGACCGCGTTCGACGAGTTCAAGGTCGTCCCGCCGGGCACCGGCATCGTCCACCAGGTCAACATCGAGCACCTGGCCCGCACCGTCATGGTCCGGGGCGGCCAGGCGTACCCCGACACCCTCGTCGGCACCGACTCGCACACCACGATGGTCAACGGCCTCGGTGTGCTGGGCTGGGGCGTCGGCGGCATCGAGGCCGAGGCCGCGATGCTCGGCCAGCCGGTCTCCATGCTCATCCCGCGCGTCGTCGGCTTCAAGCTCACCGGCGAGCTGACCCCGGGCACCACCGCCACCGACCTGGTCCTCACGATCACCGAGATGCTGCGCAAGCACGGTGTCGTCGGCAAGTTCGTCGAGTTCTACGGCGAGGGCGTCGCCGCCACCTCCCTCGCGAACCGCGCCACCATCGGCAACATGTCGCCGGAGTTCGGTTCCACCGCCGCGATCTTCCCGATCGACGACGAGACCCTGAACTACCTGAAGCTGACCGGCCGCAGCGCGCAGCAGGTCGCGCTCGTCGAGGCGTACGCCAAGGAGCAGGGCCTCTGGCTCGACCCGGCCGCCGAACCCGACTTCTCCGAGAAGCTGGAGCTCGACCTCGCGACGGTCGTCCCCTCGATCGCCGGCCCGAAGCGCCCGCAGGACCGCATCGTCCTCGCGAACGCCGCCGAGCAGTTCAAGAGCGACGTACGCAACTACGTCTCGGACGACGACGAGGCGGGCAAGGAGTCCTTCCCGGCCTCCGACTCCCCGGCCGCGAGCAACGGCGTCCCGTCGAACCCGGTCACGGTGACCGCCCCCGACGGCTCGACCTACGAGCTGGACCACGGCGCGGTGACGGTCGCGGCCATCACCTCCTGCACCAACACCTCGAACCCGTACGTCATGGTCGCCGCCGCGCTCGTCGCGAAGAAGGCCGTGGAGAAGGGCCTGACCCGCAAGCCGTGGGTCAAGACCACCCTCGCCCCGGGCTCCAAGGTCGTCACCGACTACTTCGACAAGGCCGGGCTCACCCCCTACCTCGACAAGGTCGGCTTCAACCTCGTCGGCTACGGCTGCACCACCTGCATCGGCAACTCCGGCCCGCTGCCGGAGGAGGTCTCCAAGGCCGTCAACGACCATGACCTCGCCGTCACTTCGGTGCTCTCCGGCAACCGCAACTTCGAGGGCCGGATCAACCCGGACGTCAAGATGAACTACCTGGCGTCCCCGCCGCTGGTCGTCGCCTACGCGCTGGCGGGCTCCATGAAGGTGGACATCACCCGCGACGCCCTCGGCACCGACCAGGACGGCAAGCCGGTCCACCTCGAGGACATCTGGCCCACCGAGGCCGAGGTCAACGACGTCGTCGCCAACGCCATCGGCGAGGACATGTTCAACAAGTCCTACCAGGACGTCTTCGCGGGCGACGCCCAGTGGCAGGCGCTCCCGATCCCGGAGGGCAACACCTTCGAGTGGGACGCGGAGTCGACCTACGTCCGCAAGCCCCCGTACTTCGAGGGCATGACGATGGAGACCACCCCGGTCTCGGACATCGACGGCGCCCGCGTGCTGGCCAAGCTCGGCGACTCGGTCACCACCGACCACATCTCCCCGGCCGGTGCCATCAAGGCCGACACCCCGGCCGGCAAGTACCTCACCGAACACGGCATCGAGCGGCGTGACTTCAACTCCTACGGCTCCCGCCGAGGCAACCACGAGGTCATGATCCGCGGCACCTTCGCCAACATCCGCCTGCGCAACCAGGTCGCGCCCGGCACCGAGGGCGGCTTCACCCGCGACTTCACGCAGCCGGACGCCCCCGTCTCCTTCATCTACGACGCCTCGCGCAACTACATCGAGCAGGGCGTCCCGCTGGTCATCCTGGCCGGCAAGGAGTACGGCTCCGGCTCGTCCCGCGACTGGGCCGCCAAGGGCACCGCGCTCCTCGGCGTCAAGGCCGTCATCGCCGAGTCGTACGAGCGCATCCACCGCTCGAACCTCATCGGCATGGGCGTCGTCCCGCTCCAGTACCCGGCGGGCCAGAACGCCGAGTCCCTCGGCCTGACCGGCGAGGAGTCCTTCTCCGTCGCCGGCATCACCGAGCTGAACGACGGCACCACCCCGAGCACGGTCAAGGTCACCACCGACACCGGCGTGGAGTTCGACGCGGTCGTCCGCATCGACACCCCCGGCGAGGCCGACTACTACCGCAACGGCGGCATCCTGCAGTACGTCCTGCGCAACCTGATCCGCAACTAGCGGCTCCGGTACGGCAGTTGAGGGCCGCATCCCCGGCGACGGGGGTGCGGCCCTTCGCGTTCGCCGTCGTCAGAGGCGTACCGGACATCGCCAGGACTCAGGTGGAACACAGGGTTCCCTCAGCGGGCCGGGACAGAATCGGGACATGACTGGCACCTCGGGGTCCCGCAGCAGCCGTGTCCGCGTGCTCATCGTCGACGACGAGCCCGCGCTCACCGAGCTGCTCTCCGTCGCGGTCACCGAGGCCGGCTGGCGGCCCTACCCCGCGCCGGACGGACACAGCGCGCTGCGCATCGCCCGCGGCTGCGCCCCGCACGCCGTCGTCCTCGACGGCATGCTGCCCGACCTCGACGGCATCCAGGTACTGCGCAGGCTCCGCTACGAGAACCCGCGGCTGCCCGTCCTCATGCTCACCGCCCGCGACGCCGTCGAGCACCGCCTCGACGGCCTCGAAGCGGGCGCCGACGACTACGTCACCAAGCCCTTCTCCCTGGAGGAGGTCGTCCTGCGGCTGCGCGGACTGCTCCGCCGCGCGGGCGGCGAACGCACCCCGGCCGACGACTCCGTCCGCGTCCTCGGCGACCTCGTCCTGACCGGCGAGACCCGCGAGGTCCGCCGCGCCGGAGCACCGATCCGGCTCACCGCCAAGGAGTTCGACCTGCTCACCCTGCTCCTCGACCACCCTCGCCAGGTGCTGAGCAAGGCCCAGATCCTCGACCGGGTGTGGAGCAGCGCCTTCGACGGCGGCGGCAACCTCGTCGAGGTCTACATCTCCAGCCTCCGCCGCAAGATAGACCGCGGCCGGGCACCGATGATCCACACGGTGCGCGGCATGGGATACGCCCTACGGCCCGTGGAGGACGGCAGATGAACCTCCTGACCCGCAACCCAGGCCGCCGGCACGGCCGTTCACTCCGCACCCGCCTCCTCCTCTTCATCAGCGCCACCCTGGTCGTCGTGTGCGCCGCGATGTCCCTCACCACCGTGTTCGTGCAACGCGCCTATCTGATCGGCAACTTGGACGACCGCGTCGGCAACGCGGCCGAACGCAGCCTCGGCGGGGCCGAACTGCAGCCGACGCTGGCCGACAACCTCGGCTTCCTCCTGGAGAACGGCCACGCCGTCGGGACGCTCGCCGCGCGGTTCGACGACCAGGGCACGATCACCGCCGCGGCCGTCGTCCGGCAGGACGCCCCGCCCCAGGCCCTGACCGCCGCCCAGCGCACGGCCCTCAAGGGCATCGGCGCCGACGGCGCCATGCACACCCGGACCGTGCCCGGCCTCGGCACCTACCGGCTCACGGCGCTCGACAGCGACGGCGTCCGGGTCCTCACCGGCCTCCCGATGGACGACGTGCAGGACATGATCAGCGGTCTGGTCGTGGTCGAGGCGCTCCTCGCCCTCGCCGGCCTCACCGTCGCGGGCTGCCTGTGCGCGGTCGTCATACGACGGCAGCTACGGCCGCTGGGCCGCGTCGCCGCCACCGCCGTCGAGGTCTCCCGCGCCCCGCTCGGACGCGGCGAGGTCACCGCCCTCACCCGGGTGCCCGAACAGGACACCGACCCCGGCAGCGAGGCCGGCCAGGTCGGCGCCGCGCTCAACCGCATGATCGACCACGTCGAGTCCTCCCTCGCCGAACGCCGGCGCGGCGAGGAGCGGATGCGCCGCAGCGAGGAACGCATGCGCCGCTTCCTCGCCGACGCCAGCCATGAACTCCGCACCCCGCTCGCCTCCATCGCGGGCTACGCCGAGCTGATGAACCGCGGCACCGACCGCATCGAACCCGGCCTCGCCTGGCGCCGGGTCACCGCCGAATCGGCGCGCATGACAGGCCTGGTGGAGGACCTCCTGCTGCTCGCCCGCCTCGACGAAGGCAGGCCCCTCCAGTCCGCCGAGGTCGACCTCGCGGCCCTCCTCGCCGAGGCGGTGTGGGACGCGCGCGCGGCCGGCACCGGCCACGAGTGGCAGCTCCACCTCTCGCTGGACGCACCGGCCCTGGTGACCGGCGACGAGGCCCGCCTGCACCAGGTGCTGGCCAACCTCCTGGCCAACGCGCGCGTCCACACACCCGCCGGCACGACCGTCACGGCGAGCGTCGAGGCCACCGCCGCCCGGACCGTCGTCGTCCGGGTGCGCGACGACGGCCCCGGCATCCCAACGGCCCTCCTCCCCACGGTCTTCGAACGCTTCACCCGCGCGGACGCCTCCCGCGCCCGCGCCGCCGGAAAGGAGGGCGGCTCCGGCCTGGGCCTCGCCATCGCGACGGCGATCACCCGCGCCCACGACGGCCGCATCGACGTGACCAGCGTCCCGGGCCGCACGGAGTTCACCGTCGAACTCCCGGCGGCCACCTCCGAACTCCCGCCCGGTGAAACGGCGTTGCACGTCCGCACGGCACCGGTCTAGGACGCGGCGGACGGGATGGTGGGCGTCACCGCGGTCCCGCCGTGGCGCCGCCCGCACGCCCGCCCAGCAACCGCGCCTGCTCCCGCTTCAGTTCGCCGAAGGCCCGCCGCGCGTACCCGGCCAACTCCGCACTCGGGAACGCGACCAGCGACAGGTGCTCCGTGAGGTCACCCCGCGCCCAGCGCGCCACGGTGATCTCGTAGCCCGCCGCGTGCGCGCACAACTCCAGCAGCAGCGGCGGCATTTCCGGCTCCCGCAACAGATCGGCCCGCCCTACGACGAGTTCGCGCATCTCGCGCAGCACCGGCAGGAAGACCGTCGTCACCCACAGCCGCCACTCCGCGAGTTCCTCGTCCGTCGGCGGGGTCGCGTCGCTGAAGGGCGAGGCGCCCGCGGCACGGCCGTGCCGCTGCGCGAACGCGGCGAAGGTGCGCGCGTTGGCCTCCGTCAGCGCGAACAACGGCCCGTAGAAGTCGCTGAGTTGGCGATTGACCCGGGCGAGCCGCTCCTGCCGCTGCGTCAGCCGCAGCCCGTTGAGATACGTGGCGGCGTACCCGGCGAAGGCCAGCGCGACCGTGACGACGACTGCGATCATCCCGGGATCGTACGAGACCCGGCCCCACCACACTCCAGCACCACTTCGGCAGCCACCAGACGTTTACAGCCCCCCGAGTCCGCGCTAACTTCACGGACAGGTGGGGTGGGAGCGCTCCCATCCGTTCGGTGGTCCGGAACCCGCCGGGCGGTCGGACCGCCCCGCCCCGCCCGTCCATCCCGCACGTTCCTCGCACCCGCCGACCGAAGGGACGTAGAACTGTCATGTCTGCGCCAATTCCACGCGCAACTCCCGCCCCCGTACCGCGATTACCGCACCCCACCCCGCACCGGGCCCTCTTCCTCGTACTCCTGGCACTCCTCACCACCGTCCCCGCCCTGGCCCTGATCCTCGCCACCGGCGGACGGGCCGAGGCGCACGGTACGCCGATGAAGCCCGGCAGCCGGACCTTCCTCTGCTGGCAGGACGCGCTCACCGACACCGGGGAGATCAAACCCGTCAACCCGGCGTGCAGGGCGGCCCAACAGGTCAGTGGGACCACGCCGTTCTACAACTGGTTCTCGGTGCTGCGCTCCGACGGCGCAGGCCGCACCCGGGGCTTCGTGCCGGACGGTTCGCTGTGCAGCGGCGGCAACCCGAACTTCACGGGCTTCGATCTCCCGCGCGACGACTGGCCGTTGACCCACCTCACCTCGGGCGCGACGGTCGACTTCTCCTACAACGCCTGGGCGGCACACCCGGGTTGGTTCTACGTCTACCTCACCAAGGACGGCTTCGACCCGACGAAGACGCTCACGTGGGACGACATGGAGGACACCCCGTTCCTCACGGTCGACCACCCGCCGCTCAACGGCACGCCGGGCACGGTCGAGGCCAACTACTCCTGGAGCGGGCGGCTTCCGGTGGGCAAGTCGGGGCGCCACATCATCTACATGGTGTGGCAGCGCTCGGACAGCGCGGAGACCTTCTACTCGTGCTCGGACGTCGTGTTCGACGGCGGCAACGGCGAAGTGACGGGTATTCACGACCCGGGCAACCCCACCGACCCGGTCCCCGGCGTCTGCTCGGCCACCCGCCGCACGACCGGCAGCTGGCCCGGCGGCTACCAGTCCGAGGTGACCGTCACCAACTCCGGCGACGTCCCGATGCTCGGCTGGATGGTCAACTGGTCACTCCCCGCAGGGCAGTCGGTCGCCAGCCTCTGGAGCGGCAACGCGACCTACAGCGGCCAGGACGTGATGGTCCACAACGCCGACTGGAACGGCTCGCTGAGTCCAGGACAGACCGCCACCTTCGGCTACGTCGTCAACGGCGACGGCGGTGATCCGGCGACCGCCCTGCCCTGCCAGGTCGGTTGACCCGGTGCTCGGGGCGGACCCGGTGGACGGGGGCCACCGGGTCCGCGAGCCGGGCGGGGAATGGGGGTTCGACCCGCCCGGGTGGTGCGTGGCTTGGTACGGCACTGCGGTGCGACAACGTTGTCGAATGATCTGCCCCTGACTGTACCGCCCCAACGGACAACGATGTCAACCCACTTGGCCCACGGACGCCGTCCGGGTGGGTGCCGCGCGTGCCCCACCGGCGCACGCGGTCTTCCGTGGTACGGGTGGCGCACGTTACTGTCCACGCGGCTTGTGCGACCTGTGGTGCGCGACCCGTCCGGAGGAGGAGGGGCCGCGTCATGCGTTTCCGTCCCATGTCCCTGCTGCTGGCCGCCGCACTCGCGGTCGCCGGTGCCACCCCCGCCCTGGCGGCGACCGCCGCCCCGCCACGACTCGTCAAGGACCCCAGCGCCTACGTCGATCCGCTGATCGGCACCAAGAACGGCGGCAACGTCTTCCCGGGCGCCGTCGTGCCCTTCGGCATGCTCTCCTGGAGCCCGGAGAACACCAGAGGCAGCGCCACCAGCACGGCCGCGCCCGGCGGTTACCAGTACGACGCCACCCGCATCCGGGGCTTCAGCCTCACCCACATGTCCGGCACCGGCTGCGCGGGCGGCAGCGGCGACATCCCGTTCTACCCGTACGCCGGTGAGGTCACCTCGTCCCCGGCGAGCGACACCAAGGACGCGGTCTACGCCTCCGACTTCAGCCACTCGGACGAGACCGCCGAGCCCGGCCACTACAAGGTCGGCCTCGCCTCCGGTGTCACGGCCGACCTCACCGCGACGGCCCGCACCGGCTCCGGCCGCTTCACCTACCCCGCCGGCAAACCCGCCTCGCTGCTGATCCGCACCGCCAACTCCGAGGTGGGGTCCACCGATTCGGCGGTCACCATCGACCCGAAGACCCGCACGGTCTCCGGCTCGGTCACCTCCGGCAACTTCTGCGGCTACCTCGACCCCGAGGGCCAACGCTCCTACTACACCGTGTACTTCACCGCCCGCTTCGACCGCGCCTTCGCGTCCACCGGTACCTGGCAGGACGACAGGCTGACCCCGGGCGCCACGAGCGCGACCGGCGGCACGGGCGGTTTCTCCACCGGCGGCCGTCCCGTCGCGGGCAAGGGCGCGGGCGGCTACGTCGAGTTCGAGCCCGGCACCGGCCCGGTCGGCGTCAAGGTCGGCATCTCCTACGTCAGCCAGGCCGGAGCCGCGGCCAACCTCGCGGCGGAGAACCCGCCCGAGCGGTCCTTCGACGCCGTCGAGAGCGCGGCCCACCGCGCCTGGCGCGACCAGCTCGGCGCGATCAAGGTGGGTGGCGGCACCGACACCGAGCGCACCACCTTCTACACCGCGCTCTACCACTCCCTCCTGCACCCGAACGTCATCAGCGACGCCGACCGCAGATACACCGGCAGCGACGGCAAGGTGCACCGGGTCGGCCGGGGCCACGCAGCGCAGTACGGGACCTTCTCCGGCTGGGACATCTACCGGTCGCAGGTCCAGCTGCTCACGCTGCTCAGCCCCCGCACCGGCTCGGACATCGCGCAGTCCCTCTACGAACTCGCCCGGCAGAACGGGGGAGTCTGGGACCGCTGGCTGCACGGCGCGAACGGCACCCACGTCATGAACGGCGACCCCTCACCCACCGCCCTGGCCGGCATCCGCGCCTTCGGCGGCACCGACTTCGACCTGAAGGGAGCGCTCGACTCCCTCGTCCGGGCGGCGACCGTGCCGACCGCGCAGGACCTGTCCTCCTCGGGCAAGCCGGTCCTCTCGGTGGGCCAGCGCCCCTCCCTGGACAAGTACCTGAAGCTGCACTACATGCCGTCCGTCTCCAACGCCTGGGGCGGCGCCGCCGAGACCCTGGAGATGTCCACGGCGGACTTCGCGCTCTCCCAACTCGCCACGGCAGCGGGGAAGAAGAGCACCGCGTCCGACTTCGCCCGGCGCGCCCAGTGGTGGCAGAACAACTTCAACATCGCCGCCGACCCCACCGGCGGCTACATCGCCAACCGCAAGGCGGACGGCAGCTGGGTCACCGGCTTCACCCCGGGCACCGGCAACGGCTTCGTCGAGGGCACGGCCGCCCAGTACACGTGGATGGTCCAGCACAACCCCGCCGGCCTCTTCGCGGCGATGGGCGGCACCGACAAGGCGCTGGCCCGTCTCGACTCCTTCTTCCACGAGGCGGACGGGAGCTGGGCCTTCACGGGCAGCGGCGGCGACAAGTCCGAACTGGACAACGAGCCGTCCGTCAACGTCCCCTACCTGTACGACTACGCGGGCGCGCCCTACAAGACCCAGGAGACGGTCAGGGCTGCCATGAAGCAGCTCTGGACCACCGACCCGGCCGGCATCCCCGGCAACGACGACCTCGGCGAGATGTCGTCCTGGTACGTCTTCTCCGCGCTCGGCATGTACCCGCAGGTCCCCTCCCGCGCCGAACTCACCCTCGCCTCCCCGCTGTTCGAGCGCATCGAGATCACCCGCCCGGACGGCAACGACATCTCGATCCGCGCGAAGGGGGCCGCGGCCGATGCCCCGTACATCCAGTCCCTGAAGGTCAACGGCCGTACCAGCGACCGCCCTTGGCTCTCCTCCTCGCTCGTCAGGAACGGCGGCACGCTCGACTACACCCTCTCCGCCACCCCGAACCGCACCTGGGGCAGCGACCCCGCCGACGCCCCGCCGTCCTTCCGCACCGGCGAACAGCCGTACCAGATCGGCGTCGGCCCGACCGCCGCGACCCTCGCCCCCGGCGAGAGCACCAAGGTCGGCATCAAGGCCCTGTCGCTGGGCGGCGGGACCGGACCCGAGGTCCGCTTCACCGTCGAGACCCCTGCCGGAGTCACCGCGACTCCCGCACAGGGCACGGTCGTCGACGGCTCCCAGGACGTCACCCTCACCGCCGCCGACGACATCCAGCAGGGCTTCTACGACGCGAAGGTCACCGTCACCTCGGGCGGCACGTCGTACGAGCAGCCGGTGTCCCTGACCGTGGCCGCGCCCGGCACCCTCCTCGCCGCCTACAACAACACCGGTGTCTCCGACGACACCGGCGAGCACGACGAGGCGGACTACGACGGGGGCGGCTGGAGCTACTCCCGCCAGGCGCTCGCGGCCGCCGGGCTGACCCCGGGCGGCGCGGGCACGGTGGACGGGCTCGGCTTCACCTGGCCCGGCTCGCCCGACGGGCGCCCCGACAACGTCTCGGCGGCCGGTCAGACCGTCCAACTCCCGCGGCCCGCGGCCACCTTGTCGTTCATCGGCAGCGCGGTCAACGGCAACCAGCGGACCAGCGCGACCGTCACGTACACCGACGGCAGCACCGGCGCCGTCGACCTGTCCTTCACGGACTGGACGGTCGGCGGGGGCGGCGGCACCGTGCAGTACGGCAACGAGGTCGTCGCCCGGGCCGCGTACCGCAATGTCGCGGGTGCGGACAAGGACCCGGTCGTCACCTATGTGTTCGCCACCAAGCCGTTCGCGGCCCCCACGGGCAAGACCATCAAGAGCGTGACACTTCCGGACGACCCGGATCTCCATGTGTTCACCCTTGCGGTGAACTGACGTCCGCAATGTGCGCCCTCGCCCGTTTCGGTGGCGGGGGCGCACTGCCGCGTGCGAGCATCCGCAGATGGTGAAACGGCCGCACATGCCCGAGGAGTTCAGGGCCGAGGCGCGCACCGCCTTCGCGTTCCTGGTGGGGGACGAGGGCTTCGCGCCGCCGGAGGACATAGACGGGGGCCTGCGATATCTGCGCGCCGACCTGATGGTGCGGGTCTGGTTCCTGGGCGGCGCCGAATCGGAGGTCCTGACACGACTGATCCCCCTGGCGCCGGACGGCACCAGGGGGAGCGGGGCGTGGCTCGACGACCTGTACACGGCCGCCGCGCTGGGTCCCGCCCAGGACGTCCCCGTCTTCGCGTCGACCAGACGGGGCGTCCTGAGACGGGTCCACCAGCACGCGGAGGCGTTGCGGCGGCTGCTGCCCCGCCTCCCCGTGCCGTGAGGGCGTCTCAGCCCAGCAGTTCCACCTCCGCGAGCGTCGAGGAACCGTTCAGCACCAGCCGGTAGTGCGCGTACGTGCCGGGCGTCGTGACCGAGAAGACGCGCGTCTGGCGGTCCCAGGTGAAGGACTCGCCGGAGCGTTTGTCGAGCGTCTTCCACGTGGTGCCGTCGGCCGAGCCCTGGAGGGTCCAGCCGGTCGGCGCCAGCGTGTGGTCCTTGGACGACGTCAGCGTGTACTGGACGCCCTTGGTGGCCTTCGCGACCGGCAGGTCCACCGAGGTCACCGTCGCCTCCGTCGCCGACGTGTTGTCGAACAGGGCTCCGTCACCGGCCAGTTGGTCGCTGCGAGGCGTGGGCACCTTGTCGTCCTTGGTGATGGACACGGGTGCCGCGTCCTTGCCGGTGCCCCAGGACGAGGGCTTCGAGCCCATGGCGAAGTCCAGCACCCCGCCCTTCTCCAGCAGCGAGTGGGGGAGCGAAGTCTTCGTCCAGGTACGGCCGTTGACCTTCAGCCCCTGCACGTAGACGTTCTTCGCGCTGTTCTTCGGCGCCTTGACGACCAGGTCGTGGCCGTTCTCCAGGTGGACGGTCGCCTTGGTGAACAGCGGGGAGCCGATGGCGTACTCGCCGCTGCCCATCACCAGCGGGTAGAAGCCGAGCGCGGAGAAGAGGTACCAGGCCGACTGCTCGCCGTTGTCCTCGTCGCCGTGGTAGCCCTGCCCGATCTCGCTGCCGGTGTAGAGGCGCGACAGCACCTCGCGCACGTCCTTCTGCGCCTTCCAGGGCTCGCCGGCCGCGTCGTACATGTACGTCACGTGGTGGGCGACCTGGTTGGAGTGGCCGTACTGGCCCATGCGGACGTCCCGGGCCTCGGTCATCTCGTGGATGACACCGCCGTAGGAACCGGCGTTGGTGGGCGAGGCGGTCTCCGGAGTGCTGAAGTACTGGTCCAGCTTGTCCCCGAGGCCCTTTTGGCCGCCGTAGAGGTTGGCGAGGCCGCGGCTGTCCTGCGGGGCGGTGAAGGCGTAGCCCCAGCCGTCGGTCTCCGTGTAGTCGTAGCCCCAGATCTTGGGGTCGTAACTGCCAGAGTCCACCCGCCAGTTGCCCTTGGCGTCCTTGCCCTGGAAGAACCCGGCCTGCTTGTCGAACAGGTTCACGTAGTCCTGGGCGCGGTTGAGGAAGTACGCGGACTCCTCCTTGTAGTGCTTCTCGCCGGTCTTCTGATAGAGGGCCTGGCCCATCTGCGCGATGCCGTAGTCGTTGACGTAGCCCTCCATCGCCCAGGAGAAGCCCTCGCCGGTGTCGGTGCTGGTGTAGCCGAGGAAGGGCGAGGTGGCCATGCCCTTGCGGCCGACGCCGGAGGCGGGCGGGACCACGGTCGCGTTCTTCACGGCCGCGTCGTAGGCCGACTTGGCGTCGAACTTCACGCCCTTGACGTACGCGTCCGCGAACGCGACGTCCGAGGAGGTGCCCGTCATCAGGTCCGCGTAACCGGGTGAGGACCAGCGCGAGGTCCAGCCGCCGTCCTTGTACTGCTGCACGAACCCGTCGACCATCTCACCTGCCTGACTGGGTGTCAGGAACGAGTAGGCGGGCCAGGTGGTCCGATATGTGTCCCAGAAGCCGTTGTTGACGTACACCTTCCCGTCGACGATCTTCGCGCCGGTGTGGGTCGGGGTGTCCTGGCTCGGCATCGGGGAGAACGGGGAGGCGTACTGGTACGTCGAACCGACCTTCTCGAAGCCGGAGTTGGGATACAGGTACAGCCGGTACATGCTGGAGTACAGCGTGGTCAGCTGGTCCGGTGTCGCGCCCTCCACCTCGACCTTGCCGAGCAGCTTGTCCCAGACCTTCCGGGCCTGCTTCCTGACCGAGTCGAAGGACGTGCCGTCCGGGATCTCCTGGCGCAGGTTGTCCTTCGCCTGGTCGACGCTGATCAGCGAGGTGGCCAGGCGCAGGGTGACCGTGTGGTCGGCGCCCGGCTTGAACCTCAGGTAGCCCTTGACCCCGCTGGAGGAGCCGTCCGTCACCGGCGCGTCGAACGTGCCGTAGACGAAGAGCCGCGTGGCGCCCGTGGACAGCCCGGACTTGACGTCCGAGTAGCCGGTGACGGTGCCGTTCTCCTTGTCGAGGGTCAGGCCCGCCTGCTCGGTAACGTTGTCGAAGACGACGCTCGCGTCGTCGCCGGGGTAGGTGAAGCGCAGCGAGGCCGCGTGGTCGGTCGGGGCCATCTCGGCCTTGAGACCGTTCTCGAACGTGACGCCGTAGTAGTAGGGACGGGCCGTCTCGTTCTCGTGCCGGAAGGCCAGCTCCCGTGCGTCCGGGGCGGTGTCGGGGGTCCCGGAGGCCGCCGACGGCATCACCTGGAAGGTCTGCCGGTCGCCCATCCAGGGGCTCGGCTCATGGCTCGCGCTGAACGCCTGGATCGTCGGCAGGTTGTCGGCGTTGTTGGCGCGCGCGTAGTCGTAGAGCCAGCTGAGCGACCCCGAATTCGTCACCGGCGTCCAGAAGTTGAAGCCGTGCGGCAGCGCCGTGGCGGGGAAGTTGTTGCCGCGCGAGAAGCTGCCGCTGGAGTTGGTGCCCCGGGTGGTCAGCGCGTAGTCGGCCAGATGCGCCTTCGGCTTCTCCGGCGCCACCGACTTCAGGCTCACGTCGTCCAGCCAGCCGCGGAACTTCGCCGGGCCACTGGGGGAGTCGTAGTCCAGCAGGATGCGGTCGACGGTCTTGCCGGCCGCCACCGAGCCGATCCGCGCGACCACGTTGTTCCACTGGTTGACGTAGAGGATCTTCGCCGCGCCCTGCCCCTGCGGCGTCAGCGCGAAGCCGTGCGCGTCGGTCGCGCCGAGGTCGCTGAGGTAGGTGCCGTCCGTGAAGGCGAGGTCGACGGAGACGTTCGTGGCGTCGTAGTCGAGGTCGCCGTCGGACATCTGCGGGAAGAGCCGGTAGGAGAGCGCGGTGTCCCGGCCGACCCGCA
The DNA here is from genome assembly GCF_044747445.1 of Streptomyces sp. NPDC090083. NCBI lineage: Bacteria > Bacillati > Actinomycetota > Actinomycetes > Kitasatosporales > Streptomycetaceae > Streptomyces > Streptomyces sp. NPDC090083. The sequence goes on along the minus strand of NZ_JBIVED010000001.1, from coordinate 1,130,037 downwards.
CGTTCACGTCGAAGACCTTGTTGTACGAGTACGCCCGCCCCGTCGCCGTGTGACGGCCCGCGTAGCGCAGCGCCCGCTTCCCGGTGAAGCCCGCGCCCGCCTTGGCGGTGGGGGAGCCGCTGGGGCCCCGGTCGACGAGCGAGAGCATGTCCTCGGGGACCGGGGCGGTGGTGCCGCCCGTCGAGAACTGGACGTCGGCGAGCTGGAGTATCCCGCTCGCGCCGTTGTTCTTGGTGATGTCGAGCCGGAAGTGCTGGTACTCGGCCGGCTCGGCGAGGTCGTACGACTTCGTCTGGAACCGGTTGGCGAAGCTCTCGCCGGAGCGGGTGTCGAGGGTCTTCCAGTCCTTGCCGTCCGTGGAGCCCGACAGCGTCCAGTCCTTCGGATCGCGTTCGGCGAAGTCGTTCGCCGATGTCAGGGCGTAGGTCACGAGCTTGGCCGGTTTGTCGAGGTCGAACTCGACCCAGCCGGTGGGCTCGAAGGTCAGCCACTTGGTGCCGGACTCGCCGTCGACGAGGTTCTCCTTCACCTCGCCGCCGCCCGTGTTCTCGGAGCTGGCCCGGACGTCGGTGACATGGTCGGTCACATTGCCCGGGATACCGGTGCTGTAGCCGCCGTCGACCCCCGAGGCCCGCTTGGAGCCGTCGGGCGCGGTGTCGACCGTGTTCAGCCAGTCCGGTGCCGGATCGCCCGTCTCGAACGAGGAGGCGAACTCCCCGCCGGCGGCCGGGGCCTTCACGGGAAGGGCGACCGCCACCCCCTGAGAACCCACGAGCAAAGCCAGTGCGGCGGTCGACACGACCGCCGGACCCCACCATCTGTGATGCATACGAGGGCATCCTCCCTGCACGCTGGACAACGTTGTCAGCTTCGATGCGCAAGGAACAGTAGGGAGTCAAGTGCCCTGGTGTGTCAAGGGTGTTGAGTGAGGCATTCGAGGGCAATAACGGGGATTTCTCCGTCATCGAACACACAGGGCGTTCATATTTCCGCGAGGTCTCACTTCGGAAAAGACCGACAACCCACCCTGCATTCGATCTTGCTCTGTCGGCCGGAAGTGGACTATACCTGTCGCGTTCGACACCGCTCTCGCAGCACGCACCAAGTACTCCTGCACGACCAAGCTCGACCTGACCGCGGTGCCGGGGAGGATCCGGTTCACCGCCTGAGTCCTGGAGAAGGCGAGGACTTGAGCATGGGATCCACTTCCGCCGAGAACAACGGTTCCAAAGGCGTCGGCCGCCGTGATCTGATCAAGAGGTCGGCCGCACTGGGCCTGATCTCCGTACCCACGATGAGTTTCCTGTCCGCGTGCGCGAGCGGCGGCGGGGACGGCGGCAGCAGCGACGACAGCACCAAGGGCACCACGTCGAAGTCGAATCCCTTCGGCGTGAAGAAGGGCAGCACCCTCGACGTCGTCGTCTTCAAGGGCGGTTACGGCGACGACTACGCCAAGGCGTGGGAAGCCAACTTCAAGACGAAGACGGGCGTCGGCTCCACCCACACCGGGACGCAGGAGATCACCGGCAAGCTGCAGCCCCGCTTCAACGCGGGCAACCCGCCGGACATCGTCGACGACTCCGGCGCGCAGCAGATCAAGATCGACGTCCTGTACAAGAACGGCCAGTTGCTCGATCTCTCCCCGGTGCTCGACGCCCCGGCGATCGACGACCCGACCAAGAAGGTCAGCGACCTGCTGATCCCCGGCACCCTCGACCCGGGTGTCCAGGAGGGCAAGGTCGTCGCCCTCAACTACATCTACACGGTCTGGGGGTTGTGGTACTCCGGCAAGCTCTTCAAGGAGAAGGGCTGGACGCCGCCGAAGACCTGGGACGAGTTCATCGCGGTCTGCCAGCAGGCGAAGAAGGCCGGCATCGGCGGGCTCGCGCACCAGGGCAAGTACCCGTACTACATCAACGTCGCCATCATGGACCTGATCGCCAAGAAGGGCGGGATCGACGCCGTCAAGGCGATCGACAACCTCGACCCCAAGGCGTTCGTCGGCTCGGCCGCCGCGCAGGCCGGTGTCGAGGCGATCTACGAGGTGGTGGAGAAGGACCTGTTGATGCCCGGCACCAACGGCCTGACCCACACCGAGTCGCAGACCCGCTGGAACCAGTACAAGGCCGCGTTCATCACCTGCGGTTCCTGGCTGGAGAACGAGCAGCTGAAGCAGACGCCCACGGACTTCGACATGAAGTTCCTGCCGATGCCCCTGCTGCCCGACAGCAAGATGCCGTTCGAGGCGATCCGGGCCGGCTCGGGCGAGCCCTTCATCATCCCGGCGAAGGCCAAGAACCTGCCCGCCGCCAAGGAGTTCATGCGGCACATGCTCTCCAAGGAGTGGTCGACCCTCTTCGCCAAGGAGGCCAACTCGCTCACCATCCTCAAGGACGGCGTCGACTCCAGCGTCACCCTGCGGCCGGGCACCCAGTCCACGGTCGAGGCGTCCAAGGCGGCCGGCGAGAACACCTTCCGCTTCCTGTACCCGGACTGGTACAGCGAGATGGACACCTCCATCCAGAACGCGTCCAACGAGCTGATGGCCAAGCGCATCCAGCCCAAGGAGTGGCTGAAGCGCTGCCAGGCGGCGGTCGACAAGCAGGCCAAGGACCCGGCCTCCAAGAAGAACGTGCACTCCTGATCACAACGCCTGATCGCACCACCTGATCACGCTCGGGACACCAGGGGCAGGAAACGCCAATGCGCAAAGGGCAGTACAGGTTCGTCGCGGGATTTCTCTTCTTTCCCGTGGCGCTCTATCTGATCTTCGTGATCTGGCCGTACATCCAGACGTTCGGCTATTCGCTGACCGACTGGAAGGGCGAGTCACAGACCTTCAAGTTCGTCGGACTGGACAACTATCGAGCGCTGTTCCACGACGACGTCTTCCTGGGGGCCATCTGGCACAACCTCCTGTTCCTGGTGTTCATCCCGGTGATCACCATTCTGCTCGCCCTCTTCTTCGCCTTCATGGTCAACGCGGGAGGCAGCAGCAGGGCCGGCGGAGTGCAGGGAGTCGCCGGTTCCGGTTTCTACAAAATCATCTACTTCTTTCCGCAGGTGCTGTCGCTCGCGATTCTCGCGGTGCTCTTCAACGCGGTGTACCGCAGCGACGGCGGCGGCCTGCTCAACGGTTTCCTGATCAAACTCCACCTGGTCGACGCCAACAACCCCGTGGAGTGGCTCAACGAACCGCACATGGTGCTGTGGGCACTGATGGCGGTCGTGGTCTGGCACGGCGTCGGCTTCTATCTCGTGCTGTTCTCCGCGGCCATGCAGTCCATTCCGCGAGACGTCTACGAGGCCGCCCTGATCGACGGTGCGAGCCGCTCCCAGTCCTTCTTCCGCATCACGCTCCCGCTGCTGTGGGAGACCGTCCAGACGGCCTGGGTGTATCTCGGCATCATCGCGATGGACATGTTCGTCCTGGTCTCCTCCATGACCTCGAACATGGGCGCCTACGGAGGCGGTCCCGACCATCACAGCGACGTCATGTCGACCGTGATGATGCGCAACTTCCTCTACTACGGGAAGAGCGGCTACGCCTGCGCGATGGGCGTCGTCATGCTGCTGCTCACCCTGGTCCTGTCCGTGGTCACGCTGCGCGCCACCCGCCGTGAGCGCATCGAGTTCTGAGCGGGAGACATACGACGATGAGCGCACCCCTCAAGGAGACCGCCCCCACCGGCGGCACCGTCCCGCCCCAGCCCTCGGCCGGCCGGGCCGGTGCCCGGCCCCGTGAGCCGCGCGGCGAGGGCACCGTACTGAACGTCTTCTCGCACGGCTTCCTAGCCCTGTGGGCCCTGCTGATCGTGCTGCCGCTGCTGTGGCTGGTGCTGAGTTCGTTCAAGACGGACGTGCAGATCGGCAACTCGGCCTTCGGCTGGCCGCACAACTGGTCGTTCGACGTGTTCCGGCGGGCCTGGAGCAAGGGCATCGGCGACTACTTCGTGAACACCGTCATCGTGCTGGTGTTCTCGGTGCCGCTGACGATGCTGTTCGGCTCGATGGCCGCGTACGTGCTGGCCCGCTACCAGTTCTGGGGCAACCGGCTGCTGTACTACTTCTTCGTCGCCGGGGCGATGTTCCCGGTGTTCCTGGCGCTGGTCCCGCTGTTCTTCATGGTCAAGCGGCTGGACATGCTCAACACGTACCAGGGGCTGATCCTGGTCTACATCGCCTACTCGATGCCGTTCACGGTGTTCTTCATGCACGCGTTCTTCCGGACGCTGCCCACCGCGGTCTTCGAGGCGGCGGTCCTCGACGGCGCCTCGCACACCCGGACGTTCTTCCAAGTGATGTTGCCGATGGCCAAGGCCGGTCTGATCAGCGTCGGCATCTTCAACACCCTCGGCCAGTGGAACCAGTTCATCCTGCCGACGGTCCTGATGCAGCCGCAGAGCGGCTCGGACCCGGAGCGCTATGTCCTCACCCAGGGGCTCATCCAGCTCCAGCAGCAACAGGGCTACGCCTCCGACCTGCCGGTTCTCTTCGCGGGCGTCACGATCGCCATGATCCCGATGCTCGTCGTCTACCTCTCGTTCCAGCGTCAGGTGCAGGCCGGTCTGACCTCGGCGACGCTCAAGTAGCGCGTCCGGAGAACGCGGGAGGAAGCCCTCGTTCCGACACCGCTCCCGGAAGGCCGGGAGCGGTGTCCACGTATGTGTCCCGAACCCTCGATGCGGTTCAACCTCTTGACGGGAGGCAGCCCGAACGGCTCAGCTTAGAGTTCACTAGTTGGACATAGACGGGGCCTCATCGATGCGGTCCCGCGCGCAGGAGGTCGTCGTGGAGACTCCGGGGTCGCAGTCGTCACTGCACCGAGCCAATCTCGAGCGGGTCGTGCGAGCGGTGCGGCTGGCCGGGTCGCTGACGCAGGCGGAGATCGCGAGGACGACGGGTCTGTCCGCGGCGACGGTCTCCAACATCGTGCGCGAGCTCAAGGACGGCGGAACGGTCGAGGTCACCCCCACCTCGGCGGGCGGCCGACGGGCGCGCAGCGTCTCGCTCAGCGGCGACGCCGGCATCGTCATCGGAGTCGACTTCGGGCACACGCATTTGCGCGTCGCGGTCGGGAATCTCGCCCACCAGGTGCTGGCCGAGGAGTCCGAGCCCGTCGACGTGGACGCCTCCTCCTCGCAGGGGTTCGACCGGGCCGAAGAGCTGGTCAACCGGTTGATCGAGGCCACCGGAGTGGACCGTTCCAAGATCGCCGGGGTGGGGCTCGGCGTGCCCGGACCCATCGACGTCGAGTCGGGCACCCTGGGCTCCACCGCGATCCTCCCGGGGTGGACCGGCACCAGACCCGCCGAGGAGCTGGGCAGCCGTCTGGGCGTACCGGTGCACGTGGACAACGACGCCAACCTCGGCGCCCTCGGTGAGCTGGTCTGGGGCAGTGGGCGGGGCGTCAGGGACCTGGCGTACATCAAGGTCGCGAGCGGGGTCGGCGCCGGGCTGGTCATCAATGGCAAGATCTACCGGGGCCCGGGTGGCACAGCGGGAGAAATCGGGCATATTACTCTTGATGAGTCCGGCCCTGTCTGCCGCTGCGGAAACCGGGGCTGCCTGGAGACCTTCACGGCCGCGCGCTATGTGCTGCCGCTCCTCCAGCCCAGCCACGGCACCGACCTGACCATGGAAGGAGTCGTGCGGCTGGCGCGGGACGGAGACCCGGGCTGCCGTCGGGTGATCGCCGACGTCGGCCGACACATCGGCAGTGGAGTCGCCAATCTCTGCAATTTGCTGAACCCGAGCCGAGTGGTCCTCGGTGGCGATCTCGCCGAGGCCGGTGAGCTGGTGCTCGGGCCGATCAGGGAGTCTGTCGGCCGCTACGCGATCCCCAGTGCGGCACGTCAACTGTCCGTTCTCCCGGGGGCACTTGGGGGCCGCGCGGAGGTGCTCGGAGCGCTCGCTCTCGCACTGAGCGAGATGGGCGATTCGACCCTTTTGGATGGGTCGTTGACCGCGGCCACACCTGTCTTCACTTAGAGAACGCACGACGCCGTTGCCATCTCGTTAAGTATTTACTTCTTGACGCCGAACGCGCGGCCGAGTTGACTTCCAGCCACCTCGGCCGCAACGACGCGGCCTCGTCAGGGAGGTTTCAAAGTGAACACGCGTATGCGTCGTGCCGCCGTTGCCGTTATCGCCACCACGATGGCCGTCTCGATGGCCGCCTGTGGCAAGGCAGGCGACGACAAGAAGTCCGACAGCAGCTCCAGCTCCTCGGGCGGCGGTACGAACGCCTCGATCGGCCTGCTCCTGCCCGACAGCGTCACCGCTCGGTACGAGAAGTTCGACAAGCCGTACTTCGAGGCGAAGGTCAAGGAGCTCTGCTCCGGCTGCACCGTCCAGTACGCCAACGCCAACGCCAGCGCGGCCACCCAGGCCCAGCAGGTCAGCACGATGATCACGAAGGGCGTCAAGGTCATCGTGATCAGCGCCCAGGACTCCGCCGCGATCAAGTCCTCGATCCAGCAGGCCGTCAACAAGGGCATCAAGGTCGTCGCGTACGACCGCCTGGCCCAGGGTCCGGTCTCCGCGTACGTCTCCTTCGACAACGTCGAGGTCGGCAAGCTCCAGGGCGAGGCGCTCCTCACCTCGCTGGGCTCGAAGGCCACTCCTTCGGCGAACGTCGTCATGATCAACGGTGACGACGCCGACCCGAACGCCGCGCAGTTCAAGAAGGGCGCCCACGAGGCCCTCGACGGCAAGGTCAAGATCGCCTACGAGCAGTCCGGCCTGTGGAAGGACACCGTCGCCGGGCAGAAGATGTCGGCGGCCATCACGCAGCTCGGCGCCAAGAAGATCGCGGGCGTCTACTCGGCGAACGACGGCATGGCCGGCGGTATCGCCACCGTCCTCAAGGGCGCCGGCATCAGCGGCATCCCGCTGACGGGCCAGGACGCGGAGCTCGCCGGTATCCAGCGCATCGTCGCCGGTACCCAGTCCAGCACCGTCTACAAGGCCTTCAAGCCGGAGGCCGAGGCCGCCGCGACGCTCGCCGTCGACCTGGCGCAGGGCAAGAGCATCTCCTCGCTCGCCACCACGACCCAGACCAGCGGCTCCGGCAACAAGGTGCCCTCGCAGCTGCTGACCCCGGTGTCGGTCACCAAGGCCAACATCAAGGACACGGTCATCAAGGACGGTCTCTACACCGTCGCGCAGATCTGCACCGCCGACTTCGCCAAGGCGTGCAAGGCGGCCGGTCTGCAGTAATCACCGCCCAGCGGTGACAGACCCCCTTCGGCGCCCGCCCCGCCTTCAGACCCCGCTGCGGGGCGGGCGCCGATCGGAACCCGTGCGAACGCAGCCGTTGCCAACTGGCACCGGCCGCGCGCATGTTCATCTTGTAAATCTGTGCCTAGGCACAACCCTCCGCGCCTTTTGACAAGCGCGGCATCCCCGCCGGTCAGGCGGCGAAGGAGATGGTTCACGTGTCCGCTACGCCCGTGCTGGCGTTGCGCGGAGTCTCCAAGCGATTCGGTGCGGTGCAGGCCCTCACCGAAGTAGAGCTGGAGGTCCACGCCGGAGAAGTCGTCGCACTGGTCGGCGACAACGGCGCAGGAAAGTCCACCCTGGTGAAGACCATCGCCGGAGTGCACCCCATCGATGAAGGAGTCATCGAGTGGGAGGGCAGGCCGGTCAGCATCAACAAGCCGCACGACGCCCAGGGACTCGGCGTCGCGACGGTCTACCAGGACCTCGCGCTCTGCGACAACCTCGACGTCGTCGGCAACCTCTACCTCGGGCGTGAACTGCTGCGCCGCGGGGTCATCGACGAGGTCACGATGGAGAAGAACTCCCGTGAGCTGCTGAGCACGCTCTCGATCCGCATCCCGAGCGTGCGCATCCCGATCGCCAGCCTCTCCGGTGGCCAGCGACAGGTCGTCGCGATCGCCCGCGCGCTGATCGGCGACCCGAAGGTCGTCATCCTCGACGAGCCCACCGCCGCCCTCGGCGTGGAGCAGACCGCGCAGGTCCTCGACCTGGTCGAGCGGCTGCGCGAGCGCAACCTCGGCGTCATCCTCATCAGCCACAACATGGCCGACGTCAAGGCGGTCGCCGACACCGTCAACGTGCTGCGGCTGGGCAAGAACAACGGCTCCTTCCCGGTGAAGGACACCAGTCAGGAAACGATCATCGCCGCGATCACCGGTGCCACGGACAACGCCGTGACCCGTCGTGCGGTGCGCAGCACGGAGGCGGCAAAGTGAGCGACACGTCAGGCACCGTGAAGAAGGACGCGGTGGAACCCGCCGCGGCTCCCGTGGAGGACCCCACGGCGGCGGCCGGTGCCGCCACCGTCGTCGACCCGCGTCTGCTGGTCCGCGAAGAGGGCTTCCGGGGCTACATCACCGAGTTCAAGCGCAAGGTCAAGGGCGGTGAGCTCGGCTCCCTGCCGGTCGTCGCCGGCCTGATCGTCATCGGCATCATCTTCCAGGTCCAGAACAGCCGGTTCCTGAGCGCGGACAACCTGTCCAACATCAGCTACTACCTGTCCGCGACCGGCATGCTCGCCATCGGCCTGGTCTTCGTGCTGCTGCTCGGCGAGATCGACCTGTCGGTCGGCTCGGTCAGCGGTCTGGCGTCCACCCTGTTCGCCGTCTTCGTGGTCAACCACGGAATGAACGGCTGGCTGGCGCTGGTCCTCACGATCCTCACCGGTATCGGCATCGGCGCGCTGCACGGATTCTTCTTCGCGAGGATCGGGGTACCGGCCTTCGTGGTGACCCTGGCCGGCTTCCTCGGCTGGAACGGCCTGATGCTGTGGCTGCTCGGTTCGAGCGGCACCATCAACATCCCGGACAGCGGCCCGGTGCACCTGTTCGGCCAGAGCTCGTTCTTCATGGACCAGTCGATCGCGGGCGCCTACATCCTGGCCGCCCTCGGCGTCGCCTCCCTGCTCATCGGCTCGCTCACCGACCAGCGCCGCCGCAAGGCCGCCGGCGTGCCGTTCCGGCCCACCAGCGAGATCGCGCTGCGCGTCGTCCTGCTCGCCGTCGCCGCGTTCGTCACCGCGTACGTGCTGAACTCCTCGGCCGGTGTCTCCAACGCGCTGGTGATCTTCCTCGCGTCCCTGGTGATCGTGGACTTCGTGCTCCGCCGTACCCCGTACGGCCGCAAGGTCTTCGCGGTCGGCGGCGGCATCGAGGCCGCGCGCCGTGCCGGTATCAACGTGCCGATGATCCGCATCACCGTGTTCGCCATCTCCGGCGGCTTCGCGGCGGTCGGCGGTATGTTCTTCGCCGGTCAGACCCAGAGCGCCACGCTCAACGCCGGTGGCGGCAACACCCTGATGCTGGCCATCGCGGCCGCGGTCATCGGCGGTACGAGCCTCTTCGGCGGACGCGGCACCGTCTGGTCCGCCCTCCTCGGCATGCTCGTCATCCAGTCGATCCAGACCGGCCTCGACCTGCTCAACATGAACACGTCGATCCAGTACATGATCACGGGTGGCGTCCTGCTCGGCGCGGTCGTCATCGACTCGGTGTCCCGCAAGAGCCAGAAGGCGTCCGGTCGCGGCTGACCTGTGCCCTTCCGTACTGTGCCCGGTACCGACCTCGGTACCGGGCACAGTCATGTCGTACGAAAGGCTGTTCTTGGGTACAGCCGATCGCGTGACGTATGACGCACAGCCCGAGCGACGTCCGCAACGGCGGAACATTAGACTCGACAAGCCCGGCAACAGCTCGATCAGCTCTACTCGCAAGGAGGCACGGGTGCCGCTGCTGACCCGCATCAGGGGACCGCGCGATCTGGACCGGCTCAGCCTGGAGCAGCTGGACCAGCTGGCCGGGGAGATCAGGACCTTCCTCGTCGACGCCGTCTCCAAGACCGGCGGCCACCTCGGCCCGAACCTCGGCGTGGTCGAGCTGACCATCGCCCTGCACCGTGTCTTCGAGTCCCCGAAGGACCGGGTCCTGTTCGACACCGGCCACCAGTCCTACGTCCACAAGCTGCTCACCGGCCGCCAGGACTTCTCGAAGCTGAAGATGAAGGGCGGCCTCTCCGGCTACCCCTCGCAGGCCGAGTCCGAGCACGACGTCATCGAGAACTCGCACGCCTCGACGGTCCTCGGCTGGGCCGACGGCCTCGCCAAGGCCAACCAGGTCCTCGAACGCGACGACCACGTGGTCGCGGTGATCGGTGACGGCGCGCTGACCGGCGGCATGGCCTGGGAGGCGCTGAACAACATCGCCGCCGCCAAGGACCGGCCCCTCGTCATCGTCGTCAACGACAACGAGCGGTCCTACGCACCGACCATCGGCGGCCTCGCCAACCACCTGGCGACCCTGCGGACCACCGACGGCTACGAGCGCTTCCTGGCCCGCGGCAAGGACCTCCTGGAGCGCACCCCGGTCGTCGGCAGGCCCCTCTACGAGACGCTGCACGGCGCGAAGAAGGGCCTCAAGGACTTCATCGCCCCGCAGGGCATGTTCGAGGACCTCGGCCTGAAGTACGTCGGCCCGATCGACGGCCACGACATCGAGGCGACGGAGTCCGCGCTCGCCCGCGCCAAGCGGTTCGGCGGCCCGGTGATCGTCCACGTCCTCACCGAGAAGGGCCGCGGCTACCAGCCCGCCCTCCAGGACGAGGCCGACCGCTTCCACGGCATCGGCCCCATCCACCCCGACACCGGCCTCCCGATCAAGGCCTCCGGCGCCGACTGGACCTCCGTCTTCGGCGACGAGATGGTCGCCCTCGGCCAGGAGCGCGAGGACATCGTCGCGATCACCGCCGCGATGCTCCAACCCGTCGGCCTGAAGAAGTTCGCCGACGCCTTCCCGCACCGCATCTACGACGTCGGCATCGCCGAGCAGCACGGCGCCGTCTCCGCGGCCGGCCTCGCCACCGGCGGCCTCCACCCCGTCTTCGCCGTCTACGCCACCTTCCTCAACCGCGCCTTCGACCAGGTGCTGATGGACGTGGCCCTGCACAGGTGCGGGGTGACCTTCGTCCTGGACCGGGCCGGCGTCACCGGCACCGACGGCGCCTCCCACAACGGCATGTGGGACATGTCGATCCTCCAGGTCGTCCCCGGCCTGCGGCTGGCCGCGCCGCGCGACGCCGACCAGGTCCGCGCCCAGCTCCGCGAGGCCGTCCAGGTCAAGGACGCGCCGACCGTGGTCCGCTTCTCCAAGGGCGCGGTCGGCCCGGCCGTCCCCGCCGTGGGCCGGATCGGCGGCATGGACGTGCTGCGCGCGCCCGGCACCGACGCCCCGGACGTCCTGCTGGTGTCGGTCGGCGCCCTGGCGCCGATGTGCCTGGAGATCGCCGCGCTCCTCGACCAGCAGGGCATCACCACCACGGTCGTCGACCCGCGCTGGGTCAAACCCGTCGACGAGGCCATGGCCCCGCTCGCGGAGCAGCACCGCGTGGTCGTCACCGTCGAGGACAACTCCCGTGTCGGCGGCGTCGGTTCGTCGATCGCACAGGCACTGCGCGACGCCGGTGTGGACGTCCCGCTGCGCGACTTCGGCATCCCGCCGCGCTTCCTCGACCACGCCTCCCGCGCCGAGGTGATGACGGAGATCGGCCTGACCGCGCCGGACATCGCCCGCCAGGTCACCGGCCTGGTCTCCAAGCTGGACGGCCGGTTCGAACGCCCCACGGCGGAGTCCGACCCGGTGGAGTCAGCCCGCGACTGAGCACGGCAGGTACCGCCGAACGGGCCGCTTTCAGCACTCTTCGCAGTGGTGAAAGCGGCTCGTTCGCGTGAATCCGCTCGCGCCGGGCATACGCTCCCCCAGTCTCGGCTTCGCTCGACCGGGGGACCCCCATCGCCCCCTCTCGGCCAGGCCGAGGACGCCGAGCGTGGGAGGTAGACCCGTGAGCAGCACACTCTTCCGGACGAAGAGAGTCGAACAGTCCATCCAGGACACCGAGGAACCCGAGCACGCGCTCAAGAAATCCCTCTCGGCCCTGGATCTCACCGTGTTCGGCGTCGGAGTCGTCATCGGCACCGGCATCTTCGTCCTGACCGGCACGGCCGCCAAGAACACCGCCGGACCCGCGGTGGCCCTGTCCTTCGTCGTCGCCGGCGTCGTCTGTGCCCTCGCGGCGCTCTGCTACGCCGAGTTCGCGTCCACGGTCCCGGTCGCGGGCTCCGCGTACACCTTCTCGTACGCCTCGCTCGGCGAGTTCCCCGCCTGGATCATCGGCTGGGACCTGGTCCTCGAACTCGCCCTGGGGACGGCGGTGGTGGCCGTCGGCTGGTCCGGCTACATCCACTCGCTGCTGGACAACGCGGGCTGGCACCTGCCCGAGGCGCTCAGCGGCCGGGACGGCGCCCACGGCTTCGGCTTCGACCTTCTCGCCGCGCTGCTCGTGCTGGTCCTCACCGCGATCCTCGTCCTCGGCATGAAGCTCTCCGCGCGGGTCACCTCGGTCGTCGTCGCCATCAAGGTGGCCGTCGTCCTCGTGGTGATCGTCGCCGGTGCCTTCTTCATCAAGGGCGACAACTACAAGCCGTTCATCCCCAAGTCGCAGGCCGTGGAGGCGGGCGGCAACCTCAAGGCCCCGCTGATCCAGCTGATGTTCGGCTGGGCGCCCTCCAACTTCGGCGTCATGGGCATCTTCACCGCCGCCTCCGTGGTCTTCTTCGCCTTCATCGGCTTCGACGTCGTCGCCACCGCAGCCGAGGAGACCCGCAACCCGAAGCGGGACGTGCCGCGCGGCATCCTCGGCTCACTGGTCATCTGCACCACGCTGTACGTCGCCGTCGCGATCGTCGTGACCGGTATGCAGAAGTACAGCTCGCTGTCGATCGACGCCCCGCTCGCCGACGCGTTCAAGGCCACCGGACACCCGTGGTTCGCGGGTCTGATCAGCTTCGGCGCGGCGATCGGTCTGACGACGGTGTGCATGATCCTGCTCCTGGGCCAGGCCCGCGTGTTCTTCGCGATGAGCCGGGACGGCCTCCTGCCCCGCTTCTTCTCGCACGTCCACCCGCGCTTCCGCACCCCGTACCGCCCGACCATCCTCCTCGGCGTGATCATCGCGATCGTCTCGGGCTTCACGAGCCTCAGCGAACTCGCCGAACTGGTCAACATCGGCACCCTGTTCGCCTTCATCGTGGTCGCGGTCGGCGTCATCATCCTGCGCCGCTCCCGCCCCGACCTCCCGCGCTCCTTCCGCACCCCCCTGGTCCCGGCCCTCCCGATCCTCTCGGTCCTGGCCTCCCTCTGGCTGATGCTCAACCTCCCCGCCGAGACCTGGCTCCGCTTCGCCATCTGGATGGCGATCGGCTTCCTCGTCTACTACTTCTACGGCCGCACCCACAGCCGCCTGGCCCTGGAGGAGTCGGCGGACGCGGACCGGTCCACCACCCCGCCGGCCGGAAACGCCTCGTAGGCGGCCCAGTCGGCCGTACGGCCCCGCACATCCCGCTCGCTGGAGCGGATGTGCGGGGCCGTGTGCTTCGGGGGCGTCCTCGGGTCAGCCCCGTACGCTGCGCGGCCCCGTGACCTCCGCGCCCAACTCCGTCACCCTGCGGCGGAGTTCGCGGTCCGCGGTGACCACGAGACAGGGGCGGCCGGCGGCCTCGGCGACCAGTTCGACCATGCGGTCGTCCCCCTCGGCGGGAGCCGAGTCCACCCGTACGCCCGGCACCGACGTCACACCGCGGGCCGCGCCCTCCACGACGAGGACCAGTTCCACGGGGTCCGTGCGGCCCGGCAGACCGTCGCTCGCGAGGCGGTCGCGGAGACGCTCGGCGGCACCCTTGCGGTCCCGCCACCAGCCGTCCGGCACCGACCCGACGACGTTCGCGCCGTCGACGATCACGAGCAGGGGAGTGTCCTCGTCCATGGGGCAAGGGTCGCACGCGGACGGGGGCGGCCCCCGCGGATCCGCCCGCCCCAATTAGAGTGAACCGGTGAACGGCGACTGGCTCATACGCGGCCGCGACGGCCGGCTCAGTGTCTATCTGCCCTCGGGCGACGCCGTCCGGTGCCGGGCGGAACGCGGCCCCGGCGGCCTCTGGAGCGCCCCGCGCACGGTGGGCGGCGACCAGAAGCTGCTGCCGGGGCCGCTCGGGATCGGACAGGGCGCGGACGGCTACGCCCATCTCGTGTCCTGGCGCCCCACGGTGGCCGGCGAGTCCGGACTGGTCCACTCCACCCACTTCAGGCCCCGGCTCGCCGCCCTCGACTGGAACCCGGTCGGCCATCCGGACAAGAAGGGCGACCGCACCGGCGTACCGGCCATGGCGGTCGACGCGGAAGGCCGCGCCCACCTCTTCGTGCGCAACGCGGGCGGCGGGGTCAGCCTGCTGGCCCAGAAGGAGAAGGGCGGCTGGGAAGCCTGGCGCGATCTCAAGGGGAGCGACGTCCACGAGGACCTGGCGGCGGTGACGGGGGAGTCCGGCACGGTCGAGCTGTACGCGTCCGTGCCCGGCGCGATCCTGCACTGGCGCCAGCTGGAGCCGGGCGGCCAACCCGTGCTGGAGGAGGCGATGGAGGCCCGGGTCCGCCCCGGCACGCTCCGCGCCCTGGCCACCTCCGCGCAGCGCACCACCCTCTTCTACACGGACGACTCCGGCGACCTCTGCGTGTGGCGCCCCGGCACCAAACCGGTCGCGCTCCTGCCTTCGGCGGGCCCCGGCCCGGTCTCCGCCGTCCGCTGCGAACTCGACGGCCACGACTGCACGTTGCTCGCCCAGCGCTCGGCCAGCGGCCGGGTCGCCTTCGCCGCGTACCCCACGGAACAGGAGTCGGCCGGCGCCTGGTGGACCGAGTCGGGCCCCCAGCTCCCGGCCGACGCCGAGGTCTCCCTCACCCTGGACGAGGACGACCGGGTGGCCGCCGCGACGGTGTCGCCGTCGACCGGCCAACTCCTGCTCACCCGGCGGAAGGACGAGCCCGGACTGGCCCTGGAGGCGTGGCGGGAGGTGTGAGTGCGCCATGATGGCCACCGTGGACACCGAATCACTCGTCGCCGTCTGGCGGCTCATCCTCAGCGGCTCCGAGAAGCCGTGGGTCCTGTTCGAGCACGGCACCTGTGTGCTGCTGGAGGAGCCGGACGGCGATCCCGCCGAACAGGCCACCGCGATCCTGCGCGAGTTCGGCCCCGTACAGGTGGCGACGTCGGCGGGCGACTTCCGCGTGCTCGAACTCAACAACGGCGAGGGCTGGTTGGTGACGAGCCATCACCGGGACGTCGTCACCTTCGTCGCGACGGACGAGCCCGACGATCCCTCGCACCTGGCGGTCGGCATGCACGGCCGGGCCAAGCGCGACCAGGACGGCACCGGACTGCGCGTCGTCCACGTCGAGGACATGCCCTGACGCACCGGTGCCCGGTACATCGGCCGATGTACCGGGCACCGCGGCAAGGGACCAGGGGCTAGGCGGGCACGCTCGCCAGACCCGGCGCCAGGAACGGCTTGCCGTTGACCCGCTGCGAGACACCCTCACGGTCCAGGTACGGCGTGATGCCGCCCAGGTGGAAGGGCCAGCCCGCGCCGGTGATCAGGCACAGGTCGATGTCCTGGGCCTCGGCGACGACGCCCTCGTCGAGCATCAGGCCGATCTCCTGCGCCACCGCGTCCAGGACCCGGTCCCGCACCTGCTCCTCGGTCAGCACCGAGTCGCCCTGCTGGAGCAACGCGGCGACCTCGGGGTCGAGTTCGGGCTTCCCGCTGTCGTAGACGTAGAAGCCGCGCTTGCCCGCCTTGACGACGGCCGCGAGGTTCGGGGAGACCGTGAAGCGGTCGGGGAAGGCCCGGTTGAGGGTCTCCGAGACGTGCAGGCCGATCGCCGGACCGACCAACTCCAGGAGCACCAGCGGGGACATGGGCAGACCGAGCGGCTCGACGGCCTTCTCGGCGACCGCGACCGGGGTGCCCTCGTCGATGACGTTCTGGATCTCGCCCATGAAGCGGGTGAGGATGCGGTTGACGACGAACGCCGGGGCGTCCTTCACCAACACCGCTGTCTTCTTCAGCTTCTTGGCCACCGCGAACGCCGTCGCCAGCGAGGCGTCGTCCGTCTGCTCGCCGCGCACGATCTCCAGCAGGGGCAGGATCGCTACCGGGTTGAAGAAGTGGAAGCCGACGACCCGCTCCGGGTTCTTCAGCTTCGACGCCATCTCGGACACCGACAGCGAGGAGGTGTTCGTGGCGAGGATCGCGTGCGCCGGGGCGACCGCCTCGACCTCCGCGAACACCTGCTGCTTGACGCCGATCTCCTCGAACACGGCCTCGATGATGAAGTCCGCGTCCGCGAAGCCCTCGGCCTTGTCCAGCACACCGGTCACCAGGGCCTTGAGGCGGTTGGCCTTGTCCTGGTTGATACGGGACTTCGACAGCAGCTTGTCGATCTCGGCGTGGACGTAGCCCACACCCTTGTCGACGCGCTCCTGGTCGATGTCCGTGAGGACGACCGGTACCTCCAGGCGGCGCAGGAACAGCAGGGCGAGCTGCGAGGCCATCAGGCCCGCGCCGACCACGCCGACCTTCGTCACCGGACGCGCCAGGTTCTTGTCGGGCGCACCCGCCGGACGCTTGCCGCGCTTCTGGACGAGGTTGAACGCGTAGATGCCGGCGCGGAGTTCACCGCCCATGATCAGGTCGGCGAGCGCCAGGTCCTCGGCGTCGTAGCCCTGCTGGAGGTCGCCGTTCTTCGCCGCCTCGACGATGTCGAGCGCGCGGTAGGCGGCCGGGGCCGCGCCGTGCACCTTGGAGTCCGCGATGAAACGGCCCTTGGCGACGGCCTGGTCCCAGGCCTCGCCGCGGTCGATCGCCGGACGCTCGACCTTGATGTCGCCCTTGAGGACGTTCGCCGTCCAGATCAGCGACTGCTCCAGGAAGTCGGCGCCCTCGAAGAGCGCGTCCGCGATCCCGAGGTCGAAGACCTGCCGGCCCTTGAGCTGCTTGTTCTGGTTGAGGCTGTTCTCGATGATCACCGAGACGGCCTTGTCGGCGCCGATCAGGTTCGGCAGCAGCGTGCAGCCGCCCCAGCCGGGCACCAGGCCGAGGAAGACCTCGGGCAGCGAGAAGGCCGCGATGTGCTGGGAGACCGTGCGGTACGAGCAGTGCAGACCGACCTCGACGCCGCCGCCCATGGCCGCGCCGTTGTAGTACGTGAAGGTCGGGACCGCGATGTCCGCGAGGCGCTTGAAGACCTCGTGGCCGCCCTTGCCGATGGCGAGCGCGTCGTCGTGGTTCTTCAGCAGCTCGACGCCCTTGAGGTCCGCGCCGACGGCGAAGACGAACGGCTTGCCGGTGATGCCGACACCGACGATCTCGCCGGCCGCCGCCTCCTTCTCGACCTGGTCGATGGCGGTGTCGAGGTTCGCCAGCGAGGCTGGGCCGAAGGTGGTCGGCTTGGTGTGGTCGAAGCCGTTGTCCAGCGTGATGAGCGCGAACCGCCCGGCGCCGTACGGCAGTTCGAGGTGGCGGACGTGCGCGGACGTCACGACCTCGTCGGGGAACAGCTCGGCCGCACCCTTCAGAAGCTCGGTGGTGGTGCTCACTTGTCCCCCTCGAAGTGCGGGTTCTCCCAGATGACCGTGGCGCCCATGCCGAAGCCGACGCACATCGTCGTCAGGCCGTAGCGGACGTCCGGCTGCTCCTCGAACTGACGGGCCAGCTGCGTCATCAGGCGTACGCCCGACGAGGCCAGCGGGTGACCGAAGGCGATCGCGCCGCCGTACTGGTTGACGCGCGCGTCGTCGTCGGCGATGCCGTAGTGCTCCAGGAAGGCCAGCACCTGGACGGCGAAGGCCTCGTTGATCTCGAAGAGACCGATGTCACCGATGCCGAGGCCCGCCTTGGCGAGCGCCTTCTCGGTCGCGGGGATCGGGCCGTAGCCCATGACCTCCGGCTCGACGCCCGCGAAGGCGTACGACACGAGGCGCATCCGCACCGGCAGGTCGTGCTCGCGGGCGAAGTCCTCGCTCGCGATGATCGACGCGGTGGCGCCGTCGTTCAGACCGGCCGCGTTGCCCGCGGTGACCCGGCCGTGCACACGGAACGGCGTCTTGAGACCGGCCAGGTTCTCCAGCGTGGTGCCCGGGCGCATCGGCTCGTCGGCGGTCACCAGACCCCAACCCACCTCGCCCACCTGGTCGTTGGTGTTGCGGACCGAGATCGGCACCAGGTCCTGCTGGATCTTGCCGTTGGCGTACGCCTTGGCGGCCTTCTCCTGCGAACGCACCGCGTACTCGTCGGCGCGCTGCTTGGTGATCGTGGGGTAGCGGTCGTGCAGGTTCTCCGCGGTCATGCCCATGAACAGCGCGGAGTCGTCGACCAGCTTCTCGCTCACGAACCGCGGGTTCGGGTCCACGCCCTCACCCATGGGGTGGCGGCCCATGTGCTCGACACCACCGGCGATGACGGCGTCGTAGGCCCCGAAGGCGATGGAGCCCGCGGTGGTCGTGACGGCGGTCAGCGCGCCCGCGCACATGCGGTCGATGGAGTAGCCGGGCACCGACTGGGGCAGCCCGGCGAGGATGCCGGCGGTGCGGCCCAGGGTCAGACCCTGGTCACCGATCTGGGTGGTCGCCGCGATGGCGACCTCGTCGATCTGCGCGGGGTCGAGTCCGGGGTTGCGGCGCAGCAGCTCCCGGATCGCCTTCACGACGAGGTCGTCGGCCCGGGTCTCGTGGTAGATGCCCTTCGGGCCCGCCTTGCCGAACGGGGTGCGGACGCCGTCTACGAAGACGACGTCCCTGACGGTACGAGGCACGATTGGCTCTCCTCCAGGGTGCGGGATCGGCACTGCTGCGATGCGCTGAGCGCGCGCTCAGGACCCATGCTACTTACGAGTAACCAAGCTGCCCAGTCCCGGGGCCGGGAGCGGCGAACGTCACACCCCGCCCGGACGCGGTTCCCCGCCCCTGCTCCGAGGATCTTGGCCTGATCTCGACGCCGACGCACCCGGAGAACCACGCCAAACCCTTACGGCGCCTTCGCGGTCAGCGCGTCCACCAGCACCGGTGCGACCTGCTCGACCTGCCAGGCCCGTGCCCCGTACCCGGAGAGCGCGGCCCCCACGGAAGCCACGTCCAGGTTCTTCGGCGGCTCCCAGCAGACCCGACGCACGGTGTCCGGGGTGATGAGGTTCTCCTGGGGCATGTTCAGCCCCTCGGCCACCGCGGACACCGCGGCCCGTGCGGCGGACAGCCGGGCCGCGGCCTCGGGATCCTTGTCGGCCCAGGCGCGCGGCGGAGGCGGCCCGGTGACCGGCTGCCCCGGCTGCGGCAGCGCCGAGTC
The DNA here is from genome assembly GCF_044747445.1 of Streptomyces sp. NPDC090083. Classification (NCBI taxonomy): domain Bacteria; kingdom Bacillati; phylum Actinomycetota; class Actinomycetes; order Kitasatosporales; family Streptomycetaceae; genus Streptomyces; species Streptomyces sp. NPDC090083. The sequence continues at coordinate 1,110,815 of NZ_JBIVED010000001.1, read as the reverse complement.
GGGCAGCGTCTTGGCCCGGTCCACGGCCACCTGCCACTGCTCCAGCTGCCGCCGTCCCATCCGGTGCCCGAACCCGTTCAGCGCGGCCAGCGCCTGCACGTCGACGGGAAGGGAGAGCGCGGCCTCGACGATCGCCGCATCCGACAGCACCTTGCCCGGGGACACATCCCGCCGCTGCGCGATCCGGTCCCGCGTCTGCCACAGCTCGCGGACGACACCGAGCTGCCGGCGCCGCCGTACCTTGTGCATCCCGGACGTACGCCGCCACGGATCCTTGCGGGGCTCCGCGGGCGGTGCGGACGCGATGGCGTCGAACTCCTGGCGGGCCCAGTCCAGCTTGCCCTGGCGGTCGAGTTCCTTCTCCAGGGCGTCCCGCAGGTCGACGAGGAGCTCGACGTCGAGGGCGGCGTAGCGCAGCCACGGCTCGGGCAGCGGGCGGGTGGACCAGTCGACGGCGGAGTGGCCCTTCTCCAGGACGAAACCGAGCACGCTCTCGACCATGGCGCCGAGGCCGACCCGCGGGAATCCGGCGAGCCGGCCGGCCAGCTCGGTGTCGAACAGCCGCGTCGGCACCATGCCTATCTCGCGCAGGCACGGCAGGTCCTGGGTGGCCGCGTGCAGCACCCACTCGACGCCGGAGACGGCCTCGCCGAAGCCGGACAGGTCGGGGCAGGCGACGGGGTCGATCAGTGCGGTGCCCGCGCCCTCACGGCGCAGCTGCACCAGATAGGCGCGCTGTCCGTAGCGGTAGCCGGACGCGCGCTCGGCGTCGACGGCGAGGGGGCCGGTGCCGGCGGCGAAGGCCGCGATGGCCTCGGCGAGGGACTCCTCGTCGGCGATCACGGGCGGAATGCCCTCGCGGGGCTCGAGCAAAGGGATCGGCGCCGGTTCGACGTCGTCCGGAGGGGCGCCTCCGGTGGTTCGCAGTGAGCTGTCTGCTGCGGTTTCTTGGGCGTCGGTCACCTGTCAAGGGTATCCGTGTATGGACAACGCCCGCCGACGGAACGTTCCGTCGACGGGCGTCTGGGGGTCGTAAACCAGTCAGGTAAGTGAAAGATCCGGTTCACGGCTCGAAGGGGGAGAGGCGGGAGGGGGAGGGGGAGGAAGGAAGGCGAGCGGAGACGGGGAGGTGGAGCGGAGGGAGGGGAAGCGAGGACGGGGTCGGGACAGGGGCGGGGTCAGTGGATGATGCCGGTGCGCAGCGCCACCGCCACCATGCCGGCGCGGTCGCCCGTGCCGAGCTTGCGGGCGATGCGGGCGAGGTGGCTCTTGACGGTCAGCGCGGACAGGCCCATGGAGACGCCGATGGCCTTGTTCGACTGGCCCTCCGCGACCAGGCGCAGGACCTCGACCTCTCGGCCGGACAGTTCGCGGTAGCCACCCGGGTGGCTCGGGGAACCCGGGGGGCGGCGGTGCATACGGGCGGCGGCGGAGCCGATGGGGGCGGCGCCGGGCCGGGTGGGGAGCCCGACGTTGGTGCGGGTGCCGGTGACGACGTAGCCCTTGACGCCGCCCGCGAGGGCGTTGCGCACGGCACCGATGTCGTCGGCGGCGGACAGGGCCAGGCCGTTCGGCCAGCCTGCGGCTCTGGTCTCGGAGAGCAGGGTGAGACCGGAGCCGTCGGGGAGGTGGACGTCTGCGACGCAGATGTCACGGGGGTTGCCGATGCGGGGACGAGCCTCCGCGACGGACGAGGCCTCGATGACGTCGCGTACACCGAGCGCCCACAGGTGGCGGGTGACGGTGGAGCGGACGCGCGGGTCGGCCACGACCACCATGGCGGTCGGCTTGTTCGGGCGGTAGGCGACCAGGCTTGCGGGCTGCTCGAGGAGAACGGACACCAGGCCTCCTGGGGTGTGGGACGACTTTCAAGGTCACAGTCGTCTTCGGCACCAAACCCCGGGTCCTTTAGAGAAAGATCACGATTTAGTGAGTAGCAATCAGTGCAATTCGGACACGCTGTCGATCGTTCGGTGCACGAAACGGCTCGTTCGATGGGCCACTCCTGATTGAAAGTGGCCGTATCGACAAAGACACCGGAAATGATCGGTAAGACCTCGGTGTGCCTCGGGTAAGGCTCAGCGCGACTGCGGACCCCTGCGCTGCGGCAGCGTGACGATGGACGCGTCGCCCGGGCCCGCCGGCGGCAGGCCCGCGACCTGGGCCAGCAGATCGCACCAGGAGGCGAGATGCGCCGCCGTGTCCGGCACACCGCCGAGCCCCTCGCGCGGCGTCCAGGAGGCACGGATCTCGATCTGCGAGGCGGACGGCCGCTCGGACAGCCCGCCGAAGTAGTGCGAGCTGGCCCGGGTGACGGTGCCGCTCGGCTCGCCGTACGTCAGCCCGCGCGCCTGGAGCGCGCCGGTCAGCCAGGACCAGCACACGTCGGGCAGCAGCGGGTCCGCCGCCATCTCCGCCTCCAGCTCGGCGCGCACCAGCGTCACCAGCCGGAACGTGCCGTGCCAGGCGTCGTGCCCGGCCGGGTCGTGCAGCAGCACCAGCCGCCCGTCGGCCAGATCCTGGTCGCCGTCGACAACCGCGGCCTCCAGCGCGTACGCGTAGGGCGCGAGCCGCTGGGGAGCGGGCGTCGGATCGATCTCGATCTGCGGCCTCAGCCGGCTGTTCCGCAGGGCCTGGACCGCGGCCTGGAAAGCCGGCGGCGCCGCACCGCCCCCATCCCCCTCCTTGGAGTCGTCCATCCCGTCAGCGCCATCCGACAATCGTCCCTGAGCCGCAGCCATGCGGGAAGATTAAGGGGAACGGAGGCATCGTGCGGGACTAGACACCCGCTCTTCCGCTCAGCACACCGTGTAATCGCCTTCTGGCGCCGTGCGAGACTTGCCCCGTGAGTGCCAACCAGAGCCCCGCGGGCCAGCAGCAGACCGCCACTGACGACTCCGCCTTCATGAAGGCGTGCAGGCGTGAGCCCGTACCGCACACGCCCGTGTGGTTCATGCGGCAGGCCGGGCGCTCACTGCCGGAGTACCACAAGGCGCGCGCCGGCATCCCCATGCTGGAGTCCTGCACGCGGCCCGAACTGGTCGCCGAGATCACCCTCCAGCCGGTGCGCAGGCACCACGTGGACGCGGCCGTCTACTTCAGCGACATCGTCGTCCCGCTCAAGGCCATCGGCATCGACCTCGACATCAAGCCCGGCGTCGGCCCGGTCGTGGCCAACCCGATCCGCACCCGCGCCGACCTGGCCCAGCTCCGCGACCTCACCCCCGAGGACGTCTCCTACGTCACGGAGGCCATCGGCCTGCTGACCGCCGAGCTCGGCTCCACTCCGCTCATCGGCTTCGCCGGCGCCCCGTTCACCCTCGCGAGCTACCTCATCGAGGGCGGCCCGTCCCGCACGTACGAGAACGCCAAGGCGATCATGTACGGCGACCCCGAGCTCTGGGCCGACCTCCTGGACCGCCTCGCCGACATCACGTCCGCCTTCCTCAAGGTCCAGATCGAGGCGGGCGCCAGCGCCGTCCAGCTCTTCGACTCCTGGGCCGGCGCCCTCGCCCCGGCCGACTACCGCCGCTCGGTCCTCGCCGCCTCCGCGAAGGTCTTCCGGGCCGTCGAGGGCTACGGCGTCCCGCGCATCCACTTCGGCGTCGGCACCGGCGAACTGCTCGGCCTGATGGGCGAGGCGGGCGCGGACGTCGTCGGCGTCGACTGGCGCGTCCCGATGGACGAGGCCGCCCGCCGCGTCGGCCCCGGCAAGGCGCTCCAGGGCAACCTCGACCCGACCGTCCTGTTCGCCTCCACGGAGGCCGTCGAGACCAAGACCCGCGAGGTCCTGGACGCGGCCAAGGGCCTGGAGGGGCACATCTTCAACCTCGGGCACGGCGTGATGCCGAACACCGACCCGGACTCGCTCACCCGGCTCGTCGAGTACGTCCACACCCAGACGGCCCGATAGGCCCGCTCACCACGTGTGCCGGGGCCTCGCCCGCCTGCCGAACAGCAGGCCGCGCGGTTCCGGCGGCGGGGGAGTGCCCGCCTTGAGCGGCCAGGCCAGCAGCATGCCCGCCAGGAACCCGACGACATGCGCCGCGTACGCCACCGTGCCCGCGCCGGAGACGCCCTCGCCGGACGAGTAGAACGCCTGGAGCACGAACCAGAAGCCCAGCACCAGCCAGGCCGGCAGGCGCAGCGGCAGGAAGAACAGGAACGGCAGCAGGACCCACACCCTGGCCCTCGCGTACAGCACCAGATACGCGCCCAGGACCCCGGCGATCGCCCCGGAGGCGCCGATCAGCGGATCCCCGGAGTCGGCGTTGAGCACCGCGAAGCCGTAGCCCGCCGCGTAACCGCACACCACGTAGAAGAGCGTGAAGCGGATGTGGCCCATGCGGTCCTCGACGTTGTTGCCGAAGATCATCAGGAACAGCATGTTGCCCAGCAGATGGATCCAGCTGCCGTGCAGGAACATCGCCGTGAACACGCTCAGCGGGGCCGACTTGTCGTAGGTCGGCGGTCCCGCCGCGCAGGTCGCGCCGCCGGGGCCCGTCAGGACGTCGCCCGTCGGGACGATCCGCGGCATCTGGTGGTGGATCAGCTCCCGCGGCACGGCCGCGTAGTGGTCCAGGAACGCCTGCAGATGGCACAGCTGCGAGAGGTCGCTGCCGCCGGCCACGGAGCCCGCCATTCCGGGTGTGAACAGGAAGACGAGCACGTTCGCGGTGATGAGCGCATACGTCACCCAGGGCGTGCGGCGCACCGGGTTCACGTCATGGACGGGGATGACCACATGAAAGTACTGCCCACGATCCGCGCGGCGAACCGGTGAACACCGTCGTCCGCCTGTGCGTATGTCTCCTCAACCGCCCGCGGCGCGGGGAAGGCGGGTCGCGGGGACGACGTGAGGATCAGGCGATGAACGACCGAATTTCTCCGCAGCTGACCGCCTCGCCCGACGGCGAGGCCGAGATCTCCCTGGTGGTGCGCCTCCCCTGGGAGGACGTCGCCCGGCTGGGCCAGGAGGCGGGCCGCCTCGCCGCCCAGATGCAGCGGCCGGTGACCCTGGACGAGGCGGTGAGCAACCGGCTGCGGTCCAACGCCCTGGGCGCCCACGCGAAACCCGCCGGGGCCCAGCCGGCCGCCATGGTGCCGCCGAGCGCGTCCGTGTCGTCCCTGCCCGCCAGGCCGCCGGCCGAGCAGGCACGGCAGGCCATCGACCGCATCAACGGCACCGCGTAAACGCTTTACCGCAGACCCGCCCGGACCTTCGCGTCGGCCTTTCTGGCCGCCACCAGGACCGGGTCCCACACCGGGGAGAACGGCGGCGCGTACCCCAGGTCCAGGGCCGTCATCTGTTCCACCGTCATACCGGCCGTGAGGGCGACCGCCGCGATGTCGACACGCTTCGCGGCGCCCTCCCGGCCGACGATCTGCACGCCCAGGAGACGGCCGGTACGGCGTTCGGCGAGCATCTTCACCGTCATGAGCGAGGCCTCCGGGTAGTAGCCCGCGCGGCTGGTCGACTCGATGGTCACCGCCTCGAACCGCAGGCCCACGCGGTGGGCGTCCTTCTCGCGCAGCCCCGTACGCGCGATCTCCAGATCGCACACCTTGCTCACGGCCGTACCGACCACTCCGGGGAAGGTGGCGTACCCGCCGCCCACGTTGGTGCCGATCACCTGCCCGTGCTTGTTGGCGTGCGTCCCCAGGGCGATGTGCCGCTCCTGCCCGGAGACCAGGTCGAGGACCTCGACGCAGTCGCCCCCGGCCCAGATGTTCTTGTGCCCGCGCACCCGCATCGCCAGGTCGGTGAGCAGCCCGCGGTGCTGCCCGAGCGGCAGCCCCGCGGCCTTCGCGAGCGTCGTCTCCGGGCGTACGCCGATCCCCAGGACCACCACGTCCGCGGGATACTCCGCGTCCTCCGTGACCACGGCCCGCACCCGCCCGTCGTCCCCGGTGCGCAGCCCGGTGACCCGGGCGTCGTTGACCATGGTGATGCCCAGGCCCTCCATCGCCTTGTGCACCAGCCGCCCCATGTCCGGGTCGAGCGTCGACATCGGCTCCGTGCCCCGGTTGACGACGGTCACGTCATACCCGCGGTTGACGAACGCCTCCGCCATCTCGACGCCGATGTACCCGGCCCCGACCACCACCGCCCGACGTCCACGCGTGCGTGCCAGCGAGTCCAGCAGCGCCTGCCCGTCGTCGAGCGTCTGCACCCCGTGCACCCCGGGCGCGTCCACCCCGGGCAGATCCGGCCGCACCGGCCGCGCCCCGGTCCCGATCACGAGCTTGTCGTACGACGTCCAGGACTCCTCCCCGGAATCGACGTCACGCGCGCGTACCCGCCCGCCCGCGACGTCCAGCTCGACCACCTCGGTCCGCATGCGCAGGTCGATGTCCCGCTCGCGGTGCTCCTCGGGAGTACGGGCGATCAGCTTCTCCGGGGCGGACACGTCACCGCCCACCCAGTAGGGGATCCCGCACGCCGAGTACGAGGTGAAGTGGCCGCGCTCGAAGGCCACGATCTCCAGTTCGTCGGGCCCTTTCAGACGGCGGGCCTGCGACGCCGCGGACATGCCCGCGGCGTCACCGCCGATGACGACCAGTCGTTCCCGGGTACCCCTCGCACGGCTCATGCTCATGCGAACACGCTACGGGGGCCGACCATTTCAGTCCTGTCCGCCCCGCTCCGGCAGAGCGCCCGCGCCGGTGGCGGCCGGCCCGGTCCCCGCCCGGCGCGGCCGCACGAGACGCAGCCACACGAAGAGAGCCGACGCCGCCACGGCCGCGAACGGCAGCACCGCGCCGAGGGAGAGGGCGATCCAGCGCAGCAGCGTCAGGAAGACGTGCCAGCCGCCCGCGACGGCGTCCACGAAGCCGGGGCCGTCGTCCTTGACGGCCGCCTTGGCGACCGGGGTCTGCGACAGGGACAGCGTGATGGTCGCCAGGCCGGTGCGGTCCTTCAGGGAGGCCTGTTGCGCGAGGAGTGCCTCCAGGTCGGACTCCCGGGTGCTCAACTCGCCCTCCAGCTCCACCACATCGCTGAGCCTGGTGGCCCGGTCCATCAGCTCACGCACGCGTGCCACGCTGGCCCGCTGCGAGGCGATCCGGCTCTCCACGTCCACGACCTGGTCGGTGACGTCCTGCGCCTTCGCGGTCCGCCGCAGGAGCCTGCCCGCGCCCTCCAGGTCGGCGAGGACCCCGTCGTACTTGTCGCTGGGCACCCGCAGCACGACCCGGGTGCGCTCGTGCCCCTGTCCGTCGCGGCTGGTGGACTCGTCGCCGACGAACCCGCCCGCGTTCTCGGTCGTGGTGCGGGCCTCGTCGAGCGCCTTCGGCACGTCCTCGACCCGCACCGACAGGGAGGCGGTACGGATGATGCTGCTCGCGGTGAGCGGCGGCACCGCCTTGGTGTTCCTGGCGTTGCCGCTGCCGGCCGCGCCCTCCTGCCGGGCGGTGTCCGGAGCGGCGGCCTTGGCGTTCCCGCCGGCGTCACCGGCGCTGGAGCTCTTCTCGCTCGTGCCGTCGCTGCACCCGGCCAGCGCGAGCGCCGAGGCCAGCAGGAGCGCGGCGAGGGCCTGGACGGGCCGTACGGAGTGTGGTGTGCGCATGGGTCGCTACCCCCGGGGGTTCGTCGTGACGGCTGACGCACCTTCGACGCCGGGACCGGTCGGGACGTTGGCGGGAAACGGTCCCGATGCGGTCACGGTCGGGACTCGCGCCGGACACCGGCCCGGGACCGGACTGTCAGTGGGGTCTGAGAGGCTGGGGGCATGCGCGAAGTGGAGACTCGTACGGACCCAGGGCATGTCGTCGTCATCGGCGCCGGCATCGGCGGACTGGCCGCCGCGCACCGGCTGCTGGACAGCGGCGTGCGCGTGACCGTCGTCGAGGCGTCGGACCGGGTCGGCGGCAAGCTGCTGCCCGGTGAGATCGCGGGCTCCCGCGTGGACCTCGGCGCCGAGTCGATGCTGGCCCGCCGCCCCGAGGCCGTCGCCCTGGCCCGCGAGGCGGGCCTCGCCGACTTCCTGCGGACGCCGGCCACGGCCACCGCGTCGATCTGGACCCGGGGTGCCCTGCGCCCCATGCCCAAGGGCCATGTCATGGGCGTCCCCGGCACCGCGTCCGCCCTCTCCGGAGTCCTCTCGGACGAGGGCCTGCACCGCATCGAGCGCGACGCCGACCTGCCCCGCACGGAGGTCGGTGACGATGTGGCGGTCGGCGCGTACGTGGCGGCACGCCTGGGCCGCGAGGTCGTCGACCGCCTCGTCGAACCGCTCCTGGGCGGGGTCTACGCGGGCGACGCGTACCGCATCTCCATGCGCTCGGCCGTCCCGCAGCTCTACCAGGCGGCGAAGAGCCACGACTCCCTCACCGAGGCCGTCCGGGGCATCCAGGAGCGTGCCGCCGCCGCACAGCAGACCGGCCCGGTCTTCATGGGCGTCCAGGGCGGAGTGGGCCGACTCCCGCTCGCCGTGGCCGAGTCGGCACGCGCGCGCGGCGCCGAGATCCTCACCGGCACCCCGGTGACGGAGCTGCGCCGCCACGGCACAGCGGGCTGGCGAGTGGTGGCCGGCGACCGTGTGATGGACGCGGACGGCGTGATCGTCGCCGTCCCCGCCCCGGTCGCCGCCGCGCTGCTGCGCCCCGAGGCGCCGGGCGCGGCAGCGGAGTTGGCGGCCGTCGAGTACGCCTCGATGGCGCTGGTCACCCTCGCCTACCGCCGCGCGGACGTCGAACTCCCCGAAGGCAGCGGATTCCTGGTGCCCCCCGTCGACGGCCGCACCATCAAGGCGTCCACGTTCGCCTCCCAGAAGTGGGGCTGGATCGCCGACGAGAACCCGGAGGTGGTCGTCCTGCGCACCTCGGTCGGCCGGTACGGCGAGACGGCGATCCTGGAGCGCGACGACAGCGGCCTGGTGGACGTCTCGCGCCACGACCTGCGCGAGGCGACGGGCCTGGACGCCTCCCCCCTGGAGACCCGCGTCACCCGCTGGACCGACGGCCTGCCCCAGTACCCGGTGGGCCACCACGCGCGCGTGGCCCGCGTCCGCGAACACGTGGCCAAGCTGCCCGGCCTCGCCGTCTGCGGCGCGGCGTACGACGGGGTGGGCATCCCGGCCACCATCGCCAGCGCGTACACGGCCGTCGAGCGGCTGACCGGTGACCCGGTGCCGAGCGCCTCCGGCGGAGCGGGAGAATAGCCCCATGAGCGACGACGCACCCACCACCGAGTCCGGCCGTGTCCCGAACAAGGGCAAGCTGGCCAAGGACCTCAACGAGGCCATCCGCTACACCCTGTGGTCCGTCTTCAGGCTGAAGGACGTGCTGCCCGAGGACCGCTCCGGTTACGCCGACGAGGTCCAGGAGCTGTTCGACCAGCTCGCCGCGAAGGACGTGACCGTCCGCGGCACGTACGACGTCTCGGGCCTGCGTGCCGACGCCGACCTCATGATCTGGTGGCACGCCGAGACCGCCGACCAGCTCCAGGAGGCGTACAACCTCTTCCGCCGCACGAGGCTCGGCCGTGCCATGGAGCCGGTCTGGTCGAACATGGCGCTGCACCGCCCCGCCGAGTTCAACCGCTCGCACATCCCGGCCTTCCTGGCCGACGAGACCCCGCGCGACTACGTCAGCGTGTACCCGTTCGTGCGCTCCTACGACTGGTACCTGCTCCCCGACGAGGACCGCCGCCGCATGCTCGCCGACCACGGCAAGATGGCCCGCGGCTACCCGGACGTCCGTGCCAACACGGTCGCCTCGTTCTCCCTCGGCGACTACGAGTGGATCCTCGCCTTCGAGGCCGACGAGCTCTACCGCATCGTCGACCTCATGCGTCACCTCCGGGCCTCCGAGGCCCGCATGCACGTCCGGGAAGAGGTCCCCTTCTACACGGGCCGCCGCAAGGACATCGGCGACCTGGTGGCCGGCCTGGCGTAAGTGCCCCGGAAGGGCGCGGGGCTGGGTCGGCCTGCGGCTCCGCCGCACAGGCCCGACCAGCCCCCACCGTCCGGTGGACTACTTGCGGGCCGCCTGCGCGGGGCTCGGCTTCGGCTCCTGATGCGGCGCGCACGCCGCGCGCCGCTCGGGCAGCCGCCCCTCCAACAGGTAGGCGTCCAGATACCCGTTGACGCACTTGTTGGATCCCCCGGCGATGCCATGGGTCCCGGCATCCCGCTCGGTCACCAGCACCGAGCCGGACAACCGCCGCTGCAACTCCAGCGCCCCGTCGTACGGCGTGGCCGCGTCCCGCTCGGCGGCCATGATCAGCACCGGCGGCAACTCCCCGGGCCCGGTCCGCACATCGAGAGGCTGCTGACGCGGGGCGGGCCAGTACGCGCACGGCAGATTCATCCACACGTTGTCCCACGTCTCGAACGGCGCGACCCGGGCGAGCCGGGTGTTGTCCCGGTCCCAGGTCCGCCAGTCGGTCGGCCAGGGCGCGTCGTTGCACTCGACGGCCGTGTACACCGCGTTCCCGTTCTCCGCCTCGACAGCGGCCTCCGGCGTGGGCCCGGCCTGCTGGATCAGCGGCTTGGGGTCACCCTTCAGATACGACGACAACGCGGCCGCGGTGTGCGGCCAGTAGTCGTCGTAGTACCCGGCGGACAGGATCGCGCCCTGCAACTGCGCGGGCCCCACCTTCCCGCCCGCCGGCTTCTCGGCGAGCCGCGCCTCGGCCTCGCGGTAGCCGGCGAGCACCTTGTCCGCCGTGTCGCCGAGGTGGTAGACGTCGTCGTGCCGGGCGATCCACTCGCGGAAGTCCGTCCAACGGCCCTCGAACGCGGCCGACTGGTCGAGGTTGTTGCGGTACCAGACCTGCTCGGGGTCCGGGTTCACCGCCGAGTCGAACACCATCCGCCGCACGTGCGTGGGGAACATCGTCGCGTACAGCGCCCCGAAGTACGTCCCGTAGGACGCGCCCATGAACGTCAGCCGGTCCTCGCCGAGCGCGGCGCGCAGGACGTCGAGGTCGCGGGCGTTGTTGAGGGAGGTGTAGAAGCGGAGCTTGGCGCCGGAACGCTGGGCGCAGCCGCGCGCGTAGGCCTTGGCCTGGGCGATGCGCTCCTTCTTGTACGACTCCGAGGGGTACGTCGGCGACTGCGAGGGCGCCTTGAAGAAGTGCTTCGGGTCCTCGCAGGAGAGAGGCGCCGACTTGTCGACGCCACGCGGGGCGTAGCCGACGAGGTCGTAGGCCGACGCGATGCGCTTCCACTCGGGGAGCATGGCGATCAGCGGGAAGTAGAGGCCGGAGGCGCCGGGGCCGCCCGGGTTGTAGACCAGGGAGCCCTGGCGGGGGACTCTGCGCTTGCTGTTGTGCGGGTCCTTGTGGGTGGCGTGGGCGCGGCTGACGGTCAGTCTGATCTGCTTGCCGTCGGGGTGCGCGTAGTCGAGCGGGACGGAGACCGTGCCGCACTCCATGGTGCCGGGCAGGTCCTGTGCGTCGGGGCACTTCCCGAAGGTGATGCCCTTCGCCCGGGCGTGCGCGGCGGCCAGTGCGGTGCCCGTGGACTCGGCGGCCCGCACCGCGCCGGGAACGGCGGGGGTACCGGTGGCCGGGGTGGCGGCGAGGCTGGTCAGGAGCAAGGACCCGGCGGCCGAGTACAGGGCGGCGGCTCGCATGGTGGCGTTTCCCTTCGGAGCACGGCAGCAACAAAGGGGATGTTTCGTTCGCTACCGGGTGAAGGCAAGCACTGTCGGGCGGTGTCGGCCCCAATGACCCCCGTGCGCCCCCGGGGAGCGCCTTCACGCTGCGGTCAGCGGCGCCGCTCGAACTGCTCGCGGTGTGCGAACGCCGCCCGCAGATCGGGCTCGCCGACCGCGCGGATGCCGCGTACGGCGACGGACGTCAGATAGGTGCGGTCGTCCCCGCTGCCCGCGTGCCGCGCCAGCGTGCCCAGCAGCCGCTGACCGGCCGGAGAGGCCCAGCGCGAGTACGGATGCACCTCGATCCGCGCTATCGCGAGGCAGCTCAGGGTGAGGGCCAGTGGCAGCGCGAACCAGAGCGCGACCAGGCCCCGCGGCATCTCGGCCCCCGGCGTCAGCAGCGCGATCGCGCCCAGCCCGAGCACGGCGAGCGCGGCGGCCCGCACCTGCCGGACCCCGGACGCGACGGTCGTCGTACTCCCGTCCGGTACGGCAAGACCCGCGTCGACGAGTCCGACCGCGAGGTCGCGCACCGCGTCCGTGGCCGCCGCGGTGGCCCGCACCGGGCCGATCCTGGACTGCCCCTCGGGACCGATCGCGCCTATCACCGACCGCTCGATGGCGTCCCGGCCGCGCGGGTCGACGACGGTCGCCCAGCCGGTGTGGGCGAGCAGCAGCCGGTGCTGGCGCGCCATGGAGACCAGCGTCAGATCGGCGACCCGCGCGGGACCGCCGGAGAGGAACGCCGCCTCGTAGAGCGTCAGATCATGTCCCGTGCCCGCGTCGTCCGCGTCGGCGGCCGCCGCTCTGACGGCGGCCAGGCACAGCCGCGTGCACGCCGTGCCGGCGACGGCCCAGGCCAGGAGCAGGAGAAGGACCCAGAACATGCCAAGTTTCTATGCCAAAGGCGGACCGCGACGCCATGCCTTGTTCACAATCCGGACAGAGCGTTGTCGGCATGTGACGTTCCGGTTGTCCGGAAACCGCCCACGGCCGAAACAGGTCTACGGCCGCGCCGACACCAGGGGGCTGGAGGCGGCCGGCGGGAGCGTGTAGGTCGGGGAGGCCGACGGGCTCAGCGGGACGACCTGACCGGGGTCGGCCGCGGCGGAGACGCTGGGCACGGGCGAGCTGGACGCGGCCATGTCCCGGGCCAGCTCGGCGAAGTCGACGTAGCCGGTGGCCTCCAGGACCTTGATGTGGTCCAGGACGGTCGTGTTGGCGTCGTCGGCGAGCGAGCGCACCAAGGAGTTCTGCGTGGTGGCCCGGACCTGCGCGACCACCGTGAACACCCGGCCGTGCGCGAGGCGCAGGATGTTGGCGAACTTGCGGTCGAAGTCCACGCCCCGCGCCGCGCCGAGCGTGGCGAGCCACTGCTGTTGCTGCGCGTTCGGCTGGTTGGGCAGCGGCACCCCGAGCCGCGCGGCGACGTCCCGCACCCGCTCGTCGAGGAACGTGTGCCCGTCGATGAGGTGCTGCCCCGCCGTCCGTACGGCCGCGGTGGTGCCCTTCTCCTCCGCCTGCCGGCCGGCCGGCAGCTCCCACAGCCCGGCCAGCCGGACCTTCGTGACGAAGTCCCGGTCCAGGGCGGACAACGGCCCGTACGGCGTCGTCACGGTCTGGTCGCTGAGCACGCCGGCACCTGCCGTACCGGACCGGTCGGCGTAGGACCAGACCGGGAAGACCAGTGCGGCGAGGGTCACGGTCAGGCCGATGACGATGACGCCGGTGCCACTGAAGATGCCTCGGCCCTGAGCGGGGGGTCGCGGTCGCATGGGGTGCCTCCTGTCCCGGCACCGCACGTGAGTGCGCTTCTCGTGCGGAACCACCACATTACTGTGGAGTCACAGGCGCCTCCCAAGGCCCCACGTCAGCCCCGCTCCGGCCCCGCGCCGGACCTCAACGGCCCAGCAGCACCCGCCGGGTGGCCCGGGCGAGCCGCACCGCGGGCCGCTTCGACCGGGGGACGGGCCCCGAGCGCTCCAGCCACCACTCCCGCAACTCCCGCCGCGCGTCCGCGTCCTCGGGCCCGCCGGACAGCAGCAGCTGCCCCGCGAAGTCCAGCGCGTCACGCCGGTAGCCGCCGGTCATCGGGTGCGAGTGCGCGTACGCGAGGAACGCCGTGCGGTACGACTCCCCGAGGATCTCCGGCAGTTCGGGAGCGACCTTCGCCACGACGTCCGCCCGCTTCACCCCGAGCGCCCGGGCCTGCACACCGAGCCGTATCCGGTCGAAGCCGTCGGGGACGGGGGTGCCGGCGACCAGGGCGGAGAGCAGGGTGGTCTCGGCCAGGGCGAGGCGCTGGCGGGCGGGGCCGGAGTCCTCCGGCGGCCCCGCGGCCCGGGTCGCCTCGGCCGTTGTCCAGGCCTTCGGCTCCGGCGCGGTCGCCCGGCCCGTCGTCCGCCGGGCCCACCCCTTGGTCAGCGCCCCCTGGATCGCCTCCAACTCCCGCTCCAGCTCGGCCGGTTCGGGGAAGTTGTCGTCCCGCTCCAGCAGTACCCCGGGCGGAGAGACGCGGGACGCCAGATCCGTGAGGATGCCTAGGACCGGCGCGGGCACGGGATGGGCGTGGGTGTCGTGCCACACGCCGTCGCGTTCGACGCCGCCCGCGACATGGACGTAGGCGATGGCCTCGACGGGGAGTTCGGCGAGGGCCTCGGCCGGGTCCTCGCCGCGGTTGACGTGGTTGGTGTGCAGGTTGGCGACGTCGATGAGGAGGCGTACGCCGGTGCGGTCGGCCAGGTCGTACAGGAACTGGCCCTCGGTCATCTCCTCGCCCGGCCAGGCGAGCAGCGCGGCGATGTTCTCGACGGCGAGGGGCACGGGCAGCGCTGCCTGGGCGACGCGGATGTTCTCGCAGAGCACGTCGAGGGCGTCGCGGGTGCGCGGTACGGGCAGCAGGTGCCCGGCTTCCAGGAGCGGTGAGGCGGTCAGCGGGCCGCCCGCGCGGACGAACGCGATGTGCTCGGTGACCAGCGGCGCGCCCAGTGCCTCGGCACGCTCGGCGAGCGCGGTCAGCCGGGCCTCGTCGGGGCGGTCGGCGCCGCCGAGGCCGAGGGAGACGCCGTGCGGGACGACGGTCACGCCGCGGGCGCGCAGCCGCAGCAGGGAGTCGGGGAGGTGACCGGGGCAGACGTTCTCGGCCACTGCCTCGACCCAGTCGATGCCCGGCATGCGCTCCACGGCGTCCGCGATCTCCGGCCGCCAGCCGATGCCCGTCCCCAGTCGCTCCATCGTCCGCCCCCGTCGTCCAGGTATTCCATGAACTCCTCATGGCCGCTGTTCCGGCGTGACCGAGGTATCGCCGGAACAGCGGGCCCCGAACCCCCGCCGCGTCACCTTCAGAGGAACATTTGAGGTTCGGGGAGCTCTGCCCTAACCCAGGATGCCGTTCGAGTCGACCGGATCCGGTCGGCCCGTGTTCACGGTGCCGGGCGCCGCGGGGGACGGCCGCGAGGTGGTACCGATGTTGCCGCTCGCCTCGGCGGCCGGCGCGGAGGGCGCGGGCAGACCGGGCACCGGCGCGGCGGGGCCGGTCGGGCTGGCGGTGGAGGCGTTCGCGATCTCGTTGGCGATGGCGTCGAAGTCGACCCGCCCGGTCTTCTCCAGCACCGTGATGTGGTCGAGCACGGTCTGGTTGGTGTCCGAGGCCAGCTGCCGCACGAGGCTGTTGCGGGTGCTGTTCCGCACGGCGCCGATGGCCGGGAAGATCTTGCCGTGCGCGGCGCGCAGCAGGTTGACGAACTTGTACTCGTACTCGGCGCCGGTCGCCGCGCTCATCTCCTGGAGCCAGCCCTGCTGCTGCTCGTTCGGCACGTTGGGCAGCGCCACGTTGAGCTGGGCCGCGACGATCCGCACCCGCTTGTCGAGGTCGGTGTGGCCGACGATGAGATGGTCCCCGGCCTCCTTGATCGCCGCGCTGGGCGCCCGCTCGATGGCCTGCTGCCCGGCCGGCAGCTCCCACAGCCCGGCCAGCCGCACCCGCACGATCAGATCCCGGTCGGAGGCCGTCAGCGGCCCCCACTCGGTGTTCACCGTGCCCGCCGCCACGTTCGCCTGTCCGGTGCCCGCGCGGTCGGAGTACGACCACACGGGAAAGGCGAGTGCGCCGGTGGTGGCGACGATGGCCGTGATGAGCACAGCCGTACCGTTGATACGACTCAAGGGAGCCTCCCGGGGAAACCAACTGGCCGGTGGAGAAGCCGGCGCGTGGCCGGTGCCAGAAGGTACGAGCGGGCCGGGCGACTTGTTCAAAGGGAGGGAAGCTTTCCTCAAAGGGAAGGCAAAGAAGGCGAGTTCGTGGGCCAGTCCTCCGGAGCCCGGCCCAGCAGCCGCAGCGTCTCGTCGAGCGCTCCGGCGTCCGGCGGCACGTCGAGGGACGGGCCGAAGGTGAACCCCGGTCCGCGCCCGGCCGGGTCGGTCGGCACCGACTGGGCGACGGTCAGGGCGATGTCGAGCACGTCGTCCGACAGGTCCAGCCGTACACCGAGGGTGGCGGCGACGTCCCAGGCGTGCACGACGTAGTCGACGAAGTGGAAGCCGATCGCCATCCGGCCGGGGAAGCTCGCGCCCAGCTCCGGAAGGGTGAACTCCCGCTCGACGACGCCGGGTTCGGCGAACGCGGCGAGGACGTCGGTGGCCGCCTCGCGATGCGTACGGGCCGGGTCGCTCAGGTCCGCGGGCTCCCGCCAGGAGTCCGGGTCCTGGCCCGTGCCGCGCGCGGCGGCCGCGAACCCGCGGTGCTGCGCGGCCATGTGTGCCACGAGCCGCCGCAGGTCCCAGCCCGCGCAAGGGGTGTCCCGCTCCCAGTCCTCCGCGTGCGCCGACTCCACCATGCGCAGCGCCTCGTGGACGGCGATCCGGTCGAGCTCGACGATGTCCGTTCCGGTGGTGGTCATGAGGCCCGAGCCTAAAACTGTGCGAACGATCGTGCTACTTGTTTTCGGCCGACCTGAGGTGGAGAGGAAGTGCCGTTCGTGTCAGGGGACTTGGGGAGCCGTGGCGGGATCGGTGGCCGCGCTCCGCAGCCGTGCCGCTATGCCGGCCCGGGCCCTGCGGTACACGGTCTCCTCGTCGTGCAGCACGGAGAACGCGTTGGACGTCTCCATCAACGCGACGATCTCGAAGGCGAGTTGGGGTATGTCGGTGTCGGCCCGCAGCTCGCCGGTGTCCCGGGCCTCGGCCGCCGTCCGCTCCACGAGGGACATCCAGGCCCGGTGCGCGCCGGCCATCGCGTCGTGCACCGGCCCGGAGCGCGCGTCGAACTCGGCGATGACCCCGTAGAAGAAGCAGCCGCCGGGGAACACCCGGCCCCGCGAGTACTCCAGCCACAGGTCGCACAGCCGCCACAACCGGCCCATTCCGGGGGCGACTTCGGCGGCGGGCCTGATCACCTGCTCGGTGTAGATGCGGGCGGCCTCACGCACGGTCGCCAGCTGCAGTTCCTGCTTGGAGCCGAAGAGCGCGAACACCCCGCTCTTGCTGAGCCGCAGCTCGGTGGCCAGCCGCCCCACGGACAGTGCCTCCAGGCCCTCGACGGAGGCGATGTCGACGGTGCGGCGCAGGACGAGGCGCCGCGTGCGGTTGCCCCGCTCGACCCGGCCGTCGAGCCGTGTCGTCGCCGTGTCCTCGTCAACCCCGCCCGCTCCCATGGTGGTCCACCCTAAGCAACGCGGGGCAGACGGGCCCCGCCCGGGACGTGACGCGACGGCGCGCGGTGCGGGCGGGGCCGAGGGCGTCGGCCCCGCCGCGGGTCTCCACCCGGGGGTGGAGCCCATGAATCAGCCCGTGGGTGGTGGTGAACGACGCAGGTCAGGGCGCAGCCTTGTGGCATGGGCTCACTGCATTCCGCACTCGCCGCCCTCACGGGCATCTGCGTCGCGATCTTCGTCGTGGCCTGGCTCGTGGGTGCCGTCTACTTCGGCGTGAAGAGCGGGACCGGGCTGCGGGACCGGGTGCGCGGACTGCGCCGCACCCTGCCCCGCCGGGTGCTGCTCCTCGCGGGCTGCTGGGCGTTCTCCGTCCTGGTCGCCCGCTCCCCGGACTCCTTCTGGCACCACCTCCAGTACTGGCAACCTGAGCTGGCGGTCCTCGGCGCCGTGCTCGCCGTGGCCTCCACGGCCCTGCTCCTCCGGGCCCCCTGGGTCCTGGGCGTCATGTGGGCCAGCATCCCCGTGGTCCAGGAACACCACGAACTGCGCACCGAGGGCCCGTACCGCATGGTCCGGCACCCCATCTACACCGGGCTCCTCGGCCTGGCCTTCGGCGGGATGCTCGCCTGCGGCTTCGGCATATGGATCGTGTTCCCGGCCGTCGCGGTGCCGTGGCTGCTGCGCCGGGTGCGCATCGAGGACCGCCTGATGGCGGACCGGTTCGGCGCGTCCTACGAGGCGTACCGGGCGCGGGTTCCCGCGCTGATCCCGTGGACCCGGCCGGGAGCGGTGGTGCGGACGTAGGCCGGGGGGGGGGTGCCTCAGCCGGTCGGCGGTGCTGCGTCGCCCGGCGGATCGCCGGCGCGCTCGTGCCCCTCGACGGCGACCGTGAGCCCCGGGGCGATCTCGGTGAAGCCCGCGTCGCGGACCAACGGCCTTTCGGTGCTGATGAGTTCGGCCCAGTGGGCGGGGGTGGCGGTGCGCACGGAGAGGGGGAAGCCCGCGCGGCGCCAGGCGGTGCGGTCGTCGTCGGACAGTTCCCACCAGGCGAGCTGGGCGCCGTGGCCGGTCTGGGCCATCGTCTTGCCGGCGGACATGTCGAGCTCGGGGTTGAGCCAGAGCACCGGCGCCGTCGGGTCCGCGTCGGCCGGCGGTTCGGGGTCGTCGAGGTCGGTGCCGGAGACCTGGAGCCGGGCGAGGTCCTTGGGCCAGCCGTCGAGCGGGACGGGCGGGAAGACCCGTACCTCCGCCGACTTCCCGGTGACGGTGATGCCCGGCAGCGCCTCGGCCCGCCGCCACTCGGCCCCGCGCGCCCGCCGGACCACCTTCCGGATCCGCGCGTCCTGCCAGTCCCGCACGGCCTGCGCCCACTCGCCGTCCCCGAGGGCCCGCTCGTCGCTGAGGATCGTCAGCACCGCACGCGCGGCCGTCTCCAGCGCGTCCGTGCGGACCGGCGGCGCGTCCCGCTCGATCCGCACCACGAGAGGCAGCACGAACTGCGGAGCCTCGTCGCGCGCGGTGGGTTCGTTGCGGAAGGGGTCGGCGCTGTCGCCGGGAACGGTGGAGTCACTGGTCACCCCCTCAGTCTGCCAGCCGGGGGAACGGCTCCTGGAGGCACCGCCGAGGGGCCGCCTCAGGGGCGCGGGGAACTGCGCGGGTCGGCCCGCCGTTCACCCCGAGCAGGCGGTGCGCTGTGCCTCCTGCCACTCGCAGACGGGGCACAGCGTGATCCCCTTGTACGACTCCGGGTACTCGGTCGGTTCCCGGCACAGCACACACTCCGCGTACGCCGGTGCCGTCTCCTCGTCGCTCATGACACCAGCGTACGAGGGAGCGCCGGGCACTCAGCCGTGCCGGCCGGTCGCTCCGATCAGCTGGGAGACCTTGACGAAGCGGTACCCCTGCTTCCGCAGCTCGGGCACGATCATGCGGACGGCCCGCTCGGTCGCCGGGGCGGCGCTGCGCGTGCAGTGCATGACGACGACGGAGCCGGGCCTCACCCCCTCCAGCACCTGCTGGGCCACCGCGTCCGAGTCCGTCGCGAACGCGTCGCCGCTGACCACGTCCCACTGCACCGCCGTGACACCGACCGCGCTCAGCGTCCTCAGCGCCTGACGGTCGTAACACCCGCCGGGGAAGCGGAAGTACGGCATCGCGTTCGGCACGCCCGCCTTCTTGAAGGCGGTGTACGCCCGCTCGACATCGGCCTTCATCCGGTCCGGGGCCACGGTCGGCAGGCCGTAGCAGTCGCCGGTGAAGGCGTAGTGGCTGTACGAGTGGTTGGCGATCTCGAACTGCGGGTCACGGCCGATGGCGCGGGCCTCCGCCGGGTACTCGTCGGCCCACCGGCCCGTCATGAACACGGTCGCCGGCACCTTCAGCGTGCGCAGCGTGGAGATCAGCTGCGGATTGTCGAAGTGCTCGCCCTTCGCCGCGCGGGGACCCTCGTCGGCGGTCATGTCGGCGTCGAAGGTCAGCGCGACGGTCCTGCCGCCGACCCGCGGTCCGTTCTTGAAGACGGGGGTCAGTCCGGCGGGTCCGGGCGCGAGCGTGGGTGGCCGCGACTCGGCGGCGGAGGGCGCGCTGGGCGCCGGACGGCTGGCGTGGGGCGCCGAGGGGGCGCCGCAGGCGGTGAGCGCGGCGCCGAGCGCACAGGCGGCGGCGACTTGGCGTACTCGAATGGTCACCGTAGGAAGATAGAAGGATAAAAGGGATTATTTGCTCACCGACACGGCGGGGGGCGGGGCGGTCAGCCCGGGCCCAGCAGCCGTTCCCGGCACTCCTCCACGTCGAAGTCCGCCTTCGGGTACTGCGGGTCCATCGCCGTCAGGCGGTCCAGGAGGAGACGGCTGATGGCCCAGTTGCGGTACCACTTGCGGTCGGCCGGGATCAGGTACCAGGGGGCGTCCGGGGTGGAGCAGCGGGTGAGGGCGGTCTCGTAGGCCTGCTGGTAGGCGGGCCACAGGGCGCGTTCCTCGATGTCGCCGGGGTTGAACTTCCAGTGCTTGTCCGGGTTGTCGAGGCGTTCCAGCAGGCGGCGGCGCTGCTCGTCGTAGGAGATGTGCAGGAAGCACTTGACGACGGTCACGCCGTCGTCGGCGAGGGACTTCTCGAAGCGGTTGATCCGGCCGTAGCGGTCGTTGATCTCGCGGTGCGGGGCGAGGTCGCGGACGCGGGCGATGAGGACGTCCTCGTAGTGGGAGCGGTCGAAGATGCCGATCTCGCCGGGGTGGGGGAGGGCGCGCTTGATACGCCACAGGAAGTCGTGCCGGCGTTCCTCGGGGGTGGGCGCCTTGAAGGCTCTGATCCGGCAGCCGGACGGGTTGAACAGGCCGATGACGTGCTTGACCGTGCCGCCCTTGCCGCTGGTGTCCATGCCCTGGAGGACCAGGAGGAGACGTCGGCCGTCGCCGGCCGTGCTCGCCGCCCAGAGGCGTTCTTGCAGGTCGGCGAGGTGTTCGCCCATCCGGGCGGTGTCCTTGAGGCCGGCGGCCTTGTCGGCGGGGCCGGCCGGGGTGGCCCTCGGGTCGTAGGAGGAGAGGTCGACCGGGCGGCCGGCGGGGACGCGCAGCTCGGCGGCCAGCGCGCCCGCCTCGTCGCGGGAGGCGTGCGCCGTGCCCCGCTTCTTCCGGCCCCCGTCCTTCTCCGCGCCCTCGCCCCTGCTCTTCTTCCGGTCCGCGCTCTTCGAGGCCTTCTTGCTCATGGGCCGTCCCTTCCGGTCGGGTCCCTCGATCCTGCGGGGTGGGCGCGGGACTCGCCAGTCCGTGGCGGCCGGCACCGGGCGTCACTTCTCCACGGGCGGCGGGGGAGGAGGCGCGGCCCGCTCCAGGAACCGCAGCAGCTCGACCGGGAACGGCAGCACCAGCGTGGAGTTCTTCTCGGCGGCGACCGCCACCACCGTCTGCAGCAGCCGGAGTTGGAGTGCTGCGGGCTGTTCGGACATCTGCTCGGCGGCCTCGGCGAGTTTCTTCGAGGCCTGCAACTCGGCGTCCGCGTTGATGATCCGGGCCCGCCGCTCACGGTCCGCCTCGGCCTGCCGGGCCATCGACCGCTTCATCGTCTCGGGCAACGAGACGTCCTTGATCTCGACGCGGTCGATCTGGACGCCCCAGCCGACCGCCGGGCTGTCGATCATCAACTCCAGCCCCTGGTTGAGCTTTTCGCGGCTGGAGAGCAGATCGTCGAGGTCGCTCTTGCCGATGATCGACCGCAGCGAGGTCTGCGCCATCTGCGAGACGGCGAAGCGGTAGTCCTCGACCGTGACGATCGCGTCGGACGCGTTGACGACCCTGAAGTAGACGACCGCGTCGACGCGCACCGTCACGTTGTCGCGCGTGATGCCCTCCTGCGCGGGCACCGGCATCGTCACGATCTGCATGTTGACCTTGCGGAGCCGGTCCACGAACGGGACGACCATGGTGAAGCCGGGCGCCCGGACGTCACCGACCACCCGCCCGAGGCGGAAGACGACCCCGCGCTCGTACTGCTTGACCACCCGCGCCGCCGCGGCGACGTACACCAGGCACGCGGAACCGGCCGCCGCGCCCGCCACCAGCAGGTCCTGGAGCATCCTGACCCCCTCACAGAGAGGCCGTTCTGTCTACTTCTGCAAGGGTATGCCCGGCACCTGTCCTGAGGCCACGATCACGCCGGTGCCCGCCCCGGGGCCACCATCACCCCGGAGCGGGCACCGGCACCGCCGCCTCGCCTATGCCGTCCGCTGGGTCGCGGGGATCTTCACCGCCGTGACCTTCACCGGCTCGGTCCCGACCGCGCTGTGCCGCTCGGCCCAGTTCTCCAGCGCCGTACGGCAGGCGTGGTCGAGGTGGTGCAGACCGGAGAGGTGGAGTTCGACCGGGCGGTCCTGCGGGAGCGCCTCCAGGCTGTCGAGGATCTTCGGCAGCCGCAGGAAGGTCGCGTTGCCCGACAGATAGGCCTGGACCGGGCCGGCGCCCTTGTCGACGACCTCCAGCTTGATGTGGGAGGCCTCCCACGCCGTCTTCACGACGGCCAGCGCGAGGCCGATGAGGACGCCCTCGAACATGCTGACCGCCACGATCGACAGCGCCGTGACGACCAGGATCAGCGCCTCGCCCCGGTGCTCGCGCCACAGCGACACGATCGCCCGGACGGGGATGAGCTTGGCACCGGCGTGCACCAGGACACCCGCCAGGGCCGGGATCGGGATGTACGCGAGGACGCCCGGCAGCAGCGCCGCGAACAGCAGCAGCCACACGCCGTGCATGACCCGGGACGCCTTCGTCCGCGCACCCGCCTGCACGTTGGCCGCACTGCGCACGATCACCGCGGTCATCGGCAGCGCGCCGAGGATCCCGCACAGCGCGTTGCCCACGCCCTGCGCCACCAACTCCTTGTTGTACTCGGTGCGTCGGCCGGAGTGCAGCCGGTCGACTGCCGCCGCGCTGAACAGCGACTCGGCGGACGCGATCAGCGTGAACGCGACGATCGTGCCGAGCAGTCCGATCCGCGCCAGCCCGCCGAACTCACTCAGCGGCGGCGGCTGCAACGAGCCCAGCAGCCCCTGCACTTCGACCGTCGCCACCGGCAGCCCGAACACGAGCGCGGCGAGCGTCGCCAGTCCTACGGCGGCCAACGGACCCGGAACCGTACGGACCTTGGCCGGCAGCCGCTTCCACAGCACCAGGACGGCGACGGTGGCGGCGCCGAGCGCGAGCGAGGCCAGAGCCTCCGTCTTCCCGACGGCGTCGACGAGCGCGCCGGGCAGCCCGGCTATCTTGTCGACACCCGAGGCGGGGGCCTTCGCCCCCGCGACCGAGTACAACTGCCCCGCGATCAGAACCAGTCCGATGCCGGCCAGCATGCCCTCGACGACCGAGACCGAGATGGCCCGGAAGTAGCGCCCCAACTTCAGGACGCCCATGAGGACTTGGAGCACGCCGGTGATGAGCACGATGACGCCGAGGGCGGGCAGTCCGTACTCCCGCACCGCCTCGAAGACCAGCACGGTCAGACCGGCGGCGGGCCCGGACACCTGGAGGCTGCTGCCCCGCATGAGTCCGGTGACGATCCCGCCCACGATGCCGGTGACCAGGCCGAGTTCGGCCGGTACACCGGAAGCGACGGCCACGCCCACGCAGAGCGGGAGCGCGACCAGGAACACGACGAGCGAGGCGGCGAAGTCCTGCCGCAGATGAGGGAACCTGGTCTTCTTCGGGGTCAGGTCATTGTCCATGGCGCGACTCACAGGGACTCGAACTGGTCGGTGTCCGCGCTGTGTTCGAGCACGGCACCGGTGTGGACCTCGTAGTACCAGCCGTGCACCCGCAGCCGCCCGTCCGCCAGCCGCCGCTCCACACAGGGGTAGGAGCGCAGGCGCAGCAACTGGGCGAGTACGTGGTTCTGCACGGCTCCGGCGACCGTCGGGTCGGCGGTGTCGCTCGGCGCGGGTTCGTCGGCGGCGTGCGCGAGCCAGTCGCGTACGGCCGGCACGGCGGCGAGGTCGTCGCCGCGCACCAGGGCGCCGACGGCACCGCAGTGGGAGTGGCCGCAGACGACGACGTCCTGGACGCCGAGCACCTCCACGGCGTATTCGATGGTGGCCGCCTCGCTGGTGGGGTTGCCGGAGGCGTACGGCGGGACGATGTTGCCCGCGGTGCGCAGTTCGAAGAGCTGGCCGGGGCGGGCGCCCGTGATCAGGGCCGGGACGACCCTGGAGTCGGAGCAGGTGATGAACAGGACCTGTGGGGACTGGCCTGCGGCGAGTCCGGCGAACTCCTCAGGGCGTTGTCCGAACGTCCGGGCGTTGTCGATGAGGGGCTGCATGACGTGTGTATTCCTCCTGGCGCGCCCTCTGGGCGCGTCGGGCTTGCATGACAGTGTGGTGGGGGACGTGACTGCCTGCCGGTCTCTCAGCAGCGGAAGACCTGAAGTGCCGCCGGAGAGTGCGCTGTCGAGGATCTTGACGTGCGATGGTGCGCCGCGCCCGGCGCCACCGAGGTGCTGACGGCCGCCGGGTCCTGCGCCAGCAGGGGCCGCTCGGGCGCCTCGGGCCCGCAGTCGGCGACGCGGTAACGGTCGCGCAGGCGCAGCGGGGCGGTGGGGGTCCCGGCGGCGCCGCAGTCGCGGAAGGTGATGGTCTCGGTGCGCAGGGCCTTGCCGCCGAGCGTGAGCACCGGCTGTGCTTTGGCCTCTGCGTGACGCGCCGTATGCGCGGATGCGAAGGAAGTGGTGGGTGCGAAGAACTGGAGGGCGAGCAGGGCGGTGGTGATCAGTGCGAGCACGGTCCGTGCCGTCTTACCTCGCAACATGCGCCCCCCCTCAGACACTTCGCATCTCTTGTACAGACCAACGACTGGTCAATGGTTGGTCAAGAAGTACGGTAGCCCAGCTGAGTTGTTTGCAAGGTTAACGCAGCGTTTCCGATGAAAGAGAGCGTGAAAAGCGTGCCTGTGCTGGCGTGAACTAGGCGGTTTCGACGAGGCCCTTGGCGTCCCGGGCCAGCGCGGTGAGGCGGGAGATCGCGCGGAAGTACTTCTTGCGGTAGCCGCCGTTCAGCATCTCCTCGCTGAACAGCCGGTCGAAGGGCAACCCCGAGGCGAGGACGGGCACTTCACGGTCGTAGAGCCGGTCCGCGAGGACGACCAGGCGCAGGGCCGTCGACTGGTCGGGCACCGGCTGGACGTCGGTGAGGCAGACGGCCCTGAGGTCGTCGGTGAGGGCGCCGTAGCGGCTGGGGTGGACCTTGGCGAGGTGGGCCAGCAGGTTCGGGAAGTCGTCGAGGGAGGCGCCGGGGGTGGTGTACGCCGCCTTCGTCACCTGCTCGTCGGAGAACGGTGCCGGGGCCTCCGGGAGGCCGCGGTGGCGGTAGTCCTCGCCGTCGATGCGCAGCGAGCGGAAGTGCGCGGACAGGCCCTGGATCTCGCGCAGGAAGTCGACGGACGCGAAGCGGCCCTCGCCGAGCTTGCCCGGCAGCGTGTTCGAGGTGGCGGCGAGTGCCACACCGGCGTCGACGAGCTTGCCGAGCAGGGTCGAGACGAGGACGGTGTCGCCCGGGTCGTCCAGCTCGAACTCGTCGATGCACAGCAGGCGGTGGCCCGAGAGCGTCCGGACCGTCTGCTGGAAACCGAGGGCGCCGACCAGGTTGGTCAGCTCGACGAAGGTGCCGAAGGCCTTGAGCGCGGGCTCGGCCGGGGTGGCGTGCCACAGGGAGGCCAGGAGGTGGGTCTTGCCCACGCCGTAGCCGCCGTCCAGGTAGACACCGCGGGGTCGCGCCGGGGTCTTCGCCTTCCCCTTGCCGAAGCCCAGGAAGCCGCGCTTGCCGGCGCCGGCCGCGTGTGCCCCGCCGAGTCCGGCGGCGAAGGCCTCCAGGACGCCGACCGCCTCGGTCTGGCTGGGCTGGTTCGGGTCCGGGATGTACGTGGCGAAGCGCACCGAGTCGAAGCGCGGCGGCGGCACCATCTCGGCGACCAGCCGGTCTGCGGGGACGTACGGCTCGCGGGCGCACAGGGACAGCGGGGCCGCGTCTGCTATCGGGCTGGTCCCGGGGGCGGCTGAGGAGGACGACACGGTTCACCACTCTAAGGGCCGTGCCACACTGCACGACATGCGACGCCTGATCCCTGTGACCGACGAAACAGCAGCCCAGGCCTCGGACGGGGCCCCTGACGCGGGTGGGACGGACCGTGAGTGGGGACTCGCGGACCTCGCGGAGGCGTACGCCTACCCGGCCGCCGACGGCCCCTGGCTGCGCGCCAACATGGTCTCCACGCTCGACGGGGCCGGTCACCACGAGGGCCGCTCGCAGCCCATCTCCGGGGACGCGGACATGCGGATCTTCGGCACTCTGCGGGCGCTGGCGGACGTCGTGATCGTCGGCGCGGAAACGGTACGCCAGGAGGGCTACCGACCCGCACGCGCGCGTGCCGAGTTCGCGGAGGCACGCACGCGTGCCGGGCAGGGACCGGCCCCCGTGATCGCGGTCGTCACCGCGAGCCTCGATCTGGACTTCTCGCTTCCGCTCTTCGTCTCGCCCCTGGTGCCGACGCTGGTCCTCACGGGCGCCCAGGCGGCACCGGACCGGGTCGCGGCCGCGGAGAAGTCGGGCGCCCGGGTGGTCGTCGCCGGTGACGGCGTCGGCGTCGACCCCGCACGGGTCGTGGAGGCGCTCGCCGCGCTGGGGCACACCCGGCTGCTGACCGAGGGCGGGCCGCGGCTGCTGGGGCAGTTCGTGGCCGCCGGGGCACTCGACGAACTGTGTCTGACCCTCTCGCCGATGCTCGTCGCGGGGGAGGCGCAACGGATCGCGGGAGGGCCGTCGGTTAAGGTTCCCCAGCGCTTCGAACTGGTGTCCCTGCTGGAAGAGGCCGGGTTCCTGTTCGGTCGTTACCGTCGGTCGTGAAAACGGGGCGGAATCATCCGTTCCGTTTAGCTTTCGGCGGGCACACTAAAACCGGCAGTACCCGTGCGATCACGGGGCAGGATGGTTTCCGCAGGGCCTGGCAGGCCCACGGAGGAGAGAGGGCCCGAGGGCCCTCGAAGGAGAAAGGGCGCCTGGTGTTCACAAGCGTACTGATGATCGAGAAGGCCCTTACGTCCGCCGACGTGGAGTTCGTCACCACCTTGCACGGTGACGAGACCGTCTCCTTCCACGTATTGCTCCAGCCCCGCGGCGACCAGGCGGACCGCCTGCTGCGGGCCATCGACGACGTCGCCCTCGGCGAACTCGACGAGGCGGCGCACGAACGGGAGACCCCCGAGGGCAAGGACGCGGCGGCGCTCGGCGCACAGGCCCTCCAGGTGTCCCTGGACGCCCTGCGCGCCGCGGGCAGCGCGGCCGAGGGCCGGCTCATCGAGGACCACCCGCTGGACGCGCTGAAGACCCTCGTCGAGGAGACCGGCGCGGACGAGGTCATCGTGCTGACCGACCCGCACTACGTGGAGGAGTTCTTCCACCGGGACTGGGCGTCGCGCGCGCGTCACAAGGTCGGCGTACCGGTCCTGAAGCTGTTCTCGCACAGCAAGGAGTAGCGGGAACAGAGCGAGAAGCAGGGCGGGGAGCGGAGCGAGGCGCAGCGGCGGCGGGACGGCCGACGGCTGTCCGTGATTGTCGGTGGCACCGCATAGGCTTGCCGCTGAACGTCCGCCGTACCCGTACGGAACCAGCACGCACAGGGAGACACACATGGCACCCGGCCTTCCCACCGCCATGGACCGACCGCACTTCATCGGCATCGGCGGGGCCGGGATGTCGGGGATCGCCAAGATCCTCGCGCAGCGCGGGGCGAAGGTCGCCGGCAGCGACGCCAAGGACTCCGCGACCGCCGACGCCCTGCGCGCCCTGGGCGCCACGGTCCACATCGGACACGCGGCGGAGCACCTCGCCGACGACGCCACCTGCGTGGTCGTGTCGTCGGCGATCCGCGCGGACAACCCCGAGCTGGCCCGCGCGGCCGAGCTCGGCATCCCCGTCGTCCACCGCTCGGACGCCCTGGCCCGTCTGATGGACGGCCTGCGCCCGATCGCCGTGGCCGGCACGCACGGCAAGACCACCACGACCTCGATGCTCGCGGTGTCGCTCTCCGCCCTGGGCCTGGACCCCTCGTACGCGATCGGCGGCGACCTGGACGCCCCCGGGTCGAACGCGCTGCACGGCGACGGCGAGATCTTCGTCGCCGAGGCCGACGAATCGGACCGCAGCTTCCACAAGTACGCCCCCGAGGTCGCGATCGTCCTCAACGTGGAGCTCGACCACCACGCCAACTACGCGTCCATGGAAGAGATCTACGAGTCCTTCCAGACCTTCGCCGACCGGATCACCGAGGGCGGCACCCTGGTGATCTCGGCGGACCACGAGGGCGCCCGGGAGCTGACCCGGCGGGTCGCCTCGGACGCGCTGAGGACCGTGACGTACGGCGAGGCGGAGGACGCCGACGTCCGCATCCTGTCCGTCGTGGCACAGGGCCTGAAGAGCGAGGTGACCGTCCTCCTGGCCGGTGAGGAACTCACCTTCACCGTCTCGGTCCCCGGCCGGCACTACGCGAGCAACGCGGTCGCGGCCCTCGCCGCAGGCGTGGCGCTCGGTATCCCGGCGGCGGACCTGGCGCCCGCGCTGGCCGCGTACACCGGAGTCAAGCGACGCCTCCAGCTCAAGGGCGAGGCGGCCGGCGTCCAGGTGATCGACTCCTACGCCCACCACCCCACGGAGATGACGGCCGACCTGGAGGCGATGCGCGCGGCGGCGTCCACCTCGCGGCTGCTGGTCGTCTTCCAGCCCCACCTCTTCTCCCGCACCCAGGAGCTCGGCAAGGAGATGGGCCAGTCCCTCGCCCTCGCCGACGCCTCGCTGGTCCTGGACATCTACCCGGCCCGCGAGGACCCGATCCCCGGCGTCACCAGCGACCTGATCATCGAGGCCGCGCGCGCCGCGGGCGCCGACGTGACCCCGGTCCACGACAGGGCGGACGTGCCCGAGGCCGTCGCGGGAATGGCGAAGCCCGGTGATCTGGTTCTCACCATGGGAGCGGGCGATGTGACTGACCTCGGCCCGCGGATCCTGGACCGTCTCGCGAAGTAAGGGGCTGAGCTTCATGTCGTACGACGTCGAAAAGCCGGACGAGGAATGGCGTGCCGAGCTGAACCCGGCCGAGTACGCGGTGCTGCGACAGGCCGGCACGGAGCCGGCCTTCGTCGGTGAGTACACCGACACCAAGACCAAGGGCGTCTACGCCTGCCGCGCCTGTGGCGCCGAACTCTTCACCTCCACGGAGAAGTTCGAGTCCCACTGCGGCTGGCCGTCCTTCTACGACCCGAAGGACACCGACGCGGTCGAACTGATCCAGGACCGCTCGCACGGCATGGTCCGCACGGAGGTGCGGTGCGCCCGGTGCGGTTCGCACCTCGGGCACGTCTTCGAGGGCGAGGGCTATCCGACGCCCACGGACCAGCGGTACTGCATCAACAGCATCTCGCTGCGGCTGACACCCGACGAGAGCTGACCCGGGCACCTTGCCCACCGGGCAGGACGGCCCAGCGGCTTCGTCACAGGCCGGGAGCCGGCCTCGCGCACCTGCGCGGGGCCGGCTCCCGGCGTCGTGGCGGGGTTCCGTCCCCCGCCGGTCGGATCACTTCGCCTGCGCGAGCAGGACCGCGTCGGGACCTGCCGGGAAGCGCAGCTGGCCGGTCGTGTCGTGCGCGGCGCGCCACACGGTCTCGGCGACGTCGCTCTCCTCGGTGAACAGGTCCTGGTCCGTGAAGGAGTCCATGGGCCTCTTCGCCCAGGCCGCGTAGGGCGCCGGGACCAGCTCTTCCACCGGGGCGCCGTTGGTCGCGGAGGCGGCGAAGTTGGTCGTCAGACAGGCGCCCGGCTCGACGGTCTTCGCCTGCACGCCGAAGGGCGCGAGTTCGAGCGAGAGGGAGGCGGTGAACCCCTCGACGGCCATCTTGCTCGCCTTGTAGACGGCCGAGAGGGGCATGTGGCCCAGCACCACGCTGGAGGTCACGTTGATCACCACGCCGGAGCCCCGCTCACGGAACTGGGGCAGCACGGCCCGCGTCGTCGCCATCACCCCGAACGTGTTGGTCTCGAAGACCTCCCGCACCCGGTCCATCGAGGTGCCCTCGAACACGCCGATCGACGGGACGCCCGCGTTGTTGACCAGGACGTCGATGGGGCCCGCAGCCTCCAACGCGGCGGCGATGGTCCCGGGGTCGGTCACGTCCAGCGCGAGGACCCGCAGCCGGTCCGACTCGGGCAGGACGCCCGGGCGGGGCGTGCGCATCGTGGCGATGACGTGCCACCCCTGCGCGTGGAAGTGGAGGGCGGTCGCCCGGCCGTATCCGGATGAGGCGCCAGTGAGCAGGACTGTCTTCATGCTGAGATCCTCGCGAGGTCGTGGGAGCCGCATCGAGTAGGCATGTTCCTACTCGGCGGAAGAACTTCTGATCCCAGTACACGGCTCTCACCTGCGGATACGGTAGAGGCATCCTCTCCCGTACATGCACGATCCTCTACGGCGCCCTCATGTGCCTGCTCCGGTCCCGCTGCTCCCGGCCTGCTGCTCCGGTTCCGGTCAGGGCAGGACGCTCGCCGGGGTGAGCGCGATGTTCCGCAGACGGACCGCGTCCCGGCTCGGGGGCTCGCCGAACTGGCGGCGGTACTCGCGGCTGAACTGCGACGGGTTGTCGTAGCCGACGCGCTGCCCGACCCCCGTGACGTCCCCGGGGTGGGTGGCCAGCAGCAGCCGGGCCTCCTGGAGGCGGATCTGCTTCTGGAACTGGATCGGGCTCATCGCGGTCACCGCCTGGAAGTTGCGGTAGAACGCCGAGACGCTCATGCCGGACAGGCGGGCCACGTCCTCGACCCGGAACGGCTGCGCGTAGTGCTCGCGGATCCACCGCACGGCCCGGGAGACATGGCTGAGCCCGCTGTCGGCCAGACCGAGCTGCCGTACCGTCGCGCCCTGTTCGCCGGTGATCAGCCGCCACAGGATCTCGCGCTTGGCCAGCGGTGCCAGTACGGCCCGGTCGCGCGGTTCGTCGAGCAGGCGCAGCAGGCGGACCACCGCGTCGAGCAGGGCGGCCGGGGCGTCACTGACGGCGATCCCCGACGGCGTGGCTCCGCCGCCGCGGGGGAGGTCGCCGGAACCGGCCTGCAACAGGAGTTCGGCCACGGCGGACGGCTCCAGAGTGAGGCCGAAGCCGAGGGCCGGCCGGTCGGGGTCGGCCTGGGTGAACTGCCCGGTGACGGGCAGGTCGACGGAGGCGACCAGGTACTGCCCGGGGCCGTACTCGTAGACCCGCTCGCCCAGCGCGAGGCGTTTGGCGCCCTGGGCGATGACGGCGACCACCGTGCCGGACATGGAGGGCGCGGGCGGATCCGGCCGGTCGACCTTCGAGATCAGGACACCGTCGATGGCGGTGGTCCAGTCGGGCCGTGCGTGCCGGTCCAGCAGGGTTCGGAACTCATCCAGGGACATGCGTCCATTGCAGCACCTCGCTGCCACCCCGCTCCCGACATCGCGAGGATCGTGCAAGCACCCGCGAGCATCGATCTAACGTTTACGCAGGTCAGAAGCGTTGAATGGAATCAGTCCAGTCCACCGCTCCACCACCGCGAAGGAAGAATCCATGCGTGCCGACTACGGCTTCAACGCCACCCTGACCGCCAGGCCCGGGATGGGCACCCACCTGGTCGACCTGCTGTTGACCGGCCTGGACGAGGGCAGTCCCGGCGCGAGCGAACACTGCGTCGTCTACCTCGTCTCGCGTTCCGCGTCCGACCCCGACGTCGTCCACGTCACCGAGGGCTGGACCAGCGAGGAGGACCACCACCGGATCTTCGCCGGGGAGGCGGCCCAGGCCATCGTGGCGCGGATCGCCGGACTGCTGGCCAAGGAGTCCGAGTACACCGACTACGTCCCGGTCCTCGGCAGGGCGGCGTTCTGAACGTCCGGTCGATCGGCTCACCAGCTCACCGACTGACCGGTTGACCGGCCGGACGTCATCCGCCCGCCGCCCCCGTCCTCGTCGCCGCACTCGTCCTCCGTCCCACCC
Organism: Streptomyces sp. NPDC090083; assembly: GCF_044747445.1. NCBI lineage: Bacteria > Bacillati > Actinomycetota > Actinomycetes > Kitasatosporales > Streptomycetaceae > Streptomyces > Streptomyces sp. NPDC090083. The sequence goes on along the minus strand of NZ_JBIVED010000001.1, from coordinate 1,079,028 downwards.
GGCACCACACCGCGAAAGGCCCACGCCATGACCCGTCCCGCTCTGGACCCCCAACTGCGCGAGCTGCTGGCCGACATGCCGCTCATGTCCCGGCTCACCCCGGAGATCCTCGCGCAGGTGCGACAACTCCCCACGGAGCCCGTCGACTTGCTCCTGGCCGGCCGGCGGATCGACAGGCGCGAGGTCACCGTGCGGGCCGAGGACGGTGCCCGGATCAAGCTGTCGGTCCTCAGCCCCGCGGACACCGGGCGCACGACGGCCGCCCCCTGCGTCTACTGGATCCACGGGGGCGGGATGGTCATGGGCGACCGCTTCTCACAGCTCGACATCCCGCTGGAGTGGCTCGACGGACTCGGCGCGGTCGTCGTCTCCGTCGAGTACCGGCTCGCACCGGAGGCCACCGGCACCACCCTCGTCGACGACTGCTACCAGGGCCTGCTCTGGACCGCCGAGCACGCCGAGGAACTCGGCATCGACCCCGCCCGGATCATCGTCGCGGGTGCCAGCGCCGGCGGCGGTCTCGCGGCGGGCGTCACGCTCCTGGCCCGCGACCTCGGCGCCCCGGCCGTCGCCGCGCAGGTGCTGATCTGCCCCATGCTCGACCACCGCAACACCACCACCTCCAGCCGCCAGTACTCCGGCGTGCCCGGCGTGTGGACCGGCGAGATGAACGAGTTCGGCTGGCGAGCCGTCCTCGGCGACCTCACCGACGACGAGGTGCCCGCGTACGTCTCGCCGTCCCGCGCCGAGAACCTCTCAGGCCTGCCGGCGACCTACATCGACACCGGTTCCGCCGAGGTCTTCCGCGACGAGGACACCGACTACGCCACCCGCATCTGGGCGGCCGGCGGTCAGGCCGAACTCCACGTCTGGGCAGGCGGGTTCCACGGCTTCGACGCCCTGTGTCCCCAGGCGGACATCTCGGCCACGGCCCGCCGGACCCGCACCGACTGGCTCACCCGGCTCCTGCGCGACAGCTGATCGCGGGACGGCGGCCGGGCGGCCGGTGGTGGGCGCCGTCGACGGGCCGGCCGCCGTCCTGGGGCCGGCCCGGAGCACCGTCGGCAGCCCGGCCGCTCAGCCGTTGTACGGAGCGGCGACGTCCAGCACCCAGGTGACCCCGAAGCGGTCGGTGAGCATGCCGTACAGCGGGGCCCACTGCGCGGGCGCCAGCGGGCTCACGATCGTCGAGCCCTCGGCGAGCCTGTCCCACAGGGCGCTGATCTCCTCGGTCCCGTCGCCGCGCACGGAGACGAAGAAGGCGTTCTCGCCCTGGTTCCACGGCAGTTGGGACGGCACGTCGTAGGCCATGACGTGGAAGCCGTTGTCTCCGGCCACCTCGCCCCACATCACCCAGTCCGCCTCGCTCTCGTCGCGTACGGCGCCCGCGTCCTTGTAGGTGACCGTGACCGTGCGTCCGCCGAAGACGGACTGGTAGAAGTCCAGCGCCGCGCGTGCGGTGCCCCGGAAGTTCAGGTGGGTGGTGGTCGTGACGGACATGACCTGCTCCTTGCCTCTGTGCCTCTGTGACACATGTGTGTCGACGCGTGTGCGTGACGTGGGACCACACTGGCAGCGGTAGAGGACAGGGTGTGTCCGCTACTTCCGGGAGGATGGGTGGCATGCAGAAGACGTCCGCCCGGTTGCTCGCGCTGCTCTCGCTCCTCCAGACGCCCCGGGACTGGTCCGGGGACGATCTCGCCGAGCGTCTCGGGATCACCTCGCGCACGGTCCGCCGGGACATCGACCGCCTGCGCGAACTCGACTACCCGATCAGGTCCGTCAAGGGACCCGCCGGCGGCTACCGCCTGGAAGCCGGTACCCGTCTGCCGCCGCTGCTCTTCGACGACGCGCAGGCCGTCGCCCTCGCCGTGGCGCTGCGGACCGGGGCCGCCGGTACCACCGTCGCCGAGGACGCCTCCCGCGCGCTGGCCACCCTCCGCCAGGTCATGCCGCCCCGGCTGCGCCACCGCATCGACCTGGTGCGGGTCACCGCGGTCCGCCCGCCGGCGGAGGCGGACGGCACCCCTCAGGCCGACGCCCAGGTCCTGATGGAGCTGAGCCGTGCCGTGCGCGCCCACGAGGAGCTCCGCTTCGCCTACGTCCCGGGGCCGGGCACCACGGGCGACGGCGTCCGCCGCGTGGAGCCCCATCACCTGGTCACCTGGCGTCACCGCTGGTACCTGGTGGCCTGGGACCTCCACCGCGAGGACTGGCGCACGTTCCGCGTCGACCGTATCCGGCCCCGCACTCCCACCGGTCCCCGCTTCGCCCCGCGCGACCTGCCCGGCGGCACCGTCTCCACCTTCGTCACCGGCCGGTTCCGGGGCAACGACGGCACCACCACCGACTGGCCGTGCCAAGGCGAGGTGATCCTCCACCTCCCCGCCACCGAGGTCGCGCCCCACGCCGGGGACGGGATCGTCGAGGAACTCGGGCCCCGCCGCTGCCGGTTGACCCTCGGCTCCTGGTCATGGAACGGACTCGCCGCCGCCCTCGGCCGCTTCGACACCGACATCGAGGTCGTCGGCCCGCCCCAACTGGCCACCGCCTTCGGGGATCTCGCCGCCCGCTACGCCCGCGCGGCCCGCCCCACGGAACCGGAGACCACCCCGGAGCGGTGACGGCGACGGGGCCGGCCTGAAGACACTGCTCGCCCAACCGAGCGCATCCGTAGGCCAGTTACTCGGACCCGCAGCGCGTGCTACGACACCGCACCGCGCGCTACGACCCCGTCGTCCCGAAGGTCACCCGGTAGTAGCAGGCCCCCTTGCACGGCATCGTCGCCCCGTCGTCGAAGGCGTACGAGTAGGCGTAGGGCGCCGCCCGCTTGAAGACCTGGGTGTAGTCGACCGGCCACTTCGCGGGGACGCAGTGGTCGCGGCCCGCCCAGGCGCCGCGACAGCAGTACGTGTCGCCGCCGAACGCCGCGCAGGGCGGCTCGCAGCCGACGACCTGCCCGCCCGAGGTCGCCCGCATCGCGGCCGGGCAGTCGACGTCCGAGGTGCAGACGCCCTTGTAGCAGCCCGAGGAGCTGACCGGGTCGACGGTCGTGGTGTGCGAGATGTTGATGTACATCGGCAGGTTCGAACCGTCGACCATGCTCACGTCGTAGAAGTCCATCCCGGCATACGCGTCGAACGTGAACTCCCCCAGTGTGGTGGGCGGGTTGGCGCCCTCGCACACGCTGGTGCAGTCGCCGGTCGCGCAGTGGCCGGCGGCTGTCGAGGTGCATCCCGTACGGCCCCAGATCCGGCCGCCCCAGTGGTCGGCCACGGTCACCGACACGCTCTGGCCCGGCGCGAGCCGGCGGCCCGCCGGGTAGAGGGCGGTGTCGGTGACGATCGCCCAGACCGTCTGCGGGGTGCGGTTGACGACCGTGATCAGGCGCTTGCCCGCGGGCGCGGTGCCGGGTTGCGGCGCGGGTGCGGCGGATGTCGTGGTCGGCTTGCGGGTGCTCCGCTGCGACGCCTCGGGGGTGGGGGAGGCGGTGGCACTGTGGCCCGACGAGGGCGACGGCGAGGGAGAGAGGGAGGGCGAGGGCGACGTGGTGCGCGAAGCCGACGGACGTGCGGCCGTGTCCGCGTCCTGGTGGGCCGTGGCGCGGCTGCCGGCCGTCCCCGACGGGGTCCACGCGCCGTAGGCGATCAGTACGGTCGCCGTCGTCGCGAGGGCGGCGAGCCCGGCGAACCACCACCGGCGGCGGCGCGGTGGTCGGGGTCCCGCGCCGAGTCTTCTGCGTCCTCGTGCCATCGTTCTCGTGCCTTCCTGATGCTCTCCGGATGTGTGCTCGCGTATCGGTGACCTTCTCGGCGGCGGCTCGACAACATAAATTCCGAGCCGACCGGCCGATTTCTGTAGTCCTCGCGCGCGTCGGCGGTCTCCGAATCAGGGACACAGCACGGCCCGACCACACGCGGAGGAACGACCAGATGCCCAAGAAGCCCAGAAGCGGACCCGATTCGGGCGTGGTGACGGCCGCGTGCGCGGGTGACCGGCAGGCCCTGGACCACCTGGTGACGCAGTGCCTGCCGCTGGTCTACAACATCGTCGGCCGGGCCCTGAACGGTCACGCCGACGTCGATGACGTCGTACAGGAGACGCTGTTGCGCATGGTGCGGGGACTGCCGAAGCTGCGGGATCCGGCCGCGTTCCGGTCGTGGCTGGTGGCCATCACCATCCGGCAGGTACGGGACCGCGAGCAGATACGGGCCGCCGACCGCGACCGCAGGGCGCACCTGGAGGACGCCGAGGCGATCACCGATCCCGCGCTCGACTTCGCCGGACTGACCATCCTGCGGCTGGGGTTGACCGAGCAGCGCCGCGAGGTCGCCGAGGCCACGCGCTGGCTCGACCCCGACGACCGGGAACTGCTGTCCCTGTGGTGGCTGGAGGAGACCGGCGAACTCGAACGCGCCGAGCTGGCCGGTGCGTTGGGGCTCTCGGACCGGCACGCCTCGGTCCGTGTGCAGCGGATGAAGAAGCAGATGGAGGTCTCGCGGGTCGTGGTGCGGGCGCTGGTCGCCGTCCCGCGCTGCGCGGAGCTGGACGAGACGGCCGCCGCCTGGGACGGAACCCCGAGTGCCCTGTGGCGCAAGCGGTTCGCCCGTCACATCCGCGGCTGCGCGGTGTGCGAGGGGATGGACGAGGGCCTGCTCCCGATGGACCGGCTGCTGAGCGGGCTCCCGCTGGTGGCGCTGCCCGGCGGGCTCGATCCGGCCCGGGTGCTCGACTTCGTGACGGGACACGGGGGTTCGGCCGCGCCCGCCGAGCACACAGCGGCGCCCGCACGGTCCGCGCGTCGCCGGCACGGCCGCCGCTCCGGCCAGGTCGGAAAGCAGGTCGTCGGCGGTTCGGCCGCGGTCGCCGTCGCCGTGGTGGCGGCGCTGGTCGCCCCGCGGCTGACCGGCGGTTCCTCCTCCACGGCGGCTGTCGCCTCCCCCTCCGTGTCGTCCTCCGCCGCCGCGTCGCACGCGCCGGTGGCGAGCGCCGCCCCGAGTCCCACTCCCAGCCCTTCGGTCCCGCCGAGCGCGTCCCCGACCCCGAAGGCCAAGCCGAGCCCCTCTCCGTCCCAGCACACCGCCGCGGCCCCCGCGCACATCGCCACGGGTGCCAAGAAGGGCGTCGGGGTGTGGTCGTTCGGCGGGGTCAGCCAGGCGCTGGCCGCGAGCGGGGCGAGCTGGTACTACACGTGGTCCACGCAGCACTCCGGCGTCACCACACCGTCGTCGGGGTCGTTCGTGCCGATGATCTGGGGTGCGTCGTCCGTCACCGACGCCTCGCTCGCGCAGGCGCGGTCGTACGGGCCGTATCTGCTGGGGTTCAACGAGCCGGACATGGCGCAGCAGTCCAACATGACCGTCGAGCAGGCGCTCGGGCTGTGGCCCCGGCTCATGGCGGCGGGCAAGGTCCTCGGCAGCCCGGCGGTCGCCTACGGCGGGGACACGGCGGGCGGCTGGCTGGACCGGTTCATGTCCGGGGCGCAGGCCAAGGGGTACCGGGTCGACTTCGTCACGCTGCACTGGTACGGCGGCGACTTCCGCACCCCGCAGGCCGTCGAGCAGCTGAAGTCGTACCTGGCCGCCGTCCACGACCGCTATCACAAGCCGATCTGGCTCACCGAGTACGCGCTGATCGACTTCTCCCAGGGGACCCGCTTCCCGTCCGCGCAACAGCAGGCCGACTTCGTCACCGCGTCCACCAAGGCGCTCGACGGGCTGCCGTACGTGCAGCGCTACGCGTGGTTCGGGCTGGGCGCCGACCCGGCCAAGCCGAGCAGCGGCCTGTTCACGGACGGTACGACGACGACGCCGGCCGGCCGGGCGTTCCAGTCGGCGGGCTGATCCACACCCCGCGGGGAACACCCCGGGGAACACCCGGGGGAGGCGGCCGTTTCCGGCCGATCTGCCGTGCCCGTCGGCCGAGTTGGCGCCCCTCCCCGGGCCGGACCGCGGGGCGGGGTCCGGCCGCCGCGAAACCTGCCGGGCAGGGTGGGGCCGGGCCCGGCGACGAGGCGTGGGGCGATCTCACGCGTGCGGGACGGACGCCCCGGCCGACAGCCGACGGGCGGTCGTAAACCTCGTATGAGCCCGTCCGTGGAAACCCGCACGGACCCGCTTCTTTGTCCTATTCGTGCTCGTTGAGGAACGCAGAAGGGTCCGTAGCCCTCCTTCTGTGTGAAGGAAACAGCACAGGCAAGAAACCGGGGACTGAGTGGCATGGGTTTGACCAGCGAGACTACCGTTTATGTGGTGGCGGCCGTGGCTGCCGTCTGCGTGGCGCTGCTGGTCTGGGTGTGGCCGCGGCTCGCCAGTCCGGGCGTGCGGCATGTGCTCGGGCGGCTCGCGGCCATTGGAGTGACGCAGGTCACCATCATCGCGGCCTTCGCGTGCTGGCTGAACTCCTCGTACCAGTTCTTCGGATCGTGGGGCGAGCTGTTCGGCAACGTCGACACAGCCCCGGTGGGCGTGACCCAGGCCGCCGACCACAACGGCGCGGGCACCGCGGCCGTCGCCGTGAAGGGCGCCCTGGTGCAGCCCGCGGGCGACGAGCAGCTGAGCCGGGTCAGCGGACTGCCCAGCGGCAACCCCGCGGTGAACGGCAAGGTGGAGTCCGTCAAGGTCATAGGGCGCCGCACGGGCGTGGTCGACCCGGCGTTCGTCTACCTCCCGCCGCAGTACTTCCAGAAGGCCTACGCCCGCCAGCGCTTCCCCGTCGTCGTCGCGCTCAGCGGCTACCCGGGCAGCATCTTCAACCTCGCGCAGTACCTGCGGGTGTCGCAGACCGCCGGGCAGCTGCAGAAGAGCGGACAGATGCAGCCGACCATCATGGTGATGATCCGGCCGACGATCGCCCCGCCGCGCGACACCGAGTGCGTGAACGTCCCGGGCGGCCCGCAGACCGAGACCTTCCTCGCCAAGGACCTCCCGCAGGCCCTCAAGTCCGTCTACCGCGTGGGCCACGACGCCAGTGCCTGGGGCGTCATGGGGTACTCCTCCGGCGGCACCTGCGCCCTCCAGCTCACGATGCGCAACCCGCACGTGTACACGACGGCCGGGGCGCTCTCGCCCGACTACAAGATCAAGGACGACCCCACCACCGGCAACCTCTTCGGCAGCGGACTCGGCCGTGTGAACCGGGTCAACGGGCATGACCTGATGTGGCGGCTGAAGCACCTGCCCGCGCCCCAGGTCTCCGTCCTGGTCGCCGACAGCAAGCACGGCGAGCGCGGCTACCCGCAGACCGTCGCCTTCATCAAGGCCGTCAAGGCCCCGATGCGCGTCGCGTCGATCCTGCCCGAGTCCGGCAGCCACAACTTCCCCACCTGGGTACGGGAGATGCCCGCGACCCTGAAGTGGATGAACCAGCAACTCACCTTCCCCCAGGACGTCGTGCCGCGCCACGTGCCCAAGAAGGGCCACAGCACGGTCCGCGCGGAGGGCACCGAGCCCAAGCCGACGGCCAGTACGCGGAAGAAGTAGCCGACGGCCGCCGCCACGCACAGGACGTGGCGGCGGCCGTCGTCGCGTGGCGGACGGGGTCAATGCCCGCCACGCGAAGGTCACTTCCCGCCCGTACGCCCCAGCACCCCGGACAGCTCGCCCCGCCGCTGGATGCCCAACTTCCGGTAGGAACTGGTGAGATGGGTCTCCACCGTGCGCCGCGCCAGGTGCAGCAGATCCGCTATCTCGGTGTTCGTCCGCCCCTCGGCGGCCAGCTCCGCGATCCGCCGCTCACTGCTCGTCAGCGACCGCGACCCGGTGCGCGCCGATGCCGTCCGCCGGGCACCGCTCTCGCCCAACGCCTCCTCCGCCAGGGCCCATTGGCGCGCCGCCCCCAGCCGCTCGGCCCGCTCGGCCGCCTCCCGCAGACAGGTCCTGGCCCGCCCCCGGTCCCCGACCGCGGTCAGCCCCCGCCCCTGCGCGATCAACGCCGACACCAACTCGGCCTCCGTCCCCGCCGCCCCGCCCCGCAGCAGCCGTACGGCCTCCTCCGCCAGCTCCAGGCCGCGCCTGCCGCCGGTCGCCTCGGCCAGCACGCGCAGCGAACGGCCCACCGTGCGGGGCGTGTTCCACACCCGGGCCAGCCGCAGCTCCTCCTCCGCCAGGGCGATGGCCTCCTGGGGGCGGCCCAGGGCCAGACGGCACTCGGCGGCGGCCGTCCGCCACGGGGTGACGATCGGACTGACCACCTCACGGGCCGACTGGCGGCGCCCGCACTCCAGGAAGTCGTGCAGCGCGCCCGCCGTGTCGCCGGTCGCGGCACGCGCCACCCCCCGCGCGTGGAGAAAACGGTTCAACTCCCAGGACTCGGGCGCCGACCGCAGATCGAGACCGTCCGCGAACCGCACGGCGCGCGCCTCCTCGCCGGTCGCCACGAGCGAAAGCACCATGTGGGCCTGCCGGTTGGAGGGCACGGAGCGCTCCGGGTCCCGCCCCCACGGCTCCGCCAGCAGCCGCGCGTGCTCGCCCCGGGCGGCCAGGATGTCGGCCCGTACGTTGGCCAGCGCCTCGTGCATCGGATGCAGCAGGTCCGGCCGCTGACCGACCAGGCCGGACTCCACCAGCCGCTCCGCTTCGGGGAGTTCGTCGGCCCACTGGGCGACCGCGGCGGCCGTACCGAGCAGGAACGGCTCGCTCTGCGGGTCGGCGGGCTGGGCCAGCAGCGCCCGCAGCCGTCCCATCGCCTCCGCGGCCGAGATCAGCCCGGCCGTCGCCTCGTGCCGTACGACCAGCGCGTGACCGGCCGTACCGACCAGCTCCGGCGCGTGCTCGGCGGCGTCGCACAGCCACCGGTACACCTCCTTGCGGACCGACGGGTCCTGCTCGGACAGCAGCACCGACGCGGTCTGGAGCGTACGGATCAGCTGCGGACGGTCCGTCAACTCGTCCTCCACCGTGCGCAGTACGTCCACGGCGGCCAGGGTCCTGCCCCGGCCGGCCAGTGCCGTACCGAGCGCGACGGCCGCGCGCACCGTGTCCTGCGGCGCGCCCGGCAGCCGTAACGCCTCGCTCAGGCGGGGGATTCCGGCCGAGGTCGCGTGCGCCTTGTACTCCAGGGAGCCCAGTTCGGTCAGCAGGCGCTGCCTGTGGGCGTCCGTCAGCGGCTCCCGCAGGGCGCGCCGCAGGAAGACGGCCGCGTCGTCCGTACGGCCGTCGCGCAGCGCGAGCGAGGCGGCCTCCTGGAGCGCGCTCGACGTCCAGGCCGCGCCCACGGGGTCGGACAGCAGCAACTGCCGGGCGACCGTGTCGGGTGAGGCGCCGTGCCGGTGCATCGTCTCGGCCGCCGCCGTGTGCGTGGCCCGCCGCCTGGCCGCGGGTACGCCGGTGAGGAACGCGTCGCGCAGGAGGGGGTGTGCGTAGCGCGGGCGTCCGTCGAGGTCGGGGCGCAGTACCCCGAGTCCGGTCATCGCGGTGAGCCAGCCGGTCACCCGCGCCGGGTCGGCGCCCGCCAACTCTGCCAGCAGGGAGGCCAGTTCATCGGAGGGTCGGGTCACGTCGGGGGCGGCGGCGCCGGTCGGCAGCTCTCTCGGGGCGTCCCCGTCCCAGCCCTCGTCCAGCGTGGCCAGCGCCCGCGCGACCTCACCCGTGCCGGGGCCCGCGCTGTCCAGCCACCAGGACACGGCGGCCGGATACGCGCCCGGGTACAGCGCGGCCGACGTCGTCGGTACGGTCGGATGCCGGCCGGCGCCGAGGTCGTCGAGCAGGGCCCGGAGAAGCGACGGATTGCCCGCGCCCGCCCGTACGCAGTCGTCGACCCAGGACGCGGAGGCGTCGGCGTGCGCCGAACGCACCAGCTCGGCGGCGGAGTTCGCGGTCAGCGGGGCCAGGGTGAGGGTGCGGACGAGGGCGGGGGACAGGGTGTGGGTCAGGCCCGGGGCCGGGGGATCGACGTCGTACTGGCTGCGCTCCGTGGCGACCAGCAGGATCCGTAATCGGTCGACGTGCCGGGCGGACTCGACCAGCCAGCGGTGCGAGGCCGGGTCCGCGAGATGGACGTCGTCCACCGCAATCAGCAGCGGCGCCCGGTCGGCGTACGCGTGCAGCACCCGCCGGAACAGCGCGGCACCCGCCCGGTCGTCCCCCGCGAACGACTCCTCCGTGAACTCCGGTAACGGCGCCATCAGTTGCAGCACGGTCGCGTACGGCGCCCCCCGGTCCCGCGGCGAACAGCGCGCCCGCAGCACCCGCATGCCGTGCGCCCGGGCATCCGCGACGGCCGCCTCCAGCACCGTGGTACGACCCGTCCCGGTGGCCCCGCGCAGCAGCACGAGCCGCCCGGCACCGGCCCTGGCCCACGCCGCCTCCACCGCCAACACCCGTGCCGCGTCGCGGTGTTCTGGCGGCAGCGCGGACATGGCGGCGTCCGACCTCGTCCCCGTCATCGTGGTCCCCTCGTCTGCGTCGTACCCGTCGTGCCCGTCGTGCCGATCGCTTCCGTCGTGCCGATCGCTTCCGCCGTTCCCACCGCTCACTCCGCGTGGTCCGCCGTACGTCCGATCTCGTGGTGCTGCTCGTGGTGCTCCACGATTGCGCGCACCCCGTCCGCCCCGTGAGGGTGAGGAGTACACGGCCGCCACCAGCGCGGCCGGGGCGGCATGTAGTTGGATGTGGATTCGAGGGAGAACGTTGCTCAGCTCATCGCGGCCCGCACACCCAGGTACGGGGGACCCCGCCGACCGGATACCCGTGGCGGTGCACGCCCCGGACCCGATCTCCCGCGAGGGAGCCCTCAGCCAGCTGCGCAGATACCCGGAGATCGACCTTCGCGAGGAGAGCGACACCGGCCCCGGCAGAGTCGCCCTGTTCATCGCCGACACCCTCGACGAGACCGCGCTCACCCGGCTGCGCCGCCTGGTGCGCAGCGAGGGCGGGCGGGCCGTGCTCGTCGTCGGGGCGCTGCGCGAGGCCGAGTTGCTCGATGTGATCGAGTGCGGGGTCAGCGCCATCGTGTGGCGCGGGGAGGCGACCGCACCGCGGCTGGTGCAGGCCGTGGTCGCCGCCGCGCGTGGTGACGGCGACCTTCCCGCCGACCTCATCGGACGGCTCGTCGAACAGGTCGGGACACTGCATCGCAGCGCGGCGGGCCGGTCCGGAATCCACCCCTCGGGGCTCGCGCCGCGCGAGGTGGACGTCCTGCGGCTGGTCGCCGAGGGGCTGGACACCGGAGAGATAGCCAGCAAGCTCTCGTATTCCGAACGCACCGTCAAAAACGTCATGCACGGACTGACCACACGCCTTCACCTGCGCAACCGGGCGCATGCCGTGGCGCATGCCCTTCGGGAAGGCTACATCTGACCGAACGGGCACTCGAAGGAGGACGCGCGGGCAGCATGTCGTGCCCCGCGTCCGTCCCCAAAACGCTTGCGGAGAACGGCGGTTCGGACGGGACGATCGGGGGACGGCCCACAGGGGCGTACCGGGCCCCGACGCGTACCGCGGGGCACGACAGCACGGCAGGGCGGGAGTTCGGCGGTGATCCACGAGGTGGACGAGGTCCTCAAGGACCTGATCGGCGGTGGCGCACTGACCGGTTCGGGCATCGAGGTCTCCTTCGACGCCCCGACCCGCGACTGGGCCGCCCGCCGCAACACCCCCACGATCAACACCTACTTGTACGACATCCGGGAGGACGTGGCCCGGCGCCAGCGCGGTCATCTCGCCGTACGCGACGAGCGGGACGTGATCGTCAAGCGCCGCCAGCCGCCGCGCTGGTTCCGGCTGTCGTACCTGGTGACGGCATGGACGAAACGGCCGCAGGACGAACACCGGCTGCTGTCCGCCGTGTTGGCCACCCTCATCCCGCGCGAACTGCTCGCCCCCGCCGAACTCCCCGGCTCACTCGGTGAGCTGGGCCTGACGGTGCCGATCTCGGTGGCCGGCATCCAGACCGAGTCACGCTCCCTCGCGGAGATCTGGTCCGCCCTCGGCGGCGAACTCAAGCCGTCCCTCGACCTCGTGGTCACCGCCCCCTTCCCGGCCTACCCCGAATACGACGCAGGCCCGCCCGTCACCGAGGGCGCCGCCGTCCGGCTCGGCGGCTTCGACGGCACCGAACCGGCACCGGAGGAGCGCACCCACCGCCCCCGGCAGGTCGCGGCGGTACGGCGGTCGCGCGAGGCCGCCCGGCGCAAGAGGACTCCGGGGACGCCGACATGACCGTCACGGACGAGGCGAGGAACACCGTGGGCCTCGCCGTGGAGCCGGAGACCGACGCCCTCCTCGCCCGCCTGGGCCGCCTCCGCGAGCGCGTCGCCCTGCTCGTCGACGGGCGGTCGGCCACCGACCCCACGGCCGGCGACCCGATGCGCGGCCTCTACCTCCCGGAAGAGGCGGTACGGCACCTGCTCCTGCGCACGACCGAACTCCCCGTGCCCGCACCGGAGTCGGGGCACGGCCCGGCCGACCGGCTCGCCGCCCTCCGGCTGACCGACCTCGACACCGCCCTTCTCCTCGTCGCCCTCGCCCCCGACCTGGACCGCACCTTCGAGCCCCTCTACGGCTACCTCAACGACGACGTCAGCCGCCGCCGCGCCACCGTAGGACTCGCCCTGGACCTGTGCGGCGTACCGGCCCACCGGGCCGACGGCCGGGCCAGGTTCCTCCCGGCGGCCCCGCTGTCCGCCCTCGGACTGCTCACCGTCGAGGAACCCGAACGCCCCTTCCTCAGCCGCTCGTTGCGCGTGCCCGACCGGGTCGTGGCCCACCTCCTCGGCGACGACGCCCCGGACACGGCCCTCACCGGGCACCTCCACCCGCTGCCCGCGCCCGGCGAGCCGTACGACGGACAAGAGACGCCCGGCGACCCGGAGTTCGCCGGATTCGTGGACCGGCTCGGCGCGCTGCTCGGCGAAGGCGCCACCCGCACCGTCTACCTGAGGGAACGTCACGAGGGCGACGGGCTCGTGTGCGTGGCCGCCGCGCTGCACGCGGCGGGGGTGGCCGCCGTCCGCTACTCCGGGCCCGTGGAGCGGGTGCCGGAGCTGCTGCGCGAGGCCCGGCTCACCGGCCGCGCCGTCGTCGTGAGCGGTCTGGCCGACCAACCGGGCCCGCTGGTGGCGGCGTTGACCGATGCCGCGGACGTCACCGTGCTGATCACCGGTGCACGACCGTACGACCCGCAGTGGTGCGAGAGCGATCCGCTGATCCTGGAGGCGCCCCGGCAGCGGGCCGCGGCGGTGCGGGCCTGGACGGACGCCGTCGGCGAGCAGAGCGGCTTCGACGTCCAGGCCACCGTCGCGCCCTACCACCTCGGCGCCGACCGGATCGCCCGCGCCGCCCGTGCGGCCAGGGGGCTCGCCCAGTTCGACGGGACCCCGCTGACCGCCGCCCATCTGCGGCTCGCCGCACGGCAGCAGTCGGCGTCGGGGCTCGAACAGCACGCCCGGCGGATCCGGCCCGCCGTCGACTGGCGCGACCTCGTCCTGCCCGACCGCTCCCTCGCCCAGCTGCACGAACTCGCCCTGCGCGCCCGGCACCGCGACCGGGTCCTCGGCGACTGGCGGCTCAGCGCGGGCGGCGGCCGGGGGCGTGGCGTGCTCGGTCTGTTCGCGGGGGAGTCCGGCACCGGCAAGACGCTGTCGGCGGAGGTCGTCGCGGCCGAACTCGGCCTGGATCTCTACGTGGTCCAGCTGTCGTCGATCGTCGACAAGTACGTCGGCGAGACCGAGAAGAACCTCGAACGGATCTTCACGGAGGCCGACCGCACCGACGCCGTGCTCCTCTTCGACGAGGCCGACGCCGTCTTCGGCAAACGGTCCGAGGTCAAGGACGCGCACGACCGGTACGCCAACATGGAGAGTGCCTATCTGCTCCAACGGCTGGAGTCCTTCGACGGGATCGCGCTGCTCACCACCAACCTGCGCGCCAACATCGACGAGGCGTTCACCCGCCGCCTCGACCTCGTCGTCGACTTCCCGTTCCCCGACCCGGTCCAGCGGCTCGCCCTGTGGCGGCACGGTCTGACCCATGTGCCGAGCGCATCGGACCTCGAACTGGCGCCGCTGGCCGACCAGTTCGAGCTGGCCGGAGGGTCCATCCGCAGCGCCGTGGTCACCGCCGCCTACCTCGCCGCCGGGCGCGGGGACACGGTCGGCGCGGCGGACCTCCTCGAAGGGGCCCGCCGCGAATACCGCAAGGCGGGGCGGCTGGTGCCGGGCGAGGGCACCTGGTAGCCGCCCCGGCGGGCTACACCGTGAACTTGACGGCCACCAGCCAGCGGGAGTTGTCGAGCGTGCCGCCGAAGATGAACTTGGGGCGCGCGTCCGTGCACCCCTGACCGCCCCAGTCCCAGCCGGTGTTGCGGGCCGTCTCGCAGACCTGGCCGCTGCCGATGTTGATGGCGAAGCCCGTCATGTACGGGGCGTCCTTCTTCGAGCTGCCGACGTAGTTGTCCTTGCTGTCGGCGATGATCGCCGACCACTGCGGTTCCCAGTGGCCGTTGCCGTCGGTCGAGTCGGGGTTGTGGATGAAGGCGTTGGCGGCCGAGCCGAGGGAACCCGACACCGCGATGTTCAGGGCCGTGATCTTCTTCGCGTCGTCGACCGTGCCGGTCGCGGCCCCGTCGCACACCGCGTCCGTCCAGCCGTCGCCCGCGATGAACGCGCGATAGCAGATGTGCCGCCCCGCGTCCTTCGCGGCCAGCTTCCGTACCGCGGTCGCCGCCGTCGCCGGTTTGGGCTTGGGCTTGGCGGACTCCTCCGAACCACCGCCTCCGCCGCCGCCCACCGCGGCGGCCGTCGAGGTCTCGGCCGCCGGCGGGGGAGCGGCGGCCGTCGCGACGGGCGGCGGCGGCACGCTGGCCGTCGGGGAGGGAGCGGGCGCGAGCGTGCTGACCCCCGCGTCCTTCAGCTGCTCGGTGGCGGTCGTCCGCACCTGCGGCTTGTACGCGATCCACAGCATGAGGAAGGTGAGGGCGAGCGCGGTGAAGACACCGAGGAAGGTCGCCAGCCAGCGCGGCAGGAACCCGCGCTGGAGGTAAGTCCCCTCCACCGGAAGGGGGTTGGCTCCGGACCGCAGCACGTTCAGCGTGTACGGCCGCTGCTCCTTCGGCCCGAACCAGATGATCTTCCGCGGCTTCAGCGACGCCTTGACGAACGCCGCCCGGCCCGGCTCGATCTGCACATTGCCCGGATGGATGTCGTACGACAGCTGGTCGCCGTTGTCGCTGCCGGTGATCGACGCCGTCAGCCTGGTGTTGCCGAGGTTGTCCACGGCGAGCTGCGGCCGGCCCCGGAAACGCCCCTTGACCGTCGGCGGCACCAGCTCCGCCCGCACCTCCGTGAACGGGGTGATGGTCAGATTGCCCTCGGGGACGGTGACCGCCTCCGGGTGCTCGGTCGGCGTGATCCGCACGGCGTACGGGTTCGGGCCCGCCGTCGCGTCCGGGGTGCGCGGCGGCGTGAACGTCAGGTCGACCGTGCCCGTCGTACCCGGATAGAGCCGCAGCGTCTGCGGCTCCACGGCGGTCCAGGGCGCGATGCCCCCGACCGGCTCGAAGCGGTACTCGTCCACGACGTCGCCGGTGTTGCGCAGCCGCAGCCGCACACGGGTACTGCCACCGGGATCGACGGTCGCGGACGCGGGCTCCAGGGAGGTCCACAGACTCATGGGCCGACGCTACGACGCATGGTGAGGGTGCGTCAGGAGTCGCCGGGGCAAGAGCGGTTGCCCAAAAGGGCCGCCCGCCAAACCCGCACCTGCCCCGCGACGACGGCGTCCGCCGCAGCGTGCCGCCCCTTCCGGGCGCCGGACTGCCCCTGAGGGCAAGAAAGTTGCCCCAAGGCAGGCACTCGGGGACGTTTCGGCGGCCGGGTCGCGCGCGTGACGCTTGAGGGCATCCTGTCTCGTACCCCGAGGAGAGCAGAGCATGCCGTCCTACCTGTCGCCCGGCGTCTATGTCGAGGAGGTGGCCAGCGGCTCGCGCCCGATCGAGGGGGTGGGCACCTCGGTGGCGGCCTTCGTGGGCCTGGCCCCGACCGGCCCGCTGAACGAGCCGACCCTGGTGACCAACTGGACGCAGTACGTCGCTGCCTTCGGTGAGTTCACCGACGGCTACTACCTCGCCCACTCGGTCTACGGCTTCTTCAACAACGGCGGTTCGGCCGCCTACGTCGTCCGCGTCGGCGGCACCGGCGAAGGCACCGCAGGGGAGACCAAGTCCCCCTCCGCGGTGACCGGTTCGGCCCCGCCGGCCGCGCTGACCGCGGGCGAGCCGGCCCAGCTCGGCACGTTCGCCGTGACCGCCCTGGCGCCCGGCGACCTGAGCGTCGAGGTGACCGACGCCGAGGGCGAGGGACCGGCCGAACGGTTCCGCCTGGTCGTCAAGGACGCCGGCAAGGACGTCGAGAGCTTCGACGTGACCGCCAAGAAGGGCGGCCGCAACTACGTCGTCACCCAGGTCAAGGAGCGCTCCAAGCTCATCTCCGTGGCCGAGACCGCGCCCGCCGCGCAGTTGGCCCGCCCGGAGAACCAGACGGTCGCCCTCACCGCGCCCGCCGCCGCCCCGGCCGCACCCGCCGTACCCGGCAAGGGAGATGACACCGCGTCACATCCCGGCCCGGCCACCTACCTCGGCGACTCCGCCGACCGCACCGGCTTCGGCGGCCTGGAGGCCGTCGACGAGATCTCCATGGTCGCGGTGCCCGACCTGATGGCCGCCTACCAGCGCGGCGCGATCGACCTGGAGGCCGTCAAGGCGGTCCAGCTCGGCCTGATCGCGCACTGCGAGCTGATGGGCGACCGGGTCGCCGTCATCGACCCGCCGCCGAGCCTGAACGCCCAGCAGATCCGCGGCTGGCGGCAGGACACGGCCGGCTACGACTCCAAGTACGCGGCCCTGTACTACCCGTGGATCAAGACCTTCGACCCGTCCAGCGGACAGTCCCGGCTGATTCCGCCGAGCGGCCACATCGCCGGCGTCTGGGCCCGCAACGACTCCGAGCGCGGCGTGCACAAGGCGCCCGCCAACGAGGTCGTACGCGGCGCGGTCGACCTGGAGACCCAGATCACCCGCGGCGAGCAGGACCTGCTCAACCCCATCGGCGTCAACTGCATCCGCGCCTTCCCGGGCCGCGGCATCCGCGTCTGGGGCGCCCGCACCATGTCCTCCGACCCGGCCTGGCGCTACCTCAACATCCGCCGGTACTTCAACTACCTGGAGGAGTCGATCCTGATCGGCACCCAGTGGGTGGTGTTCGAGCCGAACGACCACGCCCTGTGGGCCCGGATCCGGCGCAACATCTCGGCCTTCCTGGTCAACGAGTGGCGCAGCGGTGCCCTGTTCGGCCAGCGGCCGGAGGAGGCGTACTACGTCAAGTGCGACGAGGAGACCAACCCGCCGGAGTCGGTCGACGTCGGCCGGGTCGTCTGCGAGATCGGCATCGCGCCGGTCAAGCCGGCCGAGTTCGTGATCTTCCGGCTGGCCCAGTTCTCCAGCGGCAGCGGGGAGCTGGAGGAGTAGACGGGCCAGAGCCCGCCGCGGCTCCCGGTCGTCATCTCCCCAGGTCGTCTTCACCACCCCTAGAAGGACAGCGAATTCATGAGTCTCCAGCCGGGTGACGCCCTCACCTCACACAATTTCGGCCTGCAGATCGACGGCGTGATGGTCGAGTACCTCGCGGAGGTCAGCGGCCTCAGCATCGAGCAGGACGTCATCACCTACCAGCAGAACACCCCCAACGGCCAGAACGTGGTCAAGAACCTGCCGGGCGTGAAGAAGAACGGCACCTGCACGGTGGTCCGCGGCATGACCCAGTCCGCCTCGTTCACCCAGTGGATCAACGAGTCGATCTCCGGTCAGATGACCACCGCGCGCAAGAACGCGTCGATCATCATGATGGACTTCCAGAACAACCCGGTGAAGCGCTACCACCTGCGCAACGCCTGGTGCAGCAAGATCGACGCGAGCACGGTGAAGGCCGGCGAGGCCGCCGCCCTCACCGAGTCCGTGACCATCGTGTTCGAAGAACTGGTCATCGAATAATGCGCCGTTCGGGGGCTGCGGCGACGGTGCCGCCGGGTGCGGTCGCGACCGGCGCGGGCGCGGAGACGGCGGCCGTGGTGGGGGCCGGTCCGGTACCGGCTCCGGCCGCCGCCGCGGCGCCCGCACCGGCCGTCCGGCAGACGCTGCGGACCGAGTTCCCCTTCCAGCTGCCGCGCGGCTATGTCGACGAGTCCGGAACGGTCCACCAGGACGGTGTGATGCGACTGGCCACCGCACGCGACGAGTTGGTGCCGCTGCGGGACGTCCGCGTCCAGGAGAACCCGGCGTATCTGTCGGTGGTGCTGCTCGGCCGGGTGATCACCCGGCTGGGCACCGTCCCCATGGTCCACGACGGGATCGTGGAGAACATGTTCGCCTCCGACCTCGCCTTCCTCCAGGACTTCTACCGCCAGATCAACGCGGAAGGCCACACCCGGGCGACCGTTCAGTGCCCGCACTGCGCGGAGCCCTTCGAAGTGGAGCTCGGCGGGAGCCGCCTGGGGGAATCGTGACGTACGCGACCGACCGGCTGCACGAGGAGATCGCGTACGTCGCCTACCACTTCCACTGGAGCCTGGAGGACATCCTGGACCTCGAACACCACGACCGCCGCCGCTACACCGGCGAGATCGCGTCCCTGGTGACGCGGGCCGGGGCGGAGGGCTGACGCGTGGGGTTCTTGGACCGGTTGCGGGGACGGGCGCAGGGGCGGGAACCCTGGCCGGGCGAGGAGTCCGTCACCGGTGCGGACGTCGATGCCGGCGCCGGTGCGGGCACGGGCGCGGGCGGCGGTTCCGGCTTCGGTTCCGATGGGCCTGCGGTGGCCGTGGCCGCCTGGCCGGGGCTGCCGCCGATCCAGCGTGCCTCCGCCGCGCGGGGTACCGGAGTCGCCGACTCCGGGTTCGGCGCGCGGCTGCCCACGTGGCAGAACCCGTCGTTCACGGGGACCGGGTTCCGCTCGGTGCTCGACGCGGAACGGAGTGCCGGGATCGGGGGCTCGTCCGTGCCGCCGCCGTCTGCGGCACCGGCGCGCGCGGTATCGAGCCTTGGGCTGCCTGCGGGCGAACTCCCTGTGGCCGGACGGCCGTTGACCGCGCAGCAGGCGCCGGTCGTGCCCTTGCGGGCCAGTGGGAGTGCGGGGCCGGGGTCGGCTCCGGTCGTGCGGCGCGGGGGTTCCGGGTCCGTCGTGCAGCGGGCGGTGCGCCCTGTGGGTGCTGGGGCGGTACCAGCGGCCGATGCGGCCGAATCCGCTGGTGCCGTGGGTCCCGTTTCCGGGATCAGGGTCAGCGCGGTGACGTCGGAGCCGCCTCGGCCGAGGCCGGGGTCTGGATCGGGATCGGGATCGTTGACACGGTCGGGTTCCGTTGTCGCCGGGGTGCAGCGGCGGCTCGTCGCCCGGCCGAACTCCGGTGCTGCCCAGGGTGGTTCGGGGCAGGGTGCGGGTGGCGGCGCGAGTGGTGGACCCACGGTCGCGTCAACTGACGGGAACCGTGCGGAAGGTGAGCCGGCGGGGGCCGGTGAGGGTCCTCCGGCCGCGCCGTCGCCCGTCGCCCCTGCCGGTGCTCCGCTGACGGGCGTTACGCATGGCTCCACGGGAACTCCGCCTGCCGGGCCGGTCGTACAACGGCGATCGGTGACCGACGAGAGGCGAGCGCAGCCTCTTTCGGCTCAGCCCGCGACACAGCGGGCGGTGCCGAAGTCACTTTCGGCACCTGGTAGTTACGCACCCGCACTTCCCGGCGCACCCGAGCCGGAGAGCCGCCCCGGCGTACAGGGCGGCGAGCCTCCCGTCTCCGGTGACAGGACGGACGGCGTGCAGCGGGCGGTCGGCACGCCGTCGAGGCCGCACTCCGCGCAGCCGTCGGCCGAGTCGCCGTCCACGGTGAATCCCGTCCCCGCGCGGCCGACGACATCCGACACCTCCCGTGAAAGCGGCGCGGCCCGGTCGCAGTCCGCCGCACCGGACCTCCCTACCCGGACCGCCGACCCCCAGAAGAGCCCAACCCCCGCTCCTACGGCCCCTGCCGCACCCCAGATCCAACGCAGCGCCGCCCGACGCCCGCCCCGCGTACCTCTCGGTGCCCCCCTCACCACGCGCCCCGGCGAGACGCGGCAGGCCTCCACGCCGGTGCCCTCCGCGCGGGGCGGCATGCCCAACGCGGCTTCCCCGCAGGGCGGTTCGCTCCCCGCGCCGACAGCGGGCTCGCCGACAGCGGGCGGTCAGGCAGCGAGCGGTCAGGCAGCGAGCGGGCGGGCAGCGAGCGGTCAGGCAGCGGGTGCGCCGACATCCGCCCCGGCCACGCCCTCGCAGGCCTCCGGCTCTCCGACTCCGGCGCCCCCTGCCCGACGCCGTTCACCCCTGGGCGCCCCGGTCACCGCGATGCCTGCGGACGCGAGGCCCCTCGCCGGTGCCTCGGCGCCGCCGGACCGCGCTGGGCGTCGTACGGAACCGGGTGCGAGCCCGGTCCCGGGCGAGCCGCCGACGATCCAACGGAGCGTCGCCCGCAGCGCGCCTTCGCCGAGCCCGCTCACGCCCCCGGCCGCCCCGTACTCGCCGGGTGCGCCCGCGACCTCCGCGCACCCGACGGCCCCGTACCCGACCACCGCGCAGCCGCTGCCCACCCACCCGGCCGACGAGCACCTGCCCGCCGCGTCGCCCACGACGGTGCAACGGTCTGCGGCGACCCCGCCCACGGTTCCGTCATCGTCCGCGTATCCGACCACCGGGCATCCTCCCGCCGCGACCCCTGCCACCGGGCCCGAGCACCGAGCCGCCGCGGTGCAACGGTCCGCGGCGCAACCGTCCGCCGTGCACACGGCTGAGGGACACCGTCCCGCCGCCCGGTCGGCGACGGAGGGACGGCCCAGCGTCCGCCCGGCCACGGTTCAGCCTCCTGCCGAGCGTCCGGCCACCGAGCACGCGCCCGTCGCGCCCTCGGTCACGATGGAACGGTCCACCACCCGCCCCGCCACGGCCGAGTCGCCTGTCACGCGCCCGCCCGCCGTGTCGCCGACCGCGGTGCAACGCTCGGCCCTGCCCTCGACCGCAGCGCAGCCGCCTGTCACCGACCTGGCCACCGAGCAGGCGTCCACGGCGCTCCCCGCCCCTGTGCAACGGTCTGCCGCGCACCGGTCCACCTCGCAGCCGTCCGCCGCGCGCCCGGCCGACGAACATCGGCCCGCCGCGCCCTCGGTCACGGTGGAACGGCCCGGCGCCGGCCCCGCCCTGGCTGAGCCGCAGGCCACCCACCCGACCACCACGCTCCCGGCCAACGAGCACCAGCCGACCGGTTCGCCGGCCACGGCGGAACGGTTCAACGCGCCCCCAGCCACGGTTCAGCGATCCACCGAGCCTCTGTCCGCCGCGTACCCGCCCACCTCACCGCCGTCCACGGTGCAGCGCTCCTCCGCGCTCCCAACAGCCGTTCCCACACACGCCGTTCACGCCACGACCGCGCTTCCGCTCACCCCGTACCCGACCACCGCGCACCCACCAGGCACGCCCCGAACCGCCACAGGCCCCGCCACTCCCACGGCACAGACCGCCCCCGCGATGACGACGCCCCTCACCGCCACGACTCCCGGCGATGCCACGCCCCCGCCCGCTGCCGTGCCCCCGTCCAGCGCCTCGCTCCCGCGCCCCACCCCACCCCGAGCGCAACCCCTCACCACCCGGTCGCCCCTCGCCCCCGTACAACGTCACCCCCGTACGGCGCCTCTCACCCCCGCCGTCCGGACCACCCCATCCACCCAGGCCGCTCCCGCCACCCCCAACTCCCCATCGGCGAGCCCCACTCTGCCCGTGGCCCCCGTGACCCTCCCCACCATCCAGCGCAGCACCTACTCCTCCACGTCCCCCCTCCCCACGGTCCAGCGCAACGCCACCCCCGCCACGAACCCCGCCCCCCTGAACCACTCCCTCCCCACCTTCGCCAAAGCCCCGGCCGTCTCCGCGCCCTCCACGGTCGTCGCCCCCGCGACCCACCGCTCCACCTCGCCCCCGCCGTACACGCCTCCCACCTCCACCCCGCCTCCGGACCCGCCCCCTCCCTACTCCCCGCCGACGGCGTCCGCGCCCGGCACCCCGCCCCCGCCCGGCTACGAGGCCGTCCCCGCGGGCCAGTTCGACCCCCGTGACCTCACCGACTTCCAGCTCGACGAACTCGTGCACCGGATCATCGGCCGTATCACCCGGCTGATCCGCACGGAACTGCGCCTGGACCGCGAACGGATCGGCAAGCTCCGCGACCCCCGCCACTGACCGGAACCGGAACCGCACCGCGTCCCTTCAGCCCCTCCGCGCAACGAGAGAAAGGCCCACCTCCGATGTCCCGCCTCGACCCGGGCTCCACCATCTGGTTCACCCTCAGCATCGACGGCGAGAGCCTCGGCTACTTCAACGGGTGCGACGGGCTGTCGTCGACGGTGGAGGTCGAGCACCGGCAGGAGGGCGGCAACAACGGCTTCGTGTGGCAACTCCCCACCCGTGTCACCTTCTCCACCATCCGGCTGACCCGCCCGCTGACCCCGGACACCGCGAAGGTCGCCAAGTGGATCTCCTCCGTGCAGACCGGGATCAGACGGCCCACCGGGCAGATCGCGGCGCTGCGCGCGGACGGTTCGGAGGTCGCGCACTGGGGGCTGATCGACGTGCTGCCGGTGAGTTGGCAGGGGCCCTCCCTCGACCCGGCGGGGCCGGCGGTCGCCACGGAGGTCCTGGAGATCGCGCACCACGGATTCACGGACTGAGCGGGGCGGAGACCGACCATGGCCAGCAACAGCAGGGGCGCCGGCAAGAGCCTTGTCCGCGCCAGTCTCGCCATTCACGAGCCGCCGGTGGGAGGCAGCACCACGCCGGGCGGACTCATCAAGACGTTCGCCTTCGACTTCAACCCCGCGCAGCTCTCGCTCACCCGCCGCGCGCAGTGGAAGACCACCCCCGCGCAGATCGAACGCGACGGCTCCCTACCGGAGTTCATGGGATCGGAGCCCCGCCAGATGAGCGTGGAGATCTTCCTCGACTCCTCCGACGAACCGACCAGCAGCTCGGTGCTGAAGAAGGTCGAGTCGCTCCTCGCGTGCTGCGACGTGACCACCAAGTCCATTGCCGCCAAGCAGCCTTCACCGCCGTGGGTGGTGTTCCAGTGGGGGTCGTTCGCCACGGCCCGCTTCACTGCGTACGTCTCCTCCGTCGAAGCCGCCTACTCCCTCTTCGGGACCACGGGCGTGCCCATCCGCGCCACCTGCCGGCTGCAACTGCACGAGATTCCGAGCAACACCAAGGGCCAGAACCCGACGTCGGGCGCGCTCACCGCGCAGCGCGTCCACCGGGTGGTGGCGGGGGACTCGCTGCAGTCGCTGGCCTGGCGGGAGTACGGCGACTCGTCCGCGTGGCGCGCGATAGCCGAGGCCAACGGCATCGACGACCCGACCAAGCTCTCCAACGGTGTCGAACTCGTGCTGCCCGCCGCCGAGGAGGTGCGTTCCTGATGGTGAAGTCCGCGTTCTCCAACATCGTCGAGGTGAAGATCGGCGGCGCCAAACTCCCCTCGGAGTACGCCCGTTCGCTCGTCGACAGCTACGTCGACCAGGGCGTCGGCGTCCCGGCCGCGTTCCGGCTCACCTTCCGCGACCCCTACCGGCAGCTCCTCGGCAAGCTCGGCGTCACCTTCGGCACGAAGGTCGTCATCGCGCCGGTCGCCGACGGACAGGGCGCCTCCGATCCGCTGCTCACCGGTGAGGTCACGGGACTTGAGGCCGACTACGACGGCACCGGCACCTTCACCGTCGTCCGCGGCTACGACCTCGGGCACCGGCTGCTGCGCCAGCGCAGGGTCGCCGCCTACCGCAACCAGAGCGCGTCCGACATCGCCCGCAAACTGGCCGCCCAGGACGGCGTGCCGATCGGGAGCATCACCTCGACGCGGACGGTCTACGAGTTCATCTCCCAGTCCAACGTGTCGGACTGGGACTTCCTCGCCCGGCTCGCCGACGAGAACGAGATGGTGATGTCCGTCGACGCGGACGGCAGGTTCCAGTTCGTGGAGCCGAAGCCGTCCTCCGGCGCTCCCTCGCCCGAGACCGACGGCGACAAGAGCCCGTTCGTGCTCCAGGCCGGGCACGACATCCTGCGGCTGCGGGCCGCCGTGACCGCCGCGGACCAGGTCGGCACCGTCGAGGCGCGCGGCTGGGACGTCACCACGAAGAAGAAGCTCACCGCCACCTCGCCCGGCGACTCGAACCCGGCGATCGGCATCGGCACCACGCCGGGCGCCGCGGCCGGCAAGTTCAAGACGGCCAAGCTGGTCGAGACGGGCACGCCCTACGACAAGCAGACCGAGGTGAAGTTCGCCGCCGCCGCGCTCGCCGACGATGTGACGTCCTCCTTCGCCGAGCTGGAGGTCGTCGCCCGCGGAAATCCCAAGCTGCGCCCGGGAGTTCCGGTCGCGCTCGCGGATGTCGGCACGCCGTTCGAGGGCAAGTACACGGCCACCTCCGTACGGCACGTGTTCGGTGACGGCAAGCACTACGAGACGTGGGTGACGGTCAGCGGACGGCAGTGGCGTTCGCTGTACGGGCTCACCTCGGGCGGCTCGGAGACCGCGCCCCGGCTGCCCGGTGTCGCCAACGCCCTTGTCACGGACGTCAACGACCCGCTGAAGCAGGGGCGGGTGCGGCTGCAGTTCCCGTGGCTGGACGACACCTACGTCAGCGACTGGACGCGAACCGTCCAGTGGGGCGGGCTCGGCGGAGGCGGCATCTTCCCCATGGACGTCAACGACGAAGTGCTGGTCGCCTTCGACCGCGGGGCACTTGACCACCCCTTCGTGATCGGCGGGCTCTACAACGGCAAGGACAAGCCGACCGTGGTGGGCGATGTGCCGTTGCACGACGCCGTGCGGAAGAAGGCGAGCCGGCACACCGTCTCCGACCGGGACGGCAACCGGATGGACCTGCTCAGCCAGAAGACCGGCGGCCGCAAGCAGGGGGTCCGACTGGCCTCGGGGGACAAGCAGTTGACCATCACCCTGGACCGCACCAACACCGAGATCGTCGTGGACAGCAAGGGCGAGGTCACCATCAAGGGCAGCCGCTCGGTGTCCGTCGAGGCCGGTACCGACCTCACTCTCACCGCCCGGCGCAGCCTCTCCATCAAGAGCGGCGGGCCGCTGAACATCGAGGGCCGGGGGCTGGTCAACGTCAAGTCGACCACCGGCGCGGTCACGGTGGACGCGATGGGCGCCCTCACCATGAAGGCGCTCGGCAACGCGATGCTCACCGGCGGCGCCAGCGTGCAGATCAACTCCATCGCCAACGTGGGCATTCGCGCCGTGACCGTGCCGATCATGGGCGTGGTCACGCTCAACGGCCTGGTCCCGATGGTGATTCCGGCATGAGCCGCGCGACGGACCAGGACACGGGCAGCGCGGCGGGCCGGCACGTGCATGCCCCAACGGGCGGAGAAAAGGCGGGTGTTGCCTGATGGCCGAACAGTTCGTGGGCTCCGGCTGGTCGTTCCCGCTGCGCATCGGGCCGACCGGCGGCATCGCACTGGTCAGCGGCGAGCGCGAGGTCGAGGAGGCGATCCGGCTCGTCCTGTCCACGGCACCGGGCGAGCGGCCGATGCGGCCCGACTTCGGCTGCGCGATCCACGACCTGGTGTTCGCGCCGGTCAACGAGCAGACCGCGGGCCGCATCCAGCACGAGGTGCACGTCAGCCTCGACCGCTGGGAACCCCGTATCGAGGTCGACGACGTCGAGGTCACCGCGGGCGCCGAACAGAGCGTGCTGTACATCGACGTCCGCTACTCGATCCGCGGCACCAACAACCCGCGCAGCCTCGTCTTCCCCTTCTACGTCATCCCGTCCCACGACGAGCCGGACACCTCCGGCACGCCCGGCACGGCTGCTGAAAGCGACAACTGACCGATGGCCCTGCCCTCCCCGAACCTCGACGACCGCCGCTTCCAGCAGTTCGTCGACGACGCCAAGCGCTACATCCAGCAGCGCGCCCCGGAGTGGACCGACCACAACGTCTCCGACCCCGGCGTCACCCTCGTCGAGACGGTCGCCCACATGGCCGACCAGATCGTCTACCGCCTCAACCGGGTACCGGACAAGAACCACCTGGCCTTCCTCGACCTGGTCGGCATCACGCTCTTCCCGCCGTCCGCGGCCCGCACCGACGTCACGTTCTGGCTGTCGGCGCCCCAGGAGGAAGCGGTCCACGTGCCGTCGGGCACCGAGGTCGCGACCATGCGCACGGAGGGCGAGGAGGCGGTCGTCTTCGCCACCGAAGGCGAACTCACCGTCGTCTCCAGCGCGTTGAGGCATCTGGTCGTCCAGCACCGGGGCAAGCAGGTCGTCGACCGCACCCACGACCTCGCCGAGGGCAACCACGTCATGTGCTTCGCCGAATCGCCCGACCCCGGCGACTCGATGCTGTTCGGCCTCACCGCCGCCGTCCCGCACTGCGCCCTCGCCCTCGAACTCGACAGCCGTGTCGACGGAGTCGGCGTGGACCCGCGTCAGCCGCCCCTGGTGTGGGAGGCGTGGACCGCCGACGGCTGGCAGGCCTGCGAGGTGGACCGCGACGGCACCGGCGGCCTCAACCGGCCCGGCGCGGTCGTCCTGCACGTCCCCGCCGGCCACACCCTGTCCCGCAACGGCGGCCAGGAAGCGGGCTGGCTGCGCTGCCGCGTCACCGAGCCCCACCCCGACCAGCCCTTCTACACCACCTCGCCGACCGTCCGCTCCGCCGAGGCCTTCACCATCGGCGGCACCACCACCGTCGTCCACGCCGACACCGTCCACGACGAGGCCCTCGGCGAGTCCACCGGCCTCCCCGGGCAGCGGCTCCGCCTCGCCCACACGCCGGTCGTCGGCGACGCCGTACCCCTCCTCCTCCAGACCGCCGAGCACGACGGCTGGACGGACTGGCAGGTCGTCCCGCACTTCGCCGCCTCCGGCCCCGACGACCGCCACATCACCCTCGACGCGGCCACCGGCGAACTCGCCTTCGGCCCGGCCGTCCGCGAACCCGACGGCTCCCTGCGGCAGTACGGCATGGTCGCCCCCAAGGGCGCGGTGATCCGTGCCCGCCGCTACCGCACCGGCGGCGGCCGGGCCGGCAACGTGGCACGCGGCGCGGTGCAGATCCTGCGCAGCTCCATCCCGTACGTCTCCGAGGTCGTCAACCGCGAGGCCGCACGCGGGGGAGTGGACGGCGAGACCGTCCAGGAGGCCAAGACCCGCGCGCCGATCACCCTGCGCGCCCAGGAACGCGCCGTCACCCTCCGGGACTACGAGGAACTCTCCCGCCGGGCCGCCCCCGAGACCGCGCGCATCACCTGCCTGGAGGGCGACGAGGAGGAGCACGGGGCCTACGCGGTACGGGTGTTGGTCGTCCCGCAGGCCGTGCCCGACCCCGGTGGACGGCTGCGCTTCGAGCAACTGGTGCCCGGGGACGCCCTGTTGGACCGCATCACCCGGCATCTCGACGAACGGCGGCTGATCGGAACCCGGTTGGCGGTCGGCCCGCCGTTCTACCAGGGCGTCACCGTCGTCGCCACGGTCCACGCGTTCCGGGGCGTCGACACCGACCGGGTGCGCCGTCAGGCCCACGACGCGCTGTACCGCCATCTCGACCCGCTCGTCGGCGGAGCGGACGGCAAGGGCTGGCCGTTCGGGCGGCCCGTGCAGTCCGGGGAGGTGTTCGCGGTGCTCCAGCGCGTGCCCGGCGTCGAGCTGGTGGACGAGGTCGTACTGCACCCGGCCGACCCGCTCACCGGCAAGCGCGGCGACCCCACCGACCGGATCGACCTGGAGCGGCCGTCGCTGGTGTTCTCCTTCGACCACCGGGTCCGCGTGATCGGAGACGGCGCGTGAACATCTTCGACTCCTGCTGGGGAGGCTTGCGTTGAGAGGATCAGTGGACGGGCTCGGCTCGTCCGCGCCGATCGGCGCCATGCTGCCCGCCGTGTTCGCCGACGACGACCTCGCTCAGCGGTTCGTCGCCGGGCTCGACGAGGTCGTGGCGCCGATCCTGAGTGTGCTGGACTGCCTGGACACCTACTTCCGGCCGTCGCTCGCACCGCTCGACTTCGTTCAGTGGCTGGGGAGTTGGGTCGGCGCCGAGACCGACGGGACCGAGCCGGAGGCGCGGTTGCGGGCCGCCGTGGCGGCTGCCACGTATCTGCACCGCATCCGCGGCACCCGGCGCGGACTGGCCGAGGCCGTCCGGCTCGCGTTCGGTGCCGAACCGGAGATCACCGAGAGCGGCGCCGCCGACTGGAGCGCCCGCCCGCTCGGCCCGGTACCCGGCGAACGCACCCCCCGGCTCCACGTCCAACTGCGACTGCCCGCGCCGACCACCCTGGACACGCACCGCCTGGACGCCCTCGTGGCGGCCGCCCGCCCCGCCCACATGCCGTACACGGTGCAGGTCACCGCCGCCGTACCCGCCGAAAGGAACCCCGAGAGATGACGACCACCCAGAGCTGCGCCGAATGCGGAACCCGCGCGGAACCGGGCCAGTCGTTCTGCGACGCCTGCGGTGCCGTCCTGAGCTGGACGGACCGCGCGGGCGCCCGCACCGGAGCCCCTGCCGAGCGCGCCGAGGCGGCCGGCGGAGCCCCGGCCGCCGGCGGCGAGCCGGGCCGTGACGCCTTCTCCCCGTCCGGCGGCGCTGGCCTCCCGCACGCCAACCGCCCGCAGACACAGGCCAGGTCGGCCGACGAGGACCCGGCGGCCCGCCTCGACGCCCTGTCCCTGCGCCTGGACGCGCTGGCCGCGGGCGACTCCCACGAACCGGTCGGCGCGGCCACCCGCCAGGATTCGGCGCACGGCGACGCGTCCGCGAACGGCGCCACGATCCCGCTCACGTCCGGGAGTCCCACGACCCACCCCGCGCCCTACAGCACCGCGAACCCGGCCCCGCTCCCGGCCGCCCCCGCGCCCGACCCGAGGGCAGCTGTCCACACCCCCGCCACGACCGACACCGCCCCCACCGCACCGGTCCCCGCCGCCCCGGAACCGGAGTCCGAGGCCGAGCGTGCCCGGCGTCTCCTCGTCCCGGTCAACGACCCGGAGCCCCGCCAGGCACCGACCGTCGCGCCGGTGCTGCCCGGCCGCCCGGTCGCCGCGCGCCCCCAGTCCGTCCGGGCGCCCGGTGTCGACACCGGCGCCGTCGGCGGCATCCCGTGCCCCTGGTGCGCGACGGCCAACCGGCCCGACCGGCACTACTGCACCCGCTGCGCGATGCCCATGGCCGGCGAGGAGCGCACCCCCGGCCGACTGCCCTGGTGGCGGCGGCTCCTCGCCTACCGCACCGGCGAGATCCCGTGGGCGGGGGACCGGCCCCGGCTGCGCCGTACCTTCGACCGGATACTGACCTGGGTGGGCGCGGCGATCGTGCTGACCCTGCTGATCGTGCTCGCCGTGAACATCCCGCGGGGCGTCCAGGCGGCCAAGGACCACTTCGCCAAGCGGGCCCCGGTCTCGCCCGACCGCGTCACCGCGTCCCGGTCCTACCCGGGGCACAAGCCCGAGCTGGCGTTCGACAAGCTGAACAACACCTGGTGGGGGCCGGGGGTGAGCCAGTCCGGCGAGGGCCAGTGGCTGGAGGCGCGGTTCGACGAGCCGACCCGGCTGCTGGACGTGCTGATCACCCCGGGGGTCTCCACCCGTCCCGACCAGCTCGGCCAGTCGGCGCTCCCGCACCGGATCGAGGCCGAGATCACCACGGCCGACGGCAAGAAGACCGAGCGTCAACTGACCCTCGACCAGGGGGCGGGCGCCCAGCGCCGCGCCTTCCCGGTCGGCAAGGTCGTCGCCGTCCGCTTCACCGTCGAGTCGGCCTACGGGATCTCCGGGAAGAAGCAAGTGGCCATCGCCGAGATCGAGTTCTTCGGTCCGTCGAGCGGGGGCGGCTCCTGACGGACGGGACCCGGCGGCCACGGTCCCCTCGACTCGGCCTGGTTCAGGCGAAGTCGGTCGAGGGGACCGTGGCGTACCGGCTCATCACCTCGATCGTCGACCCGGCGTCGAGTTCCCGGCCGCCCGCGATCATGTCCCGCAGGTCACGGAAGTACCGCACGTACAGGTCGGGCGTGAAGGTGTTGATCATCACCGCGGGTTCGTCGCCGGGGTTGGCGAAGGTGTGCGGGGCGCCCGGCGGGATCATCGCGAGGGTGCCGGCCGGGGCGATGTGCACGGTCTCGCCGATGGTGAAGCGCACGGTGCCCGAGACGACGTAGAAGCCCTCGCCGGTCACCTCATTCAGCACCTCATTCGTCATCTCGTTCGTCACCTCGCTCGTCGCCGACTCCCCTCAGTTCGCGGCACGTTGTGGCCCTCCGGACCCCTAGGCCCGCACCTCTCGTCGTGCAAGTGGACTCTCATGACGAGAGTGTGGCGTGATAAAGTCGGCGGGACGGACGCCGACGACGAACGGGTACGGGGAGTGACGCACCGATGGCGACAGCGCAGACGGACACGGGCCGCAGCAACCAGAAGAAGCGCACCCGTACGGCGATCGTCGAAGCGGCCCGCGGCCTGATCGGCTCCGGCGGCGAGGTGACCATGCCCGAGGTCGCCCGCGCCGCCCTGGTCTCCGAGGCCACCGCGTACCGCTACTTCCCCGACCTGCCGTCCCTGATCGGCGAGGCCCTCGCGGGCGTCTGGCCCGACCCGATCGACGCGCTCGCCCCGGTCGCCGACTCCCGCGATCCGGTCGAACGGATCGCGTTCGCCTGCGAGTTCCTCCTCCGCGGCATACTGGCCCGCCAGGGCGGGGTGCGCGCGATGATGTCCGCGACGATCGTCCGCCCCGACACGGCGAACATGAGACCCGGCATCCGCTTCGGCCTCATCGACCACGCCCTCTCCCCCCTCGCGGCCACCCTTGGGACGACCGACCCGGACGCGCTCACCCAGCTCAAGCGGAGCCTCGCGGTGGTCATGGGCGCGGACGCCCTGTTCACCCTCACCGACCTGCTGGGCCTCTCCCCGGACGAGGCCGTCGCCAGCGCGGTCCGCACGGCGACGACCCTGACCGAGGCGGCCGTGCGGACGGCGGCGGAGTCCTGACACCGCGGTAGGGCCTCGCGAGGTGGAGCGGTCAGCTCGGACGTGCCATCAGACGTGCAACAGGCCCCTGCGCAAAGGGACTTCGACCTACCGGGGATTTCCGGTCACAGCACCTTCCGGTGCGCCAGTGCCGACAGCATCAGGGCTCCCGGCAGCAACGGCACCCACACCGTCAGGACCCGGTAGCCGATGACGCTCGCCGTGGCCAGTTCCATGGGCGCGCCGAACGCGACCATCGTGAACACGGTCGCCGCGTCCACCGGACCGATCCCGCCGGGGGCCGGCACCGCGCCGACCGCCGTGCTCGCGGCGAGGAACGCGAGGACGACCTGCGGCCAGGACAGCGGCATGCCGAGCGAGGCGCCGACCGCGAAGATCACGGTCGCCTGAAGCACCGGCGCGGCGGCGGCCCCGCCCCACAGGGCGAGAACACGGCTGGGCATGGTGTGCAGCTGCCGTACGTCGGTCAGGGCGGTCCGGAAGCAGCGCAGGACCGGGCGGCGCAGGGGGCGTACGACGGCCAGGAGCAGGGCGGCCGTGACGAACGCGGCGCCGAGGCCTCCGAAGGCGAGGACCAACGACCAGCCCTGGGGCACAAGTTGGCCGGAGCGCAGGATCTCGGGGAAGGACACCAGGAACACGAGCAGGACGAGCGTCTTCGCGATCGGTCTGACCAGGGAGTACAGGGCGAGCGAGGCGGTCGCGCGGGCGAGGGGGATGCCGCGGCCCTGGAGGAAGCGCAGCGTGACGGCGTGGGCGCCGATGCTGGCCGGAAGGGCGTGGTTGGCGGCACCGGCGGCGAACTGCGAGGCGATCAGCAGACCGGTCGGCAGCCGTTCCGGCACGGCACCCTGGCGGACCAGGGCGGCGGTGCCCCAGCCGAGGCAGGTGAAGAAGAACGCGGCCAGCAGCCACCAGGGGTCGGCGGAGGCGAGCCTGGTCGCGCCGTCGTACATGGCACGCCAGTCGACCGCCGCCCACACCGCGATCAGCAGCAGGGGCAGCAGGGTCAGCACCTTGGTGATGAGGCGTGCCGCGGACGGGAGCCGGAAGGGGGCGGGGGCAGGGGTGGGAGCGGGGCCGGCGGTGGAGGCGGGGAGCGGCCCGGGGATGTCTTCGAGCGGAAGCAGGGACACGAGGCGAAACGTTCCCCTCCGGTATGACGCCGCGGTGTCCGGAAGCGGAAGGCGCGCGGGCGGGTGGGCGACGCGGACGGCATACATGGCGTGAACGGCACGGTGGTCGCGGCGTGCGATGCGGGTGGGGCGTGGGGGAACACGCACCCGCACCACCTGTCCCGGCCCCGGGCCAGTCCTCTGTGTCATCCCCGCGCCGGGCCCGCGCCACTCCAGATCACCCGAGTTCATTCCAGTTCATTGCCTGAATCAACAATCCATCACTTTGTTGACTTCCGGCTTGTCGAACCATTTGAATTTCGTTATGACCCACGCCGAGCGTCCGTCCGCCGCCGCAGCCACCCTCCCCGTCGACCTCGACGAGGCGGCCCACCGCTGTCTGGTCGCCGGGTTCGACGGCACGACGGCCGTCCCGCACCCGCTCAAGCGGCTCATCGACCGCGGCCTCGGCGGGGTCATCCTCTTCACCCGCAACGTGCGCGACGCCGAACAGGTCCGCCGCCTCACCGACGAACTCCGCTCCATCCGCCCCGACCTGCTCGTCGCCATCGACAACGAGGGCGGCGGAACAGGCCACTTGGTGCGGGCCGACGCCCCGGAGGTCCCCGATTCCTACGCCCTCGGAGTCGCCGACGACCCGGCCCTGACCGCCCGTTGCGCCGACGCCCTCGCCGGCCATCTCGCCACGCTCGGCATCACCGCCTCCTACGCCCCCGTCGCCGACCTCCAGCACGAGCCGCGCAACCCGATCGTGCGCACCCGCTCCTTCGGCGCCGACCCCGTCCTGGCCGCCCGCCATCTGCGCGCCTGGATCGACGCCACCGACGCCCGCGGCGTCGCCTCGTGCGCCAAGCACTTCCCCGGCCACGGCGGCACCGTCACCGACAGCCACCACGGCATCGCGGTCGACGCGAGGCCCTACGACCGGCTCCTCGTCGACCTCGCCCCGTTCCGCGCCGCCATCGACGCGGGCGTGCCGATGCTGATGAGCGCCCACGTCGTCTTCCCGGCCCTCGACGCCAATCGCCCCGCCACCCTGAGCCGGCGCATCCTCGGCGATCTGCTCCGCCTCGAACTCGGCTTCGAAGGCGTCCTGGTGAGCGACGCCCTGGAGATGAAGGCCATCGCCGACGCGTACGGCGAGGCCGCCGGTGCCAGGATCGCCCTCGCCGCCGGAGCGGACCAAGTCATCGTCGCCGTACCGGACTTGGAGGTCACCCTGGCCTGCCGGGACGCCGTCCTCGACGCGCTGCACTCCGGCGCGCTGCCCGAGGAGCGGGTACGGGAGGCGGCCGGTCGTGTACGGCGGCTCGCCGAGCGGTACGCGACCCCGCGCCGGATGACCGCCCCCTGGGACGCGGACGCCGGCCTCGAAGCGGCCCGCCGCGCTGTACGCACCCGGGCCCTGCCCGCGCCGGTGCGCGGCGCCCACGTCGTCGACCTGTTCCCGGCCCCGCACCCCGCCCTCGACCGGCGCGGCGAGGACCTCCTCACCGAACTCCGTGCCTTCGACCCCGAGGCCACCGGCACGGCGCTCAGCGCCGAGCCGACGGACGAGGCCGCCCTCGTGGAGGGGATCGCGCGGACGGGCGCCCCGCTGGTCGTCGCCACCTCCGACGCCGGTCTGCACCCCTGGCAGGCCCGGCTGCGCGACACGCTGGCGGCCCGGCGGCCCGACGCCCTCCTGGTCGACACCGGCCTGCCGGAGGGCGGCGCCCTCTGCTCCTACAGGCGGGGAAAGGTCAACCTGCGTGCCGTCGCCGAGGTGTTGGCGGGCGCGTGAGCGCCGGACGCGGGACGGCCGCGCCGTTTGTCACTCCGGCCGTACGGCTTCCCTGAAGCCCCGCGCCGCCACGTACCCCGCGTCCGCCGCCCGTTCGACCGGCACCACCGCGGGCCGGAGTCCTTCCGTGCGCAGCCGCGTCCACTCCACCATGGTCAGCGATGAGCAATGATGTGAACCAGGAATGGGTGATCGGCCTCGACGCCGGAGGCACCCGCACCCGCGCCGTCCTCGCCACCGCCGAGGACGGCCGTCCCCTCGGCGAGGGCGCGGCCGGTCCCGGCAACGCCCTGACCGTGCCGGTCCCGCGCCTCACCGACCACCTGGCCGAGGCGATCGGCCAGGCCGTCCCCGAGGCGATGCGCTCCCGGGTGGTCGCCGTGTCCGGCGGCTTCGCGGGCGCCACGGCCGCCTCCACCGAGGATCCGGGACACGTCAACGCCCGCACCGCCCTCACGGCCGCGCTGCGGCGCCTCGGCGTCCCCACCGACCGGCTCCGCGTCTGCAGCGACATCGAGGCGGCCTTCGCCTCCGCCCCCGGCACCCCGGCCGACGGCCTCGCCCTGGTCGCCGGCACCGGAGCGGTCGCCCTGCGCATCACCGGCCGTCGCACCACGACCAGCGTCGACGGCGACGGCTGGCTCCTCGGTGACGACGGCAGCGGCTTCTGGATCGGCCGGAGCGCGGTACGCGCGGCCCTCCGCATGGCGGACGGGCGCGGCCCTGCGACCGTGCTGGCCAGGTCCGTCGGACAGGCGCTCGGAGTGCCGGCCGGCGAACTGCCCGGCGCCACCGACTGGACCCGCGCCCACCGCGAGGCCTACCGCATGCACGTCCTCCCCGCCGTCATGGCCGAACCCCCCGTCCGCCTGGCCCGGTTCGCCCCGCTGGTCGTCGCGGCGGCCGGGGACAAGGACCCCGTGGCGGAGGGCATCCTCGACGAGGCGGCGGAGCAACTGGCCGCCACCGTGCGGGCGTTGGGGCCGGACCCGGGCGAACGCATCGTCGCCACCGGCGGCCTGCTCGGTCCCCAGGGCCCGTTGACGGCCCGCCTCACCGCCCGCCTCCGCACCCTCGGTCTCACCCTCGACTGGGTACCGGACGGCTGCCGGGGCGCGGTCGCCCTCGCTCGCCTCGCCCACCACGGGGACGGCCGATGACCGACCCCACCGCCTCCCTCGACAGCCGGGTCCGCGGCCTCCTCGCCCGCCTGACCCCTGGGATCACCGGCCCCTGCGCTGCTTGGCCGTGTGCTCCCCGGCGATGTGGTCGGTCAGGGCGAGTGAGGCGCTCGCGCGCTGGTAGGAGAGCTGCGCGATGCGGACGTAGAGACAGTCGATGAGGACCAGGACGGAGTGGCGGGCGCCGATGATGCCGGTGGGGAAACTCGTCGCGGAGGACGAGGAGATGAGCCGGATGTCGGCGGCGCGGGCCAGCGGGGAGCGCGGGTCGGAGGTGAGCGCGACGGTGGTGGCGCCGCGCTCCTTGGCCAGTTCGAAGGGTTCGATGGTCTCGCGCGTCGAACCGGACTGGGAGATGCCGATCGCGACGTCCGCCGGGGTGAGCAGGGCGGCGGAGGTGGTGGCCGCGTGCACCTCGGTCCAGCCGCGCACCGCGCAGCCGATGCGGAACAGCCGGGTCTCGGTCTCCTGGGCGACGGCCCCGCTGCCGCCGATGCCGTAGACGTCGATCCGCCGCGCGCGGGCGGCGGCGGTGGCCGCGCGCTCCACCGCGTCGAGGTCGATCCGGTCGATCGTCTGCTGGACCGCTCGGAGGTCCGCGCTGCCCACGACCTGCACGACCCGTTCGAGATCGTCGTCCGGGGAGATGTCCGGGCCGATCTCGGCGGTGCCCCAGTCGGAGACCTCTCCCCGGCCGCGCTCCTGGGCCAGCTCGATCAGCAGGTGCTGGTACGAGTCGAGGCCGACCGCCCGGCAGAACCGGGTCACCGTGGCCTGCGAGGTGCCGGTGCGGCGGCCGAGTTCGGCGGCCGAGCAGTGGGTGACGGCGGCGGGGTCCTCCAGGATCAGTTCGCCGACCTTCCGCAGTGAGCCGGCCAGCCGGGGCAGCTCGGTGCGGATGAGGGCGGTGACGTCTGTCGGGGGCATGGGGAGAAGGTATCAGCCACCCCACAGGCCATCGGTTGAATACCAGGACCGCATATGGTTTATTGATTCATTGATCAAGAAGAAGAAGGTGGTTTGATCCACCGGTGGGGAGAGTCGCGTGTCCGCCGAGTCCGTGAGCGCCGAGACCTTCGCGCGCGAGAGCCTGGCCGTCCTCCGGCACATCACCGAGTCCAGCCGCGACACCGTGTCCCGCGCCGCCGAACTGATCGCGGACTGCGTCCGCACCGACGGCGTCGTCCAGGCCTTCGGCACCGGCCACTCCCAGGCCATGGTCCTCGAACTCGCCGGCCGCGCCGGGGGCCTGGTCCCCACCAACCGCCTCAGCATCGCCGACCTCGTCCTCTACGGCGGCGACGCCCCGAGCGTCCTCGACGACCCGCTGCTGGAGCGCCGGGCCGGGATCGCCGACCGCCTCTACGACCTCGCCGCGCCCCGCCCCGAGGATCTCTTCGTGATCATCTCCAACTCCGGTGTGAACAAGGTGATCGTGGAGATGGCCCTGCGGGTGAAGGAGCGCGGCCACCGGCTGCTGGCCATCACCTCGCTCGCCCACACCCGGGCCGTCCCCGCCGGTCACCCGAGCGGCAGGAAGCTCGCCGACCTCGCCGACGTCGTCCTCGACAACGCGGCCCCACCCGGCGACGCCCTCCTCGAACTCCCCGCCGGGGGTGCCGTGTGCGCCCTGTCCACGCTCACCGGCGCGATGCTCGTCCAGCTCACGGTCGCGGAGGCGGCGGCGCGGCTGATCGCCTCGGGAGACCGGCCGCCCGTGTACGTCTCGGCCAACGTGCCCGGCGGCTTCGAGGGCAACCTCGAACTGGAGAAGCGGTACGCGGGGCGAATCCGCCGTACCGCGAGCTGAGCCGGACCCTCGTGGGCGAGCGGCCGGAGCCCCCGGAACCGGGCCGCGGCTGCTCGCCGTCGCCACGCCCCCCGTCACGCCCACCGCCTTGGAGCGGAAGCCGGACGAGAATTGATGGAATCACCGAGTGATGCTAGACGCGGTGAATGCATCATTCAATGGGGGGACGGCCGGTACTCGGCCGGCCGGGTCCCGGAGCAAGGGGGCTCAGTCCCGTCGCGCCACCAGCCGGTAGGCGTTCGACACGCCCAGCCGGTGCGACAGCCGCTTCACGGCGAACCGGTCCAGGAGCGTGCCGAGGAGCAGTGCCGGGATGCCCGCGATCAGCACCGCCGCACGGCCCGCACGGGCCAGCCCGGTCGGCGGTCCCGGCAGCCACGGAAGGTCGTCGCGCGGAGCGGCCGTGTCCAGGGCCAGCCAGGTGCCGGCCAGCAGGTCGACCGGGTCGTGGGGTTCCGCGTGCTGCTCGGCCACGACCGTGAAGCCCAGGTCGGCCAGACGGCGGCGCAGGTTCCCGACCGGGATGAAGTGCAGGTGCTGCGGCTGGAGCCACGGCAGCCACCAGCGGCCGAGCAGCCGGGAGTAGCGGCTGTCGGGGTCCGGGACCTCGATCAGGAGGTGGCCGCCGGGACGCACGGCCCGGTGGGCGGCGGCCAGTTCGCGCTCCGGCTCGGTGCTGTGCTCCAGGTAGTGGAACATGCTGACGACGTCGTAGTGGCCCGCGAGATCCGGGGCCAGCTCCGGGAAGCTGCCCCGGTATCCGCGCTCCACCCGGCCCGCCCGCTCGGCGAGTTCGGCGCCGTCCGTGAAGTCGAGGCCGTCGAAGGTGGTGTCGGGGTAGACCGTGCGGGCCGACTCGCAGAAGTGGCCGTGGCCCGTTCCGACGTCCAGCCAGTTCTTCGGATCCGGCGCGTGCGGGAGCAGTGACTGCGCGCGCTGCTCGTACATCTTGGTACGGGCCGCGAACGTGTTGCCCAACTGCTTCTCGCCCAGGCCGTCGTAGAAGTCCCGGTAGTAGAACTCCAGCCCGGCCGGGCTCAGTCGGGGGTTCTGGAAGGTGTGCCGGCAGTCCTCGCACTGGTCCAACTCGAAGGTGCCCGGCTTGTGTTGGATCAGGTCCCTGGTGCGCAGCCTGGTGCGGAGCCGGGACGAGTCGCACCAGGGGCAGGTCTCGCGCCGGGGTTCGAAGAACCGGTCCACACCCTCGGCCAGGTCGGCCTGGTAGACGGGGCGCAGTGCGGCGACCTGTTCGGCGCGGCTCGGGGGCGTGGTCCGCCGCTCGTCGCTCACGGGCTCGTTGCTCACTGGTCCTCCTCGGGGGACGCGCCGGCCGCCAGCCGCTCCAGATGGTCCGCCGCCGTACGGGTGCCGCCGGCCGCGCGGAACGCCGTACGGACGCGGTCGGCGGCGGCGCGGTACGCGGGTTCGTGGAGTACGGCGTCCAGGGCCGCGCCGAGTCGGGTGGCCGTCACCCGGCCGAAGCGGACCCGGACTCCCGCACCGGCGCCGGTGACTTGGGCGGCCACGACGGGCTGGTCGTCGCGGATCGGGGCGACGACGAGCGGGACGCCGTGCCAGAGGGCCTCGCAGACCGTGTTGTGCCCGGCGTGGCAGACGACCGCGTCGACCCGTTCCAGAAGCGGGAGTTGGGGGACGGACGGGAGGACCAGCAGGTCCTTGTCCGGTCCGTCGGGTGAGCCCAGGGTCCGGCCCGGATCGACAACGACTGCCTGGGCGGTGTCGGTCCGGGCCCGCAGCGCCGTCACGCACTCGGTGAGGAAGCGCGCTCCCACGTCCGTGTTGGCGGTGCCGAGGCTCACCAGAACCGTGGCGCGGGACGGGTCCAGCCAGTCCCAGGGGAAGTCGGGCGTGGCCGGACGCGCGGCGATCGACGGGCCGACCCAGCGGATCGGAACCCCCGGCGGGCCCTCGGTCCCCGCGAGTTCGGGGGTGCTGAACGCCAGTACCAGGTGCGGGGAGAAGCGCGGGTCGGCGCTGCCCGTCGGGTCGCCGATGCCTGCCCGCAGCTCGCCGAGCAGCCCGTCGAGCCACTCCCCGACCTTGGGCATACCGGCCAGCGGGTCGGTGAACTCGGCCGTCGTGGTCGCCGAGGTCGCCCAGGGCACCCCCAGCCGCTCGGCCACCAGCCCACCGGCCAGGGCCTGTTGGTCGGCGACGACCACGTCGGGCCGGAACTCCGTCACGGCCGTCCCGACCCCCGGCGCCATCTCCACGGCCAGCGGCGCCAGGAAGCGTTCCCACAGGAACTTCAGCGCCTCCGGACCACGGATGTCCGCCGGGCGCGCGCCGGCCTGGTCACCCGGCACCGGACCGGCGCACGTGAACACGGTCGCGGCCTCGTCCGCGAGCCGCCGCACGAGTGCGGGGTCCGCGCACGCCCACGCCGACTCGTGGCCACGGGCGGTCAGTTCGGCGGCCACGGCGGCGGCCGGGTTGATGTGGCCCACCAACGGCGGGACGACGAACAGGAACCGGCTCACCGAGCCGCCGCCGCGGGCGTACTCGCCTGGATCAGGGACAGGACGTGGCCGCCGACCGTGCCCGCCGCCTCGACCAGCACGGAGTGCTCATGGCCGGGGACGACGACGGTCCGGCAGTCCGGCAGCGTGGACTCCAGCCACGGTGCGAGCAGGGCGAGGTCCGAGTCGCCGCCGTAGATGCCGAGCACCGGACAGCGCACCGCACGTATCTGACGATCCGTCAGCACCCGGCTGGCCGGGATGTCCTGGGAGAGGGAGGTCTCGCGGGCCAGGCGGGCGGCGCCCTTCGCGAGGCGGGCGGTGTTGTGGCCGCGGTGCGCGCTGATCCAGGCGATCGCGTCGTCCTCGTTGTGCGCCAGCTCGTGCAGCACACGGTCCAGGATGCCGCCGAGCTTCGGCGCCCAGGCCGTGGTCGCCGGTTCCGACTCGATCAGGGAGACACTGGCGGCCCGCTCCGGACGGCGGGCCGCGTAGCCGAACGCGACCGTCCCGCCGTAGGAGTTGCCGACCAGATGGACCGGTCCCGTCACCTCCAGGCGGTCGAGCAGCGCCTCCAGGTCGTCGATGTTGTCGTCGAGGGTGTAGCCCGTGGCCGGCCGCCCGCTGCGGCCGTGCCCGCGCAGGTCGTACATCACGACGTCGATGCCGGCCAGCGCGAACGGCGGCGCGACGGTGAAGTAGTAGCTGGCCAGGCTGTCGGTGAGCAGACCGTGCACGAGCACCGCCGTGGCGGTGACCGGACGGCCGTCGGGCGGGCCCATCCGCTGGACGTGCAGCCGGAGTTGACCGGTGTCGACCATCGCCATGGGTCAGCCCGCCTCGGCTGCCTTGAGGCTCTGCACGACGTACTCCACGAGCCGGCCGACGGTGAGTTCGATGATCTCGTCGAACTCCATCCCGGCCAGGAACTCGGCGAAGTTGACCTTCGTGCCGTAGTGCTCCTGGAGCAGCCCTGCCAGGGTCACCAGGTCGATGCTCTCCAGCTCCAGGTCCCGGTTGAAGGTCGTCGACATGGTGATCTCGGCGTCGTCCACGCCGTATTCGTCCTCCAGGAGCGTGCTGAGCATGCCGGTGAGATCGGCGAGGACGGTGTCCTCGGTGGTGGGGGTCATCGGTCGTACTCCTCCTCGTGCGCGGGTCCCGTCGTCCAGGCCACGACGTAGGTCCTGTCCGGCAGGCGGTGGGGACTGCCGGCCGGCTCGTAGTGCACGGTGTAGGCGCGTTCCAGCCGCCCCGACACCAACAGCCGTGACCCGGAGGCCACATGGAAGACGGCGAAGTCACGCGGGCGGCCCCGGAAGCCGGTGCCCTCCGCCTTGGCCACCGCTTCCTTCGCCGCCCAGAAGCGGGCGAACCACAGCGCCTCGGACTCACCGGTGGCCGCCGACTGCGCGCGCAGCAGCCCGAGTTCCTCCTCGCCGAGCGCCGTGCCGAGGGTGGCCGGGGGCCGGTCCACGACCTCCTCGATGTCGATACCGGGGCCGGGACCGGGCACATGCGGCCGGACGATCGCGACCGCCGCCTCGGCGCGGTGGGCCAGCGAGACGTCCAGCGGGGGCAGGGTCCGGCCGTGCAGACCGGTGACGTACGGGCGGCCCGACTCGTCGTTGTGGACCCGGATCTCCGCCGGGTAGACCGGTCCGGCGCCCTGGTCCCACAGCCACTGCCGTACCGCGTCCTTCACCGCGATCCGGCCCAGCAGCCACTGTCTGCGCCCGCGCGGCGGATGCTCCGCGTACTGCGAACGCTCCACGCCGCTCAGGGAGTTGCGCATGATGAGATCGCGGGAGGCGAGGTCGGGCCAGCGCTCGTGGAGCAGGGTCCGGCCGCCGGGGCGGGCCTCGGACAGGGTGTTGCGCTCGGGGAAGCGCTCGACCGGCCTGGTCTGCGGGTCGTTGTCGAAGCGCCGGTCCTGCCAGCCGGCCAGCTCCGCCCACACCACCCCGTCGACCGTGAGCTGGACGTCGGCTTCCAGCACGGTGTCGGTGAGCGAGGTGATCCGCACCAGGCACTCCACCTCCGTGCCGGGCCGCGGATGCGGGCCGTAGAAACGCATCTCGCGCATGCCGACCGGGAAGACGACGGTGCGTTCCGTGCGGGTCGCCATGATCCAGTAGCCCAGGATCTGGCCCACGTTGTCGAGCAGGGCGCCCGGCGCGGGCGGTGTGGTGATGACGCCGCGTACGTGACGGTCCCCGATCGCGGTGAGTTCGGTGACGCCCTGGAACGCCGGGCCGTGGAACATCCAGCGCTCGTCGTAGAGATGGGCCGCCGTGTGGTCGGGGACGCGCTCGGAGGCCGGATCGGGGCGGGGGTGCGGCGCGGGTGACGGGGCGTGCGCCGGGGCCAGTTCGACCACGCCGCGGGCGTGCGGCCCGAAGGAGACGGCGAGGCGGCCGGGACTGTCCGCGACCGCCCGTACCGGTACGTCGACCGACGGGGTCGCCGTCAGCCACCGGTCGAACCGCGCGTCGTGCACGGCGACCGCGCGCATACCCGGTGCGGCCTGCTCCGCCGTCTCGATGATGTGCTGCACGATCGTCGTCGCGGGCACCACCGGCCAACGGTCGGCGACATCGGGCCAGTCGGGACGCTGCGGGAAGAAGCAGTGGTCCATCAGGTACGGCATGGACTCGGGGGAGACATGGACCGTGGTCCGCCACTCCCGTGGGGGCGCGGGCGGAGCGGCCGCAACGCGCGGTGGAGGGACGGCTGTTGCGGTACGACCGGTGCCCGCACTGATGAGTCGGGCGGCCGTGTCGGCGGTGTCGCGCATGAGGGCGTGCAGTTCGGCGGCGGCCGGGAAGCGGTCGGTGAGGGCATCCAGGGGTGAAAGGGCGGCGAGGGCGGGGGTGTTGGCATGGGCAGGGGCCGTCGGGGTGCGCAGTCCGGCCCGCAGTTCCACCAGGGCCGGGGCGTCGAGGGAGACGAGGGCGCCGTCCATGTCGAGCCGGATCGGGGGCCGTTCCCGCCGTGGCGCCTGCTGCCGAGGGGTCAGTGTCACCGGGTCCGTCGTGGCGCCCGCCGACCACAACGCCACCGCCACGCGCCGGAGTTGGGCCAGGCCGGAGCGGTGCGGCGAGTTGGCGGCCACGACCAGGTGATCGCGTCCGCCGAGGGTGGCGTCGATGAGGGAGCCGAGCTGGCCCGTGCCGACCTGGACGAAGGCGCGGTGGCCCGCGGCGTACATGGCCTCGACGAGCTGGCGGAAGCGCACGGGCTCCAGGAGGTGGCGGATGAAGAGCGCGCGTACCGCCGACTCCTCCGCGGGATACGGCGAGGCGGTGGTCCCGGACCAGAGGGGGATCGTCGGCGGGTGGAGGCGGAAGCGGTTCGTGGCCTCCTCGATCGGAGCGAGGTAGGGCCTCAACATCGGTGTGTGGAAGCCCGATCGGAACGGCAGGACCTGGCTCAGCACACCCTGGGCGCGGAAGGACCGTACGAACGCGTCCACCGCCCGGTCCGGTCCGCACACCATCGACTGGCCCGGCGCGTTGTCGTGCGAGAGGACGATCCCGGCGTCCGGCCAGTCGGCGGCGAGTGCCGACAGGACGTGCTCGGCCGGAGCCCCGATCGCCCCGAAGGCGAGGCCCGGGACCGTCACCGAGTCGGGGTCGAACGCCGCCATGAAGTCGCTGACCTCGTCCGGCGCGTACACCCCGGCCGCCGTCATCGCGGTCCACTCGCCGACGCTGTGTCCGGCGACCGCGTCCGGCACCACCCCCATCGCGCGCAGTGCCGCGTCCAACAGCCGCCCGACGCCGACGACATCGAAACCGTGGCGGCCGACGTCCCCCACCCGCGCGGGAGCCGCGGACCTGGCCTCGCGCAGGCCGAAGTGCGCGGCCACGTCCTCGACCCGGGGAGCGAAGTCGCCCTCCAGACCCGGGAAGACGAACGCGAGCTTGCCCGCGCCGGGCCCGATGAGCGGCCCCGGCGTGAACCACACATCGCTACGGCCCTGCCAGGCACGCCCCTTGGCGACCGCCCGGCGGGCCAGCGCGAGGCGCTTGGCGTCGGGGGCGACGATGCCGAGCCGCGAACGGCCCACGGCTGTGGCCGGATCGGACGCGGAGAGGAGGGCGGAGTCGTCGGTGTCCAGCAGCGCGGCGAGGGCCTCGGGGCTGTCGGCCGCGAGGGTCAGGACCCGTTCCGGTTCGTCCACGGAAGCCGTACGGGCGCGGGTGTTCGGGCGTTCCGGTTCGTCGGCGACCGCCCTCGACGGACGTGCCGCGCGGGCTCCCGGCGCTTCCTCCAGCACCACATGCGCGTTGATGCCGCCGAACCCGAACGCGTTGACCGCCGCCCGCCGCACCGGCTGTTCGGACGTCGTCTCCCAGGGCGCCGCCTGTTCCAGCGGGCGGAACCGGGTGGCCGAGAGCGCCGGGTGCGGGTCGTCGCAGTGCAGGGTCGGCAGCAGCACGCCGTGGTGGACGGCGAGGGCGGCCTTGACCAGACCGGCGACCCCCGCGGCCGGCATCGTGTGGCCGATCATCGACTTCACCGAGCCGATGACCGCACGGCCGCCGGAGGTACCCCGGTCCCCGAACACCGCCGCCAGTGTGGCGAGTTCGGCCGCGTCACCGGCGGGTGTCGCCGTGCCGTGCGCCTCCAGCAGGCCCAGCGAACCGGGCAGCGCGGGATCGAGCCCCGCCGCGCGCCAGGCCTGTCGCACGGCATGCGTCTGGCCGGCCGGGTCGGGGTTGACGAGACTCGCGGCGCGGCCGTCGCTGGACACACCGGTGCCACGGATGACGGCGTAGATCCGGTCGCCGTCGCGTTCGGCGTCGGCGAGGCGCTTGAGGACGACGACTCCCGTGCCCTCGCCGATCAGGATGCCGTCGGCATCGCGGTG
Source organism: Streptomyces sp. NPDC090083 (assembly GCF_044747445.1). Lineage (NCBI taxonomy): Bacteria > Bacillati > Actinomycetota > Actinomycetes > Kitasatosporales > Streptomycetaceae > Streptomyces > Streptomyces sp. NPDC090083. The sequence continues at coordinate 1,034,691 of NZ_JBIVED010000001.1, read as the reverse complement.
GAAGGGGCGGATGCGCTGGCTCGGGGAGAGCGCGCGCAGCTGGGAGAAGACGCTCCACAGCGTGATGTCGTGGCAGTGGTGGACACCGCCCGCGAGCATCACGTCACAGCGCTCGGCGGCGAGTTCGGTGACCGCCTGGTCCACGGCGATCAGCGAGGAGGCGCAGGCCGCGTCCACCGTGTACGCCGGGCCGCGCAGGTCGAGGCGGTTGGCGACCCGGGACGCCGCGAGGTTGGGGACCAGCCCGATGACCGACTCGGGACTGTCGGGGCCGAGCCGTTCGGTGAACGCGGTGCGGATGCGGTTGAGCTGGCCGGGGTCCAGCTCCGGCAGCAACTCGCCGAGGGTGTGCACGAGTTGGCCCGCCGTACGGACCCGCTGGTCGAGGCGGACCAGGCCGGGGGTGAGATAGCCGCCCCGGCCGAGCACGACGCCCACGCGCCGCCGGTCGGGCAGGCGGGACTCGCCGCCCGCGTCGGCGAGGGCGGCGGCGGCCACATGGAGGGCGATGAGCTGGTCGGGCTCGGTGCCGGGCACCGAGTTCGGCATGATGCCGAACCGGGTGACCTCGACCTCGGCCAGGCCGTCCACGAAACCACCGCGCCGGCAGTACACCTGGTCGGCGACGGCCGGACCGTCCGCGGAGTCCGGCCGGTAGTAGTCCGCGTCCCAACGCCCGTCCGGCACCTCACTGATGGCGTCCGTGCCGGCCAGCAGATTCCGCCAGTACGCGTCGAGGTCGGCGGCGCCCGGCAGCAGCACCGACATACCGACGATGGCGACCGGCGCTTGACGGTCCGTCACGGCTACCAGCCCGAGGCGGTGTAGACGACGGCCCCGGCCGATGCGTCGCCCCAGGCCAGTTCACGCAGCAGGGCCGCGGTGCCCTCCTCGGGGTCGATCAGCGAGATGCCGCGCCGGGCGTACTCGCGCCCCAACTCCGGTGTGACCATGCCGCGGTGGCCGCCGGTCGGCGCCCAGGGACCCCAGTGCACGGTGAGCGCGCGATGCCCGGTCCGGGCCGTCCAGTCGGCGCCCAGGCTCTGCAGCGCGTCGTTGGCGGCGGCGTAGTCGACCTGGCCGCGGTTGCCGAGGACGGCCGAGATCGAGCCGAACAGGACGGCGAAGGACGGGCCGTTGGGGAGTTCTTCCAGCGCCGACAACAGGGTCTCGGCGCCCTGGACCTTCGTGCCGTAGACCCGCTGGAAGGACTCGGTGGTCTTCTCGGCGATCAGCCGGTCCTCGATGATCCCGGCCGCGTAGACCACACCGTCGAGGCGGCCGTGTTCGGCGTGGATCTCCTTCACCGCCTGGAGCGCGGCGTCCGGTTCGCGGAAGTCGACGCAGTGGTAGCGGGCCCGGCTGCCGAGGGCGGCGAGTTCGTCGAGGGTGGTCGTGATCTCCCGTTGGGCGAGCAGGAGTTCGGCGGTGCGGTTGATCTCGGCGGGGGTGAGTCCACCGTCCCGCGCGGCGAGGGCGGCCCGCAGCGCGGCCGGGGTGTGCGCGCCCGCGGTCGCCGGGTCCTCGGGTCCCGCCGGCGCGGCGGTCCTGCCCAGCAGTTCGATACGGCAGCGGGAGGCCGCGGCGAGCGCGGCGGCGAACTTCGCGGTGATGCCGCGCCCGCCGCCCACCAGCAGCACCACCGCGTCACGGTCGAGCCCGATGGCCGCGGCCTCCGCCACTCCGTCCCCCGCGGGTCCGGCGCCGTTCGTCGCGAGGGCGCCGAGCGGTGCCTCGGCCAGTTCGAGTCCGTGGCGTCCGGCGGCGGTTCGGAGCACGACCGGCTCGGTGTCGGGTGCGAGGAGTTCGGCGATCAGCGCGTCGGTGACGGCGGCCGGTGCGGTGTCCGACAGTTCGACGACCCGGGCGATGGTGTCCGGGTACTCGCGCGCGACGGTGCGGAACAGTCCGTGCAGGCCCGCTGCACCGCCGTTCGCCTCGTGCGCGGCGAGGAGTTGGCGCGGGCCGCGTCCCAGGGCGGCCCGCAGCACGGGGAACGCGTCCGGCAGCACCGGTGCCGACGCGGTGAGCGGGGCGAGGTACAGGACGCCGTCCACCCGGCCGTCGGCGGCGGTGAGTTGGTGCTCGGGCGCGACGATCAGCGCGTCGGCGCCGTAGGAGGTGAGGCGGGCCGCGACCGTCCGCGCGATGGCGCTGTCCGCGTCGCCGTGGAGGACGAAGCGCCGGCCGTTCAGGACGGAGGCAGGGTCGGCCGGGCCGGCGCCGTCCTGGTGCGCCAGGAGTACCGGGCGCAGTTGGAGGCGCTTCGGGGCGACGCCGGTGACCTCGTCCTGCGGGGTGGCGGCGATCGGGGCGGTGACCTCAGGTGCGCCGACGGCCGCGGGAATCTCCTCCGTCGCCTCGGGGGCCGTCAGCCGGGCCGACAGCCAGGCCGTGACGGAGGCCGCCGTGCGGGCCTTCGCCAGCTCCTCCAGCTCGGCGTCGTCGAGCGTCACGACGTCCGTCCCGCCGCCGATGCCCAGCCGCCCGGCCAGTTCGCCGGCGATCTCGGCACGCTTGATCGAGTCGATGCTGAGGTCCGCCTCCAGGTCGAGGCCGGGCTCGATCATGTCGACGGGGTAGCCGGTGCGTTCGCTGATGATCTCCAGGACGACCCGGAGCACATCGGCCTCGGTGACGGTCCCGGGCGCCTGAGGCGCGGCCGACTGCGGTGCGGGCGCGGGCTGTTGAGGTGCGGGTGGCGCGGTGGCCGGCAGGGCGGGTGTCCGCGGGAGCGCCTCGATCGCGGCCGGTGCCGCCGGTGCGGGTATCCAGGTGCCCTGCGGTGCCGTGCCCTGTACCGCGCCGAAGTACGTCAGCAGCACATCCCGTTGCGCGGCCACCATCTCCCGGCTGGTGCGCAGGAATTCGGAGATGAGCGCGTCCCTGTTCGCCTCGGCGGGGGCACCGTCCTGAGGGTTCGTCGTCACAGTCGTCTCCACAACGCGTCGGGCCGGTGCGAGGGCACCGGGCAGGAGTGCTCCGGCGGCGGTGCGGACGAGCTGCCCGTCCACCGTCCAGCCGGGTCGCGAGGGCACGGGAGTCCGGGCGGCGTCGACGGCGTCGCGCCCGTGGAAGAGCCGGCCGGTGCGCACCGGGGCCCCGGCGACGGCCAGCTGGGCCAGTGCGTCGAGCCAGCCGCGCAGCCCGCTGTTCGGGGTGGGCTCGCAGGCGACGGTGCGGTGCGGGCGGTCGCCGAGGATCTGGCCGACCAGGCGGGTGAGCACGGAGCCGGGTCCGGCCTCGACGAAGACCCGGGCGCCCGCCTCGTACATCGCCTCGATCTCCGCGACGAAGCCGACCGGAGAGCCGATCTGCGCGGCGAGTTCGGACCGGACCGCGTCGGCGTCGTCGCCGTAGGGAGCCGCCGTGCGGTTGGACCACACGGGGAACTCGGGTGCGAGGAAGGGCTGTTGGGCGAGGGCCTGGGCGAAGCGGGCTCCGGCGTCCGCCACCAGCGGGCTGTGGAAGGCGCAGGCGACGGGGATGCGCTTGGCGCCGAGACCGGCTTCGCGCAGGAGTCGTACGGCGGTGGCGACCGCCTCCGTCGGGCCCGAGATGACGCTCTGGCAGGGGGAGTTGTGGTTGGCGACGACAACGGAGTCGGGTGCGTCGGCCGCCTTCAGGGCCTGTGCGACGTCCTCGGCACCGGCGGCCACGGCGGCCATGGTGCCCGGGTCGGCCGTGCCGGTGGCGTCGAGGATCGCCGCCGCGCGTTCGGTGCTCAGCTCCAGCAGCGCCTCCGGCGTGATCGCGCCGGCCGCGCACAGGGCGACCAGCTCGCCGTAGCTGTGCCCGGCCGCCATGTCCGGCCGTACGCCCGCCTCGGTGAGCAGGGCGTGGGCGGCCAACCCGGCCATGCCCAGGGCGGGTTGCGCGACCCGGGTGTCGGTGAGTCCGGCCTGCTGGCGGTCACGGGCGGTGTCGTCGAAGGCGGTCGGCGGGTAGAGCGCGTCGGCGTGGTCGCGGCCGAGGTGCAGATAGTGCTGGAGCTCGGGGAACGCGATGAAGACGTCGGCGAGCATGCCGGGCCGCTGGCTGCCCTGGCCGGGGAAGAGGAAGGCGACCTTGCCGGGGTCCGCGCCCGCCTCGCCGAGGTGGATACCGGCGCCCGGATCCCGCTCACCGTCCAGCGCCCGCCGCAGCTGTCCGGTCAGCTCCTCCACATCCCGTGCCACGACGGCCACTTGGACCGGTTCGAGCCGGGCGTCCGCCCGACGCGACGCACTCAGCGCGAGGTCCCGCAGCCTCCAGTGGCCGGTCTCGGCGAGCGTGAGGATCTCCTCGACGCCCCGCCGCGCCGCCGCCCGGTCCGCTCCCCGGAACGTGAACAGTTCGGCGGGCCAGGCGTCCAGTCCCTGGGCCGGCGGTACGGCCTCGTCGTACCCCCCGATCACCGCGTGGAAGTTGGTGCCGCCGAAGCCGAACGCGCTGAGCCCTGCGACACGTTCCCCGGCGGGGGCCGCCCACGGCCGGGGCCGCGCGTGGAAGACGAACGGGCTGCTGTCCTCCTGCCACGCCGGGTTGGGCGCCTTCAGATGCAGGGTGGGCGGCTTGACGCCGGTGTAGAGGGACAGCACGGTCTTGATGAGACCGGCGAGTCCCGCGGCGCACTTCGTGTGCCCGATCTGCGACTTGACCGAGCCGAGCGCGCAACGGCCCGTCTGCGCACCGGACTCGGTGAACACCGCGCTGAGGATGGAGAGTTCGGTGCGGTCGCCGACGACCGTGCCGGTGCCGTGCGCCTCGACGAGGCCGACCTCGGCGGGGGAGACGCCCGCGTTGCGGTACGCCCGTTCCAGCGCCGCCCGCTGTCCCTCGGGGCGCGGTGCCGTCAGGCCGAGCGAGCGGCCGTCGCTGGAGCTCCCGACTCCCTTGATCACGCCGTAGATCCGGTCGCCGTCGCGCTCCGCGTCCGCGAGCCGCTTGAGGACCACGCAGGCGACGCCCTCGCCGAGCGCGATGCCGTCCGCCGAGCTGTCGAAGGCGCGGGAGCGGCCGGTGGGGGAGAGGGCGTGCACGGAGGAGAAGAGGACGTAGTCGTTGATGCCGTTGTGGAGGTCGGCGCCCCCGCACAGCACGACGTCGCTGGTGCCGCCGACGAGTTCCTTGCAGGCGACGTCGACGGCGGCCAGCGAGGACGCGCAGGCCGCGTCGACGGTGAAGTTGGCGCCGCCGAGGTCGAGCCGGTTGGCGATGCGGCCCGAGATGACATTCGAGAGCATGCCGGGGAAGGAGTCCTCGGTGAGCGCGGGGAGCTGTTCCTCGACGCCGGGCGGGATCGTGCCGTAGTACGAGGGCAGGACCGCGCGCAGCGTCGTCGCGTTCGACAGGTCGCTGCCCGCCTCCGCGCCGAACACCACGGAGGTGCGGGCGCGGTCGAACTCCCGTCCCCGGTCGCCGTATCCGGCGTCCTCCAGGGAGCGCCGGGCGGCTTCGAGGGCCAGCAGCTGGACCGGTTCGATGCTGCCGAGGGAGGCCGGCGGGATGCCGTAGCGCAGCGGGTCGAAGGGGATGCGCGGGAGGAAGCCGCCCCACTTCGACGGGGTGGCGCCGCCCTTGTCCGCCGAGTAGTGCACGGCGGGGTCCCAGCGGTCGGGCGGGACCTCGTCGACGGAGTCGCGTCCGCCGAGGATGTTCGCCCAGAACGTGGGGAGGTCGGGGGCCTGCGGGAACATGCACGCCATGCCGACTACAGCGATGTCCAGCGGGGCCGGGGCCTCCGGCCCGGCCGTCTCCGCGACTCCCAGGCGGGCGCGGGCGGTTCGCGCGCCGTCGGCCAGGAAGTCGGCGGCGCCCTCGGTGACCGAGCGGTGCAGGGCGTCGATCGTGGTGGTCGCCGACCGCAGCACGGCGACCTCGCCGGCCATGAACATCCCCTCGGCGAGCTGCCGTTGCTCGTCGACGGAGGTCAGCGCACCGGCCGCGTCCCGCTCGACGCCCTTGCTGGCGATGCGGAGCCGGCCGACGTTGAGCCGTTCCAGCCTCTCCCAGATCTCCCGGTCCGGGACGCCCTGCTCGCGCAACTCGGCCTCGAAGAGCAGGTAGTCGTCGCTGAACGGGCTCGGCACGCAGCGGGTGGCGTGACCGGGCGCGGTCTCCAGCAACGCGGTCCGGGTGGCCCGGACCACCTGGTCCTGGAAGAGAGGCCGGACCGTGCCACGCGTCACCGCCTCCTCGGTGAAGAGGTAGGCGGTGCCCATCAGCATGCCGACGGCGGCGCCGCGTGCGGTGAGCGGTGCGGCGAGCGCGGCCACCATCGCCGCCGAACGCTCGTCGTGGACGCCGCCCGCGAAGAACACCTCGACGTGCTCCGCCGTGCCTGCCTCGGCCGTGGCCAAGAAGTCGTCCAGGACGGCGAGTTGGGCCTCCCACAGCGGGAAGCTGGCGCGCGGTCCGACATGGCCGCCGCACTCGGAGCCCTCGAACACGAACCGGCGGACACCGGCGTCCAGGAACTGCCGCAGCAGCCCCGGCGAGGGCACATGGAGGAAGGTGGCGATCCCGGACCGCTCCAGCGCCTCCGCCTGGGAGGGCCGGCCGCCCGCGATGATCGCGTGGGTGGGCCCGAGTTCGCGTACCGCTTCGAGCTGGGCGTTGCGCATCTCCTCGGGCGCGAAGCCGAGCACTCCGACACCCCAGGGCCGGTCGCCCACCGCGGCGCGGGTCTCCGCCAGCACCGTCCGCGACTGCTCGCCGGTCGACAGGGCGAGGGCGATGAACGGCAGCGCACCGGCGGAGGCGACGGCCGCGGCGAAGTCGGCCCGGTCGCTGACCCTCGTCATCGGGCCCTGGGCGAGAGGGAGCCGGGTGCCGAGGGCCCGGCTCATCGGGGAGCCCGCGCGCAGGGCGTCGGCCGGCCTCTCGTCCCGTACCGACTCCCGTACCGCGGCGGTGAGTTCGCGTACCGTGCGGCCCACGTCGCCCCAGCGCTCGGCGAACCGGGCGGCGAGGAAGCCGTCCTGGCCGACCGGCAGCAGCTGGGTGCGGGGGTCGCGGGCGCCGAGCAGTGCGGAGACCCGGTCGGCGGGGACCCGCGGGGCGTCGGGGCCGCGTCGCAGAAGCACGCGGTGACCGGCGACCACCGTGGTCTCGGAGCCGTCCATCGAGCGGAGCGCGGCAGCCGCCGTCTCCGGGAGGCCCGACTCCGCCAGCAGCGCGAGTTGGCTGTCCAGGACGACCCCGGCGGCGCCGCCCGCCACGGCCGCGGCCGCGGTACGGGGACCGATGCCGCCGCAGGCCCAGACCGGGACGTCCACGGCCGGTTCGGAGAGCAGCTGCTGCAGCAGTACGAAGGTGCTCAACTCGCCTGTCCTGCCGCCGCTTTCGGCGCCCCGGGCGATCAGTCCGTGCGCACCGGCCCGGACCGCCGTCAGCGCCTGGTCCAGGTCGGTGACCTCCACCAGCACCCGGTGCCGCGCGCCGACCTCGTCGACCCGCCAGGGCGCGTCCACCGCGAGGACGACGGTGTGCGGGACGGCTCCGGGGCCCGCGGTGAGGTCACCCGGACCGGTCCGGCAGTGCGGTCCGACCCGGACCCCGAAAGGGCCCGGGGACCAGCGCCGGACGCGCGCCAAGGCCTCCCCGGATCTTCGGTCGCCCTGTCCCAGGTCCAGTACGCCCAACCCGCCGGCACCGCTGACGGCCGCCGCGAGCCGGGCGTCCGGCTCATGGAACGGGGTGATTCCAATGATCAGTTCTTCGGCGTGCGCGACAGACGTCATGATTCTCCGAATAAACGGTGAAACTGCACGGTGGGGGGTTTTCGGCCGCAGCGCCGAATGGAATCACAAAGGCGCGGGATGGCTGATTGAAAGCTAGCCCTCAGTTACTCGTCGGTCAACAACGCCTAGGCAATCAACTGATGGACGGCAGTGATCCGGCCAGCCTGAATCGGCCCCCAAACACCCGAAAAACCTGCCAATTTCCTTCAGAGGGCACACCCGTCGGCCGCAGTGGCGCAAGCGGTCCAAAAGCCTCCGCAATTCATCCGGGGCTCACAGTCCCGAAACACCACTGACGGCGGGACAGGATTATGTAAACGTTGGGTGTCGATGCCTCCTCGCATAAGCCGCGCTAGGTTGGCACCCATGAGCACACCGCGGGACCTGATGATCGTCGCCATGGATGTCGCACCCGACCGCCCTGTCGAGACGGGTGACCTTTCGCTCGCACTCGCCGGCGCGGAGGTGGTCGACCTCCTTGCCGCCGAAGCCGTCGTACTGGACGGCGACCTGATCGTGCCGAACCCCCAAGTACCGCTGGAGGACGGCCTGTTGGACCAGGCGGCGACCGCCCTCGTACGGGAGACGCCGTACGAGTCGGTCGAGAACTGGCTGTGGCGGCGGGGGCGTGGCCTCTCCTCCGCCTATCTCGCCGCGCTGGAGTCGGAGGGGCTGGTGGCCCGGCAGCGCGGGCGCTGGATCCCGGTCCGCACCGCACGGACGGCCCTGGTCGACTCGCCGGCCCGCAGCCACGCCGCGGACCGCTGGGCCGAGGGCGAGCCCGTGCTCGCCCAACTCGCCTCCGCCGCCGGTATCCGCGAGGTGTCCGACGAGGACTCCGCGAAGCTCGCCGACGAGTCGCTGGACACGGTCATCGCCGTGGTCCACGACGCGGTGACCGAACTGGAGGCCGTACGGCAGCGGAAGACCGTCGAGGACGCGGCGTACGACAACGTGTGGCGCGGGATGTGACGGCGGCCTCTGGGCTACGGAGCGCGGTAACTGCCGTTGAAACAGAGTCAGTTGATGGTCCTGAGCCTCAGGTGACGACACGTCACCCATGGTAGGCACAAGCCCTTCAAGGAGCCAGAGCGAGCGACGGCACACCGTCCGCGGTCACCGCGCCGACGCGGCCCCCAGCGGGATCGTCACCGTGAAGACCGTCGCGCCGGGCCCGGACGCCAGCTCGACGGAGCCGCCGTGCGCCTTCGCCAGCGACCGGGCCACCGCGAGGCCCAGACCGCTGCCGCCCCGGTCGCGGCTGCGGGCCTTGTCGACCCGGTAGAAGCGGTCGAAGACCCGGGCCCGGTCGTCCTCCGGGATGCCGGGCCCGGTGTCGGCCACCCGCACCGACGCCGTGCCCGCGGCGGCCGACAGCGTCACCGACACCGCCGTACCGGCCGGGGTGTGCACGGCCGCGTTGGTCAGCAGGTTGTCCAGCACCTGCCGGATCCGGACCGGATCCACCCGCAGCCGCACCGGACGCTCCCCGACCGCCACCGTCAGCGGATGGTCCGGGTGCCCGGCGCGGAAGGCGTCCGCCGCCTGCTCGACCAGCTCCGCCAGGTCCGCGTCCTCCGGCCGCAGCGGAGTCTCCACGTCGGCCGCGTCCAGCCGGGCCAGCAGCAGGAGGTCGTCGAGGAGGACGCCCATGCGGGCGGCCTCGGCCCGCAGCCGGGCCAGGTGCCGCTCCCGTTCCTCGGGCACGTTGGCCGCCGCGTACTGGAACAGGTCCGCGTAGCCGCGCACCGACATCAGCGGCGTCCGCAGCTCGTGCGAGGCGTCCGCCACGAACCGGCGCAGCCGCTGCTCCGCCTCCGCGCGCACCGCGAGCGAGTCGTCGATGTGCTCCAGCATCGTGTTGAACGCGGTGCGCAGCTCCTCGACCTCCGGGCCGCCGCCCCGCTCGTCCGCGCGCAGCGGCAGCCGGGCCGCCGACTCGGTCAGATCGTGCGAGGCGATGCCGTGCGCGGTGTGCGCCATGTCGCTCAGCGGCTGCAGCCCGCGCCGCAGCAGCCTGCGGCCGAGCACCACCAGGGTCAGCAGGGCCAGCCCGAAGGCCACCACCTGGATGATCACCAGCTGCCGTACCGTGTCGTCGATCGCGTCCATCGGCGCGCCGCTGACCAGCACCACCCCGGGTTCGACCGCGCAGCCGCGCAGCCGGAACTCGCCCTCGCCGGTGAGGTCGCTGGTGCGCAGCACCTCCGTGCCCGCGGCGATCTGGGCCCGCGCCACGGCGGTGAGGTCGCCGATGTCCGCCGGCAGGTCCGAACTCTCCTCGGGCTCGCGGAGCACCGGGGTACCGTCCTTGACGTCGTACACGGCGTAGTACCAGCGGTAGTACTTCTTCCCCTGGAGCGTGCCGTTCGCCACGATGGACTTCGACTGCGCGCTCTGCGCGAGCCCGAGCTGGTCGTCGAGCTGGGCCGACAGATAGTCCCGCATGTAGGTCGTCAGCGCGGTGCCGACGACGGCGAACACCACCAGGGCCAGCGCCCCCAGCCCGAGCGCGAGCCGCGTGCCCAGCCGCAGCCGGCGCCAGTTCTCCCGCAGCCGCCCGATCACCCGGCGGCCTGCCGGATCACGTAGCCGAAGCCGCGCACGGTGTGGATCAGCGGTTCGTGCCCCTCGTCGAGCTTGCGGCGCAGCCTGCTCACCACCAGCTCCACCACATTGGACCGGCCGCCGAAGCCGTACTCCCACACATGGTCGAGGATCTGCGCCTTGGTGAGCACGGTCGGCGACTTGCGCAGCAGATAGCGCAGCACCTCGTACTCGGTCGGGGTGAGCGTGACGAGCCCCTCGCCGCGCCGCACCTCGCGGGTGTCCTCGTCCATCGTCAGATCCGCCACCCGCAGCACGGAGCGCGGGAAACCGGGCCCGGCGCTGCGCCGCAGCACGGTCCGCAGCCGCGCCATCAGCTCCTCCACCGCGAACGGCTTGACGAGATAGTCGTCACCACCGCGCGTCAGCCCCGCGACCCGGTCGGCGACCGCGTCCCGCGCGGTGAGGAACACCACAGGGACCATCGTCCCGGAACGGCGCAGCCGGTCCAGCACACCGAAGCCGTCGAGGCCGGGCAGCATCAGGTCGAGCACCACGATGTCCGGCTGGAACTCGGCGGCCAGGGTCAGCGCCTCCTCACCGGAGTACGCGCACGCGGCCTCCCAGCCCTCGTACCGGGCGACCGTCGCGACGAGGTCGGCGATCGGCGGGTCGTCGTCCACGACGAGGAGTCGTACTTTGTCCACCCGCTCATACTGCGCCACACGCCGCAGGACACCAGACCCGCGTCACCGTCCCACCCACATCGACAGCCACTTGAAAGTCGTACGACAGGAAAACGACAGCCCCGCGAGGTGAAGCTCGAATCCCAGGACCCGATCAAGGAGCTGCCGTCCGTGACGACCGTCCAATCACCCCCTGCGCCCCCCACGGCGATACGCCCCAGGGTGGTGGCCCGCACGGGCCTGTACGCCGTGCTGGCCGCGAACGTCGCCGTGGTGACCGTCTTCTTCGTCCAAGCAGGCTTCGCCTCCAACACCCTCATCGTCATCGGCCGCGTACTGGGCCTCTACGGCGCCCTCGTCATGGCCTTCCAGCTGCTGCTGGTGGCCCGGCTGCCCTGGCTCGACCGCCGGATCGGCATGGACCGGCTGACCTCCTGGCACCGCTGGACGGGCTTCGCCCTGCTCTGGACGCTGCTCGGACACCTCGTCTTCATCGCCTTCGGCTACGCCCAGGGCATCGGCACCGGGCCCGTCGGCGAGGTCGTCGACCTGGCCGAGACCACCGAGGGCATCCTGCGCGCGCTCGTCGCGTTCGCCCTGATCCTCGTCATCGGCGCCACCTCCGCCCGCTACGCCCGCCGCCGGCTCGCCTACGAGACCTGGCACTTCATCCACCTCTACACCTACGTCGCGGTGGTCCTCGCCTTCACCCACCAGGTCGCGGTCGGCACGACGTTCACCGCGTCGTCCGCCGCCACCGCCTACTGGTACGCGGTGTGGGGCGTCGCGCTCGGCTCGGTGGCCCTGGGCCGCGTGATCCTCCCGCTGTGGCGCAACCTCCGCCACCGGCTCCGGGTCGAGGCGGTCGTCCCCGAGTCCGACAACGTCGTCTCGATCTACATCACCGGCCGCGACCTCCACCGGCTCCCGGCCCGGGCCGGCCAGTTCTTCCTGTGGCGGTTCCTCACGAAGGACCGCTGGTGGCAGGCCAACCCGTTCTCCCTCTCCGCCGCCCCCGACGGCACCCGCCTGCGCCTCACCGCGAAGACGGCCGGCGCGGGCACGGCCGCCCTGTGCCACCTCAGGCCCGGCACCCGCGTCTTCGCCGAGGGCCCCTACGGCGCCTTCACCACCCTGCACCGCACCAGGCCGGAGTCACTGCTCATCGCGGGCGGCGTCGGCGTCACCCCGATCCGCGCCCTGCTGGAGGACCTGGAGGGCCACGCCGTCGTCATCTACCGCGTCGCCACCGACCGCGACGCCGTCCTCTACGGCGAACTGGCCGAACTCGCCCACGCCAAGGGCGCCCAGCTCCACCTGGTCACGGGTCCGCCCGTCCCCGACAAGCTCGCCCCGCGCGAACTAGCCCGGCTGGTACCGGACATCGCCGACCGCGACGTCTTCCTCTGCGGACCGCCGCCGATGATGAACGCGGTGCTGCGCAGCCTCGGCGACCTGGGCGTGCCCAAGCGGCAGATCCACTTCGAACGCTTCAGCCTGGCGGGATGAGAGACATATCGTGAAGCGAGTCATACCTGTTCTGGTGCTGTCCGTCGCCGGGCTGATCCCCGTGTGGCGCTACGAGCCGTCCATCGGGACGACGACGAGTTCGGCGAGCCCGCCGGCCACGGTGACGACACCGACCCCCACGGCCACCTCCCCGGCGCCGTCGGGCTCCGCCACCGCGCCGTCCACGTCCTCGAAGACGGTCGTGCGGGGCACCGCGATCAACACCTCCAAGGGCACCGTGCAGGTGCAGGTGACCTTCGAGGGCGACACCATCGGCTCGGTGAGCATGCTCCAGCAGCCGGACCACCCGCAGACCAGAGCGGCGGTACCGGTGCTGATCGAGGAGACCCTCACGGCACAGAGCGCGAAGATCGACACGGTGTCCGGCGCCACGATCACCAGCGACGCCTACGTCCGGTCGCTCCAGGCCGCGATCGACGCCAAGGGCGCCTGAGATGCGCCGAGTCGAGCACGTGATGGGTTTCCCGGTGTCGCTCCGCGTCGACGACGAGGGCATCGGCCAGGAGGTGGCGGACGCGCTCTTCGCGTGGCTGCGCGAGGTCGACGCCCGCTTCAGCCCGTTCCGCCCGGACAGCGAGGTCTCCCGGTACGACCGGGGCGAGCTCGAACTCGCCGACCTCAGCGCGGACCTGACCGAGATCCTCGGCCTCTGCGAGCGGTACCGTGCCGCGACCGGCGGCGCCTTCGACGTCCGCCTGCCCGGCCGCCCCCTCGACCCCTGCGCGGTCGTGAAGGGCTGGTCGGTGCAGCGCGCGGCGGAACTCCTCACCGCGGCCGGGGCCCGCCGCTTCGTCCTCAACGCCGGAGGCGACGTCGTCGTGTCCGGCGGCCCCTGGCGCGTGGGCATACGGCACCCGGAACACGCCGACCGGCTCTGCACGGTCCTGGAGCTGACCGACGGCGCGGTGGCGACCTCCGCCCGCTACGAACGCGGCGACCACATCCTCGACGGCCGCACCGGCACCCCCGCGACCGGCCTCCTGAGCGTCTCCGTCGTCTCCGCCTCCCTCACCGAGGCGGACGCCACCGCCACCGCGGCCTTCGCGCTGGGCCCGAAGGGCGTCGACTGGGCCGCGTCCAGGCCCGGTTGCGAGGTGTTCGCGGTCGACACCGGGCGACGGGTCCGGCGTACGGCGGGGTTTCCGGTCGTACGGGAGGACGCGGCTGCCGCCTAGCGGGGCACGGCACGCGGAAGGGCCGCCGGGGTCACCGGCGGCCCTTCCTGTCGGGACAGGCGGTCCGGGGAGGGGATCAGCTGACGTCGGAGGCGTCCAGGCGGTACAGGCCGCTGTACGCGGAGACCGCCGTGCCGTGTGCCTCGACCCAGGTCGTGATCGCGGAGTTGGTGCCCTGGCCGCCGTCGCTGCTGACGACGATGTAGTGCAACTTCCCGGACTTCACGAGGGACTTGAGCTTGGCGAGGGTCATCGCGTTGTCGCTGCCGGACCAGCCGCCCATGGAGATCACGGGCTGTCCCGACTCCAGGATGATCGAGGACGCCGTCTGGTCGGTGGACACCGCCAGCAGCCACGTGGCGCCGTCCTGGTGCTTCTTGAGGTACGTGATCATCGCGGAGGAGACCTGCGTACCGCCGCCCGTACCGCCTCCACCGGTGGAACGCGTACCGGACTCCGAACCGCTGGGCCGCGTACCCGAGGGGGCCGAACCGCTGGGCTTCGAGCCGGAGTCGGTGCCGGAGGGGGCCGAACCGCTCGGCTTCGTGCCGGACTTCATGCCGCCCGGGGCGCCACCGCCGCCCATGCCGCCACCGCCGCCGCCCATGCCGCCGCCCGAACTGGGCCCGGCCGTCGGGTTGGTGCCGTTGGTCGACGATGTCGCCGCCGAGACCGAGTAGGCCGCGGGACCGGCCAGGAGGGCGACGACCGCGGCCAGTGCCGCGAGGCCCAGCAGGCGGTGGCGCCCGGTGAACCGGCCCACCAGCAGCCCGAGCACGGACGCGACGCCCGCCGCGGCGACCACGATCTCCGCGACCGTGTACACCGTGCCGGAGCCGGAGACCCGCTGGAGCAGGACGACCGCCCAGACGGAACTCGCCGCGATCGCCGCCGGGAGCACCCAGGCCCACCTGGCCGCCTGACCCTCGCGGAAGGCGCGGTACAGCAGGACCCCGCCCGCTCCGGCCAGGGCCGCGATACCGGGGGCCATGGCGGTGACGTAGTACGGGTGGAACGTGCCCTCGGCCAGCGAGAAGGTCAGGAAGTGGAGGACGAACCAGCCGCCCCAGAGCAGCAGGGCCGCGCGCCGGGCGTCCGTGCGAGGAGCACGGCCGCGCAGCACCAGTCCGCCGATGAGCGCGATGGCCGCGAAGGGGATCAGCCAGGAGATCTGGCCGCCCATGATCTCGTTGAACATCCGGTACAGGCCCGAACTGCCGCCGAACGAGGCCCCGTTGCCCTGCGAGCCGACCGACGAGGAGGCGCCGAAGATCCGGCCGAAGCCGTTGTAGCCGATGACCAGGTCCCACACCGTGTTGTCCGTCGAGCCGCCGATGTAGGGGCGGGAGGAGGCGGGGATCAGGTCGACGACCACCATCCACCAGGCGCTGGAGACGACCAGCGCGACGGTGGCGACGGAGAGGTTGCGGAGGCGCCTGCCGAGGGAGACGTTCGCGGCCCAGAGGTAGACGAGGAAGAACGCGGGCAGGACGACGTACGCCTGCATCATCTTGGTGTTGAACGCGAAGCCGATCGCGACCGCCGACCACACCAGCGGCAGCAGCCTTCCGTTGCGGACGGCCTTCATGAGGGCCGCGGCGCCGAGCATCATCAGCAGGACCAGGATCGGGTCCGGGTTGGTGTCACGGGTGATGGCGACCGTGATCGGGGTGAGGGCGAGGACCAGCGCGGAGACCGTGCCCGCCACCGCCCCGAAGTCCCGCTTCACCTGGCGGTACAGCAGGGCCACCGAGCCCGTGCCCGCCGCGACCATCGGCAGCGTCAACTGCCAGCTCCCGTAGCCGAACACGCGGGCGGAGAGGCCCATCACCCAGAGGGCGAAGGGCGGTTTGTCGACCGTGATGAAGCTGCCGGAGTCGAGCGCGCCGAAGAAGAACGCCTTCCAGCTCTTGGTGCCGCTGTAGACGGCCGCGTCGTAGAAGGTGTTGCCGGTGATCGAGGTCAGGTTCCACGCGTAGAGGGCGGTGGCCAGCAGCAGGATCGCCCACAGGGCCGGGCGGGCCCAGCGCGGGTCGTCCTCGGGGCCCGTGAAGAGCCTTCTGGCACGGGAGTTCAGGCCGCCGTCGGCCGGCGGGCCCGCGCGGTGCGAGCGGTGGGTGCCCTCCTGGCGGGAGGGCGGGGCGAGGGTCGTCATGACGCGTACTCCAGGTGTTCCGCGGAAGAGGCGGGCGCCCCGACGGGCAGGACAGGGGTGGTGGTGCGGGTACGGCGGGGTACGGCGGCGATGCGGGCGCGGCCGGTGACGGACGTCCCGAACATCCGGCGCATGCCCCTGAGGTCGTCGAGGGCGGTGCGGACGATGTCGACCCGGCTGTCCGGGTCGTCGGTCCGGTCGACCGGGACCTCGTGGATACGGAGTCCGTTGCGCTGGGCGAGCGCCAGGAACACGTCGGTGCGGACGGCCTCGAAGCCGCACCGCGCGTCCGAGAAGCGGGCCGCGAGGCCTGCCTTGAGGAGGAGGTCGGAGGAGCGCGAGACGAACTCCCGCCTGGCGCCCCGCCGTACGGCCGGCTGTCCGGGCGGCACCACGATCTCGACCGAGCGCTGCCGGACGCCTCCCGCGTTCTGTGCGTTCATGACGGTGACTCTCCGGTCCCCGCCTGTGCCGTCGCTGAGCCTTTACTGAGCGGCCGATGAGAATCAGCGGACTCACAGGGTGCGCACAGCGCACTGAGGCCGGGCCCCGATCTCCGGGCCCGGCACGGCGGTTCCGGCCGGGTGAAGCGGGCGTCAGATGGGCTGGGGCTCGAAGTCCCAGCCCGGCGGCGCGTCCGCTCCCGCCCCCGACGCGTCCTCGCAGGCGCGGACGAGCGGATGGTCGCGGCCGACGGCCTCGCGGGCCCGCAACAGGGTCTCCCGGCGCAGCTCGGCCGCCTCGTCGGGCCGCCCGGACAGCCGGCGGACCGCCGCCGCGTTCAGGGCGCAGCCCAGGGTCCACGGATGGTCGGCGCCCACCGTGTTCGTCATGCCCCGCAGCGCCTGCTCGATCAGCCGCGCCCCGGCGGCCCGGTCGCCGCCGAGCCACAGCAGCAGGCCCCGGTTGCCGAGGACTCCCACCGTGTACGGGTGGTCGTCGCCGAGGAGATGCCGGTAGCCGTCGGCGACCGCGTCCGTCAGCTCCGCGGACTCGGCGAGGTCGCCGTGCGAGCGCAGGAAGGAGGCGTGGTCGGCCTGGACCATCAGGGTCATCGGATGCCGGACACCCTGGAGGTTCCGGCACCGCTCGACCAGACTGCGCAGCAGGTCGGCGGCGGCCGGGACGTCGCCCGAACGACGCAGGCACAGCGCCTGGTTGTGCAGGGCGGCCAGGGTCTGCGGATGGTGGTCGCCCATGGTCTGGCGGTGCAGCAGGGAGTTGACGCCCTGGAGCGCGGTGGCGTCCTGGTGGCGTCCCAGCAGGCGCAGCGAGCGCGCGTAGGTGAGGCCGCAGAGCAGGGTCGACTGGTGGTCGGAGCCGAACGACTGCCGCCGCAGCACGAGAAGTCGGGCGTGGACGTCGGCCGCCTCCTGGTAGCGCCCGAGGAGGCCGAGGGCGACGCCGAGGTTGCTGAGGCAGGCCTGGGTGCGGGGCGCCTCCGGGCCGTCGAGGACGTCGTAGGCGCGCCAGACGTCCTCGAAGAGCTGGTGGGCCTCCTTGAAGAGGCCGAGGGCCATCAGGGAACCGCCGAGGCCCGCCTCGGCCCGCAGCAGGTCGAGGTCGTCGGAGGGCCGCTCCTCGGCGAGTTGCTCGACGACGGCCCGGCCGACGGCCTCGGCCTCACGGTAACGGCCGCACCGGCGCAGCATGTTGGCGTGCTGGTGGACGAGGACCAGCATCGACGGATGGGTCGGCGCGAGCCGGATCCGCCAGCGGGCCAGCACCTGTTCGCACAGGGTGAGTCCGGTGCTCTCCTCGTCGCGCAGCCGCAGGTACTCGATGCAGTTGAGGACGAGCTCGCGCACCGCGGCCTCGGAGCTCTCCAGGGCGCCCGACGGGTGCAGATGCGGCAACAGCTCCGCGTACACGGGCCAGTTGGCGACCTCGGACGGCGAGCGGGGGTCCGCCGAGACCAGCACCCGGCAGGCGACCGCCGAGAGTTCGTCGCGTTCGCCGGGGGTGAGGGTGCGGCGCAGGAAGCGGTGGTAGAGGCGGTGCATCTCCACGCTGTCCACGTAGCCGACGCTGTCCGAGGGCTGGACGTAGTCCATCCGTACGGCCGTCGACTCCGACAGACGGCGGAGCGCACCCAGCCAGTGGGCCGGGTCGGCGGCCAACTCGGCCAGGAGCGTGGGGAGATCGCCGGGGCGGGCGCGCTGGAGCTGGCGTACCGGGATGGAGCCGGGGGAGAACATCGCGAACAGGCGCAGGAGTTCGGTGGCCTCGGGGCTGTCCTGCTCCAGCGAGTCGAGGGTGAGGGCCCAGCTGGCCTGGAAGCCGATCGGGTAGTCCGGCAGGGTCTGGATGCCGATCTCGTCGGCGTCGCCCCGGCGCAGCAGCCCGATGTACTCGGCCGCCGACATCCGGTTCGCGTCCAGCCACGCCGTCGTCTGGGCCAGCAGCAGCGGGAAGTCCTCGACGGCGTCGGCGAGTTGGTCGGCCTCGTCCTCGGTGAGCCGCTCCACGTGCCGCCGCGCGTAACTGATGCTCTCCGCCCGGGTGAACCGCTCCACCTGTACTTCGGCGACCCCGTCGGACGCGGCCCAGCCCTGCGTGAGGGTCGTCACCGCGACATGGCCGCCGGCCTCGGGGAGAAGGTCGTAGACCTGTTCCAGGTCGTCGGTGCCGTCGAGGACGAGGAGCCAGCGGCGGTGCGGGCGGCCGGTGCGCAGCGCCTCGCGGACCGCGCGGACCCGCTCCGGCAGCGCGCTGCTGTCGGCGAGGCCGAGCGGTTCGGCGAGGTCGGCGAACTGCTGGCGGGCCGTCGCGCGGAAGCTCGCGCTGATCCACCACACCACGTCGTACTCGTTGGCGAACCGGTGCGCGTACTCGACGGCGATCTGGCTCTTGCCGACGCCCGAGATACCGCGCAGGGCGACCCGGGCGCCCGACGGCGGGCCGTTCTCGAACAGGGCCCGGAGTTCCTCCAGGACCGTGTCGCGGCCGGTGAAGCGGAAGTTGCGGCGCGGCACGTTCCACACGGCGGGCGGCGCGTCCGGGAAGCGGGGGGCGACGGACTCGTCCTCTGGTTCCGCGCGGGCGTCCTGGAGGTCGAGGGTGGTCAGCAGGCGGCGCAGCGCCTCGGCCGGGTCCAGTTCGCGCAGACCGACCGGCCCCAGTACGGCGGTCGAGGGGGGCAGGGTGCGGGCGGAGAGGTCCACGGCGGCGAACCGGTCCGGGTCCGCGCCGACCACCGTGCCCAGCGCCTCGCTCCACTCCGGCTCGGTGCGCCGGCCGAGCCGCAGGTACTCCTCGTCGAGCAGCAGCAGCACCCGGCCGGGCGCGGCGAGGAGATCGGACAGCAGCCGGGTCAGCGGCACACCGGGCGGCGGGTCCCAGCGCAGCAGGAACGTCTGGCAGCCGTGCCGCTCCAGCTGCCGCGCCGTCCACACGGCCCATGCCCGGTCGGTGCCGGCGTAGCTGATCGTGATGTGGTGCGGCGACCAGACGCCGGACACGGGACGGCGTCCGGTGCGCCGGCCGGGGACGGTGTGCTCGGCGGGCAGGGCGGCGGTCCTGCCGTTCAGCGCGGGCACGACGACATGTCCCTGTCCTGTGACGGCGTCCGCGACGATCTCGCTGGGCAGTTCGACGGTGCGGACCGGGACACCCCAGCGGTTGCTGATCGTCAGCCAGATCGTGCCCGGGCCCGGCGCGCGGCTCGCCTTGATCACGAAGCGGGCCGGGCCGTAGGTGCCGCCGAAGCGGTGCAGGACCACGCTCGGTTCGTTGAGCGCCTCGCACACGAAGCGGCGGGAGCCGTCCAGGGAGATACCGAAGTCGAACTCCTCCTCGTCGTACGGCCAGTCCTCGGGCGCCGCCGGGCCGTTGAGGTCGACGGTGACGAGATAGCTCTGCCCCGCCTGGGCCTTGCGGGGCCAGCCCACCAGGGGCTCGATCATCAACGCAGCGGGGTCGCCGCTCATGTCCTCGCCTCCTGCGCGCGGACGCTGAGCCGCAGCGTGGTCAAGGGGTGTCCGAAGTAGAGGAACATGAAGCTGTAGAGGATCGGCAGAATCTGCCGCTGCCCCTCGGCGTCGAACCGGTCGTCGTCACCGTAGACGTACGGCAGCGGATCGGGCAGCCGGGCGACGGCGGCGGCCCGGAAGTCGCGCAGGGCGCGGGCGACGGGCAGTTCGGGATCGGCGCAGAGGCGGCCGACGAGTTCGCGGATCAGGGTGTGCGCCACGTCGTCGCCGACCTTGCCCGAGGTGGCGATGCAGCCGCCCGCGCCCTTGCGGAGGAACAGCTCCGCGAAGCCGCGCAGGGCGTTCTCGCCGAGCGGCCGGTTGTTCACGAACCGGGCGGAGTGGCAGGCGTTCAGGCACACCAGGGTGCGGCGGCCGTCCAGTGCGGACATGTCCAGGTCGTTGAGTTCGTTCCAGGTGACCGTGCCGAGCTTGAGTTTGTAGAGGTTCGGGCCGTGGGTGGCGTGGCAGCCCATGTAGACGAGACCGGCGCCGAGGCTCGGGCGGGCGAGTTCGGTGAGGAAGGTGCGGGTGGTGCCGAAGTGGCCCCGGTGCTCGAAGTTCTCGAAGACCGCGGCGTCCCGGCGCATCTCCTCCGCGTAGTAGCCCAGCACATGGCCCGAGCAGACCGCCGGTTCGTTGAAGGGGGTGCGGCCGGCCTCGCGGATGGTGGTCCAGCGGACCACGGTCACCAGGGCGCCGAGGATGCCGTCGTCCACGCCGAGGTCCCGGCCGCCGGTGAGGCGCAGCATCTCCCACGGGATGTCGTAGTCGGTGTCGTCCCAGATCACCAGGTGCAGGTCGGGGCCGAAGCGGGCGCGGAGTTCGTTGATCCAGCGCACGACGTCCTGCTGGTGGCCGGACCATTCGGCGACCGCCCGGAAGATCTCGGTGGGCGGGAAGCCGTCGGGACGGAGATTGCTGAGCGCGAGGCCGCTGGGGCGCAGGCGGGTGTCGTCCGAGTCGAGGGAGAGTTCCAGGTCGCCGCTGTGGCCGGTGAGCCAGAAGACCTCCTGGCCGCTCTCGTCGTAGGCCCGGTTCACCGCCAACTTGGCGAAACCCGGCGGGAGTTGCGCGTTCGGGTCGACGGGGGCCGCGGCCAGGGGGACGGGTTCGTAGGGCTCCGTCACATGTTCGGGGACGCCCGCGGTGCGGGGCGCGGGGAGGGGTTCGGGGGCGGGTCTGCGGGCGGGGGTGCCGGGGCCCAGCGGGACGGCTCCGCCGAGGGGACGGGGGCCGGGGGGTTCAGCGGGCATGCGTCACCCCCGGTGCGAGGCCGTGGGCCGGGCGCGGGCCGGTGGGGGCCGGTCGCGCGGTTCCCCGCGTCCCGCCGGGGCGCCGGTTCCCGGGGTGCTGGAAGGGCACGCGTTCAATGGACATGGGGCATCGCCCCTCGCGTCGTGCGGCCCGCCACCGTCACTCCGCCCAGGGCGTCCGCCAACAGGAACGGAAGGTCCGGGTGGGGCTGGCGGGCCGCGTCCACGACCACCGAGTGGAGGCGCATGCGGCCCATGGCGCCGATGTGGGCGGCGGCCGTGATCGCGTCGTCGATGCCCGCGCGGCGGACCGGGCCCAGGAGGCGTCCGCCCGCGCTGGCGTCCAGAGGGACGTTGCCCCGGCCGTCGGAGACGACCACCAGCCAGGCCTCGACCAGGTTGGAGCGCTGCTGGAAGGCTCGGCGGAGCAACTGGTCGGTGAGCGTGAGCCCGTGGGCCAGGGGAGTGCTGCGGCCGGGCCGCCGGTGCAGGGCGCTGCCCACTCTCGGGTCCAGGACGCTGCGGGCGATGAAGTGGTCGGCGCGCAGTTCGTGGGCCGCGTCCCTGCTGCCCACCTCGACCAGGCAGACCGAGGCCCGTCCCGTGTAGGCCCACTGGAGGTAGGGGGCGAGCGCCGGCTGCCAGTCCCAGCCCCGGCGGCAGGTGTGGTCGAGGAGGAGGACCAGCATGCGTTCGGCCACCGGGAGCCGGGCGTAGCTGCGGAAGTCCCCCGGCAGGACCATCAGTTGGCCGTCACCGGCAGCCCGTAGCGCACGGCGGCCCGGCAGGTTCTGGTGCTTGGCCGCCTCCACGACGGTCGCGACGACCGCCAGGTCCCGCAGGGTCGTCGCGGAGCGGACGCCGATGACCGGGCCCCGGGCGGAACTCGGCTCCGGCCGCCGCTGCCAGGGGATGCGCAGCGGCGCGAACTCCCGCAGGAACCGGGCGTCGTCCTCCGGGAACGGGGAGCCCTGCCCCTCTCCCGTGTCGGCCGTGAAGGTGTCCAGGGCCTCGGCGGGCCCCGCGGGGAGCGCCATCGCATTGCCCGGCTGGCCCGTCGGCGCGGTCTCCTCGGGCACCGGGTCCGGCTTCGGCTGTTCCGGCGGGGGCGGGCTGCCGGCGGTGCCGTCGCCGGTGGCGAGGGAGGTGCCGTCGGCGGAGTGGCCGGTGCCCGCCGGGGCCCCCGGCGGCGCGGCCACCCCCAGCAGCCGGGCGGCCTCGTCGACGCGGTCGGGGCCGCAGGTGTCGGCGCCGTTCACCACCGCAAGGACCCGGGCCAGCCGGGCCAGCCCGATCGCCCGCCGCCCGCTGGTGTCCCCGCGGAACAGGCCCACCACGTGCGCCGCCGCCTCCTCCGTCAGGGTGCACGCCGGGCGGGTGCGGGCCGTGAGCGCGCTGCGCCAGGACGGCGGCAGCTCGCCGAGCCCCGGCTCGGGCCCACGTCCGTCGAGCGCGTCCAGCACCCGGTCGGGGCCGCTGCTGGTCCGCCGTAGACCGGCCGCGTTGAGGCGGATCGGGAAGCGGTCCAGGAGGTGGGGGGAGAGACGGCCGATCTCCGCCTCCTGGCAGGCGGCCAGCCAGCGGGCGCGGGGGCGCCAGCGGGCCCGGAAGCCGGACCGCTCGACCGCCGCCACGTCCGCGCCGAGCAGCTGGACGGCCGCCCGCATGCCCGGCAAGCTCAGGCGGACCAGGTCGGGGACCACGACGACCAGCGCGGAGTCGGCGGAGTCGTCCACCAACGGGCCCGGTGACAGAGAGAAGTTGACACCGTTGCCGTCGTGGCCCAGCGTCGGCCGCAGCCACAGTTCGTCGTCACCGGTGACCGAGCCGAGCGTGGCACGCCGTACGGGACGCTGCTCGCGGAGCTGGAGCAGGGCGGCGAACGCGTCCGTCACCGGAGCGACCATCTCGGGCTCCAGGTCGAACAGCAGTACCCCGTCGAGGCCGGGGCCCAGCGCGGAGCAGGCCAGGACCTGCAACAGGCGCTGCCGTGGCCCGACCGGGCGCGCCGGTGCGGGCGCGCTCACCCCAGCAGCCCGTCGAGCAGCTCCGACTCCTCCGCCGTCCACTCGACCGGACCGCCGTGCGCGGCCTCGGGCCGCCGGTGCCGCAGGGACAGCGGGACCACCCGCCGCACATGGTCGGCGGTCACGGCGTCCGCCTCCTCGAACGCGGCCAGCGCGCGGGCGGCCCACGCGGTGACCACCTCGCCGCGATGGCCCACCGCCCGCAGCCGGGTGGCGACATCGGCGCACAGCTTCGCGATGTCCTCGCTCAGCCGCACGTCCTGGACGCCGTCCCTGGCCCGGTCCAGCCGCTCGCGCAACTCCCGGTCCCGGTCGAGGCCCTCGGCCAGCCAGGGGGAGTCCGTGCCGGCCGCGTCGTCGAAGCGGAGCACGGCCAGCACCATGGCCCGGCGCTGCTCCTGGTCCAGTTCGGAGACGGCGACCATCAGACCGAACCGGTCGAGCAACTGCGGCCGCAGACCGCCCTCTTCGGGGTTCATCGTGCCGACCAGACCGAAGGCGATGCTCCGGACCGTGTCGATGGCCTCGCGCTGCACGGACAGCACACCGGTGGAGACGACGTCCAGGATGATGTTCACGATGTGGTCGTCCAGCAGGTTGACCTCGTCGATGTACAGCATCCCCTTCTCGCCGGCCTCCTCCAGCAGTCCCGGCTGGGTCCGCGCCTCGCCCCGCATCAGCGCGTCCAGCTCCCAGCCGCCCAGCACCCGGTCGTCGGTCGCGTTGATCGGCAGGGTGACCGGCAGCTCGCCCCCGGTCAGCAGCGAGAAGGCCCGTACCACCGTGGACTTGGCGGTGCCGCGCTGCCCGCTGATGAGGACCCCGCCGATCCGCGGCGCGATGTAGTTGAGTTCCAGCGCGAGCTTCAGCTCGGCCTGCCCGACCACATGGCTGTACGGCAGGATGTGCACCTCCGAGCCGCCCGGCCCACCGGTCACGACGCGCTGCCCGGGGTCCAGCGGAAGGTCACCTGGAGCTGCGCCTCGGCCCCCGACTTCACCAGGAACGCGCCGAGTTCGGCGTCGAGCTTGATGGACAGCTGCAGTTCGATCTCGTCCGGGGTCAGCCCCTCACCGAGGTCGTGCAGCCGGGTCGCCGCCTGCCGGGCGCAGCGCCGGGCCAGCTCCAGACCGTCGCCGTAGACGTCCCGGGCCACCGCCAGCACGCGGTCCGCCGCGTTCTCCCGGGTGTCGATCCCGTCGTAGAGGCCGTCGAGACCATCCGGTGCGAGCGGGGTGTCGACCTCCACGTAGAGCGGCACCTGCCGGTCCTGGCCGTCCGCGGTCACCCTCGTCACGATCGCCATGCAGCACTTCCCCCGTTGCAGAGCCGGAATCCTCCCCTTACCTTCCCCAATTCTGGCGCGCCATCAACAGCCTTGTGGTCAACCGGCGTTGATCGCTTCGCGCGGGAAGTCGGCGTCGGCGGCGCTGCGCACCCGGCGGGCGATGTGCGGGATGAGGAGGCGCAGGTCGGCGCAGTACACGGACGGGTTGCGGAAGCCCTCGACCGGGCGGTAGCGGTGCGCGTAGTTGCCGCCGCCGCACACCTGCGCGAGCGGACAGGCGAGGCAGGTGGGGGAGAGCGCGTCGATGCCCAACTGCCGTGCCACCACGCCCGGATGGTCCAGGGCGTCGTCGAAGGTGTGGTCGAAGACGTTGCGTCCGGTCGCGGGCGCCCCGGCGTAGGCGGTCTTCAGCGAGTCGACCTGCTCGATGGTGCCGTCGGTGTCGACGACGACGGCGACGACGGGCGCGTTGCCCACCGCCTCGGCACGGGCCGGCACTCCGAGCAGCAGGGCGATGATCTCGTGGAACAGCCGTACGGGCACGGCCCGTTCACCGGCGTCGAACCACAGGTCGAAGAGGCGGACCAGCCAGTCGCCGTAAGGATGCGGGCCCTTCGCGGCCGGCGGGAAGGCGTGGTTGGCGTGCGGCAGCAGGAGATCCATCGAAGGAGGTTCGAACGCGGTCAACGACGTGTAGACCTCGGCCGGATCGGAGTCCGGGTCGATCACGCTGAGGATCCCCGCGTACGCGTCGGGACGGCCGCGCAGCACCCGCAGTCCGGCCACGGTCGCCGCCCAGGAGGAGCGGCCCGCGTGGTCGACCCGGCGCCGGTTCAGCGCGGCGGTGCCGCCGTCCAGGCTCACCCCGATCCGTACGCCGGCGTCGGCCAGCCGGTCCACGGCGCGCTCGGTGAGGAGCGTGCCGTTGGTCTGCACCGAGGCGTCAACAGTGCAGCTTCGGCCACAGCGCTCGCGGACCGCCTCGCGCACCGCGCTGACCTGGCCGATCAGCCGCGGGACGCCCGCCAGTAAGGGTTCACCGCCGTGCAGGTTGATCTGCAGGGAGGTGAGGCGGTGGGTGGCCGCGTGCTCGGCGATCCGGGCCGCGGTGCGCCGCACGACCTCCTGGGAGACCCGGTTGGGGCGGTCCCGCCAGCTGCTGTCGGCGCCCTCGTAGACGTAGCAGTAGCTGCACGCGAGATTGCAGCGGCCGTTGACCTTGAGGACGAACTGCCGGAAGGGCACGGGCCGGACCCCGGACCGCCGTAACGCCGCGACGTCGAGTTTCTCGAGGGGCCACAGGGCGGTCACAGTTGGTAGGGGCCGTCCTCGTAGAAGGCCATCGCGGGCTCGCCGCGCAGCATCCGGGGCAACAGGCCGCCGGCCACCGCCGCGAGCACCGGATGCGATGACTGGCCGGACAGGGCCCTCAGATCCAGATCCGCGAAGTCGGGCAGCACGCCGTCCGGCCCCCGCTCTCCCAGCCTGGAGGGGCCGTCCCCTTCTCTTCCCCGCACGATCTACCTCTCCAGGAAGGCCGAAGTCCCCCTTGGGCCACGGAACTCGGCCATGCTAGCGGCCCTGGGGCCCCGGCGACTCCCGTTGCGGGTGGGTCTCACGGGAGTCACGTCGTCAGCGGCTCGAAATCCCAGTACGGCCGCTCCCTGCGGCGCACCGACAAGGTGTGCGGATGCTGTGGCCCGAGGGTGTCCGAGAGCTGCTGGAGCGCCTCGTTCTCCAGTTTGGTGGCCTCCTGGCCGCGGCGCAGGGAGCGCTGGTCACCGGCGAGCGCCGCCTTGCACGACAGGGTCAGCGGATGGGTCTCCCCGAGAGCGGCACGCGCCGACTCCAGGACGGCACGGCTGAGTTCGGCCGCACCCTCCTCGTCACCGGCCAGGCTCCGCGCACCGCTCGCGTTCAGCGCCGCGCCCAGGGCCCACGGGTGGGCGGGACCGACCGCGGCCCGCATCCGGGTCAGCGCCTCCTCGGCGATCCGCAGCGCCTCGTCGCGCTCCCCGTACTCCCACAGCGCGAGCCCGACATTGCCCAACGTGCCTACGGCATAAGGGTGATCGGGGCCGACGAGACGGGCGTAGTCCTCCGCGACGGTGGCGGCCATCTCGCGGGCCTGCTCCAGGTTGCCGTGCTCGCGGTTGAAGGTCGCGAAGTCGGCCTGCACGAGCAGCGCGTCCGGGTGGCGCGGTCCCTGCCGCTGCACGAACCGCTCGACCACGCTGCGCATCAGCGACTCGGCGCCCAGCAGATCGCCGGTGCGCCGCATGCACAGCGCGAGGTTGTGCTCGGCGAACAGCGTCTGCGGGGTGAAGCGGTCCATCGCCTGCCGGTGCGCGCGGACGTTGAGTTCCTGCCGCGAGGTGGCCTCCGCGTACCGGCCCAGCAGCCGGAGCATCCAGGCGTAGAACATGCCGGAGCGCAGGGTGAGATGGTGGCGCGGGTTCAGCAGCCGCTCGCGGATCAGCAGGATGTCGCGGTGCAGCAGGAGCGACTCCTCGTAGCGGCCGAGCAGGCTGGTGACGACGGCGAGGTTGCCGCGGTCCTGGAGGGTGCGCGGGGCCTCGGAGCCCAGGGTGTCGGAGTAGGCGTGGACGCACTCCTCGAACATCTGGTGGGCCTCGTCGTAGCGGCCCAGGGACACGAGGGTGCCGGCGAGTCCGTTCTTGGCGCGCAGCAGATCGGGGTCGTCGTCGGCGCGGGTCTCCGTGAGCTGGTCCAGGACGGCACGTCCCACGGCCTCCGCCTCGCGGTAACGGCCGCTGCGGCGCAGCATGTTGGCGTGGTCGTGGGTCAGCACCAGCATGTCCCGCTCGTCGGGCTGGAGCCGGGTGCGCCAGCGGGCGACGGTCTGCTCGCACAGGCGCAGGGCCGCCCGGTTCTCGCCCCGCACCCGCATGTAGTCGATGCAGTTCAGGACGAGCTGCCGGACCACGGGCTCCCGGCTGTCCAGTGCCCCGGCGGTCTCCAGGTGCGGGATCAGCTCCGCGTAACGGGTCCACTCACGCGTGTCGTTGGGCCGCCGCGGGTCGGCGCCCGCGAGCAGGGTGCAGGCGATGGCGGACAGCGCCTCGCGGCGGTCCTCGGTGAGGGTGCTGAGCAGGAAGCTGTGGTAGAGCCGGTGCATGGACACGCGGTCCACGGCCGGCTCCGCCTCCGAGGACTCGACGTAGTCGAGGCGGACCGCGGTCGACTCGGAGAGCCGGCGCAGCGCCGTGTGCCAGCGGATCGGGTCGCCGGCGAGCGCGGCCAGATGCGCGGGCAGGTCGGACGGGTGGGCCGCCTGCATCAGCCGGACCGGGATGGCGTCCGGCGAGAACAGCGCGAAGAGGTGCAGAAGCTCCACCGCTTCGGGGTTGTTCTCCTGCAGCGTGTTCAGCGTTATCGACCAACTGGTCTGGAATCCCATCGGGTAGTCCGAGGAGATCCGGATCCCGATCTGGCTGGCCTCGCCGCGCCGGATCATCGCCACGTAGTCCTTCGCGGGCATGACGTTGGCGTCCAGCCAGGCCGCCGTCTGCGCGAGCAGCAGGGGCAGGTCCTGGACGGCGTCGGCGAGGTCGTCGGCCTCGTGCTCGGTCAGGCGCTGCGCGCGGCGGCGGGCGTAGGCCACGCTCTCGGGGCGGCGGAAGGGCTGCACCTCGATCTCGGTGACGCTGCCCGAGGTGGCCCAGTCCTGGGTGAGGGTGGTGATCAGGACATGGCCGTTGCCCTCCGGGAGGAGGTCCTCGATCTGCTCCATGTCGTCGGCGCTGTCCAGCACGAGCAGCCAGCGGCGGAACGGCCGGCCGGTGCGCAGCGCCTCGTGGACCGCCCGGATCCGCTCGCCCAGCTCCTGCCCGACCGGCAGTTCGAGCCGGGGCGCCAGCTGGGCGAACTGCTCACGGGCCGGGGCCCGGAAGCGCGCGCCCACCCACCACACGATGTCGTAGTCGTTGCCGAACCGGTGCGCGTACTCGATCGCGATCTGGCTCTTGCCGACGCCCGAGATCCCGCGCAGGGCGACCCGGGCACCCCCGCGACCGCCCTCCTCGAAGCGGGCGTGCAGCTTCTCCAGGATGGCGTCGCGGCCGGTGAAGCGGACGTTGCGGCGGGGCACGTTCCACACGGCGGGCGGGTCGTTCGGGAAGCGCGGGGCGGTGCCGGAGACCGGTCCGGGGGAGATCGTCGCGTCCAGGTCGAGGCGGCGCAGGATACGGCGCCGGGCCTCGCGCGAGTCCAGGTCGCGCAGGTCTACCGGGCGCAGCGGGGCGGCGGTCGCGGGCAGCGCCCGTGTGGCCACGCTGACCGCGGAGAACCGGTCGACGTGCGGCGGGACCACCTCGTGCAGCGCCTGGGTCCACTCGGCGTCGGTGCGCGGGCCCAGCGAGAAGTACCAGTCGTCGAGGACCAGCAGGACCCGGCCGGGCGCCTGGAGCAGACTGCGCAGCGCCTCGGCGAGCGACATCCGGCGCGGCGGGTCCCAGCGCAGCAGGGTCGTCTCGTGCCCCAACTGCTCCAGCTGGTGGGCGATCCAGGTGGCCCACGGCCGGTTGAATCCCGCGTAGCTGATGGTGAAGTGCTCGTGGGACTCGGCGCCCTTGGACTTGTCGGTCATCCGGCCGTCTCCCCCTGCACCCAAAATAGGCAACTGAGCTGTTTTCTCATGGTTCTACCGGTTTTCGCGAGCACGATAGTCGATGCGGAGTCACTCCTCGGGCATTACCGCGCTCAGCCGTCGGGCCGCGTGCCGCACCAGTTGTTCCAGATCCGCGCAGTAGACGGAAGGGTGCAGGAAGCCGGTTCCCGCGGAGTACCGGTGGCCGTAGTTGCCGCCCCCGCACACCCGGCCGACCGGGCACGCCCGGCACTCCTCCGCGAGCCCCTCGGCCCCGAGCTGCCGGGCCACGATCCCGGGGTGGTCGAGCGCCTCGTCGAAGCTGTTGCCGAAGACGTCGAACCCGGTGGCGGTGGCCCGGTCGTAGGCCAGGTTGAGGGAGTCGATCTGCTCGACCGCGCCGTCCGTGTGCACCACCACCGCGCAGGTCGGGGACAGGCCCACGGACTCGGTGGCGCTGGGGACGCCGAGCAGCAGGGCCACGATCTCGGTGAACAGGCGCACCCGCGGCCGTGTCCCGTCCGGCGGGCCGTCCCACCACAGGTCGAAGGCGTCCGCCAGCCAGTCGCCGTACGGGGTGGGGACCCGGGCGCGGGTGTGGCGCGGCGGGCGGACGGCCAGCCCGGGCGGCGGGTGGGACCAGTTGGCGTGCGGCAGCAGCAGGTCCAGGCGGGGCGGGCGCAGGGCGGCCAGCGACGCGTACACGTCCTTCGGGTCGCTGGTGATGTCGATCGCGCACAGGATCCCGGCGTACAGCTCCGGGCGGTCCGCCAGCAGCCGGGCGGCGCGGGCGGCGGCCGGCCAGGAGGAGCGGCCCGCGTGGTCGACCCGGCGGCGGTTCAGCACGGCGGTGCCGCCGTCCAGGCTCAGCCCGACCCGGATGTTCGCGTCGGCGAGCCGGTCCAGGGTGCGCCCGGTGACCAGCGTGCCGTTCGTCTGCACGGTGGTCCGCAGCGCGGTACCGGCGGGCAGCGCGGCCCGCACGGCGGCCGTGTAGGCGAGCGCGGTCTCGGGCCCCGACAGCAGCGGTTCGCCGCCGTGCAGATCGATCCGCACCTCCGACAGCCGGTGCGCGACGGCGTGTTCGGCGATCCGGCGCGCGGTCTGCCGCATCACCTCCGGACCCACCCGCGCCGGCCGCTCGCGCCAACCGGCGTCCTGGCCCTGGTAGATGACGCAGTACGTGCAGTCGAGATTGCAGCGGCCGTGCACCTTGAGCACGAACTGCCGGAAGGGGAAGGGCCGTCTGCCCGCGCGCCGCAGCGCCGCCACATCGAGCACGGCATGCGGCCACGGCGCGAGCCGCCGGTCCCTCGCCGTCCTTGAGGTGTGCTCCGGTGCCCTGTGCACAGCGTCGCCTCCCGTCGGACGGCGCTCTGCCGCCCCTATCGTTCTGCCCCGGGGGAGTCCTCGTGATACGCGACAAGGCCCCCGTCGGGATGGCAGGACCGGGCCAGCAGCGTCGCGAGCACCGCGCCCAGCACCGGATGGTCCACCCGCGCCCGCAGCGCGGTCAGATCGACCCCGGTGTAGTCGGGCAACGGCCCCCGCTCACCGTCCGGCGCGTACCCGGCCGGTTCCGCCACCGCGTACTCCTGCACGTCGTAGCGCGCCAACTCCGACACCCTGCACTCCTCTACGTCGTCGCCCCGAGCGCCGTCATGCGCTCGAACGTGGACCGGGCCTGCGGCCCCTGTGCCGCACCGGCGCGCTGCCACAGCTCCCAGGCCGCCCGGTACGACGTCAGCGCCCGCACCGGACCCGCCGTCCGCTCCAGCACCGCGCCGCGCTGATGGTGCGCCTGCGCCGCGAGCAGCGGCTCGCCGGCCCGCAGCGCGCTGCGCACCCCGTGGTGGTACGACTCCGCGGCCAGGTCCAGCCACTCCGGCGCCCCGGTCGCCCCGGCCAGGGTCAGCAGCACCTCGCCGCGCTCCAGCCAGGCCAGCGCCGCCGTACGGTCCGCCCGGGCGCCGCGGGCCGCGCGGGCCAGGATCCACTCGGCCTCGTGCAGATCGGTCGCCGCCCCGCCCGCCGTGTGGTGCCGGTGCAGGGCCCGCCCGAACAGCAACTGCCGCTCCGCCAGCCGCAGTTCACCGCTCGCCGTCAGTGCGAGGGCCGCGCGCAGTTCGCGTACGGCCTCGGCGGCCACCGCCAGTCCCGCGCCGCCGTCGGCACGGGCGAGCAGCACCTCGCCACGGCCCGCCAGCAGCTCCGCCCGCACCGGGTCGTCGCGCTGCACCAGCCCCTGCGCCTGCGCGAACACCCGGTCGGCGGCGTCGAGTTCGGCCGGGTCCGCGGTGTAGCGGTAGCGGGCGCCGTGCGCCTCGGCGAGCCTGCGCAGCGCCAGCACCCGCAGGTCCGGACTCACGTCCCGCACGTCCTCGACCGCCTCGTGCAGCGCCTCCAGCACCCCGGTCGCCCCGCTGTCGGCCGCCGCCACCGCCCGCGCCTCGGCCAGGTCCAGCAGGGCCCGGCAGCGTACGGCGGAGGGCGCGCCCGCGCCGCCGGTGAGCCGTACCCCGCGCTCCAGGTCGGCCGCCGCGCGCAGGGCCAGCGTCCGCGCCTCCTCGGCCGAGTCACGGCCGCGCGCGTCCCCGGCGAGGGCCAGCAGCCGGCGTCCCCGGGCGAGCACGGCGGCGTCGGAGGGGGACGTACCGCCGTTCGTCACGTCGCCCTCCTCGTCATCGGACGGCCGGATGCGTGCGTATGCGGTCGAGAAGGGTCGGGAACCGTCGGGTCACCGTCCATGACAGTACGCGGCCACCGGCCGGTCAACAGTGCTTTCCGGCCGCCGGGTTCCGGCTCCGCCGAGTCGGAACCCGCCAAGTTTCCGCAACATCGGCGGTCTAGACTCTGCCCCCAGTGGCCTGCGACCGTGGCCGAGAACGGGCAGATTCTGCCAAACCCGAAGGGTATTCGGCGTTTTGATACGGATAGATTCAGTCACCAAGCGGTACCCGGACGGCACGGTGGCGGTCGATCAACTGTCCTTGGACATACCGGACCGCTCGATCACCGTCCTCGTCGGCCCCTCGGGCTGCGGCAAGACGACCACCCTGCGCATGATCAACCGGATGATCGACCCCAGCGAGGGCACGATCTCCCTGGACGGCGCCGACATCACCAAGCAGCCGGTCAACACGCTGCGCAGGTCGATGGGGTACGTCATCCAGAACGCCGGACTCTTCCAGCACCGCACGATCGTCGACAACATCGCGACGGTGCCCCGCATGCTCGGCTGGGGCAAGGAGAAGGCCAGGGCGCGGGCCACCGAACTCATGGAGCGGGTGGGCCTCGACGCCGCCCTCGCCAAGCGGTACCCGTACCAGCTCTCCGGCGGCCAGCAGCAGCGCGTCGGCGTCGCCCGCGCACTGGCCGCCGACCCGCCCGTCCTCCTCATGGACGAGCCCTTCTCGGCCGTCGACCCCGTGGTCCGCAAGGGACTCCAGGACGAACTCCTGCGCCTCCAGGACGAGTTGGGCAAGACGATCGTCTTCGTCACCCACGACATCGACGAGGCGATCAAGCTCGGCACGATGGTCGCGGTGCTGCGCACCGGCGGCAAACTGGCCCAGTTCGCCCCGCCCGCCGAGCTGCTCTCCGACCCGGCGGACGCCTTCGTCGAGGACTTCCTCGGCACCGACCGGGGCATCCGCCGTCTCTCCTTCTTCTCCTCGGCCGACCTCGACCTCAAGACCTCCCCGATCGTCGCCGTCGACTCCACCGCCGAGCAGATCGCCGAACGCACCACGCCCGACGCGCCCTACCTCCTGGTCACCGACCTGGACGGCAGGCCGCTGGGCTGGAGCGAACCCGGCGCCCTCACGGCGGGCCGGATCGACCCGTCCCGGCTCCTCGCCCACGGCCGCCCGTTCGAGGCCGGCAAGGACTCGCTGCGGGCCGCGCTGGACGGGGCGGTGCTGTCGCCGACCGGGTGGGCGGTCGGCGTCGACGGGACCGGGCGCGTGGTCGGGGTCGTCTCGCAGGGGGCCGTCGGCGAGGCGATCCGCACGGCGCACGCGGCGGGCCGCGACGGCACGAAGGCCGCCGGATGAACGACTGGTTCCGCATCCCCAGCGACCTTCAGAACACCTACCTCGGTCTGATCGGGCTGCATCTGCGCGAGGCCGTGATCCCGGTCCTCGTCGGCCTGGTGGTCGCGCTGCCGATCGCCCAGCTCTGCGTGCGGCTGCGCTGGTTGTACCCGCCGGTGCTGTGGGTGACGACCGTGCTCTACGCGATCCCCTCGCTGGCCTTCTTCGTCGTCCTCATCGACTACACCGGCCAGACCGAGACCACCGTGATGATCCCGCTCGGCGTCTACAGCCTCGTGGTGTTCGTCCCGGCGATCGTGGACGGCGTCCGCTCGGTGCCCCAGGAGACCCTGGACGCGGCCACCGCGATGGGCCTCGGACCCGTACGCCGGTATCTCCAGGTCCAGTTGCCGATCGCCGTACCCGCGATCATCGCCGGACTGCGGGTGGCGACCGTCTCCAGCATCTCCCTGGTCAGCGTCGGCATGCTGATCGGCAACCAGGGCGCGCTGGGCAACCTCCTCAACGACGGTCAGATCTACCACCAGCCGCGGCTGATCTGGCTCTCCGTGATCACCACGGCCGTCCTCGCCATCGTCGTGGACGCCGTCCTGGTCGGCGTACGACTGCTCCTCACCCCCTGGATGCCGCGCGGCACCCGCAAGGCCCGCCCCGCCGAGGACCGGCCCGAACCGGCCGAACCCGCACTGGAGGGCGCAGCCCGGTGAACGTACTCCACTACATCAACCTGTTCTTCAGCGACAACAGCCACTGGCACGGCTACGACGGCATCCCCACCCGGCTGCGCGAGCACGTCCAGTACTCGCTGATCGCACTCGCCATCGCCGCCGCCATCGGCCTCCCCGTCGGCCTGGTGACCGGCCACACCGGCCGGGGCGGCAACACCCTGGCGCTCATCGCCACCGCCGCCCGTGCCCTGCCCAGCTTCGGCCTGCTGGTGCTGATGTTCGTGCTGATCGGCTTCGGCCTGGTCCCGGTGATGATCCCGCTGGTCGTCCTCGCCGTACCGCCGATCCTCGTCACCACGTACGAGGCGATGCGCTCCGTGGACCCGTCCCCGGTCGACGCGGCCCGCGGCATGGGCATGAACGAGACGAACATCCTTCTCCAGGTGGAACTCCCGGTCGCCCTCCCGCTGATCCTCAGCGGCCTGCGCTCGGCCGCCATCCAGATCGTCTCCACGGCCACCATCGCGGCCTACGTCAGCCTCGGCGGCCTCGGCCGCTACATCATCGACGGCCTCTACCAGAAGAACTACGAGAAGGTCGTCGGCGGCGCCACCCTCGTCGCCGGCATGGCCCTGGTGACCCTGGGCCTGTTCTGGGGCATCGCGCGCCTCGCGGTGTCACCCGGGGTCCGCCGGAGCAACTGAACACTCCGCCGGGCAAAGGGAGATGGGGGAGGGTCGCCGTGACCCTCCCCCATCTCCCTTCGCGCGGGCGTCAGTTCTGTGTGCGCGCCAGTGCCAGCTCCAGCACGACCAGCAACGCGTCCCGCACCGAGCCGCGTTCGCGGGCGTCGAAGGCCAGGACCGGGACGCGTTCGTTGACGTCCAGGGCCCAGCGGACCTCGTCGAGGGAGTGCTCGATCTTGCCGTCGAAGGCGTTCAGGGCGACCGCGAACGGGATCTGCCGGTGCTCGAAGTAGTCCACGGCCGCGTAGCAGTCGTCGAGCCTGCGGGAGTCGACGATCACGAGACCGCCGACCGCGCCCTCCACGATGTCGTCCCACATGAAGCCGAACCGGTCCTGCCCGGGCGTACCGAACAGATACAGCTTCAGCGTCGGGTCGATGGTGATGCAGCCGAAGTCCATCGCGACCGTGGTGGTGGTCTTGCGCGGGGTGTGGGACAGGTCGTCCACGCCCGCCGCGACCTCGGTGATGGCGGCCTCGGTGGTCAGCGGCTCGATCTCGGAGATCGCGCCCACAGTGGTGGTCTTGCCCACGCCGAAGCCGCCCGCGACGACCATCTTGACCGGCAGCGGCGGTCGTACGGCGGTCTGTGCAGCCGCACCGCGGGCGACCGGTTCAGTCGGTGTCACGGAGTACTCCCCGGGAGTTGGGGATGGCGCGGAGGCCATCGATGACCCTTCGCAGGACGGTTGCGTCATGGGTGATGTCGGTGTTGGGCACGTGCACCGTCAACTGCCCGGCGGCCCGCAGGTCCTCGGCGAGGACCCGCACCACGTTCAGGTGCAGCCGCAGCCGGGCCGCGATCTCCGCGAGGGACTGCGGCTGCCGGCAGGCGGCGATGATGTCGTGCTGCTCGAAGGAGAGCCGGTCGAGCACCTCCAGCCCGGCGGCCGTGGCCACCACCTGGGTCTCGACCGGGATCGGCCGCCCGGAGTCGTCCGCTCCGGCGCCCGCCACCCGGCCGGCGGTGACCAGGAACGGCCGTACGGCGGAAGGCGTGCGCACCGGATCGCGACCCGGGGGTGTGGCCCCGTCCGCGCCGGCACCGCTCGGAGTGCGGCCGTCGGGCATGAGTGGCTGTTCCTCTCTCGACCGGTCGGGGACCGGTCACCGAGCCGAAGCGGCGCCGACGCTGTTCTTCAGCTGGAGCACCAGCTGCGGGTTGAGCGCGGAACCGGCACGGTTGGCGAACAGCGTCATCTCGTAGGCGATGTTTCCGAGCTTGGCCTCCTTGTCGGTGACGACGCCCAGGACGGCGCCGCTGCCGATCGCGGAGACGAGGACGTGGCCGCCCTCCAGGTCGATGATGACCTTGTTCAGGCCGCCCAGACCGTAGTTGCCGGAGGCCCCGGCGGCCAGGCTGGTGATGCCGGAGACGATCGCCGCGAGCCGCTCCGAGTGGGCGCGCTCACGGAGTTCCGCGACAGCGATCAGCAGACCGTCGGAGGACACCGCGATGGCGTCGACGACACCCGCGGTCTCCGTCGCGAAACGGTTGAGCAGCCAGTTGAAGTCGGCCGCGGCTGCCTGCAGATCGGTCGGCGTGGTGCCTCCCGTGGGAGTTTCACCTGTCGACGTACTCACTGCTCCGCTCCTTTCGGGAGGTGGTCTGGGTCGTGCGGGTGGTTCCCGTCCGGTGCGCGCAGGCCCGTGAGGGTGTCGCTGTCGCGATGCGCTTGTTCCACGGCTGCCTCGAACTCCTCGAGGGCCGAGCGGACGGCGTCCGCGTCGGCGGGCCGGGTGGCCTGCCGCGCGGCTTGCTGGGCGGCGTCTTCGGCGCCCGTACGAAGGGTGGCCCCGCGCACCCGCCGCCGCAGCGGACGGGATCCGCCGGGCGCGCTGTCGGGACCCTCGGCGGATTCCTCCACCGGGAAGTGCGAGGGAGCCGGTTCCGTCACGACGCCGGCCTGGGCCGTGTCGTAGCGGGAGACCCGGCGGGGCAGCGGGGCGGGCTCGTCGGCGCGCATGTGCTCCTGGGCGACCGGCTCGGGCGTGTTCAGGGTGATCGACGGCCGGGGCCCGGAGTCCGAGGTGGCCCAGGACGGTGCCGGACGGTGGTCGTGAGGTGCGACGGCGGGCGGCTCGACGGCCGCGGGCGCCGCGGGAGTCGGCTCGGCCGCAGATCCCGGATCGGTGTACCCGCCGCCTGCCGCGCCGGTGGCGGCCAGGGCGCTCATGCGCAGCAGCAGCGTCGCCGGGATCGTGATCTCGGAGGTCACACCGCCGCCCGGGGTACGGGCGAGCGTGACGTCGATGTCCCAGCGGCGGGCGAGCGTACCGACGACGAACAGGCCCAGCACCTTCGTCGGCACCAGGTCGAGACGCTCACGGCGGATCAGCCGCGCGTTCTCCTCGGCGATCCGCTCGGCGCTCATCCCGAGACCGTGGTCGGCGACCACGATCAGCGCGTCGTCGCCGTCGGACCGTACGACCACCTCGACGGGGCTGCCGGCGGGCGAGAACGAGACCGCGTTCTCCAGGAGTTCGGCCACCATCAGGGTGAGGTCGCCGATGATGTCGGGCTCCACCATGACCTCGGTGTCGGCCCGCAGGCCCACCCGCTGGAAGCCCTCGATCTGGCCGAGCGCGGCCCGTACGACGTTGGTGAGTTCGGTGGGTCCGCCGTCCAGCACGGTCTCGCGGATGCCGGCGAGCAGCATCAGGCTGTCCGCGTTGCGGCGCAGACGGACGGCGATGTGGTCGATGGAGTACAGCCGCTCCAGGAGTGCCGGGTCGGTCTCCCCGCGCTCCACCGCGTCGATCAGCGCGAGCTGACGGGTCGTCAGGTTGCTGACGCGGCGGCCGACGTTGCCGAACATCTCGGCGACGTTGCGGCGGCTGATCACCTGGCGGGCCAGCAGCGCGGCGGCCGTGGTCTGCACATGGTTGAAGGCCTCGGCGAGATCCCCGATCTCGTCCTTCGCGGTGACCGGCATGTCCCGCAGCATCGGCGGACCGTCGTCCTCGGCGTCGTCGTCGGCGACGCGGGCCAGCTCACGGCCCGCGACCTCGGCGACCTGCTTGGCGGCGCCGGTGAGGGCCTGCACCGGGCGGACCACCGAGCGGCGCACGACCACCACGAAGAACAGCCACAGCGCGAAGCCGATCAGCGCGAGGTTCAGCAGCAGCCCGGCGCGCCAGGAGGCGTCGCTGGACGCGCTGTCGGCGCGGCTCGCGATCTGGCCGATCAGCGAGTTGGTGATCTTCAGCCGGCTCGCGGCCTGCTGCGGGTAGGCGGGGTAGTCGCTCATGGCGTCCGCGAAGGCCTTGCGGACGGCGGTCGGCGTCGACGCCTGGAGTCCGCTGGGGTCGATCTGCAGCTCGGCGTAGGCCTCGGCGATCAGCCGCTGCGATGGGGTGTGCTCGATGCCGGCGAGCTGGTCGGCCTGCTCCTCGGTGGCGAACCGGGCGAACCTGGCCGCCTGGTACGTGTAGAGGTCGTAGGAGCCGACCGCGTTGGTGAACTCGATCAGCGCGTTGCTGTCGCCGGTGGTCGCCGAGAACACGCTGGTCTCGAACGAGCTGTGGGCGGCGTCGGCCCGCAGCACGGAGTCCAGCAGGTTGCCGGTGAAGCTGGTGGAGAGGTTCGCGTTGTGCTCCAGGTCCAGCCCGTCGATCAGGCTGTCCGAGGCACTGGTGTACGCCGGGTCGATGTTGTCGGCGGGCAGATAGCTCTGCTCGACGGTGTCGCGCAGGGTCTCCAGGCCGTTGATCTCCCGCAGCGCCTGGGCCTCGTTGTCCGGGAGCCGGTCGCCGAAGGTGTCGCGCACCTTCTCGACCTGGGCGTCCACGGCCTTCTGGGCCGCCCGGTAGGCGCTCTGCGAGGGGGTGCCGCCGTCGTTGGTGGCCTCGAAGCGCACGGAGAGCAGGATGGCCTGCTGATGCTCCGCCTCCACGAGGTTCACCAGCTTGGCGACCTGCCCGCTGTCGCGGACCAGCTGAGCCGCGTCGCTCGCATCCATCGACTGGCCGATCTCATCCGCGATGAGATACGCGAGCAGCGCCGCGACCACCGCGAGCGGGACGCCGACCAGCAGATTGAGCTTGCGCCTGAAGGGCCAACGGTCTGCGAAGCCCCGTATGGACACCAGGCCTCCTTCGTGGGGTGTTGTCACGGTATGCGCAGTGACGCGTGTGACTGTTTTTGATCCAAGCGGCCCCCGCACACCGCTGTGACCGACGCCAACTCCGGGGAGACTACCGCCTCTTCGAACGATCAAGGGCGTCGCCCTACGTCAAGAATCAATTACAAAGCGCCCGCGTTCGTGACCGGTCTGTTTACGTTGCCTTCACAACTGGGCACTCATTGAAGCCAATCGGTGACCGGACTTCTCTTGACTCACCAAGAACCGGCTGGATTGGATCAGCGGAGTGCGGTGTTCACGCCCCGCGCGTGGACGCCACAGCCATGCCTGCACGCCTGTGCCAACATCCAAACCCGGAACGGGAATTGTGACTTCTAAAGCGAAGAACAGCTGGTCCAGTACTAGGTACCCCGGCGCGGCCGCCCTCGCGCTCGCCGCGACGGCTGCGCTGGTCACGGGATGTGGTTCGTCCTCCGACAGCAAGTCCGACAACCCGCTCTCGGGTGACAAGGCGAGCGGCGACACCGTCGTCGTCGGCTCGAACAACTTCGCCGAGAGCATCCTGATCGCCGACATCTACGGCGAGGCCCTCAAGGCCAAGGGCGTCAAGGTCACTTACAAGCCGAACATCGGCAGCCGTGAGACGACCTACGGCCTCCTCAAGAACGGCTCCATCACGGTGCTGCCCGAGTACAACGGCGCACTGCTGGCCTACCTGGACGCCAAGGCCACCCCGACGACGGAGGCGGCCACGACGGCGGCGATCAACGCCAAGCTCGACTCCAAGCTGTCGCTGCTCGACCCGTCGCCCGCGCAGGACAAGGACTCGGTCACGATCAACGCCGAGACCGCGAAGAAGTACCACCTCACGTCCGACTCCAGCATCGGTGACCTCAAGGACATCGCGAAGGACCTGGTCATCGGCGCCTCGCCGGAGTTCCAGACCCGGCAGCAGGGCCTGGTCGGCCTGAAGTCCGTCTACGGCCTGGAGTTCAAGTCCTTCAAGGCGCTGGACGCGGGCGGCCCGCTGACCGCCGCCGCGCTGAAGAAGAACACCGTCCAGGCGGCGGACCTCTTCACCACGGACCCGACCATCGTCAAGGAGAAGCACGTCACGCTCCAGGACCCGAAGAACCTCTTCGGCTTCGAGAACGTGCAGCCCCTCGTCTACAAGAGCGGCCTCTCCTCGGCCGGCGTCGCCGCCCTCAACGCGGTCTCCGCCAAGCTCGACACGGCGACCCTGCTGGACCTCGACACGCAGGTCCAGTCGCAGAACAAGGACCCGCTGGACGTGGCGAAGGCCTGGCTGAAGACGGCCGGCCTGGACTAGGACCTGTCCGGCCGACGCGGGTGCCTCCGTTTCTCCGGGAGGCACCCGCGTCGTGCTGTGCGGATCACGCGGCCGGCCCTCAGTAGCCGACGCGGAAGGTGGCGTCCTGCTGGTCCGTCGCCGTGGAGACCGGGTCGATGCGCAGGACGTAGTTCGAGTGCCGGATGTAGCGGGTCGGGTTGTTGTACGACCGGAACGACGACCAGGCCGAGTCCGCGAGCCCGGCGGTCCGGTAGAACGTGGCGTCCCCGGCGAACGTCGACGTGCCGTCGTTCACGTCGAGCCGGAGCGCGTAGTCGTAGTGCCGCAGATAGCGGGTCGGGTAGTTCACCGACTGGAAGGACACTCCGGCCGAGTCGGCCAGACCCGGCACCAGCGTCCACTGCGAGTCGGTGTACGGGTCGAAGGCGTACTCGTCGATCCGCCCGACGAAGTTCGCGTGGCGGACGTAACGGGCCGGATAGTTGTACGACTTGAGGCGGTTCCAGGCCGGAGTGCCCCACTTGGCCAGGAGGTTGGTGTACTCGGCGGCGGTGATCGGCTGGATGCCGCAGTGCTTGGAGTTGAGCGGCTGCGTGTAGAGCTTCTGGTCGACGGCGGTCCAGGTGCCGGCGGCGAGGCTGCTGGTCTGCCAGGCGTAGAAGACGCCGTTGGGGTCCCAGGTGTCGCCCCAGAGGTACCAGGTGCTGCTCGACGTCAGGGACTTGACCAACTCCGGTGCCTCGGTGCCGTTGTGCGAGACCGCCGTGCTGAACTCGGTGAAGCTGCCCGGGTCCAGCGACGTGGACTTCGCGCCGACCAGCGTCGAGTTCTTCTTGAAGTAGAGGTAGTTGACCCCGTTCACGCCGACGGCCAGGTCGCCGTCGATGACGTCGTAGCCGGGATCGAAGAACACCTGAGGATCACCGGCGGTCACGAAGTCGCTGGTGTAGTTGACCATGATGACGTTGTGGCCGCTGTCGTCGACGGCCGAGTAGATCACCCCGTACTGCCCGCGCCCCGCGTCCCAGAACGACTCCGGCGCCCAGGCGTGCGTGTTCATGTCGTGCAGCTTCATCCGCCGGTAGCCGGTGAAGCTGCGCAGGTCGGTGGAGTCCCAGACGTGGATGTACTGGCTGACGTACGACCAGTCGGTGCCGTTGAGGTCGGTGGCGATGACGACGAACGTGCCGTCCTGCTTGCGCACGATGAAGGGGTCGCGCAGGCCGAGCGAGCCTGCCGTGGGGGTGGCGACGGGGGCGTTCTGGTTGAGCGGGGTCCACTCCAGCCCGTCGGGGCTGACGGCCAGGTGCAGACCGTAGTTGGCGCCCAGGAAGGTCGGCGACTCGGTGAAGTAGCACATGACGTAGGCCGAGTCGGCGGCTGCCCGGGCGCTGCCCGCGCCGAGCGTGAGCGTGCCGGTGGCCGCGAGGGGGACGGTCGCGGCCATGCCGAGGAACAGGCGGCGGGACGGGTGGGGGAGCGGAGGGACGGCCATGGGTTCTCCAGGGGTACGTGCGGCCCGATAGTCCTGCGTGTCCAAATAATCGTCCGGTATACCGAACGTGGTTCGGTAAGCCGATCAGAAGGTAAGGAGGGGGCGCGTGCACGTCAATCTCACGGCCGCGCTTGGCCGGTTCTTTCCGTTCACGCAGGCGCCCCCTGAGCACCTCCTGTGTGGATCAGCGCCCCCGGTGCCTCACCCGCCCACGCCCACCCCGAGCTCCGCCCGCGCCCGCGCCGCCGCCCCGACCGCCACCGCGTCGCCCCCCAGCAGCGCCGGCAGCACCCGCACCGGATGCCCGCTCACCGGCGGCTCCAGGGCCAGCGTCTCGCGGACACCCGCCTCGACCAGGTCCCACGCCC
This sequence comes from Streptomyces sp. NPDC090083, assembly GCF_044747445.1. NCBI lineage: Bacteria > Bacillati > Actinomycetota > Actinomycetes > Kitasatosporales > Streptomycetaceae > Streptomyces > Streptomyces sp. NPDC090083. The sequence goes on along the minus strand of NZ_JBIVED010000001.1, from coordinate 992,995 downwards.
CGGCCACACCCCCGCCGATCACGCACGTCGTGACATCGAGCAGCCCCGCCGTGATGAGCAGCGCACGGGCCACACCGCGGCCGAGCGCCGCGTACACGGCCCGCGCGTCCGGATCGCCCGCCCTGGCCGCCTCGGCGACCTCACGGGCGGTCCGCTCGCGCCCCGTCCGCTCCCCGTACCGCGCCGCGACCGACCGCCCCGACGCCAGCGTCTCCAGATGCCCCCGGCCGCCGCACGTGCAGGGCAGTTCGCCGAAACCGGGCACGTGCCCGATCTCGCCCGCCGCCCCGCGCGGCCCGTCGTACAGGGCGTCTTCCAGCCACAGCGCGCCGCCCACGCCCGTGCCGAGCGTCATCCCGAGGACGTCGGCCTCACCGGCGACCGCGCCCCGCGCCACCTCGCCGCGCAGGAACGCGTTCACGTCGTTGTCGAGGAACGCCGGTACGCCCAGGGCCTGTTGGACCGCGGCCGTCACCTCGAACCCGGCCCAGCCGCGGAAGGAGTCGCTCGCCACCAGGATCCGCCCGGCCCGCGCGTCCACCACCCCGGCGGCACCGACCCCCACCCCGGCCAGCCGGGCGGCGGGCTCGCGGTCCAGCAGCGGCCGTAGCGCGGAGAGGGCCGCGGCGAGCATCGCGGCGCCGCCCTCGCCCGCCGGGGTCGGCACCTCCGCCCGGTCCAGGACGTCGAGCCGGGGCGTGCACAGCACGACCTGGGTGGTCGTGCCGCCGATGTCGACGCCGGCGACCACCTGGCGAGGGTCGCTCACGCGCCCGCCCCCGTCCCGAGCGCCAACCGGCTTTTCCTGCGCTCCCGTTGGAGCACCGGATCGGGCACGGGCACGGCGGCGATCAGCCGGCGCGTGTACGCGGTCTCCGGATGCAGCAGCGTGCTCATCGTCGGCCCCTGCTCCTCGACCCGTCCGCCCCGCAGCACGACGACCCGTCCCGCGAACCGCTGCACCACCGCGAGGTCGTGCGACACGAAGAGACACGCGAACCCGAGTTCGGCCTGCAGTTCGGCGATCACCTCCAGCACGGTCCGCTGCACGCTCACGTCCAGCGCGCTCGTCGGCTCGTCCGCGACCAGCAGCCGCGGCGCGAGGACCAGCGCCCGCGCGAGACTCACCCGCTGCCGCTGCCCACCGGACAGCTCACGCGGCCCGCGCCGCGCCAACTCCTTCGACAGCCGCACCCGTTCGAGCACCTCGGCGACCCGCTCGCGCCGCTCGGCGGCACCCATCCCGCGCCGGTGCACCCGCAGCGGCTCGGCCACGCACTCCGCGACACTCATCCGCGCGTCCAGCGAGGCCACCGGATCCTGCAGCACCACACCGACCCCGGCGAGCAGCGCCCGCCGGGCCCGCCCCCGCGCCCCGCGCAGATCGGTCCCGAAGAGCGAGACGCTCCCCGACTCCGGTGCGACGAGGCCGAGAGCGACCCGGGCCGCGGTCGACTTCCCCGACCCGGACTCCCCGACGAGCCCCACCGTCTCACCGGCCCGCACGGTCAAGGACACCTCCTCCAGCGCCCGCACGGCACGCGGCCCACGCCCGAACCGCACGCTGACGTCCCGGAGTTCGACCACGGGAGCCGTCTCGGCAGCCCCGGTCTCCGGTACGGCGGCATCCGCCGGAGCGCTCACCGCCAGCCGGGGCACGGCGGCCAGCAGCCGGCGCGTGTACGCATGGGTGGGCCGCAGCAGCACGTCCTCCACCGCCCCCGTCTCCACCACCTCGCCCTCCAGCATCACGGCGACCCGGTCGGCGAAGTCGGCGACGACCCCCATGTTGTGCGTGACGAGCAGCACCCCGGTCCTGGAGTCGGCGGCCAACGCCCGCAGCAGATCGAGGATCTCGGCCTGCACGGTGACGTCGAGCGCGGTGGTCGGCTCGTCGGCGACCAGCAGCCCGGGCGAGTTGGCGATGGCCATCGCGATGACGACCCGCTGCCGCTGCCCACCGGACAACTGGAACGGAAAGGCGGACGCCCGCCGTTCGGGCTCGGGTATCCCGACCCTGCGCAGCAGGGCGACCGCCTCGGCGGCGGCCTCCTGCCGGGAGACGTCCCGGTGGTTCCGTACGACTTCCGCTATCTGTCTGCCGATCCGGGTCAGCGGATCGAGCGCGGTGGCCGGCTCCTGGAACACCATCGAGGCCGTACGTCCCCGCAGCCGGGCGAGTTCGGCCTCGCGGGCCTCCACGACATCCGTGCCCCCGACCGAAACGCCCCCGGACGCACGGGCGTTGCCGGGCAGCAGGCCGAGCGCGGCCAGGGCCACGGTCGACTTCCCGGAACCGGACTCGCCGACGAGGGCGAGTGTCTCCCCGGGCTCCACCCGCAGCGACACCCCGCGCACGGCGGGCACGTCACCGCTCTCGGTGGAGAAGGTGACGCTCAGGTTCTCCATCTCCAGGATGCTGTTCATCCCCGTCCCTTCACGTCGAAGGCGTCCCGAAGCCCGTCACCGATCGCGTTGAACGCGCACACGACGAGAATGATCGCGAGGCCGGGTGGAACGATCAGCCACCAGCGCCCCGAGTAGGCGGCCGTCAGCCCGGCCGAGAGCATCCCGCCCCAGTCGGTCGCCGGTGGCTGGACTCCCAGCCCCAGATAGGACACGTAGGCGACGAGCAGAATCGCGTCGGCGACCTGGAAGGTGGCCGCGACGACGATCGTCGACACCGAGTTGGGCAGGATGTGCCGGGTGATGGCCCGGCTGTGCGAGCCGCCGATGGCCCGCAGCGTCAGCACGTAGTCCCGGCTCTTCAGGGTCAGCGTCTCCGCCCGCACCAGCCGTGAGGGCACCAGCCAGGACACCAGCCCCAGGATCAGGATCAGCCCCCCGGTGTCCGGCGTGGTGATGGCGGACACGACCAGCAGGATGAAGAGGGCCGGAATGGCGATCCCCGCGTCGACCACCCGCATCATCACCGCGTCGACCCACCCCCCGGCGTACCCGGCGACGGCCCCCCACAGGGTCCCGATCACCGTGGCGAGCACCCCGGCCGCGAGCCCGACGAGCAACGACACCTTCCCGCCGTACATGAGCCGCCCCAGCTCGTCGTGCCCCACGGCGTCGGTACCGAGCGGGTGGGCCCCGCCGGGCCGGAGGTTGACCTGCGTGAGATCGGTGTGGATCTGATCGGTGGAGTGGAGGAGCGGCCCCACGAAACAGAACAGGAAGAAGAGGGCGACGACGACGAGCCCGCCGACGGCAAGCCTGTTGCGGGCGAAGCGAGCCATCAGGAGCGCGGCGCTCTGCCGGTCCGCGGCTCCGCCGCGCGGCGCGACCAGCCCTCGCCGGCCGGCACTTCGCACACTCATGTCCGACCAGCCTTCACTCGGGGATCCACGATCCGCTGAACGACGTCGGCAAGAAGCGTCCCCACCACCGTGGCCACGGAGATGACCAGCACGCAGCCGAGGAGCACCGGGTAGTCGGAGGACTGGGCCGCACTCCAGAACAACAGCCCCATCCCCGGGTAGTTGAAGAGCTGCTCGACCACCAGCGCTCCGCCGAACAGCACCGGCACGTAGTACCCCAGCATCGCGATCACCGGCGTCAGCGAGTTGCGGAACACGTGCTTGAAGAGCACCGACCGCTGCCGCGAACCCCCCGCCCGAGCCGTACGGACGTAGTCCTCGGAAAGGTTCTCCAGCGTCGAGGCCCGCATGTACCGGCTGAACACGGCGACCATGGAGGCCGCCCCCGTCACCACCGGCAGCACCAACGCCACCGGATCGGCGAAGACTTGGGCCACCGTGTCCCCCTGCGGCGCCTGCGAGGGGAACCAGCGCAGCAGCTGCGTGAAGACGAGCACCAGCACAAGTCCCAGGAAGTACACGGGAGTCGAGTACGCCACGAAGCTCAGCGTGGTGATGACGTAGTCCGCGGGCTTGTTCCGCCGGACCGCCTGCCACATGCCCAGGGGGATGGCGAGCACCAGCCCGACCACCGCCGAGAGCACGGTCAGCACCAGGGTCTTCGGCAGCCGTTGTGCGATGAGCTGCGACACGGCCTCGTTCAGCGTGTACGACGTGCCGAGGTCACCGTGCAGCAACTGCCGCAGGTAGTACAGGTACTGCACGGGCAGCGGCCGGTCGAGCCCCTGGTCGTGGTTGAACAGCGTGATCTGCTGGGGCGTGGCCTGCGGGCCGAGGATCCCGCGCGCGGGACCCCCGGGCAGCGCGTGCAGCAGACCGAACACCACGACCGTCACGATGAGGACGACGACCAGTGCCTGGGCGATCCGCCGGGTCAGATACAGGAGGGTGTCCATGCCTCAGCCGGTCCACTTCCACTGGGCCGGGTGGAAGTTGGCGAGCGGGTCCTGCGAGAAGCCGCCGAGGCCGTTCTTGACCACGGAGATCTGGTAGTCGGGCTCCGGCAGCCAGATCACCGGCAGGTCCTTGGCGAGGGCCGCGCTGTAGTCCTGGATCGCCTGGTTCGAACTCGACGTCGTGGACGCGGAGATGAGCTTGTCGACGTCCGCGTTGTAGTAGTTGCCGAAGTTCGCCCCGCCCTTGGACTGGAACAGGGAGTCGCCGGTCGGGAAGGCCGGGAAGTACCAGCTGCCCGCCGTACCGAAGAAGGACAGTTGCCACTTGCAGATCGACTGCGAGGCCGTGCACTGCGGGGTCTGCGACAGCACGGAGTTGACCGGCGCGGTCTTGATGGAGAACTTGATGCCGGTCTTCGCCAGCGAGGACTGGATCGCGCTCATCATGTTGTCGGTCACCGTCGAGCCGGACTGCGACAGCACCTGCATCTGGAACCTGGTGCCCCGGGCGACCCCCGCACCGCACTGCGTGGCGCCGGTGCCGGGAGCGGTACAGGTCATCACTCCGCCCTGTTCGGTCCAACCGTGGCCGCTGAGCAGGGACTTGGCGGCCGAGGTGGAGAACGGGTACGGGTCGGACTTCTGCGTGGCCGACAGGAACGACGAGGTCTGCGCCTGCGGGACCGGCCCGTATCCGGGCACCGCCGTGCCGTTGAAGATGACCTTCGACAGACCGGCCTGGTCGATCGAGCGCTGCACGGCCTGCCGGGCGTAGAGCTGCTTGAACACGGCGCCCATGGAAGGGTTGTTGAAGTTGTACGGCATGTAGGTGATCGCCCAGCCCGACCACGGCTTCACCGTGTAGCCCTGGGCGGTGAAGCTCGCCTTCTGGTCGAGGTCGGTCGCCTCGATGTAGCCGTAGTCGACGGACCCGGACCGCAGCGCGTTCTTCTCCGCGTCCGCCGTCGTGAAGGGGAGGAGGTTCACGGTGGGGATGCCGGGCTTCTCGCCGCCGTCGTACTTCGCGTTGGCGGTCAGCACGACCTTGCCGGCCGTGGAGAAGGACTTCACGCCGTAGGGACCGCTGATCGTCTTCCACAGGGCGTTCGTGGCATAGCCGTTGATGTTCTTCGCCGCGCTGTTGAGGTACGTCCAGTCCTTCTTGGCGTCCCCGGCCTTGTCCCAGACGTGCTGGGGGAGCGGGGTGATGGAGCTCAGCTCGTTGGCCAGCATCCACTGCGGGTTGTAGGCCTTGTCGAACGTGATCGTGAAGTGTGTGGTGTCGACGGTCCTGAAGGACGTCCAGTTGTCCGGCGCCTTGCCCGGGTTGTAGCCCGCCCACTGCGCCTTGTTCGCCTTGATGAGGTCGAACCAGAACTTGACGTCGGCGGAGGTGATCGGCTTCCCGTCGCTCCAGTGCCGGTCGCCGAGGGTGATCGTGACGCTCTTGTCGTCGGCCGCGAAGTCGGCGGCGGTCGCCACCGAGCCCTTCTTGTTCCAGCCCATGGTCCCGGTCGAGCCGTCGTAGGCGATGAGCGGCTCCCACAGCGAGTTCGCGATGGAGATGTTGTTGGTGTTGAGGTGGGCCGCGGTGCCGACCGGCAGGATCCAGTTCGGGGTGAAGTTCGCGGGCAGCGCGTAGTCGATCGAGTCGTGGGACCCGGACGACGACGTGCCGCTCGACCCGGAACAGCCCGCGAGCAGCAGCGTGGCCGTGGTCAGGGAGGCACCGGCGAGGAGTCTCGAGCGAACAGGGGACATGGTTCTCCTCGGAAAAAGAGGGACGGAGGCGGGGGTGAGGACAGTCAACGACCCCTACCGTCGAAGAAACAGGCGTGCGTCTGTAAAAAGCCTGTTACTGCCGTTCTGAAAAAAGCCGACAGGGCACGTGGGTGACTTACGCTCGTCGCCTCGTTCGCCGATCCGGAAGTAACTTCCTTCATGGTTGAAAAAAGTGCGCACCGTCGGAAGAGCACCTCGGGCGTCTCCTCACTGGCCGAGCACGTCCTCGAACTTCTCGCCTCGGGCCAGGCCGCGACCCGCACCGAACTCACCGAACTCCTCGGCGCCGCGCCCTCGACGATCTCCCTCGCCGTCGGCCAGCTGGTCTCCCTCGGCCTGGTCGCCGAGCACGGCACCCGCTCCTCCACCGGCGGCCGGCCGCGCAAGGTGCTCCGGCTGGGAGGCAGCGACGGCTTCGCGGTCGCGGCGGAACTCGGCGGCAAACACGCGCACGTCGGGGTCGTACTCCCCGGTGGCGGCCTGACCGACGTGTCGACCGTGCCGTTCCCCACGGCCGAGGGACCGGAGGCCGCCCTGCCGGGTCTGGCCGACACCCTCCAGGGCCTCGCCGAGCGCCGCGGGCCGGAACTGCTGCGCGGGGTCGGACTCTCGCTGCCGGGCCCGGTCGACGTCACGAACGGCGTCGTCACCCTCCCGTCGCGCATGCCCGGCTGGAACCGCTTCCCCGTCCGGGCCTGGCTGGAGGACCGTTTCGCCGTCCCGGCGGCCATCGAGAACGACGCCAACTGCATGGCCGTGGGCGAACACACCGTGCAGCCCGCCGAGCGACGCCAGTCGATCATGGTCAAGACGGGCACGGCGATCGGCGCGGGCGTCATCGCGGACGGCCGCCTCTACCGCGGCGGGACCGGCGCGGCGGGCGAGATCACCCACGTCCGCGTCGAGGCCGCCCACGACATCCCCTGCTCCTGCGGCAACACCGGCTGTCTGGAGACGGTCGCCTCCGGCGCCGCCCTGGTCCGCATCCTGCGCGACCGCGGCCTCGACGTGACCTCCACCGAGGACGTCGTACGCCTTGCCACCGACTCCCACCCCGAGGCGACCCGGGCGGTCCGCCAGGCCGGCCGCTACCTCGGCCAGGTCCTCGCGGCCAACGTCAACTTCTTCAACCCCGACGCCGTCTACCTGGGCGGCATCCTCTCCACCCTGGAACCCTTCGTCGCCGCCGTCCGAAGCCAGCTCTACGAGGGCTGCCACCCCCTGGTCACCGAGCACCTGGTGATCGAGCGCGCCAGCCTCGGCGCGGACGCGGGGCTCGTGGGCGCGGGTCAGTTCGCCCTGCAGAGAGCCCTGGCACAAGCGCTCCAGACGGTCACGGACCAGTCGGGGACGCGGTGATGCCCCTTCAGGGGCGCGGGAACTGCGCGACCAGCCACAACGAATCCGCGGACGACACACGACTGGGAGAACCCGTGCCAACACCCCGCCCCACCATCGCCATCGCCGGCCTGGGCATCGAATCCTCGACGTTCTCCCCGGCCCGCACAGAAGCCCCCGCCTTCCACCCCCAGCGCGGCCCGGAAGTCCTCACCCGCTACCCCTTCCTCGCCCCCGGCACCCCCCTCGGGGAATCCGCGACCTGGCAGGGCGCCCTCGTCGGCAAGGCCCTCCCCGGCGGCACGGTGACGGCGGCCGCGTTCACCGAACTCTCCGACGAACTCATCGCCCGCCTGGCCGAGTTGGGGCCGGTGGACGGCCTCTGGTACGACATCCACGGCGCGATGACCGTCGAGGGACTGGACGACGCCGAATCCCTCCTCCTCGCCCGCGTCCGGGACACCGTCGGCCCGGACACCCTGATCTCCACCTCCATGGACCTGCACGGCAACGTCTCCCGCGAACTGGTCCACCGGAGCGACCTGATCACCTGCTACCGCATGGCCCCGCACGAGGACGCCATGGACACCAAGGAACGCGCCGCCCGCAACCTCGTGGACCTCCTGTCCAGCGGCGGCTCCCGCCCGGCCAAGGCCTGGATCCCGGTCCCCGTCCTGCTCGCGGGCGAACAGACCTCCACCCGCATCGAACCGGCGAAGAGCGTCTACGCGGCCGTGGCGGACGTGGCGGCGGCCGAAGGCGTCACCGACGCGGCGATCTGGGTCGGCTACGCCTGGGCGGACGAGCCCCGCAACCGGGCGGCGGTCGTCGTCACCGGCCCGTCGGAACCGCAAGTCGCCGCGGGCGCCGAGCAGTTGGCCCGGGGCTTCTGGGAAGCGCGGCGCGACTTCGCGTTCGTCGCCCCCACCGGCACCCTGGCCGACTGCCTGGACGAAGCCCTCGCCTCCACCGCCCGCCCGTACTTCATCAGCGACACCGGCGACAACCCCACCGCGGGCGGCGCGGGCGACGTCACCTGGGGCCTCCAACACGTCCTGGAACGACCGGAGTTCAAGGACGAACACGGTCCTACGGTCATCTACGCGTCGCTCCCCGGACCGGCCGCCGTGGACACGGCAGCGGCGGCGGGAGTCGGCGCCACCGTCACCGTCACGGCGGGCGCCGAGGTCGACGACCGGCACGCGGGCCAGCTCACCCTCACCGGCGTCGTGCACTCCGTGCGGCACGGCGACCGGGACGCGGAGACCGAGGTCGTCCTCAGGGTCGGCAGCGTGCACGTGATCCTGACCCGGCTGCGGAAGCCGTACCACCACGAACACGACTTCACCGACCTGGAGCTGGACCCGCGCTCCGCCGATCTGGTGCTCGTCAAGATCGGCTATCTCGAACCCGAGCTCTTCGCCATGGCCGCCGACTGGAAGATGGCCCTCACCCCGGGCGGAGTGGACCAGGACCTCGAACGGCTCGGGCATCACCGCATCCGGCGGCCCATGTTCCCCTTCGACCGGGACCTGCCCGACCCGGACCTCACGGCCCGGATCATCGCCCCCTCGAACGAGCCGCTCACCGGGGCTGAGGAGTGAGCCCGCCGCCCCCGCCGTTCTCGACGGCCGCCTCGATCAACTGGTCGAGCAGCGCGATCAGTACGTTCCGGCACGAGTCGCGCTCCCGCGCGTCGCAGAGCAGCACCCGGACGTCCTCCGGGAGGGCCAGCGCCTCGCGCACCGCCTCCGCGGGATACGGGTGCTCGCCGTAGAAGCCGTTCACGCCCACCACGAACGGGATGCCCCGGCGTTCGAAGAAGTCGACGGCCGCGAAGCTCGACTTCGGGCGGCGCACGTCGATCAGGACGACCGCGCCGAGAGCGCCGAGGGCCAGGTCGTTCCACATGAACCAGAAGCGCTGCTGGCCCGGGGTGCCGAAGAGATAGAGCACCAGGTCCTGGCCGATGGTGATGCGGCCGAAGTCCAGGGCCACGGTGGTGGCCCGCTTCTCCTCGATGCCGTCGAGGTCGTCGACGGCGAGGCCCGCCACGGTCAGTGGCTCCTCGGTGCGCAGCGGCGCGATCTCGCTCACCGAACCGACCATGGTGGTCTTGCCGACGCCGAAGCCCCCCGCGATCAGGATCTTGACCGTCTCGGGCGGCGCGGGTGCCGGAGCGATGGTGTCAGAGCCGGTCAAGGCCCTCCCTCACTTTCTGCAGCAGGTCCAGGTCCGGGCTGGTACGGGAGACCGGGTGCGGCGGCCGGGCCGTGATCAGGCCCGCCTCCAGCAGATCGCAGAGCATGATCACTACCACGCTCACCGGAAGATCGACAAGAGCGGCGACCTCCGCCACCGCCAGCGGCTCGGCGCACAGCCGCAGGATGCGGGACTGCTCCGGCTGCGGCCTGGGCGCGCGCAAGGGCGCCGGCTCGACCGCGGTCACCGTCGTGATGAGGGTGAAATCGGCGCGGCTGGGCCGGGTTCTCCCACCGGTCAGCGTGAACGGCCGTACGAGCCGCCCCGCCGCGTCGCCACCGCTCACCTCACTCGCCGGAGCCGGCCGCGGGGCCGACACCGGCCCGCGGCGCGGCGCTGAGATGCTCGCCGATCTTCTTCACCAGCATGTTCATCTGGTACGCCACGACCCCGACGTCCGCGCCGGGACCGGTCAGCACGACCAGGTGGGCGCCGGGACCCGCCGAGGTGAGGATCAGATAGCTGTTGGCCATCTCGATCAGCGCCTGGCGCACCGGCCCGCCCCGGAAGTCCATGCTGACGCCCTTGCTGAGGCTCATCAGCCCGGACGCGGTGGCCGCGAGCCGCTCGGCGTCGTCGCGCAGGAACCCGGTGGACTTGCTGACGACCAGGCCGTCCTCGGACAGCACGACGGCCTGGTTGACCTCGGCCACCCGGTCCACGAGTCCGGTGAGCAACTGGTCGAGCTGGGTGTGCGTGGCGGGGACGGGACGTGTCATGGCGGAGTCCTTCATGAGCGGTCGGCGGGCGGATTCGAGGAGGCTGCGGCTTCCTCACGGTCGTACTGCGATGGCGCGTCGTCGTCGATGGCGTCTCGCGCCTGGAACGTGCCGCGCTGGAACCCGGCCAGCGAGGAGGCCGCGCGTTCCGCGGTGAAGTCGTCCAACTGCCCGTCCTCCTCGGCCGGTCCGGCCTCCTCCCGCAACTCACTGGCCAGACTGGTCTGCGGCACCCGCCGCGGCAACGGGGCGAGCCCGCCCAGGTCGACGGGCGCGGCCGGCTCGGGCGACCGCGCCGGCGGAATGACGGGCCGCACGGCGCGCACGGCGTCCGGCTCGTCAACCGCCTTGTCCTTGGGCGTGGTTGGGGTCCTGGCCGCCTTCTCCGCCCCGACCGCCCCGGCCGTCCCGTCCTCGGCGTCGGCCGAGGCCTCCGGCGCGGACTCCTCGACCGGTTCGGGTACGACGATCTCGTGCGGGATGAGCACGATCGCGGTCGTGCCGCCGTACGGCGAGGAGCGCAGGGTCACCGCGATGCCGTGCCGGGTGGCGAGCCGGGCGATCACGAACATGCCGAGGCGGAGGTCGTCGGCGAGGGCGACGACGTCGAACTGCGGGGCCACGGTCAACTGGGCGTTGAGGGAGGCGTAGTCCTCGTCGGACATGCCGAGGCCGCGGTCCTCGACCTCGATGACGAGGCCCTTGGCGACCATCGCGGCCCGCACCCCGACCGGGCTCGGCGCGGGGGAGTACACCGTGGCGTTGTCGATCAGCTCGGCCAGCAGATGGATGACGTCGGCGACCGCGGGCGGCGCGAGGCACACCTCCTCGTCGGTGTGCACCTCCACCCGCTGGTACTCGGCGACCTCACCGACGGCGCTGCGCAGGATGTCGATCAGGGCGACCGGCTCGGTCCAGCTGCGCCGGGGCTGCTCGCCGCTGATGACGACGAGGTTCTCCTCGTAGCGGCGCAACTGGCTCGCCGTGGAGTCCAGTTCGTACAGGCCGCGCAGGACCTCGGGGTCGTCGTGGCGGCGCTCCAGCTGGTCGAGCTTGGTGAGCTGGAGGTTGACCAGGTTCTGGCTCTGCCGGGCGATGCCGAGGATGACCTTCTGGAAACCCCGTCGGGTGTCGGCGAGTTCGACCGCGGTGTGCACGGCGGTGCGCTGCGCCGCGTTGAACGCCTGCGCCACCTGGCCGAGTTCGTCGTCGCCGTAGTCCAGGGGCGGGGTCGCCGACTCCACGTCGATCTTCTCGCCCCGGTTCAACCGGGCCACCACATCGGGCAGCCGGTCCTCGGCGAGGCTCAGCGTGGCCGCCTTCAGACCGCTCAGCCGGCGGGACAGCGAGCGGGTGATCCGCCAGGACATGCCCACGCACAGCAGCAGGGCGGCGAGTCCGCCCGCGCTCAGCGAGGCGGCGGTGACGAGCAGGTTGTGCGCCTTGTCGGAGCTGCGGTCGAGGAGTCCGGACGTCTGCTGCCTGATCAACGTCGTGTACTGGTCGGCGACTTCGGCCAGTGCCGCGTTCCACTCCTTCTGCTCGGCGGGCAGCGCGATCTGGCCCGCCGTGTCGTTGTCCGCGGTGCCGGACGCGAGCACCGCGTCCTCCACGGACTCCAGGGTGCTCCACTCCGGGCTCTGCAGGACGTGCTCGATCCTCGTCTTGGCGGTGCCCTGGAAGGCGGTGACGATCTGGTCCTGGACCAGCCAGCGCCGCGCGTGCACGACCTCGGCGAACTGCTCCCACGACTTGTCGTCGAAGTGCCCGGCGCGCCAGGCCAGCGTCAGCTGGGCGTCCTCCTGGGAGACCAGTTCGGCGCCGTGCTCCAGCGCGACGAGCGGTTCGGCCTGCGAGGTGAGGTCGCCGTCGTCGACCTGGGACAGCTCCTGGAACGCCTGGATCTGGTCGTCGATGATCGCGGTGTACTGGTCCAGCACCTGCTGGGCGGTGATGTCGGTGGGCTTGTCGACCTGGTCGCGGTAGTACTCCAGGCTGTCCACGGACGCGACGACCGAGTACATCCGGTCCTTGATGCGGGACGGCGCCTTCTTGATCGACCCCGACTGGCCCACGAGCTTGGCCACCGCCTTGTCCGTCGCCGCGCGCTGGGTCTCCAACGCGGCCTGGGAGCCGTGCGGGTCGGCCATCCACGCGGCCGAGAGACTGCGTTCCTTCTGGAGGGCGAGCGCGGCCTCGGTGCCCATGGCGCCGGTCGAGCGGCTCAACTCCGTCTGGGAGCGCAGCCGTAGACCCTCGGTGAACATCTGGGTCGTCGTCACGCCCCACATCGCGGCCAGCGTGACGCTGGGGACCAGGGCCAGCAGGATCAGGGAAAGTCGTATGGAACCGACGCGGCGCCGGGCACCTGTCCGTGGAGACATCGTGGTCGTCCTCGCTACATCCTCGTACGAAGTGTCCGGTCAGCGCGTTCCGTTGGCCGCGAACTTCGCGACCGCGCCGACGTTCGTCTTCGTCACGAACGCCGGGCCGGTGAGCACGGGAGCCGCCCCGCCGCCACTGATGTTGCCGTTGGTCTTGTAGAGCCACAGCGAGTCCACGGCCAAGTAGCCCTGGAGGTAGGGCTGCTGGTCGACGGCGAACTGCACGTCCCCGCTCTGCACGGCCTTGACCAGGTTCTGGTTGAGGTCGAAGGTCGCTACCTTGGCCCTACTGCCCGCCGCCTTCACGGACTTGACCGCGGCGAGGGCGAAATCGGCTCCCATCATGACCACTTCGTCGATGCTGGGGTCCTGCTTCAGCCGGTCCGTGACCCCCGCGGACACGGCGTCCATGTCGGTGCCGTCCACGTAGAGCATGTCGGTCGCGCCGGTGAACGTCTTCTTCACGCCCGCGCAGCGCGCCTCCAGGGCCACATTGCCCCGCTCGTGGATCACACACAGCGCGTGCTTGGCCTTGAGAGCGTCCAGTTTCTCACCGACGGCCCGGCCCGCGACACTCTCGTCCTGGCCGAAGAACTCCAGGACGCCCTCCGACTGCCATGAGGCGATCCCGGAGTTGAGGCCGACCACCGGGATGTCGGCGGCCCTGGCCTCCTTGATCGGCCCCTTCATCGCGTCCGGTTTGGCGAGTGTCAGCGCGATGCCGTCGACCCCGTCCTTGACCGAGTCACGCACCAGCTCGGCCTGCCCGGTGGCGTCCGGGTCGCTGGCATAGGTCAGATCGACGCCGTCCTTGGCCGCGGCGGCCTCGGCGCCCTTCTTCACCAGGAGCCAGAAGGCGTCGCCCTTGCCCGCGTGGGTGACCAGCGCGAGTTTGAGGCGGCCGGTGTGCGCGGCACCGGCCGCGTCCTTGCCGGATCCCCCGGTCCCGGAGCAGCCGGAGACCAGCACGCACGCGGCCACGGCGAAGGGCAGCGCCGTGACGCGTATGAGACGGGAGGAGGGATGAGGTGAGGAAGGAGTGGTCATGGGGGGTGCGGCACCTCGCTGTGCGGCCGAGCTCGTGGACGGGGAGAGTGCGCCCGGAGCCGTATGAGGTGCGCCGACCGGGTTACTCCCGTTGAGCCGGAGCCAATCGTGTGTGACCGCTGGTAGTCAAGTGAGCAGCGACATGGAGTGAGTTGTTGCTGCCGCATCGTGATCATCGCGACGCCGCACAGGAGTTGCCGAGGATGTGAAGGTTACATAAGAGCAGACGGTGAAGTGTCCCGGACGTCGGTATCGACGGCCGGTCAGAGGTCGAACTCGTGCGGCGGGAGGTCGAGGGCGAAGCACGCCTCGCGGACCACGGCCTGCTCGGTCTTGTCGAAGTCGCCGTCGGCGCCGCCGATCACGATGCCGATCTGGATCACCGCACGCGCCTCGGCGGGCTTCTTCTTCGCCTTGCCGACCTCCTGCAACACGCTCACCTTGCCGAACGCGAAGTCGGCCGTCAGCTTGTTCAGGTTCTCGTCGAAGCGGCGCTGGAGGTCCGTCGCGTCGAAGTTCTTCAGCACTTCGTTGCTCGCGATGAGCTGGGCGACGCGCTGCCGCTCGGACGGGTCGACCGATCCGTCGGCGGCGGCGACGAGCGCGCACATCGCCATGCTCGCGTCGCGGAAGGCCCCGCTCTTCAGGTCGTTCTTCTTGGCGACGAGCTGGGTCTGCATCGTCGACGCGGACTCCTTGAAGCGGTCCCACAGGGCCATGCGAACTCCAGGTGTAGTAGGTGGGCGGCACGCACCGGTCGTCCGTCCGCACCGCCCTGTCTGCAAGCACCGTGGAAACTCCCCGCACCGGGGAGAAGTTCCGGCCGCCTAGACTGGTGCGGTCCGTGCGAAGGACCGGCCAGGGCGGGAGGCGACGACGGTGACGGCAGCCGGCAGCGGTTCCGACGACCCGTCCGCCGAGGTGCTCGCGGACGCCGCCGCGGCCTTCGGCCTGCTGGCCTCGCCCGCGCGGCTGCACATCGTGTGGGCGCTGGCCCAGGGCGAGAGCGATGTCACCGGGCTCGCGGCGCGGGTCGGCGGCGCGCTGCCCGCGGTCAGCCAGCACCTCACCAAGCTGCGGCTCGCCGGACTGGTCCGGGCCCGCCGCGAGGGACGCCACCAGGTGTACTTCGTCGACGACCCCGACGTGGTCGACGTCGTGCGGCTCGCGGTCACCCGCCTCGGCGCCCGCGCCGACCGGACCGACCTGCCCGTGCCCCGCCTCCGCGGACTCTGACACCGCTCCCACGGGCACGGCCCCTCCATGCCCGATGACGGCCGGGTCCTGGGGGTCTGTCCGCCACCTCCGGGTTGTACAGTTGCGCAACATAGCAACTGTTTTCGGTGAAGAGAAGAGAGGCGAGGTCATGCTCCGCAACGGACTCGAACCATGGCACCTGCTGATCGTGGTGACCCTGGCCATCCTGCTGTTCGGCTCGAAGAAGCTCCCGGAGGCGGCCCGCGGACTGGGCAAGTCCATGCGCATCCTCAAGAGCGAGGCGAAGGCCATGAAGGAGGAGAGCGGCACGGGGGAGCCGGGCACGGTGCACACCACCGTGACGGAGTCCCCGGTGGCCACCGCCGCGGAACCACCGGCGACCGCCCACTGACCCCGCCGAGCGCGACGCGGGGCGGAACGCGTCGAGCCCCGGCGATCGCCGGGGCCGAAGGGTTCGTCAGGCCTGCTGCTGGAGTGATGTCGTCGTGCTCTTCGCCTCGCGCTTGCGGCGCCTGCGCTCCGAGCGCGGCTCCTGGTCCGGCAGCCAGCCGAACGTCATGCAGCTGCCGACGATGCCCAGCAGCAGCCCCACGAAGAAGCCGCCGAGGTTCGAGGTGAGCCAGCTGCCGAGGCTGCACAGGATCCCGACGAGCGAGTAGAAGAGGCGCTGGCCCGGGCTGAAGAGGATCAGCAGTCCGCAGAGCACCATCACCACGGGCAGCAGATAGCCGGTCATGCCCTGCATCCCGATGTGCATCGCGACCTTGAGCGACACCTTCTCCGTGACCAGGATCTCCGCCCCGCCCAGGGCGAGCAGCAGCCCGCCCCAGAACGGGCGGCGGGCCCGCCACCCTCGGAAGGCGGGCCGCATCCCCTGCCGTGACAGGTCGTCCGACATCAGCAACCCGAGTCGCTGAAGCTGAGCTTGAGGCCCGGCAGCTTGAACACGCCTGCCGTGGTCGCGTAGTTGGTCTGCCGCAGGTTGTCGATGTGCACGGTGTCGGCCTGCTGGCTGAAGACGCCCTTCTTGCCCTGCACCCCCGCCTTGGTGAGCGTGCTGGCGTCGTTGCCGATCTCGATGTTGTTGAAGGACGCGTTGCCCGACATCTCCGTCGAGTCCGTCGTCAGGTCGGTCGCCGTCACCTTCGTCGCTCCGCTGCCCGCCTTGATCAGCAGGTTGATGCCGCCCAGGTCGACGCTCTGGCAGAGGCTGTCCAGCGTGGCGTTCTTGATGGCGGAGGTGACGATCAGCTCCTGGCCGCCGGTGTCGCCCGCGTTCGGGCTGTCCGGGATCATGTTGTCCAGGTCGCCGAACTGCTCGAAGCCGGTCCCGTCCATCGACTTGGCGGTGACCGTGAACGGCATGCCGGAGATGGAGAACTGCACCCCCAGCGCGCCCTGGGCGGTAAGCACCGCGAGGGTCGCGGCGGCCAGGGTGGCCGGCACCGCCATGATCGCGGCACGGCGCAGTCGGACCTGACCGCGTCGCTCGGTCCCCCCGGTGCTCTCCGGTGCGGAACCGCTTTCCGGCTGCTCAGGGGTGTTTCCGTTGGACGGGGTGGCGTCCGAGGGTGAAGCCATGTCTGCTCCCAATGTGCTGCTCTGGTTCAACGCGGGTCGGATTCGAGATGGCGCGTCGTCCTGGCGCGGACAGCGGGTGCGGCGCAGCCCTCCTCACAACTCCCGGCGGGTGCAAGGGCTTTCAGGTTACGCAGCAGTAGCCGTCCAGGAAGTTACCGGGGGTTACATTGAAGGGTCAAGGGAGTTGTGAAAAAAGAGTGTTGATGATGCCCCACCTGTGAGGCAAGCCTTTCCCGCCCCTCGACGCGCCCTCGACTTGTACATCAACTTGCCCTGAATCTCTTGACGTTGACGGACACTCAGGTCTACAACTCTCCCTTGTTCGCGGGATCCGTGGCGCCGGATCCCGCCGCGCGGCAGGAGCCGCGTTCCCGGACTTCCCTTTCCGCAGGGGCAGTTGACGCCCCCTCAGAGTCCGAACCCCGCGGCTCGGCACGGCCGCTTCCCCCTGGTCCGTGCCGTCCGCCCCACCGCCCCGGCCCGGCCGGAGACCCCCAACCCCCGCGGGCCTCCGGCCGGTCACCGGCCGACCGCCGCTGTTGGTCCGTCGCGTACGGAGAAGGCGTGACGGGCCGGCGGCGGCGACGCGCACAAGCCGGGCGGCGGCGAACTCGCGCCCCCGACCCTCAGTTCCCCCACCCCCCGGAGAACCCCCAGGGTTCGACCGTCCACTTCGGAAGAAGAGGTACACCCGCATGCGTACTCGCTCCGTCCTCACCCTCGTCGGCTCCGTCGCCGCGCTCACCCTCCCCTTCAGCGTCCCGGCCTCGGCGGACGGCACCGCCGTGCTCACCACCGGCAGCCTCGGCGGTCCGGCCGTCGCGGTCGGCGACGTCCTCACCGCGCCGCTGGCCTCCGGCACCTCCGCCACCCTGTACTCGAGCGCGACCGGCACCAGCGGCATCAAGTGCACCTCGTCGCAGTTCACCGCGACCGTCACCGACAACCCGACCGCGCCGGGCACCGCCACCGAGTCCGTCTCCGGGCAGACCTTCACCAGCAGCAGCTGCACCAGCAACGTCCTCGGCGTCACCGGTGTCACCAGCATCACCGTCGACAACCTGCCCTACAGCACGGCGGCGGTCTCGGACGGCACCCTGACGGTCACCCCGGCCAGCGGCTCCACCATCCAGACCACCGTCAAGCTGTCCACCCTGCTGGGCAGCATCACCTGTGTGTACCAGGCGCCCAGCCTGAGCGGCACGTCCAGCAACACCGACACCAGCATCAACTTCGTCAGCCAGGCCTTCACCAAGACCTCCGGCTCGTCCCTCTGCTTCAGCGCCGGCTACTTCACCGCGAAGTACGCCCCGGTGACGGACGGCGGCGCGGCGGTCTACACCAACTGAGAGAAACGGGCCGAGGAGTTCCGGCCACGTAGCACGTCACGTAGCAAGTAGAGCCTGTGCGCGCCGAGTTCAGCGTCGGCGCAGTCGCAGGGCCAGGGCGGCGCCCCCGGTGAGCACCAGCACCGCGGCGGCGCCGCCCGCCATCATGGGCGCCGAAGGACCGCCGGACGCGTCGGTGTCGGACGCCACCGGACTGGTGCCCGGCGCGGTGCTCTCCTCGGCGGGAGACGCCTTCTGCGCGGTGGCGGAAGCCGGGGCCTTCGCCGAACTGCTCGCCGCAGTAGGCGACTTGACCGCCGACGACGACGGGCTCGCCGACGTGCCCTTCGAGGCGGCCTTCCCCGCGGAGGAGGCGGACGAGGGCGTGGCGGCGGTGGCACCGCCCGGGAACACCACGTCCGAGCACGAGTAGTAGGTGTCCTCCGTGCTGCTGTTCTGCCAGATGGTGTAGATGAGCTGGCGCCCGGTGCGGCCCGTCGGCAGCGTCGCGCCGATACGGTACGCGCCGCCCGTCAGCGGCGGGTCCTTGACCTCGGCGAACGGTGTCGTCGGCAGATCGGACCAGGTCAGCGGCTTCGCGGGGTCGTAACCCGCCTTCGTCAGGTACAGCTTGAACGTGCCCGTGTGCGCGATCGTCGACGCGTACGTCATCGTCAGCTTCGCCCCCGGGGTCAGACGGGTGGCCGGCCAGTCGGTGCGGGCGAGATCGAGCCCCTTGTAGGCGGCGAGTCCACCGCTGCACAGCTTCCCGTCGGGGATCAGCCGGCGGTCCTGGCCGTTGATGTCGGGGACACGGAGGTTGTCCCAGTAGGTGAACGGCGCCCCGTTCGCGGCGACCGCCGCCTTGCACGCGGCCGAGCCTGCCTGGCTGCCGCCCTGCGGCGAGCAGGCGTAGACACGGCTCACCGGATAGGTCGGCGCGCCGTGCGCCTGCGCCGGACCGGCCGCCCAGACGGTGAGCAGCAGCGGGGCCAGGGCGGCGCCCGCCATGGCGGTGCGGTGTGCGGTCATCCGGGACATCCGGAACGTCTCCTCGGCCGGGGGCGGCAACGGTCTGTTCGTGCAATACGGGAACGAGGCCCGGCGTGTTCAGTCCGCCCCCTCGCCGTGAACCAGGACGTTCCCGGTCGACCGCCCGACAGTCGGGGGTGGGTTCCGGCCCGATCGAGGGTTTCCCCCGTATCCCCATGGCCCTCCCTTTGCCTATCGTTTGACCACGGCTGACCCATGGGCGACCCCTGTCACCGCCGCCCGCGCCCGGCGCTCTCGGCTCGACCCCCCACCGCTTCGACGGCGAAGCGCATCGACAGCCGCTCCGCGCCGCATGGAGTCAGTCACGAAAGGCAAGCCCTTGCGCACTCCCACGGCGTCTCCCGCCGGACGGGCCCTGATCTCCGTCGCCGCGGTCTCCGCGGCGCTCCTCGTCACGGCCGCGACCTCGGCGGCCGTCGCCCAGGAGCCCCCTGTCCGGGCCGCCGTGCCGACTCTGCCGGGACAGACCGAGTCCGCGCCCGGCACGCTCGCCGAACGCCTCATCGTCGGCTACACGTCCGGCGCCGCCGAGGCGAGTTCGAACCGCGCGGCCGAGGCCGACGCCTCCGCCAAGGGGGAAGCGGCCGGCGAGCGCGTCGACTTCGAGCGCCGCCTCGGCACCGGCGCCGCCCTCGTCGGCCTCGGCGACGCCCGCAGCACCACCGAAGTCGCCGACGTCATCGCCGAGTTCAGATCCGACCCGCGGGTCTCCTACGTCGTACCCGACCGGTTGAACACCCCGCAGGCCGACCCGAACGACACCGGGTACGGCAGGCGGCGGGACCACTTCGGGACGACAGCCGGGACGAACGCGCCCGCCGCGCGGCCGACTTCGGCCGGCAGCGGGGTCACCGTCGCCGTCCTCGACACCGGCTACGTCAGCCACTCCGACCTCGCCGCGACCATCGTCGCCGGTTACGACTTCATCTCCGACACCGCCGTGTCGGGCGACGGCGACGGCCGCGACGGCAACCCGGCCGACCCCGGCGACCACCACGCCGCGAACGAGTGCGGCGCGGGCGTCCCGGCCGGCCCCTCCTCCTGGCACGGCACCCATGTCGCGGGCACCGTGGCCGCGGTCACCGGCAACGGCAGAGGCATCGCGGGGATCGCCCACGGCGCGAAGATCTCCCCGCTGCGCGTCCTCGGCACGTGCGGCGGCTACGACTCCGACATCATCGACGCCCTCACCTGGGCGTCCGGCGGCAGCGTCTCCGGAGTGCCCGCCAACGCCGACACCGCCCAGGTCGTCACCATGAGCCTGGGCGGCGACGGCGCCTGCACCCCGGCCACCCAGAGCGCGATCACCGCCGCCGTGCACCGCGGCACCACGGTCGTCGTGGCCGCCGGGAACGACGGCGACAACGTCGCGAACCACTCCCCGGGCAACTGCGACGACGTCATCTCCGTCGCCGCCACCGACCGCGCCGGGGCGAGGGCGTCCTCCTCCGACTACGGCTCCGGCGTGGACGTCTCGGCCCCCGGCGACCAGGCCGGCACCGGAGTCGCCGACGGCGTCCGCTCCGCGCCGAAATCCGGCAGTGGGACGCCGTCCACCGAGCCGTACGCCTCCTACCGGGGCACCAGCATGGCCGCCGCGCGCGTCGCGGGCCTGGTCGCGCTGATGAAGTCGGCCGACCCGGCGCTGACCCCGGCCCGGATCGAATCGGTCATCAAGGCGAACGCCCGTGCCCTGCCCGGCCGTTGCTCCGGCGGCTGCGGTGCCGGGCTCGCGGACGCGGCCAGGACGGTCCGGGCCGTGCGCGCCGGTTCGTAGCGCATCTTCCCGTAACACCCCTGGTCGTACAGGGGAAACACGGAAACAGACCGACTGACCCGTAGGACGGGGCGCGTTCACGAAGGCGTCCGGCCGGGCCGGTCGGTCCGCTGTTTGGCCGGGAAACGGCGCTGACACGTGACACAGCCACCGAAAGTGGTCAAGAGTCGGGACACGGGTGACACAGAGATGCAAGTGATGGGAACGTGAGGGGTGTTGGTGGTCTTCGGGTGCAAGGTCGACGCCGCCACAGGGTGAGCTACTGTGTACAGGGGGTAAGAAAAAACGGCATGGGCCGTTGTTTTTCCTTCATCGGGAGTGTTTCAGTCGATGGTGAGGCAGCTACGGGCCGAACAGACCCGCACGACGATCATCACGGCCGCCGCCGAGCTCTTCGACCGGCAGGGCTATGAATCCACCAGCCTGAGCGACATCGTCGACCAAGCCCAGGTCACCAAGGGTGCCCTGTACTTCCACTTCGCGGCCAAGGAGGACCTGGCCCACACCATCCTGGAGATGCAGGCCAAGGCCTCGCGCCAGATGGCCGAGGAGATGGACAGCAAGGGGTACTCCTCACTGGAGACGTTGATACGTGTCACGTTCGGCATGACACGCCTCGCCGTCGAGGGCCCCATCCCGCGCGCCGGACTCCGGCTCGCCGCCGGGGAGATCGACGTACGGCCCCCGGTGCCGCACCCCTTCACCGAGTGGCTGGACCTGGCCTCCCGCAAACTCGCGGGCGCCGTCGCCGAAGCCGACGCACACCCCGACACCGACGTGGACGCCATGGCCCGCACCCTCGTCGGCCTCTTCGTGGGCATGCGCGTCCTCGGCCGCACCCTCGAACCGGTCGCCTTACAGCCGCGCCGGACGACCCAGATGTGGCACCTCGTCATCCGCGGCCTGGTCCCCGTCCCGCGCCGCGCCCGCTATCTCAGCCTCGCCGCGCGCCTGGAGCGGGAGATCGAAGCCGACTGACCCGCCCGGTACGGTGAGCCGCATGCCCGACACCCCCGCCGCGCCCGTGATCCTCGGCGACGAGCCCGGCTCGTTCCCCCGCAGCGTGCTGGCCGAACGGCACCCCGCGATCATCCACCAGGTACGCGACGCCTTCCCCTACGGCCCCGAGCAGCACCGCGCCCTCGACGCCCTCCTGAAGAACTGCACCGAAGGCACGATCGAACCCCTCCCTCGCGACGCCCCCGACCATGACCGATGGGCGGCGTGGGGCACCGACCGGTACGCCGGACAGTCCTGGTACGACGTGCCCTGGCTCTGGTCCGAGAGCTACTTCTACCGCCAACTCCTGCACGCCGTCGGCTACTTCGAACCCGGCGCCTGGCAGGGCATCGACCCGTTCCGCCCCTTCAAGCGCGCCGAACTCGACGCCCCCGAGACGGACCAGGAACTCGCCGCACTCGACGCGCTGGCGGACAGCTCACCCGAGGAACGCGCCAACTCCCTGCTGCACGGCTCCCTCTGGGGCAACCGCGCCGACCTCGGCTTCCGCCTCTCGGCGGCCGGAGCGGAGTCGGCGGCACAGGCCCCGGTGCCGGCCCTGGTCGCCGACGACAGCGAACGGCTGTGGTCGCTCCTCTCCGGCACGCTGTGCCTCGTCGCCGACAACGCGGGCCGCGAACTCATCCCCGATCTCCTCCTGTTGGCCCACCTCCTGGACCAACGGCGCATCGAGCGCGCGGTGTTGCACATCAAGCCGCATCCGTACTACGTCTCCGACGCCACGACCGCCGACGTCGTCGACGCCCTGCACCGGCTCGTCGCCGCGCCCGGTGCGGCGGCGACGTACGGCCGCGGCCTCTGGTCGGCCATGGCGGACGGCCGCCTCACTGTGCGCGCCCACCCCTTCTCCTGCGCCCCGCTGCCGTACGCCGACATGCCCGCCGACCTCCGCGCCGAGTTCGCCGCCGCCACCCTGACGATCGTGAAGGGCGACCTCAACTACCGCCGCCTGGTGGGCGATCGGCGGTGGCCGCCGACGACACCGTTCGCGGACGTCACCGCCTTCTTCCCCGGTCCGGTGGCCGCGCTGCGCACCCTGAAGTCCGATGTGATCACCGGTCTCGACGCCCGCACGGAGACCGCGCTGGACGAGGCGGAGGGGCAGCGCTGGCGTACCGGGGGTACGCATGCGCTGATCCAGGTGCGGGGCGTGTAGACGATGCCGGTGGCCGCCGAACCGGGCGCGGCGGCGCGCTCGGCTCCGGCGCGGTGTCAGGCCAGCCGGACGTCCTGCCACACCATCCGGTGGTCGGAGGTGACGACCGTCGTGCCGTCGCCGACCAGGCGGTGGAGCGGGTCGTCCGAGGTCGGCCAGAAGACTCCGTTGCGGCCGGGGAGCAGACCCCTGGACGGCAGGACGTGGTCCACGCGCAGATTGCCCGGCGTCGTGTCGCCGAAGTCGGCCGTGTCGTAGGCCGGGTCGCCGAGCTGGCCGGTGTTCGCGCCGCCCTGGAGCTTCGCGGCCTCGACCCCGCCCGCGCTGGCCGGCGGCTTCGCGGGGAGGTGGATCGCCGGGTGGTCGAGGAGCTGGAGCACGGCGTGGTCGTAGCTGTCGCCGTCGTACGGATCGGCGTTCTGGTCGCCCGCGATCACGAACCGCGAGCCCGGCCGCAGCCCGCCCCGGACGCCCTTGTCGTCGTAGAGGTAGGCGCTGCGGGAGTGGCCGCCGATGTAGTCGGCCCACAGGCGGATCTCGTCGTGGTTGCGGCGGCCGTTGCGGTCCTCCGGGCCGTCGAAGCTCGGCGGTGTCGGGTGCGAGACCAGGAAGTGCACGGTCTCGTGGCCGAGCCGGACCGGCACGTCCCAGTGGCTCTTCGAGGACAGCCGCAGGACCGCGCGGGCCGCGTCGCTGTAGTAGTCCGGCGGGATCACGTTGCCCGGCATGTCCTTCCACAGGAAGTGCTGGAAGGTGCGCACCGCGCGGGTGTCGACCGGGAACTTGGAGAGCACGACCATGCCGTACTGGCCCGGGAAGAAGCCGTAGCCGAAGGCGTCCTGGCCGTACGCGTCCGAACCCGGCGTCGTCACCACGCCGTTCTTCCCGTCGAGGTCGACGCCCGAGGGGACGCCCGTGTTCACCGGGCCGGTGAAGTGGTGCGGGAAGTGGATCGGGCGGGCGCCGCGCTGCCCCCGGGACAGGTAGTTGTCGACGAACAGGCGGACCGCCGCGCCGCCCGCGATGTAGTCGAACTCGTTGATCAGCAGGATGTCGGGGTTCACCCGCTGGATGGTTTCGGCGACGTTGCGCGCCTGGGCGTTGTCCGGAGTCGACAGATCCGTGACCAGCGCGCCCTCGGTGCCGCGGTTCAGCGAGGCGTTGAACGTGGCGAACCGCACGGTCCGCCCGTACCGCCCGTGCTGCCCGGATGCCGACGCGCGGATCGTGGCGGTACCGGCCAGCGCCGCCCCGGCCAGCGAGGCCAGCGTGGCGCGGCGGGAGAAGGTTCGGGAGTGGTTCATCGGGACTCCGGCCATGGAGGGGACACGTGAACCCCCGTAGTCTGCGCGCGTAGAAGTGAACGTCACAAGAGGCCGCCGGAACGCATGGGTTCACCGGCGATTCACGCGATGGTGTGATCATGTCCCCTGCCCGGGATGGGTGTTGAGGGCCACGGGTAGGGCCCGGCCATGACGCAGCCGTTCGAACTCCCGCACTTCTACATGCCGTATCCCGCGCGCCTCAACCCGCACCTGGACGAGGCCCGCGCCCACTCCTCCGTCTGGGCGCGCGAGATGGGCATGCTGGAAGGCTCCGGGATCTGGGAGCAGGCCGACCTCGACGCGCACGACTACGGCCTGCTCTGCGCCTACACCCACCCCGACTGCGACGGGCCCGCCCTGTCGCTGATCACCGACTGGTACGTGTGGGTGTTCTTCTTCGACGACCACTTCCTGGAGACCTTCAAGCGCAGCCAGGACCGCGCGGGCGGCAAGGCCTACCTGGACCGGCTGCCGCTGTTCATGCCGCTCGACCTGGCGACCCCCGTACCCGAGCCGGAGAATCCGGTCGAGGCGGGGCTCGCCGACCTGTGGGCGCGCACGGTCCCCTCGATGTCCGTCGACTGGCGCCGCCGCTTCGCCGTCTCCACCGAGCACCTGCTCAACGAGTCCCTCTGGGAGCTGTCCAACATCAACGAGGGGCGGGTCGCCAACCCCGTCGAGTACATCGAGATGCGCCGCAAGGTCGGCGGGGCGCCCTGGTCGGCGGGGCTCGTCGAGTACGCGACCGCCGAAGTGCCCGCCTCCGTCGCCGAGGAGCGACCGCTGCGGGTGCTGATGGAGACCTTCTCCGACGGCGTCCACCTGCGCAACGACCTCTTCTCCTACCAGCGGGAGGTCGAGGACGAGGGCGAGCTGAGCAACGGCGTGCTCGTCCTGGAGTCCTTCTTCGGCTGCACCACCCAGGAGGCCGCCGACACCGTCAACGACGTGCTGACCTCGCGACTCCACCAGTTCGAGCACACCGCGCTCACCGAAGTGCCCGCCGTGGCCCTGGAGAAAGGTCTCACCCCGGACGAGGTCAGGGCGGTGGCCGCCTACGCCCAAGGTCTGCAGGACTGGCAGTCCGGCGGCCACGAATGGCATCTGCGATCCAGCCGCTACATGAACGAAGGCGCCCTGGACGACTCGCCGTTGAACGGCCCGACCGGCATCGGCACCTCCGCCGCCGACGTCGGCGCCCTGCTCGCCTCGGCCGGCGCCGAACGGCTGCGCGCCTACACCCACGTGCCCTTCCAGAAGGTCGGCCCCTCCCTGCTCCCCGACTTCTACATGCCGTTCACGGTCGAACTGAGCCCGCACCTGGATGGCGCCCGCCACCGCCTCGTCGACTGGGCGCACGCCATGGGCATCCTCCAGGAGGGCGTCTGGGACGAGGGGAAACTCGCCGCCGCCGACCTCCCGCTCTGCTCCGCCGGCATCGACCCCGACGCCACCGAGGCGGCCCTCGACCTCAGCTCCCGCTGGCTGGCCTGGGGGACCTACGGCGACGACTACTACCCCCTCGTCTACGGCGTCCGTGGCGACCTCGCCGCCGCCCGCGTCACCACGGCCCGCCTCTCCGACTGCATGCCCATCGAGGGACCGGCGGTCATCGTGCCGGTCAACGCCATGGAACGCGGACTCGTCGACCTGTGGGCCCTCACCACCGCCGAGATGCCCGTGGACGACAGGCGCATCCTGAAGACCGCGATCAACACGATGACCGAGAGCTGGGTCTGGGAGCTGTCCAACCAGATCCAGCACCGCATCCCCGACCCGATCGACTACCTGGAGATGCGCCGCGCCACCTTCGGCTCCGACCTCACCCTCAGCATGTGCCGCATGGGCCACGGCCCGAAGGTGCCGCCCGAGGTCTACCGCACCGGTCCCGTCCGCGCCCTGGAGAACGCGGCCATCGACTACGCCTGCCTCCTCAACGACGTCTTCTCCTACCAGAAGGAGATCGAGTACGAGGGCGAGGTCCACAACGCCATCCTTGTCGTCCAGAACTTCTTCGGCATCGACTACCCGACCGCACTCGGCGTCATCCACGACCTGATGACCCAGCGCATGCGCCAGTTCGAACACGTCGCCGCGAACGAACTGCCCATCGTCTACGACGACTTCGGCCTCTCGGACGAGGCCCGCGAGATCATGAAGGGCTATGTGACCGACCTCCAGCACTGGATGGCGGGCATCCTGAACTGGCACAGCCAGGTCGACCGGTACAAGGCCGAGCATCTGGCGAGCCGGTCGCACGGGTTCGTACCGGATCGCGTGCCCGCACTGCGGTTCGGCTGACCCTCCGCCGAACCGAGCCCCGGGCTCGCCGGGACAGCCGCTCAGTCCGGATCCCGCGCGTCCGCCACCCGCTCGGCGACCTCGACGGCGAGCTCTCGTACGGCCGTCGCGGCGGCCCCCGAGAGCTCGCCGCGTATCTCCTCGGCGGCGGCCAGGGTCGCGCGGGCCTCCTCCGTGAGGTTCACGTCGGCCAGGGCGCGGGTGAGGGTGTAGTGCTCCGCTGCGATGAAACGGCCGAGGTTCACCCGCTGCCAGTGCCGGAGGGAGTCGTCGGCGGGGTCGGCGAGGAGGCCCCGCAGTCGGGTCAACGACCGCTCTGCTTGCCCAAGGTGACCCGTCTCGCGCTCCAGGCGGGCCTGTGTGAGCAGGGCGGAGACGCGATTCCATGCCGTGTCCTGGAGCGCGGTGTACAGACGCTGGGCGCGCAACGCCTGGACCCGGTCGCCCAGTTGCTCCAGCTCATGGGCCAGCGTCCACAGGGGAGACGGGTCGAGGGCCTTCGGGGCGCCCTGCCGCCGCAGGCTGCTCTGATCCAGCTCGATCTCGTCCAGTCTGCGGATCAGGGCCGTCCTGGCCAGCTCGACGAGCCCCTGGTCGGCCGCCAACTCGGTCCAGGTGGAGAGGGGTTCGTCGGACGGGTCCGTACCGAAGAGCGACTCGTCCAGGCCCACGGCCCACTCCCGCAGGGCCGCGCCGTCCGCGTCGGGACCCGGCATCTCGCTCAGCCCGCACGCCGTGTCGAAGTCCGTGCCCCGCACCTCGTCGAGCAACGGCAGGTCCTCGGCGTGCCCCCGCAGCCCCACCAGCACGGCGGCCAGCCGCAGTTCGTCCGTCATCGACGACTCCGCCTCATGGCGGACCAGGTGCCGCAGCAGCTCCAGATCGCCGTCCGCGCGGTCGAACTGCGCGGCCCGCAGCGCGAGTCGACGCCGTACGGGGTCCACGGCCGTCGCGTCCCACGCCGTGCGGTCGCCCGCGCGCAGCGCCGCGAGATCCGTCCGCCCCGCCGCGAGCACGGGCTCCCACAGGGGGCGGCGGGGGGTGCGGTCCAGCAGGCTGTAGGCGCAGCCCTCCTCGGCGTTCAGAAGCAGGAAGTCGGGCTCGGTGCGCAGCAGGGCGGTGTGCAGCATGCCGACCAGCTCGACGGGGGAGCGCTCGGGCAGGCCCAGGGCGGCGCGGAGTCCGGCCCCGGCCTCGTCGATGCCGTGGTCCTCGCGGAACTCCTCCTCCGCCTCCGCCACCCGGGCCATGATCCGCTCCGGGCCGTCGGCCGGGGACAGGTCCACATGGTCGCGCCAGCACGGCAGACCGATCACCGTCTCCAGCGCCTCGTCGACACTGGAGCCGATGATCCCGGCCGAGCCCTCGGAATCGGCGTACAGCACGGAACCGTCCGCGCACACGAAGTACGTACCGCCCGACCCGTCGCCCGCGACCGGACGCAGCGGGCCGCCCGAGGCCAGCCGCACCGGCTCGACGTGGTCGGCCCGGTCCAGGTCGAAGTCGAAGACGGACGCGGCCAGTTCGGCCAGATGCGCGTGCTGCCGGAGCAGCCGCAGAGCGTGATCGGTCATGTCACAGAACGTAACAGGCGGCACTGACAACGGGGTCGGGAGGCAGAACGCGGATGGTTCTCCGGCGCCGGCGGTTCGGCTCTCCGGTGTCGGGAGTCTGTTCTCCGGCGCCGGCACTCGTTTCTCCGGCGACGGCACTCGTTTCTCCGGTTCCGGGAGTCTGGTCTCCGGTTCCGGCGGTCGTGCCGGCCGACAGGGCTGCGCGCGGTCGGACGGTCGCTTCCTGGTTCCGCCCCGCGTGGTCCACCGCCGCCCGTGCCAGGGCCCGGACCACCGGGTGCGGGCGGGAGCCGTCGCCGGACAGTTCGGGCTGGAAGAGGGTGGCCAGGAAGAAGGGATGGCCGGGGAGTTCGGCGATCCGGACGTGGCCGTCCTCGTCGTGGCCCGAGAAGCGCAGGCCGTGCGCGCGCAGGGTGTCGAGATGGCGGGTCGGGCCGTAGGAGCAGAAGTAGCGCTCGACCGTGCGCTCCGAACCGATGGACGACTCGGCGAGCGATCCCGGTTCGATCGTGACGGCGGACTCGTGGCCGACGAGGGAGCAGGCGAGCGGTTCGATGAGGAGGTCGTCGGCGTCGGGGTCGTTCTCGGCGTGCGCGACCCGGGTCAGCCCGCACACGTCACGGGCGTACTCCAGCAGCGCGTGCTGGAAACCACCGCAGGTGCCCAGGAACGGAATGCCCTCCACGCGCGCGGTACGGATCGCGGACAGCACGCCCGCCTCGCTGCGGTAGGGGCTGCCCGGCAGCACCCACACGGCGTCGAACCCGCGCACCGCGTCCGCCGCCTCCGCGTCCTCGGACGGGATCCAGTAGGCGTCGAGGACGAGCCGGTCGTGCTCGGCGAGGGCGTCGAGGATGAGCGGCAGGCGGGTGTGCGAGACGACGTTGGGGGAGCGGTCGCCGACCAGGGCGATACGGGCGGTCCGAGCTGCGGAGTTCGTCATGGCCTTCATCCTGGGCGCGGCCCGTTGTTCACGTCCAACGATGATTTCTGGACCTCCGATAAGCAGAGCTGATGCAAGGTGCGTGGAGAGCCTCTTCCGTGCGGCATCCTGTCCCGCATGGACCCGCACCTCCTGCGTACGTACGTCACCGTGGCCAGGCTCGCCTCCTTCTCGGAGGCCGCGCGCGAGCTGGGCTACACCCAGTCCGCGGTGTCCCAGCACATCGCCGCCCTGGAACAGGACCTCGGCGCCCCGCTGCTCACCCGCCGCCCCGTCACGCCCACGACGGCGGGCGAGCGGCTCCTCGAACACGCGGGCCCGCTGCTGCTGCGCCTGGACGCCGCCCGCGCGGACGTCGTCCGGATGGCCGCCGCCCCCGAACGCGGGCTCACCCTCGCCACCGCACCGACCGCGCTCGGGCCCCGCGTCCTGAACGCCCTCCCGCGCGCGGGCGTGACGCTCCGTGTCCTCACCCGGGACGAGGTGCCGGTCGCGGTCGCCACCGGCACCGCGGACCTCGGCCTGGTCGACGGGATCGCGGCCCCCAGCGACCCGCTACGGCTGCCCGACGTGGCCCCGCTGACCACCCACGGCGTCGCCGAGGAACCCGTCTGCGTCGTGCTCCCCGACACGCATCCCCTGGCCGGCCGCCCCGCCCTGCGCCTCGGCGACCTCGCCGCCGCCCGCTGGCTCGACGCCCCCGACGCGGGCGTACCCCTCGCCCGGCTCCGCGCGGCGAACGGCGGCGGCGCCTTCCGCCCTGCCCTGCGCTACGACGGCACCGACGTCCGCGTCCTCACGTCCCTCGCCGCGGCGGGCCACGGCCTGACCCTGCTGCCCCGCTCGGCGGCCACGGGGGTGCCCGGCGCGGTCGCCGTCCCACTGACGGAACCGCGCGTCGTGCACCGTACGGAACTGGTGTACGGGGGCGCGCCGCAGGGAGCGGCGGCGCGCTTGGCGGGGCGGCTGGTGGAACGAGGATGAGGGCGACGACATCGACGACGCCGAGGTGAAGGGCCACGCGCGCGTGTGCTGCCGTCGGCTCGCGCTCCCGCCGTCGCGCTGCCCGCAGCTTCCCTCTGTTCCCCTCCGGTTCCCTGCCCTGACCGCCGGTCAGTCTCACTCGTTCGTGGCACGTCGGGCGCCGGTGCGCCGGGTAGAGCATCTGCCGGAGGCGATCCATGGAACAGACTGCGTTGCGTCCCAAGCCGATGCCCGGTCAGGAACCCGGCGACGGCACCAGGCCGGGCGGGCCACGGCGCCCGCACGCCGCGCGGCGCCGCGGCCGACGGCTCATCACCCTGCTGTTCAGCGTGTTCGTGGGGACCGTCCTGGTGCTGTCCGGGGTCGGCCTCGGCACGGTCGGCGCCACCGTGATCGGCATGAACAAACTCGCCGAGACGCAACGCCAGGCGGGCCGTCGACCGGGGCCCGCGGCGGAGTCGTCCGGCAAGCCCGCAGCCTCCGGGAGTCCTGCGCCGACACCGTCGTCCACGGCCGCCGCCGCGACCCTCGGTGTGGAGGCGGTGGACGCCGAGAAGGCGGGCGCCCTGATCGTCGGCGTCCATATGCCGGGGCCCGGTTACACCGCTGGTCTGATCCGCGGCGACGTACTGCTCACCTTCGGCGGCGACCGCGTCGACTCCGCCGCCGACCTGGCCCGGGCCGTCGCGCACGCCCGCCCCGGGGACGAGGTCACCGTCACGGTCCGCCATCGCAGCGGCGGCTTCCAGCAGTTCACCGTGGTCCCCGGGTACGTCCTCTGACGCCTGGAGCAGGTCTCCGGAGGCGTGCCGCCGCTCCCGGGCGTGCGCATCGCCCAGGAGAGCCGGCGTCGCGACCTCGTCCGGGACGGAAAGAGCGGGCGATCGGCTCGCGTGGCCTCCCGGGTGCGGGCAGGATGCTGACCGTAGCTCCCTTTCGTCCGCTCTCGGAGGCCCTGCATGACCGGTAGCCCGCCCGCGCCCTTCACCGCCGACGACTACAGGGCCCGCATGGACCGCGCCGCCCGGGCCGCCGCCGACGCCGGTCTCGCGGGACTGCTGGTGGCTCCGGGACCGGACCTCGTGTGGCTCACCGGCTACGCGCCCACGGCGATCACCGAACGGCTCACCGTCCTCGTCCTGGCGCCCGGACGCTCCCCGGTCCTCGTCGTCCCCACCCTGGAGGCCCCCGACGCCGCGAAGGCGGCCGGAGCCGACGCCCTCACCCTGCGCGACTGGACCGACGGCAAGGACCCCTACGCCGCCACCGCCGCGCTCCTCGACGCCACGGGCCGCTTCGGGATCAGCGACAACGCCTGGTCCATGCACCTGCTCGGTCTGCAGAAGACGCTGCCCGACACCACCTACGCCTCCCTCACCGACGCGCTGCCCATGCTGCGTGCCGTCAAGGACGCGGCCGAACTGGACCTCATGGCGGCGGCCGGCGCCGCCGCAGACGCAACGTACGAGGAGATCCGGAAGGTTCCCTTCGCCGGCCGTCGCGAGTCCGACGTCGGGGCCGATCTCGCCGATCTGCTGCGGCAGTTCGGGCACTCCCAGGTCGACTTCACGATCGTCGCCTCGGGTCCCAACGGAGCCAACCCGCACCACGAGGTGGGCGACCGTGTCATCCAGCAGGGGGACATGATCGTCCTCGACTTCGGCGGCCTCAAGGACGGCTACGGCTCCGACACCTCGCGCACGGTCCACGTCGGCGAACCCAGCGACGAGGAGCAGCGCGTCCACGACCTCGTCCGCGAGGCCCAGGAGGCCGGCTTCCGCGCGGTACGCCCCGGGGTCGCCTGCCAGGAGGTCGACCGCGCCGCCCGCGCGGTCATCGACTCCGCCGGGTACGGCCCCTACTTCATCCACCGCACCGGCCACGGCATCGGCGTCACCACGCACGAGCCGCCGTACATGATCGAGGGCGAGGAACAGCCCCTCGTGCCCGGTATGTGCTTCTCCGTGGAGCCCGGCATCTATCTGCCCGGCCGCTTCGGGGTACGTATCGAGGACATCGTCACGGTGACCGAGGACGGCGGTCGCCGGCTCAACAACACGGCCCGAGAGATGGCCCTGGTGGACTGACGACGACCAGGAGCCCCGACCCCCGAACGGCGACGGCGCGACCATGACCCAGGAACCGACACCCACCGCGGACACCGTCCGACAACTGGTCCGCACCCTGCTCAAGGACAGTGCGGCCGACGGTGCAGGACCCGAGATCCGGCCCGTCGCCGAGGGCGGCGAGCACGCCACCTGGTGGGTCGGCTCCCGCCATGTGCTGCGCCTCGCCCCGAACCGCGAGGCCGCCCTGCGCCAGCGCCGTGAACTGCGCCTGCGCGACCTCGTGCGGCCGACCCTCCCGGTCGCGGTCCCGACGAGCGTGGCGTACGGCGAGTGGGCGCCCGGGCTCACCTACACGCTGGACACCAAGGTGCCCGGGCGTTCCGGCGAGGACCAGGACGTCTCCGCCGTCGGCGAGGCCGACCTCGCCGGACTGCTCACCGGGCTGCGCGAGGTGCCCGCCCGGCAGGCCGAGACACTCGGTGTCCCGCGCACCGCGCCACGCTCCCTGGAGTCGCTGCGCCGCGCCGCCGAGCGGGCCGCCGAACGGCTCGCCGCCGCCGACGAGTTCGACCCCGCCCGCCTCCACCAGCTGACCCCGCCCGGCGCGGTCCAGCTCGCCGCGCAGTCCGGTACCGCCGTCCTCGTCCACCACGACCTCAAGGGCGAACACCTGGTGGTCAGCGCCGACGGCCGCGTCCGCGGAGTCCTGGACTGGACCGACGCGGTCGTCGGCGACCCCGCCGAGGACATCGCCGGGCTCGCCCTGGCGGTCGGTTCCCCCGCCGCCGTACGCGCCGCGACCCTCGCCGGCTACGGCGCCCGCCCCTGCCTGCGCGGCCTCTGGCTCGCCCGCTGCGACACCGTCATCCGCCTCGCGGACCACCTCAAGGGCCGCGACACCGGCCCCCTGCCACTCCTCAGGACCCAGCTCCGACGCACCTGGGAGGCGATCCTGCTGGAACGGGTGACAGAGCTGCGGGACGCGGGCGGGGCCGGGACCGGGCACGGGCACCAAGACGCGGAACTCTAGGACGTAAACGCTTGCGCAAGCGTCTGCGCAATCCTTTACGCAAGCGTTTGCGTAAAGGATTGCGCCAGCGCTTGCGTGGTCCGCGCGCAAACGCTTACGCGAGCGTTTGCGCGCGGCCCCACCCAGACGACTGCGCGAGCGTTTGCGCGGCCGTCCGCAAACGCTCGCGCAAGCGATTACGTCACCCCTGCGCCAGCACCACGCACGACTCCCCGGGCACCCGCAGCAAGCCGTCCGCGCCCGGCGCCTCCACCGGCTCCCACGCGGCCAGGATCTCCGCCTGGCGTGTGCCCAAGGGGATCTCGGCGGGTTCCTTGCCGAGGTTGACGGCGACGCGGACGTCGCCGCGGCGCAGCGCGAGCCAGCGGGCGTCCTCGTCGTAGGCGACCTTCGTGTCGGTGAGGTCGGGGTCGGTGAGGTCGGGCTCCTGGTGGCGGAGTGCGATGAGCCGCCGGTACCAGGCCAGTACGCGCGCGTGGGGCTCGCTCCGCGGTTCCGTCCAGTCGAGGCACGAGCGGTCGCGGGTCGCCGGGTCCTGCGGGTCGGGCACGTCCTCCTCGGCCCAGCCGTGCGACGTGAACTCCCGCCGCCTGCCCCGCCGTACGGCCTCCGCGAGGTCCGGGTCGGTGTGGTCGGTGAAGAACTGCCAGGGCGTGCCCGCGGCCCACTCCTCGCCCATGAACAGCATCGGGGTGAAGGGCCCGGTCAGGGTCAGCGCGGCGGCGCAGGCCAGCAGGCCGGGGGAGAGGGAGGCCGAAAGGCGGTCCCCCTGGGCGCGGTTGCCGATCTGGTCGTGGGTCTGGCTGTAGCCGAGCAAGCGGTGGGCGGCCACGCGCGTGCGGTCCAGACGGCGGCCGTGATGACGGTCCCGGAAGCTCGAATAGGTGCCGTCGTGGAAGTAGCCGCCCGTCAGCGTCTTGGCGACGGCGGAGAGCGGGGCCCGCGCGAAGTCCGCGTAGTAGCCCTGCGACTCACCGGTCACCGCGGTGTGCAGGGCGTGGTGGAAGTCGTCGTTCCACTGTGCGTGCAGCCCGAGGCCGCCCTCCGCGCGTGGGGTCACCAGGCGCGGGTCGTTCAGGTCCGACTCGGCGACCAGGAACAGCGGCCGGTCCGTCTCGGCGGCCAACGCGTCGACGGCGGACGACAGTTCCTCCAGGAAGTGGCACGCGCGCGTGTCCTGCAGCGCGTGCACCGCGTCCAGCCGCAGCCCGTCGATCCGGTACTCGCGCAGCCAGGCCAGCGCGCTGCCCAGCAGGAACGCGCGGACCTCGTCGGAGCCGGGCGCGTCCAGGTTGACGGCGCTGCCCCAGGGCGTGTGGTGCGTGTCCGTGAAGTAGGGGCCGAACGCGGGGAGGTAGTTCCCGGACGGGCCGAGGTGGTTGTGCACGACGTCGAGCACGACGCCCAGGCCCAGTTCGTGGGCCCGGTCGACGAACCGCTTGAGTCCCTCGGGGCCGCCGTAGGGCTCGTGCACGGCCCACAGGGAGACGCCCTCGTAGCCCCAGCCGTTGCGGCCGGGGAAAGGGCACAGGGGCATCAACTCGACGTGTGTGATGCCCAGTTCGACGAGATGGCCGAGCCGGTCGGCCGCCGCGTCCAGGGTGCCCTCGGGCGTGTACGTGCCGACGTGCAGCTCGTAGAGGACCGCTCCGGGAAGCGGGCGTCCGGGCCAGGATGCCCGCCAGGTGTACCGCTCGTGGTCGACGACCGCGCTCAACCCGTCCGGTCCGTCCGGCTGCCGGCGCGAGCGCGGGTCGGGCAGCGGCGGGCCGTCGTCCACCGCGAACCCGTACCGCGAGCCGTCGCCCGCCTCCGCCTCCCCGCGCCACCATCCCGCGCGCTCGGGATCGCGCTCCAACGCGCGCGTGGCGCCCTCGCAATGGAGCGTCACTCGGTCTGCCTCTGGTGCCCACACCTCGAACTGCACGGACGGTTCCCCTTCGTCTGCTCACCGGGATGTAGCCCGTCCATCGTGCGTCAAACGAGATCAATCCGCTTTTGAATCCACCCCTTTGGCGCAGGTGTCGTCAGGTTCGCGCGCGTGCGGGCCGTTTCCGCTTCTTCTGGACACCCGGGGTTCACTGCCCGACAATCACGAACGTGACGTCGTCCTTCGAGTTCCACACGTACCCCGCGCGGCTGTCCGACGCGGAGCGCGACAAGGCGCTCAAGGTCCTTCATGACGGTGTCGCCATGGGCAGGCTGTCGCACGACACGTTCATCCGGCGCATGGAGCTGGCGCTCGCCGCCCGCCGGTCCGAGGACCTCGCGCTGCTCACCGCCGACCTGCCCACCGAAAGCCGCCTCTCCAGGCTGCTGTTCGGCAGCGTGGAGGCCGTCTCCGGCTTCACCGTGCGGCTGCGCAGGGCCTGGCAGGCCGAGCGGCTGCCCAAGCTGCTGCTGCCCCACCCGGGCAACGGACATCCGCTGCGCATCGGCCGCGACCCCGCCAACGGACTGCGCCTGACCCACGAGACGGTGTCCCGGGTGCACGCCGAACTCAGCCGCCAGGGCGGCATGTGGGTGCTGCGCGACCTCGGTTCGACCAACGGCACGACGGTCAACGGCCGGCGGGTCATCGGGGCGGCCGTGGTCCGGGAGGGCGACCAGATCGGCTTCGGACGGATGGCGTTCCGGCTCGCCGTCGCCTGAGCCCGGACGCCGTCCGGCGACGGCCGACCGCGTCTCCGCCTCACCTCCACCTCACCTCTGGCCTGGGCATTACCCGATGTGGCGATCTTGGTGGGCGTGAAATCCCGGTGTGCGCCGCGGTGTTGACGTACCCCGTAGGCCGTGACTGACTGTGCGTACACCATGCACACCAGGTGAACCGACGGCACCAGATCTGTGGAGGTGCACCCTGCCGCCACTCCTCCGCTACCCGTCCGTGGACGAGTTGGGCGCCCAGGCCGCCGCGCTCGTCGCCCGCCACCCCCGGGACGCCCGGCTGCGCCGCGTAGGGACCTCCCGGGCCGGTACGCCCCTGTGGCTGCTCTCCGTGGGCCACGGCAGCCGTCAGGCACTCGTGGTCGCCGGACCGCACGCCAACGAGCCCGTGGGCGGCGCGACGGTGCTGCGACTGGCCGAACGGGTCCTGGCCGACCCCCGGTTGACCGAGGGCGCCGACGCCACCTGGAACCTGCTGCTGTGCCTCGACCCCGACGGCTCGCGCCGCAACGAGGGCTGGCTGTCCGGCCCGTACAGCCTCGGCCGGTACTTCCGGAACTTCTTCCGGCCCGGCTTCCTGGAGCAGCCCGAGTGGCTCCCGGACGGCGCGGCCGGGGCCCGACTCCCGGAGACGCGGGCCCTGTTGGCGGTCCAGGACGAACTGCGGCCGTTCCTCCAGTGCTCCCTTCACGGCGTCGACGTCGGCGGCGGCTTCGTGGAACTCACCCACGACCTCCCCGGCCTCGCCCGCCGCGTCGCCCACACCGCGGCCCGCCTCGCCGTCCCGCGCGAACTCGGGCCGTACGACACGCTGTACTGGCCGAGCCTCGGCCCCGCCGTCTACCGGATACCGCCGCCGCGCCCGGGCGACCTGGCCGCCGCCATCACCGAGGCCGCCGTCGAGTCGACCTGGTACCACCCGCACCGGTACGGCACCGTCACCGCGGTCGTCGAGGCGCCCATGTGGGGCGTGGCCGGCGTCGAGGACGGCACCCGGCCCGCCGACGCGGACGCGTTCCTCCGCACCGTGAGCCGCACCCTGCGCCACGACACCCGCATCCTGGAACAACTCCTCGCGCGAATACGGCCGTTCGTCGTGAGCGGCGCGGAGCCGGGAGGACTCTCCAGGGCGGGCCTGGAGCCGGGCGGACTCGCGAGGACCGGTGGACTGGTGCCACCGTCCACCGTGCCCGGCGCGCGGCCGCGGACCCTCGTCCTGTCCGAGGCCGCACGGCTGCTCGCACCGGTCGACGACTATTTACTGGTCTGCCCCGGCCTCGCCGACGCGTGGGACCCCGATGTCGACACCGGCTCCGCCCGCCCGCTCCCGCCCCTCGACACCGCGCATCTGACGGCCCTGCGGATCTCCGGCCGACGGCTGGCGCTGCGCACGGCGGGACTGCTCTACCAGCTCGTCGTCGCCTCAGGGCGCGATCAGGCCGGAGTCCTCCCTGAGTTGGACCGGCTGATCGACCAGTGGTGCGCCGACTACCGCGACGGCTGCGGGGCGCGCTGGATCTCGGTCGCACGCCAGGTCGAGTACCAGTCGCGCGTGGTGCTCAGCGCGTTCGAACTGGCCCACCGGCACGCCCCCATGGGTTCCCGTTCGGGTGAGCAGGGGTGGGGTACGGAGACCGCGGTGCCGATGCACCGGGAATGACGCACACCACCTCCGGGCCGCACACCCCGAAGACCCCCATCGCCGAAACTGGCCTCCTCAAGACCCGCACCAGGAAAGCCACCGCTCTGCGGAGTGCCCTGCTCGCGGCGGCCCTCGTGCTCCTCGCCGGGCAGGCACCGGCCCGGGCGACCGCACCCCACCACGGTGTCCGCGGCGACTGGCTCTACCTCACCGTCACCCGCGGCGACAACCGGTCCAGCGACACGCGCGGGACCCTGCTGCTGTGCGACCCGCCCCAGGGGCACGCCCACGCGGCCGACGCCTGCACCGAACTGGCCGCGGCGGACGGCGACATCGACGCGCTCCCGGCCAGGAGCGCCTTCTGCCCGATGATCTACGCCCCGGTGACCGCCCACGCGCGCGGGGAGTGGCAGGGACGCCCGGTCGACTACAGCAGGACGTTCTCCAACGCGTGCTCCATGGCGGCACGCACGGGAGACGTCTTCGCGCTGGACGGCTGAGGCGCGGCCGGACCGGGCCGGGCCGGGGCAGGCTGGGCGGGGTCAGGCCGAGCGTCGGGCACGCGCACGGGAGACGTCGTCGAACCCGCCCGCGCTCTCGCGCGCGTGCAGCGCTGCCGCCACGACCGTGCGGGCCTGGTGCTCGACCTGGTTCTCCAGGGGCACCCAGCGGGCCCGGAAGCGTTCCTCGAAGGCGTCGCTCCAGGACGCCACGAGGTGCTCCAGCAGGGGCGCCGCGCGGTCGTCGGTCTCCCGCAGGACCCGCAGCAGCATCGCCGCGGCCCGCAGCGGCAGCCGGCGTCCGAACGCGTCCACGCTGCCCACGTACGCCATCGTCGTGCCGGCGGGCTCGGTGTGCGTCCAGTCCGCCGCGAGGCCCGGCACCAGCTCCAGGGCCCACTTCGCGGCCCGCAGCAGCGGCCCGTCGACCCCAGGGAGCCGCGGCAGCGCCTCGGTGAGCACCCGCTCCACCTCCAGCCCGTCCCGCAGCAGGCGGCGTGCGATCCGCTGTATCGCCGCCGCGGGGGCCGGATGCTGCGCCGGGTCGTCCACCAGGTCGCTGGCCCACATCGGGACCTCCACGACCGCCGTGAGGCCGCCGTACCGGTGCGCGTGGAACCAGGTGCTGTGCCGTGCATCGTCCGGCATGCTCGGGTAGGCCACGTCCGAACCGGGCGCCGGCATCACATGCACCCCGGGCCCCGACGCGGGCCAGCCCGCCGCGTCGGATGCGCCCGTCTCCACCGGTATGTGCAGCTCGGCCGCCGACTTGGCGAACGGCTCGGCCAGCCCCGGTATGTCCTTCGTCAACTGCACCCAGGAGCCGCCCAGATCGGTCCCGTGCAGCGTCACCTGGAGGTAGGGCCGCAGCTCGTCGATCACCCGGGTCAGCGCCCGCGTCTCGGGCGGCAGCCGGTCGGGCGGCAGCACGGACGGCGACCACTCCGGCTGCTCGGGCCCGGCCGGACGGAAGAACCCCAGGTGGTAGTCGAACAGACTCCTCGGCGCCGGCGTCACATGCAGGCTCGCCCCGTCCGGATCCGCGCAGAGCAGAAAGTGCCAGGACGTGTCCCACCTCAACTCCCGTTCCGCCAAGACCCGTTCGGCCAGGGCGAGGAGAGTGGAGCCGCCGGTCGGCTCATTGGCGTGGGCGCCCGCGACCACCAGGACGGCGCGCCGGGCGTGCCCCACGGACAGCAGCTGCAGCGGTCTGCCCGCGCGCGAGACCCCCACCTGCCTCAGGGCGCACAGGCCCGGCCGATGCGCGGCCAACGCCCTTGCGGACGAGATCAGTTCGGTCACACTGAGGTACCGCAATTCCGGCAGGAGACTCACCCCCGACTAGTCCGCCCCGGTTTCGCATCCGCAGTACCCCACGGCCTCTGGGAACTGTCAAGGAGACCGCGGGGGAGGCTACCGGGGGCGCCCAGGCGCATTTACCGACAGCCGGTAAGGGCGTGGGTGCCAGCAGGGGGCCGGGGTTCTCCGGGGGCCGCGCGGGCCCGGTGTGCACTGCCCGTGACGCCCACCGGGGCACACGCGCGTGCCCCCGCACCGGGACCTCCTCACGCCGTCCCCGTCACCGCACGCCCCTGTCAGCGCACACCCCCGGTCCGCCTCACCCGAACGGCCCTACGGGAGCTGCGCCCCGCGCGGTGCGGTGGTCGGCTGGAGGCAGCCGCGTGGACCCATCGCATCGCGCGGACGACCGGCCGTGTGCCCCCTGGGCGGTACGCGGCGGAGCGACGACCCACGGGAGCGGACGGCGGTGCTGTGTCTCACGGACGTCCTCGTCGCGCGGACCGCGGGCACCCCGGCCCGCCCAGCGGCCCCGCCGAGCCTGCGGACGGCCGTACGGGACCCGTACCCGCTCTACCGCACCCTCCGCACGCACCACCCCCTGGTCTACGACGAGCCCTTCGGCGCCTGGCTCGTCAGCCGCTACGACGACGTCCGCGCCGCGCTCGCCGACCCCCGTCTCGTCCCTCTGCCCGGCGAGGGGACGTCGGAGGCCGATCAGCGCCTCGAACAGGCACTGGCCGGGCCCGCGTCGGCCGCGCTGACCGCCGCCGTCGAACGCGGTGCCCATGTCCTCGCCCGCCGGCTCGCGGCCCGTGAAGAGGCCGACCTGGTGGCCGAGTTCTGCGACTGGCTGCCCACCGCGACGGTCGTGGCGGCGCTCGGACTGCCGTACGAGGAGACCGCGCGTGTGCACTGCTGGTGCCGTACGGGGCTCGGCCCCTCCGGGGGCGGCCACACCGAACTGGGCGTCTTCCTGCGCCCGTTGACCGCTCGGCGCCGCGCCCACCCGGGCGGCGACCTGCTCTCGGTGCTGTGCGCCGGGCGGACCGACGAGGCCGTCACAGGACTGTTGGGCACGCTGCTCGGCGCGGCGGGCGAGACCACCGCGCGGGCGCTGGCGTCCTTCCTCGCCAACCTCCTCGACCACCCGCGGCAGCTGGCGGTGCTCCGCGATCGGCCCGACCTCACGGCCGGCGCCTGGGCGGAGTCGCTGCGCCGTGACCCGCCGCTGCACATCGTGCGGCGCCGGGCCGTCGAGCCCGTGGGCGCGATCCCGGCCGGAGCCACCGTCGCCTGCCTCCTCGGCGCCGCGGGCCGCGACCCGGAACGCTTCACCGACCCCGACCGCTACGACGCGTTCCGCCCCGACCCCGCCCCGCTCGCCCACGGCACCGGGCGCCACGCCTCCGCCGAGGCCCTCCTCGCCCGTCTCACGGCCGAACACGGCCTGCGGGCGCTCCTGGCCGCCCTGCCGGGCCTGCGCCGCGCAGAGGGCGTCCAGGCGGCGCCTGAGGACCTGGTCCGGCGTTCGCCCAAGATCCTCGGCGTCCGCACCCGCTAGTCGCCGTCGCCCACCCGCTCCAGCAGCACCGCGGGCGACGACCCGAAAAGGTCCGCCACGCGTGCGTGCCCCGTGAACTCCCGCTCCGGAGCCAGCACATCGGCCCATCGCCCCGGCGGCAGCGGCAGCACCGTGTCCCGCCAGCCGCCCGCCTCCGCGAGCCG
The DNA here is from genome assembly GCF_044747445.1 of Streptomyces sp. NPDC090083. Lineage (NCBI taxonomy): Bacteria > Bacillati > Actinomycetota > Actinomycetes > Kitasatosporales > Streptomycetaceae > Streptomyces > Streptomyces sp. NPDC090083. The sequence continues at coordinate 951,986 of NZ_JBIVED010000001.1, read as the reverse complement.
CGACGACAGCCGGGTCACCGCCGTGACCACGCTCCCGGAACGCGCGAACGCCACACAGTGCGCCGCCGCCGGACCCTCCGCCGACAGCGGGGTGTACGTCGCCGAGTCGCCGAACACCTCGGGCCGCCCGGCCCGCAACCGGAGCGCGGCGGCCGTCAGCGCGCCCTTGTCCCCGGGACGCGGCGGCGGGAACGGCACCGGGCGGCGGTTGTCCGGGTCGACCAGCGCCCGGTACTCGGTCTCCGTGCCCTGATAGAGGTCCGGTACGCCGGGCATCGTCAGCTGGACCAGGGCGGCACTCAGCATGGTGGCCCGGATGTGCTCCTCAAGTGCCGTGCGGAAGGCGGCCACCCGCTCGCCCGGAGCACCGCACGGGCCCGCGGCGACGAACGCCGCCACCGCCTCCTCGTACGGCGGCTCCTGCTCCGTCCAGCTCGTGTACAGGCCCGCCTCGCGCACATGCTTCAGCAGGGCCTCCTGGACGCGCTCCGCGTCCGCGGGGCCGAGCCCGAACACCGTCTGCCAGGCCGCCCACGCCAGTTGGGCGTCCGGCACGCCCTCGCCGCCGCGGGTCACCTCGGTCAGCACGTCCGCCCACCGCTCCGGCACCTCGGTGAGCACGGCCAGCGCGGCCCGTACATCGGCGCTGCGCTTGGTGTCGTGGGTCGACAGCACCGTGCCCGTGGCGGGCCAGTCGCGCTGCACGCGCGCGCAGAACGCGTGGAAGTCCTCCGGGGACACCGCCGGGCTGCCCGGGTTCCCGCCGACCTCGGTCGCCGACAGCAGCGGCACATACCGGTAGAAGGCCGTGTCCTCCACGGACTTGGCCCGCAGCGCGGACGCGGTCTGCGCGAACCGCGTCCGGAACTCGACCTGGTCGGGCCCGTCCCCGTAACCCCCCAGCAGCAGCTCCCGTACGACGTCGACGGCACCCGCCTCCTCCGGGACGACGAACGCCTGCCGGGCCTCGGCCGCCGCCTCCTCGGTGACGACGGCGGCGGTGTCCCCCGAGGTGTAGGGCCGGTACACCTCCAGGCGGACCAGCAGCTCCAGCAGCGCGGTCCGCAGCGCCCAGGGGGCCCGGTCGCGCAGCGCCGGCTCCGGGGAGGCGGCGCACAGCCGCACCGCGACCCGGGTCAGCCGGTCCGTCTCGGCGACCAGCTCGTGCGTGAGCACCTTGTACGCCGCCCGCCGCACCGTCGCCTCCCACTGGCCGCCGCGGTCGGTCTGCGGGGCCGCGAACCGCCGGTACTGGCCCAGCAGCTCGCCCACGCCCGCCGGGTCCGTGAACAGCCCGTCGACCTGGCGGAGGGCGTCGTAGCCCGTGGTGCCCGCGACGGGCCAGGACGCCGGCAGGTGCTCCCCGTCCGCGAGGATCTTCTCCACGACCGTCCAGCGGCCCCCGGTGGCCTCGTGCAGCCGCGCGAGGTAGCCGTCGGGGTCGGCGAGGCCGTCGGGGTGGTCGACGCGCAGCCCGTCGACGACGCCCTCGCGCAGCAGCTCCAGGATCTTCGCGTGCGTGGCGTCGAAGACCTCCGGGTCCTCGACGCGCACCCCGATCAGCTCCGAAATGCTGAAGAAGCGCCGGTAGTTGAGTTCGGTGCGGGCCAGCCGCCACCACACGGGGCGGTACCACTGCGCGTCCAGGAGCCGCGGCAGCGGCAGCTCCGCGGTGCCCTCGCGCAGCGGGAAGACGTGGTCGTAGTAGCGCAGCACGTCACCGTCGACCTGCAGGTGCTCCAGCTCGCCGCCGACGGGACCGCCCAGCACCGGCAGCAGCACCTGCCCGCCCCCGGCCTCCCAGTCGATGTCGAACCAGCGCGCGTACGGCGACTTGGGGCCCTCCCGGAGGACCTCCCACAGGGCGTGGTTGTGGCGCGGGGACATCGCCATGTGGTTGGGCACGATGTCCACCACGAGGCCGAGACCGTGCTCCCGCGCGGTGCGCGCGAGGGCCCGCAGCCCGTCCTCGCCCCCGAGTTCGTCCCGCACGCGTGCGTGGTCGACGACGTCGTAGCCGTGCGTGGAGCCCGGGACGGACTCGAGGACGGGGGACAGGTGCAGGTGCGAGACGCCGAGCGACGCCAGGTACGGCACGGCCGCGGCTGCCGCCGAGAACGGGAACTCGGGCTGCAGCTGCAGCCGGTAGGTGGCTGTGGGCACTGCCGGGTCGGGTCGCTCAGGTGTCATGCAGACCTACGTACCCGCCCGGCCGTCTTTCGTGTCATCGACCCCGCATCCGGTGCTCTGATCGGCCGACCCGCCTCCTAGGTGGGCCGTTGCAGCACGGTCATGCTGCGGTCCACCAGCGTCAGCCGGTCCCCGGCCTTCACCTTCGCGCCCGTGCCCGCGGGCACCCCCTCGGGGCGGCCCGTGTCCACGACCACCTCCCACTGACGGCCGTGATTGACCGGCACGACGAATTCCAGCGTCTCCGGGGAGGCGTTGAACATCATCAGGAAGGAGTCGTCGGCGATCCGCTCCCCGCGCTGACCGGGCTCCGAGATGGCGTTGCCGTTCAGGAACACCGACAGCGCGGACGCCTGCGCCGAGTCCCAGTCCCGCTGGGTCATCTCCTTGCCCTCCGGGGTGAACCAGGCGATGTCCGACAGCTCGTCGTGGGTGCCCTCGACGGGCCGCCCGTGGAAGAACCGCCGGCGCCGGAACACCGGATGCTCCTTGCGCAGCCACACCAACGCGCGCGTGAAGGCCGCCAGCCCCGCCGGTTCGGACTCGCCCTCGGGCCACGTGACCCACGCCAGCTCGCTGTCCTGGCAGTAGGCGTTGTTGTTGCCTCCCTGGGTGCGCGCGAACTCATCCCCGTGACTGATCATCGGTACGCCCTGGGACAGCAGCAGCGTGGCGACGAAGTTGCGCATCTGGCGGGCGCGCAGCTCCAGGACGGCGGGGTCGTCGGTCTCGCCCTCGGCCCCGCAGTTCCAGGACCGGTTGTGGCTCTCGCCGTCCCGGTTGTCCTCGCCGTTGGCCTGGTTGCGTTTGTCGTTGTACGACACCAGGTCGTGCAGCGTGAACCCGTCATGGCAGGTCACGAAGTTGATGGACGCCAGGGGACGGCGGCCGTCGTCCTGGTAGAGGTCGGACGAGCCGGTCAGCCGGGACGCGAACTCCGCGAGCGCCCGGCCCTCGCCCCGCCACATGTCCCGCACGGTGTCGCGGTACTTGCCGTTCCACTCCGTCCACAGCGGCGGGAAGTTACCCACCTGGTAGCCGCCCTCGCCGACGTCCCAGGGCTCCGCGATCAGCTTCACCTGGGAGACGACCGGGTCCTGCTGCACCAGGTCGAAGAACGACGACAGCCGGTCCACCTCGTGGAACTGCCGGGCCAGGGTGGCCGCCAGGTCGAAGCGGAAGCCGTCGACGTGCATCTCGGTGACCCAGTAGCGCAGCGAGTCCATGATCAGCTGGAGCACGTGCGGGGACCGCATGAGCAGCGAGTTGCCCGTCCCCGTGGTGTCCATGTAGTAGCGGGGGTCTTCTGTCAGCCGGTAGTACGACGGGTTGTCGAGGCCCTTGAAGGACAGCGTCGGCCCCAGGTGGTTGCCCTCGGCGGTGTGGTTGTAGACGACGTCCAGGATGACCTCGATACCGGCCTCGTGCAGCGCCCGTACCGCGGACTTGAACTCCAGGACCTGCTGGCCGCGGTCGCCCCAGGAGGCGTACGCGTTGTGCGGGGCGAAGAAACCGATCGTGTTGTAGCCCCAGTAGTTGTTCAGCCCCATGTCGACCAGCCGGTGGTCGTTCACGAACTGATGCACCGGCATCAGCTCCAGGGCCGTCACGCCCAGCTCCACCAGGTGCTCGATGACCGCCGGATGCGCGAGCGCCGCGTAGGTGCCGCGCAGTTCGTCCGGCAGCCCCGGGTGCAGCATCGTCAGGCCCTTGACGTGGGCCTCGTAGAGGACGGTCTCGTGGTAGCCGCGCCGGGGCAGCCGGTCGTCGCCCCAGTCGAAGTACGGGTTGACCACGACCGACGTCATGGTGTGCGGCGCCGAGTCCATGTCGTTGCGCTCGTCGGGCGCGTCGAAGTGGTAGCCGTACACCTCCTCGCCCCAGGCGATCGATCCGCTGACCGCCTTCGCGTACGGGTCGAGCAGCAGCTTCGCGGAGTTGCACCGCTGCCCGCGCTCGGGCGCGTACGGTCCGTGCACGCGGAAGCCGTACCGCTGCCCGGGCATGATGCCGGGCACGTACGCGTGCCGCACGAACGCGTCGCTCTCCCGCAGTTCCACCGCCGTCTCCGAGCCGTCGTCGTGCAGCAGACACAGCTCTACTCGGTCCGCGGCCTCGGTGAAGACCGCGAAGTTGGTGCCGGCGCCGTCGTACGTGGCACCGAGTGGATACGCCTCTCCAGGCCAGACCTGCATGGTCACGACTCTTTCAGCCGGGCCCCGCCACCGGGGCGCCTTGGGCATGAGTCTCCCCGAAAGTGAGGGAACCACCTATGACTTACGTCCCTCTTACCAAATGACCGGTGGATACGACGGATGCCGTATCCCGAACCGAGCAGGACAGACACCGCTCCCGACGGTCCGGGGAGGACCCAGGGGGAGTAGGGGGAAATGTGCGAAGGACAGTGCACCGCCACCTGGGCAAAGTGGTGGCCGGTGCGGCCATAGCGGTCGCCGGGACCGCCGTGATGGTCGCCGTGACCCTGCCGGGCACGGCGGGGGCGGACGAGTCGGGCGGCACCGGACAGGCCGCCGGATCGGCCGGGCAGCAGGCCGGGGACACGCTCGGCGCGGCACCCGGAGTGGTCCAGCAGGTCCCCGCCGAGGGCGAGAAGGGCAAGGGCCGCGACCCGCTGACCGACGACGAGACCAAGCGCGTCGAGCAGATAGCGGTGAACCAGCAGCTGTTCAACTCCATGAAGAACGTGGACGGGAAGCGCGGCCCGCAACGCCTCGACGTCGAACTCGCCGACCCCGAGCCGAGCGAGCTGGACAACCCGAACGCGCCGCGCCGCGCGGACGTGACGTTCTACGACTACAAGGACGACTCGGTCGTCACCAAGACCGTCAACCTCGACACCGGCAAGGTCGAACAGACCGGCACCCAGCACGGAGTGCAGCCCCCGGCGAGCAACGCCGAGGACGTCGAAGCCGCCGAACTCCTGCTCGCCAGCCCGCTGGGCGCGGGCCTGAAGGCGGACTACAAGGACGCCACGGGCAACCAACTCACCTCGCCCGACCAGCTGTTGCTGACCGCCATGATCTACAAGGCCACTCCGGGCAGGCAGTCGGGCGACCTCGACAAGTGCGGCGAGCACCGCTGCGTACGGCTGTTCCCGAAGGTCAAGAACGGGCCGTGGATCGACGCCCGCGACTTCGTCATCGACCTGAGCGCCCGCACGGTCGGCAAGCTCACCGGCTGAGCCGTCCGTCCTTCGTCCACCGTCCCAACTTGCTTCTCCTGTAAGGGAGTCACCTCTTCATGCGCGTCAACAGAATCAGCCGTGCCCGCAGGCGGGGAGCCGTCGCTCTCGCGGTCGCCGCCCTGGCCGCCGGTGCCACCGCGGGCGCGGGTCCGGCCGTGGCCCAGCCGAAGGCCGCCCCGAGCGCCGCCGTTCCCGGCTGCAGCGCCGCCTACACCATCGAGCAGAAGCTCTCCACCGGCACCACCTGGCGGATGTGCTGGCACTACGAGCGCGAGGCCGGCCTCGTCCTGGAGAACATCTCCTACCAGCCGCCCGGCCAGGCCACGCCCATCAAGGTGCTCGCCGACGCCAAACTCGCCCAGATCCACGTCCCGTACGACGACGGCAAGAACGAGTACAGCGACCTCACCCAGTACGGCTTCGGTACGGGCCTGATGAACATGGCGCCCGGCGAGTGCCCCGGCGGCACCATCAAGACCGTCAAGGTCCCCGACGCCTTCGACCCGGCCCACCCGAACGTCAAGGGCCTCTGCACGACCACCCGTTCACGCGGCCACGCCTTCCGCATGCAGGGCGACACCGCCAACAAGGTCTTCCAGACCCAGGGCAAGGACTTCCTCGTCTACACGGTCAACCAGGTCGGCTGGTACGAGTACATCACCGAGTGGCGCTTCCAGGACGACGGCACCATCAACATGAACGTCGGCGCCACCGGCAGCCTCTCGCCCTACGACTACGACGCCGGCGACGGCCGCGGCTGGCCGCTCGGCAAGGGCGCCAAGGCATACGCGACGAGCCACCAGCACGACGTCTTCTGGAAGTTGGACTTCGCGCTCGACGGCTCCTCCAAGGGCCGGGTCGAGCAGTACGACTCCAAGGTCACCACGCACGGGGCCAACACCCCGACGAACAAGACCACGTTGACCAAGGTCACCAAGGAACTCGCGGGCGACGCCAAGAACATGCGCTGGTGGCGCATCGTCAGCGCGACCGGCAAGAACAAGGACAACCACGCCCGGTCCTACGAGATAGTCCCCGGCCCCAGCACCAAGTACCCGGGCCGCAGCTTCACCCAGCACGACGTGTACTTCACCCAGTACAACAAGTGCGAGCAGTTCGCCAGCGACAACCTGCCCAACTGCGGTGCGGGGCATCCGAAGTCGGTCGACAAGTGGGTCAACGGCCAGACCCTCACCCAGCCCGTGGTCTGGGTGAACGTCGGCTTCCACCACATCGCCCGGGACGAGGACCAGCAGCCGATGCCGGTCCACTGGCAGGGATTCTCGATCGCCCCGCGCGACGTCACCGCCATGAATCCGCTCACTCCGGCCGCGCTCGCCAACCAGAACGGCAATGTGCTCGGCGGAAGTTGAGAAACGACCCTGTCCATCCGGCTGCACCGCCGACCGGTCCCGGAGTACCCTTCCTTGATCGTTGAGACTGGGGAGAGCTCGGGGGAGCGGAAGGCGGTGCACGGGTGGGCTCGGGAGGGCTGGAGTTGCCCCCTGGTGACGAGGGTCACGAGGGGAACTCCGCAGAAGTCCCGCCCGGCGCGGTGTCCCTGGCACGTCCGATGGACGCGGCTGGTTCCATTGGGCCGGAGTTGGACTGGGACGCCGACGCCTGGCGCGAGGTGCGCACACGCGCCCAGCGAGCCGGCCGCGCCTACATCTGGCTGAACCTCGTCGAACAGCGGCTGCGCGCGGTCGTGGCCGCTGTGCTGCGTCCCATCTACGAACCCGTCCACGGCGACGAGTGGGTGGTCGCCGCGGCCGGGCCGGCCGGCCAGGAGTGGGTGCAGCGCGCGGTCGCCGTCCGCGAAGTCAGCCGCCGCAAGGGCTACTTGCTGGACCCGGCCGACGACAACGTCCTCAGCTTCCTGACCCTGCCGCAGCTGCGCGAGCTGATGGTGCAGCACTGGCCGTGCTTCGAGCCGTACTTCGACGAGCGCCGTGACGTCGAACTGGCCCTGGACGAGCTGGAGGTGACTCGTAATGTCGTCTCCCGCAACCGCGCCCTGTCCGAGGCCGTCCTCAACCAGGCCGAGCGGGCCTCCGCGAAACTCCTGGAGACCCTCGGCGCGGGCAGCGACGTGCCCTCGGCGCGGCGGCTGCCCGTCGACGCCGTCGAGGAGCTCATCGGCGACCGCTTCGCCGACGTGGTCGCCGTGCACCCCGACCGGGTGCGCCTCATGCGGCAGTTCCCGGCCGAGGACATCTTCGGCGGGGCCCGCCGCGTCGACGCCATCGGCATCGGCCTCAACCTCCTCGTGCAGAACTTCTCCGGCCGCCGGCTGGTCCGGCTCGCCGAGTCGGGCTGCCGGGTGCGGCTGCTGTTCCTCAACCCCGCCTCCAGCGCGGTCAAACGGCGCGAGCGCGAACTCGGCCTCAAGCGCGGCGAGTTGAGCCGCGCCGTCGAGATGAACATCCTGCACATGCGGCGGGTCCGCTCCCGGCTGCGCGACCCGGACGCCTTCGAGATCCAGGTCTTCGACGAGACGCCCCGCTTCACGGCGTACCTGGTCGACGGCGACGGCTCGGACGGCATCGCCGTCGTGCAGTCCTATCTGCGCCGCAGCCGCGGCATGGAGGCGCCGGTGCTGGTGCTGCGGAACGGCAGCCGACTGGTCAAGTCGGACGAAACGGATGACAGCGCGCTTTTCCCCACCTATCGCGATGAGTTCGAGCAGATGTGGGCGGATTCGCGGCCGGTGTCCTGACTGTCCCTGACCCGTCCGGGCGGTAAGCGGAACGCGGTCATCGGATTGTCAGTGGCTCATGCGATCGTGGAGACCACTGGGGGAAAGCACCACCGAGAAGGGGGGCCGTCATGGCCTGGCACCAGGAGCTGCTCATCGGCTTCGACCTGGAGACGACGGGGACCGAGCCGCGCGAGGCGCGCATCGTCACGGGCGCGGTCATCGAGGTCAGAGGCGGACGCCCGATAGGCCGCAAGGAGTGGCTGGCGGATCCGGGCGTGGAGATCCCGGCGGACGCCGTCGCGGTGCACGGCATCACGAACGAACGGGCCACCACCGAGGGCCGCCCCGCCGACCAGGTCGCCGACGCGATCGCCGACGTCCTCGTGACGTACTGGAAGACGGGCGTCCCGGTCGTCGCGTACAACGCGGCCTTCGACCTCACCCTGCTCTCCGCGGAGCTGCGCCGGCACGGACTGCCGTCCCTGCGCGACCGGCTGGGCGGCACCGATCCCGCCCCGGTCATCGACCCGTACACGATCGACCGCTCCGTCGACCGCTACCGCCGGGGCAAGCGCAACCTCGAGGCGGTCTGCCAGGAGTACGGCGTGGTCCTCGACTCCGCCCACGACGCCTCGGCCGACGCCCTCGCCGCCGCCCGCCTGGCCGGCGCGATAGCCGACCGCCATCCCAAGGTCGCCGCCCTCGGCCCCGCGGACCTGCACCGCCGCCAGATCGAGTGGTACGCGGAATGGGCGGCCGACTTCCAGAGCTTCCTGCGCCGCAAGGGCGACCAGGACGCGGTGGTGGACGGCGACTGGCCACTCCGCGAACTGGCGGACGAACCGGTCTGACCGACCCCCGCCGAAAGCACCTCAGGGGCCGGCACCCCAGGGGCCAGCGCCCCAAAGGGGTGCGGGGAACGGCGCGACCAGCCGCAACGGACCCGCAGCCGCCCGACAGACACCAGCCGACCCCCTTCGTCAGGCGCTCAGAACGGATACCACCGCACCGTCTCGTCCCCGTCCCGCAACGACCCCACCCGCCGCCGGAACTCGACCAGCGCCTCGGGGTTGCTCGGCGCGTGCTGAGCAACCCAGGCACAGCTGGCCGTCTCCCGCGCCCCGCGCAGCACCCCGCACCCGTCCCACTCCCGCACATCCCACCCGTACGCCTCGACGAACGCGTCATAGTCCCGGGCGGGGAACGCGTACCGGTCACGCGAGAGCGCCATCACCACCAGGTCGTGCTCACGCAGATCCGAGGAGAAGGTCTCCAGATCGACCAGCACCGGCCCGTCCGGCCCGACATGGACATTGCGGGGCAGCGCGTCACCGTGGATCGGCCCCGGCCGCAACCGGGGCGTGAGCGCGGCGGCGGCCGCCGCGAACCCGTCCCGCCGCTCGCGCAGATACGCCGCGTCCGCCGGATCGATCGCGTCACCGGCCAGACGCAGCCACCGCTCCACACCGCCCAGCAACTCACGGGGCGGCAGGCCGAACGAGGGGGCGGGGAGGGCGTGGACGAGGCGTAGCAGTCCGGCCAGATCCCGGGCGTCGGCGGGACGTACGGAATCGGCCAACCGGTGCCACACCGTCACCGGGTGTCCTTCGACCAGGCGCGCCTGCGGCTCGGCGGCCCGCACCGCGGGCACCCCCGAATCGGCCAGCCACCGCGCGACATCCAGCTCGCGCCGCGCCCGGCCGAGGAGTTCGGCGTCGCGGCCGACCTTGACGACCAGGTCACCGGCGGCGAACACGGCGTTCTCGCCGAGGGCCAGGAGCCGGGCGTCCCGAGCCCCATCCGGCAGCACGTCCGCCGCGGCCAGTACGTCCCGGGCCCGTGCCTCGTCCATCGTCCGCCTCCGTGTGATCCCCGCGCCGGTGTCTGTGCGTGTGCGGACGGCGTCGGGTTCCCGCCATCCGACGGCCAGTGTCGCATTCGTACAGGTGGGACGGCGTGCGAGGTGCCTTGACGCGGTACGACGTGTTCACGACCATGACGGGGCCCGACCGGGCCGCGCAAAGGGGCTGATTCCATGACATCGGTGACGGAGGCGAGGAGGCCGTCGAGCCGCGCCCCGCACCGGGACCGCCGCAGCCGCGCACCCGACCACGCGGCCTGGTTCCTGGTGCTGCCCGCCCTGATCCCGATCCTCGTGCTCAGCGTCGGCCCCCTCCTCTACGGCGTCCTGCTGGCCTTCACCGACTCCCAGTCGGGCCGCACCGCGCCCACTCAGTGGATCGGCGGTCTCAACTTCCGGGACCTGCTGCACGACACGCTGTTCTGGGAGTCGTTCCGGATCGGCCTGGTGTGGGCGGTCGGCGTGACCGTGCCGCAGTTCCTGCTCGCCCTCGGCCTCGCCCTCCTCCTCGACCAGGACCTGCGGCTGCGCTGGCTCGCGCGGGCGCTGGCGATCGTCCCGTGGGCGATGCCCGAGGTCGTCGTCGGCATCATGTGGCGCATCGTCTACAACCCGGACGCGGGCATCCTCAACGAGACCCTGCACGACCTCGGTCTCGGCGACGGCCGGGACTGGCTGAGCAGTCTGACGACCGCGCTGCCCGCCGTGATCGTCGTCGGCGTCTGGGCCGGCATGCCCCAGACCACGGTCGCCCTCCTCGCCGGACTCCAGAACACCCCGCGCGAACTCCATGAGGCGGCGGCCGTCGACGGCGCCGGAGCCTGGCGCCGCTTCCGCACGGTCACCTGGCCCGCCCTCAGACCGGTGGCACTGGCGATCACCGCCCTCAACCTGATCTGGAACGTCAACTCGTTCGCCCTGGTCTACGTCCTGACCAACGGCGGACCCGGCGGCCGGACCCGGCTGCCCATGCTCTTCGCCTACGAAGAGGCCTTCCGCTACGGCCAGTTCGGCTACGCGGCGGCGATGGGATGCGTGATGGTCGCGGTGATCTCGGTGCTTCTGGCCGTCTTCCTGGTGGGCCGTATCGGGGGAGGGGACACGACATGAGGACCAGCGCCGGAGCCCGTGCCGGACAGTACGCCGCCCTGCTCGCCTATCTCGTCTTCCTCGGCTTCCCGCTCCTCTGGCTGATCTCCACCGCCTTCAAGTCCCCGCGCGAGCTGGGCAGTCTGCACCCCACCTGGATCCCCCGGCACCCCACGCTCGACAACTTCCGCCAGGCCTTCGACGAACAGCCGCTGCTGCACGCCGCGTCGAACTCGCTGCTGGCCGCGCTCGGGGCCGCGCTGATCGCCGTGGTGATCGCGACCCCGATGGCATGGGTCGTGGCCCGGCGCCGCACAGCGCTCGCGCGGGCCGCGACCGGGTGGGTGGTGGTCAGCCAGGCGTTCCCGTTCGTGCTGGTGATCATCCCGCTGTTCCTGGTGCTGAAGAACCTGCGGCTGATCGACTCCCTGGCCGGGCTTGTCCTCGTCTACGTGGTGTGGTCGCTGCCGTTCGCGCTGTGGATGCTCGTCGGCTATGTCCGGGCGGTGCCCGCGGAGTTGGAGGAGGCGGCGGCCGTCGACGGCGCGGGCAGGGTGCGGACGCTGGTGTCGGTCACCGCACCGCTGCTCGCGCCGGGCATCGTGGCGACGGCGCTGTTCGCCTTCGTCACCGCGTGGAACGAGTTCTTCTTCGCCCTGGTCCTGCTCAAGACCCCGGAGAAACAGACCCTCCCGGTCGTCCTCACCCACTTCATCGGCGCCGAGGGCGTGGCCGACCTCGGCCCGCTGGCCGCCGCCGCGTTTCTCGCGACCCTGCCCTCGCTCCTCGTCTTCGCCCTGATCCAACGCCGCATCACCGGCGGCATGGTGACCGGGGCGGTGAAGAGCTGATGCGGACCCGTCGGCTCCTCGCCCTCGCCTTCGCCCTGACCCTGCTCCTCACCGGCTGCACCGGTGACGCGGGCACCTCCGGGGACGGCCGGATCACCCTCCGCTTCCAGTCCCTGGCCTGGCAGGACGAGTCCGTCACCGCCAACAGGGAACTGGTGAAGGAGTGGAACACCACCCATCCCGACATCAAGGTCGAGTACGTGCAGGGCAGTTGGGACAGCGTCCACGACCAGCTCCTCACCTCCTTCGAGGGCGGCGAGGCCCCCGACATCATCCACGACGCCTCCGACGACCTCGCGGACTTCGCCTACGGCGGCTACCTCGCCGACCTCCGCGACCTGCTCCCCGCCCGCCTCAAGTCGGAGATCCCGCAGCGCAGTTGGGACACGGCGACGTTCGGGAACGGCGTCTACGGCGTCCCGTTCCTCCAGGAGCCCCGGGTGCTGATCGCCAACGCCACCTGGCTGAGGAAGGCGCGGGTACGCATCCCGACGCCCGAACACCCGTGGACCTGGACCGAGTTCAGGGACATCACCCGGCGGCTCAGCGGTCACGGCAGGTACGGCGTGGCCTGGCCGCTCAAGGAGCCGGTGTCCGCGACGCTCAACCTCTCCCTGTCGGCGGGCGGCGCGATGTTCCACCGGGGCGCGGACGGCAAGGTGACCGTCCGCTTCGGCAAGGGCGACCAGGTCGTCCCCCGCACGATCCACGACCAGGCCGGCATCGACCACAGCGCCTCGCCCACCACCCTCGGCAGCGGCGGCTCGGACACGCTGCCCGGCTTCTTCGGCGGCCGGTACGCGATGATCCCGCTCGGCTTCTCCTACCGCCAGCAGATCGTCCAGCAGGCCCCCAAGGGCTTCGACTGGCAGGTCCTGCCCGCCCCCGCGGGCGCCGACGGCCTCACCCAGGGCGTCAGCCCGCAGACCCTCTCCATCGCTCAGGACAGCCCCCACAAGAAGGAAGCCGCCGAGTTCATCGCCTTCCTCCTCCGGCCCGGGAACATGGTCCGCCTGGCCCTCGGCGACTGGATGCTCCCCACCGCCACCCAGGCCCTGCGGTCCCCGGCCCTCCGCACCGCGAAGAACGACTGGTCCACCGGCACCGCACTGGCCGCCGACCTGGTCCCGGCCCCCGCCCAGTCGGTACGCGGCTATCCCGAGTGGAAGGACAAGGTGGCCACTCCGGCCTTCCAGGAGTACTACAGCGGAGGGATCACGCTCACCGAGCTGCGCCGGCGTCTGGAGAGGGACGGCAACCTGGTCCTGGCGCGATACCAGCGCTGACACCTTCCCGGAGTCTGACACCTCCCCGGAGTCCGGAGTCAGGAACGGTGGGTGTCCGCCGGTCCGTCCGGCACGGTGTCGGCGGTGTCGGCGGTGTCGGCGGTGTCGGCGGTGTCGGTGTGGGCGAGTGCGGCGAGGAGGCGCAGTCTCTCGTCGCTGTCGCTGTTCCTGTCGGGGTAGTAGACGACGAGGATGACGTCGTCGACGGGAAGCTTGTCGCGGTGGAGGCGCAGGTCACCGACGACCGGGTGGTGGACGGTGGTCGTGCCGCCGTCGAGACCGCGGACGTCGTGGCGGGCCCACAGGGTGCGGAACCGATGGCTGGACAGCGCGAGTTCTCCGACGAGTTCGACGAACCGGGGGTTGTCGGTGTCGTCCCCGACGGTGGTGCGCAGGGCGGCGACGAAATCGGCGGTGGCTTTCGTCCAGTCCTGCTGGAAGGCCTGCTCCTCGGGATCGAGGAGGAGGGACCGCAGCCGGTTGTGGCCGGGCCGCAGCCGCGGGGAGAGCGCGACGGCCAGGGGGTTGGAGGCCAGGACGTCGAACGCGCGCCCTTCGACGAGCGCGGGGATCGGCAGCTGCGCGAGCAACTCGTGCACCCGCGCCGGCACGTGCTCCGGCCGCATGCGGCGCGGCGCACGCGGCCGTGCCGCCGCGAGGCCGAGCAGATACGTCCGCTCGACGTCGTCGAGCCGCAGCACCCGCGCGAGTGACGCGAGCACCTGGGGCGAGGGGTTCTTGTCGCGGCCCCGTTCCAGGCGCAGGTAGTAGTCGGGGCTGATCCCGGCGAGCAGGGCGACCTCCTCGCGGCGCAGACCGGGCACCCGGCGGTTGCCGCCGGACGGGATTCCCGCCTGCGCGGGGGAGACCAGCTCACGCCGGGCACGCAGATAGCCGCCGAGCCGGTTGCCGGATTCCTCGTCCTTCATGACCACACCGTAATCCGGTGCGCGCGGTTCAGCGGGGGCCCTGTCAGGACCAGGGAGGACGGGGGCCCTGCCGCACCGGACGCCTGCCGCCGAGACTGCGGTGACACCGTTCCGGGAGGGACGGGGAACCTCGCTGTCCGCGCCGGGCCCGCACGCCGTCGGCGCCCTCACCTGAAGGGAAGATCCCGTGGATCTCTCCAACCGCACCGTTCTCGTCGTCGGCGGCACCTCGGGCATCGGACGGGAGCTGGCCCGCCGGTTCGCCGCGGCCGGCAGCACCGTGGCCGTCGGCGGCCGTAGCCCGCGGGCGCTCTCGGAACTCGCCGGGGAGGGGTTCGGCACGTTCGGCATCGATGTCACGGACGGCGCCTCCGTCGCGGCCGCTCGTGATGCCGTGCTCGACCGCTACCCCGGTCTGGACACCGTGGTGACCATGTCGGGGGTCATGCTCATGGAGGACCTGCGCGACCCCGCGCACTTCGAGGCGGCGCGGACGATGATCGACACCAACCTGCTCGGCACCGTCCGAGTCGTCGACGCCTTCACTCCCCACCTGGTCGGGCGGGGCGCCGGCACCTTCGTCACCGTCACCTCCGGGATCGCCTTCCTGCCGTTCCCGCCCATGCCCGGCTACGCCGCCTCGAAGGCCGGGGTGCACGCCTACTCGGAGGCACTGCGGGCGCAGCTCGACGGCACCGGTGTCGACGTCGTCGAGCTGGTCCCGCCGGCCGTCGCCGCGGCGGGCCAGGAGAAGGTGAACCCGCACGCGCTGCCCCTCGACGACTTCGCGACCGAGGTCATGCAGCTGCTGGCGGAGAACCCCACCCCGCACGAGGTGCTCGTGCGGGGCGTCCTCATGCACCGCTGGGCCGAGCGCGACGGCACCTACGACGACCTCGTCGCGCAGCGCTCCCAGGCGCTCGCCATGCTCCCCGGCCGCGACGGCTGACGTCCGTCGCCGCCGACGGCCTCCGCGCTCGTCGCCCCCGCGCGGCCGAGGGGCGGACACCGGAAGGTCCGCCGAGTCGGGCGACTCGGCGCACCTCTCCACACCCGTCAACAGGCCCTGGGCCGAGGGGAGTCAGACCCGGACGGGCTCGCCCCCGCCGGTCACCGCGGGCGGTGCGATCTCCTCCGACGACTCGTCGTGCGTGAGGTCGGGGAGGCGGTGGAGCCACTTCGGCAGGTACCAGTTGCGCTCGCCGAGCAGGGCCATCACCGCGGGGAGCAGGACACCCCGGATGACCGTGGCGTCGATGAGGACCGCCGCCGCGAGGCCGACGCCCATCTGCTTCATCGACTGCATGGACAGCGTCCCGAAGATCGCGAACACGGCGACCATGATGACCGCGGCACTGGTGACGACACCGGCCGTGGTGACCACCCCGTGCTGGATCGCCTCCCGTGTCGTACGGCCGCGCAGCCGTGCCTCGCGGATCCGGGAGACGACGAACACGTGGTAGTCCATCGACAGCCCGAACAGGATGACGAAGAGGAACAGCGGCAGCCAGGTGACGATCGCGCCGACCCCCTCCGCGCCCACCAGCGAGGCGCCCCAGCCGTGTTGGAACACGGCGACGAGGATGCCGTAAGCGGCGCCCACGGAAAGGAGGTTGAGGGCGATCGAGGTGATCGCGACCGTCAGCGAGCGGAACGAGAGCAGCATCAGCAGGAAGGCGAAGACCACCACGAACGCGAACACCGGCACCACGGAGCCCAGGAGTTGGTCGTTGAAGTCCTTCGATCCCGCGACGTTCCCGGTGATCGGTGCCTGCACGCCGTCGACCTTGCCGAGGGTGGCGGGCCGTACGTCGTCGCGCAGTTTCTCCAGGCTCTTGGCCGCCTTGTCCTGGTCGGAGCCGCCGACGAGCGGGACGTAGACGAAGGCGACGTTCTGACCGTCGTGCAGCTTGATGTCGACCGGGCCGCGCGAGGCGCCCGAACTGACCGCCCGCGCCTTGAAGTCGGCCAACGCCTGCTTCACGTCGGGTGCGTTGATGTCCTTGGCCTTGACGACCACCTCGGCCGGCTCGGAGCCGCCGGGGAAGGCGTCGTTGACGCGGTTGTACGTGCCCACGATCGGCAGGGAGTTGCCGAACTCCTGGTCCAGCGTGAGGTTCTGGGTCTTCATGCCGATCGCGGGAGCGGCGACGGCGAGCAGCGCGCAGGTCGCGACCAGGACGGAGACCAGGGGCCTGGCGAGCACGCCCTTGAGGACGGCGGTCCAGAACCGGCTCTCCCCGTTGCCCCGGCGGCTGCGCCGGCGCAGGAACGGGATGCGGCCCTTCTCGACCCGCTCGCCCAGCAGCGAGAGCAGCGCGGGCAGTACGGTCACCGAGCCGACCATGGCGACCGCGACGACCATCAGCGAGGCGAGGCCCATCGCCTCGAACTCGGCGAGCCCGGTGAACAGCATGCCCGCCATCGCCACGCACACCGTGACACCCGAGACGATGATCGCGCGGCCACTGGTCGCGGCGGCGATGCGCAGCGCGGCCCCGGCGTCACGGCCGGCCTCGCGCTCCTCGCGTTCGCGGCGCAGATAGAACAGGCAGTAGTCGACACCGACGGCCAACCCCACCAGCAGCATCACGGAGTTGGCGGTGTCGCTCATCGGCTGCACATGGCTGACGAGGCCCATCAGACCCATCGTCGCGATGATCGCGGTGATGGCCAGCGCCACCGGCAGCAGGGCCGCGACCAGCGCGCCGAAGGCGATCAGCAGGATGCCGAAGGCGACGGGCACGGCGGAGTACTCGGCCTTCTGGAAGTCGTTGCCGAAGGCGTCGTCGTACTGCTTCGCCATGCTGGCGCCGCCGATCTCCTCGATCCGCAGCGAGCCGTGGTCCTTCTGCACCCCGGCGACGGCCTTCAGCACCGGTGCCACCCGGTCGCCCGCGGTGTCCGCGTCGCCGCGCATGTCGAACTGGACGAGCGCGCTGCGGCCGTCCTTCGAGATCGTCCTCGTGTCGTACGGGGAGGACACGTCCGTGACCCGGCCCGTCCCCTCGACGGCCTTGACCACGGCGGTGACCGCGGTGCGGAACTCACTGTCCGTGGCCGTGACCGACGCGTCCTTCGACTGGATCAGGACGGTCTCACTGGCCGGTTCCTTGATCCCCGCGTCGTCGATGATCGTCGCGGCGGTGTGGGTCTCGCCCTTCAGCTGGTCGCTCTCGTTGACGTCGACGCGGCCCGCGGCCGAGCCGATCCCCATCGACAGCACCACGAACAGCACCCAGATGCCGACCGCGGCCCAGCGGTGCCGGGCGCTCCAGCCGCCGGCCCGGGCGGCGAGCCCCCGTACCCGCGAATCTCCGTTCCCCATGACGGGCTTGCCCCCTCGTGCACGGTGCCGACCCCCTGCCGCCACCTCATGGTTCGAAGGTATGCGCGGAATAAGAACGTCCCCTCGTGCTCACCGGTGAAGTACCGGGCGCCCGGCTCCTCCCGACGGACCGCGGGCCCTCCGCACTGGGGAGGACGGCGGCCCCCTACATCTATCCGGTCGGCTCGGGGGTGGTGATCAGGGTGCGGCAGGAGAGGCGGTGTCCGATCCGTCGGCCCGGACCCGCTTTGTCATTACGAAACCTTGTTGAACAAGTCACAGCTGCCTGTCGGTGGGCGTGTACGTGTTGATCCCGGCCCACCTCATCCGCGAGAGTTTCCGCGCACCCGCACTCCTGAAGCGGCCGTCGTGCCCACCCCCACGGGGCACGAAGGCCGCTTTATGGTGTCCGGATGACGACGACGTATGCGGCGCTCCTGCGCGGGATCAATGTGGGCGGCAACAAGAAGCTCCCGATGGCGGACCTGCGCGCGCTCCTCGAAGGCCTCGGGCTCGACGGCGTCCGCACCTACCTCCAGAGCGGCCAGGCCGTGTTCACCAGCGGCCACGGCGACGAGGAGTCCCTCGCGGCGGACATCGCGCGGGCCGTCGAGGAGCGGTTCGGCTTCACGGTCGACGTCCTCGTCCGTGACCACGCCTACCTGGCGGCGATCGTCGCCGACTGCCCTTTCCCGGCAGCCGAGTTGGAGGCAAAACAGCTCCACGTCACCTACTGCTCGGTGCCCCTCGCGGACGACCGCTTCGCCGCGGTGGACCAGGCCGCCTTCCTCCCCGAGGAGTTCCGCCTCGGCGACCGCGCCCTGTACCTCTACGCCCCCGACGGCCTCGGCCGCTCCAAGCTCGCCGCCGAACTCGCCCGCCCCCGCCTCACCAAGGGGATCGTCGCGACGACCCGCAACTGGAACACCGTCGTCAGACTCATGGAGATGACGGCCGGCTGAGCGCCCTCCCGTCGCGGAGGAGAGCCCGAGCGGGTGCCGCGACGGCCCGCCGACGAGCCTGTCGCGTTTGTTCAAGAGTCCTGACGGCGCCCTCCCTAGCGTGGGGGCATGAGCGACGACGACCTGAACCCGCAGCCGAACGACCTGTACCCGTACCTGACCGAATGCGCGGCCGAGGCGGCCCGTGTCGCCCGCGGTGTCGGCGCGGACCGGCTCGACGACCCCACGCACTGCCCCGACTGGGACGTCCGCGCGATGGTCAACCACTGGGTCCTCTACACCTCGCACGGACTGGAGCACCGCGCCCGGCGCGCCCAGCTCCCCGAAGAGCTGACCACCCGCGACTTCACCGCCGATCCGGACTGGGCGGAGGCCTACGCCGCCCAGCTGGACCGGGCCGTCGCCGCCTGGGCCGACCCGGCGGTGTGGGACGGCGAGGTCGACCTCGGCATGGCGAAGATGCCCGCCGACGAACTCGCCTCGATGATCATCAAGGAGCTGGCGGTGCACGGCTGGGACGTGGCCACCGCCACCGGCCAGAAGTACCGCGTCTCGGACGGCGCCGCCCGCCTCGTCCTCGCCGTGGTCGAGAAGCACGGCGACCTCTACCGCCAGTACGACGGCTTCGCGGACCCCGTCCCCGTGCCGGCCGACGCCCCCGCCTTCGACCGCGCCCTCGCGGCCAGCGGCCGCGACCCCGAGCAGCGGGCCGTGCGGGCGGCGGACCACTGAGAACCCGGCGAAGTGGACCACCAGAAATCCCGCGCATTGGGTCGTTCCTTTGCGCCACCGGGCGGCTAACGTTCCCGGTATGAGCCAAGACAGCGG
Organism: Streptomyces sp. NPDC090083; assembly: GCF_044747445.1. Lineage (NCBI taxonomy): Bacteria > Bacillati > Actinomycetota > Actinomycetes > Kitasatosporales > Streptomycetaceae > Streptomyces > Streptomyces sp. NPDC090083. The sequence continues at coordinate 932,756 of NZ_JBIVED010000001.1, read as the reverse complement.
CCACGCCACCCCCGTCCGGGTCGACTTCTACTTCGACCCCGCCTGCCCCTTCGCCTGGATCACCTCCCGCTGGCTGCTGGAGGTCGAGCGCGAGCGCCCGCTCGACCTCCGCTTCCACGCGATGAGCCTCCTCCTCCACAACACGGGCAACGAACTCCCCGACTGGTACCGGGAGTTGGTGGACAAGTCGATCGGTCCGGTGCGCGTCGCGGTGGCCGCTGCCGACCAGCGGGGCGACACGGTCCTGCGCGACCTCTACACCGCCTTCGGCGTCCGCATCCACGAGCGGCGCCAGGACGACTTCGACACCGTGATCGCCGAGTCCCTCGCCGAACTCGGCCTTCCCGCCGACCTGGCCGCCGCCGCCCACGATCCGTCGTACGACGACGCCGTGCGCCGCAGCCACGAGGCGGGCGTGGAGGAGGAGTCGGGCGGCTACGTGGGGACGCCGACCCTGCACGTCGACGGAACGGTGTGGTTCGGACCGGTGCTGCGGGCGATTCCGCGCGGAGCGAAGGCGGCCGAACTCTTCGACGCCTTCCGGGTGCTGGCCACCAACCCCGACCTCTTCGAACTGAAGCGGACCCGCACCGGAGGCCTGTCCTTCGACTGACCGGGCCCACCGGGCCCACGCGGGACCGACCCTCACTGACCCGGAGTGACCGGGGTGTGACAAGAACGCCGGAGCAGGCGCAGTACAGAAAGCGGCCCCCCGTAAAGCCGCATGCCGACCGGGGTGGCACCGCGCCGGACGGTCGTCCGGGGTCCGGCAGCGCAGGGGAGTGCCGGAAACCGGACGGCTTCTGCGTGTCCCAGGACCAACACCCCGCCTTGGACAGGGGCGTTACGCGCCGACGGCCGCCAACGCCGGTGTCAGGGCGGCGTCGTAGCGCTCCAGCAGGACCCGCGCCACCTCGGGGGCCGGACCCAGCACCTCGGCGAGGACGTCCGCCTCCGCCGCGCCCCGCGCGATACGGTCGGGCAGGAAACCCGGGGCGAGGACATAGGGCGCCACGGCGACCCGTTCGCAGCCCAGGGCCCGGAGTTCACGGACCGCGTCCTCGGTGCGGGGGAGCGCCGCCGAGGCGAACGCGGGCCGCACGGCACGCCAGCCCGTGCGCCACCACTCCCGCGCGAGGCCGTCGATCACCGCGATGGCCTCCGGGTCGGTGGACCCCGCCGAGGCCAGCACGATCCCGGTCGAGGACCTGTCGGCGGGCGTCAACCCGGCCTCGTGGAGCCGCCGTTCGAGCGCGCGCACCAGCAGGGGCGAGGGGCCCAGCACCTCCGCCTGCCTGATCCGCAGCCGCGGCGGCGCGTCCCGCAGGACCGCGGGGATGTCCGCCTTCGCGTGGAACGCGCGGGTCAGCAGCAGCGGGAGCGCCACGACGTCCTGGACGCCCTCCGCCGCGAGGGACTCCAACACGCCTTGTACGGACGGGATGTTGAAGTCCAGGAAACCGGTCTCCACGCGCAGCCCGGGCCGCCGTGACCGGATCCGGCGCACCAGGGCGTGGACGGTCGCGGCGTGCCGCGGATCGCGGCTGCCGTGGGCGATGACGAGGAGGACCGGTTTCATGTCGTTCATGGACCTCAGCCCTTCACCAGCAGACCGCGGCTGCGCAGGACCCACCGCTCCAGCGGGCTGAAGATCAGCAGGTCGATGGCGATACCGACGAACAGGATCAGGACGATCGCCTCGAAGACTCCCGCCATGTCGCTGTTGGTGCGGGCGTTCTCCAGCAACTGGCCCAGGCCCACGCCGAGATCGGGGAAGCTCGCGATGATCTCCGCCGCCATCAGCGAGCGCCACGAGAACGCCCAGCCCTGCTTGAGGCCCGCCACATAGCCGGGGAGCGCCGCCGGCAGGGTGACGTGCCGGATGCCCTGGAGGCCGGTCGCGCCCATCGTGCGGCCCGCCCGCAGGAACAGCGGCGGCACCTGGTCCACGCCGGACACCAGGCCGTTGGCGATCGAGGGGACCGCGCCGAGCAGGATGACCGTGTACATCATCGAGTTGTTCAGACCCAGCCAGATCACGGCCGGCGGCACCCACGCCACCGACGGCAGCGACTGGAGACCGGACAGGATCGGGCCGATCGCCGCGCGCACGAACTTCACCCGCGCCACCAGCAGCCCCAGCGGGGTGCCGATGAGCAGCGCGAAGAAGAAGCCCAGCAGGCCGCGCGAGACGCTGGTCCAGACGTAGCCGAGGAGATCTCCCTTCAGCCAGGCGTCCTTGAACTCGGCGCCCACCGAACCCAGCGAGGGCAGCTTGGTCGGATCGTCGACGATCGGGGTCAGGATCGCCCAGACCACGAGGACCACCGCGATGGCGACGAGCGGCGGGAAGATCTTGCTGACGAAGGTCTGCCGCAGGCTCGGCCGGCCGGTGGCCGTGAACTCCAGTGCGTCCAGGCCGGCTTCGACGCTGCCGCCGTCCTTGACCGTCGTCGTCTCAGTGCTGGCCATGACGGCGGATCTCCCCACGCAGTACATCGGTGATCTCAAGGGACAGTTCGGCCACGGGCGCGTCCTCGATGCGGCGCGGCTGCGGGATGCCGACCGTCCACTCGCGGGCGATCCGGCCGGGCCGCGAGGACAGCAGGATCACCCGCTGGGCGAGCCGTACCGCCTCGCGCACGTTGTGCGTGACGAACAGGACGGAGAGGCCCGTCTCGCCCCAGATCCGGGTGAGTTCGTCGTGCAGGACGTCCCGCGTGATGGCGTCCAGCGCCGCGAACGGCTCGTCCATCAGCAGGATGCGGCTCTCCTGGGCGAGCGCGCGGGCCATGGCGACACGCTGGCGCATACCGCCGGACAGCTCGTGCACCCGCTTGCCGTACGCGCCCGGCAGCCGGACCAGGTCGAGCAGCTCCTCGGTCCTGCCGCGCCGCTCCTCCTTCGGAACTCCCCTGAGTTTCAGGGCGAGTTCGATGTTCTTGCCCGCGGTGAGCCAGGGGAACAGGGCGTGCTCCTGGAACATCAGCGCGGGGCGGCCGTCCGTCGTGATGGACCCGGTGGTGGGCTTGTCGAGGCCCGCCACCAGGTTCAGCAGGGTGGACTTGCCGCAGCCCGAGGCCCCCAGGAGGGTGACGAACTCGCCCGGCGCGACATCGATGCTGATGTCGTCCAGGACGAGCTGCTGCCCGCCCGGCGTCGCGAAGGACTTCGAGACATGCTCAAGGCGTGCCGCGTGGTCGACCGACGCTGTGGTCTCGTCGGCGAGGGCCGTGGCCATGGTCGTCACCTCCTGGGAAGTCATCGGGATCCCTCGGTCAGTTCGTGCCGAGGCCGGCGGCGTCGACGGCGCTGTCGCCGTCGGCCTTGAGGACCTTGTTGAGGAGCGTCAGGTCGTAGATGCCCTTCAGGTCGGGCTTCTCCAGCAGGCCGGCCTTGACCGCGTGGTCCGCCTCGGTGGTGAGGGTGGCGGCCAGCGGGTCGTTGGTGAACTGGATCGAACTCCACGCCGGGTCGAGGACGTTGGCGGGCAGCGCCTTGCCGGAGTCGGCCTCCAGCTGCTTGTTCGCCGCGGCCTTCGCCTCCGTCGGGTTGGCGTTGATCCACTTGTTGGCCGCGACCGAGCCCTTCAGGACGGCCTCGACGACCTTCGGGTGCGCCGTGAGGAACTTCTGCGACACGATGATGTTCGTGATCACGAACTTCTTGTCCGGCCACAGCGTCGACTCGTCCAGGATCGCCTTGCCGCCCTCGGCGACCAGCTTCGACGCGGTCGGCTCCGGTACCCAGGCGCCGTCGATCGAACCGGACTTGAAGGCGTCCGGGGTGATCTTGTTGTCGGTGCGGACGACGGTCACATCGCCCTTGCCGCTCTGCGCGTCGACCTTCCAGCCCTGCTCCGCGATCCAGTTGAGGAACGCCACGTCCTGCGTGTTGCCCAGCTGAGGAGTCGCGATCTTCTTGCCCTTGACGTCCTTCAGGGACGTGATCTTCTTCGGGTTGACGACCAGCTTGACGCCGCCCGACGCCGAACCACCGATGATCTTCAGGCTCTTGCCGTCGGACTTGGTGTAGCCGTTGATCGCGGGGGAGGGGCCGATCCAACCGATGTCGATGGAGCCCGAGTTGAGCGCCTCGATCTCGGACGGGCCCGCGTTGAAGGTCGCGTACTCCGCCTTGGTGGCGCCCAACTCCTTCTGGAAGAGGCCCTGTTCACGGCCGACCAGCGCGGTCGCGTGGGTCAGGTTGCCGAAGTAGCCGATCTTCACGGAGTCGAGACCCTCGATCTTCGAGGAACCGGCGGCCACCTTCTCCTTGGTGTTGTCCTTGGCGGATTCCGACCCGTAACCGCAGGCGGCGAGGGTCAGCAGCGGCAGCGCGGCGACGACCGCGAGGGTACTGCGGAGGGCGTTTTTGGCAGGCACGGGAGGTGTTCCTCTCGTTGGCCCGGCGGTCACGGTCTCATGTCGTGGCCGGGAGGTCGGCAGGTCTTCGTTTTCGTCGCGTCCGGGACGGCGGGTGGGGGGACAGGGCGCGCAAGCGGTGCGCGTACGTCAGCGCGCACATCGCGCCACCCCGCCCTGCCCGCTGCCGAGGGCGCCGCTGCCGACGCGGCCGCCCTCCTTCGCGAACGTGGAGTAGAAGTCCGTGGACGTCATGTCAGAAGTCCCAACCGTCGTCGTCCGTACCGTCCTTGACCGGCTCCGGCGCGGCGAACGACTCGCCGACCATGCCGGCGGTGAGCGTCGTGCCGTCCGCCGGGTCGATCAGGATGAAGGAGCCCGTACGGCGCGAGTCCGCGTACGAGTCGACCGGCAGCGGCTCCGCGGTGCGGATCTTCACCCGGCCGATGTCGTTGGCGACGAGCTGTCCCGGGTGCGGGTGCAGGGACAGGTCGTCGAGCGTGAGCCGGGACGGGATGTCCTTGACGATCGCCTTGACCGTGCGGGTGCCGTGCTTGAGGAGTACCCGGTGGCCGACGGTGAGCGGCGCGTCGGCGACATGGCAGACGGTCGCCTCGATGTCCTGCGTGGTCGCCGGGGCGTCCTTGCTGGGCACGATGAGGTCGCCGCGCGAGATGTCGATGTCGTCCTCCAGGAGGAGGGTCACCGACTGCGTGGTCCACGCGGCCCGCACCGGCTTGCCGAGCAGGTCGATGCCGGAGATCTTCGTGGCCCGCCCGGACGGCAGCACCGTCACGGACTCATCGACACGGAACGTACCGGCGGCGATCTGACCGGCGTACCCGCGGTAGTCCGGGTGCTCCGCGTTCTGCGGCCGGATCACGTACTGCACGGGCAGCCGCGCGTGGCAGTGGCTCAGGTCGTGCGCGACCGGCACCGACTCCAGGTGCTCAAGGAAGGTCGGCCCGCCGTACCAGTCCATGTGCGCGGACGGTTCCACGACGTTGTCGCCGGCCAGCGCGGAGATCGGGATCGCGGTGATCTCCGGGACACCCAGCTCGCTCGCGTACGCCGTGAACTCCTCGGCTATCGCGGCGAACACGGACTCCTGGTACTCGACCAGGTCCATCTTGTTGACCGCGAGCACCACGTGCGGGACGCGCAGCAGCGCCGCGATGGCCGCGTGCCGCCGGGTCTGCTCGACGACGCCGTTGCGCGCGTCGACGAGGATCACCGTCAGCTCGGCGGTGGAGGCGCCGGTGACCATGTTGCGGGTGTACTGCACGTGGCCGGGGGTGTCGGCGAGGATGAACCGTCTGCGGGGGGTGGCGAAGTAGCGGTAGGCGACGTCGATGGTGATGCCCTGCTCGCGTTCGGCGCGCAGTCCGTCGGTGAGGAGGGCGAGGTCGGGGACGTCCTGGCCGCGATTCGCCGACGCCCGTTCCACGGCCTCCAGTTGGTCGGTGAGGACCGACTTGGAGTCGTGCAGCAGCCGTCCTACGAGCGTGGACTTGCCGTCGTCGACGGAGCCCGCCGTGGCGAACCGCAGCAGCGTGGTGGCCGCGAGCTCCTCGGTCGTGATGGTGCTCATGGTTAGAAGTACCCCTCGCGCTTGCGGTCTTCCATCGCGGCCTCGGACATCTTGTCGTCGGCCCGCGTCGCGCCCCTCTCGGTCAGCCGGGAGGCGGCGATCTCGGTGATGACCTGTTCCAGGGTCACCGCGTCGGAGTCGACGGCACCGGTGCACGACATGTCGCCGACGGTCCGGTACCGGACGAGCCGCTTCTCGACGGTCTCGCCCGCCTTCGGCCCGCCCCACTCGCCGGCGGTCAGCCACATCCCGGCCCGGCTGAACACCTCGCGCTCGTGCGCGAAGTAGATCTGCGGCAGCTCGATGCCTTCGCGGGCGATGTACTGCCAGACGTCGAGTTCGGTCCAGTTGGAGAGGGGGAAGACGCGGACGTGTTCGCCGGGTGCGTGGCGGCCGTTGTAGAGGTTCCACAGTTCGGGGCGCTGGCGGCGGGGGTCCCACTGGGAGAACTCGTCGCGGAGGCTGAAGACGCGTTCCTTGGCGCGGGCCTTCTCCTCGTCGCGGCGTCCGCCGCCGAAGACGGCGTCGAAGCGTTCGGTCTGGATCTTCTCGGTGAGCGGCAGGGTCTGGAGGGGGTTGCGGGTTCCGTCGGGGCGTTCGCGGAGCACACCGCGGTCGATGTAGTCCTGGACGGAGGCGATGTGGAGGCGCAGTCCGTGGGCGGCGACCACGCGGTCGCGGTAGTCGAGGACTTCGGGGAAGTTGTGTCCGGTGTCCACGTGCAGGAGGGAGAACGGTACCGGCGCGGGTGCGAACGCCTTGAGTGCCAGGTGGAGCATGACGATGGAGTCCTTGCCGCCGGAGAAGAGGATCACCGGCCGTTCGAACTCGCCCGCCACCTCGCGGAAGATGTGCACCGCCTCGGACTCGAGAGCGTCCAGATGCGAGAGGGCGTACGGCGTGTCCGTACCCTCGTCGGCCGTGGCCACGGTCGTCGTCATGCCAGTCCCCTCTCGGTGAGCAGCGCGTGGAGTGCCGCCGCGGACTCCCGCACGGTCTGGTGCTGCGACTCGATCCGCAGGTCCGGCGACTCGGGCACCTCGTACGGGTCGTCGACCCCGGTGAGCCCGGTCAGTTCACCGGCGGCCTGCTTGGCGTAGAGACCCTTCACATCGCGTACGGAGCACACGTCGACCGGGGTCGCCACATGCACCTCGACGTAGGCGGTGCCGCTCTCCTGGTGCCGTTTGCGGACGGCCTCGCGGCTGTCGGCGTACGGCGCGATGACCGGGACGAGCGCCAACACACCGTTGCGGGCGAGGAGTTCGGCCAGGAAGCCGATGCGCTGCACGTTGGTGTGCCGGTCCTCGCGGGAGAAGCCGAGGCCCGCCGAGATGAACTCGCGGATCTCGTCGCCGTCGAGCACCTCGACGAGGCGGCCCTCCTCGCGCAGCCGGCCCGCCAGCTCGTACGCGATGGTGGTCTTGCCGGCGCTCGGCAGACCCGTGAGCCAGACGGTGGCTCCGGTCGTCACGTGCAACTCCTTGTCGCTGATGGTCATTCGTGCAGCCCGCACTCGGTCTTGCCGCGTCCCGCCCAGCGGCCGGCGCGCGCGTCCTCGCCCTCCAGCACCCGGCGGGTGCAGGGCGCGCAGCCGACGGACGCGTAGCCGTCCATCAGCAACGGGTTGGTGAGGACGCCGTGTTCGGCGACGTAGGCGTCCACGTCGTCCTGGGTCCAGCGGGCGATGGGGGAGATCTTGACCTTCTGGCGCTTCTCGTCCCAGCCGACGACCGGGGTGCCCGCGCGGGTCGGGGACTCGTCACGGCGCAGTCCGGTCGCCCAGGCCGCGTACGTGGTCAGGCCCTGCTCCAGGGGCTGGACCTTGCGGAGCTTGCAGCACAGGTCCGGGTCGCGGTCGTGCAGCCGGGGGCCGTACTCGGCGTCCTGCTCGGCGACGGTCCGGCGCGGGGTGAGCGTGATGACGTTGACGTCCATCACGGCCTCGACCGCGTCACGGGTGCCGATGGTCTCGGGGAAGTGGTAGCCGGTGTCGAGGAACACCACGTCGACGCCGGGCAGCGCGCGGGAGGCGAGGTGGGCGACCACCGCGTCCTCCATCGAGGAGGTCACGCAGAACCGTTTGCCGAAGGTGGCGACCGCCCACTGGAGGATCTCCAGCGCGGAGGCGTCCTCCAGGTCGCGGCCCGCCTGCTCGGCCAGGGCTTTCAAGTCGTCGGTGGGGCGCGCTTTCTGAGTCGTCGTCATATCTCGTCTCCCCCTGCGTCGGTCTGCCGAAGGCCCCGGGCGAGGAGCCCGAGGAACTTCAGCTGGAAGGCCCGATTGCATGCCGCGCATTCCCATGCGCCATGGCCCTGCTCGCTGGGACGCAGGTCCTCGTCACCGCAGTAGGGGCAGTAGAAGGGGGCGGCCCGCTCACTCATGGCCCCTCCTTCCGCGGTCGTCGCCGCCGCTCACGACAGTGCCTCCTCGGAGGCGCGCGTCGCCCATGCGGCGAACCGCTCACCGTCCTCGCGCTCCTGCTGGAACCGGGTGAGCACCCGCTCGACGTAGTCGGGCAGTTCCTCCGAAGTGACCTTCAGGCCGCGGACCTTGCGGCCGAAGCCGGCCTCCAGACCGAGGGCGCCGCCCAGGTGCACCTGGAAGCCCTCGACCTGCTCGCCCTGCTCGTTGAGGACCAACTGCCCCTTGAGACCGATGTCCGCGACCTGGATGCGGGCGCAGGCGTTCGGGCAGCCGTTGATGTTGATGGTGATCGGCTCGTCGAACTCCGGGATGCGGCGCTCCAGTTCGTCGATGAGCGTGATGCCGCGCTGCTTCGTCTCGACGATCGCGAGCTTGCAGTACTCGATGCCGGTGCAGGCCATCGTGCCGCGCCGGAAGGGGGAGGGCTTCGCGGTGAGGCCGAGCGCTTCGAGGCCCTCGACGAGGGAAGCGACCCGGCTCTCCTCGACGTCGAGCACGATCATCTTCTGCTCGACCGTCGTGCGCAGCCGGCCGGAGCCGTGCGCCTGGGCCAGCTCGGCGATCTTCGTGAGCGTGGTGCCGTCGACACGGCCGACGCGCGGGGCGAAACCGACGTAGAACAGGCCGTCCCGCTGGCGGTGGACGCCGACGTGGTCGCGCCAGCGCTGGACGGGCTGCGCGGGGGCGGGGCCGTCGGCGAGCCTGCGCCGCAGGTACTCGTCCTCCAGGACCTGGCGGAACTTCTCCGGGCCCCAGTCGGCGACGAGGAACTTCAGGCGGGCGCGGGTGCGCAGCCGCCGGTAGCCGTAGTCGCGGAAGATGCCGATCACGCCGGCCCAGACGTCCGGGACCTCGTCCAGCGGGACCCAGGCGCCGAGCCGGACGCCGATCTTCGGGTTGGTGGACAGGCCGCCGCCGACCCACAGGTCGAAACCGGGGCCGTGCTCGGGGTGGTGCACTCCGACGAACGCGATGTCGTTGATCTCGTGCGCCACGTCCAGCAGCGGGGAGCCGGAGATCGCCGTCTTGAACTTGCGCGGGAGGTTGGAGAACTCCTTGTTGCCGATGTACAGGCGGTGGATCTCGTCGATCGCGGAGGTGCCGTCGATGATCTCGTCCTCGGCGATGCCGGCGACCGGGGAGCCGAGGATGGTGCGGGGCGTGTCGCCGCAGGCCTCGGTGGTGGAGAGGCCGACCGCCTCCAGGCGGTTCCAGATCTCGGGCACGTCCTCGATCCGGATCCAGTGGTACTGCACGTTCTGCCGGTCGGTGAGGTCGGCCGTGCCGCGCGCGAACTCCTGCGAGACCTCGCCGATCACCCGGAGCTGGTCCGTGGTCAGCCGGCCGCCGTCGATGCGGACGCGCAGCATGAAGTACTTGTCGTCCAGCTCCTCCGGCTCCAGGATCGCGGTCTTGCCGCCGTCGATCCCGGGCTTGCGCTGGGTGTACAGCCCCCACCAGCGCATCCGGCCGCGCAGGTCGTTCGGGTCGATCGAGTCGAACCCGCGCTTCGAGTAGACCGTCTCAATGCGTGTCCGCACATTGAGACCGTCGTCGTCCTTCTTGAACTGCTCGTTGCCGTTGAGCGGGGTGAAGTGCCCGGCTGCCCACTGACCCTCACCGCGGTGACGGCTCACCTTGCGGCGGGGCGCTGCGGCTGCGGGGTTCTCAGGGGTGGCGGCCATGGTTCTACGTCCTCCGGGACAGGCGGGTGATCGGCTCTGACCTGCGCGTACGGGCGCATGCGGGCATACGTGCGCATCATTGCGCAAGGTGAGGCAGATACGGGGAAATCCGGCGGTGCTGCGGCTCGGCTAGCCCGCGGGACAGATGGCGCTGGACATGCGGCCGAGGTCGACGTGCCGCCGACTCACCAAGGCAATTCCAGTTCCGGACATGACGGAAGCGTGTCACGGCGTTCTGGACACAGTCCAGCTTCGTCCGTCATGCGGACACCCTTGTCCCGCTATCTGAGACAAGGGTGTCATCGGTCACACGCCGCGCACGCCGTCCTGCCGACGCGGGGCGGACAGGCCAGGTCAGGCCTGGTGGGCCCCCGGCCAGGGGCCCGGCGTGGGGACCAGCCGCACCTCCTCGACCTGTGTGTCGAAGAGCTTGAAGCCCCGCCGCTGGTAGTTGTCCATCGCGTGCACCCCGTCCAGGCTGCACGTATGCACCCAGACCCGCCGAGTGGGGGCCCGGCCGGGCCAGCGGTCGGCGAGGTCCCAGGCGCGGGCGGCGCCGTAGGAGAGGAGGTGGCCGCCGAGGCGGCGGCCGCGGAAGGCGGGGATCAGGCCGAAGTAGACGATCTCCACGACGCCGTCGTCCTGCGGCTCCAGTTCCACGTACCCGCCGGGCGTGCCCCGGTCGTACACGACCCAGGTCTCCACACCCGGCCGGTCCAGATGCTCCCGCCACCGCGCGAACGTCCAGTGCAGCCGGTCGATCCAGAGGATGTCCCCGCCCACGGACGCGTACAGAAAACGGCTGAACTCGGGGGAGGGCAGCTCGGAGCGGACGATCCGCACGTCCCCGTCCGGCGCGATGGCCGGGAGGAGGTCGCTCGGGTCGGTCTGCTCCAGGGACCAGGTGGTCACGGGCGTGTTCGTCATGCCCGTCAGGGAATCATCCGGCCCACGGATCTGTCGATCAGGTGATCATCCGAGCGAGCTGTCGATCGAGTTCAGCGGCAGGGCGAACAGCATCCGCCCGGACACCGACCAGACCTCGCCGGTCTCCTGCCAGTAGGAGAGGGAGTCGGTCTGCGCGCTCCAGCACCGGTGCGAGTCGTCGGCCCCGCACTCGGTGGCCTTCGCGTCACTGGTGTTCTGACGCCACAGCGAGCCGCGCGTGTCGTGCTTCCCGGGTGTGCCGCCCACATACCAGGCGGACCCGTTCGCGAGCACGCCCCCGGTACCACCGGCCTTCGTCGCGTACGCCTCCTCGGGCACCGCGCGCCCCGCCGAGTCGGTGGCGAGCAGCCCCGGCCGCGCCGGATCCCGGCTGAAGGGATAGCGCCACAGCCGCTTCGCGCCGCTCGCGACCAGACTGTCCGGCACGCTGCTGCGGTCCAGCGAGAGACCCACCGGCCGCACGGCCGCCGCGCCGCCGCTCAGCCGGTACGACCCGACGGCGGGCAGCACGTACCGGTACCCGGCGGCCGACCAGCCCTCGCGCACCCGGCCGACCGTTCCGGCTGTCACCGTGGTCCGCTGGATGCGGTTCATGTCGTACACGTACAGCGCGTCGCGCGTCCCGCCGGTCGTGGTGACCAGGAGTTTGTCCTGGTACCAGACCATGCCGGAGATCGTGGAGACGAGGGCGCGGTAGTCCCGTCCGCCGTCGGTCGGCACGGCGAGGAGGGCCCAGGTGTAGGTGAGGCGGGCGGGGTCGTCGGCGTTCACGAAGGCGACCCGGGCCAGGCCGCGGCTGTTCGCGGTCCAGCCGGAGAGGATCACCCGGTTCGAGCCCCACCAGCCGTCCTCGTCGGCGTCGCCCGAGGTGGTCACCGAGCGGGGCGTCCAGGCGGGGTCGGCCGCGTCGCCGCTGTCCCAGCAGTACGCGTGCGTGGCGGCCGGTTCGACGGGCAGCGCGGACTTCTCGTCCGTCGTGCAGTCGGCGGCGTCGCGCAGGGTGTGGTCGGCGCTCTTCAGGACGGCGTCGACACCGACCGGCCGGCCCATCGCCGACGCGAGCCGGTCCAGGGACTCCTGTGGCTCAAGACGCTCCCTCAGCTGCAACGCGCCCAGGTCGGAGGCCGAGGTCAGGGGCTTGAGCGCCCCGGGATCCGATCCGACCGTGGCCTGCGAGGCGCTGATCATCGTCGCGGCCGCGGTGAGGCCGAGCGCGGCCCCGGTCAGCACGGCGCGCAGCGCCCTGCCCCGCTTGCGCCGGCGATGTCGCCCACGTGCACTCATAGTGTCCTCCCGAGGCGAGCCAACTGCGCCTGGTGATTCATGCGTTGACCAGGGAGCAGGTGGGGTGGCCCGTAGAGGGATGCTACGGCAGTCATGGCCCCCGCATGGGTAAGACCCTGCAAATATGCGGAAGATGCCGCCGGACGCGTCTTTTGCGCCACCTGTCCGGGCCGGCGCCCTGACCCGCGTCTCCGTGTCCGCTACGGCACTTGGGCCGACGCCCGCCCCCGGGCCACCCCGGGTGCCGTGGAGTGCGGCAGCAGCCCGCGCGGGTCGTCCGGCAGCACCACCTCCACCTCGGCGTCCTCGCGGAAACGGTACGGCCGGTGTTCGAGGACCGCCCCGAGATAGCGCCGCACCCGCGACAGCTCGGCCCGTACCGTCACCGTGCGGCCCGGGTCGCCGAACATGTCCTCGGCGAGGTCCGCGGCGCTGCGGCCGGTGCGGTGCAGCGCGAGGAGGTAGAGCAACTCGGCATGCCGCGGGCTCAGTTCATGGGTCCAGGAGCCCGCGCTGCCGGAGACCGTCACCGACCAGTGCCGCGGCAGGGCCAGGTCGAGCACGATCCGGGCCGCGGCGGTCACGGGCGCCGGGTCGTCGGAGACGCGGATCAACCAGCCCCCGGCCAGCGGCTCCAGCGAGCACAGCCCGAGCGAGGGCACCCAACGACGTCCCTCCGACGGCGACTTGGGCAGCGCGATCCGTCTCGCGTACGGCATGCCGGTGACCGCCGCCGTCCAGCCGTCCCGGTCCACCACCAGGGCCTGCCCGCCGATCCGGGGCAGGATCGGCGCCGCCACCGCGCGCAGCCGCTCCAGCGAGGTCATGTGCAGTTCCCGCAGCCGGGCCTCGGCGAGCTTGGCCACCGAGTCGACCCAGGCCAGCGTCGCCGGGTGCATGGTCTCCAGCGGGCCGCTGACGTCGACGACGCCGATCAGCCGGCCGTCCCTGGGGTCGGTGATCGGGGCGCCCGCACAGGTGAACGCGGCCAGCGCGTGCGAGAGATGCTCACCGGCGAAGACCTGCACCGGCCGCCGTACCACCGCCGGGGTGCCCACGCCGTTGGTGCCGATGACGTCTTCGCGCCAGTCCGTGCCGACCTCGATGCCCACCTCGTCGGCCTTGCGCAGCACGGCGGGACTGCCCTCCCGCCACAGCGCGCGGCCCTCGGCGTCGGCGACCAGCACGATGTGGTGGGCGGCATCCGCCACCGACACCAGCCCCTCGCGCAGCACCGGCAGCACATGCCGCAACGGGCTCGCGCCGCGCCGCCGTTCCACCTCCTCCAGGGAGAGCAGCCCGGTGCGCAGATCGTGGTCGGGGCGGGTCCCGCCGCGTAACGCGCGCTCCCAGGACTCCTCGATCACCGGGCGCGGCGGGGTGCGGGCGCGCTGTCCGGGGAGCCCGGAGAGCCCGGAGTGCCGGGCGTCGCTGAGCATCCGGGCCGTCCGTGCCGCGTCGACAGTGGTGCGCCACGTCCGACCGGCCGGCGGGTTCGCCATGGGTCCTTCTCTCCGGTCCCGTATCGACTGTTGTTCTCATAGTGCCGCTCCACGGTGACGGAGGGAGACAGTCCGGACACAGAAGCGGCCAAGTTGCAACCCTCTGCAACCCTGGTGAACAGCCGTACGGTGTCTGAAACTTGTCCCACGCTGCGAGGGTGGTGCCGTGTCGGCGCAGCACCACCCTCGCGTTGTGCCGGTCCGTCTCAGACCGCCGGCCGGGCCCGCTCGACGATCGACGCGAGGTCCAGGCTCGGCGGCAGGGTGCCGAACGCGGCGCCCCAGTCGCCGCCCAGCCGGGACGCGCAGAAGGCGTCGGCGACCTCGGGCGGCGCGTACTGGACGAGCAGCGCCCCCTGGAGCACGAGCGCCATCCGCTCGACCAGGCGCCGGGCGCGGCCCTCGATGCCCTCCAGGTCGGCGAACTCGGCGAGCAGGTTCTTCATCGCCCCGTCCAGCCGGTGATCGGCGCCGCGCACCCGGCCGACCTCGATCAGGAAGGCGTTCAGCGCCTGCGGTTCACGCCGCAACGCCCGCAGCACGTCGAGGGCCTGGACGTTCCCGGCGCCCTCCCAGATCGAGTTGAGCGGCGACTCCCGTACCAGGCGCGGCAGTCCGGACTCCTCCACATAGCCGTTGCCGCCCAGGCACTCGGCCGCCTCGACCGCGACCGGTGAACAGCGCTTCGTCACCCAGTACTTGGCGGCCGGGACCGCCAACCGCAGGAACGCGGCCTCCTGTTCACCGCCGTCGTCGTAGGCCGCCGCGAGCCGCAGCCCGAGGGCGGTGGCCGCCTCCGACTCCAGGGCGAGGTCGGCCAGCACGTTGCGCATCAGCGGCTTGTCCATGAGCGGGCCGCCGAACGCCTCGCGGTGGGCGGCGTGATGGACCGCCTGCGCGACGGCCTGCCGCATCAGCCCGGCTGAGCCGAGCACACAGTCGAGCCGGGTCGCCGCGACCATCCCGATGATGGTGCGCACCCCGGCCCCCTCCTCGCCGACCCGGCGCGCCCAGGTGCCGTCGAACTCGACCTCGGCGGAGGCGTTCGACCGGTTGCCCAGCTTGTCCTTGAGGCGTTGGAGGAGGAACACGTTGCGGGTGCCGTCGGCCAGCACGCGGGGGACGAGGAAACAGGTGAGCCCGCCGGGTGCCCGCGCCAGCACGAGGAATCCGTCGGACATGGGCGCCGAGCAGAACCACTTGTGGCCGGTCAGCTCGTACGTCCCGTCCTCGGCGAGCGGGCGGGCCTCGGTGGTGTTGGCGCGGACGTCGCTGCCGCCCTGTTTCTCCGTCATGCCCATCCCGAGGACCGCACCGGCCTTCAGCCGCGCGGGCCGCAGCTCACGGTCGTAGACCACGGACGTCAGCCGCGGCTCCCACTCGGCGGCGAGCGCGGGGTCGGCGCGCAGGGCGGGCACGGCCGCGTGGGTCATCGACAGGGGGCAGCAGTTGCCCGCCTCGACCTGGGTCCAGACCAGGAACCCGGCGGCCCTGCGGACATGGCCCGCCGGGCGGTTCCAGGCAGCGGTCAGCCCGGCGGACACGCCCTTGCCGAGCAGCCGGTGCCAGGCCGGATGGAACTCGACCTCGTCGGTCCGGTGGCCGTAGCGGTCGTGGGTGCGCAGGACCGGGGGGTTCTCGTTGGCCTGCGCACCCCACTCCTGGAGCTGGGCCGAACCGGCGGCGCGGCCCAGCGCGGAGAGGTCGTCCCGGACCTCGTCCAGCAGTCCGGGCGGTGTGTGCCGTTCGACCGCCTCCGTGAGGACGCGGTCGGCGGTGAAGACGTCGTAGCCGACCAGTGGGGGAGTCTGGTTCGTCACGGTGTGGGTGGTGCGTGCCATGGCTGGAACCTACCCGGGGGGACGGCGGCGGTCTGGAGATCCACCCTGCGGTGCGCGGGATCTCACCCTGACACGCCGCCGCCCCGGACGTCAGGCCGAGCGGGACATGGCCGCCAGCATCGCCGTCTCCGGCGCCGCTGCCTCCTCTTCCTCCAGCCAGCCGGTGCGGTAGACCGTGTCCAGATAGCGTTCGCCGAGGTCGGGGGCGATGGCCACCGCGGTGGTGCCGTGCCGTCCGTTGCGCGCGAGCCACTGCTCGGCGCCGCGGACGACCGTGCCGGTGGAGCCGCCGAACAGGAAGCCCCGCGCGGCCAGCCGGCGGCAGGTCCCCACGGTGTCCGGCTCCGCCACATGGATCACGTCGTCGATGTACGACGTGTCGAGGAAGGGCGGCGCCACGCTGGTGCCGAGCCCCGGGATCATCCGCAGCCCGGCCTCCCCGCCGAACGTGACCGAACCGGCCGCGTCCACCGCGACGATCCGCACCCGGCGCCGCCACTCCCAGAACCAGCGCGCGCAGCCCATCAGCGTCCCGGTGGTCCCGGCCCCGACGAACAGCACGTCGAGCCGCGGGAACCGGCGGGCGATGGCGGGTGCCGTGGTGCGGTAGTGCGCCCGCCAATTCCCCTGGTTGGTGTACTGGTTGAGCCATACGTACCGCTCGTCGGACGCGCACAGCGCCCGCACGTACCCGATCCTGGCGCCCAGGAAGCCGCCGTGCGGGTCGGGCTGGTCGATGACGTGGACCCGGCTGCCGAGCGCCTCCATCAGCTGCACCGTCGGCACGTTGCAGCGTCTGTCGGTGACGCACAGGAACCCGTAACCGCGGCTCGCCGCGAGCACGCTGAGCGCCACGCCCAGATTCCCGGACGACGACTCGACGAGCACCGAGCCGGGCCGCAGGATCCCGGCCCGCTCGGCGGCGTTCACCATCTCGGTGGCGGCCTTGAGCTTGACCGAGCCGGCGAAGTTGAAGCCCTCGCACTTCAGATAGAGCGGCAGCTCCAGCGCGGCCCGCAGGTCGACGTAGAGGTCGTCCTCGTTGAACTCCGCGGGATCGGAAATAACAGCCATGTTCTCCCCCTGGTGGTGCGCCACGATCGCCGTCAGCCGTGCCGGCGCAGCTCGTGGAAGAACCCGTCGACGACGTGGAGTTCACCCCGTCGTACCACTTCGTCATGGACGAACCGGCCGACCGCCAGATCGAGCACCCCGAGCCCGAACGGCGAGAACACCACGGTCCGGTCGGCCGGTACGGTCACCCGCCCGGTCAGCACGTCGTCCAGCGTGCCGTCGATGAACTCGCGTCCCCCGGTGGCCTGTTCGGCGAGATGCGGTGAGGTGTCGGCCTTCAGACAGTGCTCCACGTCGTCCACGAAGTTCGCGGACGCGAGCAGGACCGCCGGGTCGAGGTCCCGCAACGACACGTGCAGCACCAGCGGATGGTGGTCGAACCAGGACGGATCGTGCACGTGCGGGGTGCCCGCGATCGTCGCGAACACCAGCAGATCGCTCGATCGGACCAGGCCTTCGAGCTTGTCGTGCACGGTGATCCGCCCCGGCGCCTGCGACCGTTCCAGATACCCCCGGAACCCCTCCGCGCTCTCCGCGGACAGGTCGTACACGCCCGTCTCCTCGAACTCCCAGCCGGTGGCGCGGAGATGAGTGTGGATGTAGCGCGCGATCAGGCCCGTCCCCACGAACCCGACCCGAGCCGGCCGGGTCCGTCCCTGGCTGAGCCTGTCGGCCGCGAGCGCCGCCGAACTCGCCGTACGGGTCGCGCTGATCACCGAACTCTCCAGGCAGGCGTACGGATAGCCGGTGTCCGGGTCGTTGAGGATCAGCACCGCCGAGGCCCGGGGCAGCCCCGACCCGGTGTTCTCCGGGAAGCTGGAGATCCACTTCAGCCCGTCCACCCGCGACGGCCCCCCGAGCGACGCGGGCAGCGCGATGATCCGGGACGACGGACGGTCCGGGAAGCGCAGGAAGTACGACGGCGGGTTCACCGAGTCGCCCGCGCCGTGCAGCCGGTAGGTGGCCTCCACGAGGGCGCGGATCTCCGGCTCCCGCCCGGCGAGGGCCAGGTGGACCTGCTCGCCGCTGATGACCGAGAAGGAGGGTGTCCCGATGCTCATGCCGCCCTCCCGCCGGCCGACGGGGCGAGGTCGCCGAGCCGCACCGGATCGCCGAGCCCGGCGAGCACCTCGCGCGGCCCCGCGAACGGCTCCCTGCCGTGCGCGGTACGGATGTTGTCCACCAGCAGCAGATCCCCCGAGCGCCACGGCTCGCGCCGCACATGACGGTCGTAGGCCTCGTTGATGGCCGTCACGATGCCCGCGTCGATCGGATCGCCGTTCCCGAAGCGGGTGTTGAAGGGGAGCGCGTCGGCGCCGTAGACGTCGACGAGGTACTCGCGGACCTCGGGTTCCATCGTCCACTCGTTCAGGAACGCGATCTGGTTGAACCAGCAGGGGCGGCCGGTGACCGGGTGGCGGAGCACGGCGGCGCGGCGCTGGCGGGTGCGCAGCGAACCGTCGTGCTGCCAGGCGAACTCGATGCCCTGGGCGTGGCAGTAGCGCTCCACCACGGCCCGGTCGTCGGTGCCGAAGGCCTCGGCGACCGACGCCCCGATCTCCTCGTGGTACGTCCGCGTCAGCATCCAGCCCTCCCGCTCGAACCGTTCCACGAGTGGCGCGGGCAGCGACCGCAGGACGGCCTCGGCATCGGCGACCGGGGTCGCGCCGCCCTCCGTCGGCGCCTCCAGACAGGCGAAGAGCAGCAGCCCCGGGAGCTCCAGGGAGTAGCTCAACTCGTGGTGCTGGCACATCGGTTGGTCGGTCGGCCACTTGGTGGCGGAGTACACGCCCTCGGCGTACGTACGGCGGGGCGCGAACGGCTCCCGGTCGGCCATCAGGGAGTTCGCGAGCCGCCGGAAGACGGCCTCGGCGCCCGCCGGGTCGGCGAGGCCGAGCCCGCGGACCAGGACGCAGCCGTGCTCGGCGACGACGGCCCGCAGCGCGTCACGGTGTCCGGCGACCCAGCCGGCCGGGTCCGCGCCGGCGTCGGCCGCCAGCAGCGGCGGACGGTCCGGGCCCAGGGCGACGGAGTGGAGCAGCGTCGCGGATGAGAGCGACATCTCGGTGTTCCTTTCGGTGGTGCTGTCGTTCGTTCGGCCGGGGGTGCGGCTGGGCTCAGGAGGAGACCGGCGGGTCCAGCAGTCCGGCCAGGTCCGCGAGGACCGGGTGGCGCGTGACGTCCTTGAGGCTGATCGCCCGGTCGAGGGCGACCGCCAGCTTCACCGCGGCCAGCGAGGTGCCGCCGCGGTCGAAGAAGTGGTCCTGGCGGCCGATCCGGTCGGCCGGGATGCCGAGGACCGTCGCCCAGGCCGCCGCGAGCCGCCGCTCGGCGGGCGTGTCCGGCCCGTCCCCGACGGCGTCCAGGTCACCGGCGAGCGCGGTGAGCGTCCTGCGGTCGGTCTTGCCGTTGGCGGTCAGCGGCAGCGACGCCCGCCAGTGCACGACCGACGGCACCATGTACGCGGGCAGCGACGCGGCGAGCCGCTCCCGCACGGCGTCGGCCGTCACGGGCCGCGGGCCGGTGCAGAACGCCACCAGCTGCGTCCCGCGCACGACGACCACCGCGCCGTCCCGCACCCCGTCCACCCGCAGCAGCGCGTTCTCGATCTCGCCGATCTCGACGCGGAACCCGCGGATCTTCACCTGGTTGTCCCGGCGCCCGAGGAACTCCAGCTTGCCGTCGGGGCGCCAGCGCCCGTGGTCCCCGCTGCGGTACAGCCGCTCACCGGGCCGGTACGGGTCCTCGGTGAACGCCGCCTTCGTCCGCTCGGGGTCGTTGACGTACCCGCGGCCCACGCAGACCCCGGAGAACACGATCTCGCCGGGCGCGCCCAGCGGCACGGGCACCAGGTCCTCGTCGACCACGTACACCCGCACATTGGAGACGGGCCGGCCGAGCGGGACGCGGTCGCCGTCCGGTGCCCGGTCCATGACCTCGTGGTTGGTGTCGTCCGAAGTCTCCGTCAGACCATAGGCGTTGACGAGCCGCACCCCGGGCCGCGCGGTGAACCAGCGGTCCACCAGCTCCTTCTTCACGGCCTCCCCGGTGACCGACACGCAGCGCAGGTCGGGGAGGTGGCGCGGCTGCCGCTCCAACTCGGCGAGCACCGCCTCCAGATACGACGGCACGACCTGGAGGACGTGTACGCGCCCCGCCTCGACGGTGTCGACGAACCGTGCCACGTCCAGGATCACGTCCTGCTCCACCAGCAGCGTCCGCCCGCCCACGAGCGGCGCGCAGACCAGCTGCCACAGGGAGATGTCGAAGCACTGCGGCGCGGTCTGCGCCACCACCTGCCCGGCGCCGATCCCCAGGTCGTCGAGCTTGGCGTACACGTGGTTGAGGAAACCCGCGTGCTCGCACATCGCGCCCTTGGGCTCACCGGTGGAGCCCGACGTGAAGTAGATGTAGGCGAGTTGGCCCGGCGTGACCGTGATGCCGAGGTCACCGTCCGGGTGGCCCTCGGCGTACACCTCGTCGACGTAGAGCGTCCGGTCGGAGGGGTCGCCGAGCGAGCCGTCGCTGCCGTGCTCGGTCAACACCAGGGCGCATCCGGCGCGTTGGAGCACTCTCGCCACCCGGTCGGCCGGGAAGTGCGGCTCGACGGGCAGATACACCCCGCCCGCCTTGAACACGGCGAGCACGGCGGCCATCCAGTCCAGGTTCCGCTCCAGCACCACGGCGACGACACCCTCGCGGGCGAGGCCCCGGGAGAGCAGGCCCCGGCTCAGCTGGTTCGCGCGGGAGTTGAGCTCCCGGTACGTCCACTGCCGGTCGCCCTGCACCGCGGCGACCGCGTCCGGACACACCGCCACCATGTCCTCGAACAGCTCGTGCACCCGCCGGTCCGGCAGTTTTCGTCGCGGGCCCGCCAACTCGTCGAGCTGGAAGCGGAGTTCGGCGTCCGACAGCAGTACCGGCCGGTCCGGCTCGGCGAGGACGGTCAGGTGGTAGCCCGCGACACGGGCGGCTGCCTCCGCGTCGAGGACGTCGGTGCGGTACCGCAGCCGCAGCGTGCGCCCGGTGACGCTCACCTGCAGCGCCGGGTCCTCGTCGGCGGGTTCGCCCGACAGTGCGCCGAGGACTGCGGCGTGCGCGGCCTTCAGTGCGGCGGGCTCGGCCGACACCCCGTCGGGCAGGGGCACTTCGTGCTCCGCCACACCGGGCACCGGAGTGAGCGTCCACCGCGGAATGATCTCCATCGTTCTCTTTCCCCCTGTTTCCTTCTCCCTGTGGCACGAGCCGTCAGGGAGCCATGTGCTGTCCGGCGCGCCGTGGCGCCACCGCCGGATTCCCGCCCCACCGGGACCGCGCGGGCATCTCCTCGCCCTTCATCAGGAAGGAGTCGGCGGCCAGTTCGGCCCCGTCGCCCATCGAGACGCCGTAGTGGACGAGCGCCCCCACCCCGAGGGTGCAGCCGGCCCCGATGGTGATCATTTCGGACTTGAAGGTGCCGTCCTCCTGCGAGTGCGACTGCACCTTGGTGTGCGCCGACAGCGTGCAGTCGTCGCCGATCGCGGTCAGCGTGCGCTCGGTGATGTAGGCGCCGTCGTCGAAGACCCGCCTGCCCATGCGCACACCGAGCAGCCGCCAGAGCACGTTCTTGAACGGCGTGCCGTTGAACACCTGGAGATAGGTGTCCGGCACCTTCCACAGTCGCTCGTGCCACCAGAAGTACGGGTCGTAGATCGAGCACAACTTCGGCTCCAGCGGCCGGAATCCGCCGACCAGCCGTTCCACCAGCACGTAGTACCCGGCGGTGAAGCCGAGTCCGAGCATCAGGGACGCGCCGATCAGCAGGCCGCCGGTGATGCCCTCGCCGCCGTACAGGTCGACGGCGCCGAAGCCGACCACCGTGAGCACGAACCAGTGCAGCCAGCGGACGAACAGGTACAGGCCCATCGAGCGCAGGTTGGAGCGGTTCTTCGCGGCCAGCCGGCGCTTCAGCTCGTCGCCCTCGCGGAGATGGTCGAAGCGGCTGTCGCGCTCCACCGAGCGCGGGATCTCGAAGCAGGGCGAGCCCAACAGGCCGACGCCCTCGCGGATTTCGCCGTCGATCGGCACCATCACCTTGGTGGCGAGCAGGCAGTTGTCGCCGGTGCGCCCGCCCGAGGGGTAGGCGATGTTGTTGCCCAGGAAGTTGCGCGGTCCGATCGTGGCGCGCGAGAGGCGGAACGACGTGCTGGAGAAGTCCGCGTTGACGATCGACAGCCCGTCCGCGACCATCGTGCCGCTTCCGACCGTGGCGAGATACGGCGTCTCGTGCTGCACCTCGGTACCGAAGTTGGAGCCCGTCTGCTCCACCACGCCGAGGTCGTAGCCGATCGCCTTGAGGTAGCCGACGACGTAGGAACTGTCCCCGAACAGCCACTTGAAGAACTTCAGGTTGGTCATCCGGGCCACCGCGCGCTGCACCGAGTAGTGGAAGCCGTACAGCGGATACACCCGGTCCGGGCGCAGCAGCGGACGCAGCAGCCTCGGCACCAGTGACACGGCGGCGAAGCCGAGCACGACGAACGCGGCGAACGCGGCGAGCGACAGCGCGAGTGCCTCGCCGTAGAACCGGGCGGAGCCGAGGTCATGGGTGTCGGGATCCAGCAGGTGGTCGAGGGCCGGGACCACGGTCAGCAGCATGTAGCTGCCGCCGATCGCGAGCGGCACGTAGACCAGCAGCATCTGCAGGATCGCGGCCAGGCCGTAGCCGAAGCGGCGCAGCGCGGAGCAGGGCGCGTGCGGGACGCGGACGTAGTCGACGTCCGTGGGCTGCGCGGGGGAGCCGTGCGCGCGTCGCCCCGCCGGGACGTGGGCTCCGTCGTACAGGGCGGAGGAGTGGCCGAGTTGGGACCCGTCGCCCATGACGGTGCCGATGTCGAGGACGGTCTTCTCGCCGACGTAGACCCCGCTGCCGAGGGTGACCCGGCCGGTGCGGATGCGGCCGGCCCGTGCCTGGTAGCAGAGGAAGAAGGTGTCCTTGCGGATGACCGTGCCGTCCCCGATGGTCAGCAGGTCGGTGCAGACCGGGACCGAGTGGGTCAGGATCGTGACGCCCTTGCCGATGCGGGCGCCGAGCGCGCGCAGGTAGAGGACGTAGACCGGGTTGCCGGCGAACAGGATCATCGGGTTGGCGTGCAGCAGGGCCTTGACCGTCCAGAACCGGACGTACGCGAGGCCCCAGACCGGGAACTCGGTCTCCTTCCAGCGGCCCACGAGAACCCACTTGGCCACCACCGGCACCGTGCACACACCGACGAACACCGCGCCGCCGAATATCGCGGAGCGCAGATAGACCTGCACCACGCCGTTACCCGAGGAAACCCATTCGTAGCCCTGTCCGGTGACGATCCCGGCGAGCGCGCAATACAGCGCGAAAACCAGGAACTGAAGCACCCCGCACAGCAGATAGCGGTTCGTGCTCCCGGCCGGCGGTGCCTCCGCCTGAACCGGCGCGGCGGGCTCGGGTGTGTCGGCGAGTGCGGCCGCGAGACTGCGGATCGTGGGATATCCGTAGACGTCCCGCATCGATACCGACGGCAGATCCTCGCGTTTTCTCACCCGGGCGCAGAAATGTGCCATGACCAACGAGTTGGCGCCCAGGTCGTCGAAGAAGTGACTGTCGAGGGGTATCGCTTCCTTGCGTACGACACCGGCCAGGACCTCCGCGAGGACGGTCTCGGTCACGGTGCCGGGTTTTCCCACCACGTGGCTCCTTGATACTGATCGTCGCCTTTGAATGTGCCAGAGGCGAATACGGCGGAGTCGCACCCGGAGTTCACGGCGGGAAAATGTCGAAAGGCACGCGAAACGGATGGGATGAATGGGAATTCATGAGAATGGAGTTCCGCATTGTGTACAGAGTTGCCATGTGTTCGAGACCCCGGTCATGGGCCTGTGTGATTCCCCCGAGTCGTGTGCGCTGACGTCCCCACGCGCGCAACGAATGCAGTCCGGATTATTTCTGGACATTCTGGAACGGGTCAAGGCTCTTTCGGTCAATGGCGCTTTTTCGTCTTCGCCGGCCGGGGTGCTGGTCAACAGAAATTGACGGTCGAAGTCCCCACCGGGACACTCTCCGGAACGACCGGGAAAGTATCGAATGCGGCTTCGAATGCCGGGGCGATTGTTTTCGGCCAGCGCGCGCATGACACGACCGCCTCCGAGGGCGTCCCGCCCGGCCGACGGCCCCGGGGGATGAGTGCATCCCGGCGCGGCGGATACCTTTAGGGCGTGCAGTCAGCAAGTGAAACCCCCGAGCGGCCCACCAGCCGGTTCCACCGGGCGCGTGCCCTCTACCGGAACGTCTCCAAGCGCAGGACCGCCTGGCTGCTGGTCAAGGACACCGTCAACTCCTGCATGGAGTACCGCATTCTGGGCCTCGCGGCCGAGGCCGCGTTCTTCACGCTGCTGTCCGTCCCGCCGCTCCTGCTGAGCCTCATCGGCCTGCTCGGCTACGTCGACAGCTGGACCGGCGCCGACAGCATCGCCGGGCTGGAGAACAACATCCTGGAGGCGTCCCGCACGGTCCTGTCCGACAAGGGCGTGCACGAGATCGCCCAGCCGATCCTGCACGACGTGATGAAGGGCGGCCGGCCCGACGTCATCTCCATCGGCTTCCTGTTCGCCCTGTGGTCGGGCTCCCGCGCGGTCAACGTCTTCATCGACACCATCACCGTCATGTACGGCCTCGACGGCGTGCGCGGCATCGTCAAGACCCGCATCGTGTCCTTCGCCCTGTTCGTCGCGGCCCTGCTGATCGGCTCGGTCGCGCTGCCGCTCATGGTCGCCGGGCCGGACGCCGTGGTGAACGTGGTGCCGTGGTCGGAGACGGTCGTCCAGGTCCTGTACTGGCCGGTCGTCATCGTCCTGTCCGTCGTCTTCCTGACGACGCTGTACCACGTGTCAGTGCCCGTCCGCTCCCCGTGGATCGAGGACGTCCCCGGCGCCCTGGTCGCCCTCGCCATGTGGGTCCTCGGCAGCTACCTGCTGCGCATCTACCTCACCAGCACGGTCGAGGGCCCCACCATCTACGGTTCCCTCGCCGCGCCCGTCGCCGTGCTGCTCTGGATCGGCGTCTCCGCGTTCGCCGTGCTCGTCGGCGCCGCCGTCAACGCGGCCATCGACCGCGTCTGGCCCGCCGCCGCCACCGCCGCGGCCCGCGCCGCCAACGAACGCCGCCAGGAGGAGCAGGTCGCCGAGTACGTCGCCCGCAGGGCCGCGGTCCGCGCCCGGGACGACGAGGACGACGACGACCCCGACGACTCCTACATGCCCTCCGAGTTCCCCGAGCGCTGGTCCCGCTTCCTCCCCCCGGAGGACGTCACCTCCCGCCTCCGCACCCACGCGAAGAGCACCCACAACCACAAGGGCACCGGCGACTCCTCGCAGTCACCGGACAAGTGAGCGCACCGCCGGTGGCGCGGGGAACCGCGCCACCGGCCACGACCGCCCGCGGCCGGCGCACGGGCCCGACGCGCCCCGGCCACGACGGCCCCGCGGCCTACGAACAGGCCGTCCACACCCCGGCCGCGGCCGCGTCCCGCACGAACTCCGAGAAGTCCCGCGGCTCCCGCCCGAGCACCTCCCGCACCCCCTCGGAGAGATACGCGTTCCGCCCGTCCAGCAGCGACCCGAACAACTCCACCAGGAACTCCACCTCCTCCGCCGGCACCCCGAACCCCGCGAGCACGTCCCCGTACTGACGGGCCGACACCGCCCGGTACCCCAGCGCACGCCCCGTCACCGCGGCGATCTCCCCGACCGCCTCCCCGAACGTCAGCAACCGGGGCCCGGACACGGTGATCACCTGCCCGGCATACCGGTCCCCGGCCGTGACCGCCGCCACCACCACATCCGCGATGTCCCGCACGTCGACGAACGGCTCCCGCACCTCACCCCCGGGAAACACCAGCTCCCCAGTCTCCCGGAACCCCTCCACCAAGGGCCCCTCGCTGAAGTTCTGCGCGAACCACGACGCCCGTACGACGGTCCAGTCCGCACCGGACGCCCGCACCGCCTCCTCCGCCGGCCGAGCCCGCTCCTCACCCCGGGACGACAGCAGCACCAGCCGCCGCACCCCCAGCCCGACCGCCTCCCGCGCGAGCAACCCCACCGCACGCCCCGCGTCCGGCGCCCCCACGTCCCCCGGATGCACGAGATACGCCGCGTCCGCGCCCCGCAGGGTGTCCGCCCAGGTGGACCGCTCCGCCCAGTCGAACCCCCACGCGCGCGAGGCCTCCCGCACGGTCAGCCCCGCCTCCCGCGCCGCCTGCGCCACCCGCCGCCCGGTACGCCCCGAAGCGCCGGTGACCACCATCGTCGTGTTCCGCGCGTTCTGTGTCATGCCCAACAGTCAACGCCCGCGCGCCGGCACCGCCCATCGCTGAACGGCTCATTCCCATAAGCGCCCGTCTACGCTGGCCGCATGGACGCCCTGGCAGGCCTTCTGGAGGGCCCACGCGCGCGTGGCGCCTTCATGATCCGCGCGTGCTTCGACCCGCCGTGGGCGGTACGCATCGAGGACCGCGCCCCGCTCACGGTCATGCTCATGGTCCGCGGCGACGCCTGGATCACCCCGGACACGGGGGAGCGCGTACGGCTGCGGCCCGGTGACCTCGCCATCGCCCGCGGCCCCGACCCGTACACCTGCGGAGACACCCCCGACACCGCCCCGCAGGCCGTGATCCTCCCCGGCGGCGCGTGCCACTACCCCGACGGCACACCGCTCAACGGCTCCATGGACCTGGGCGTCCGCACCTGGGGCGACCGCCTCGACGGCTCGACGGTCATGTTCATCGGCACGTACCTCATGCGCGGGGAGATCAACGGCCGCCTCCTGGACGCCCTCCCGCCGCTGCTGACGCTCCCCTCCGAGGTCTGGGAGTGCCCGCTCACCCCGCTCCTCATGGAGGAGACCGTCCGCGACGAACCCGCCCAGGAGGTCGTCCTGGACCGCCTCCTCGACCTGCTGGTCATCGCCGCGCTGCGGGCCTGGTTCTCCCGCCCGGAGGCGGAGGCCCCGGCCTGGTACCGCGCACAGTCCGACCCGGTCGTGGGCCGGGTCCTGCGCCTCCTCCAGGACGACCCCGCCCACCCCTGGACGGTCGCCTCCCTGGCCGCGAAGGCGGGCGTCTCGCGCGCGGCCCTCGCCCGCCGCTTCACCGACCTCGTCGGCGAACCCCCGATGTCCTACCTCACCGCCTGGCGCCTCGCCCTCGCCGCCGACCGCCTCCGCGACACCCAGGACACCATCGGCGCGATCGCGAGACAGGTCGGCTACGGCAGCGCCTTCGCCCTGTCCACCGCCTTCAAACGGGTCCACGGCGTGAGCCCGCAGGAGCACCGCACACGGCCGGGATGACCACTCCGCCGGCCGTCAGGCCGTCGGCGTAGCCTTGTGAGCGTGTACGTGGAGAGGGCGTCGCGGCTGCCGGGCGCGGTGGTCTGGAGCCGAACCGTCGAGAACCCCACCACGGGGCCGGTCCTCCCCGACGGCTGCATGGACCTCCTCTGGAACGAGGACCGCCTATTGGTCGCTGGGCCGGACACCCGCGCCCACGCCTCCGGCGGCGAACCCACCCGCTGGGCGGGCATCCGCTTCGCCCCCGGCACCGCCCCCACCTATCTCGGCGTCCCCGCACACGAACTCCGCGACCGCCGCGTCGACCTCACCGACCTCTGGCCCACCGCGACGGTCCGCCGCCTCCACGCCCGCCTCGCCAAGTCCCCAGACCCGACAGCCGAGTTGGAGCGACTGGCACTGGAACGCGCGACCCGCACCCCGGCCCCCGACCCCCTGCTGCGCCACCTCGTCGCGGCCCTCGGCGCCGGCCGACCCGTCGCCGCCACCGCCGACGAACTCGGCCTGGGCGCACGCCAGTTGCACCGCCGCTCCCTGACCGCCTTCGGCTACGGCCCCAAGACGCTCGCCCGGGTGCTCCGCCTCCAGCGCGCCCTCGCCCTGGCCCGCGCCGGAGTCCCCTTCGCGGAGACGGCGGCCCGGTCCGGTTACGCGGACCAGGCCCATCTCGCCCGGGACGTCAGGGAGTTGGCGGGGATGCCGCTCGGCGAACTACTCGGCAGAGCCGGCTAGCGGGGCGAAGAGGTCCACTCCGTTGCCGTCGGGGTCGTGCAGGACGGCGTACCGCTGCCCCCAGAAGGCGTCCCACGGCTTCAGCTCGCCGTGGTGCCCGGCACCGACCAACTCCTCGTAGACCCGGTCGACTTCGGCAGGGTCGTCGCAGAGCAGGGCGAGCGCGGCCCGGCTGCCGCTGCCGCCCCCGGGTGCCCGCCACCCCGGATGGAACGAGCGGACCGTGTCCTCGGTGTCCAGCAACAGCCGCAGCCCACCGGGCAGTCCGGCCTCCGCGTGCGGCAGGCTCTCGGCGCCCTCGGGAAACGCGAACCCGAGCCGGCGGTAGAAGGTGACAGAGGCGGCCATGTCGGAGACGACCAGGCCGATCGCGTCGCATCGTGGAGTCATGGGAGCAACCGTAGGCGGGCCGGGCGGGCCGGTCTTGAACGAATCGGACACGTGGTGGGGCGTGTGCGGCCGGCCGCTCAGCCGAAGGCGACCGGCCCGCGCGGGGTGTCCAGCGTGAAGGAGAGACGCACCGGCCCGCTCGTCACCGCCAGCTCCACCCCCACGGCCGACAGCAGCGGGCGGATCTCCTCCGGCACCGGCGCCGTCGCGGACAGCTCCAGCAGCGGAGCGACGGGCAGATCCGGCGTGGTCGTCGGATGCGGCGAGGAACACCAGTCGATGAGAAACGGCACCAGACCGGACGGATGCGCGGTGTTCCCGTCGGTGAGCCGCCACTCCAGCAGTGTCCCGTCGGGCCGGCGCCGGCTCATCGCCCGCACCGGCCCGGGGTCGTACCCCCGCGCCCGGGCCGCCGCCACCGCCGCGTCCAGATCGGGAGGGGAGACCGCCCAGGTCACCGTCCGGGCGGCGGCCAGCCCGTCGACCCCGAAGGGCCGCGGACCGGACGTCTCCGGCTGTTCCGGGTCCGGCCCGAGGATCTCCAGATAGCGCGAACCACCGAGGGAGACAAGGCAGTTGCGGGTGCCGAGCCCGACATGGGCTCCGCCCGCGACCGGCGCGATCCCCGTACGCCCGGTGAACTCGGCGACCGTGGCCGCGAGATCGGGGGTCGCGAGGACGAGATGATCGAGAAGTGCGGGAAGGGCATTCATCCCCACCGAGGCTACGCGGCGGAACCCCACCACAGCAGGGGAAAGCACCTCAATTCCGGTGCGCACGACGGAATACCCGGCGCCACATCGACGAAGACGGCCGCTCATGTCGGCGAAGGCGCCGGCTCCATGTCGACGATGGCGCCTGCTCCATCGCCCCGCCGCCGGAGAGAGACCGCGCCCCCGGCGTGAAATAGGCTGGCCCGCATGGCTGCCGCGCCCCGTCTCCTCGTCTACACCCGGACGACCGCCTACCGCCACGACTCCATCCCGGCCGCCGTGGCGGCCGTCCGCACCCTCGGCCCCTTCGAGGTCACCGCGACGGAGGACCCGGCCGCCTTCGAACGCCCCCTGACCGACTACGCCGCCGTCGTCTTCCTCTCCACCAGCGGCGAGGTCCTGACACCCACGGGCCGCCGACACCTGGCCGCCCACGTCGAGTCGGGCGGCGGCTTCGTCGGGGTCCACGCGGCGGCCTGCACGGAGTACGACTGGCCGTACTACGGCGACCTGCTGGGCGCCCGCTTCGCCGGGCACCCCGCCTACCAGCCCGGCAAGGCCGTCGTCGAGGACGACACCCACCCGGCCACGCGACACCTGCCCGCCGTATGGCAGTTCACGGACGAGTGGTACGACTTCCGCACCAATCCCAGGAGTTCGGTGCACGTCCTCGTCACGGCCGACGAATCCTCCTACCAGGGCGGCCGGATGGGTGCCGACCACCCCCTGGCCTGGTGCCAGGAGAAGGGCGCCGGACGGGTCTTCTACACGTCGCTGGGCCACGCCTCCGAGGCCTACGAGGACCCGGCCTTCCGCGCACATCTGCTCGGCGGCATCAACTGGGCGGCGGGACTGGCCTAGAGGCGCCGCCCCCCGCCGCCACGGTCACGAACTGCGGTTCGCGTACCGGCCGCCCGGAACCCCGGTGCTCGCGCGCTCCACCAGCCGCGTCGACAGCTCCGTCCGCGTCCCCTCCGGCCGGTCCCCGTCCATCAGCCGGACCAGTAACCGCAGCGCCGTCGCCGCCATCTCCGACAGCGGCTGCCGGATCGTGGTCAGCGCCGGCGTCACCCAGCGGGCCTCGGGCAGGTCGTCGAAGCCGACCACGCTGATGTCGTCCGGAACCCTCAACCGCCGTTCCGCCAGCGCCTCGTAGACGCCCAGGGCCATCCGGTCGGAGCAGACGAAGACCGCCGTGGGCGGCTCGGGCAGGTCGAGGAGTTCGCGCGTCCGGGTGCGGGCCGTCGCCTGGTCGAAGCCGCCGTGGCGGATGTGGTCGGGGCGGATCGGAATCCCCGCCGAGGTGAGCGCGGAGCGGTATCCGGCGACGCGGGCCGCACTGCACATCTTGTGCCGGTGACCGGCGATGACGGCGATGCGTTCGTGGCCCAGGGCGAGCAGGTGCTCGGTCGCGGTCACCCCGCCCTGCCAGTTGGCCGCGCCGACCGACAGCACGCCCGGCGGCGGCTCGTGCACGGGGTCGATCATCACGAACGGGATGCGGTGCTGGTCGAGCCAGGCGTACTGGGACGGGGTCAACTCCGCCAGATTGAACAGGACTCCGGACGAACCCCGGCCGACCAGCCTGTCCAGCCAGCCCCGTTCGGGCCGGTCCGCCCGCGTCCGGCTGAGCCCGGCCGAGACCACCACCTCGTACCCCGCTTCGTACGCCGCCGCCTCCACCCCGTGCAGCACCGCCCCCGACCAGGAACTGTCCAGGGAGTGGACCACCAGGTCGACCATTCCCGGAGCCCTGCCCGCGTCGAACCTCGGCCTGCGTACGTACCCGAGCCGTTCCAGCGCCTCCGTCACCCGCCGCCGCGTCCCCGGCGCCACGTCCTCCCGGCCGTTGACCACCTTGGACGCCGTCGGCACGGACACCCCCGCCTCCCGGGCCACGACCGCCAGCGTCGGCCCCGCAGGCCCGCCCGCGCTCCCCGTACGGACCATCGGATACCGCCTCTCCAGCCCGCCCGAGGGCCCTCGAAAGTTTCCGACCAGCGCCGCTTCCCGCGACCGGCCACCCGTCGATCAGAAAGCGCTTCCTACGATAGGCGTGCCTCAACACGGCGGGAAGACCAGGGAATTCACCTGATGGCACCGACCCGATCTTTCGAAACCCCGGACAGGGGAGAAAGCGCCACCTTCGGACCGGTCGGACCCACACGTCTC
Source organism: Streptomyces sp. NPDC090083 (assembly GCF_044747445.1). Lineage (NCBI taxonomy): Bacteria > Bacillati > Actinomycetota > Actinomycetes > Kitasatosporales > Streptomycetaceae > Streptomyces > Streptomyces sp. NPDC090083. The sequence goes on along the minus strand of NZ_JBIVED010000001.1, from coordinate 901,676 downwards.
AGCCGGGCCGGCACGTCAGCCGGAAACCTGCGAAGTCCGCCGTGAACCCGTCCCCGACCGGATCCCACGCATGGACCCCTGCCATCGCCCCCGTGAACCGCAGCCGCGACCCGTAGTCGTCGGACAGCCGACTGAAGTCCAACTCCGGCCCGACCGGCGTCCGTTCCCCCTCCCGCAGCCACCAGAACCTCGCCCCCGCCCCCTCGACCGTCACCCCCAGCGTCAACGGCCCACCGGCATCCACCGCTACGACCGCCACCTGCCGTGTCCCGCTCTCATCCCGTTCCACCAGGCTCAGCACCGTACGGCCACCCCCCGCCCACTGCTGCCCCCGCTGCCCCTCGCCCTCGGGCTCCGCCCATGTCAGATGCAGGCTCAGGTATGCCTCGGTCCCGTACCAGAGCACCAGCCCGGCAGCTTGCGTGAAGGTCAACGGCCGCGCCTCGACCGTCACTTCGGCCTCCGCGCGGTGCTCCGTGATCCGCTGGGCCAGCAGACTGTGCGCCCACCGCGACTCCGGCCCGTGCCGCCCGCGCAGCCGGATCCAGCCGGGACGGGTGCCGACGTCGGCCCAGGACGGGTCCGGGTACCCGCGCGGACTGCTCCACGGCCAGCCCAACGGTCCCTCGGAGTGCGGGAGTTGCTCCAGTAGGGCGGGCCGTGTGGGTACGTCCACCTCGACCGCCGGATGCCAACCGCCCTGCCGCAGCCTCGGCCGGCCGTCCTCGTCCCAGGTCACCGCCTGGATCGCGGTCTCCCGGCCCAGGGTGCAGCGCGGCCCGTCCGGAGTGGCGACCGGGCGGGCCGCCAGATGGCTCAACACCCACTCCCCGCCCGGCAGTTCGACCAGTTCGCCGTGTCCCGCCTTCTGCAACGGCACCGACGGATCGTCTCGGGACGTCAGCAGCGGGCGCTCGTCCACCTCGTAGGGATCGGTGACCGTACGGGCGCGTGCCGCCAGCACGCCGTGCTCGAATCCCGTGCCGCCCTCCGCGAGCAGCAGGTGGTACCAGCCGCCGCGCCGCACCAACTTCGGCCCCTCCACCAGCCGTTCACGCTGGAGCAACAGCCGTGTGGGGCCGATCGGGGCGAGCGTGTCGCGGTCCAGTTCGGTGGCGACGATGCCCGCGAAGCGGCGGGCCCCGGGGCGGCAGTCGTTCTGGAGGTTGAGCAGCCACAGCCGGCCCTCGTCATGGAACAGCGCCGGGTCGAAACCGTGGCTCACCACCCGCCGCGGAGCCGTCCACGGCCCGGCCGCGTCCGTCGCCGTCGTCACGTACACGTCCAGGTCGAAGTACGGCGTGCCGACCGAGCGGACCACCGCGTACGTCAGCCAGAACCGCTCCCCGTCCCAGCTCAGCGAGGGTGCCCAGACACCGCCCGAGTCGGGGACCCCGGCGAGGGAGTCACCGGGGATCGCGCCCCGGACATGGCCCGCGTACCGCCAGTCGGCGAGATCGCGGGAGCGGTGGATCGGGATCGTGGGAAACCACTCGAAGGAGCTCGTGGCCACGTAGTACCAGTCGCCGACCCGCACCATCGACGGGTCGGGGGCGAAACCACGGACAACGGGGTTGCGCAGCACGGTCACTTGAGGGCTCCCAGGGTGACGCCGGTGCGCCAGTAGCGTCGCATCGCGATCATCATCACGGCCATGGGGATGATGGAGAGGAGTGCGCCGGTCAGGACCAGGCCGGTGAGGTCGACGCCGGATTCGAGGCGTTTGCCGGTCCAGTTGTAGAGGCCGATGGTGAGGGTCCAGTTGGTCTCGCCGCGCAGGACGGTCAGGGGGAGGAAGAAGGCGTTCCAGGTGTTGACGAAGGCGAGCAGGAAGACGGTTGCTGCGCCGGTGGTCATCATGCGCAGGACGATGCTGAGGAAGATCCGCAGTTCGCCGGCGCCGTCCAGTCGTGCGGCTTCGAGGAGTTCGAAGGGGATGGTGGCCTCGGTGTAGACCTTGGCGAGGTAGACGCTGAAGGGGTTGATCAGGCAGGGGATCAGCATGGCCCAGGGGGTGTCGACCAGGCCGATGGTCGAGAACATCAGGTAGAGCGGCAGGGTCAGCAGGGCGATGGGGATGAGGAAGGAGCCGATCACGCAGGCGAAGACCGTGCTGCGGCCGGGGAAGTCGAAGCGGGCGAGGCCGTAGCCGGTGGCGAGGGCGATGAGGGTGCCGCCGAGGGAGCCGATGCCGGCGTAGAGGAGGGAGTTGGCGGTCCAGCGCAGGAAGATGCCGTGGTCGTAGGTGAAGACCTGGCGGATGTTCTGCCAGAGGTGCATGCCGGAGAACCAGAGGCCATTGCTCTGGTAGAGGCCTGTGCGGTTCTTGGTGGCGGCGACGATCAGCCACCACACGGGGAAGAGGCTGTAGGCGCTGGCCAGGGCGAGGCCGGCGAGGAGGAAGCGCTGGCCGCCGCGTGAACGGGCCGCCGGATCGGGTGTGTTGAGGCGGCGGAGCTGGCGGGTGCCGCGGCGTTCTTCGGTGAGGGTCATCAGTGGGCCTCCTTCGCGGTGAGCCGGTAGAAGAGGAAGGAGGCGAGACCGAGGAGGAGGGCGAGGAGGACCGAAAGCGCTGCCGCGTAGTGGTAGTTGCCGGCGTTGAAGGCCTGGTTGTAGATGACCATGATCGGTGTGAAGCTGTCGTCGACGGTCTGCGGGGTGACGTTGCGGAACAGCGCGGGCTCGTTGAAGATCTGCAGCATCTGGATGATGGACAGCATCCCGGTCAGCACCAACGCGCCCCGTATGTAGGGGATTTTGATGCTTGTTGCGATGCGGGTCTCGGAGGCGCCGTCCAGCCGGGCCGCCTCGAACAGCTCGCGGGGGACGCCCTGGAGCGCGGCGTGGATGATGACCATGTTGTAGCCGATGCCGTGCCAGGTCAGCAGGTTGCCGATGGACGGCCACACCATCGACGGTGCGAAGAAGTCCCAGGACAGGCCGAAGACTCTGCCCAGCGGTGTCAGCGGTCCGACGTCCGGGCTGTAGAGGTTGATCCACACGATGGCCGCGACCACCCCGGGGATCATGTACGGCACCAGGAGAAGGATCCGGAAGCGGCCCGCCGCCCTGGCGGACAGTGCGTCGAGGAACAGGGCCAGGAGCAGGCTGGCGAGCAGCATCAGCGGGATCTGCACGCAGGCGAACACCACCACGCGCAGGACCGCGTTCATGAACGCCGCGTCGGTCAGGCCCTGCTGGTAGTTGTGCAGGCCGGAGAACGTGTCGGTGCTGCCGCCCAGGCCGAGTCCGGAGGACTGCGCACGGTACAGGGACTGGTAGAGGGCGTAGCCGATCGGGATCAGGTAGAGGAAGACGAAGCCGAGCTGGAAGGGCACCGTGAACGCGGCGCCCTTCCAGCGCTGGGAGCGGATCATCGGTGCCGCCTCAGCCCTTGACGCTGATACCGCGGGACTTCAGGTCCTGGACCGTCCACTCCTGCATGTGCGCCAGCAGATCGGTGACCTTCTCCTGCTTGCCGACCACCTTGCCCCACTGGGTCTGCAACTCCGTGAACATCGCGGTCCAGTCCGGGCCGAACACCCAGTCCGACGTCACGGTGCCGAGGCTGTCGGTGACGACCTTCTTCGCGGGCTCGTAGTTCGTCCCGAGGAGCTTGTCCGAGATCGACTCGGCGACGTACGCGTCGCTGTCGGCCAGCGCCGGCATCACCCCGTTACCGGTGGTCGGGCTCGCCATCGTCCGTACCGCGCCCGGGTTCGTCGACAGCCACAACGCGGCCTCGGCGGCCTGCTGTTGGTGCGCGCACTGCTTGGTCACCAGCGTGACGCCACCGCTCTGGTTCGTCCCGGCGGGCGTCTTCGCGGCCTCGCCCGCGAACGTCGGCCAGGGCGACAGCGCCCACTTGCCGTCGGACTTGGTGAAGTTCTGCACCATGCCCGCCATCTGCCAGGTGGAGATCTGCCGGGTCGCGGTGCCGCCGTTGTCGAAGTTGCGCTGCACGGCCGCGTAATCGGCGAACGACAGCGTGGAGTTGAGGTCGTCGTCGATGATGTCCTGGATCACCTGGGCGGCCTTGAGGCTGCCCGCGTCCTGGAAGTCGACCTTCCAGGCGTCGCCGTCGATCGCGTACCAATGGGCGCCCGCCTGCATCGCAAGCACTTCGAGGGTGCTGGGGTCCTCACCGGCATAGTTGGTGATCTTGATGCCGTGCTTCGTGAGAACCTTGCCCGCGGCGATGAACTCGTCCCACGTCGTCGGCGCCTTGAGACCGTACTTCTTGAAGACGTCGGTACGGTAGATCGTGAACGCCGGGGCCGAACTCGTCGGCACGCCATAGGACTTGCCCTGAACCTGGGCACTGGACCACGCGCCCGCGTTGAACTTGTCCCGGTCCGCTGAGACATACTGCGAGATATCGGCCAGCGCGCCCTGCGAGACCCAGGTGGTCACGTACTCCGCCGTGTTCTGCACCAGGCAGGGCGCGTTGCCCGCCTTGACCGCGTTGGTCAGCTGCTTCTGCATCGTCAACTGGTCGGTGACCTTGGTGTACTTGAGCCTGACGTCCTTGTGCGCGGCGTTGAACGCCCGCACGACCGCGTCCTGACCGTTGGCCCAGCCCCAGAAGGGGAGGGTGACGGGACCGGAGGACGCCTTGTCCTCCGAGCCGGATCCGCCGCAGGCGGAGAGCAGACCCGTCAGCGCGAGGCCCGCGACTGCTGCGCGAGCGAACCTTCTCCTGGGGCTGGTGGAGTTCATCAGACCGTGTTCCTTCGGAAGCGATAAGGTAGAAACCGGTTGCTGGGAAGGTAGGCAGGATGGACTGTTCGGAGCAAGAGGTGTGCAGCACCTTGTTTCGACGGGCCTGTACAGACCCCGTCTGACCTGCGGATGTGGAAGGAAACCGGTTACGTAACAGAGGATCTTCCGAGCGCTCCGGCCGCTTCGGCAGCTCCCCTGGGGCCCGTGGCCCCGGTCCTACCGGCCCTGGTCGTGCCGTGCGGGCGGCCGGACCGAGTTCCGTACGACGACATGCGTGCCCAGCACCAGATGGTCGCCGTCGCCGCCCCTGCGCCGGCCCGCGCCGCCGCCCTCCCGCCGGTCCGCCACCGCGCGCAGCGCGACCCGGCCCATCTCCTCGTACGGGACGTGCACGGTGGTCAGCTGCGGGGTCAGCTGGGACGCCAGCGGGATGTCGTCGTAGCCGACGATCGACACGTCCTCCGGGACCCGCAGGCCCGCCGCGCGCAGTGCCTGCATGGCGCCCGCGGCGACCACGTCGGTCCCGGCGAGCACCGCGGTGAAGTCCACGCCCTCCTTCAGGGTGTCCTCCACCGCCTCGTACCCGTGCTCGTAGTCGTACGGGCCGTGCCGCACCATCCCCGGGTCGAAGGGCAGGCCGTACGCCTCGAAGGCCCGTTGCGCCCCCTTCAACCTGCCCTGTGCCGTGGTGAGTTCGGCATGTCCGGGGAGCACCAGGATCCGGCGGTGGCCGGCCGAGAGGAGGTGGCTGGCCATGGCGTAGGCGCCGCCCTCGTTGTCGTAGTCGACCGTCGTCGCCGGGACGTCGCCCTCCAGCGGCGGGCGGCCGACGAGCACGAGGTGCGAGCCCGCCGCGTCGAGGGAGCGGGCGAAGCGGGCCATGCGCAGGCGGTACTCGTCGAGGTCGTACGCGCCGCCCAACAACACCACGGCGGCCACGCCCTGTTGGCGCATCAGGTTCACCAGCGCGAGCTCGCGCTCCGGGTCGTCGCCGGTCGTGCCGACCAGGGAGAGCCAGCCGCGCAGGGTGGCCGCGCCCTCGACTCCCTTGGCCACGTGGGCGAACGCGGCGCCGGTGATGTTGTTCATGAGGATCGCCACCGTGGGCGTGCCGCCGCCGGCCAGGGAGCGGGCGTGCGCGTTGGTGACGTAGTCCAGGTCGCCGACGACCTTCAGCACCCGGCGGCGCAGCTCCTCCGACACCGGGTAGTTGCCGGACAGCACGCGCGAGACGCTCGCCACGGAGACCCCGGCGCGCTCCGCCACGTCCCGGATCGTCGCCCGGCCGGTGTCGCCCGACGCCCTGCGCTGACTCACCGTAGCGACTCCTTCGTCATGACCATGTCTCCAGCGGATGCCTGAGGCGTGCCCCCGCGCCGGTCCGGAAACCGTATCCCAAGGCCATGCCCGGTGCAGCGGCCTGTGGACGGCGTGGATCAGGCGACACGGGCCAGGTCCGCGTGCCGTACCTCGTGGGCCGGCGGCAGGCCCGCGGCCAGGCGTTCCAGCTCGTCGACGACGATGCCGCCGAGCCGCGCGAGCTCGTTGCCGAGGGAGCCCGCGATGTGCGGGGTGAGGAAGACGTTGGGGAGCTTGTAGAGCGGGGACGCGGGAGGCAGCGGCTCGGGGTCCGTCACGTCGAGGATCGCGGTCAGCCGGCCCGACAACAGCTCGTCGGTGAGGGCCTCGTGGTCGATCAGGGCGCCCCGTGAGGTGTTGATCAGCACGGCGCCGTCCCGGATGAGCGCGAGCCGCCCGCGGTCCAGCATGCGCTGCGTCTCGGGGATGTCGGGGGCGTGCAGGCTGACGATGTCGCTCCGGCTCAACAGGTCGTCCAGCGAAAAGAGTTCGGCCCCCAGCGCGGTGGCCTCGGTGACGCTGACGTAGGGGTCGTGCAGGAGGACCTCGAAGTCGTACGGCCGCAGCAGTTCCAGGAGGCGGCGGCCCACGCGGGAGGCGCCGATGACGCCGATCCGGCGGCCGAGGTTGCCGATCGGCGCGGTCTCGGCGGGAGTCGGACGGGTGTGCGTGTGCCGGAAGCGCTCCCGCTGGGCGAAGGTGTCCTTCCCGGCCAGCAGGATCATCGCGAGGGTGTACTCGGCGACCGGGAGCGCGTTGCCGGTGACCGCGCTGGACACGGTCACTCCGCGCTCCCACAGGGCCTCGCCGACCAGTGAACGGACCGAGCCCGCCGCGTGCAGCACGGTGTGCAGCCGGGGTACCGCCGCCAGCGCGTCCGCGTCGAGGTGCGGGCAGCCCCACCCGGTGATCAGCACCTCGGCACCCGCCAGGGCCTCGGCGGCCTCGGGAGCGCCGAAGTCCCGTACGACCAGGCCGGGTTCGATCTCGGCCGTCCGGCGGAGGCGGTCCAGCAGGGGCGGGGGGAAGAGCAGGGGCAGGTGCACCGGATCCATGGCGAACACGGTCCTGGGTTGCTGGGCGCTGGGCATGACCCTCCAGAGGCGCGACGGAAGTGCGACGCGAGTGCGACGGAAATGCGAGGGGAGTGCGGCGTGGGAGTGCGATGGGGGAGCGGGGTCGGAAACTGTTTCTGAAAGCGTCTTCTACCGTAGGTCTGCCGTGGAGCGGGGGTCAATCGGTGGGAACGGGCGCGGAGCGCGGAGACAGGGCGGCCGTCGCCGGGCCCGCAGCCGCCGCGGAGCGACGCGGCCGGCCTCCGGGAGCCCGCCGTGACCCGTCCAGCCGCGCTCGTCCGCCGGAATAGCCGCGCGCGATGTGATGCTCTGATGAGCAGCATGGTTCACGAGCGTGGTGAGGAGCTGGTGGGCGGATGACGGCTACGACGCAGACGGCAGAGCGGACGGCCCCCGTGGTGGGAACCCCCTACGGGGCGGTGCGCGGCCGGTACGAGAACGGGATCGCGGTCTTCCGGGGCATCCCCTACGCGGCACCCCCCTTCGGACAGCACCGCTTCCGCCCGCCCGTCCCGCCCGAGCCCTGGACCGGGGTGCGCGACGCGCTCGACTTCGGCCCCACCGCGCCGAAACCGCCGTACTCCGACGCCTTCGCCAAACTGCTCTCCGACCCCGTCGTGCCCGGCGACGACTGCCTCAACCTGAACGTGTGGACCCCGGAGCCCGGCCGCGGCGCCCGGCTGCCGGTCATGGTGTGGCTGCACGGCGGCGCGCTGACCCGGGGTTCGTCGGCCGTCCCGGTCTACGACGGCCACGCCTTCGCCCGCGACGGTGTCGTCATGGTCTCGGTCAACTACCGCCTGGGCGTGGAGGGTTACGGCCTCTTTCCGGACGCCCCCGCCAACCCCGGCCTGCGCGACCAGCTCGCCGCGCTGCGCTGGGTGTACGAGTCCATCGCGGCGTTCGGCGGCGATCCCGACCGGATCACCCTGTTCGGGCAGTCCGCCGGCGCGATCAGCATCGGCGCCCTGCTCGCCGTACCGCAGGCGCAGGGGCTGGTCCGGCGGGCCGTGCTGCAGAGCGGGCCCCCGGAGGCCTTCGACCGCGACAAGGTACGGCGGATGGTGCGCCGGATGGCGACCAGGCTGAAGATCCCCGCCACCGCCGAGGCCTTCGCCGCCGTCGACCGCGAGCTGCTGCTCCGCACCCAGGCCGACGTGGGCAGACTCAGCAGCCCGGTGCTCGGCGGACCCACCTTCGGGATCGTCATCGACGGCGAAATGGTGCCCCGCGATCCGCTGGAGGCGCTCGTCGACGGCGAGGTCGCCCGGGACGTCGACCTGATGCTGGGCTGGACCCGCGACGAGTACCGGCTGTGGCTGGTCCCCGGCGGACTCCACGAGCGCGTCGACCGGCTCGGCGCGGTCGCCCTGGCCGGTGCGATGGCCCGCTGCCACTGCGGTGTCGAGGTTCCGCGCGGCTACCGCGCGCTGCACCCGGGGGCCGGCACCGCCGAGACCGTCGGCCAGCTCGTCACCGACCACCTGCTCCGCTACCCCCTGCACCGCCTCGCCGACGCCCGCCCCGGCACCGCCCACGTCTACGAGTTCGCCTGGCCCTCCAACCTCCCCGACCTCGGCTCCTGCCACGCCCTCGAACTCGGCTTCGTCTTCGACACCGGGGACATCCCCGAGTCCGCCAGACTCGCCGGTCAGGGCGCGCCCCAGTCGCTCGCCGACGCCATGCACGGGGCGTGGGTGCGGTTCGCGGTCGACGGCGACCCGGGCTGGCAGGCCTGGGACGACACGCATCCGGTCCGGATCTTCGGCGAGGGCGAGCCGTACGTCGCGCACGGAGCGCGGGACCCCGAGTTCGCCCTGTGGGCGACCGACGCCGTGGTGAAGGAGATGGCGGCCCGGGCCGAGAGCACGCCGACCGTGCGCAGCGCCACCGAACTGCGGTCGGTCGTACGGCGGCGGCTGCGGCGGACGGGAGACGTGCGCAGGTCGTCGTGAGAGCGGCCGGGAGGAGTGGATGCGGAAACCGGTTGCCCGGAGACGGCGGTCGACCGTCTTCCCGCTGACGTAGTAGGCGAAGTGGCCGATACACGCCCCTCCTCCCCGCCGTCGCCCGCTGCTACCCTCCGCGCAGGGAACCGGTTGCCGGAGTGTTTCCACCGGCCGCGGAGGGGCGGGGCGGCAGATGACGAGGAAGAGCCCGGACGCGAGCGGGAGCACCATCCGGGACGTGGCGGCCCGCGCCGGGGTGTCCGCGTCCACGGTGTCGCGGGTGCTCGGCGGCGACTACCCGGTGAGCACGGCGACCCGCACCCGCGTGCTGCGGGCGGTCCGCGACCTGGACTACGTGGCCGACGCGCGCGCCAAGGCGGTGGCCGGGGTCGGGACGCCGACCCTGGCTTTCGTCCTGGATGACATCACCGGACCCTCGTTCGCCCTGATGGCACACGGTGTGGAGCGTGAGGCGACCCGGCTCGGGCATCTCTGCCTGGTGTGCAGCACCGAGGGCGACATCCAGCGCGAACTGGACTTCATCGAGACCATGCGCGCCCAGCGCACCGCCGCCGTGATCCTCGTCGGCGGCACCGCCGACACCCCCGAGTACCGCGAGCGCACCCGCCGGATCGCCGACTCGCTCGCCGCGGCCGGCTCCCGGCTCGTGCTCTGCGGACGCCCGCCGCTCGGCCCGGGAGCGCCGGTCACGGTCATCGAGTACGACAACGAAGGCGGCGCCTACGCCCTCGTCGCGCACGTCCTGGCCCAGGGCCACCGGCGGGTCCTGTTCCTCGGCGGCAGGCCGGACCACACGACCGCGCAGGGACGTGCACGCGGTTACCTCGCCGCGCACCGCGCCCGCGGCCTCGAACCCGACCCCGGCCTGCTGCTCCACGGCGACTTCACCCGCGACTCGGGCCACCGCCTGATGCGCCACGCGCTGAGCCGGGAACTGGAGTTCACGGCGGTGGTCGCGGCCACCGACATGGTCGCCGCGGGCGCGCTCACCGCCCTGCACGAGGCGGGCCTCGACGTACCCGGCGATGTCTCCCTGGCCGGGTACGACGACATCCCCTTCGCCCGCGACCTGCACCCCGCCCTGACCACGGTCCACGTCCCCTACGAGGAACTCGGCCGCCTCGCCGTCCGCACCGCGCTGGGCCGCACCCCGGAGTTCCCGGACGAGCACCTGCTGCTGGGCACCCACGTGGTCGTGCGGAACTCGGTCGCAGACACGACCTAGACCGGGGCATGGACGTTCAGGCGACCTCGTCCAGCGTCCGCGCGATCGACGTGATCGCCCCCGGTCCCACCCGGCAGCACCCGCCGATCAGCCGGGCGCCGGAGTCCCGCCAGCCCTCGACCTGCTCGGCGGCGAAGGTCGTACGGCCGGTCCACGCGCGGGCCCCCGCGTCCCAGGTCTCGCCGCTGTTGGGGTAGACCACGACCGGCTTGCCGGTGACCCGGGCCGCCGTCTCGACCGCGCCCTCGACGTCCTCGGGGGCGCAGCAGTTGACGCCGACCGCGACGATCTCGTCGGTCTCGGCGGCCAGCGCGAACGCCTCCTCCAGCGGCTGGCCTGCGCGGGTGCGTTCCCCCGCGATCGAGTACGACAGCCAGGCCGGCACCCCGAGGCCGCGTGCCGCCCGCAGCAGGGCCTCGGCCTCGACGGTGTCCGGGATCGTCTCCAGGGCCAGCACGTCCGGGCCGACGGCGGCCAGCGCCTCCATACGGGGCCGGTGGAACCCCTCCAGCTCGGCCACGCTCAGCCCGTACCGCCCCCGGTACTCGGAGCCGTCCGCGAGCATCGCGCCGTAGGGCCCGACCGAGGCGGCCACGTACAGGCGCCGCCTGTCGCCCCGCCGCTCCGCCTCCACGGCCGCGCCGCGCGCCAACTCGACGCTCAGGGCGATGAGTTCGGCCGCCCGGTCGGGTGTGATGCCGCGCTTGGCGAAGCCCTCGAAGCTGGCCTGGTAGCTGGAGGTGATCGCCACGTCGGCGCCCGCCTCGAAGTACGCGAGGTGCGCCTCGGTGATCGCCTCGGGCCGGTCCGCGAGGAGCCGCGCCGACCACAGCTCGTCGCTCAGATCGTGCCCGGCCGCCCCGAGCTGGTTGGACAGCCCGCCGTCGAGGACGAGCGTCCCGGCGGCGAGGGCGTCGGTGAACGGGGCAGAGGCATGGCTGGTCATGTCATGACGTTAGTCTATACGGCCGGTCGGCCGGACGGGAGGGCCGTCGCTTCTAGCCGGCCTGCCGCCCGCTCCCGCCCCGGCTGCCGCGCCTGCTCCCGGTCCCGCGCCCGCCGCTGCCCCGGGTGCGTCTGGCTGCCGGGCCCAGCAGGCCGCCGAGTAGGCCGAGACCGAGGGCGCAGGGCCACCAGCCGAAGCCGTCGCCGCGGGCGGTGTCCGTGGTGCCGGTTTCGGCGAGGGCCGTTCCGGACGGTGTCCCTGGCCGGGCGGTGGGGGAGGTGCTGTGCCTGGTCGCGGTGGTCAGGACGACGTCGTTGCCGTCGCCGCCGCGGTAGCTGATGCGGTACGTCGTGTCGGCGAGCTGGACCTCGGCGCCCTCGCGCAGTCCCCTGAAGGCGCCCGTCGTCGGTGCGTGACCGGTGTGGTCGAGGACCGTGACGGTCCGTGCCGGGTGGGCGCCGGCGGCCGAGAGGTCCAGGTCGCCCGCGAGGCCGACCGCGCCCGCCACCTTCAACGGCTCGGCGCCCAGGACGAGTTGACCCCGCGCGCTCTGCGCGTAGTCGCCGGCCACGGAGAGGCCGGTCGTCACCAGGCCGTCGTTCGTGAGCGAACCCTGCACGGTGCCCGCACCGGTCAGTTCCGTCGGCACCCGCAGACCGGCCGACCCCACGTCGAGCCGCGCGCCCGCCGAGGTGAGCCGGATCGCCCTGCTGCGGGCGAGCGTCGCCCCCGACCGCAGCGCCAGCGTGCCCTTCGAGACCGTCGTCGTCCCCGTGTACGTCACCTCGGGGCCCGACAGCGTCGTCGTCGCGGTGCCGGACTGTACGAGGGAACCCCGGCCGCCGATGTGCGACAGCCGGACGGCGAGTGCCGCGTTGCGGACGACGAGGGTCCCGTCGTCGACGATCCGCCGCTGCTCCGTGCCCGTCAGCACTCCGCCGTCGCCGCCCGTCCTGCCGGACCCGATCCGCAGCACCGCCCCCTTCTCCACGGTCGTCGACCCGTCGTAGAACTGCGGCGCCGCGAAGGTCACGTCGTTGCCGCGCGTCCCGGCGACGACGATGTCCCCGGCGCCGGGCGCGGCCAGCGTGTCGTGGTACCTGCCGCCGCCGATCGGTGCGCCCAGGGTGACCGGGCCGTCGTAGGCGAAGGTGAGCCGGGAGCGGACGCCGCTCGCCTCGTGGAGGTTGATGTAGACGGTGTCCCTGGTGCCCGGCATGAAGATCCGGTGGGTGGTGCCGTCGCCCCACTGGACGTCCGCGCCCTCGATGTTGGTGCCGCGCTTGTTCGACCGGTGCGGTGTCGCACGCCAGTTGAGGCCGGGGTCGCTGAGCGAGGGGTCGGTGTCGCCGCCCCGGTCGCTGTAGCTGTACTGGCCGGTGAGGACGACCTTGCTGCCGGGGCGCGAGTGGACGTTGACGTCGCTGCCGTACTCCCGCTCGTAGAAGTTCTGGCGCAGGGTGATCGTCCGGTCCAGCGGGGTGTCGATGATCCAGGAACCCTGGTTGAGGATCGCGCGGGCGTGCGGGAGGGCGACCGGGTACTCGGGGCGGCCGGCCGCCGTGCCGGTGCCGTTGTCGAGGACGCCCGAGAACGGGTGGGTTCCGGCCAGGTCGAGGGTCCCCCACATGCCGCGCGGCTGGGTGACCAGGCCGGAGCCGCTGATCGTGCCGATGTTGAAGGTGCGGGTCAGGGAGAGGCGCAGGGTGCCGTCGACCCGGACGTTGAGCTGGTTGAGCCGGTAGCCGGGTGTGCCGTAGGGGAAGTGGCCGATCAGTCCGGTCCCACCACCCGTGCCGTACTGGAGAGTTGTGCCGCGGGCGACCGTGATCGCGGGCGGGTCCGGGTCGCTGACGGTGGTGTACGGGTGGTTGCCGCCCCGGGTGGTCACTCGCTGCCGCTGCCGGGCCGCCGGGAGGGTGAAGTCGCTGTCCTCGGTGAGGATCAGCGTGCCGCCGCCGCGCACGGTCAGCGTGCCCCGGCCGCGGAACACGCCGTCGTACGTCGTCGTCCCGGACGGCACGGTGACCACCGTGTCGCCGGTGAGCGTCACATCGCGGCCCGCGAGGACGTCGGCGGTGGCGTCACGGGGACCGGCGGCCGAGGCGGGGGGAGCGCCGACGAGGAGGGCGACGGTCGCGAGGGCGCCCGCGGCGGCTGAGGTCTTGCGGGTTTGGCTGCGCACGTCTCCGGAGACGCCCGCCGACGGCTGCGGACAACAGAAATCTCGCGACCTTCTTTGTCCCGCACGAACCGTTGACCTTCCCGTAACACACCCTTACCTTTTCGGCGTTCGTCATGACAGATGCCGTACGAGATTTCGAACTCCCTTCGGAGAGGCGTCAGATGAGACGTGTGTACGCAATCCTCGTCGCCCTGTGCTGCGCGCTCGCCGCGGCACTGGTGACCGCCGGACCGGCGCAGGCCGCGGCCCAGACCATCACCAACGGCACCCAGTTCACGGATACTTCGGGCAACGCCGTGCACGCGCACGGCGGCGGGGTGATCAAGGTCGGCAGCTACTACTACTGGTTCGGCGAGGACCGTAACGCCGACAACACCTTCAAGTACGTCGACGCGTACCGCTCCACGGACCTGAAGAACTGGGAGTTCCGCAACCACGTCCTGACCCAGTCCAGCGCGGCCGAACTGGGCACCGCGTACATCGAGCGGCCGAAGGTCGTCTACAACGCGTCCACCGGCAAGTTCGTGATGTGGATGCACAAGGAGAACGGCGTCGACTACAGCGAGGCGAAGGCCGCCGTCGCCGTCTCCTCGACGGTGGACGGCAGTTACACCTACCAGGGCAGCTTCCAGCCGCTCGGCGACAACATGTCCCGGGACATCACGACGTTCGTCGACACCGACGGCACCGCCTACATGGTCTCCGCCGCCAACGAGAACTACGACCTGCACATCTACCGGCTCACCGCCGACTACACCGCCATCGACAGCCTGGTCGCCAACCCGTGGGCCGGCGGACACCGCGAGGCACCGGCCCTCTTCAAGCGCAACGGCGTCTACTTCATGCTGACGTCGGGCGCCACCGGCTGGAGCGCCAACCAGCAGCAGTACGCCACCGCCACCAGCATCACCGGCCCGTGGACGGCGTTCACCAACGTCGGCGACTCGACCGCGTACAACTCGCAGACCGCCTACGTCCTCCCGGTCCAGGGGACTTCGGGCACCTCGTACCTCTACATGGGCGACCGCTGGGGCAACTCCTTCGGCGGCACCGTCAACGACTCCCGTTACGTGTGGCTGCCGTTGACGTTCCCGACCACGACCTCGATGTCCATGGCGTCCTGGTACCCGGAGGTGTCCATCGACACGGCCGCCGGCACGGTCACCGGCACGAGCGCGACGTACAACACGCTCGTCTCCCGCAACAGCGCCAAGTGCGCCGACGTGGCGAACCAGTCGCTGTGGCAGGGCGTCGCGATCAGCCAGTACACCTGCAACGGCGGCACCAACCAGAAGTGGTGGTTCAAGGACCTCGGCACCGGCTACTACGAACTCATGGGCCGGGGCAGCTCGTTGTGCCTCCAGGAGAACGCCGCGAACGTGACCCAGGAGAACTGCACCGGCGCCACCACCCAGCAGTGGAGCCTGACCACCTCCGGCAGCTACGTCCTCGTGAAGGCCAGGACGAGCGGCGAGTGTCTGGACGTGTCGGGCGCGTCCACCGCCAACTCCGCCGCGATCATCACCTACGCGTGCAGTGGTGCGACCAACCAGCAGTGGACGCGCGGTAGTTGACAGCAGGCTGCCCACCGCGTCCGCCGTCGGACGCGAGGGGCGGCCCAGGCAGTACGGGCGGGCCGCCGCCGGAGTCGGTGCGACCGGCGGCGGCCCGCCCCGGAGCCGCCGCCCTCAGGCGAGCAGATCGATCGCGTCGACGGACGTGCCCGCGCTCAGGAACGACGTCGTGCCCGACCCGCTCGCCACATGGATCTTCAGCGTGTTGTAGGCGCTGGCGTCCGTCAGCCAGGCCGACGCCGGAACGCTGTAGCTGAACGTGTAGTTGTTGCCCCGGTACGACCCCACGGTCAGCGACCGGGTGCTCGGCTGGGTCGGCGGCGAGGGGACGGCCGAGGTCCAGGTGTCGTTGACGACGACCTGCGGACGGCCGTTCGCGTACGCCGTCGTCACCCCGATGCGCAGGGTGTGCGCGGCGGCCGACTGGGCCGCCGTCAGCCGGAAGTAGACGATGATCCCGCTGTTGACGTCCTTCCACAGATAGCAGGGGAACGCCGAGGTCTCCGTCCCGCTGCCGACGACGACGTTCCCCGTCCAGGAGGCGGCCCGTACGTCCGAGGGGTGCGCGTACGTCATCAGGTCGGCGTTCTTGAACCCGCTCGGCGAACCGTCCCAGTTGCCGATCCGCCAGATCGCGCTCGCGTTGGACGGGTCGTTCGAGGCCGGGATCGCGATGCTGTTCAGCGTCGTCGTCCCGCCCGCCGTGACCGCCACCGAGGCGGTGTGAACGGCGAGTTCACCCTTGAACACGGTCAGGGTGTACGTCCCCGGCAGCACCCCGGTGATCGAGAAGTAGCCGTCCGAGGCACGCGCCGAACCCCAGTACTGCGCGGCCGAGTTGGCGAGTCCCACCGTGTACGCGTAGGCCGTGTCCCGCCCGGTGATGCCCACGCCCGCGACCCGGCCCCGCGAACTCGCCGCCGTGTAACCGGAGATGCCGAGTCCGTCGGCCCACGAGGTGGTGAGGTTGGCGTGGTAGAGCGACGAGGAGGGCGCGCCGCCGTCCGTGAACGCGATGACGTACGGACCCTGGAGGCCGAAGCGCTGCGCCTCGGTCTGGTTCTCGCCGTAGTACAGGATCTCGTACAGCCCGCCGCCGTCCGCGCTCTGATGGCGCAGCAGCGAACGGTAGAACGGGCCGCCGGACGCCTTCTCGTGGTTGCTGCGCACGACCCACAGGCCGACGCCGCCGGTGCTCCAGCCGACGTAGTCGTAGTCGATGACCCGGTTCTTCGCGTAGTGCTTGGAGCGGGTCTGGCCGTCGGACTTGGCGAAGACGTCCGCGGACTCGATGGTCGTCGGCGCGTACGTGTAGGAGTCCGGCTGGTCGTTGAGGAACATGCCGGCCTTGACCCGCACGATGTAGCGGGTCGCGCTGACCGAGGTGTCGGCCTTGTTGGTCCACAGATAGACGTTGTTCTCGCCGCTGCGGGCCGCGTAGTAGTGCTTCAGCGTGCCGTGCGTGACGGAGACCAGGATCGTCGTGCCGGACTGCGCGATCGTCACCGTGGACGCGCCGAGCCCGGACTCGACATGCGAGTTCATGCCGCCGTAGCCCTGGTACTCGGTGCCCTTGTAGACCAGCGAGGTCAGATCGCCGTTGGTCTTGCTGACCTTGAAGACCAGGCTCGCGCCGGTGTCCACGACGTAGTTCGAGCCGTCGTCGGTGTAGCCGAAGCCCGCGGCGGACGCGCTCGGGGCGAGCGGCCCGGCGAGGGCCGCCGAACCGGCGGCGACCGCCGTGCCGAGGACGAAGGTGCGACGGCGAACCGGTCTGTTCACAGAACCGGACATGGGGGGTGCCTCCTTCGGGAGGTGGGGGTGCGGGTGCTGTGGAGCGTGGCAGTTGAATCGATTTCGCGAAAGGCCTTTCGCATTGCTGGAGTTGGCAAGTACGCGAAAATCGGCCGAGTACTAGAAAGCGCTTGTCCGGAGCGGTACGGTCCTCCGCCAGGCCTTGTCGTCGGACGGAGGAGCCACGCATGAGACGTTTCACCCTCGCCCTGCTGGCCGCACTGACCCTGAGCAGCGCCGTGCCGGCCGCACCCGCCCAGGCGCACGACCGCACACCCCCGCCCGGCCTCGACCACTGCACGGCCACCGCCTGCCACTTCGACGTCCCGCCCGGCACCTACGACGTCACGGTCCGCCTCGGCGGCACGGCGGCGGCGAGTACGGCCGTCACCGGCGAGACCCGGCGCTCCCTCCTCCCCGAGACGGCCACCGCCGCCGGCCACCCGGTGACCCGCGGCTTCACGGTCGACGTCCGCACCCCCGAGGGCGAACCCACCGGCCCCGACGGCACCCCAGGCCTCGACCTCGCCCTCGGCGGCACGGCGCCCGCGCTCGCCGGCATCCGCGTCACCCCCGCGCCGCACGCCCGCCGGATCATCCTGATCGGCGACTCCACGGTCTGCGACCAGCCGGGCGACCCGTACTCGGGCTGGGGTCAACAGCTGCCGCAGTTCCTCCGGAAGGGAATCTCGGTCGCCAACTACGCCGATTCCGGGGAGAGTACGGTCACCTATCTGGCAAGTCCCCTGCTGTGGGGGAGAGTCGGGCAACTGATCCGCCCCGGCGACCTCGTCCTCGTCCAACTCGCCCACAACGACAAGACCACCGACGAGGCGACGTATCGCGCGAACTTGGAAACGTTCGTCCGGGGTATTCGTGACAGGGGAGGCCGTCCGGTACTCGTGACACCGATCGTCCGCCGCTGGTTCAATGCCGACGGCACACTGGACAACGACACCGCGCTGCTGGTGAACGGGCTCGGCGTCGACCTTCCGGGCGTCGTCCGCTCGGTCGCCGCCGCCGAGGGGGTAACGCTGGTGGACCTCACGGCGCAGACCAAGGCGCTGGCGGAATCGCTGGGAGTGGAAGGCTCGAAGGCGCTCTACCTCTACAACGAGAAGAAGGACAACACGCACACCTCCGCGCACGGCGCCACCGTGTACGCGGGCCTGGTCCGCGACGCACTCGTCGCCCGGCATCTGCTGCCGGAGGGCCGGGTACGAGTGGGGTGAGACCCGAAAGACCCCTGGGGCGTTCCGACCGGAACCGGGGCGCCCCAGGTTCCACCCCTCCAGCGTGGGAGCGAGCCGATGCACCTGCCGTCCGACGACCGCGTGTCGAGCCCGCGCACCGGCTTCACCCGCGCCCACTGGGAGAAGGCGGCCGACACCCTCCTCGCCGCCGTGGAGCCGTACGCGACCGAGGACCGCGCGCTCTACCACCTCCCCGGCACCCGCACCAGTTGGTCCGGCAGGCTCTCGGACGGCCTGGAGGGCTACGCCCGCACCCTGCTGCTGGCCGCCTTCCGCCGCGACGAGACGGCACTGGAGCGCTACGCCGACGGCCTCGCCGCGGGCGTCGCGGGCGTCTGGCCGCGCATCGAGGACCGCAGCCAGCCACTGGTCGAGGCGGCCTCGGTCGCCCTCGCCCTGCGTCTGACCCGCCCCCTCCTCTGGGACCGCCTCGACGACCCCGTACGACAGCGCGCGGCGGCCTGGCTCGCCGACGCCCTCACCGCCGAACCCTGGCCCTGCAACTGGGAGTTGTTCCCCGTCACGGTCGGCGGCTTCCTCCAGGACGTCGGCCACGAGCCCGACGCGTCCCGCAAGGCGATCGACCGGGGCCTGTCACGCATCGAGGACTGGTACGCCGGCGACGGCTGGTACACCGACGGCGACGGCCGCAAGTTCGACTACTACAACGGCTGGGCCATGCACCTCTACCCGGTCCTGCACGCCTGGCTCGCCGACGACCCGCGGCTCCTCGACCTCTACGGCGGCCGGCTGGAACGCCATCTCGCCGACTACGCCCGTCTGTTCGGCGCCGACGGCGCGCCCATGCTCCAGGGCCGCTCCCTCACCTACCGCTTCGCGACGACGGCCCCGCTGTGGCTCGGCGCGCTGACGGGCCGTACGCCACTCGCCCCCGGGGAGACCCGGCGGCTGGCGTCGGGCGCCCTGAAGTACTTCCTGGAGCGCGACGCGGTCGACGCCGACGGCCTGCTCACCCTCGGCTGGCACGGCCCCGACGAGGCCTTCCTGCAAGGCTATTCGGGCCCCGCCTCCCCGTACTGGGCCAGCAAGGGCTTCCTCGGCCTGCTCCTCCCGCCGGACCACGAGGTGTGGACGGCACCGGAGGAACCGGGCCCGGCCGAACGGCAGGACGCGGTCACCCCGGTCGCGCCCGCCAACTGGCTGCTCCAGTCGACCCGTTCGGACGGCCTGGTCCGCCTCCACAACCACGGCAGCGAGGACGTCCGCTACGACCCGTACTACACGCGCCTCGCCTACTCCACGGTGACCGTGCCCTCGTCGTCGTACGACAACAGCGTGATCGTCGGCGGCGATCCGAGCCGTACGGAGATCGTGCCCCTGGGGGTGGGGGAGGGCTGGGCCGCCTCGCGGCACACGGCGGCCCACGGGGCCCAGGTGGTCAGCCTGGTGGTGGCCGAGGGGGCGGTGGAGGTGCGGGCCCATCTGGTGGTGGGCGCGCCCGCGGGGACGACCGTACGGGTCACCGGGTGGCGGGCTGGCGACTCGGCGGTGGCCGAACTCGTCGCCCTGCACGGGTTGTCGGAGGGCGAGGGGGTGCTCGGCGACGGGCCCACCCTGTTCGTCGCGCTGGCCCGGCTCACGGCCGAGCCCGACCCCCGTCCCCTCGCGGAGACGGTCTCCGTGGAGGCCGACGGGGATCACGGAGTCCTTGTCCGGTGGCCCGACGGCAGGCGGGCGGGCTTCCGGTTCACGGAGTCGGCCGGGCCGTCCGGAGTCTCGTCCTGGTCCGTGACGCGCCGCTGAGCGAGCCCGCGCCCGCGTCAGTCCTCTCCCGGCCACCGGGTCAGCGCCACGTGCAGCGCGTCGACCGCCCGCTCCCACGACCGCTGCACGTCACGCGGCGCGCCGAAGCCGCCGGTGGACTCCAGGGCGCAGTAGCCGTGGAACGTACTCCTCAACAGCCGTACGGCATCGGTGAGATCGGGTTCGTCGAGGCCGTAGGCGCGCAGCATGCCGTAGGTGATCTCGGCGGTGCGGCGCAGGGCCGGGGAGCCGGCGACCAGGGACTGGTCGACGCGGATCTGGGTGGCCGCGTACCGGCCCGGGTGCTCCAGGGCGTAGGAGCGGTAGGCGTCGGCGAAGGCGCTCAGGGCGGCCTTGCCGGTGCGGCCGGCGACCGCGACGGCGATACGGTCGATCAGTTCGCCGCCCGCGAGGAACGCGACCCGGGTGCGCAGATCCTGGAGGTTGCGGACGTGCGAGTACAGGCTCGCGTCCTTCACACCGAACCGGCGGGCCAGCGCGGACAGGCTGACGTTCTCGAAGCCGACCTCGTCGGCGAGGTCGGCGGCCGCCGACACGACCCGGTCGGCGGTGAGTCCCGCGCGCGCCACGGCCCACCACCCCCTCTCCGACCTGCGGCGACCCGACCTGAGGACAATAGCCAATGAGCAAGACGGGTGCCCGGCGCGTTTCACCGCTGTCCCCCGCCCGGTCCCGACTCCAGACTTGACCACCATGGACGACGACTCCGGCACCCCCGCCCCCACCGGCCTCCGCGCCACCGCACTGCTCGGCCGCCCCAAGCTGTGGCTCATCCCCACCGTGCTCACCGGCCTGCTCGCGTTCCTGCTGTCCCTCCTCTACATGGGCGGCATCGTCAACCCCAACCGCGAGCTGAACGCGCTGCCCATCGCCCTCGTCAACAGCGACACCGGCAGACCGCTCCCCGGGCAGCGGCAGAACCTCGGCACCCAGATCGCCCACTCCATCGTCACCGACTCCGCCGGCCGCGCGGCCGGCTGGCGCCCGCTCAGCAGAGCCCAGGCGCAGGACGAACTCGACGCCGGAAAGGTCTACGGCGCCCTCGTCGTCCCCGCCGGATTCACGGACTCCGTCGCCGCGCTCACCACCGCGAACGCCACCAGCCGCCCCACGATCACCGTGCTCACCAACCCCGGCAAGGGCAGCCTCGGCTCCTCCCTCGCCGCCCGGATCAGCACGACCGCGGCCCAGCAGGCGTCCCTGGCCATCGGCAAGCAGCTCACGGCGGCGGCACCGAAGGCCGACGGCACGCAGAAACTGCTCCTCGCGGACCCCGTCGCCGTCACCACCCAGGTCGGCCACCCCATCGGCGACAACAGCGGCATCGGCCTGACCGCCTTCTACTACACCCTGCTGCTGGTCCTGGCCGGATTCATGGGCGGCAACGTCATCAGCAACGGCGTCGACACCGGCCTCGGCTACGCCGACAACGAGATCGGCCCCTGGCACACCCGCCGCCCCACCGTCCCGATCGACCGCACCCAGACGCTGATCCTGAAGATGGCCATGACCGCCGGGATCACCGTCCTCAGCGTCTCCCTGATCATGCTCGCCAGCGTCAGCATCCTCGGCATGGACGCGACCCACATCCCGCTCCTGTGGATCTACTCCTACTGCGCCGCCCTCGCCGTCGGCCTCGGCGTCCAGGCCATCAACGCCGCGTTCGGCGGAATTGGCCAGCTCATCTCCATGTTCGTGTTCATCGTCCTGGGCCTCCCGTCCTCCGGCGCGACCGTCCCCCTCCAGGCCGTCCCCGGCTTCTACCGCTTCCTCTCCCACTTCGAGCCCATGCGCCAGCTCAGCGACGGCGTCAGGGCGATCCTCTACTTCGACGCCCGCGGCGACGCGGGCCTCACCCGCGCGTGGACCATGATCGGCGTCGGCGCGGCGATCGGCCTGCTCTTCGGCTTCGCGATGGTCCAGTACTACGACAGGAAGGGCCACAGGCGTCTGACACCGCAGCCCGCCTGAGCCGGTCGGCCGGTCCGGGTCACGACTGCCGTGCGGTGCTCACCCGTTCACCCCCGTGTAGTGGGCGAGGCTCCACCGCCACAGCAGTCGTGAGGCGAGATACGCCAGCACGCCCACCAGCGGTGAGACCGCCGCCAGCCAGTACGGGACGCCCGTGTCGTGGCCGTGGCCGGTCAGGACGGCGGCCGGGAGGTAGGCGACGAAGGCGAGCGGGAGGGCGTAGGTGAGGAAGCCGCCGACCGCGCGGGGCAGGACGTTGAGGGGGTAGCTGCCGAAGGTGCCGAGGAGGTCCTCCAGCCAGCGGCTCCAGTAGTCCGCGGACGGGAAGCGGAGCGAGGCGCCGGCCACGGCCGTGAAGAGGGCCGCCTCCAGGAGCATGCCGCCGATGAGCGCGGCGACCAGATAGGCGATCCGGCCCGGTGTCCAGTCCAGATGGCTGCGGCCGAGCGCGCCGATCATGAGACCGGTGGCCACCGTCAGGTCGCCGATCGCGTTGGTGGGGAAGTACTCCAGCTGCGCCTGGCGGTGGACCGGCATCGGGCGCACCAGGTAGATGTCGATCCGGCCCTCCTGGATGTACCGGCCGATGCCGTGCATCCGGCCGAGGACCAGCACCATCAGGCCGTGCGCCATCATCCGCGTCGCCGGGATCAGCAGCACGTCCGAGCTGTCCCAGCCGCCCATCCCGGCGAACCGGGTGAGCAGCACCGTCGCGAACACGATCACCGACACCTGCCAGATCGCGCCGATCGCGATCATCAGCAGGAACTCGGTGCGATATTCCAGCTGGGCACGGAAGTTGAGGCGCGTGACGCGCCAGACGATGCGGACGGCGTTCACGGACATCACCCTCCTTGGGCCACGACCCGGCGGGCGGCGCGCCGCCACAGGAACCGGGTGAACAGGGACAGGGCCACCACCCAGGCGGCCTGCAGGGCGAGTTGGGCCCCCGCGTCGGTCAGCGGGACCCGGCCGACGTAGATCGACAGCGGCACGCTCAGCGTCGCCTGGAACGGCAGGAACCGGCTCATCGTGATGAACCAGTCCGGGAAGAACCACAGCGGCGCGTACACCCCGGACAGCAGGTTCTGCGCGAAGATCAGGATGAGCATCGCGGCGCCGTTGCGGAGCGTCCAGAAGCACAACTGGTCGATGACGAGCATGACGTAGTAGAGGACGAGCTGGCCCAGCAGCATGCTCAGGGCGAACACCCCCGCCGCGGCAGCCGACTCGGGCGGTTCGACGACACCGGCGGCCAGACAGACGACGTAGCCCGTCAGGGCCCAGGCCAGCCCGTACACCTGCTCGCCGAACGCCCGCAGCGCGTAGTAGCGCTGAGGCGGCAGCGGGCGCAGATACCAGTAGACGATCGTGCCGAAGTGCATGTGCTGCAGCACCGTGTCCCGGCCCGCGTACTGGTCCAACTCCCGCAGCCGGGAGGCGAGTACGGCCAGCACGGCGTACGTCACCGCCTGCTCGCGGGTGAGTCCCGCGGTGGGGCCGGTGTGGGCGTACAGGCCGCGCCACAGGGACGCCACCAGCACCACCTGCACGGTGAGGCGGAGCAGGGCGGCCGTGATGCGCGGCGGGGCGAGCAGTTCGCCGAGCGGGGTGACACGGGCGGCACGCCAGGCGTGCGGGGCGGCCATGTCAGGCCTCCTCGGCCGGCGGCCCGGCCTGGACGTAGGCGGCCCGCATCACGTCCTCCAACTCGGCCTCGTCCATGGCGACTTCGGTCACCTCGTAGCGCTCGATGACCTGCTTCAGCGCCTGATGGACGGTCGGCCCCCCGGTCCCGTCGGGACCGAACACCACCTGCGGGCCGTCCCGCCGTACCAGGGCGATGCCCGGCAGGCCCACGACCTCGGCGTGCGCGTCGGCCAGCGTCGCGCGGATCTGCCAGGTCGAGCCGAACCTGCGGCGGATCTCGTCCAGGGTGCCGTCCAGGACCAGGCGGCCGTGGTTGATGAGGACGACCCGCTCGGCGAGCCGGGCGACCTCCGTCATGTCGTGCGTGGTCAGCAGGACCGTACGGCCGCGCTCCTCGACCTGGTGCCGCAGGAACTCCCGCACCTGCTCCTTCACGACCACGTCCATGCCGATGGTCGGCTCGTCGAGGAAGACGACCGGCGGATCGTGCAGCAGGGCGGCGGCCAGGTCGCAGCGCACCCTCTGGCCCAGGGAGAGATGGCGGACGCGGGTGTCCCAGAAGGCGGACAGTTCGAGGATGTCGTCGAACTCCCGCAGCCGGGCCGCGTGGCGGTCTTTGGGCACCTCGTAGATGTCCCGCAGGATCGCGAACGACTCGCGCACCGGCAGGTCCCACCACAGCTGGGTGCGCTGCCCGAACACCGCCCCGATGTTGCGGGCGTTGCGCTCCCGCTCCTCGTACGGCACCACGCCCGCGACCCGGGCCTCGCCGGAGGTGGGCCGGAGGATGCCGGTGAGGATCTTGATGGTGGTGGACTTGCCGGCGCCGTTCGGGCCGAGCAGGGCCAGGAGTTCACCCGGGGCGACGTCGAACGTGACGTCCGAGACGGCGTACTTGGGCACGCGCTCCGGGTTGACCAGGGAGCGCAGACCGCCGACCAGGCCCGGCCGCCGGACCGTCGTGTGGAAGGTGCGGGAGAGCCCCCGGACCTCGATGCCGCTCTCGCTCACTGGATCAGCCTTCGGGTGAGCCGGAACAGTGCGTTCATGGCGTGGACCTCCTCGTCAGTCGCATCAGCCGGAGCGTCGCCAGCAGCGACGCGCCCGACAACAGGGTCAACAGCAGGGGCACCGCGTGGATCCCGGAGGCCTCGATCCCGACCCCGAGCAGCGGCGGGGCCGCCACTCCGCCGACGTTCGAGGCCGCGATCACCCACGCCCCCGCCCGCCTGGCCCGGGGGAGCGCCGAGTTGAGCCAGGCGAGGCCCGTCGGGAAGACGGGCGCGATGAACAAGCCAACACCGGCGTACGCCACCGGTGCCACTCCTTTGATCAGCGTCAGCAGCAGACACACGGTCATCCCCGCCGCGCACACCGCGAGGATCCGCTCGGGGGCGTGGCGCAGCGTGATCGGCACGACGAGGAAGCGGCCCGCCGTCATCATCAGCCAGTAGACCGAGGTCGCCGACGCGGCCACGGTGGCGGTGTAGCCGACCGTCTCCAGATGCGTCGGCTCCCAGCCGCCGACGCCCGCCTCCACGGCCACGTTGAGGATGTAGAGGACGAGGAAGCCGACGAGGACCCGGGACACCCCGAGGGACCGCGATCCCTTCGTCGCTGGTGGGGCGTCAGATACACGTGTACGTACGCCACTTGAGCCCGCGAACACCAGCACCATCGCCAGCACCGCGCAGGCGCCGAACGCGTACGGGTAGGAGTCCGGGCCGAGCCAGGCGATGAGCGCCGGGCCGAGCACCGCGCCGATGCCGAAGTGGGCGTTGAGCACGTTCAGCATGGCGGTGGAACGGTCGCCGAAGCCGACGGCGAAGAGCTGGTTGAGGCCGTAGTCCACCCCGCCGAAGCCGAGACCGGCGAGGAACGCGGCGGCGAGGGCGAGGGGCCAGTCCGGGGCGAGCGCGAAACCCGCGCCGCCCGCCGCCATCAGGGCGTAACCCCCTGCCAGGAGCGCCCTGTTGCTGATCCGGGAGTGGATCGCGTTGAAGACGAGGACTCCGGCGACCCCGCCCGTGAAGTGCAGGCTCAGACCGAGACCCGCACCGGAGGGGGAGAGGCCGAACTCGTGGCGCAGGCCAGGGACCGCCGGGCCGTAGAGGGCCTGGAGCATGCCGATGAGGACGAAGCCGACGCAGGACGCGACCGCGGCCGGCCGGGTGAAGAGCCGGTCGGCCGCGGGCGGATCCGTGATCATGCCGGTCAACTGGTCTCCGGGCTTTCCGAGAACACGAAGGAGAACTCCGTCGGTCGGGCGTTCAGGAAGTACCGCGGGAGCGGGCCGGGGCCGCAGGACTGCGAGCCGATGCCGTGCTGGCCGTGGTCGAGGTTCACCCAGACGGTGTCGCCGGGGGTGAGGTCGGTGCGGTGGGCGGCCGCGTCCAGGTGCTCGGTCGTCCAGCGGCGGGCGGTGAACCAGAACTCCGGATCACCGTCGACGCGCAGCCCGCCCAGCTCCGCCCAACGGACGTCCGGGCGGGCGCCGTTCTCCTGCGGGCGGAGGTAGGGGGTCTGGAGGGCGTCGACCGTGGACTCCCAACGTGCCAGCAGTGACGCGGACTTGGTGTCGGGATAGCCCTCGCCGGGACCGCCGCCGAACCAGCGCACCCGGTCGGCGCCCGCGTCGAGGCCGAACCGGATGCCCAGCCTCGGCAACGGGAAGGTCCAGTCGCCCTCGGGCGCCACGGACACGGTCAGCCGCAGCCGCGTACCGTCCGAGGTCCAGCGGTACACCGTCGCGAGCCCGATCTCCCGGCCGGCGGGCGCCACCCGGGTGCGGACCGTCAGCGCGTCCTCGCTCACCTCGACGCCGTCCAGCCGGTGCCGCATCCGGTGCAGGCCCAACGTCCGCCAGAGCGGGCCGTACCGGGTGTCGGTCTGCCAGGACGCCCCTTCGTCGTTGTCGGTGGGCGCCCGCCATATGTCGAGGCGCAGACCCGTGACGTCCACCGCGCCGATCGACCTCAACTCCCCGGTGCGGGCGTCGAAGGCGGCCGGACCGAGCGTGGTCCGCCGTTCACCGGCCACGGGTCCGGCGTGCGCGGACAGGGCCGGGACCGTGCGCGCGGTGGCGGGGAACTGTCCCCAGCCGACCACATGACCTGCCGGGCCCCAGGCGGTGTCGGCCGCGAGCGACGCCCGTACGGTCCAGTGGGATTCGGCGCCGTCGGACCGCGCGGGAGGCTCGGGCAGTGTGACGTCGGCGGACTCGCCGGGGCCGAGCGCCGGCACGGCGAGCGTGCCCGACCCGACCGTCTCGCCGTCCACGTGGTGGGCCCAGGTGAAGGCCAGCGCGGAGAGGTCGGCGAAGTCGTACGTGTTGGTGACGCGTACGGTGCCGTCCGCGCCGTCGCCGGTGATGCGGACCGGCTCGATCACCTTCTTGTACTCGACCAGCCCGGGGGAGGGCGTGCGGTCGGGGAAGACCAGGCCGTCGCAGACGAAGTTCCCGTCGTGCAGCTCCTCGCCGAAGTCACCGCCGTACGCGAAGCCGAAGCGCTCGTCCTTGATGCCGTGGTCGATCCACTCCCAGACGAAACCGCCCTGGAGCCGGTCGTACGACTCGAAGAGCCGCTGGTAGTCGGCGAGTCCTCCGGGGCCGTTGCCCATGGCGTGGGCGTACTCGCAGAGGATGAAGGGGAGGCGGCGCCGCCGCTCGGTGCCGCCGTCCAGCCCCTGCCCGATGCGTTCGACCTCGGTGTGGCCGGCGTACATCCGTGAATAGACGTCCGTGTCACGGCAGTCGATGTCGCCCTCGTAGTGCACGAGACGGGAGCTGTCGCGGGCCCGGATCCACTCGGCCATCGCCGTGAGACCGCGCCCGGTGCCGGCCTCGTTGCCCAGCGACCACATGACGATCGACGGATGGTTCTTGTCCCGCTCCACCATGCGGGCCGCGCGGTCCAGCAGGGCCGGGGTCCAGCGGTCGTCGTCAACGGGGTTGTCGCGCCAGGCCTGTTCGGTGAACCCGTGGGTCTCCAGGTCGCACTCGTCGATGACCCACAGGCCGTACTCGTCGCACAGGTCGAGGAAGTCGGGGTGCGGCGGATAGTGCGAGGTGCGGACCGCGTTGATGTTGTGCCGCTTCATCAGCAGCACGTCCTCCCGCATGGTCTCCGGATCGAGGGCGCGGCCCTTCTCCGGGTGCCATTCGTGCCGGTTGACGCCCTTGAAGAGGATCGCCCGGCCGTTGACCCTGATGAGCCCGTCGGAGAGTTCCACGGTCCGGAAGCCGATCCGGAGCGGGACGCGTTCGCCTTCGGTGGTGAGCAACCCGTCGTACAGGGCCGGGAGTTCGGCCGACCACGGCCGCACCGGCACGGTGACCGACTCGCCCGTCGCGACATCGATGTCGAGAGCGGGCACGGTGACCCGGCCGTCGACGTCGGAGTCGACGCGGAGGGTGCCCGCGCCGCCGACGTGGTCGTAGGAGGCGTGCACGAAGAAGTCGAGGGCGCTGCCGGGCGGGCGGTGCAGCAGGGTGACGTCACGGAAGATGCCGGGCAGCCACCACTGGTCCTGGTCCTCCAGGTAGGAGCCCGCGGACCACTGGTGGACGCGGACGGCCAGGACGTTGCCGGCGGGCTTCAGCAGGTGGCCGACCGCGAACTCGTGCGGCAGCCGCGACCCCTTGAACTCTCCGATGTCCGTGCCGTTCAGCCAGATCCGCGCGCAGGACTCGACGCCGTCGAGGCGCAGCACGGCCCCGCCGTCCGAGGGCCACTCGGACGGCAGGTCGAAGGTGCGGAGGTGGTCGCCGGTGGGGTTCTCCGTCGGGACGCGGGGCGGGTCGACCGGGAAGGGGTAGAGGTGGTTGGTGTAGCTGGGGGAGCCGTGCCCCTGGAGGACCCAGTGGCCGGGGACCGTGACCTCGGCCCAGTCCCCGGCGTCATAGCCCTCCGCGGCGAACGAGTCGTCCTCGGCGTCGGCCGTCGCCGACACCCGCAGACGCCAACTGCCGTTCAACGACAGTGACATCGCGTCCGAGGACGCGTAGCGGGCGCGGGGCGGGAGGGCTCCGCTGCCCGGGGAGACGTCTTCGAGACGGTCGGCGGCGGTGCTGGGAGTCATCGGTCTCCTGGTCGTGAGTGGCGGGTGGGTCAGCCCTTGATGCCGGTCTGCGCGATTCCCTGGACCAGCCAGCGCTGGAGGAAGAGGAAGACGAAGACGAGGGGGAGGATGGAGATCGCGGTGGCCATGAAGATCTGGTGGAACACGACGGTCTGGTTGGTCATGTACGAGGACAGGGCGACCTGGACGGTCCAGGCTCCCGGGTCCTGGCCGATGACCAGCGGCCACAGGAAGGCGTTCCAGCCGCTGATGAAGGTGATCGTGGCGATGGCGGCGAAGAAGTTCAGCGAGTTGGGCACCACGACCTTCCAGTACGCGCCCCAGTAGCCGAGTCCGTCCACGCGTGCCGCCTCCTCCAGCTCTTTGGGGAACCCCAGGAAGTACTGCCGGAAGAGGAAGCAGGTGAAACCACTGAACAGGCCCGGGATGATGAGACCCCGATAGGTATCGACCCAGCCGAGGGACGAGACGAGAACGAAGCTGGGCACGAAGGTGACGGCCGTGGGAACCATCAGGGTGCCGAGGACGAGATAGAAGATCTTGTTGGAGTGCTTGTACGGGATGCGGGCCAGGGCGTAGCCGGCCAGCGAGCAGATCAGCAGGATGCCCGCGGTCATGGAGACGGCGACGACCAGCGAGTTCCACATCGACCGGGCGAAGTCCACCGAGGTGTCGTCGAAGAGGTCGCCGACGTTGCCCCACCGCAGATGCGTGGGGAAGAACTTCCAGTGCTCCCCGGTGATCTCGGCGTCCGTGGAGAGCGCGTTGCGGACCAGCAGGTAGAACGGGACGAGGAAGAGGAAGGCGGCGACGCCGGTCGCGAGGTACAGACCCGTGCTGCTGAGGACACCGCCGCGCTTCTTGCCGCGTGGCTTCCTCAGCTGCGGTGCCGTGGTGGTCACTTGGCCTCCTCTCCGCGGCCGAAGCCCATGAGCTTGCCCTGGAACAGGGTGACGATGACGATCAGCACGGTCAGGATCACGGCCCCCGCGCTGCCGGCGCCGTAGTCCTGGTTCTCGCCGAGGGCCGTGTAGTACAGCTCGACGAGGGGCGGGCGGCCCCAGGTGGTCTTGGACAGGAGGTTGAAGAACTCGTCGAAGGCCTGGTAGGCGGCGATGAGCAGCAGCAGGATCACCGCGGTCGAGGTCGCCCGCAGCTGAGGCAGGGTGATGTGCCGGAAGGTCTGCCAGCCCGGCTTGGCCCCGTCGATCGCGGCCGCCTCGTACAGCTCCGCCGGGATGTTCTGCAGCGCGGCCAGGAAGAGGATCATGTAGAAGCCGGACTGCAGCCACAGGCGGGCGGTGACGATGACGAACCAGTACCAGGGCGGGCTGGGGTTGGACAGCCAGGCGATGTTCTCGGCGCCGAACCAGCCGATGACCGTGTTCATCAGGCCGAAGCGGACGCCGCTGAAGATGGACATCTTCCAGATCAGCGCCGCCGCGACATAGCTGCACGCGGTCGGCAGGAAGAACACGGACCGGAAGAAGGCCCGCATGAACCGGAGCCGGTTCACCAGCAGGGCCAGGCCCAGGGACACCGCCCAGGTGGTGGGCACGATGAACGCGGCGAAGACGGTGAACGTGCCGAGCGAGCCGACGAAGTCGGGGTTCGTCAGCATGTAGGTGTAGTTGTCGAAGCCGACGAACGTGCTCGGTGTGACGGTGAAGCGCGCCTCGAAGAAGCTGAGGTAGATGCTCCAGCCGATCGGGACGTAGACGAAGATCATCAGTCCGGCGAGGAACGGGCCGATGAAGAGCCAGAAGTTGAAGGTGCGGCTGCCCCGCAGGGCCCGCCGCGGCCTGGCCGGAGTGGCCTCGGCCGGGGCGGGGCTCGCGAGGTCGCGTGTCGTGGTCGTCGACATGTCCGGTCCGCCCGGCCTATCCGAACAGCTTCTTGAGCTCGCGGTTCACGGCGGTGTCGGCCTTGTCGAGCGAGGCCTCGGGGTCACCGCCCTTGCGGACGGAGTTGGCGAAGACGTCCTCCAGCGCGGTGATCATCGCCTGGGTCCAGCCGATGTTGTCGAAGTGGCCGAACTCGTTGAAGAGCTTGACGCCCTCGGCCGGCAGACCGGACTTGAGCTTGGTGGCCTCGGCCGCGATCGACGCACGGGGCGGGATGTGGAAGCCGTAGGAGGTGGCCCAGTCCTCCTGGTCCTTCTTCTGGTCGATCCACAGCCACTTCACGTACTCCTTGGCCGCGTCGACGTTCGCGCCCTTGGCGTTGACGAACATCGACCAACCGCCGTTGTAGACCGACTGCTTGCCCGAGTCGATGGTCTTCGGGAACGGGAAGACGCCGATGTCGTCGCCGAGCGCCTTCTGGAACTGCGGCATCGCCCACATGCCGCAGAACTGGATGGCGCACAGGCCCTGGTTGAGGGCGGACGGGTCCCAGTAGTCGGTCGGGGCGTCGAGCAGCAGGTCGCCGCTGGTGAACAGTTTGCGCATCTTCTTGATGCCCTCGACGACACCCGGCGTGTGGTACGCGATCTCGTTCTTGTCGTTGAGGGTGTCGGCGCCGGCCGACCAGATCATCGGGTTGATGACGGCGTGCAGGTCGTTGCCGAGGTACAGGCCCTTGACCTTGCCGGTGGTCAACTTCGCGGCGGCCTCGATCAGTTCGTCGAGGGTCTCCGGAACCGGCACGCCGGCCTTCTTGAGCAAGGAGGGCCGGTAGAAGAAGAACTGCGGGTCGTCGATCATCCGGACGCCGTAGATCTTCCCGTCCACGGTGTGCGAGGCGATGTCGGCCGGGTTGAAGTCGGACTTGACCGGCTCGATGATGTCGCTCAGGTCGGCCACCTGACCGCTCTTCACCATCTGGATCTGCGGGTGGAACTCGAAGAGGTCGGGGGCGTTCTTGGTGAGCAGCGTGGCGAAGAGCTTGCTCTCGTAGTCACTGCTGGTGATCCACTGCGTGGTCACGTTCGCCGCGGAGTACGCCTTCGCGTAGCGCTTGATGGCCTGTTCCGTGCCGGCCTCGCCGTACGCGTGGAACATCTGGGTGAGCTGCTTGCCCGAACCGCCGCCGGTGCCCCGCCCGTTGTTGCCGCCGCAGGCGGCCAGCGTGCCCGCGGCCGCCATCCCCGCGGCCGCCCGGAATATCGAGCGGCGGGACCAGTTGCTGTTGCTCATTGCCGACATGGTGACGTCCTTGTCTCTCGCGCGGCTGCGGCTCCACGGCTCTGCGGCCCGTGGCCTGAATCGAGGTGCGGAGCGGGACGTTAACCTTCGCCTAAGCCTTCGGCAAGGGGTTGGACGAAGTCTGTTCGAAGCGTTGCGTAGCGTTCGGGATACCGGACGTGACGATGGTGCGGGCCGCCGCGAAGGCGACCCGCACCCGGCATTCAGATGGTCAATACACCTTTGACCAGGCCTGGTTGGCCCCGCCGTCGCGGCCGTGGAGCGGCCGAGGTCCCGCGCGCCGTCGTCACGAAGGCGGCGCGGTACGGCTCCTGGCCGACGTCGCGCGCCTGCCCGGCCGTGCCTTCTCCGCGGAGGCGCGGCGCTGGCCGACGGACTGAAGTGCCCCTTCCAGCGCGAACGTCGCCGCGCCCAGGCACGCCGGGTCGGTGAGGATGGGGGAGAGGACGATCTGGGTGGC
Organism: Streptomyces sp. NPDC090083; assembly: GCF_044747445.1. Classification (NCBI taxonomy): domain Bacteria; kingdom Bacillati; phylum Actinomycetota; class Actinomycetes; order Kitasatosporales; family Streptomycetaceae; genus Streptomyces; species Streptomyces sp. NPDC090083. The sequence goes on along the minus strand of NZ_JBIVED010000001.1, from coordinate 869,478 downwards.
GGCGAACGGCCTTCTCAGCGCGTGCCGTTGGACGGCCTCGCGCACCTCGTGCAGCAGCGGTTCGCCGAGCGTGCGGGCGACCCAGCTGCTGAGCACGACGACCTCGGGGTTGAGGATGTTGACCAGGTTGGCGATGCCCGCGCCGACGTAACGGGCCGTCTCCCGTACGACGTCGAGCGCCACCGGGTCGTGCGCGGCCACGCCCCTGGCCAGCGCGTCGATGGTGGCCGTCTGGTCCTCGGGGTGCAGCAGCGGGCTGCGCGGGCTCAACTCCCGCAGATTCAGCATGATTCCGGGCGCCCCGGCATACGCCTCGACACAGCCGTGGTTGCCGCAGCGGCACAGCCGGCCGTCGAGGACCAGCGTCGTATGACCCCACTCGCCCGCGCTGTTGCTCACCCCTCGGTACAGCGCCCCGCCGAGCGCGAGGCCCGCGCCGACGCCGGTCCCGAGGTTGACCACCACCGCGTCCCCGCGTCCGCGCGCCGCCCCGAACCACATCTCGGCGACCGCGCAGGCGCGCAGCGGGTTGTCCAGGTACAGGGGGTAGGCGATGACCTCGGACAGCAGGTCGAGCAGGGGCACGTCGTGCCAGTCCCAGTTCGGCGCGTACTCCGAGACGCCGGTGTCGCGGTCCACCTGCCCCGGCACGCTCACCCCGACGCCCAGCACCCGCGCGCCCTCGACACCGGCCTGCGCGACCACCGAGCCGACGGCGGCGGCCACATGGCTCACCACCTGCTCCGGCAGGCTCTCGCCGGGCCGCATGTCCTCGTCGGCGCGGGCCAGGACGTTCAGCGCGAGGTCGAAGAGCTCGACATGGACGTACGTCTCCGCGATGTCGACCCCGATCAGCGCGCCCCCCGACGCGTTCGCCGCCACGAGCCCCCGGGGACGGCCCCCGGCCGAGTCCTCGAAGCCGACCTCGGTGATCATGCGGAGGTCGAGCAGCTCCCCGACGAGCGTGGCCACCGTGGCCAGGCTCAGCCCGGTGGCCGCCGCCAACTCCTGCCGGGACGTGGGTGATTCGGCGATGATCTGGCGCAGCACCTCGTAACGGTTCGCGGTTCGGATGTCCCGTGATGTGCGCTTCACCGGAGTGACCGCCATCCCTCCCCCTCGCATCAAGCCGAGGCACGACGGCACCGGCGCGCGGCAAGGCTATGGCCAGGGAGCGAGGTTCGACAAGGGGTTAGGAAAGGGGCTGAACAAAGTCGGCCGCCGCTCAGCCGCCGAGCACGTCCCGGACGAAGGCGTTGGTGAACTTGCCCTCCGCGTCGAGGCCCCGCGCGAGCGCCGCGAAGTCCCCGAGCCGTGGATAACGGCCGCGCAGCACCTCCGCCGGGGTCGTGAAGACCTTGCCCCAGTGCGGCCGTGCGTCGAAGGGGTCGAGCGCCTCCTCCAGGCGCCGCACCACGGGCAGGACCGCCTCCGTGTCCTCGATCCAGGTGAAGTGCAGGGCGACCGTGTCCCGGCCGTACGAGGGGCTCAGCCACTGCGCGTCGGCGGCGACCGTCCGCACCTCGCAGGTCTGCAGCACGCTGGAGACCGTCTCCCGGATGCCGTCGACCGCGGCCAGCGCGTCGAGCGCCGCGGAGCGCGGCAGCAGGTACTCCGACTGCAGCTCCGCCCCGCTGCTCGGCGTGAACTCCGCCCGGAAGTGCGGCAGTCGCTCGTGCCACGGCCCCGGCACCCCGAACTGCTCGGTGGTGTTGACCGCGGGCATCCCCGGCACCGGGTGCAGCGCCACCGTCGCGGGCGCGGCCCAGGGGAAGTCGACCTGCGGTCCGTCGGTGCGGCGCTTCAGCCACACCTGCCGGAAGCCCGGCGCGCGCCAGTCGGTGAACAGGCTCACGCTGTACGCCGATGCCGCCACCGTCTCGAAGTCCAGCCCGGCGAGCGGCAGTTCGGTGAAGACGTGCTGTTCGACCTCGAAGGCGGGCTCCAGGTCGAGGGTGAGGAAGGTGACGACACCGAGCGCGCCGAGGGAGGTCACGGCACCCGCGAAGCGGTCGTCGCCGCGCGCGACGGTGACCGTGGTGCCGTCCGCCGTGACGATCTCGACCTCGCGCACGGCCGACGCGAGCGAGCCGTTGCCGACGCCCGAGCCGTGCGTGCCGGTCGCCACCGAGCCGGCCACGGAAATGTGCGGCAGGGAGGCCATGTTGGGCAGCGCGAGTCCCTGCGCGTCCACCCGGCGGGCCAGTTCGGCGTACCGGACGCCGCCCGAGACCCGTACCGTACGGGCCGTCGTGTCGATGTCGAACTCGGGCGGCAGCGCGGCGGTCGTCAGCAGGGTGCCGTCGGGGCCCGGCTCGGCGATGTCGTTGAAGGAGTGGCCGCTGCCCAGCACCCGGACCCGCGCGCTGTCGGCCACGAGGACCCTGAGGGCGTCGAGTGTGCGCGGGCGGTGGAGTTCCTTCGCCGCGTAGGTGATGTTGCCGGCCCAGTTGGTGACCGTCTCCGTCATGCCTGCCGTCCCTCCGGGAGCGTGCGTTCGCGTGTTCTGCCCCAGGGGTCGGTGCGCCCCGGCCGGGCGTGGATCGGCCCGGCGAGGAGGACTCCTGCTGCTGCCGCAGCATAAGTCGGCACCCGACGGCAGCGCGCCCACCGTCCACCGCCTGCGGATTTCGTTGCCCATGCATCGTACGGCTGCCGTATTCGTTGCAAGTGTGGCCATTGATCTACGGCATCGGTAGTCTCCGGCGGTATGACCGACCGCCTCCCGCAGACCGACCGCACCCGCCATCGCCGCCTCGCCGACCAGGGCAGCCTCGACCGTGCCGACCTGGACGCGATCCTCGACGCCGGGTTCGTCTGCCACCTCGGGGTCGTGATCGACGGGCGGCCGGTCGTCGTACCCACGGTGTACGGGAGGCACGGGCGGGAGCTGTACCTACACGGCTCCGTCGCGAGTCGCAGTCTCGCGGGCGGAACCCCGGTGTGCGTCACCGTCACCCATGTCGACGGGCTGGTGCTGGCGCGGTCCGTCTTCGAGCACGGGGTCAACTACCGCAGCGCGATGATCCACGGCGTGCCCCGCAAGGTCACCGACCCGGACGAGAAGTCGGCCGGGCTGCGGCGCCTGACCGAACACGCGACGCCGGGGCAGTGGTCGTACGCCAGGCAGCCGAGCCGCAAGGAACTCGCGGCCACCACCCTCCTCGCCCTCTCCCTGGACGAGGCGTCCGTCAAGATCCGCGCCGGCGCGCCCGACGACGGTGACGGACCCGACGCGGAGCTGGGCCTCTGGGCAGGCACCCTCCCCCTGACCTCGACCTGGGGCACACCCGTCCCGGACCCCGCCCTCCCCCCTGACACCCCGCTCCCCGCCCACATCGCCCACCGCGAGGGCACAAGCCAAGGCTGACCCGCATCCCACCCCGTCCCCCCCCAGGGGCGCGAGGAACCGCGCACCCAGCCACAACACCCTCGCGCCTCACACACACCCGAGCCCCCACCCGCAACACACCCGCACCCCGCAGCCAACCCCGAGCGCCCACCCGCAACGCACCCGCACCCCGCAGCCAACCCCGAGCGCCCACCCGCAACGCACCCGCACCCCGCAGCCAACCTCGAGCGCACCCCCGGCCCGCCCACCCCACCCACTCACCCAAACCGCACCACACCGCCCCCCCGCTCCCTCCGCCCGACCGCCGGGGGCATACCGTGAGGAGTCGTACGCCTAGCCAGGAGGAGAAACGGGATGGGCAGCCGCACCGCGCTGGTCGAGGATCTGATGGAGCGCTTTCCGCATGTGCCGCGGGAGGCCGTCTTCAAGGAGGACCTGCTCCGCGGAGGTGTCGCCTTCGACCCGTCCGCGCTCAGCGACAACGAGGGCGGTGAGGTCAAGCCGAAGTCGTACTTCATCTTCTCCTTCGACCACGGCACCCTGCCCGAGCTGGGCGAGGCCGCGCTGCGCCGCCCGCCTGAGGAGATCATCCTCACGGGAGGCCCGTACGACCTGCGCCGGACCGTCGTCTCCGTGCGGGTGAACCCGACCTCGCCGTACCGCGTGGCCGCCGACGACGACGGGGTCCTCGGGCTGTACCTCGACGGGAAGCGGATCGCGGACGTCGGCGTGCCGCCGATGCCGGAGTACTACCGGCACAAGCTCGCCAACGGGAAGTCCGTCATGGAGGTCGCCCCGACCATCCAGTGGGGCTACCTGATCTACCTGACGGTCTTCCGGGTCTGCCAGTACTTCGGCGCCAAGGAGGAGTGCCAGTACTGCGACATCAACCACAACTGGCGCCAGCACAAGGCCGCCGGGCGCCCGTACACGGGAGTCAAGGACGTCGAGGAGGTCCTCGAAGCCCTGGAGATCATCGACCGGTACGACACCGCGAAGGCCTCCACCGCCTACACCCTCACCGGCGGCGCGATCACCAAGACCGTCGCCGGGCGCGACGAGGCCGACTTCTACGGCCACTACGCCAAGGCCATCGAGGAGCGCTTCCCCGGCCGCTGGATCGGCAAGGTCGTCGCGCAGGCGCTGCCGAAGGACGACGTGCAGCGCTTCAAGGACTACGGGGTGCAGATCTACCACCCCAACTACGAGGTGTGGGACGAGTACCTGTTCAAGCTGCACTGCCCGGGCAAGGAGCGGTACGTCGGCCGCGCCGAGTGGCACAAGCGGATCCTCGACTCCGCGGAGATCTTCGGCGCGCGCAACGTGATCCCCAACTTCGTGGCCGGCGTGGAGATGGCGGAGCCGTTCGGCTTCAAGACCGTCGACGAGGCCATCGCGTCGACGACCGAGGGGCTGCGCTTCTTCATGTCGCAGGGCATCACGCCCCGCTTCACCACCTGGTGCCCCGAGCCCACCACCCCGCTCGGCAAGGCCAACCCGCAGGGCGCCCCGCTGGAGTACCACATCCGGCTGCTGGAGGCCTACCGCGCCACGATGGAGGACTTCGGGCTCAAGTCCCCGCCCGGCTACGGCGAACCGGGCCCCGGCCGTGCCGTGTTCTCCGTCAGTTCCTTCATGGACAGTCTCCCTGCCGAGGAGCCCGCGCCTTTGTAAGGTAACGGTGTGGCCAACTCCTGCGACGGCTGAGCCTGGAGGGGCTCGGACACGTACAACTGCACAGAGGCGACCGACAGTCACCGTAATTGAATACGCGGCTTGTCAGTTGTGTGGGATGCGTGAAAGGCTCTGGCCCTGTCACGAGGCAGCCCCCCTCCAACTCGCTTACTGTCGAAGCTAGTTGGCCGTCATTCGTGGATGCAGGAGACCCATGCCCGACCTGCCGACTCCTCAGGACGCCGCTGAGGCAGCACTGTTCACCGAGTGCTGGGACGCCGTGCTGTCCTACGCCGACCTGTGCACGTCCGGAGCCGCCTCGGCCACCGAACTGGCCGGGGAGGCGTTCGCGCTCGGCATCCAGGAGGCCCGGTCCGCCGGGACCGGCCTGATGCGCGGACCGGCCCGCCGGGTGCTGCCCGTGATACCGCTGCTGCTGACCGCCGTGCGCACCACGGCCGCGGCGTGGGAGCTGGCCGGGCGCGGGCACCGGCTCGACCCGGACCTGCGGCTGTGGCTCAACTCCGAGAAGGCGGCCCGCTATCACGGCATGCCGCTGCAGCGCCCGATCGCCCTGCGCGGACTGCGGGACCTCCAGGAGGCGGACGCGTCGCTGCTGTGGCTGGCCGAGGTGGAGGCACTGCCGTTGCCCGTCGTGGCCCGCCGCCTCGGCCTCGACCCGGCCGCCGTCTCCACCGAACTCGCCCAGGTGCGGGCCCTGTTCCGGGACCGCTGCCACCGCAGCCACCTCGACACCCCGATGGACGCGGAGTGCCGCAGCTACGCCCGGCTGCTGGACGCGGTGACCCGTTCGCCCGCCGCCGACACCCCCGAGGACCTCTCGCGACACCTCGCCACCTGCGTGCAGTGCGCGGAGGCCGCCGCCTGTCTGCGCCTCGCGGGCGGCGGACTGCCCGCGGCCCTCGCGAGCGGCGTCATCGGCTGGGGCGGGCTCGCCTATCTGGAGCGCCGCCGCCGGGCCGCCGAGGTACGACTGGGCGCGGGGCGTCCCGTCGCCGAACTGGAGGCGGGCGAGCCGAAGGAGGGCGCGAGCAAGGCGCGCCTCGTGCGCAACGGACTGCTCGCCGCGGCCGTGCTGCTGTCCCTGGTGGCGCTCGGCCTGTCGATGATGCCGATGGGCGGCTCCGGCCACGACAACGCGGCCCGCGACGACGCCGACCGCCAGCCGGTGGCCGACCCCGGCCCCACCCTGTCGTCCGTCGGCGCCCACCCCTCGCGCACGTCCTCGGCGTCCTCCCGGCCCACGGCCGGCAGCACGGCGACCGCCGCGGGGGACAAGAACCCCGACACCGAACCCCAGGGCACCGCCTCGACGACGGCGGGCAACTCACCGGCGCCCACCAACAGTTCGGGCTCGGGTTCGGGTTCGGGATCTGGCACTTCCGCGGCGGCGGGCTGCGACGTCACCTACGACCTCGTCAACCAGTGGCCCGACGGCTTCCAGGCCACCGTCACCGTCACCACCACCAAGGCCCTCGACACCTGGCGCGTCGCCTGGTCCTACCGCGACGGCCAGCAGGTCACCCAGATGTGGGACGCGACCGTCGCCCAGGACGGCTCCCGGGTCTCCGCCACCGCCGCCGACTACAACAAGAACGTCGCCGCGGACGGCAGCTTCACCTTCGGCTTCCTCGGCACGTGGAACAACACCAAGAACTCGGCGCCGTACGACTTCACGCTCAACGGCGCGTCCTGCAAGTAGCCCGGCCCCTGCCCCACGCTCCCTGTCCCGTGCCCGTCCCGCCGCCCGTCCGGCACCCGCTCCGAAAGCATCGCCGGGCGGGTGACGGACGAGGGCCGACTACCGGCTCACTGGCGGCCGTAGGCCAACCGCCGGCTCACTCGCGGACGTTGCTGCGCTTGCCGATCAAGTCCCGGTACAGGGCGGCGCGTTCCTGGTCCGTCCTGGCCTTGGCCAGTTCCGCCTTCCAGTCCTTCTCCAGGTCCTTCAGCCGCTGCACCCAGTCGCCGAACTCCTTCAGGTCGACGTGGCGTTGACTCGAACTGAGCGGGGCGCCGGCGCCCAGCTTGTCGTCCTTGTGACCGCCGAACTGGCTCACCGGGTTGCTGTTCTTCTCGCTGCTCGTGATGCCGTGCTGGTAGCCGTCGGGAGTCCTGCCGCCGGGCCCCGCGGTCTCCAGGCCCACCTGAAGTCCCCCGTCCCGCTTGTCTGTCGGCGGCTTGTAGCCCATGAACATGTGCCCGTACGACTCGTTCGGGAGGATGGTGTCGCCGTGGTAGTCGGTGTTGCCCATGCCCCCGGCGGCCAGGGGCAGGCCGTAGAGGTGGCTGTGGGGGTCGGCCCAGTTCTGCACGGTGGCCCCGAACTCGCCCTTCTCCACGAACGTGCCGGGCGTGCCGTCCGCGCTGTTGTCTCCGATCTCCAGGTGGTGCGTGCCGAACATGCGCCGGTACACCGGCTTCTCGGGGGCCGACCGCATCTCCCAGGGCTTCCGGTTCTCCTTGGTGATGTGCAGCCACTGGGGCAGCTCGTAGCCGTGCTGGCCGTCCGCGAGCTGCGGGATGCGGATGTTGACGCGACCGCCGTAGGCCAGGGCGTGGGCGACGTCGTCCTTGAAGTCCTCGTGCATGCCCGCCTCGGGGTTGAAGACCTTCAGCCCCTCCTTCAGGATCAGGAAGATCTTGGTCAGCACGTCGGTGCCGCGCTGGACCCGCTCGCGGTGCTTCTCCGCGTCCGCCACGTCGTCGCTGATCCCCGGCGGGAGCATGGTGCTGACGAAGGTCTGGAAGATCTGGTCGTTCCGCTCCCCGGTCAGCCGGTCCTTCTCCGACCGCGGGGTGTCCTCGGCGTGCATGGCCATGTGGCGGCCGAGCTGGTAGTCGGAACGGCCGGGCTTCTCCGGCTCCTTGCCCTGCCCGCGCTCCTCGACGTTCTGGTGCCAGCGCAGGGTGGCCACGAGGAGCCGCTTGCCCTCCGGCTGCTGGAGCCAGCTGCGGAAGTCACCCGCCTTGAGGTAGGCGTCGGCCTCGGTGAGCGTGCACAGGCCCATGGTCTTCAGCCACTTGGGGTCCTCCGACTCCACGGCCCTGATCGCTTCCAGCTCCTCGCCCGTGAAGCTCGGGCCGCTGCGCACCCGCCGGTGGATGACCGCTCGCACGTCCCTGTTGCGGATCTGCTCGTCCGTGCCGACCAGCAGGCGCGCCAGCCGGGCGATGGCCGGGGGAGAGGCCGCGATCGGCGGTGATACCGAGGGCCGGGGCGGAGTCGTGGCCGGTCCGGGCCGGTCCGCGCGCTGGACGGCGACATCACCGTCCACGCTGCACCGCCCCGCCGGGCACGGACATCCCGGGCAGCGACAGGTCGGGGGCGCCGCCCCGGGCCAGCCTGCGGCCGTTGGCACCGGCGCTCCGCTCGAACGGGTCGTCCGGGTGGGAGACCTTCTCGCCCCGGCCGTTGTCCGTACCGGGGACAGGCCCCAGCGCCTGCTGCCGGATGTGGTCGACCTCCTCGAACATCACCTCGTCCTCGACGCCGCTGCCGCCGAGCACGATGTGCGAACCGGTGGTGTAGGCGAGCGCCCCCAGCTCCTCGGCGGAACGCTGGGCGACCGGCCCGTTGTGCACCCGTACATGCCCGAAGTCCATGCCGTACGCCGTCTCGGCGCGCTGCAGGATGCGCGGCTCCAGCGGGCTGCCGGGCGAGCCGACGGCGTCCACGACCGACGCCCGCTGCACCGGCACGGCCTCCGCGGGCTCGGCTGGCTCGGCGTGCTGTTCCTGGGCGTCCCTGGCCCGCTGGATCGCCCGGGTCACCGCGGCGTTCCCCGCGGCCTGCTGGAGAGCGGTCAGCGGAGGCAGGGCGGCGGCCGACCGGGGCCGGGCCACGGGGTGCCCGCCGGCCCGGTCACCGCTCGACCGGTTCTCTCCCTGGATCCGCATACACCGTTCCCCTTTGCTCGACGGGCGCCCTCCCCGTTCCGGATGCCCCTCCCTCTTACGCGACAGGGGACAGGGCGTGCAAAGGCCGAACGGGCAGAGCCGGGGGCAGAGTTGGGAACGGAGCTGCGAGCAGAGTTGCGAACAGAGGGGGCAGGGCGGGGGGCGGCTTCGGCGGATGTCGAGGGGCGCCGGACTCCCGGGCTCGGCGCGGTAAATGGGGTGGCGCGGTGGCCGCGCACCTTCTATGGTTCCTGATGTTCGAGCTCCCGGACTCGGGCTGTTCGAGCGGTGACGGTGTGTCGCCGCAGGTGAAGTGGCGTATGCCGAGGGAGGTGTGACCGATGGCTGTTCCTGCGACGGGCGTGACCCACATCCAGAAGCGCATCAAGTCCACCTCCGTGGCCACCGGCTGACCTTCACCTTCCACCGCGCCCGAGTGCGCGCGCCGGGGCCACCCTTGTGAAGGGTCTCCCTTGACTTCCACCTCTGCTTTCCTCGCGCTCGCCCGCTACGGCTGGGACGACGCGTGGGCGGACGCGTTCGCCCGTCACGACGCCGCAGGGCTGCTGCCCGGCCGGGTCGTCCGGGTCGACCGGGGCCAGTGCGACGTCGTCACCGCCGACGGCACCCTGCGCGCCGACACCGCGTTCGTCACCCCGAACGATCCGCTGCGCGTCGTCTGCACCGGCGACTGGGTCGCCGTCGACCCCGACGGCGGCACCCCGCGCTACGTACGGACGTATCTGCCCCGCCGTACCGCCTTCGTGCGCTCCACCTCCTCCAAGCGGTCCGAGGGGCAGATCCTCGCGGCCAACGTCGACCACGCGATCGTCGCGGTGCCGCTGACCGGGGAACTCGACCTCGGCCGCATCGAACGGTTCCTCGCGCTCGCCTGGGAGTCCGGAGCCCGGCCCGTGGTCGCGTTGACCAAGGCCGACCTCGTGCCGGACGCGGTGACGCTGTCGTATCTCGTCCAGGACGTGGAAGCGGCGGCGCCCGGTGTGCCGGTGCTGGCCGTGAGCGCCGCCACCGGGGACGGCGTCGACGTGCTGGCCGCGGTCGCCGCCGGGGGCACGTCCGTGCTGCTCGGGCAGTCCGGCGCGGGCAAGTCCACGCTCGCGAACGCGCTGCTGGGCGAGGACGTGATGGACGTCCGGGCGACGCGTGACGTCGACGGCAAGGGGCGCCACACGACCACCACGCGCAACCTCCTCGCCCTGCCCGGCGGCGGGGTCCTGATCGACACCCCCGGGCTGCGCGGGGTCGGCCTGTGGGACGCGCAGACCGGCGTCGGCCAGGTGTTCGCCGAGATCGAGGAACTGGCGTCCCGGTGCCGTTTCCACGACTGCGCCCACACCGCGGAACCGGGCTGCGCCGTCCTCGGCGCCGTCGACTCGGGCACCCTCCCTGAGCGCCGCCTCGACAGCTACCGCAAGCTCATGCGCGAGAACCAGTGGATCGTCGCCAAGACCGACGCCCGTATGCGGGCCGAACTCCGCCGCGACTGGAAACGGAAGGGAGCGGAGGGCAAGGCGGCGATGGAGGCGAAGCGGGGGCGCCGGGTCTAGAGCGCGAGGCCCGGGCGCCCGCCCCCGCCCCCACCACCACGTCCGATTTCCGCCAGCCCCGCCCCCGGGGATGGCGGAGACTGGACACCGTGATGGACGAGGAGAGCAGGTACGAAGCCGTGCGGAGCCGGGATGCCCGGTTCGACGGGGAGTTCTTTTTCGCGGTGGTCACGACCGGCATCTACTGTCGGCCCAGCTGTCCCGCGGTGACGCCGAAGCGGCGGAACGTGCGGTTCTTCGCGACCGCCGCCGCCGCGCAGGGCTCGGGGTTCCGGGCCTGCCGCCGGTGCCGGCCGGACGCCGTGCCGGGCTCGGCCGAGTGGAACGCGCGCGCCGATGTCGTGGGCCGCGCCATGCGGCTGATCGGCGACGGCGTCGTGGACCGCGAGGGCGTCGCCGGGCTCGCCGTACGGCTGGGCTACAGCGCACGGCAGGTCCAGCGGCAGCTCACCGCCGAACTCGGCGCCGGGCCCGTCGCCCTCGCCCGGGCCCAGCGCGCCCACACCGCGCGCGTGCTGGCGCAGACCACCGACCTGCCGATCACCGACGTCGCTTTCGCGGCGGGTTTCGCCAGCGTGCGCCAGTTCAACGACACCATCCGCGCCGTGTACGCGTCGACCCCGAGCGAGCTGCGGGCCACCAAGGCGGCGCACGTGTCCAAGGCCACGGCCGGCGGCCCCTCCGCCGGAATCCCGCTGCGGCTCGCCCACCGCGGCCCCTACCAGTCCGCCGCCGTCTTCGACCTGCTCGCCCGCGAGGCCGTCCCCGGCGTGGAGGAGATCACCGGCAGCCCCGGCCGCCGTACCTACCGCCGCACCCTCCGCCTCCCCTACGGCACCGGAATCGTCGCCGTCGTCGAACGTCCCGGCGTCCTCAGGGCCGCGTCCCTGGCCCACCCGGGCGGCTGGCTCGACGCCCGGCTGCACCTCACCGACCACCGGGACCTGACCACCGCCGTCCAGCGGCTGCGACGGCTCTTCGACCTCGACGCCGACCCGTACGCCGTCGACGAACGGCTCGGCGAGGACCCCCGGCTCGCCCCGCTCGTCGGTGCCCGCCCCGGCCTGCGCTCACCGGGCACCGCCGACCCGGAGGAACTCGCCGTACGGGCCCTGGTCGGTCCCGCGGCGGCCGAGCGGCTGGTGAGGCGGTACGGCAAGACGCTGGACGCCCCGTCCGGCGGCCTCACCCATCTCTTTCCCGAGCCGTCCGCCCTGGCCGGGGCCGCACCCGGCGAACCCCTCTCCGCCCTCGCCACCGCCCTGGCCGACGGCACGGTACGGCTCGACGCCGGGGCCGACCGGGACGACGCCCAGGCCGCCCTGCTCGCGCTGCCCGGCATGGACGCCGCCACCGTCGCCGTCATCCGCACCCGCGCCCTCGGCGACCCCGACGTGGCACCACCCGACACCGACACCCCGGACGCCTGGCGGCCCTGGCGTTCCTACGCCGCCCAGCACCTGCGGCACGAGCGGCACGAACAGCACCCAGAGCACCGCGAACACCCACAACACCTGCCCATGGCAGAGGAGTTGGAGTCCCGATGACCGGCCCCACGATCGAACCGACCATCGTCCGCTGGACGAGCTTCGACAGCCCTCTCGGCCAACTCCTGCTCACCGCCGACGAGTCCGGGGCCCTCACCTCCCTCTCCGTCCCCGGCCAGAAGGGTGGCCGCGGCGTCCGGCCGGAGTGGCGGCAGGACCCCGGCCCCTTCCGTGCCGCAGGCGATCAGCTCGCCGCCTACTTCGCCGGTGAACTCAAGGAATTCCAGCTGGAGTTCCGCACCTCCGGCACCGACTTCCGGGAGCGTGTGTGGTCCGCCCTGGACTCCGTCCCGTACGGCGCGACGACCACGTACGGCGAGATCGCCGCGCGGATCGGCGCGTCCCGGGCCGCCGTGCGGGCCGTGGGCGGTGCGATCGGGGCCAACCCGCTGCTGGTCGTCCGCCCCTGCCATCGGGTGATCGGTGCCGACGGAGCACTGACCGGCTACGCGGGCGGCCTCGACCGCAAGGTCCAACTCCTCACCCTGGAGAACGTGTTGGGCTGAATCAGCCGGTCTCCAGGCCCCAGCTGTGGATCCGCCGGGGGTGGATGCGGATCACCTCTTCGCTCATGTGCGGCCCCAACTCGTGCGGGCCGACCAGGAGTTCGGCCTCACCCCGGATGTCGATGCCCCGTACCTGCCAGGGGCTGACGCTGACGATGTCGTCCACGACCAGCGCGACCTTCGGGTTCTTCCGCAGGTTGCGCCACTTCTTCGTCGTACCCATCGCATAGCCGCCGACCAGGATCGTCCCGTCGGCCTGCGGGAAGAAGCCGACGGGGTTCGCCTGCGGCTGGCCCTGCGGGTCGACGGTGGCCAGTCGGCCCAGCCGCTGCGAGCTGAGGTACGCGCGTTCGGCCTCGGTGAATTCGGTCATGCCCGCAGCCAAACACGCCCGCCCGCCCCGCGCATCGGCCTCGGGTCCCGGCCGCCGTCCGCAGTACGTCCTACGCCGGACAGGGGACGCGGGCCCCGGCACCGGTGATGCGCCGCCGTCCGCCCCTCCCCGCATGCCACGGTCGCCTTCGTTGTGGCTGGTGGGAGAGGTGGAGCGCGCATGGTCGGGGCCGGACGGGTCGTCGTGGGACTGCTGGTGCTGGGGCTGGGAGCGGCGGTCGGGACGGCGGGGACCGTGGAGACCGCCGGTGCGGCGACCCCCGACGCCTCCGCGTCCAGGTCCTCCGTGTCCACGTCCTCCACGTCCACGGTCCCGGCTCACCGAGGCGCTGTTCCTCAAGCCGCCGCTCCACGAGCCGCCGCTCTCCAGGCCGATGCTTCCGGAGCCGCCGTCCCCGATGTCCGGGCCCGCGACCCCTTCGGCACCTGGACCGGCACCTGGGAAGCGGCCCCCTCCGGAACCGCCCCGGCCCACCCCGGCGCCTCCTTCCGCAACGTCGTGCACCTCAGCGTCGGCGGTGGTGCCACCCGGGTGCGGCTCACCAACCGGCTCGGCACCGCGCCCCTCCGGCTCGACGCGGTGACCGTCGCGCTGCGGGAGTCGGGAGCGGACGCCGTGCCCGGCTCGATGCGTGCCGTCACCTTCGCCGGTGTCACGGCGGTCACTCTCCCCGCGGGCCAGGACCTGGTCAGCGACCCCGTCCCGCTCGCCGTGCCCGACGGTGCCGACCTCCTGATCACCGTCCACACGCCGGGCGACTCCGGCCCGGCCACCTACCACCGTGCCGCCGGACAGACCAACTACCGTGCCCCGCAAGGGAATCGGACCGCCGACGAGGACGGCTCCGCGTACACGGCGACCACCACCTCCTGGTACTACGTCACCGGCGTCGACGTCCTCGACGCGCAGGCGGCCGGCAGTGTCGTGGCCTTCGGCGACTCCCTCACCGACGGCAACGGCTCCACCCGCGACGCCAACCACCGCTGGCCCGACCGTCTGGCCGAGCGGCTCGGCGCCCTTCCGTCCTACCGCCGCCTCGGTGTCCTCAACGCCGGTGTCTCCGGCAACCGGCTGCTCCGCGACGACGTGGGGCCGAGCGGGCTGGCCCGGCTCGACGCGGACGCGCTCTCCCGGTCGGGCGTGCGCGTGCTGATCGTCCTCGAAGGCATCAACGACATCAAAGGCACCCCGAACGCCACCGACGCCGGTGCCTTCGAGGACGCGTACCGCACCCTCGTGGCCCGTGCCCACGCGCGGGGCGTCCGCGTCATCGGCGCGACCCTCACGCCGTACGGCGGCGCGGGCGCCTTCACGGCCGCGCGGGAGGCCGTACGGCAGAAGGTCAACACGTTCATCCGGGGCGGCGGGCCCTTCGACGGGATCGTCGACTTCGACGCCGCCGTCCGCGACCCGGCGCAGCCGCGGCGCATCCTTCCCGGCTACGACTCCGGCGACCACCTGCACTTCAACGACGCGGGCCTGCGGGCCCTCGCCGAAGCGGTCGACCTCACCGCGCTCGGCTGAGCGGCCCGGGTCAGCCCCAGATCACCGCGCCCACCCACGCGCCCATGATCAGCAGGCAGGTGAACAGCTCGGTCAGCACGCTGGAGCCGCCCGAGCGCATCGCCGTACGCAGGGCGGCCATCGCCTCGCCGTGCCGGCCCAGGCGGAGACGTTCGTGGAGGTAGACACCGGCCATGAAACCGGGGATCGCGCCGAGCACGGGGATCAGCACGAAGCCGAGCAGCGCGCCGACCCCGGCGTACACGCCCATTCGGGGAGTCGCGCCGCTCGCACGCAGCCGGCGCGGCGGCAGGACCCAGCGCACCACCTGGGAGAGGAAGAGGACGACGGTCGCGCCCACGAGGACGCCCCAGGCGACCGGCTGCGGGTCCTTCAGCGCCCACCACAGGACCGCAGCCCACACCAGCCACGACCCCGGCACTCCGGGCACCAGGACTCCGCACAGGCCGAGCAGGATGACGACGCCGACCAGGAGGAGTTCAGCCACTCCCATCTGTCCAGCGTGCGGGACGGACGGCGAAACCGCAGGTCAGCCACGGGCCACCCAGCCCCGTTCGTACGCGTGCCAGCCCAGTTGCAGCCGGGTCGTCACCCCGCTCAGCTCCATCAGCCGCTTCACCCGGCGCTGGACGGTGCGCAGGCCCAGATCGAGCTGTTTCGCGACGCTGGCGTCCGTCAGCCCGGCCAGCAGCAGGGACAGCACCTCCAGGTCCGTGCCGTCGGGGCCGTCCGGCTGCTGCTCGACGGCGCCGGACGTGCCCAGGCGCAGCGGGAGCGCGTCCCGCCAGACCGAGTCGAAGAGCCCGCAGAGCAGCTCCAGCAGTCCGCTCGCGTGCACGACGAGCGCGGCGGGCTCGGCGGTGTGCGAGGTCAGCGGGACCATCGCGAGGGTGCGGTCGGCGACCACCAGCTTCGTCGGCACGGTGTCCACCACCCGCACCTGTTCGTCACGGTCGAGGGCGGCGGTCAGCTCGGTGAGGCCGTCGGGCAGGTCGAGGGCGGCGCGTTCGAGGACGACCCGGTAGCGGACGCCCCGGTCGGCGGCCTGTTCCTCCGCGTGGTTCTCCCCGCCGGTGACGGCGACCGGGTTCCCGGTGACCAGCGCCCGCACCTCCTCGGTCGCGCCGAGCTGGAGCTGGAGGAAGCGGCTGCTGACGGCGGCGGCTCCGGTCACCACCTCCACCAGGTCGTGCACGGCGGGTTCGGCGGCGGTGGCCCGGTACTCCTCGGCGAGCAGTGCGGCGGCCAGTTCGGCCTTCTCCAGTTCGTGCCGCCGCTGGGTGAGCAGTGCGCCGAGGGCGACCCCGGGCGGGGCGGCGACCCAGCGGCCGGGGCGGGCGGAGGACTGGGCCGCGAGTCCGTGCCGTTCCAGGCGGCGCAGGGCGCGTTCGGTGTCGTGCTCCCCGAGGGTCAGCCGTCGGGCGAGATCGGGCACGTCCGCGGCACCCACGGACACCAGGGCGCGGTACGCCGACTCGTGCGCCTCGTCCAGGCCTATCGCTCCCAGCATCAGGTGCCGTTCCTCCCCGAAGACAGCACCCCGCGGGGTGCGCGGTGACGGAACCGGCCGCGGTGGCGGGAAACAGCCACGGCGCGAACCCGCCTCGGCACATCATCGCCGTACCACCCGTCACTCTGCCAAGGTTGCGTCACGGGGGCCTCAACTGCCGCCCGTAATGCCCGTATGGAGCCTTCTTGGTCTGTGGGTTCGCGTACGGCCCGCCGTGGGTGGGCCGTCGGACGTCACAGCGGATCTTCAGGAAGACGGGGCACACTCGGGCCGGGTCACCCAGGTCGTCGCCGGGCGGTTCTCCCGTGGGGGGTGGGACCGCCCGGCGGCTCTGTGCCGGATGGGTGTCCGGCAGGTCGCCGACGCGCCGTTCGCGGACCGGCTCACGTCTGATTTTCCGGACGCCCCGTTTCCAACCGGCCTGCGCGGTGGACAATTAGGGGCATGAGCCAGCAGGGGGGAACGCCGACCGGTCACGAGGACGACTGGTGGAGCCAGCTGTACGACGACACCACGGAGGACACGGGGCCGACGGCCGCGGGGGACTCCGTCGACGACCGGTTCGCCTCGGCCGCGGGCACGGTGGAGCTGCGCGGGCCGGGGGAGGGGACGGGGGCCGCGCCGGGTACCGGTTCGGGTCCGGCGACGGATCCCGGTACGGGTTCGGCGGGGTCGGGTGTTCCGGCGCCGCGTACGGCGGGCAACTCCGGGCGACCTGCCGCCGCGGACCCGCCCACCGAGCCTCCGGGGTTCAGGCCGTACGGACCCTCGGCCCCAGAGCCGCCGGCCGTTCCCGCGCCGCCTGCCGACACCCCCGTAGCCCCTCCGGAAGGCCTCCGACCGGAAGGCCTCAGGCCAGCAGGCTTCCGTCCGGACGGACCGGCCTCCCCGGGCGCCTCCCCGCAGCCGCCCGCCACCGCCCCCGGACCCCCGGCCCCCGCCCCGCCCTCCCTTCGCCCGGCCGGCCCGCTCCGCCCGTACGATCCGCGCCCGTACCCGCAGCCTCCCGCGGCCCCGCCGCCCGCCGACAACCCCGGTCCCGCGCGAGGGGACCTGCGTCCGGGGAACCCGCCCGGGCCCGCTCCGTACGCGCGGCCGGCCGCTCTTCCCGCCCCGGAGCCCGCCCCGCGGCCTCTCCCCAGCGCTCTGCCCCAGCCCCCGCCCCCACCACCCCTCACCACCCTCGACTACGTGGGTTCCGGACCTCCCACCTACGACGCCGAGCCCACCGCGCTGCCGCCCGCCGACCCGGACGAACTGGACGACCTGGTCGCGGACACCGTGCTGGACGGCGCGCGGTACGGGGCGAGCACGCTGCGGGCCGCCTCGGTGCGGGGGGACTCCGCGCGGTTCAGGGGGGAGCCGCGGCGGGACTCGTTGCTGACCGCGCGGTTCGGGGCCGGGGAGCAGGCGCTGGTGCTGGTGGCGATGGCGACCGGGGCGCGGGCCACACCGGGCGCGCACCGGGCCGCCGCCGAGGCGTGTCACTGGATCGCGCGCGCCGTGGGCCGCAGCCACGCGCGGCTCTCCGAGGACATCAGGGCCGCCCGGCGCGGTGACCTGAAGTCGGGGCTCCACCGCCTCACCGACCGCAGCCTCGGCAAGCTCCGGGCCAGCGCCGCCGAACAGGGCATCGACCCGGAGGAGTACTCGGCCGGTCTCCGCTGCCTGCTCCTCCCCGCCGACCCGGAGTGCCGTACCCGCGTGTTCTTCGGGGTCGGACCGGGAGGACTCTTCCGGCTGCGGGACGGCGAGTGGCAGGACATCGAGCCCAGCGTCGCCGACGCGATCGGCGAGGCCGTCGTCGGGTTCGGGTCGCAGCCCGCCGAGACCCCCGAGGGCGACCGGCTCACCATGGACCTCGGCATCCCGACACCCCCGAGCCCGTACGAACCCGCCCCCGAACCGCCCCGCGAACCCTTCCGCTTCCGTGCCTCCGTCGCCCGCCCGGGGGACGCGCTGCTCATGTGCACCGGCGGGCTGGCCGAGCCGTTGCGCGGCGAGCCCGAACTGTCCGCCCATCTGGCGGGACGCTGGTCCGGTACCACTCCGCCCGGTCTGGCCGCCTTCCTCGCGGACACCCAAGTGCGGGTCAAGGGTTACGCCGACGACCGCACGGCCGCCGCCGTTTGGGAGGCGTGAGCGCCGAGGCTGTGAATTCATGGACCCGGAGGGATCCGCAGGACACCGGAAACCGAAGGGCACGCGAGAACCATGGCCAAGCAGAACGTTGCCGAACAGTTCGTCGACATCCTCGTCCGCGCCGGAGTCAAGCGCCTCTACGGCGTCGTGGGCGACAGCCTGAACCCGGTGGTCGACGCCATCCGCCGCAACTCCGCCATCGACTGGATCCACGTCCGCCACGAGGAGACCGCCGCCTTCGCCGCGGGCGCCGAAGCGCAGATAACCGGCAGACTCGCGGCCTGCGCCGGCTCCTGCGGCCCCGGCAACCTGCACCTCATCAACGGCCTCTACGACGCCCACCGCTCCATGGCCCCGGTGCTCGCCCTCGCCTCGCAGATCCCGTCCAGCGAGATCGGCCTCGGCTACTTCCAGGAGACCCACCCCGACCGGCTCTTCCAGGAGTGCAGTCACTACAGCGAGCTCATCTCCAGCCCGAAGCAGATGCCCCGCCTGCTGCAGACCGCCATCCAGCACGCGGTGGGCCAGAGCGGCGTCAGCGTCGTCTCGCTCCCGGGCGACATCGCCGCCGAGCCCGCCCCGGACCGGGCCGCCGAGACCGCCCTCGTCACCTCACGGCCCTCCGTCCGGCCCGGCGACGCCGAGATCGAGAAGCTCGTCGAGATGATCGACGAGGCGGACCGGGTCACCCTGTTCTGCGGCAGCGGCACCGCCGGCGCGCACGCCGAGGTGATGGAGTTCGCCGGGAAGATCAAGTCCCCGATCGGACACGCCCTGCGGGGCAAGGAGTGGATCCAGTACGACAACCCGTACGACGTCGGCATGAGCGGACTGCTCGGCTACGGCGCCGCCTACGAGGCCACCCACGAGTGCGACCTGCTGATCCTCATCGGCACCGACTTCCCGTACAACGCGTTCCTGCCCGACGACGTGAAGATCGCCCAGATCGACGTACGGCCCGAACACCTGGGCCGGCGCTCGAAGCTGGACCTCGCGGTGTGGGGCGACGCGAAGGAGACGCTGCGCTGCCTCATTCCCCGGGTGAAGCCGAAGGAGGACCGGAAGTTCCTCGACCGGATGCTCAAGAAGCACGCCGACGCGCTGGAGGGCGTCGTCAAGGCGTACACGCGCAAGGTCGAGAAGCACGTCCCGATCCACCCCGAGTACGTGGCCTCCGTCCTCGACGAACTCGCCGACGAGGACGCCGTGTTCACCGTCGACACCGGCATGTGCAATGTCTGGGCCGCCCGCTACATCACGCCCAACGGCCGCCGCCGCGTGATCGGTTCGTTCTCGCACGGCTCGATGGCGAACGCGCTGCCGATGGCGATCGGCGCCCAGTTCACCGACACCGGGCGGCAGGTCGTCTCGATGTCGGGCGACGGCGGATTCTCCATGCTGATGGGCGACTTCCTCACCCTCGTCCAGTACGACCTGCCGGTGAAGGTCGTCCTGTTCAACAACTCCTCCCTGGGCATGGTCGAGTTGGAGATGCTGGTCGCCGGACTCCCCTCGTACGGCACCACCAACAAGAACCCCGACTTCGCCGCCGTGGCGCGCGCGTGCGGTGCCCACGGCGTGCGGGTCGAGAAGCCCAAGGACCTCGAAGGCGCGCTGAAGGCCGCGTTCAAGCACAAGGGCCCGGCGCTGGTCGACATCGTCACCGACCCCAACGCCCTGTCCATCCCGCCGAAGATCAGCGCCGACATGGTCACCGGCTTCGCGCTGTCGGCGTCGAAGATCGTGCTGGACGGCGGAGTCGGCCGCATGCTCCAGATGGCCCGCTCCAACATCCGCAACGTGCCCCGGCCCTAACCGCCGTACGGCACCCACCCGTTCGACGAGTACCAGAGGTGGGGCAGGCCCTTGATGCCGCTGGTGCGGAACGGCCTGCCGTGGTCGTCGACGCGGAGGGTGCCGGTGCGGCCCTGGGAGGACCAGTCCAGTTCCAGGTACCAGCGGCAGTCGCAGGTCCCGGTGCGGGCCTTGACCAGCAGGACCTCCGGGTCCGTGGCCGAGACCCGGTAGGGCAGGTGCGCCACCGGGACCGTCCGGCCCGTGTCGCTGCCGGGCTCCGGTTCGACGAGCGGGCGGTGGGCGTCCAGGTTCACGCCGAAGTAGCGCGGGGTGATGTCCCCGCCGCAGCCCTGGGCCATCGAGTACGCGGTGCCCGGGGCGGGGGCCGTGCGGCCGACGACCCGGACCCGAAGTGCCTCCAGGACCACGGCCGTCGAGCTCCGGCCCTGCACCGAGATCTCCACGTTCGTCTGCCCGCCGTGCACCGCGTGCTGTGTCGCCGCCCAGGCCCCGGCGTCCTGCTGGACCGGGGGCGGCGGCACGTCCTTCGGTGCCCTGTCGATGACGTAGTCGTGGTCGCAGCCGAGCTCCCAGATCTGGGAGTCGGCGGTCCAGGTGAGGGGCGCGGGGGCGGCGGACGGTGAAGTCCCGCTCGTGGCACCGGTGTTGGCCCCTGCCCCTGCCCCCGTTCCCGTCCCGCTCCTGGACCGGGCCGTGTCGTGCGTGGACACCGCCGACAGGGTGCCCCACACCGCGAGCACCGCGCACGCGGCGGCGGCCGTGAGGACGAGGCGCCGCCGGTACCGGGGCGAGCGGGCGGCGGTCACCGGCGGCTCACCGCCGTCCGGCACCGGCCCAGCGGCTTCGGGCACCGGCTCCTCGGCCGGTCCTTCCGGCGCCGCCTCGGCCACCGGGGCCGCCGACACCTCGGTCGCCCCGGCCGCCCCGGTCGTTCGGGCCGCCCCCGCCTCCCGCCGCCTCTGTCGTGCGGCCACCGCGAGGATCCAGTACCGGTGCAGCTCCACCCGCTCCTCCGGTGTCGCCCCGCACAGCGCCGCGAAGCGCTCCACCGGGGCGAAGCCGAGGGGGACGGCCTCGCCGACGCAGTAGCGGTGCAGGGTCGAGGCGTTCATGTCGAGGCGGCGGGCCAACTGGCCGTAGCTGCGGTCCGTGCGGGCCTTCAGGCGCCGCAGCAGCGCCGCGAATTCCTCGACGTCCTTGTCGTTGGCCTCGCCCGGCACCGTTGCTCCCGGATGTGTCGCGTCCCGGGGCGGCATCCCAGGGACTCCATGTACCAGGAGGTCAGAAGGGGTGGGACGGTTCCACCGTCGCGGGAACGGCGGGGGTGATTGCGGCCGGCGCCGCCGTCCGCCGAAGCTCGGTCCGACCACAGCACGGCACCCAACCGAAACGGGGACCACACGTGAACAGCAAGAAGGCCACGCGCCGCACCGCCCTCGCCGCCGGCCTCGCCCTCGCCCTCGGGCTGGGCGTGGCGGCCCAGGCATCCGCCGGCGCCCCGCGCACCGTGAGCGGCTCACCGGACGACAACATCACCCGCATCGCCGACTTCTACGGCGCCTACATCGACGCCGAGAGCAACCTGGACGGCGGCGGCGGGAAGCTGGTCACCGAGCTGCGCGCCTACTACCTCACCCCGGCCTACCTCAAGGAACTGACGGCCTGGGAGGCGAAGAACCACGCGGACGGTGTCCTCCAGGCGCAGAACACCCCCATGAGCTGGAAGGTCACCGACCACGGCACCGCCGACCACACCGAGGCCGCCATCACCCTCACCTGGAGCGGCGGCGACACCACCAGGCTGATCGTCGACATGACCCGCACCACCCACAAGATCATCCACATCGGCACCAAGGGAATCGGCGGCAAGTAGGGCCCGCCGAGGGCTTGTTGCCGGTTGCCGAGCGGCTGATTCCGGCCAGTTTCACGGAGCGCGGGTCCCGGGGGAGATCCGGGGCCGGTCAGGTGGGACGGGCCGGCCCGCGCCCGGGCGGACCATGGCCGGATCCGCCGTCCCGACCGGCGGCCGGTTCCCTCGCGCGTGGTCAGGACCTCACGGGGTGTCAGATCCCGTCGCCGGTGGCCCTGGCGCCCCGGAGGGAACGCACGAACCGCCTCGCCCGGGCCGGATGCTCCGCACAGCGGCTGTTCGACGTGTCGGACAGGGGTGCCCCCGGAACCCCCGCCCCGCAGGACCCGCCGTAGGCATGGCCGAACACCCGGTCGTCGACCGCTCGACATGAGTGCCCCGTTCCCGACGAGGGCATGGATCCCCGTGAACGTGTTCGAGCAGGAGGGAACCGGAAACCGGCGTGCAGGCGGGGGTCATGAAGAGGCAAGCACGAGGGGGCGGTCCCATGGCGATCGGGGCCTCCTCGGCGAAAGCGGCGGAGGACAAGGCCGACAGCGCCACGGAACCGGCGCAGCCGCCTCAACTGAGGCGCAGACTCGGACGCGCGGACCTGCGGGCGGTGCCCGAGGCGCGCAGGGCGTTGCGAGAACTGTTACGGCACTGGGGGAGGCCGGGACGATCGGAGATAGCGGAGCTGCTCACGAGTGAACTGGTCACCAACGCGCTGATCCACACCGACGACGACGCCGTGCTCACGGCGACCGTCGGACCGTGTGGACTCCGTGTGGAGGTAAGGGACTTCGTGGCCCGCAGGCCCCGCCTGCACGTACCGGACGCCGACGACGGTACGCACGGGCGGGGCCTGGTCCTCGTGCAGTCCCTCGCGGACTCCTGGGGCGTGTCGCCCCACGGGGTGGGCAAGTCCGTCTGGTTCGAACTGGATCCGGACGCGGTGTGAGCGACCTGACGGGCGCGGCACGGACAACGGGGCGGGGGCGGCGTCCAGTCGGACTCCGCCCCCGCCCCGTGTGTCGCCCGGTCCCGGTTCTCGTGTGACAGCTCTCCGGCTCAGCCGAACTGCTGCTCCAGGTCCTTGAGCTTGCGCTCCAGGGAGTCGAGACGCGGCAGGGCCATGGTGTCGTCCTCGGCGGTGAGGTCGACGGTTATCGGGTCAGATGCCCCGCGGACTGGCTGGAGTGAGGGACGCGTGCGAACCGGCAGTTGTTCCGGCGTCGATAGAGCAGGCTCCGCGGATGCTTGTCCGGAGCCGCCACGCTCCAGGGCCTGCGGTTCCGACGACCGGCCGCCGCCCCGGCCGATGAGGCCGCGCTGCCCCCGGCTTATGGCCTTGAGCTGGGCCCGCTCGATCCGCTGCTGGTCGCGGCGGCGCAGTCGGGTCTCCTCCTTCTTCGCCTTGTCCTCGCGCACCTCGTCGACCGCCTCGTCCAGGCTGCGCACGTTCTCCAGGAGCATCAGCGACCAGGCGCTGTAGGTCTCCCGGGGAGCCCGCAGCCAGCGGACGATACGGATCTGCGGCAGCGGACGCGGCACCAGACCCTGCTCGCGCAGCGCGGCCCGGCGGGTCTGCTTCAGCGCGCGGTCGAAGAGGACCGCGGCCGACAGGGACATGCCGGAGAAGAACTGCGGAGCACCCGCGTGGTCGACACCCCTGGGCGCGTGCACCCAGTTGAACCAGGCGGCCGCGGCCGCGAACGTCCACACGAGTATGCGCGAGCCGAGGGCCGCGTCACCGTGGCTGGCCTCGCGGACCGCGAGGACGGAACAGAACATGGCCGCGCCGTCGAGGCCGAACGGAACCAGGTACTCCCAGCCGTCGGTGAGGCCGAGGTTCTCCTGGCCGAAGCCGACGAGTCCGTGGAAGGAGAGTGCCGCGGCGACCGCCGCACAGCAGAACAGAAGGACGTAGGAGGCGATGCCGTATATGGCCTCCTTGCGCCTGCGGCGCTCCTCCGTGCGCTCCCACGAGTCGTCTTTCGCGTGCTCCCCGGCGGACCGCTTGCTCCGCGCGAGCACCGCAACCGCCGCCAGCATGCCCAGGAGCAGTACGGCGCCGGGAAGCAGCCAGTTAAGCGATATGTCGGTCAGTCTCATCTGGGGTCCCTTGCATTGGGATAGGGCGTAACGCCCGCCATAGTGGCCCAATCCCAACGGCCCTCAGGCGTTTTCGGGGCAAGAGGCCGCCAAGGAGGTGCAAGGGGATGCCCAGGACGGCTTTCTGCTCGAACTGCCGCTTGAGGGGCGGGAGTTGAGTTCGAATAAGACTACCCGTACGGGTGGTTCCACGGAAAGTTCCTGCGACAAGTGAGGAAGTTGTGAATCCCCTGTAACCGGGTGGGTGCCTCGTTCGGGGCTGATCCTAGCGGGCGTCGAGGGGTGCCTGTGACTGAGGGTCCCTCAACTCGCGGTGGCGGCCAGCAGCTTGGTGACCCGCTCGGTCTCACAGGTGCGCGGGCAGGTCGCGCAGGCGTCGTCCGCGTCCAGCGTGTAGTACATGCAGCAGCTCGCCCGGTCCCGGGTGGGCAGCGCCTCGCCGCCTGGTCCGGTCACCTCGCGGAACGCGGCCGAACCGACGTACGGCTTCGTGGATCCCGGCAGCAGCCGCTCCAACTCCCGTACGGCCCGCGGCTGTTCGCCGAAGAGGTCGGCGACGTACCAGATGCCCTCGACGACCTCGTCGGTCGCCATGCCCCACAGTGCGCGGCCCCGCCGGCGCATCCGCGGCCCGAAGCCGGCCAGTACGGGTTCCATGTGCTCGGCGACCGCGGCGCGCACCTCCGCCCGCAGCGCCTCCTCGTCGGCGACCACCCGGGCGCCGGGCAGGGCCGCGGCCGGGTCGCCGGGCAGACAGGCGAAGACGTCGGGACGGACGGCCAGCAGGCCCATGTCGTACCCCGCGGCCGTGCGGTCGTAGGAGACGTGGGTCACAGGGAGGCGGGGGACGCGGCGGTGCAGGAACCACGGGACGGTGAAGAGGAGGACGACCGGCCAGGAGTAGCGGTGCAGGCCGAAGGTGGCTATCACGTCCGGGCGCCCCCGGCGGCCGTGGTCGCGAAGGACCTGGGCGTCGTCCCAGGCGAGGAACGCCTCCAGGCCCGCGCCGCCCTCCGCGAGCGCCGCCGCCGAGGCCCAGCCGCCGCCGGTGGGGGTCGGCTGGTCCGGGCCGAGTTCCGTGATCCCGAG
The DNA here is from genome assembly GCF_044747445.1 of Streptomyces sp. NPDC090083. Taxonomy (NCBI): domain Bacteria; kingdom Bacillati; phylum Actinomycetota; class Actinomycetes; order Kitasatosporales; family Streptomycetaceae; genus Streptomyces; species Streptomyces sp. NPDC090083. The sequence continues at coordinate 844,469 of NZ_JBIVED010000001.1, read as the reverse complement.
CCCGGGGACGACCTCGGTGAGGCGGGCGTACGCGTCCGCTGTGGCCGAAGAAGGCAGGGGCATGCCGGGACCACCGATTCGCCGTTGGTTTTAGAGGTAAGGCTTACCTTACCCATCCCGTCAAGGATTTGAACTAGTCCGATCTGCGCCTAAGGTGCTTGACGGACGAGTAACAAGCCGCCGTAATGACCCCAAGTACCGACACGTCCGGAGGAGGACCCGTGAAGCAGGGCACGCAGAGCTCCGCCGGTACGGGTGTCCCCGATCCCCGCCCCCGGGGTACCCGGGTGCCGCCGCAGCCGCGCGCCGCCGACGTGGACCGGGACCGGGGCGGCGCGGACGGCACGGGCGATGTGCGCGGCGAGCACACCCACAGCGAGACACCGATCCAGCCTCCCCGTGCGGTCGTCCAGCGGTCCTCCGTGCGCGGCCAGATCCTCGACGCGCTGCGCACCGCGCTCGTCGGCGGTGAACTGACCCCCGGCGAGGTCTACTCCGCGCCCGCGCTCGGCGACCGGTTCGGCGTCTCCGCCACCCCCGTCCGCGAGGCCATGCAGCAGCTCGCCACCGAGGGCGCCGTCGAGGTCGTACCGAACCGCGGCTTCCGCGTCATCGAGCGCGGCGCCCGCGAACTCGCCGAACTGGCCGAGATCCGCGCCCTGATCGAGGTCCCCGTGATGCTCCGGCTGGCCCGGACCGTGCCCGCCGCGCGCTGGGCCGACCTGCGCCCGCTGGCCGAGAGCACCGTCCGCGCCGCGGCCTCCGGGTGCCGGGCGACCTACGCCGAGTCCGACCGCGCCTTCCACCGAGGGGTCCTCGCCCTCGCCGGGAACGAGCAGCTCGTGCAGATCGCCGAGGACCTGCACCGGCGCGCCCAGTGGCCGCTGGTCGGCGGGCCGGTCACGCGCGGACGGGCCGACCTGGTCGCGGACGCGGCCGAACACCTCGCGCTCCTCGACGCGTTGGGCGCCGGGGAGTGGGACGTGGCGCAGTCACTGGTGCGGGAGCACTTCGCGGGAACCACGTGACCATGGATATGTGACTCCGGTCACGAGCGGGTCCGGGTCCGGCCACCGGACGCCGCGGTGGGAACCCGCCCGCCCGGCGCCGGCGTGCCCCACGGAGAGGACCGACCGATCCGTGGGGGAGAACGCCGATGTTTCCGAATCCCGGCCAGCAGGCCGCACGGCGCGGCGCCGAACAGTCCGCGCGCCAGGCGGCGCAGGACGGCATGCGTGCCGCCCTGACGGGCGCCCGGCGCGGCCACTCCGGCTCGTCACGCGGCGGCCTCCTGACCTTCCTGCTGCTCGTCGCCGTCGCCGTGCTGGTCGCCCGCGACCCCGAACTCCGTTCGTCCGTCCTGCACTTCGTCCATCACGTCGTGAACGTCGTGCAGAGCCGTACCGACCACGCCTGACCTACGCCGACGCCGCACCCGGCGCCGGAATCGCCAACTGCCGTGCCAGCCACGTCGGTACACCACCCAGCAGCCTGAACAGCCGCCGCGCCTCCTCGCGCAGCCGCGACGCCTCCGGCTCGGCCTCCGCGTCCGCGAGCGAGGCGAGCGCCGGTGCCGTACCGACGAGGTAGCCCAACTCCTCCCGGATCCGCAGGGATTCGGCGAAGCCGTGCCGGGCCTCGGCCAACTCCCCGTCCCGCAGGGCCAGTCCGGCCAGATGACGGTAGGTGAACGACAGCAGCAGCGGGTCGGCCTGGTCGGCGGCCCCCGCGTGCGCCCGCCGGTACGCGGCCCGCGCGGCCTGCGGCGAACGCGCCAGGTTCTCCGCGAGCAGCCCCCGCCGGAAGTCCAGCAGCGCCCGACCGGCGCCGTCCGGCGGGATCAGCGCCGCCGCCCGCCCGAGCGCGGCCCGCGCCTCGTCGGCCCGGTCGCGCACCCCGTGCAGCGTGGCCGCGTAGGCGAGGTGCCCGCGCTCGCAGGCCGCCGCGCCCCGCTCGTCGTCGCTGTGGGCCAGCGCCTCGGCCGTCCGCAGCGCGTCCTCGGCGTCCTCCCAGCCCTGCTCGGTGTAGAGACACCGCTCCACGAGCAGCGCGGTCCGCTGGAGGGCCGGTGCCGCGGACTCGGGCCGCAGCAGCGCCGCCGCGTCGGCCCAGCAGGCCCGCGAGCGCAGCCGCCACACCGCGGTCTGGAGGGGATCGTCGCCTTCGGTCGTTCCGATTCCGGACATGGCGGAAAGCGCCACGTTGCCCTCCCCGAGCACACCATTGAGCTGTTGAGTGGTGGCCGCATCTCAGCACGAATCCCGGGGCCCGGCCAAGGGGCTGGGTGAAAGAATTCACAAAGTCGTGGGATCGCCGGGCCGGCCCCGGGTCAGCTCATCCGCAGCGCCAGGAAGAAATCCAGCTTGTCCTCAAGGCGCGAGAGGTCACGACTCGTCAACTGCTCGATCCGGCCGACCCGGTAGCGCAGCGTGTTGACGTGCAGGTGCAGCCGGGCCGCGCAGCGCGTCCAGGAACCGTCGCACTCCAGGAACGCCTCCAGCGTCGGGATCAGCTCCGCGCGGTGCCGGCGGTCGTAGTCCCGCAGCGGGTCGAGCAGCCGTGCGGTGAACGCCCGCCGCACGTCGTCCGGCACGAACGGCAGCAGCAGGACGTGCGAGGCCAGCTCCTGATGACCCGCCGCGCACACCCGCCCGGGACGCGCCGCCGCGACCCGCCGCGCGTGCCGCGCCTCCTCCAGCGCCCCGCGCAGCCCCTCCGCCGAGTGCACGGCCGCGCTCACCCCGAGCGTCACCCGCCCGTCGCCGTCGAGCCCGGCCGCCAGCGGATCCCGTACGGCGTCCAGCAGCACGTCCGCGTGGATCCCCGACTCGGAGCCGTCGTGCTCCGCCGACACCGCCGGCAGCGGTACCAGCGCGATCGCCTCGTCGCCCGAGTGGGCCACCGCGATGCGGTCGGAGGGCTCCGGGCCCGTCGCCCGCGGGTCGACCAGGATCTCCTCCAGCAGCGACTGGGCGACCGGGCCCGCCTCGACGTCGGCGCCGTCCCACTCGACCCGGGCGACGACCACCTGCCAGTGCGGGGCCGCGCCGAGCCCGGGCAGCAGCACGGGAGCGGCGACCCGCAGGCGCGCGGCGATCTCGGCGGGCGCGGCACCCGTCTGGACCAGCTCCAGGACCTCCTGCGCGAGCCGTCTACGGACCGTGCGCGCCGCGTCCCGCCGGTCCCGCTCGACCGCGATCAGCTGGGTGACGCCCTGGAGCAGGTCGAGCCGTTCGTCCGGCCAGTCCCCGGCGTCCGCCTCCACCGCGAGCAGCCAGTCCGACAGCACCGTCTCGCGCACGTCCCGCGAGCCCTGCGGGGCGCGCCCGCCGCCGCGGACCGGGAAGAGCGAGTACGTCGACGCGCCGAGAGTCAGCCGGTGCGGTCCCCGGCGGCCCGTGCGGGCGGCGGCCAGCTGCTCGGCGGCCAGCCGCGCGCACACCTCGGCGGGCAGCGCGGGACCCGACACCTTCGAGCCCGCTATGAGCCGGCCGGTCGGCGACAGCACCCACGCCCGCAGATCCAGGTCCGAGCCCAGCAGGTCGAGGACCACGTCCGGGCCGCCCCCCGCGGGACCCGAGGTCATCATCCGGCGGTGCCGGTCCACCACGGCCGCGAGGTCACCGGCCCGCTCGCCCGACACCTGCCGTACGACATGCTCGGTGATCGTCGCGAACGCCACCGACTCGTTGACCGCGAACAGCGGCAGCCGGTGCCGGGCGCAGGCGGTCACCAGGTCGTCCGGGATGTCGCCCAGCTCGGCCTCGCCGGCGGCCAGCGCGGCCACCCCCGCGGTCACCAGGAGCCGTACGAACGGCTCGGTGTCGGCCGCGTACCGGCGCCAGGCCAGGCCGGTGAGGACCAGTTCGCCGCCGGAAAGGTAGCGGCTGGGATCGCGCAGGTCGGTGGTCATCACCCCGCGGACCGTGCGGTCCAGCTCGTCCTCGCCGCCGAGCAGCCGCAGCCCCAGCGCCCCGGTGTCCAGAAGTGCGCGCAGCCGCATCGCCGTCGCCGCCGTTCTTTGTCTAGAAAACTACGATGAACCAAGAGGTGCTGTGGTTGCGGGGCCGTGCGGGGCTGTTTCCCACGTTTCCACAGGGAAGCGGAAGGGTTACTGATGACCTCCGTTCATATGAATCTACAAGATGCCCGTGCTGGCCAGCCAACTCCTTCATGGTTTCCGTGACTGACCCGCTCAGCGCACCGCGCTGTGTACTGAGCCCACGCTGCATGAACAGCGCATGAACGAGCCGGACCCGCCGCACACGAACTGGCTTGATCCGTACGACCCCCGTACGACCCACGAGACGAAGAAGAGAGCCGGTCATGGACTTCCTTCGCCCCGCCAGCTGGGAGGAGGCGCTCGCCGCGAAGGCCGAGCACCCCACCGCAGTACCGATCGCGGGCGGCACCGATGTGATGGTCGAGATCAACTTCGACCACCGCAGGCCCGAGTACCTGCTCGACCTGAACCGCATCGGCGACCTCTACGAGTGGGAGGTCGGCGCCGACAGCGTGCGGCTCGGGGCCTCGGTCCCCTACACCCGCATCATGGAGAACCTGCGCGCCGAACTGCCGGGCCTCTCCCTCGCCTCGCACACGGTCGCCTCCCCGCAGATCCGCAACCGCGGCGGCGTCGGCGGCAACCTCGGCACCGCCTCCCCGGCCGGCGACGCCCACCCCGCGCTCCTCGCGGCCGGCGCCGAGGTCGAGGCCGAGTCGGTGCGCGGCAGCCGCCGTATCCCGATCGACGACTTCTACACCGGCGTGAAGCGCAACGCGCTCGCGCCCGACGAGCTGATCCGGGCCGTGCACATCAAGAAGGCCGACGGCCCCCAGCAGTACTCCAAGGTCGGGACCCGCAACGCGATGGTCATCGCTGTCTGCGCCTTCGGCCTCGCCCTGCACCCCGCCACCCGCACGGTCCGCACCGGCATCGGATCGGCCGCGCCGACCCCCGTACGGGCGAAGGCCGCCGAGGAATTCCTGAACGCCGCACTCGACGAGGGCGGCTTCTGGGACAACGGCCGGATCATCACCCCGTCGGTCGCCAAGCAGTTCGCGGACCTGTGCTCCGCCGCCTGCAACCCGATCGACGACGTCCGCGGCACCGCGAGCTATCGCCGCCACGCGGTCGGCGTCATGGCCCGCCGCACCCTGACCTGGACCTGGGAGTCGTACCGCCGCACGGACGGCCGCTCCAACGAGAAGGGGAGTGCCGCCTGATGCGCGTCAACTTCACCGTCAACGGCCGCCCGCAGGAAGCGGACGACGTGTGGGAGGGCGAGAGCCTCCTCTACGTCCTGCGGGAACGCATGGGACTGCCCGGCTCCAAGAACGCCTGCGAGCAGGGCGAGTGCGGCTCCTGCACGGTCCGCCTCGACGGCATCCCGGTGTGTTCCTGCCTCGTCGCCGCCGGCCAGGTCGAGGGCCGCGAGGTCGTCACCGTCGAAGGGCTCGCGGACTACGCCAAGCAGCGCGCCGAGCACGGGAGCTGTGCGACGGGCGGCTGCGGCACCTCCGTCGACGAGGCCAAGGGCTGGACGGCGAAACCGCTCGACTCGCAGACCGGCGAGGGCACACGGCTCGCCCCGATCCAGCAGGCGTTCATCGACGCGGGCGCGGTCCAGTGCGGCTTCTGCACCCCCGGACTCCTCGTCGCCGCCGACGAGATGCTGGAGCACAACCCCACCCCGACCGACGCGGACATCCGCGAGGCGCTCTCGGGCAACCTGTGCCGCTGCACCGGCTACGAGAAGATCATGGACGCGGTCCGCCTGGCGGCCGCCCGGCAGGGAGAGGCGGTCTGACCATGGGCACCACCGGCACCCCCACGAACCTCACCCAGCGCTCCGGGACCAAGGGCGGCATCGGCGAGTCCACGCTCCGCCCGGACGGCACCCTCAAGGTCACCGGCGAGTTCGCGTACTCCTCGGACATGTGGCACGAGGACATGCTCTGGGGCCAGATCCTGCGCTCCACCGTCGCGCACGCCGAGATCGTCTCCATCGACACCGCCGAGGCCCTGAAGACCCCGGGCGTCTACGCCGTCATGACCTACGACGACCTGCCGACCGACGTGAAGAACTACGGCCTGGAGATCCAGGACACCCCGGTCCTCGCGCACGGCAAGGTCCGCCACCACGGCGAGCCGGTCGCGATCGTCGCCGCCGACCACCCGGAGACCGCGCGCCGCGCCGCCGCGAAGATCAAGGTCGAGTACCGCGAACTCCCCGTCATCACCGACGAGGCGTCCGCGACCGCGCCGGACGCGATCCTCATCCACGAGGGCCGCGACGACCACCACATCGGCCATGTCCCGCACCCCAACATCGTGCACCGGCAGCCCATCGTCCGCGGAGACGTCGAACAGGCCGCCGCGAAGGCCGACTTCATCGTCCGGGGCGAGTACACCTTCGGCATGCAGGACCAGGCCTTCCTCGGCCCGGAGTCGGGACTCGCCGTGCCCTCCGAGGACGGCGGCGTCGACCTCTACATCGCGACCCAGTGGCTGCACTCCGACCTCAAGCAGATCGCGCCCGTCCTCGGCCTGCCCGAGGACAAGGTCCGTATGACGCTGTCCGGCGTCGGCGGCGCGTTCGGCGGGCGCGAGGACCTGTCGATGCAGATCCACGCCTGCCTGCTGGCCCTGCGCACCGGTAAACCGGTGAAGATCGTCTACAACCGCTTCGAGTCCTTCTTCGGCCACGTCCACCGCCACCCCGCCAAGCTCTTCTACGAGCACGGCGCGACGAAGGACGGCAAGCTCACCCACCTCAAGGCCCGGATCGTCCTGGACGGCGGCGCCTACGCGTCGGCCTCCCCGGCGGTCGTGGGCAACGCCTCCTCCCTGGGCGCCGGCCCGTACGTCGTCGACAACGTCGACATCGAGGCCATCGCGCTCTACACCAACAACCCGCCCTGCGGCGCGATGCGCGGCTTCGGCGCGGTCCAGGCGTGCTTCGCCTACGAGGCCCAGATGGACAAGCTCGCCGACAAGGTGGGCATGGACCGGGTCGCGTTCCGTCAGCTCAACGCGATGGAACAGGGCACGATCATGCCGACCGGGCAGCCGGTCGACTCCCCGGCGCCGGTCGCCGAACTCCTGCGCCGGGTCAAGGCGATGCCCATGCCGCCCGAGCAGCAGTGGCTCGCGGCCGGAGCGGACGCCGACGTACGGCAGCTGCCGGGCGGTCTGTCCAACACCACGCACGGCGAAGGCGTCGTGCGGGGCGTCGGCTACGCGGTCGGCATCAAGAACGTCGGCTTCTCCGAGGGCTTCGACGACTACTCGACGGCCAAGGTCCGCCTGGAGGTCGCGGGCGGAGAGCCCGTCGCCGTCGTGCACACCGCGATGGCCGAGGTCGGCCAGGGCGGCGTCACCGTCCACGCGCAGATCGCCCGCACGGAGCTGGGCGTCACGCAGGTCACGATCCACCCCGCCGACACCCAGGTGGGCAGCGCCGGTTCGACCTCCGCGTCCCGGCAGACCTACGTCACCGGCGGCGCCGTCAAGAACTCCTGCGAGCTGGTCCGCGAGAAGGTCCTGGAGATGGGCCGGCGCAAGCTCGGCACCTACCACCCGGCCTGGGCCACCGCCGAACTCCTCCTGGAGGGCGGCAAAGTCGTCACCGACGGCGGCGAGGTCCTCGCCGATCTCGCCGACGTCCTCGAGGGCGAGTCCGTCGAGATCGAGGCCGAGTGGCGCCACCGCGCGACCGAGCCCTTCGACCTCCGCACCGGACAGGGCTTCGGCCACGTCCAGTACACGTTCGCCGCGCACCGCGCCGTCGTCGAGGTCGACACCGAACTCGGCCTGGTCAAGGTGATCGAGCTGGCCTGCGCGCAGGACGTCGGCAAGGCGCTCAACCCGCTGTCCGTCATCGGCCAGATCCAGGGCGGCACCACCCAGGGTCTCGGCGTCGCGGTCATGGAGGAGATCATCGTCGACCCCAAGACCGCCAAGGTCAGGAACCCGTCCTTCACGGACTACCTGATCCCCACCATCCTCGACACCCCGACCATTCCGGTCGATGTGCTCGAACTCGCCGACGAGCACGCCCCGTACGGGCTGCGCGGCATCGGCGAGGCCCCCACCCTGTCGTCGACCCCGGCCGTCCTCGCGGCGATCCGGAACGCGACCGGACTGGAACTGAACCGGACGCCGGTACGCCCGGAGCACCTCACGGGCACGTGATCCTCCGGGATCGCCACCGGTGACGCCCTGGGGGGACTCGGTCCCCCCAGGCCCCCTTGTTCGTCTCGGGCCGTCCCCCGGGTCGTCCATCCCAAATCCCGCGCGCCGCCGAGGCGGCCGACGGGTGCCCCTGTGAACCTTGGGAGATGGCCCCATGACCCAGCAGTCAGTGGAACCCAGAACCGCCGCCGAGGACTCGGGAGAAGGAACCCGCGTCCCCGCCGGACGGTCCTGGCTGGACCGGTACTTCCACATATCCCGGCGGGAATCGACCGTCGCGCGTGAGGTGCGCGGCGGAATCACCACCTTCATGGCGATGGCGTACATCCTGCTGCTCAACCCGTTGATCCTGTCCGGCAAGGACGTCGCGGGAGACACGCTCGGCCAGAAGGGCCTGATCACCGCGACCGCGTTCGCGGCGGCCCTCACCACCCTCCTGATGGGCTTCGTCGGCAAGGTGCCCCTGGCGCTCGCCGCCGGCCTCTCCGTCTCCGGTGTGCTCTCCTCGCAGGTCGCCCCGCAGATGACCTGGCCGCAGGCGATGGGCATGTGCGTCCTGTACGGCGTGGTCATCATGCTGCTGGTCGTCACCGGCCTGCGCGAGATGATCATGAACGCGATCCCGCTCGCCCTGAAACACGGCATCACGATGGGCATCGGCCTGTTCATCGCGCTCATCGGCTTCTACAAATCCGGCTTCGTGCACCAGGGCAAGGCGACCCCGCTGACCCTGGGCCCGGCGGGCGAACTCGCGGGCTGGCCCGTCCTGTTGTTCGCCGGCACCCTGCTGCTGATCTTCATGCTCCAGGCCCGCAACATGCCCGGCGCGATCCTCATCGGCATCATCACCGGCACGGTCGTCGCCTCGATCCTCAACGCCGCCGGGGTCATCGCCCCCAAGCAGTGGGCCAGCGGCGCCGCCCCCGAACTGCACGGCAGCGCCGTCTCGATGCCGGACTTCTCGCTCTTCGGCCATGTGGAGTTCGGCGGCTGGGGCAAGGTCGGCGCGATGACGGTCGGCATGATCGTGTTCACCCTCGTGCTGGCCGGCTTCTTCGACGCGATGGCCACCATCATCGGCGTCGGCACCGAGGCCAGGCTCGCCGACGACAAGGGCCGTATGCCGGGCCTGTCCAAGGCACTGTTCATCGACGGCGCGGGCGGCGCGATCGGCGGGGTGGCGGGCGGCTCCGGCCAGACCGTCTTCATCGAGTCGGCGACCGGGGTGGGCGAGGGCGCCCGCACCGGCCTGGCCTCCGTCGTCACCGGCCTGTTCTTCGCCGCCTGTCTCTTCTTCACCCCGGTCACCGCGATCGTCCCGCAGGAGGTCGCGTCCGCCGCCCTCGTCGTCATCGGCTCGATGATGCTGATGAACGCCCGCCACGTGGACTGGGCCGACCGCGCCACCGCGATCCCGGTGTTCCTGACGGTGGTCGTGATGCCGTTCACCTACAGCATCACCGCGGGCGTCTCGGCGGGAGTCATCTCCTACGTCGCCATCAAGACCGCCCAGGGCAGGGCGCGCGAGGTCGGCGCCTTCATGTGGGGGCTGACGGTCATCTTCCTCGTGTACTTCGCCCTCAACCCCCTGGAGAGCTGGCTGGGCGTGCACTAGCCGCCCCCGACCCCCTTTCCCCGCACCCCCGTTAGGAGACCGAGAGATGCTGGACATCGCCGAAGAGCTGCACCGGTGGGTCGAGCAGGGCCGCGACTTCGCCGTCGCCACCGTGGTGGCCGTCGGCGGCAGCGCACCCCGCCAGCCCGGCGCCGCCCTCGCGGTGGACACCGACGGCACGGCGATCGGCTCGGTCTCCGGGGGCTGCGTGGAAGGCGCGGTGTACGAGCTGTGCCGACAGGCGCTCGCCGACGGCGAAACCGTCCTGGAGCGCTTCGGCTACAGCGACGAGGACGCCTTCGCCGTCGGCCTGACCTGCGGCGGAGTCATCGACATCCTCGTCACACCGGTACGGGCCGAAGACCCCGCCCGACCGGTGATCACCACCGCCCTCTCGACCGCGGCCGACGGCGGGGCGGCGGCCCTCGCCCGCATCGTCGCGGGCCCGGCCGCCCTGCGGGGACGAGCGATCGTCGTCCACCCCGACGGCTCCTACGACGGCGGGTTCGGCGCCCACCCCGAACTGGACCGCACGGTCGCGGCCGAGGCCGGCGCCCACCTGGACGCGGGCCGCACCGGCACCCTGGAGATCGGCGAGCAGGGCTCCCGGTGCGGGGCCCCGCTCACCGTCCTCGTCGAGTCCTCGGTGCCGCCGCCCCGGATGATCGTGTTCGGCGCGATCGACTTCGCCTCCGCCCTGGTCCGCGTCGGCAGGTTCCTCGGCTACCGCGTGACGGTGTGCGACGCGCGCCCCGTCTTCGCCACCCGGACCCGCTTCCCCGACGCCGACGAGATCGTCGTCGAGTGGCCGCACACCTACCTCGCCCGCACGGACGTCGACGCCCGCACCGTCCTGTGCGTCCTCACCCACGACGCCAAGTTCGACGTACCGCTGCTCCACCTCGCGCTGCGCCTGCCGGTCGCCTACGTCGGCGCGATGGGCTCCCGGCGCACGCACCTGGACCGCAACGAACGCCTGCGCCACGTCGGCGTCACCGAACTGGAGCTGGCCCGCCTGCGGTCCCCGATCGGCCTCGACCTCGGCGCCCGGACACCCGAGGAGACGGCCCTGTCGATCGCGGCGGAGATCGTCGCCAACCGGCGCGGCGGCAGCGGCGTCCCGCTCACCGGCGCGCACACCCCGATCCACCATGACGCGACGTCGCTGCCCGCGGGACGGATCGGTTCGGTGGCCTGAGCGCTACGGCTCAGCGCGCCGCGGGCGGCCGTACGGAGAAGGCGGTGTCGCCCGCCACGGCCACGACCGCGTCCTTGACGAGCAGCACGGACGGTGTGGTGTCGGCCGTCGAGTCACCGGCGTTCGACAGCGCCGACGTGCTCCACTCGACGGCTCCGGTGCCCCGGTCCAGGGCGAGCAGCCGGCCGAACCGGTTGGAGAAGTAGAGCCGGCCAAACTTCGCCGAGTACACCGGCGTCGACAGATTCTCGGTGTCCGTCTCCCGCTGCCACAGCCGCTTGCCGTCGGCCGCGCGGACGGCGGTGACCGTGCCGTTCGGGCGGACGAAGTAGATCACGCCGTCGACGAGGGTGGGCGTGCCGCGCCAGGCGCCCGGCAGCGGGACCCGCGCGCTCCCGCCGGCCGGGTCCACCTCGTCCAGGGCGGTGTACGGCTGGTCCTCGCCGCTGCCGAAGACGCCCTCCGCCAACTTCGGCACCGCGAACAGCAGCCGCCCGCCGCTCACGCCCAACGGATCCGCCCCGACGGGCAGTCGGCCGACCTCCTTCGCCGTGCCGGTCCTCGGGTCGAGGCGCAGCAGGCCGGTGTCGCCCTTGCTGGGATCGTCCTCCGGCGTGCACAGGCCGTAGGGGGCGCCGCCCAGCACGGCCGGGGTGCAGGCGTCGCCGCTCGGCGACTTCGCGGCGGCGGTCCACAGCTGGCGGCCGGACGCGTCGTAGGCGACGAACCGGGTCGCGTCCACGTCCATCGCCAGGATGCCGCCGTCGAACAGCACGGCGTTGCGGTCCTCGCTGACCGGGTGCTTCCAGAGCTGGGTGCCGGTCCGCGCGTCGAGGGCGACCAGGCGCCGGGGGATGTAGCTCTCGGACGAGTCCGGCTTGACGTAGGTGTAGACGCGGCCGTCCCGGACGCCGACCGGGCGCGAGGTCTCCGGACTGGTGCCCGAGCGCCAGCCGACCCGGCCGGAGGCGGAGTCGAGCGCGGTGACCGTGAAGCCGGTGCCCGCGCAGTACACGGCGGTGCCGCCCGCCACACAGCCGGACTCTCCGTAGTCGAGGGGCTCGCCCGTCTTGCCGGTGAGCAGGCTCGACCGCCACGGCTGCCAGCCGGCGGGCAGCGCCATGGCGGCGGCGGACGTGGACGCGGCCGGGGTGCCGGCGTCCGCGGGGCGCTCCGACATCCAGTGCAGGGTCGTCAGGCCGAGCACGGAGACGGCGACCGCGGTGGCCGCGGCGATGACCGACCGCCGGGCCCGGCGCGGTCGCCGGCCGTCGCTCGGGACCGTCTCCGGGGCGCCGGGACGGGGGTACGGCACGCGGGGACCGTCCGTCACCACGGTGGGCCAGGCCCCCTCCCCGGACCCGGACTCCGCGTCGGGCAGGTCCAGCAACAGGCCGTGCAGGTCGGCCAGTCGGGGACGGGCCGCCGCGTCCTTGTCCAGACAGCGCTCCGCGATGCTCCGCAGCGGCTCGGCCACCCCGTCCAGCCTCGGCTGCTCGTGCATGACCTGATAGCCCGTCAGATACGGGCTGGCGCCGTCGAAGGGCCGGTTGCCGGTGGCCGCGTAGACGAGGAGCGAACCGAGGGAGAAGACATCGGAGGCGGCCGTGACGTCCCGGGGCGCGGCGAACTGCTCCGGGGACATGAAGGGCGGGGTGCCGATCAGCCGGCCGGTGACGGTGAGGGACTGGTTGTCGGCCGCGCGGGAGATGCCGAAGTCGATGACGCGCGGGCCGTCCTCGGCCAGCAGCACGTTGCTCGGCTTCAAGTCCCGGTGCACGACGCCCGCTTGATGGATGTCCCGGAGCGCCTCGACCAGTCCCAGCGCGAGCGTACGCAGGGCACCGCCCACCAACGGGCCGTCCCGCTCGACGACTTCGGCCAGCGTGCGGCCCGGCACGTAGAGCGTGGCCATCCACGGCACCTCGGCGTCCGCGTCGGCGTCCACGACCGGGGCGGTGAAGGCGCCGCTCACCCGGCGGGCCGCCGCGATCTCCTGCCGGAAACGGGCCCGGAACTCCTCGTCCAGCGCGTACTGCGCGTGCACGACCTTGACGGCGACCTGCCGTCCCGAGGCCGAACGCCCCAGATACACGACGCCCATCCCGCCGCTGCCGAGCCGGTCGACCAGCGCGTATCCGCCGATCGACTCCGTGTCCCCGGGGCGAAGCGACATGGCGCCGGTCACCTTTCCTGATTCCGTGCCCGAACGGGCCGTCCAGGCCCCTCACACTAGGGCGTTCGTCCACCTCACGGGACATCGACCTCGCGGGGCACGGAGGCGGGGAGAGGGAAATGGGTTGCGGGCCCGGGGCGCCCGCACCTTCCATGGCCCCATGGTGTCCACCGACCGACTGCTCGCCTTCGCGGCCCTGTCCTTCCTGCTGATCATCGTCCCCGGCCCCAGCGTGCTGTTCGTGATCGGCCGCGCCCTCGCCCACGGCCGCCGGGCCGCGCTGACCACCGTCGTCGGCAACACCCTCGGCGCCTATCTGCTCGTCGTCGCGGTCGCGCTCGGCGTCGGATCGCTGGTGGAACGCTCGGTGCTCGTCTTCACGGCACTGAAGCTCGCCGGCGCCGCCTACCTGGTGTACCTCGGAGTGCGGGCCTGGCGTCAACGCGGCTCGCTGCGGGCCGCGTTCACGGGTGAGGAGACTGTCCCGCACAGCGGACTGCGCACCCTCTGGGAAGGGTTCGCCGTCGGGGTGGCCAACCCCAAGACCATCGTGTTCTTCGCCGCCGTGCTGCCCCAGTTCGTGGACCGCGAACAGGGGCATGTGACCGCGCAGATGCTGCTCCTCGGCCTCGTCTTCAACCTCATCGCCGTGGCCTCCGACAGCGTGTGGGGGCTGGCCGCGTCCACCGCAAGGAACTGGTTCGCGCGGTCACCCCGGCGGCTGTCCGCGGTGGGCGGGGTCGGCGGCCTCACGATGATCGGCCTCGGGGTGACGGTCGCGGTGACGGGCCGCAAGGACTGAGGAGGCGGGCTCACTCCCGCCGCAGCAGGCCGTTCACCGCCCGCCCGAACATCGACCGGGCCGTCCACCGCAGCGGTCCGTCGAAGAGGCGCGGCAGGAAGCGGACCCGCAGCTCCTCCTCCCACACCACGCGGCTACGGCCTCCGGGCCCCGGCCGCACCTCGATCTCGGCCCAGCCCAGGACGACCCGGCCCCGTTTCTCCAGCCGGACCAGACCCGGCTCGTCGTCCGTCGGCGGACGCCACACCGTGACCTCCATACGGTCGTCGAAACCGAGCGGCCCGAGCCCGGAGCGGGCCACGAAGACCGTGCCCTCGGCGGTCGGCGGGGGAGTGACCACGGTGACCCGGGTCAGCGGCACCACGTCGGCGTGGCGCGGCCAGTCCGTCAACCGGCGCCACGCCTCGTCGAGCGGGAGAGGGGCAGTGCGTTCGAGACGGAAGTCGACCATGTCTGGATCGTAGAGAACGCTTCTTGATCGGCGGTACTTTCGCCGAGGGCTCACACCCTTGGCCTAGCGGTTCACAGGTCCGGGGGCGTACACCGGACCGCCGCCGCGAGTTTCCCCGCGGCCGGTCCGGAGCGCGTGCCTCCCCCCTACGCTTGCCCGCATGGGCGGGCATCCCGCCTGCCCGCAGGGGGAGTTGGTCGTCATGCCGCTGAAGGCCTACGGCGTTCTGATCACACGCGCGGTCGACACGAGGCGCGAGGGCGCCGCCGGAACACCGCACTACCAGATCCATCTCACGGACGACTCGGGCACACACTTCCGGGCCGCCGTCAACGTCCTGTCGGCGGAGCAGCCCTCCGAGCTGCTCTACCTCGTCAGCGAGGACTTCCAGCACCCGGTCACCGCCCGCCTGGAGGGCCTGCCGAGCGGCTGGAACACCCTGCTTCCCGGCCCCGGCGGCCCGAACCTCGACTTCGTGCGCGGCAACCTCTTCGACCCGGCGGGCATGCGCACGCTGCCGCCGGACGCGAGCGGCCCCGACAACGACCTCGCCGACCTCCTCGACCACTACGTGCGCCGCGCGGTGGACGACCCGGACGCGCGGCTGTACGTCTTCGGCGAGCGCTTCGGGCCCGAACCGACCGTCAAGGACAAGGTGTTCGGCTTCCTGCCCGGCAACGGCGTCCACGACATCCACATGAACCAGGGCAACAGCCGCCGGTTCAGCGGCGACGACGGCGTCTGGCAGGACGGCGGCCTCCTCATCCACTTCCCGGCGCAGTCCCGGTGGGTCGGCATCTTCCTCGCCTTCCAGAGCCAGTCCTGGCACACCGACGACGCCACCGGCCACACCCTGGAGGGCACGGACGGTTCACGCCCCGACCCCGGCGGCCGGCCGCTGCGTGTCGTGGCGGCCCTGGTCAACCCGCGTGGTCCGGCGCCCGAGTCGGAGAGCGTGACGCTGATCAACGCCTCACCCGACCCGCTCGACCCGGCCGGCTGGCGCATCCGGGACCGGCTCGGCCACGCCTGCGCGGTACCGCCCGGCCTCCTCGCGCCGGGTGCCACCCTCCTCGTCCCGCTCACCGACGGCGTCCAACTCGGCAACCAGGGCGGCGAGATCACCCTCCTTGACGCGGACGGCCTCAAGGCGCACGGCGTCTCGTACACCGCGGACCAGGCCGCCCGCGAGGGCTGGACCCTGGTCTTCTGACCAACCGGCCCGCGTAGAAGGGGAGTTGTCCGGCCGGGGAGCGACTCCGTCCGGCCTGGCGGCTCAGGGGCGGTAGACCTTCCCCGGCTCGGCGCTCCCCGGCGCGAGCAGCTGCGGCACGGTCACGAACACGTACCCCCGCTCCTTCAGCGCGTCGATGACGTCCGGGACGGCGGGCACGGTGCCCTCGTACAGGTCGTGCAGCAGGATGATGCCGTCGCGGGAGACCTGGGCGAGGACGCGCTCGGTGATCAGCGCTGAGTCGGTGGTCGCGTAGTCCTTCGCGGTGACGCTCCACAGCACCTCCGAGAGGCCCAGCTCCCGGCAGATCCTGTGCACGGTGCCGTCGGTACGGCCCTGCGGCGGACGCATCAGCGTGGGCCGCTCGCCGGTGATGCGCTCTATCGCGGTGTTCGTGCGGTCCAGTTCGTCGCGTATCCGCGCGGGGGACAGCCGGGTCAGGATCCGGTGGTCCCAGGTGTGGCTGGCCACCTCGTGCCCCTCGGCCGCCATGCGCGCGACCAGCTCCGGGTACTTCTCGATGTGCCGCTTGCCGAGCAGGAAGAAGGTCGCCGGGACCTGCTTCTCCTTCAGCACGTCGAGCAACCGCGCCGAGTTCTCGCTCGGCCCGGCGTCGAAGGTCAGCGCGACGCACTTCACCTCACGGCAGTCGACCGCCCCGAAACGCGCCGGCGCGGCACCCGACCCCCCTTCGGCGCGGGCGGTGGCCGGCGCGGTCGTATCACCCCTGCCACACCCACTGGACGCCAGCACCACCGCCAGGCCCACCACGAACATGCCGACACCACGCAACCCGCCCCGGCTTCTTTCCCTCTTCTTGCGCAGAGACCTCAAAGTTGACATGTCGGGACTATACATAGCGAGTATATACGGGGTGTATAGCGGGGTAGCCTCGACCGATCCCGTCCGGCACAGCGCCCTTGGGGGCGCGGGGAACTGCGCGACCGGCCCCGCACCGGCCGGCAGTCAAGCGACTACCGGTCCCACCCGGCGTTCACCGCTGCCCGCCCCCACTCCCGTCCCCCAACTCCCGCCCGAGCCGCACGTTCCACCGCCCGCCCCGCCCGCTGACCTCGGTCGCGGTGAGCGGCGCCACGTCGAGCCGCCAGAACGCGGCCCCGGGAGCGCCGAGGACCGAGACCACGACGGCCCGCACGAACTCCTGCTCGACCACCGCGAGGGTCCGCCCCTCGGACCCGCCCGCCACCTCCAGCCACCGCACGGCCCGCTCGCAGAGCCCCCGTACCGACTCCCCGCCATGAGGCACCGCGTCCGGGTCGGTCAGCCAGCCCATCACCGCGTCCGGCTCCCGCCCCATCACCTCGTCGAGCGTCAGGCCCCGCCACCGCCCCATGTCCAGCGCCGCCAGCTCCGGTTCCACCACGGCCGACAGGCCCAGCGCGGACGCGGTCTCCCGGCACCGCGCGCTGGGCGAGACCAGCACCCGGTCGGCCGCCCGCAGGGAACCGGCGACGGCCGCGGCCCGCGCCGCGCCACTCGGGTCGAGCGGGCACCCGTCGTCGAACCGGGTCTCCCGCAGGGACCGGTTCATCGCGGGCGAGATCAGGGTGATGCGGCTGGTCACGTCGTCGCTCCAGTTGTCCGGGCTGTGGCGGACATCGTCCCTCACGGGGACCGGGTTCTCCATGAATGTGTGACGGCCTCAAGTCCTCCGTGCGGCAAGGCCGTTGCTGGTTCGACGCCCGGTGCGGCCGGCATTGCGCGTGGATTCTTCGCGTGCGGGGAGGCGGCAGGTCCACGGATTCGCGGGGGCGTTCCCTTTGTCCGACCGGAGGAAACCTGCTTTCCGTTCCTTTTCTGGTCCCTTTGCGGGGCGGTCTTGGAGGGGCGATGGGAAGCGGGAATTCCGGCAGATCGGTATCAGGAACTCCTTTGCTCCCCAGAATTCACATTCCTTTGCTCGCGGATACCGGACCCAACCGTGTCATCCGCACCGGCCGCACCGTCTGTCCCGTCCGTCGATCTTGGAATATCCGGCGCGACCTCGATGCGACCGCCCGGCGCGATGAAGTGAAACAATAAACGACAAATCCGAAACAAATCGACTCGAACTGTTTGCTTTCATGGGCGCGGATGATCACGTATTCGAACGGGTGGAGTATTATTTCTATGGGAAGGAATATGCGCCGTCTATATGCGCCGGACTGCGCCACCTTTCGCCTTTGTAACACCGAGCGCTCGCTGGATCTCGTTGTGCATTTATTCCTACTGAAGGAATATCTCTCTCAGCGGTTCTCACCGTTGGGAGGGGCACGCACGATGAGCCACGCAACCGAAGTCGACCTCGAAAGTCTGCTCAACCGGGCATTACAGGCCACGGGTACGAGCGCACGTTGGACCGCCGACGCGGAAGAGATGTGGTGCCGTCTCGCCCCCGAGTCCGGAATGCAACGCCGACAAGGCTGGAAACTGCATGTTTCCGCTACGTCCGCCTCCGCACCGGAAGTCCTCGTAAGGGCACTGGACGTACTCCTGCTCGACGACTCGGTATTCAAGTTCGTCCGGTCTCTCGAACAGGTGAGCGCGCTCAATTCCCGCGCCACACCACGGGGAAATGCCGGCAAGTTCATCACGGTCTATCCGCCGACCGACAGTGACGCGGCCCGATTGGCGCTGGCACTGCACGAGGCCACGGCGGGACTGGCCGGCCCCCGGATTCTGTCGGACCAGCCGTACGCCCCGCACAGTCTCGTGCACTACCGCTACGGCGCATTCGTCGGCCGGCGGCGGCTGTCGGAGCAGGGACTGCTGGTGTGGTTCATCGAGGACCCGGACGGCAATCCGGTGGAGGACAAGCGCACCGGGCAGTATGCGCCACCCCCCTGGGCGGTCAGCCCCTTCCCCGCCTCGTTGCCCCTTCCGCCGAAGAAGGAGAAGGCGAAGCGGAGCCCGGTGGTGCTCGGCGGGCGGTTCTCGGTCCGGGAGGCGATCCGGCACACCAACAAGGGCGGTGTGTACCGGGGCACCGACGTCACCACGGGCGGCGGTGTCGTGATCAAGGAGGCCCGGCCGCACGTCGAGGGCGACGCGTCCGGCTCCGACGTCCGCGACTGGCTGCGGGCCGAGGCCAGGACACTGGAGAAGCTGACGCACACCGGCCTGGCGCCGGAGCCGGTCGCCATGTTCGAGATGGGCGGGCACCTGTTCCTCGCCCAGGAGGAAGTGCCGGGCGTGCCCCTGCGCGTCTGGGTCGCCGAACGCTTCCGCGACGTCGGAAGCGAACGCTACCGGGCCGACGCGCTCGCCCAGGTCGGCCGGCTGGTGGAACTGGTCTCGCAGGCCCACGCCCACGGCTGCGTCCTGCGGGACTTCACGCCCGGCAACGTCATGGTCCGCCCCGACGGGGAACTGCGCCTCATCGACCTGGAGCTCGCCGTCCTGGAGGGCGACGCCGCACTCCCGACGAAAGTGGGGACGCCGGGGTTCAGCGCCCCGGAACGCCTGGTGGACGCCCCGGTCTCCCCGACGGCCGACTACTACAGCCTCGGTGCCACCGTGTGCTTCGTGCTCTGCGGGAAGGTGCCGAACCTGCTGCCCGAGGAACCGGCAGACCGGCCCGCCGAGCAGCGGCTCGCCGAGTGGCTGACCACGGTGTCCGGCACCCTGCGCCTGCCGGACACCGTGGTGGAGACGATCCTCGGGCTGATGAGGGACGACCCCGGCGAGCGCTGGGACACCGCCAGGGCACGTGCCGCGCTCCGGGAACCGGACCCGCCGCGACCGGGACGCCGCACAGCCGGACGGGGTCGCCACGCCGCCGGACGGGCGCGGACGGCTCGGCCGGACACCACGCCACGGGCCGGTGTCGAGGCCACGGTCGCAGGGATGGTGAACCACCTCGTCGATTCGATGACCCCCGCCGACCATCCACGGCTGTGGCCCGTGTCCGTCCTGGCCGGGGAGACCGACCCCTGCACCGTCCAGCAGGGCGCGGCCGGTGTGCTGGCGGTCCTGACCCGCTGCTTCGAGCTGACCGGCGACCCACGCCTGCCGGAGCTCCTCTCCACCGCGGGCCGCTGGATCGCCGCGCGCAGCGACCTGAAGTCCATCCGCCCGGGCCTGCACTTCGGTGGCCGGGGAATCGCCTGGGCGCTGTACGACGCCGGGCGGGCCGTCGACGACCGTACGCTCATGGAGCACGCGTCGGCCCTGGCGCTGGCCCCCCTGGAGTCGACGCCCAGCCACGACATCACGCACGGCTCGGCGGGCAGCGGACTCGCCGCCGCCCACCTGTGGCACCGGACGGGCGACCCGCGCCTGGCCGAGCTGGTCACCGACGCGGCCGACCGGCTGGTGGCCGCCGCACAGCCCGAGCCGCCGGCCGGCGCGAGCTGGCCCGTCCCCGCGGAAGCCGTGTCGGAGGAGGCGGGCAAGCGCTACCTGGGCTTCGCCCACGGAACGGCCGGCATCGGCAGCTTCCTGCTCACCGCCGCCGCGATCTCCGACGATCCACGGCACCTGGAGCTGGCCGTGGCGGCGGGAGAACACCTCGTGGCCCACGCCGTACCGGTCGGCCCCGCGACCCAGTGGCCGTCCCAGGCCACGGACCCGCCGACAGCCCCGTACTGGTGCCACGGTTCGGCCGGCATCGGATCCTTCCTGATCCGACTCGGGCGGCGGACCGGGGACGAGCGCTACGACGACCTCGCCCGCGGCGCCACCCACGCCGTGCTGGAGCGCGCCTCCCGCGCCGCCCTCACCCAGTGCCACGGACTGGCGGGGAACGGGGACTTCCTGCTCGACATGGCCGACGCGACCGGTGACCCCGCGTACCGCGCGATGGCCGACGACCTTGCCCGGCTCATCGTCTCCGAACGCGCCCACCGGGGCAGCCACATCGTCTTCCCCAACGAGTACGGAGACGTCTCGACGAGTTGGAGCGACGGCTCCGCGGGAATCCTCGGATTCCTCCTGCGGACCCTCCACACAGACCCCCGGCACTGGACTGTCCAGCAGCCGGGTTGAGCGACAGAAATCCCTGTCGCCACCGCTCACAGAAGGAGAATGTCATGGAGAACCAGGCCCTCGAACTGCTGGCCCACCTGCACGCCCTTCCGGAGACCGACCCGGTCGACTTCGACGGAGCCTCGTTCTCCGGAACGTGTGCGTGCGTCGGCCTGCTGACGATCCTCCAGACCGTCTGCGTGGGCGTCAGCTGCGCCTAGCCAGACACTCCGGCCGGCGGCTGCCTCGCGCAGCCGCCGGCCGGAGCCGCGGCCGCTGCGGCCGGCAGGCCTGCGGAAGACATCCCCCGGAAGCGAGGACCCGACCATGCGGCCACCTGCCGACGACGCCCCCCGCACCCCCGCACCCCTGCTGACCACCGCCCGCACGAGCCCCGGCACCGTACGGCCCGCCGACCACCCCGTCCCCGCCATCAGCGCGCACGGCCTGGTCAAGAGCTACCCGGGCCCGCACGGCACCACCACCCATGCCGTCCGCGGCCTGGACCTGGAGGTGTCACGAGGCGAGACCTACGCCTTCCTCGGCCCCAACGGCGCGGGGAAGTCCACCACGATCTCCCTGCTCTGCGCGCTCGCCCGCCCCACCGCCGGACGGGCCACCGTGGCGGGCGCCGACGTACGGACCCGACCGGACCAGGTACGACGACGGGTCGGCATGCTCTTCCAGCACAGCGCCCTGGACCCGGACCTGACGGCCGAACAGAACCTGTTCATCCACGCGCGCCTCTACGGACTGAGCCGCCGTCACGCCCGTCTGCGCGCCGCCCGGACGCTGGAGACGGTCGGACTGGCCGACCGCCACCGTTCCGCGGTACGCACCCTCTCCGGAGGCATGCGCCGCCGGCTGGAGCTGGCCCGCGGTCTGCTGCACGCGCCCGAAGTGCTGTTCCTCGACGAGCCGACCACCGGACTCGACCCGCACGCCCGCGCGGAGGTCTGGGAGCACCTGCGCGCGCTGCGCGACCGGCACGGCAACACGCTCTTCGTCACCACCCACTACCTGGAGGAGGCGGAGAACTGCGACCGCATCGGCATCATCGACCACGGCCGCCTCGTGGCCCAGGGCACACCCCTCGCGCTCAAGGCCGAGATCGGCGACGACCGTGTCACCCTGCGCACCGGCGACGACATCACGGCACGACAGGTCGTGGGCCGGACCGCGCCGCCGGGCGTCGCCGTCACCCTGGACGGCGAAGGGCTCTCCCTGCGGGTGTCCGAGGGCAGCGCCTGGATTCCCCGACTGTGCTCGGCGCTTGAGGCCCACGGCATCGCGGTGCACGCCGCCTCCGCGACCCCGCCGACGCTCGACGACGTCTTCTTCCACCACACCGGCCGCAGCATCCACACCCCGGGCACCCACCCGGCACCGGCCGCCCCGGATCCGGCCGACGAGGAGGACGCCCTGTGACCGCACCCGCGCTCCCGGCCCCGGAGGCGTCCGGCACCCCCGACGACGCCGGCACCGGCGGTCAGCCGGGAAACGCCCTGCGCCACGAACTGCGGGCGGTCCACGCCCTGGTCCACCGCGATCTGCTGCGTCTGTCGGCCCAGCGCACGCACACCGCGCTGATGCTGCTCCAGCCGGTGCTCTACCTCCTCGTCCTGGGGGGCGGTCTGGCCGCTCTGATCCCGCACTCCTCGCTGGGCGTCGGCTACCAGGCGTTCCTCTTCCCGGGCGTGCTGGTGATGACGGTCCAGGCGCCGGCCATCGTGGTCGGCATCCGCCTGATCACCGACCGGCAGAGCGGCTATCTGCGGGAACTCCTGATGGCCCCGGTCAGCCGGTTCACGCTCCTGCTCGGAAGCTGTGCGGGCGGCACCATCGTCTCCACGGTCCAGGGCGCCGTCCTGCTCGGCCTGGGCGGAGCCGTCGGCCTGCCCTACGACCCGCTGCTGCTGACGCTGCTCCTGGCCGGCATGATCCTGGTCTCCTTCACCATCACGGCCCTGCTCCTGCTGCTGGCCGTGAGCCTCGACCGGCCCGAGAACTTCCACATGCTGCTCGGCCTGGTGATGATGCCGCTGCTGTTCCTGTCCGGCGGCTTCTTCCCGATGGCCGGCCTGCCCGGCTGGGCCCACACGCTGGCCGCCGTCAACCCGCTCGCGTACGGCGTCGACCTGCTCCGCCGCTGCATCGCGCTGCGGGTACCGGACCGGGCGGCCACGACGGGGGTCGAGTGGTTCGGCCGGCAGCCGCCGCTGCTCCTGGAGGGCGCCCTCCTGTTCGCCCTCGGAGCCGCGGCCCTGCTCTGGGCCGCCCACCGCTTCAGCCGCCCCGAATGACAACAGGCCGCGGCACCGGACGGCTTCAGCCCGGCGGGGTGCCGAACGCCCGCAGGATCTCCTCGGCCGCCAGCGTCGCCGTCAACTCGCCCTCCCGTACCCGGCGTTCGAGGTCCGGGGCCAGTGCGCGGACCGACGGGTCGGCGTGCAGGCGGCCCAGGAGTTCGTCCCTGACCATCGTCCACGTCCAGTCCACCTGCTGCTCGCTGCGCTTCGCGGCCAGCCGACCGGTGGACTCCAGCAGCGAACGGTGTTGTTCGAGGCGTTCCCAGACCGTGTCCAGGCCGGTGCCCTCACGCGCGCTGCAACTGAGGACCGGCGGGGTCCAGGCCGCGTCGGCGGGGTGCATCAGCCGCAGCGCGCCCGCCAGTTCGCGGGCCGCGCTCCGCGCGTCGCGTTCGTGCGGGCCGTCCGCCTTGTTGACGGCGATGACGTCCGCCAGCTCCAGGACGCCCTTCTTGATGCCCTGCAGCTGGTCGCCCGTGCGGGCCAGGGTCAGCAGGAGGAACGAGTCGACCATGTTGGCCACCGCCGTCTCCGACTGGCCCACGCCCACCGTCTCGACGAGGACCACGTCGTAGCCCGCCGCCTCCATCACCACGATGGACTCGCGGGTCGCCTTCGCCACGCCGCCGAGCGTGCCGGCCGTGGGGGAGGGGCGGACGAAGGCGGCCGGGTCCACGGCGAGGCGTTCCATGCGGGTCTTGTCGCCGAGGATCGAACCGCCGGTGCGGCTGGACGAGGGGTCCACGGCCAGGACCGCCACCCGGAAGCCCAGCGAGGTGAGGAGGGTGCCGAAGGCGTCGATGAAGGTCGACTTGCCCACACCGGGTACGCCACTGATTCCGATGCGCCGGGCCCGGCCGCTGTGCGGGAGGAGTTCGGTCAGCAACTCCTGCGCCATGACCCGGTGCTGGGGCTTCGTCGACTCGACGAGCGTGATGGCGCGGGCCACGAGGGCCCGCTTGCCGTCGAGGACGCCCTTCACATAGGTGTCGACCTCGATCACAGGGTGTGCCCGAGGTCGGCGGCCAGTCGCCGCACGAGGTCGTAGGCCGCGTCCGGGATCACCGTCCCGGGCGGGAACACGGCCGCCGCGCCCATCTCCAGGAGGGTGGGGACGTCCTGCGGCGGGATCACGCCGCCGACCACGATCATGATGTCCTCCCGGCCCTCCTCGGCGAGGGACTCCTTCAGCGCCGGTACGAGGGTCAGGTGTCCGGCCGCGAGGGACGAGACCCCGACGATGTGCACGTCCGCCTCCACGGCCTGGCGGGCCACCTCGCCGGGGGTCTGGAACAGCGGGCCGACGTCGACGTCGAAGCCGAGGTCGGCGAAGGCGGTCGCGATCACCTTCTGGCCGCGGTCGTGGCCGTCCTGGCCCATCTTGGCGACGAGGATGCGCGGGCGGCGGCCCTCGGCCTCCTCGAAGGCGCCCACCAGGGTGCGGGTGCGCTCGACGGACGGGGACTCGCCGGCTTCGGTGCGGTACACACCGGAGATCGTACGGATCTGGCTCGCGTGCCGCCCGTACACCTTCTCCAGTGCGTCGGAGATCTCACCGACCGTCGCCTTCGCGCGGGCCGCGTCGACCGCCAGCTCCAGGAGGTTGCCGGTGCCGCCTTCGGCCGCGCGGGTGAGGGCGTGCAGGGCGTCCTGGGTGGCCTGTTCGTCGCGCTCGGCGCGCAACCGCCGGAGTTTCTCGATCTGTTGGGTGCGCACGGAGGAGTTGTCGACCTTGAGGACGTCGATCTGCTCGTCGGTCTCCACGCGGTACTTGTTGACGCCGATGACCGGCTGGCGGCCGGAGTCGATACGGGCCTGGGTGCGGGCCGCGGCCTCCTCGATGCGGAGCTTGGGGATGCCCGCGTCGATCGCCTTGGCCATGCCGCCCGCCGCCTCGACCTCCTCGATGTGCTGCCAGGCGCGGCGCGCGAGGTCGTAGGTCAGCTTCTCCACGTACGCGCTGCCGCCCCACGGGTCGATCACGCGGGTCGTGCCGGACTCCTGCTGGATGAGGAGCTGGGTGTTGCGGGCGATGCGCGCCGAGAAGTCGGTGGGCAGGGCCAGGGCCTCGTCCAGGGCGTTGGTGTGCAGCGACTGGGTGTGGCCCTGGGTCGCGGCCATCGCCTCCACGCATGTGCGGGTGACGTTGTTGAAGACGTCCTGCGCGGTCAGCGACCAGCCCGAGGTCTGCGAATGGGTGCGCAGGGAAAGGGACTTGGCGTTCTGCGGGTCGAACTGCCTGACCAGTTTGGCCCACAGGAGGCGGGCCGCGCGCAGCTTCGCGATCTCCATGAAGAAGTTCATGCCGATCGCCCAGAAGAAGGAGAGCCGCGGGGCGAACGCGTCCACGTCCATCCCCGCCTCCCGGCCCGCCCGGATGTACTCCACGCCGTCCGCGAGGGTGTACGCCAGCTCCAGGTCGGCCGTCGCCCCCGCCTCCTGGATGTGGTAGCCGGAGATGGAGATGGAGTTGTAGCGCGGCATCCGCTGCGAGGTGTACGCGAAGATGTCGGAGATGATCCGCATCGACGGCTTCGGCGGATAGATGTAGGTGTTGCGGACCATGAACTCCTTGAGGATGTCGTTCTGGATGGTCCCGGCCAACTTCTCGGGCGGTACGCCCTGTTCCTCCGCCGCCACGATGTACAGCGCCAGCACCGGCAGCACGGCGCCGTTCATCGTCATCGACACCGTCAT
This sequence comes from Streptomyces sp. NPDC090083, assembly GCF_044747445.1. Lineage (NCBI taxonomy): Bacteria > Bacillati > Actinomycetota > Actinomycetes > Kitasatosporales > Streptomycetaceae > Streptomyces > Streptomyces sp. NPDC090083. The sequence continues at coordinate 818,825 of NZ_JBIVED010000001.1, read as the reverse complement.
CCTGTCCAGCGGGATGCCGTCGAAGAGCTGGCGCATGTCGTAGATCGAGTCGATCGCCACGCCCGCCATGCCGACGTCACCGGTCACGCGGGGGTGGTCGCTGTCGTAACCCCGGTGCGTGGGCAGGTCGAAGGCGACCGACAGGCCCTTCTGGCCGGCCGCCAGGTTGCGCCGGTAGAAGGCGTTGGACTCCTCGGCCGTGGAGAAACCCGCGTACTGACGGATCGTCCAGGGCTGGTTGACGTACATCGTCGGGTACGGGCCGCGCAGATACGGCGCGATGCCCGGGTAGGTGGCGAGGAAGTCCAGGCCTTCCACGTCCTGCCCCGTGTACAGGGGCTTGACCGCGATGCCCTCCGGGGTCTCCCACAGCAGGTCGTCACCGCTCGCCGCCTTCTTCACGGCGTCACGCCACTCGTCGGCGCCCGTTCCGGCGGCCGGGGCCCCCAGCTCGACCCCGGAGAAGTCGGGGATCCGCCCCGTCGCTGCCATCAGGACACTCCCATGCGGTCGAGGGTGGCGGAGAGCACGGCTACGGCGTCGCAGCCCGCGAAGACGTAGTCGTCGACTCCTGGGTACTGCCCGGGGCGGCCCGCGAGGAACACCCGCGCGGCACCGGCCGCCTTCAACTCCCCGGCGACCGTGGCCGCCTGCTCCTCGTACAGCGCGTCGCTGGAGCACAGACACGCCTCGGCGGCGCCGCTGTCCGCGAACTCGCCGCCGGTGACGGGCTCGATGCCGCCGGCCTGGAACAGGTTCGACGCGAAGGAGAGCCGGGCGGTGTGCGCGGCGGCCGGGCCGAGCGCCGCCAGGAAGATCCGCGGCCGGGAGCCGGTCGCCGCGAGATGCGCGTCCGAGCGGGCGCGCAGCTCTTCGTAGGCCTCGTCGCGGCGCACCCGCGGCAGCCCGCCGGAGGGCTCCGCCGGGGCGGGTGCCCGCTCCGGGAGACGCTCGGTCAGGTTCGGGAACTCGCTGACACCGGTGATGGGTTCGCGGCGCTTGGCGAGCTTCGCGCTGCGCGCGGCCCAGGTCGTGGCGAGGTCCTCGCGGAGGCTGCCGGAGCGCAACACCGCCGCCTGACCGCCCTGTTGCTCGATGTGCTGGAAGAACTCCCAGCCCGCGTGGGCGAGTTCGTCCGTGAGGCGCTCCACGTACCAGGAGCCGCCCGCCGGGTCGATCACCCGGGACAGATGCGACTCCTCGACCAGGATCGTCGAGGTGTTGCGGGCGATCCGGCGTGCGAACGCGTCCGGCAGCCCGAGGGCGTGGTCGAAGGGCAGCACGGTGACGGACTCGGCGCCGCCCACCCCGGCGGCCAGCGTCGCCACCGTCGTGCGCAGCATGTTCACCCACGGGTCGCGGCGGGACATCATCACCGGCGAGGTCACCGCGTGCTGCACCTGCCCGCCCGGCGCCCCGCACACCTCGGCGACCCGCGCCCACAGCCTGCGCGCGGCCCGCAGCTTGGCGATCGTCAGGAACTGGTCGGCGGTGGCCGCGTACCTGAACTCCACCTGTCCCGCGGCCTGTTCGACGCTCAGGCCCGCCTCGGTCAGCTCGCGCAGATAGGCGACCCCGGTCGCCAGCGAGGCGCCCAGCTCCTGCGCCGCCGAACCGCCGGCCTCGTGGTACGGCAGCGCGTCCACGGTCAGCGCGCGCAGCCCCGGGTACCCCTCGGCGCAGCGCCGGGCGAGCGCGGCGACGGGGGCGAAGGGGAAAGCCTCGTCCCCGGTGCGGGCCGCGTGGCCCAGAGGGTCGGCGCCGAGGGTGCCGCGGGCGGCTTCGGGCGCGACGCCCCGCTCCTCGTACAGCCGGAGCAACTCGGCCGCCGCGGGCTCGACTTCGCCGCCCGCGTCGAGGGCGACGGGTGCCAGGTCGAGGTAGACGCCGTCGAGGGTGGCGCCGAGCGACGCGACCGGGATGCCGCGCTCGCCCGCGACCAGCCACAGCGAGGTGACGCCGTTCTCCAGGTCGCCGAGGACCGCCGGGTTGTCGGCGGTCGTGTGGCGCTGCCGTACGTCCCAGCCGCCGAGGGTGTTGCCCTCGGCGCGCGCACCGCGCACGAAGGGGGCGAAGCCGGGGAGGCCGGGGTCGGGCGCGGAGTCGTCCGCGGTGTACAGGGGGCGGGCGCGCAGCCCGTCCTCCAGCGAGGTGGACAGGGCGTCTTCCGCTGCCGGGCCCGAGACTTCCTTGCCGGACTTGCGCAGGACGCCTGCCACCAGGCTTTGCCACTGCTCATGGGTCGCGTCAGGGAACTCGGCGGCCAGCGAGAGCCCGTCGTCAGGCAGGACCGTCATGCTCGGATGCTAGGGCAAATGCGCAGGTGAGCAGCAGAGGACGCGGCTGTGACCTTTGCCTCTCCGGGCGGTCTAGACCAGTCCGCGTGCCGTTCTCCGGCGGGCCTCCACCGGAGCGCGGGACCCGGGACTACGGTCCGACGTCCCTGCGGCTCATGTCGTCCAGCGACTCGCGGCGGACCAGCACCCGAGCGATCCCGTCGGCCACCGCGACCACCGGCGGACGGCCCACGAGGTTGTAACCGGACGCCATCGACAGGTGATACGCCCCCGCCGCCGGCACGGCGAGCAGGTCGCCGGGGTGGACGTCTCCGGGGAGCGCCACCTCGTCCGCGAGGATGTCGCCCGCCTCGCAGTGCCGGCCCACGACGGTGACCGGGCGGGTCGGCGCGGTCGCCGGGCGGCCGACCAGACGGGGCGCGTACCGCACGCCGTAGAGCGCGGGCCGCGGGTTGTCGCTCATGCCGCCGTCGACCGCGACGAACGTGCGGTCGCCGGTGCGCTTGACGGCCAGGACGCGGTAGACGGCGACCCCGGCGGGGCCGACGACGGCCCGCCCCGGTTCCAGGGTGAGCCGGGGCACGGGCAGCCCGGTGCGCGCGCAGCCGTCCTCCAGTTCGGCGCGGATCCGGTCCGCGAGGACGGAGACGTCCAACCGCTCCTCGCCGGGTCGGTAGGCGATGGCGTGGCCGCCGCCGATGTCCAACTGCGGCAGGGTGACGCCGTGTTGGTCGCGGACGCTGGCCAACAGGCCCACCAGGCGCCGGACCGCGGCGACGTACGGCTCCGTGCCGGCTATCTGGGAGCCGATGTGGCAGTGCAGGCCCACGAGTTCGAGGTGCGGCTGGTCGAGTATCCGGGTCACCGCGTGCTGCGCGGAGCCGTCGGTGATCGACAGGCCGAACTTCTGGTCCTCGGTCCCCGTGCGCACCTTGACATGGGCGCCGGCCGCGACGCCGGGTACCACCCGCACCAGCACCTTCTGCCGGGTGCCGGCCGGGGTGATCGCGGCCAGCCGGGCGATCTCCGACGTGCTGTCCACGACGATCCGGCCGACCCCGAGGCGCAGCGCGGTGCGCAGGTCCTCCGGGCTCTTGGCGTTGCCGTGCAGCACGATCCGCTCCGGCGGGAAACCGGCGGTGACGGCGAGCCCGAGTTCACCGGCCGAGCAGACGTCCAGGCCGAGCCCCTCCTCCCGCACCCAGCGGGCCATCGCCCGGCACAGGAACGCCTTGGCCGCGTAGACGACGTCGGCCTCCGGGAACGCCGTGCGGTAGGAACGGCAGCGCTCGCGGACCTCCCGCTCGTCGAGGACGTAGACCGGGGTGCCGAAACGGTCGGCGGCCTCGGCGAGCGGGACACCGCCGACGGTGAGGTCGCCGGTGGGGGCGGAGCGGGTGGAACGGGGCCAGACGGCCAGGTCGGCGGCGTCCGCCGGGATCTGGGGCAGGCCGTGCAGCGGGGCGTCCAGGACGGACATGGCGGCTCCTCAGCCGATCAGGAGGTTCAGGCACGCGACGACGACGGCGGAGCCGGTCACGCGCAGGGCACCGACGCGCAGGGGATGCCGGCGGCGCCAGGAGTTCTCCCGCTCCCGCACGGCGGCGGCCGTACGGTCGGCGGCCGGGGCGGAGAACTGCGGGTCGACGGTGAGGGCCGTCACGCCGAGCGGTGCGGCCAGGGCGCGCAGCGCCGGTTCGGAGAGCCTGATGCTCGCCTGCCCGGCGCCCAGGGTGGCGGCGAGCCGCGCCGCCGAGGTGAAGCCGACCGCCGTACGGCCGCCGGGCGGCGTACGGAAGAAGCGGGCCGTGCAGCCCGCGGGACCCGGCCGGACCGGGACGTACAGAAGTCCGGCCGGGACCCGTTCGGAGGGCTCGGCGTCCCCCGGTTCATCGAGGCCCTCGGCGTGCTCGGCGTGCTCGGCTGGAGACATCGTGCGGCTCCTTGCGGAAGGTGATGAGGGGGGCCCGGCCGGTGCGGCCGGGCGCACTTCGAAGCTAGGCCCGACGGGGAGGGGCACGGGTGCCCGCTGACGGATGCTTGACGGGGGAGGGCCCAGCCATGACGCCCTGCTGACGGAGGGCGACGGCTCAGCCCCCGCCCTCCGTCAGCTCCCGCGCGTCGACCGCGAGCCGCAGCGAGACCCTGCGGTGCAGCGACGCCAGCTCGCTCTCCAGGGGCGACGGCGGCACCGTCAGGACCGGGCAGCACGCGTGCGCGACGCAGTAGCGGGTGACGGACGGGAACAGGGCGCGGAGCGGGCCGCGCGGGCCGGGGCCGACGACGAGGAGGTCGTCCGGGCGGTCGGCGGTCTCCACCAGCGCGCGGCCCGCCGTGCCCCGGACCACCAGACCCTGGAACGGCACCCCGGGGCCCGCCGTCCCGAACGCGGCGTCGAGCACGGCCAGCAGCCGGTCGGCCGCGTCCCGGCGGAGGCGGGCCACCGGGAGTGCCGACAGCGAGCGCCCGTGGGCCAGTTCACCGCCGGGCGGCTCCCAGGCGAGAACCGCCAGCAACCCGGCGTCCGTGCGGCGGGCCTCCCGCACCGCCCGGTGCAGCGCGGCCAGGCTGCCCGTCGACCCGCTCACCCCGACTACGACACGTGCTCGCCCGCCACTGCCCATCGTCGCTCACCTCTCGGCGTACCCGGTTGTCCGTGTCCCATCGAACGGGGCAACAGGGCGGACCTCACGCGGTGTTGGCGCGCGCCTGACGCCCGAGGGCCGAATCCTGACGCGCCGGTGACGCGCCGTGGACGCGACGAGAGGGGATGCCGGCCGTGGCCGGAAAGCGCCACCCGCCCCGCGCCCCGCGACCCGCCCGCGTCAACGACGTGGCCGTCCCAGGCAAAGGCCGGGGCAAGAATCGCCTCCGGCGCCCGCACCCCGGGCCGCGATGACCGTCCCGCAACGCACCGTTCACTCGGGGGCCGCCGGGAAGCGCCACTGTGCGGTCGTCGTCAGCTCAACTGCTCGCCAGGGAGGGCACCATGACCACACAGACCGAGACACCGGACGGTTCCGCGCAGTCGTCCGAGGGGTTCAGCCGGCGGCACGCGCTGGGCCTCCTCGGTACGGCCGGCGCCGGCGCGGCCGTCACCCCCTTGCTGGGCGCGGGCACGGCGCAGGCCGCCCCGCTCGCCGCCCCGGCCCTGCACCTCACCGCGGACTCCTCCGGCACCTCCCCGGTCCAGGGCCTGCACCTCACCTTCGGCGCCGACCCGCGCACCCAGATGAACGTCTCCTGGATCACCGACAAACCGGTGACCAGACCCGTCGTCCGCTACGGCACGCTGGAGCACGGCTTCGGCTCCAAGGCCGATGCCCGCACGGTGACCTACGTGGACGGCACCTCCAGCCGCACCGTCTACGTCCACCACGCCTCGCTGAAGCGGCTGTCGCCCGGCACCGACTACGTCTACATGGCCACCCACGAGGGCGCGACCCCCGACAGCGGCACCTTCCGCACCGCGCCGCGCGGCCGGGCCCCCTTCACCTTCACCAGCTTCGGCGACCAGTCCGCCCCGCAGGTCACCTGGGCGGCCGACGGCACCGTCGCGCTGGACGCGAACTCCACCCCGGCGACGAAGGACATCGTCACCGGCATCGAGCAGGTCGCCCCGCTCTTCCACCTCCTCAACGGCGACCTCTGCTACGCCAACCTGGACGTCGACCGGGTGCGCACCTGGAACAACTTCTTCACCAACAACACCCGTTCGGCCCGCTTCCGCCCCTGGATGCCGGCGGCCGGAAACCACGAGATCGAGAAGGCCAACGGCCCGATCGGACTCGGCGCCTACCAGACCTACTTCAACCTCCCCTCCACCGAGACGGACGCCGAACTCGCGGGCCTGTACTACGCGTTCACCGTCGGCTCGGTCCGCGTGATCGTGCTGCAGAACGACGACAACTGCCTCCAGGACGGCGGCGACGTCTACATCAGCGGCTACTCCGGCGGACGCCAACTGGCATTCCTGGAGAAGGAGTTGAAGGCAGCCCGGGCCTCACGCGACACCGACTGGATCGTCGTCGCCATGCACCAGGTGATGATCAGCTCCTCGGACGCCAACGGCGCCGACCTCGGCCTGCGCCAGAAGTACGGCCCCCTCTTCGACCGCTACGGCGTCGACCTGGTCCTGTGCGGCCACGAGCACAACTACGAGCGCTCGCTGGCCGTGCGCGGTGTCGTCACCGGCAGCGAGACGCTCACCCCGAACCCGGTCTCCACGGCCACCGACTCCATCGACACCGGCCTCGGCACCGTGCACATGATCCTCGGCGGCGGCGGTGTCTCCGGCACCACGAACCAGAGCTTCTTCAAGGACGGCACCGCCAAGGTCATCACCGCCGTGTCGTCCAGCCCCGGCTCCAACGGCAAGCGCACCTCCACCTACACCAAGGAGGAGGCGATCTGGACCGGCGTCCGCGACACCGAACACCCCTACGGCTTCGCGGCGTTCACCGTCGACCCGGGGCGCCACGCCGGTGACACGACCCGCATGCACGTCACGTACTACAACGTGAACAAGCCGCACGGCGAGCTGTCGGTCTTCGAGACGTTCACGATCCACCGCAAGCGCTCGGACGGTCGCACCCGCTGATCCGGCGGGCCGGACCGGAGTTCCCTCCGCATGCCGACGGTCCCGCGGGTCCACACCGTTCCGGTGGACCCGCGGGACCGTCGTACTGTTCCTGTTCCTGGTCCTCGGCCTCGTCCCCGTCTTCAGCCCGTCGTCACGGACTTCTGTCCGGAGGGGGCGACGGCGAACCACTCGCCGTCCTTGCCCTGGCCGTTGACCTGCCCGGCCGCCGTGTCGCCGATGTACCGGTACAACGGCCAGCCGCCCAGGGTGAGTTGCTTGAGGCCGCTGCGGTGGACCGTGCCGAGGAGACTCTTCTCGACCCCCGACGTCCGGACGGAGTCCCGCACGATGACCGGGATCCACGTCATCGTGCACGCGCCCTTGCACGTCCACTTGGACGGGGACGGCTCGTCCTTGTCGAAGCGGTAGAGGGTCATGCCGTTGTTGTCGGTGACCACGTTGCCGAGGCCGGTCATCGCCTTGGCGGTCACGGCGGTGGTCGTGGTGCCGCCGTCGGAACCGGTGCCGGCCGTGCTGCTCGCGGTCGCATTCGCGCTCGCGCTCGGCGGGGAGGCCACCGGTGTCGAGATCGCGGGGTCGGACGCGGCCGGGGCGGCATTGCCGGTGCCGGTGTCGTTCGAGGAACCGCACGCCCCCAGCAGCAGCGTGGAGGCGAGCCCTGCGACGAGGCTCAGGACGATGCGTCGCGGGTTCAAGGAAGTGCCCTTCGTCGGGTGTCGCGTCTGCTTACGCCCTTAGTACGTCCGCAGGTCCCGGCCCTCTCAGCCCCGGATTCCACATGACGCACTCTTGACCCCCGCCCGGATGTAACCCGGATCACAGCGGCGAAGTGCAGCGCGGTACCGGGTCCAGGGCCTTTCTCTCTGTGTAAGGGGCTTGCCTGAACGGGGACGGTACGGATGGAACAGAGTCGGGCCGAGGGGTTCGACGGGTTCGTGGCAGCCCGCTGGTCGGCGTTGTTCCATCTGGCCTGTCTGCTCGTGGGAGGTGACCGGCACCGCGCCGAGGACCTCCTCCAGGAGGCCATGGTCAAACTCTGGTTCGTCTGGCCGAAGATCGGCGAGGAGGCACCGGAGCCGTATGTGCGCAGGATCCTCGCGCGGGCGGCGGCGCGTTCGGCGCGACGGCGCTGGTGGGGCGAGCGCCCGGTCGAGCAACTGCCCGACCGGGCGGAGACCGGGGACGTGTCCGCCGTGGTGGCGGAGCGCTCGCGACTGGAGGCCGCGCTGGCCCAACTGCCGCCCGCGCAACGGGCCGCCGTGGTCCTGCGCTACTACCAGGACCTGACCGACAAGCAGGTCGCCGAAGTGCTGGGGTGTCCGGTCGGCACCGTCCGGTCCCATGCGTCGCGGGGCGTGGCGCGGCTGCGCCGCATCCTCGGCGACGTCATCGAGCCGGTGGGATGAGGGGGAGCTGATGGACCACGTCGACCACGGCGAACAGCGCGACCGCGGCGAGCAGTTCGACCGCTTCGAGAGAGAGCTCGCGCGGATGATGCGCGACACCCGGGAGATCACCCCCTTCGAACCCAGGCACCGGACCCGGCTCCGCGACGGCGTACGGGCCAGACGCCGGGCCCGTACGGCGCAGCGGGCGGTCGGCTCCGTCCTGGCCGTCGCCGGGATCGGCCTCGGCTTCTTCCTGCTGCCGCACGACCGGGTGGACGACAGGCCGCAGGCCCCGCTGCCCCGCCCCGCCCTGAGCCCCACTCTCCCCGGCCCCACCCCGACGCCCGACCCCACCGGGAGCGGGACCACCGGCCCGACCCCCACCGACACCACCGTGCCGCCCACCACGGAGACCTCGGCCCCGGGCGGAGACTCGTCCACCCCCTCCACGGACCCGACCGCGACCGGTCCGGCCGCGCCGCCGTCCGCCACGGGGACGGCCAACACCCCGACGGGGCAGAGCACTTCGACGTACACGGTCACGACACCACCGGCGACGGAGTCGTCCGGGACGCTGGACGTGGGCGCGACGAGCACCGGATGACCCGCCCCACCCGGCACGCCCCGAGCCCCGGACGCCCAGAGCCCCGTAAGCCCACAGGCCCTTAAGTCCACAGCCCCTTAAGCCCATAGGTCCCTAAGCCCCATAGGCCCGTACGGCTCAGCCCGTTCCTCCCCGCCGCGACATCGCGCCCGCCGGCGATCCCGCATGCCCTGCGACGACTCACAGACCAGGACGAAACATGAAATTGCCGACGCATCAGATGATCCGTACGAGCCGGCCGTGTCAGCCGGGTCGGGCAGGTCCGACGAGCCGACTGCCGCTCCGCACACCGGTGCCGGCCCACCAGCACGAGCCCGTCCTCGACGTCGTCGTCCCCGTGCACAACGAGGAGACGGACCTCGAACCGAGCGTACGGCGCCTGCGCGCCCACCTGCTGGAGACGTTCCCGTACCCCTTCCGCATCACGGTCGCGGACAACGCCAGCACGGACGCGACCCCGCGCATAGCCGCCCGACTCGCCGCCGAAATACCGGAGTTGAAGTGGCTCCGGCTCGCCGAGAAGGGCCGCGGCCGGGCGCTGCGCGCGGCCTGGTCCGGGTCGCGGGCGCCCGTCCTCGCCTACGTCGACGTCGACCTGTCGACCGACCTCGCGGCGCTCCTCCCTCTCGTCGCCCCGCTGATCTCCGGCCACTCCGACATCGCGATCGGCACCCGCCTGGCCCGTGGCTCCCGGGTGGTGCGCGGCCCCAAGCGCGAGGCCATCTCCCGTTGCTACAACGCCCTGTTGAGGTCCACGCTCGCCGTCGGCTTCTCCGACGCGCAGTGCGGTTTCAAGGCGGTACGGCGTGATGTCGCCGAGCGGCTGCTGCCGCTGGTGAAGGACTCCGGGTGGTTCTTCGACACCGAGTTGCTGGTGATCGCCGAACGGGCCGGACTGCGCATCCACGAGGTGCCGGTGGACTGGGTGGACGACCCCGACAGCCGCGTCGACCTCCTGTCCACGGCACTGGCCGACCTGCGCGGAATCGCGCGCATAGGACGCGAGTTGGCGCGCGGCACCCTTCCGGCGTCGGGGCTGCGCCGGTCCGCCGCCGACGGCTCGCCCCCGGCCGGCCTGGCCGCCCAACTGCTGCGCTTCGCCGCCGTGGGCGCGGTCAGTTCGGTCGGCTACGTCCTCCTGTACCTGGCGTTGCGCCCGGCGGCGGGCGGCCAGGCCGCGAACGCGCTGGCGCTGCTGCTCTGCGCCCTCGCCAACACGGCCGCCAACCGCCGCCTGACCTTCGGGCTGCGCGGCCGGACCGGCGCCCTCCGCCACCAGGCCCAGGGCCTCCTGGTCTTCACGATCGGCCTCGCCCTCACCAGCGGCTCCCTCGCGCTCCTCCACCGGGAGGCTCCAACTCCCGCGCGAGGTACGGAAGTCGGGGTACTGGTCGCGGCCAACCTGGCGGCGACTCTCGTACGGTTCCTGCTCTTCCGGGCCTGGGTGTTCCCGGCCGGGCGCCACGCAGGGACGGACGGGACGGACGGGACGGACCAGACGGCCGAGACGGACGAGGCGGAGGGGACGGCGGCATGAGCGGGACGACGACCTTGACGCGCCCCGGCTCCGAGGCCGCAACCAGCCTCCGCCGTAAGGAAGTCGGCGAGGTGCTGCGCCGCGCGGCCCGCCACTGGGGCCCGGTGCTCGCGCTGTACGGCGTGCTGAAGCTGATCGGCTTCGCCGTCTTCATGTACCTGCTGGACTCCGACGGCGGCTTCCGGACGAAGAACCCGCGCTTCGGCGGCGGCGCCCACGTGTGGGACGTACTCGCGACCTGGGACGGCTGGTGGTACCAGCAGATCGCCGCGCACGGCTACGACCCCGCGCTCGTCCATGTCCCCGGCGCCACCGGCATGATCACCCTCGAAGGCAACTCGGCGGCCTTCTTCCCGCTCTACCCGGCGACGATGCGACTGGTCTCCGAGGTCACGGGCCTGGGGCTGTACGGCTCGGGGATGCTCGTCTCGGTCGTGGCGTCGTTCGCCGCGGCGCTCGGCATCCACGCGGTCACGGCGCGGTTCGGGGGCAGGCGGGCCGGGTTCGCGGCGGCCGGTCTGTGGGCGGTGTGGCCCGGCTCCGGGATGGAGTGGGCCGCGTACTCGGAGTCCCTCTACATCGCCCTCGCGGTCTGGGCCTGCCACGCCGTCATGACCGACCGCTGGCTCACGGCGGGCGTCCTGACCTTCGCCGCGGGCCTGAACCGCCCCACGGCCGTCGCGCTGATCGCCGCCGTCTCGGTCGCCGCGCTCCAGACCCTCCACCGCCGCCGGGAACACACGGGGACCCCCTGGTTCGCCCTGCTGGTCGCACCGCTGGGCCTGGCCGGCTACCTCCTCTGGGTCGGCAACCGCATGGGCGACCTGGCGGGCTACTTCGTCCTCCAGAAGGGCGCCTGGGGACACACCTTCGACTACGGCAGGCAGACGGCCGACGTCTTCGGCTCCATGGCGGTCGGCCGCTTCGACTACCTCTTCGCGTTCCCCTTCGAGGACACCATCGCCGCGGCCACCGTCCTCCTCGCCGCCCTCCTCCTCCCCTTCCTGATCCGCCTGCGCCCGCCGGCCGTTCTCGTCGTCCACACCCTGCTCACCCTCGCCCTGGTCCTGGGCAGCCAGCAGATCTTCGGCAACGTCTCCCGCTATCTGCTGCCGTGCTTCCCGCTCTTCATCCCGCTCGCGGTCAGACTGCGGACCGTCGGACTGCCCACGCTCTGCCTGGTGTTGGGCGTCGCGGCGATGGCGTCGGGGTCCTACGCGGGGTACGTGCTGTTCGAGGCGGGGGTGCCGTAGCCGGGCCGGGACGGCCGGCCCGGCCCGGCTACAGCGGGGTCAGAGGGTGAGGACGAGCTTGCCCCGCAGATGGCCGGAGTCGAGCCGCCGGTGGGCGTCCGCGACGCGCTCGAAGGGGAACGTCTCCTGCACGTGGACGCGGAGCCTGCCTTGGTCGACGAGTGCGGCGAGGCCGCGCAGGGCGACCGGGTCGGGGTCGACCGCGATACCGCTGAAGCGCAGGCCGGCCGCCTCGCAGCGGGCGATGAGGTCCGGGTCGTCCTCGGCCACCGCCGTCACCAAGTGGCCACCGGGGCGCAGCACTTGGAGCGACCGTCCGGCGGTGTCGCCGCCGATCGTGTCGAGTACGACGTCGACGTCGCGGACCGCCTCGGCGAAGTCGACCGCCGTGTGGTCGATGACCTCGTCGGCGCCGAACCCCTCGACGAACTCCCGCTTGCCTTCGCTCGCGGTCGTGATCACGTGCGCGCCGAGCGACTTCGCGAGCTGGATCGCCACGTGGCCCACTCCGCCGCCACCGCCGTGGACCAGCACCCGGTCGCCCTCGCCCACGCCGCCGAGATCGACGAGGCCCTGCCACGCCGTCAGGCCGACGATCGGCAGCGCGGCCGCCTCGACGTGCGACATCGAGGCCGGTTTGCGGGCCAGGTGCAGCGCGGGCGCCGACACGACCTCGGCGTACGCGTTCGCCGCCCGCGGGAACAGCGGCATCCCGAACACCTCGTCGCCGGGCCTGAACCGCCAGGTCTGCGGGGCCTGTTCGACCACACCGCTGATGTCCCAGCCGAGGACGAACGGCGGCGGGCCGAGCAGTGGGAACTCACCGGCGCGCAGCCGCGCCTCCAGCGGGTTCAGCCCGATCGCCCGGACGCGGACGAGCACCTCGGCAGGCTGGGGCAGGGGTTCGGGCGCGTCCACGACGGTGAGGACCTCGGGCCCGCCGAGGGACCGCTGGGTGATGACGCGCATGGATCGCACGGGTCGCACGGTCTGCATGACTCTCCTGGCTGGGGAAAGGGGGTGGAGGACCCACGCTAGGTTTCCGACAGGAACCGCCAGGTACCTTGGGCGCCATGAGCGGTTTCGGTCCCGGTGGTCCCTTCCTCGCCGACTGCCCGGCACGTCTGACGGTCGAGCTCCTCGCCGACAAGTGGACCGCGGTCGTGCTCTACGGCCTCAGCCAAGGACCCGTGCGCCACGGCGAGTTGGCCGGGCTGATCGGCGGCATCTCCCGCAAGGTGCTCACCCAGACCCTCCGCCGACTCCAGACCCACGGACTCGTCCGCCGCCACGCCTACGCCGAGGCGCCGCCCCGTGTGGAGTACGAACTCACCTCGCTCGGCGCGTCGTTGCTCGACCCGATCCACACGCTGACGGAGTGGGCGAGGGCGAACGGGGACGCCGTACTCGATGCGCTCGACACCGAGAGCGAGGCCGAGCCGGTCACTCGCGGTGACTGAAGTCCCGCCGCTGCCCGGGGCGTCCGCTCGCCGCCGCCCGCTACCGGCACGGCGGACACCGGAGCCGCAGGGGCTCATCTTCCTCGCGGGCAAACGGACTTGCCGACCGCCGTCGATCGGGGCGCGGAGCCGGACGTGAGCCGCCCCCCGCCTTCGCAGTACCGGACAGGTGTGCCCCTTACAAGGGCGAATCGACGCGTCCGAGGGGGCGCCCGGAAGCGGAATCCCGTGGGCCTCAGGAGGCCGGTATCCACCGCTCTGGTCCCATTGCGGCACCCTGGTCAGCGTGTCACCATGGACCGGCCCGGGACTGACCACCCAGGCCAGCGCGTGAAATGTGTGACAAAGAGTCACCAGAGCTGTATCCCTCTCCCAGTGAGAGGTACGGGGGTGTGACGAGGCGTGTCGCTGTCCGCTCGATCCACGATTCGATCAACGACTTCATCAACTCCGGTCGCCCGACAGGCAGTCGGCGCGTCCGGGCACGGGGACGGGAGCGTTCCCGGGGCCGTCGGCGCCACCTGGACGGCCCTGCGCGAAGTGGCCGCGCGCCACCCCGACCGGGACTGCCTGGAGGACGCCGCGGGTGTCGTCACCCTCGGTCAACTGGCGGGCCGCAGTGGCGAGATCGCCGAGGCGCTGCACGCGGGCGGCGTGTCGGACGGCATCGTCGCGGTGCTGCTGGAGCGCGACCGGGACCTGCCCGCCGCGTTCTTCGCCGTCCACCGGGCCGGGGCGACGTATCTGCCGCTCTCACCCGTCCATCCGGACGCCCGATTAGCCGCCGTCGTCGAGGACGCCGGGCCCCGCTGCGTCATCACGAGCGGCGCGTTGGCGCACCGGCTTCCGGACCGCGTGCCCAAACTGCTTCTGGACGACCTGAGTTGGCAGGGCGGGGCGCCGTCCCCGGCGGAGCCGGGCGTCCCGGACTGTGCGTACGTGCTGTACACGTCCGGCTCGACCGGGCAGCCCAAGGGTGTGCTCATCGCGCACGACAGTCTGGCGGGCTTCTTCACCGCCCTTGACAACGATTTCTCCGAACCGGCGGAGCAGGTGTGGCTCGCCCACGCGAGCGCCGGCTACGACGCCAGTCTCCCCGAGCTGATCTGGGCGCTGAGCAGGGGGCATTACGTCTGCCTCACCGGCAGCGACCCGCTGAGCATCATGACCTCCCAGCTCGCGACCGGCACCCGGCACGGCCGCCGCGTCAGCCATCTGCTCGTGACCCCCTCGCTGCTCCGCCTCCTCGTCGAACACGACGCGGCCTCGGCGGGCCTGCGCGCACTGCACACGCTGCTCGTCGGCGGGGAACCCTTCCCCGTCGACCTGGTGCCCCGACTACTCGATCCCGGCTCAACTCCGCCTTGCCGGACCCAAATTCGCAACCTGTACGGCCCCACCGAAGCCACCGTCTGGGTCGCCGGCGCGCCCTGCACCGCTCCCGGCGACGCGGCCACCCGGATCTCCGTGACCACCCCCGACACCCGCGTCCGCGTCCTCGACGAGCGGATGCGCGAGGTCGCTGAAGGCGGGACCGGGCGGCTCTTCATCGGGGGACGGCAGGTCGCCCTCGGCTATCTGCACCGCGAGGAGCTGACGCGCCGGCGGTTCGTCGCCGATCCGCTCGGCGCACCGGGGGACCGGCTGTTCGACACGGGCGATCTGGCGCGCCGGGAGGCGGACGGCGCGTTCGTGGTCACCGGACGGTCCGACGACCAGATCAAGATCGCCGGACACCGGGTCGAACTCGGCGAGATCGAGGCCGTGGTCCGCACTCACCCCGAAGTGACCGACGCGCTCTGCGTCCCCGACAGCGCCCCCGTGGCGACCTCCCTGACCGTCCTGGTCACCTCGTCGTCCACCACGCTGGACACCGTGGAGCTGCGCCGCTGGCTGAAACAGCGCCTGCCCCCGCACATGGTGGCGACGCGCATCGAGACCCGCGCCGAACTCCCCCTGACACCGTCCGGCAAGACCAACCGGGGACGCGCCGCACCGACCGGGACGAGCGACGCGGAAGACCCCGTAGCACATCACGACGCGGCCGACGCGGACGGCCGGACGAAGGGCAGGGCATGACGGACAGCGTGGAGCACAGCACCGAACGGGCCGCGGCCGACGGCTTCCGTGAGGCCTCGGAGGCGGTGACCGCCGTGTGGCGGAAGGTACTCGGGCGCGACGACGGGTTCGCGGACGACGACGACTTCTTCGACATCGGGGGCCACTCGATGCTCGCGCTGCGCGTCGTCAAGTCGCTGACCCTGCGGCTGGAGACGGACGTCCCCCTCGAACTGCCGTTCCGCGAGACGACGTTCGGCGGCCTGGTCGCCGAGGTCGCGCGGCTGAGGCAGAGCAAGGGGGCGTAGGGGATGGGGAGCCGCTGGGCCGTCGACCATCAGCTCACCGCGACCGATCCGAAGGCGCTCCTCTACTCGCTCCCCAAGCCCGGGGCGGGACCGTCCGACCACGCCTGGCTGGCCGGGCTGACCCCCGACTGGCTCCAGGTGCTGACGTTCCGGCTGCCCGGCCGCGAGAACCGCTTCACCGAGCCCCCGCTGTCCGCGATGCCGGCCCTCGTCGCGGACCTAGCGGAACGGTGTGCCGAGGACGTCGCCGTACGCGGACTGCCTTTCCTGCTGCTGGGCGACTGCGGTGGTGCCTACGGCGCCTACGAGCTGGCACGCGCCCTGGAGCGCTCCGGGGTACCGCCCCTGTCGCTGGTCGTGCTCGGCCAGTCGGGGCCCGCGGGGGCACGGCCCGAACGTCCGCTGCACGCGCTGCCCGCCGAGGAGATGTGGCAGGCGCTCGCCGAGCGGGCCATGGCCCCCTTCGACCTCGACGATCCACTGGCGCGCGACTTCTTCGAGCCCATGGTCAGAGCCGACCTGACGCTGATCGAGACCTACACATGGGACCCCGACGACCTGCCCGCCGTCCCCGTGACGGTGCTCCCGCCGGGCAGCGGCGAGGACCGGGCCCGGCAGGCCGTCGCCGCATGGTCGGCCGCCACCACCGGCCAGGTCTCCCTGCTGCCGGCCGGCGGCACCGCGACCGAGGCCGACCGGCGGACGGTCTGCGCCGAACTTGCCCGGCTCGCCCACGAACCGGCGGCCCGACACCGAACGAGAAGGGGGTAGCGGCCTTGCTTGTCCGCAGCATCGAGGATGTCGAGGGCACCGAGCTCGACGTCGACTGGGGGAACGGACGCAGCTACCGTCTCGTCGTCGCCTCGGACGGGGTCGGCTACACGGTCTGCCACACCGTGGTGCGTGCCGGTACGACGTCGTTCCTGCAGTACCGCAACCACCTGGAGTCCTGCTACTGCATCGCCGGGACCGGACTCATCGAGGACAACACGGGCGCCGCCCACGTCCTCAGACCCGGTGTCATCTACGTCCTCAACAACCACGAGCCGCACTACCTCCGTGCCGACGAGACGGGCGACCTGGTCCTGCTCAGCGTCTTCAACCCGCCCCTGGTCGGCCCGGAGAAGCACGACCTGAACGAATCGCACGCCTCCAGCTATTGACGACCCGCAACAGCGGTTCACACCCGCGGGAAAGGCAGAAGGACGGATGCCTGCAAGCAGCGAACGCGACACAGCACAGCACCGCGACGGGGAGTTGCGCGTCGACGACACCGGTGGCGGCCGAGGCGACGGTCTGGTCGGGCTGAAGGTCTTCGTCGGCGGTCCCATCCAGTACGCCGTCGGCACCGGCGGCGTACTCGCACCCGCCCTGCACGAGGTGCTCCTCACGGTGATCGCCGCGATCGAGGAGGACGGCGGCGAGGTCCTGTCGGCCCACGTGGTGGAGCGGTTCGGGGAGATCTCCGACCGGTTCGGGCCGGAGGAGGTGACCGTGCGCGACCACCTCTGGATGACCCAGTGCGACGCGTATCTGCCGATCCTGCCGTCGGTCGCTCCCGGCGAGCTGATGCGGACCGACGGCACCCACATCGAACTGGGCTGGGCCTCCGCACTGGGCAAGCCCATCCTGGTGCTGACCGACATCGACGGGGAGCCCGGAGGCAGCCACCTCCTGCGCGGACTGCCCGCCATCGCCTCGGCCGCCTTCCTCGACATCGACGACGTGATGCGGAAACCGGAGACGGTCGTGGAGTATCTGCGCGCCGTCCGCTGGGCCGCCTGTGACCCCACCGGCACGGGACAGGGCCCGCTGCCCGAGCGGAGTCCCCGTTAACACCGCCGGCGCCGAGATGCTGGGCATACGGCTGTCCAGTCCCGTGGTGGTCGGATCGGGACTCCTGACCGACCAGGAACGCACCATCCGGCGGCTCGTCGAGCGCGGCGCGGGCGGTGTGGTCACCAAGACGATCCACCCCAACCCGCCGACCGGCGGCGGCGAACGCATCGTGCGCATCCGGGGCGGCATGCTCAACAGCACCACCTACTCCAGACGCCCGGTCCCGGCCTGGTGCGACACCCTGCGCCGCTTCGCCCAGGAGCGCCTCCCGGTCGTCGCCTCGGTGCACGCCGACTCACCGGACGAACTGGCCGCGCTGTCCGAGGAGATCGAGGCCACCGGCTGCCCCGGCCTGGAACTGGGCATCTCCTGCATCAACGAGGACGGCTTCGACGACACCCCGCAGCGCGTGGGGGAGTACACCGCGGCCGTACGGCAACGGGTCCGCCTTCCCCTCAGCGTCAAGCTCGCCGTCGACGGCGGCACCCGTGCCCGCCTCGAAGCCGCCGTGGCGGCGGGAGCCGACGCGATCACCCTGAGCGACACCATCCCCGGACTCGCCGTCGACCCCGAGAGCGGCGAGCCCGTGCTCGGCGGTGTGTACGGCTACTCGGGCGACGGCCTGAAGCCGCTCGTCCTCGCCGAGATCTACTCCCTGCGCAGACACGGTGTCGACATACCGATCCTCGCCTCCGGCGGAGTGCGGGAGGCGGCCGACGTGGTCGAGTACCTGAGCGTCGGCGCCACCGCCGTCCAGGTGTACTCGGCGCTGCACCGCGACATGTACGCGACTCTGCGGCGCATCTGCGTCGGCTACACGGACTGGCTGTCCGACCGGGACGAAAGCACCCGCGACCTCGTCGGCCGGGCCCTGAGGAAGGAGTAGCGCATGCGGACGAGGGCAACGGCCGCCCAGCGCCTCACGGATCTCACCAGCGCCCAGGTTCCCGCACGGGTGCGCGGCGCCACCCTGCTCTGGCCGATCGGCGGGATCGAGCAGCACGGCCCGCATCTGCCGCTCTCGGTCGACCTGGACATCCCCGAGGCCCTGGCCCGGGAGACGGCCGCCGGTCTCGGCGCCTGGCTCGTGCCGGGACAGCCGCTGTCCGCGCGGTCCCTTCCGCAGAGCGGCGGCGGGCTCGGTCACCCGGGCACCGTGTACATCCGGGGCACGGTCCTGGTCGACTACCTCCGCGACGCCGTCGGCTCGCTGGCCGCGCTGGAACCCGCGCGCATCGTGGTGGTCAACGGGCACTACGAGAACGAGGCCCTGCTGTTCGAGGCCCTCGACGCATGCCGTGCCGCCGGGACGCTCGGCACGACCGAGATCATCGCGTTCAGCTGGTGGAGCCTGGTGGCCGACGACTGGATCGCGTCCCGGCTCCCGCACTTCCCGGGCTGGCACGCCGAGCACGCGGGGGTGACCGAGACCAGCCTCATGATGTACCTGCGCCCGAACCTGGTCACCGGGGAGAAGGTCGAGCACGACACCCCGCCCCGCGCCGGCGTCTACCTCCATCCGATCGACGAGGCCCTCGCCTCCAACGGCGGCGCCCTGTCCTCCTCGACCGGTGCCACCCCGGACCTCGGCGAGGACCTGTTCTGGCACCTCGTCGACGCCATGGGCGACCTGATCGGGAACGGCCACGGCCTGAAGCGACCGGACACCGTATAGGGGGAGCACAGTGACGGAGAACGGCACCGTACCCACGGTCTGCGTGTGCAACGCGGTGGACACCCTGCGGCTGCTCGCCGGGCGGGCCCGCCGGCCGGGCGAGAGCGACGCCATCGTGTCCGAGGCCTTCCCGCAGCAGGACCAGTCGCTGTTCTGGCTGCCGACGGCGAAGCTCATCCTCACCGAGGTGCCGATGGCACACCTCGACTGGCAGTGCGAACTCCTCGGCCTGCAGGGCGTGTTGAACCTGAGCCCCGCCGCCCCCACCGGCTCGATCTTCGACGACATCGTCGCGGACGGCGTGCTGCTGCGGGGCCTGCTCGACTACGTCGGCCCGGGCCGACGCTTCCGGCTGATCCCGCACACGACGACCCGGGGCCTGTGGGAGTTCGTACGGACGATGTCCGACCGCTTCGGGATGCGGGTCGAACTCCCGGAGAGCTGCGCCTCGCAGGAGCTCAGGGACCGGCTGGACACCAAGAGCGGCTTCCGCGAGCTGGTGGCCGACTGCGGTCTCGGCACGGCTCGGGCCCGTACCGCCGAGGGCGCGGAGTGCCGCAGCCACGAGGACGCGGCCGAGGCCGCCGCCCGGATCACCGCGACCGGCCGTACCTGCATCCTCAAACCCGACCGGGGCGAGGCGAGCGTCGGACTCATCACCGTACGGCCCTCGGAACCGCCGGACGGAGTCCTGCGGCTGCTGCGCGAGAGTCCCTACTTCGCCGAGCACGAGCCGGTGGTCGTCGAGGAGTACATCGAGGGCGACGGAGTCACCTTCCCCTCGGTGGAGTTCACCGTGCCGGCCGACCCGCAGCGCCCTCCCGCCCTGACGCACGTGTGCGAGATGCTCTTCGGCGAACCGACCCAGGTGCGGGGCAACGTGACCGCGGGCTCCCTCAAGGACGAGCCCTGGTACGAGCCCTTCGTCGCGAGCGCCACCGTGATCGCCGCCGCCCTCCAAGTCCGCGGCTACCGAGGCCACTTCGGGATCGACGCGGTGGCCAGACCCGACGGCACCGTCTTCATGCTGGACCTCAACTCCCGCCGTACGGGCTCCACCCACCTGCGCGACTTCGGCCTGCACTTCCTCGGACCCGAGCGGGCCGAGGACACCGCCGTCGGACACTACGACTTCTACCGGCTGCCGCGCCCCACAGGGCTCGCGGCACTCCTGCGGGCCCTGGAGCCGGTTGTCCGCTCACCGCGCGAGCACGCCGAGGGCGTCGTCCCGTGCGAACTGACCGGGCTGGCCCACGGCCGGCTGAGCTGTGTGATCTTCGCGCCGACCCTCGACCGCTTCCACCAACTCGTCCAGCAGACAGAGCAGTTGCTCGAACCACTGCGTGCCGCACCGGGTGCGGCACCGGTCGGACCGCAGCGGCGGGCATCCGCCACGGCCAAGGAGGGCAGCAGGACATGACGACAGGCGACGCCGACGCGACGGACTTCTACCCCACCAGAAACTCCACCGGCGAAGCACTTCTCCCGCGCGCCGAACCGGTCGTCCACGACGGCGGCCCCGGGCCCCTGTCGGCGGACCGGCTGAAGGCCTACGAGGAGGACGGCTTCCTGATCCTGGACGGCCTCGTCGACCGGAGCACGGTCGACGAGGCCCTGGCCGAACTGGACCGCATCGCCGCCCGCGTGCGCCCCGGTGAGGACCCGCGGATCATCAGGGAACCGGGTTCCGAGGACATCAAGTCGGTCTTCGAGGTCCATGCGATCAGCCCGTGGTTCCGCGACCTGGTCGCGAGTCCCCGGCTGGCCGACCACGCCCGGCAGATCCTCGGCTCGGACGTGTACGTGCACCAGACGCGCGTCAACAGGAAACCCGGCTTCGACGGCACAGACTTCTACTGGCACTCCGACTTCGAGACCTGGCACGCCGAGGACGGGATGCCCCGGATGCGGGCGCTGACCCTGGTGGTCGCGCTGACCGACAACACCGCGATCAACGGCCCGCTCATGATCATCCCCGGTTCCCACCGGACGTTCGTCACCTGTGCCGGGCAGACGCCGTCGGCGAACTACCGCACCTCGCTGGTCCGTCAGGAGGTGGGCCTGCCCAGTAAGGAGGCGCTGCGCACGCTCAGCGACAGGACGGGTGTCGTGCCCTGCCTGGCCCCGGCCGGCACCGGTGTCGTCTTCGACTGCAACTGCATGCACGGCTCGTCGGGGAACATCACGCCGTACGCGCGGCAGAACCTGTTCGTGGTGTTCAACAGCGTCGAGAACACGTTGCGGGAGCCCTTCTCCGCCCCGAGCCGCCGGCCGTCCTTCCTGGCCGCACGCGAGTTCACGCCGGTGCGGGGGACGGACGGCTGACGGCGGGGGAGCGGGTCAGGGCATCCGGGGCCGGTCCGCCTCCCACTCCGCGTCGCGGGCGTCGAGCAGATCGACCAGCCACCGCGCGAACTCGGTCGACTCGAAGGGCTCGACGCTCTCCTGCACGTGCACGACGGGCGGACGGCCGCTGACCGCCCGCCAGTCGGCCGCCAGGTCGCGGCGGTCGGACGGGAAGGTGACCACGTCCACGGGGAAGGAGGAGGCGGACGGCACGTGCCCGGCCGCCTCCAGCACATACCAGGCCCAGCTCTCGACGAGCCCCATGAAACGGTCGAACTCGTATCCCGCCGCGACCGACGCCGTACTCATCAACTCCTGGTAGAGATCGGCCAGTACGGGCCGCATCCGGGCGAAGGCGAGCGCCTGCCCCGCCCGGGACCTGAGGTGCCCGGTCTCCTCCTCCAGGAGCGACTCCAGCCGCTTGGCCGCGCTGCCGGGCTCCGCGTTGCCGAACAGCTCGTCGAGGACGAAGAAGTCGGACCCCTGGACCCGTTCGAGCACCACCTTGGCCGGTGCCTTCACCCCGACGAACGACAGCACGGTCTCCCCCTCCCGCTCCAGCCGGGCCGCCACCTCGTAGGCGACGACGGCGCTGGCGCAGTGTCCGGCCAGGTGGTACGGGCCGTGCGGCTGCACGCTCCGGATCTCCTCGGCGTAATGGGCCGCCAGCTCGTCCAGGGAGCCGATCTTCGGCGGGGACGCGCCGTAGCCGTGCGGAGTCAGTGTCAGGAACGGCCGCTCCGGTTCGAGCCGCGACAGCAGCCGCAGACCCTGGACACCCGTCCCCGGATAGACGCAGAAGAAGGGCCGCTTGTGCCCGCCGTGTCCACGGCCGAGCAGACAACTGTGCGCGGCGGAACCGTCCTTGAGGAGGTTCGCGAGGTTGTCGATGGTCGGCTTCTCGAAGAACCGGTGGATCGGCACCTCCACCCCGAACGCGGCCCGGCACTGGGCGAGCATCGCGATGGCGGTGCGCGAACTTCCGCCGAGATCGAAGAAGTCCTCGTCCACCTCGACATCCGGCACCGACAGAGACTCGCCCCAGATGTCCGCAAGCCGACTCTCCGTGGAGTCCGGCAGGAGCCGCAGCGAGTGCACCGACGCGGAGATCCACGAGGGCGCGACCAGCTCCGCCGTGGCGACCTCCCCGTCCGGCGTCCTGGGCAGCCGGGAGACCGGGACGATCCTGGTCGGCAGGATCTCCCGGGGCAGCCGCCCCAGCAGGAACGCCCGCAACTCCCGGTGGTCGAAAGCCTGTTGAGCCGAGGTCTCCACCCAGGCCACGGGCCTGCGGTCGCCGCTGATGTCGTCGACGAACCCGACGGCCGCCTCCGCCACACCGGGGAAGGCCGACAGGGCCGCCGCGACGCGGGCCGCCTGTGCGGCCTCGCCCCCGGGGTCCGACGGTACGGTCGTCATCACGTCAACGGGCCTTTCGTGCGGCGGAGTCGGCGGCGGTCGTGACGGTGCTACGGCCCAACTGCCCGCACCGGGCGCCGGAGTCGGTGACGGCCGCTTCGAGCAGGGAGAGGAAGTCCCCGACCAGCACCTCGACTTCGGGCCGGGTGAACAGCGGGCTGCTGTAGCGCCACAGCATGCGGGTACCGTCCGATTCCGGGAGCACGATCACGTCCAGGTCGAACTTCGCGCCCCCGTTGCTCGGCAGGGACATCTCCGCCGTGACGCCCGCGCCGAAGTCCAGTACGGGATCGGGCCAGTCGTTCATCGAGATGCTGGTCTGGAAGACCGGATTGCGTGCCGGGTCGCGCGAGGTGCGGACCTCCCGGGCCACCACCGGGAACGGGATCTCCTGGTTCTCCATCGCCCGCGCCAGCCGCAGGGTGGTGTCCCGGACCAGCTCGTCGAAGGCACGGTCCCCCCAGTCCGGGAACGACCACGCGCACGTGTTCACGAACATGCCCACGGTCTCCCGGACCCCGGGCGTCCGCCGGTTGCGCAGCCCACCGCCCATGATCAGGGAGGGCGCGGCACAGACCGTGCCGATCAGCACCGTGTACGCGGTCATCAGCACGGCGAACGGCGTGGCACCGGCCCGCCGCGCGAAGTCCCGCACCTTGCGGTCGAGTTCGGCGGGCAGCGCCAGGTGACGGGTGTCCCCCCGGTAGCCGAACCGCTCCGGCCTGCGCTCCTCGTGCGGCCACGCGAGCGGTTCCCCGACCGGACCGATCTCACCGGTCCAGTGCCGCACCTGTTCCCGCGCCCGCTCCGACGCCAGCCACGCGTGCTGATCCAGGCAGTACGTGGTGTACGGCGTCTCGTCGGCGCCCAGGCCCACGGCGTCGCCCGTGCCGAGCTGGACGTACGCGCGGGCCATGTCCCGCAGCATCAGCCACATCGACCAGCCGTCGTGCGCGAAGTGATGCTCCACCTGCACCAGGACGTGCTCGTCCGCGGCGACCCGCAGCAGCGTCCAGCGGACCGGCGGCTCCTTCTCCAGGTCGAAGAGATGACCGCCCGCCGCACGGACGGCCTCGTCGATGGGACCCACGCCGTCCACCTCGTCGAGGTCGACGACCACCTCGTCGGACACCACCTGCTCGGGGACACCGTCCTCCGTGAGCGGGAACCTGGTCCGCAGCATCGGATGCCGCACGGTCACCGCGGCCAGCGCCCGCCGCAGCCGCGCGGGGTCCAGCGGGCCGCGCAGATCGATCCGGGCGGTCGAGGTGTAGCCGACCGACCCCGGCGTCATCTGCTCGATGTACCAGATCGCCTCCTGCTGCACGGACAGCGGAGCCCGATCGGGCGCCGGACCCTCCCGCCTCGCGGCCGGCTCGTCATCCGGTGCCGCAGCGGCCAACTCCCCGACCAGCGCCGCCAGTCGGCGGGGGCTGCCGGCGTCGTAGAGCGCCGCGACGGACGGCTGTACGCCGTGCTCCTCCCGGAGGGCGGCCACGATCCGGGCCGCGGCCAGGGAGGTGCCGCCCGCGTCGAAGAACTCGTCGTCCGCCGCGACCGGCCGCCCGAAGGCCCGCTCCCACACCGCGACCATCGAGCCGACCGCGCCGGTGTCCGGCTCGGCCGTACCGCCGTCGTGTCGCGTCAGCGTGTCGGCGAGCGCGCGCCGGTCCACCTTCCCGTTCGGGCCCAGGGGCAGGGTGTCCACCACGCGGACGAGGCTGGGCACCATGTAGCCGGGCAGCAGGGCGTGCAGCCGCTCGCGCACCGCACCCGCCGTCGGCCCGCCGGTGAACGCCCTTACGAAGAGGCCGAGTTCGGGCCGGTGCGGATCCCCGCACGGCACCGCGTATGCCTCGGCGACCCCTGGCAGACTGCGCGCGGCCTGCTCGACCTCGCCCAGTTCAATACGGAACCCGCTGATCTTGACCTGCTGGTCGATCCTGCCGAGGATCTCCATCCAGCCGTGCTCGGTCCACCGCGCCCGGTCACCGGTGCGGAACATCCGCGCGCCGGGCTCCGGTCCCCACGGGTCCGGCAGGAAACGCGCGCGGGTGAGCTCCGGGTCGTTCAGATACCCGGCCGACACGCACACACCGGCCGCGTACAACTCCCCGGCCTCGCCGAGGTCGCAGGGCGAGCCGTCCTCCCGCAGCACATAGCAGCGGACGTTCTGGATGGGCCGTCCGTACGGCACGCTCCGCCAGTCGGGATCGATGTGGTCGACCACATGGTCGTTCGTCCACACACAGGTCTCGGTCGGCCCGCCGAGGGCGACCAGCGTCGCGGACGGGAACTCGCGCGCGAGATCCGCGTGGGTGCTCAACGGCACCCAGTCCCCGCTGAGGAAGACGCGCCGCAGCCGGTCGCGGGAAGTCCGCGGCCGGAGCGCGAGGAAGGGCAACAGGGTCGTGAACGCGGCGGGGGCGGAGTTCCACAGGGTGATGCCCCGCTCCAGCAACGCGTCGACGACGGCGTCGGGTTCCTCCAGTTCCGCGACGGGAAGCAGCACCAGGCTGCCACCGGCGGCCAGCACGCCGAAGAGGTCGTACACCGACAGATCGAAGGTGAACGGGACGACCTGGAGCAGTACGTCGTCGGGCGTCACGGCATGCCGCTTGGTGAACCACTCCACGAGGTTCACCACGCTGCGGTGCCGCACGCCGACCAGCTTGGGTTCACCGGTCGACCCCGAGGTGGTGATGGTGTACGCGAGATCCTCGGGCCCTCCCCGGGGCGGCGCTCCGAGGGGCGTGCCCGTGTCGTCGACCCGCAACGGGTTCTCTGTGAGCGGCAGTTGGTGCTCGGCGAGTGGCAGTGGTCGTTCAGCGCCCCCCTCCACCGGAACCGGCTGCTCGGCAGGAAGGGTGTCCGGTGCGGTGAGGACGACGTGGTAGCCCGGGCAACCGCCGTCCGGCGACGCCTCGGCGCGGTCGTCGACCACGACCCGCATCCCCGGGTACGACCTCGCGAGCACCGGCCACCAGTCGCGCGGCACGCGGAACGCCCCGTGAGCAGCACCGGAGTCGGGGGCAACGATGTCACTGAGCACGACGGCGGTACCGGGCGCGGTACGCGTGAGCACCTCGTGCAGCAGGGTGCGCAGCTGTCCCGGGCCGGACAGGCTCCGTACGCGGTCGGGGAGCAGGACGACGCCGACGTCCGCAACGGCGTGAGAGGCGTCCGTGAGGTCCCGCGCGCGGGGGGCGCCCAAGTCCCTTGGCTCCAGCGCCACTTGGAGGGAAGCCGCCCGGTCGCGCAGGTCACGGGTCAAGGCGTCGTCGGCGTGGCCCAGTACGGCGACAGCGCCGCCCGGGCGGAGGGAGCCGGTGACCAGCTCGACCACCCGCCGACGGTCGGGGCGCACGCTGCCGCCGGAGTCGCCGTCCGCGCGGAGCGTCCGTCCGGGGCGCTTCCGGGGCGGACGGTCGGCCTCCCCGGTGAGCAACACCCTCTGCAGGTCAGGCAGTTGGGCGGCGATCTCGAACGCGCGGTCCGCCATGCCCGGCGACACGACCAGCGCCGTCGCGCCCAGCGAGCGCAGCGCGGTCACGGCCCGGCCGGGCGGCCAACGGTGGTCCAGCGGAACGTAGTAGGCCCCGCAGCGCAGGATCGCCACGATCACCGCGACGGTCCGCGGACTGTGCTCGCCCAGCACCCCGACCGCCGACCCGCGCCGCACCCCGTGCGCGGCGAGGAACCCGGCCAGCCGCCCGGTCTCCTCGGCCAACTCGCCGTGGCTCACCACGGAGCCGTCCGGTCCGTGCAGTGCGGGTCTGTGGGGCCAGCGTGCCGCCGCGGTCTCCAGCAGCTCGGGAATGGTCGCCTCGGCCGAGAATTCCGCCTGAGTCGAATTCGCGCTCACCACCAGGTCGGGAAATGCGCGATCCGGAAAGACGCGGTCGGGAAATGTGCCAGGATATTTCATATCCCCGTTCAATGGGTTTCCCCCGCTCGGTAGGAGTCAATTACCGGCGCAACGGTGAATTAGCCTATCCGTAGTATTTTGCGGCTGTCAAGGTGTATGTCCGGAAAATGACATCACTTACGGAATCTTTCGGTCCGCATCAGGAATGCGCAGGTGATCGCCCGGCGACCCGGCACCCCGCTCCCGGTGCCGAGGGTCGGCGGTACGATGCGGACCGCGGCCGGGGCGGTCGCGTGACCGCTGGTAGCCGGGCCGGAGCGAGGACCTTGTCGCCGAACGATCAGCTGGAGCCGCGGCGGGACCCGCGCGATGAACACTCGGTGTCGGCGCCCGACGGGCCGGTCAACGCGGTGGACGGACGGCGTTCACGACTGGTTCCCGCACAGGGGGGCCGCGCGGTGGCGGTCCGCGCCGGCGAGACGGTGGAGATCACCGACATCGAAGGGCGACAGGTCGGCGACCTGTGGGCGATCGACGCCGCAGACCACCGGAAATGGCTCTCCACAAGCCATACCCGCGACCTCCTGGAGCAATTGTTCCCACGGGTCGGCGAATGCTTTGTCGATCAGCAGTACGAGCCGGTCCTCGAATTCGTCAAGGACTCCTCACCAGGCATGCACGACATGCTGTTCCCCGCCTGCAATCCGGCCCTCTACGAACGGGAGGGCCTCACCGGCCATCCCAATTGCGCCGACAATTTCACGACGTCGCTCGCCGCTCTGGGCATCACGCTGCCCGTGGTGCCCGACCCGGTCAACTTCTTCCAGAGTTCGGAGCCGGGGGAGCGGGGGCGGCTCGACGTCCTCAGCGCGACGACCCTGCCGGGCGACTCCGTCGTGCTGCGGGCCGTCCGCGACGTCGTGCTGGTGCTCACCGCGTGCTCGGTGGACTTCTGGCCCACCAACGGCGATCGGTGCGGTCCGCTGGGGCTCGACGTGTATCCGGGTACGGGCGAGGGTGCGGCGTACGGGGAGTGAGTAGGCCGGTCCCGGGGTGGACACGGCGGCGTGCGGGACGGTATCGCTGGTGCAATGGGGAAAACGCCGGAGGGCGAAGCGCAGTCCGACATCCTGACCGATCCCGACCGCCCGGCACCTCTCCGGCTGCACCGCCCCTTCCTCCTCCTGTGGAGTGGCCAGACCCTGAGCATGGTCGGCTCCGAGGTGTCGGTCCTGGTCCTGCCGCTGATCGCCGTGGAACTCCTCGGAGCGACCACCTTCCAGACCGCCCTGCTCACCTTCTTCGGCTCCCTCGCCTTCCTCCTGATCTCCCTCCCCGCGGGCGTCGTCGTCGACCGGGTCGACAAACGCCGGCTCATGCTCGGCTGCGACCTCGCCCGCATGGTCCTCATCGGCTCGATCCCGGTCACCGCGCTGTGGGGCGGCGTCACCCTCGGCCAGCTCTACGCCGTCGTCGCGACGGCCGGAGCCCTGACGGTCTTCTTCGACATCGCCGCCCAGAGCTACCTCCCCGTCCTGGTGGACCGGTCCCAACTCGCCGACGGCAACGGCAAACTCGGTGCCTCGGCCTCCGTCGCCCAACTCGCCGGACCCTCCCTGGCCGGAGCCCTCGTCACGGTCATGGGCCTGGCCCGCACCGTCGCCCTGGACGCCGCCTCCTACGCCTTGAGCGTCGTCTCGCTGCTGCTCATCCGGACCCCCGGCCCGCCCCCGGAACCGCCCCGCGCACCGACTGCGGCCGGTACGCCCCGGGCCGCCGCGTTCCGGGCGGCCGTCGCCGAGGGGCTGCGGTTCGTACTCCGCGACCCCGTCCTGCGCGCCATCGTCGCCTGCACGGCCACCAGCAACTTCTTCATCACGGCGATCGAGTCGGTCCAGATGGTGTACCTCACCCGCACCCTGCACGCCCGCCCGGCCCAGATCGGCCTCATCCTCGGCTTCGGCGCGGTGGCCGGCCTCGCGGGCGGCCTGTTGGCCGGACGCCTGTCGGCCCGGGTGGGATCCGCCCGCATCATCTGGGTCTCGCTCCTGGTCCCCGGCGTGCTGTACGTCCTCCTCCCCCTCGCCGGGACCGGCGCCGGCCTGACCCTCTACGCCCTCGGCTGGGCCGCCCTGTCCCTCGCCGCCGTGGTGTACAACACCGCCCAGATCTCGTACCGCCAGGCGATCTGCCCTCCCGAACTGCTGGGCCGGATGAACGCGTCGGTGCGCTGGGTGGTGTGGGGGACCATGCCCCTCGGGGCGCTCTTCGGCGGCGCCCTGGGCACGTGGATCGGACTCCGGCCGTGCATGTGGTTCTGCGCGCTGGGGGCCTGGGCGGCGGGACTGCTGCTGCTCCTGTCCCCGCTGCGGAGGATGCGCGACCAGTGACGGGCCTGGGTCGATAGCCGTTCGGGCTTTCGGCGCAAGGCACGACCCCGCCGCCGGCTCACACACGCGAACTACCGCACCGGTACGGCCGGTTCAGCCACCCGCCGCGTCCATGGCACCGCCGGCGGGCCCGGTCGGCGGAGGCTGCTGATAGAGCGCCACCAGCACGCCGTGCACGGGCTCGTCCTCCGCGTCCTCCTCCGCTTCGTCCACCAACTTGGCGAGCGCCGCGCCGAGTTCCCTCGCCTTCGCGGGGGTGAGCCGCAGATGACGCAGGGTCAGGTGGTGTTCGGTGGGCGAGAGATCCAGCTCCTGGGCGACGGCGGCGAACATTGCGGCGGTGCCCGCCGCCTGTGGCTCGGCGACGACCATCCGGCGGGCCGTGCGCTGGTAGTACTGCTCGGTGCCGCCGCGGACCTGACGGGTCTCGGTGACGTGCACCAGCCCTGCTTCACGGAGCACCTTGACGTGGTGCGCCACGTTGCCCTTCTTCGCGCCGAGCTGCGCCGCGAGCCCGCTGACGGTGGCAGGCCGGTGCCCCAGGGCAAAGAGCAGCCGCTGCCTCAACGGGTGGGCGAGCGCCGCGAACTGGCCGGGCGAACCGATCTCCAGGACGTCCTCGGAGGGCGGCGGGTGGGAAGGCTGATCGCGCATACCGAAAGTGTCTAATCTCGTTGACGCTTTCGCAAGGGCGGTGCTCTACTCCCTCCCATGACACCTCTGACGAATCCTCAGCCCACCGCCGTCCCGGCCCCCGTCTCCGCTCCCGCTCCCGCCTCCGTGATCGAAGAAACCACCCGGCTCCTGACCGAGCACTACGTCTTCCCCGACGTGGCCGAGCAGCTCACCACCCTGCTGCACCGACGCCTCGCCGAGGGCGCCTACGACGTCGACGGGGCCGAGGAACTCGCCCACGTGGTCACCGCGGACCTGCAATCCGCCAACAACGACCGCCACTTGAGACTCAGGCACCACGCCGAGCCCGTACCCGCCGAGGAGGGAGCGGCCCACCTGGCCGCCGTCCGCCGGGACTTCGACACCTCGCTGGGCGGTGTGCCCCGCGTGGAACTGCTCGACGGGGGAGTCGCCGTACTGGAACTGGCCCCGATGCTGTTCCCGCTGGAGTGGGCCGCCGAGCCGCTGAGCGCCGCCCTCACCCTGGCCTCCCGCGCCCAGGCCCTGATCCTCGACCTCCGGGCCAACCGGGGCGGCGACCCGGACACCGTCGCCTTCGTCTGCGGTCACCTGCTCGACGAGCGCACCCACCTCAACACCATGTACTGGCGCGCCGGCGACCGCACCGAACAGTCCTGGAGCCCTCCGCACGTCCTCGGCACCCGCTTCGGCGGCACCAAGCCGCTGTACGTGCTGTCCAGCGCCACCACCTTCTCCGCCGCCGAGGAACTGGCCTACGACCTGCAACAGCTCGGCCGCGCCACCGTCGTCGGCGAGCGCACCCGCGGCGGCGCCCACCCGTGCGAGGGCTGGACCGTGCACCCCCACCTGGAGGTCACCGTCCCCGTCGGCCGCGCCGTCAACCCCGTCTCCGGCACCAACTGGGAGGGCACCGGCGTACAACCGGACATCCCGTGCACGGCACCCGACGCCCTCACCCGGGCCCACGCCCTGGCCCTCGCCCGACTGGCGGCCTGACCCGGCATGCGAACACCACCACGCCTGCCTGCATGATTTGCAACAGGTTCCAGTTCTAGTTCCATAGCTTGACTGTGGCGAGCCGTAATATGGCCCACCACACACTCATTTTTAGCCTGGTGGTGGTGGAGGAAAGCTTGCAGGTCATCATTGATGGAGTCACATACGTCAGTCATGAGGAGCCCGCACGTAGGAGTGAGGGACATCATGTGGC
This sequence comes from Streptomyces sp. NPDC090083, assembly GCF_044747445.1. Taxonomy (NCBI): domain Bacteria; kingdom Bacillati; phylum Actinomycetota; class Actinomycetes; order Kitasatosporales; family Streptomycetaceae; genus Streptomyces; species Streptomyces sp. NPDC090083. The sequence continues at coordinate 787,913 of NZ_JBIVED010000001.1, read as the reverse complement.
GATGGTGAATCTCGCCCCGTTCGATCTTGTCGGGATGCTGGAGCAGATTCTTCTGCGAGAGTCCGAAGAAGTCGACGGATATGAAGTGTGTTGCATTCCCTTCTATACGTACGGCTTGGCGCTGGGTGATCTGGTGGGCATGAATGACTCGGATGTCATTGACCGCGTCATCAGCAGGTCAGGGCGGCGGGTTCTCCGGGTTCTGTTCGCCGAGCCCCGGCCTGCGATGGACAGTAGGTCTGCGCTGCGCGAGGCTGCTGATTCGGCTGGGCTATGGTGTGAATGGAACGGTGACGGCATGGTTGCGATCGATGTCCCAGATATTGCGGTGATGCAGCCGGTGTTCGACTCTGTTCATGGGGAGATTCAGATTGGAACGGCATTCTGCGAGTGGAGCGACTCCAGGGACTTCAGGGCTGCCTGACGGGCTGTTGGTTGCGTCAGCGGAATCCCGTGTCGCGGCTATGGAAAGCCTCTTCTGGTAAAGGAAAGGCTGTCACTCTCCAAGGCTTGTCATGGCTCTGCTTGAGGGAAACTGTGAGACCTAGAGCCAGTCTCGCCGTATAAAAATAACGTACAAACTCGCGCACACCAGCCCCATCAAACCGATCGCGAAGAGGTATCCGAAGCGCCACCCAAGCTCCGGCATGTGCTCGAAGTTCATGCCGTAAATGGTTCCGACGAGCGTGGGTGCGAAGAGAATCGCCGCTCAGCTGGAGATTTCCTTTAAGTTGTCTAGTAGGTCGCCCTGACCTGCGACTATGAGCTCCGGTTGGCTTCTGAACTGCGCGAACACATCTTTCAGGGGCTTTCGGCTTCAATTGGCGTTACGCAGTTCGTTCTCCCCACGCGCTCCCCAGGGGCCGTTGTACTCCCCAGATTCTCCCTACAAGAGGTCACTTGGGAGGTACGGACTCACAAGTATCTGCGGCTGTCCCAAGAGGCGGGGTGACCACGATGAGTAGTCGTGGGGAGGGAGGCGGGTCACTGGCTATCCGTATGGTTGAAGTCGGTCCGCGTCGTCTCAGGGGGAGCGACCCCGCTGGTCCGCGGAACCCCGCCTATCCGCTCACGTCGCGGCCCCGACGCTGGCGGTCCGAATGGTGCACGGATACAAGGGCTACGACTACCGCCACCTGCGGCGCTGGCTGTCCTCCCGCCGCATCCGGCACTGCCTCGCCCGCAAAGGCATCGAGCCGCCCCAACGACTTGGACGACAACGCTGGGTCGTGGAGCGAAAACGTGTCCTGGTTGTACGGCTGCAGACGCCTCCATCGCCGCTACGAGCTCAAGTCGGAACACTTCCTCGCCTTCACGGCCATCGTCGCGACCCTCAAATGCCACCGCAGACTCAGCAACTGAAGTGACGGTTTGGCCCACAACCAGCGGGCACGAACGTCCTTCACGTGCGCGTCGTTCTCACAACAGCGGTGGGCGTACGGAGGTGGCCAAGTGGACGCCGGAGGCCCGTGACCTGTGGCAAGCTCATCTCCTCGGGGGAGAGGAACGACTGATGACCCACTATCAATGCGGATCGTGCTCGTTTCAGAGCGACAGTCGGCGAGACTCAACAGCACTCGCGGCAGACCAGCCACGTCTGCATTGGCAAGGACGGTGCCGGTCCAGACGGGGGTAAGCCCGGAAAAGCCGGGGGCGTGGTTACGGTCGGCGTCGGCGTTCTGGCTGCCGCCGCCGCCCTCGGGGTCCTCGCCTGGAAGTACAAGGCGCTCCAGTCCATGGCTGCCGGACTGGTCGTGCAGTTGGCTGAGTCAACGGCGGAGAACGAGAGCCTGAAGTCGGAGAACGACTACCTGAAGTCGGCCACCGGTGCTTCGAAGACGCTCAAGAGCTACGACTGCTGAACGAGGGTGTTTTGCGGGTCGTGCCACTGGTGGACAGGGCCCCGCGCCTCGACGCCGCTGGAAGGTGAAGCGGGCCCTGTGCCCAGCCTGGCGCAAGACCGTTTCTGACGGCGGGTCTGCCGCACGATCGGGTGACATCTTGACCTGCCCCACCATTTGGGCTCCAGTCGTGGTGACTAACCGGCAGGACTCGAACCTGCGGCCAAGCGCGTAGAAGGCACTTGGTGGGTGGGGGAGTGGGGCGGCTCTGATCTGCACGGACGTGTGGAGTCGTTGCCCGCTCCTGAAAACTTCAGGCGTTTTTTGGAACAGCCGGGTTGTCAGAGAAGGCGTTACAAAAGCACATGAACCGAGATCTGCTGCCGGGACTGGCGGTTGGGGAGCTGGAAGAGGAGGCGTTGGCCTGTCGGCGCTCCCTGCGCTGGGGTGCTGAGCCGACGGAGGACGATGCCGGTCTCAATCCGCATGCTGAACCTTCCAAGTGTGGCCCCAGGAGTTCCTGTGTGAGATACGTGGCGTGCCTTGCTAAGTTACCTCCGAGAACCATCCTTTGTGCGTACTGCGGCCACATCCAACGTCGGACAGTGTGGGCGGGAGAACTGTTGACGGTCTGCGCGCAGTGCTGGTGATCCGTATTCCGCAAAGGCCTGATGGGTGGACTCCCGAGGGAGTCCACCCATCAGGCCTGCAGGGGAGCCCCTACTCCGACAGTCTTTCCCACCGGCGGGACAGCGCTTCGGCTCGGCGGACCGAGTCCTGTGCTGGGTTTTTTCCAAGCATCAAGCGAAGGCCGCTGTATATCGGCTTCCACTCGTGGAGCAGATCGGCGATGGGGGCAGACCATTCTGGAATTCTGCGCTCCGTGGCACTCTCCGCCAGTGACATTGCCGCTTCAAGGTAGGCGAATGCCGTCACGCGGTTCGCTCGGTCCGCGGTGAGAGCCACATCGAAGTGCTTCTTCCCGCGCTGGTGGAATTCCTGCCACCGGTTTTCGCCTTGGCGGGCGAAATAGTTGGCCTTGTTGACTAGGATCGTTCCGCATGTCGTCCGAGTAAATGCGTCGTCTAGCAGGTTGACGGCCCGCTCGGCGAACGACTCGGCGCGCGACCAGTCGTTCAGGTGCTTCGCGTGGATGGCACGCTGCTCCCAGTAGCGGGCGTTCCAGCCTCCGAACTGGGGAAGCAGATCGTCGTAGAACTTTTCCACGTCATCGTCTGCGAAGATGCTGGTCAACAGCTTCTGGGTCATTGCGTAACGAACGAACATCGCTGCTCTGTTGCGTGCGCGCAGGCTATCTTGATTTACCAGGGGGGACAGGTTCTGGATGCACTCCCGGAGGGCCGCTAGGGCACCCCTGTTCCCCAGGGACTTAACGATGGAATCCATGAGGACATCGCGCTGACGTGCCACAACGACGTCACTCTGGATCTCGATGAAGGGTTCCATGCTTCGCCGAGCAGCTCGGACGATTGTGTCCGAGGAGACGTTGAGCGCCTTCGCGCATTCGAGCAGGCTGACCGAATTGCGGCCGCGGCTAGCAATGGAAAGTAGAAGGACCAGCGACTTCTTCCATTCGGCGTCGAGTGAGAGGACCTCCTGTTCCATGCGCTTGTGGAATCCGATGCCGTGCTCCAACTCCATCATCGCTGAGAAGACGTCTCGGTTCTTGAAGTGGCCGACCCGCTGGTTCCTGTTCAGCTCCTCTAGCTTGCCAAGCCGGCCATGCTTTTCGCGCTTGTCAACGAGTACCTCGGCATCGCGGCGCTGGAGCCGAGCCGGTACGGATGCCGACAGAGTACTTTCGTGCGCCGCTTGAAGTCGGGCCTCCAGCTGCAAATTCCTACTGGGGAGCTCAGCCGCCACGACGTAGATCTCAGCTGTGCTTTCGAGCCCGGCCTCGGTGAGAAGCTTGTCGATGTCATCGGCGAAGTCAGCAGCCCCGTCGATGAAGAGGACCGAGGGGCCTTGACCGCTGAACTTGTCAACCAATCGTTGGACGTCGAAGCGGCTAGACCGGTCGAATTCGTAGCATCGGACACCTGCGGATCGTACGTCCCTCGCTATCCACAGGAGGCCGCTGGAAACTCCGGTGAGGCGGGAGCCATAGATGAGGTGGATCCTTGGGCCGTGACTCTCCGAGGCGGCCCATTTCCGGATGTCCCGGGAGACGCCCTGCATCCAGGAGAGCGGTGCCACCAGATCGTCGATGACGTCACACCAGAGGGGCTCGTCGCCGTCAAGGTAGCGATGGGACTTCGGCCGCGGTCCGGGATGATTCGTCTGTAGCTCGTGAACCTGAGGGACGCTCAGCTGTTCGCTTAGCGCCAACTCTAGGAGGGAAGCGCGGTCCAGGCCGACTTGCGTGAACCAGTCCTTGGTGAACTCCTCCGCCGTGCCCTTATACACCACGAAGCCGTACTGTTTCAGCTCCCACTCGTTCGCGGTCGAGATCCCCGGATCCACGACGATGGACGGCGCTGCCGCACTTGGCTGGTTCCTGGTGAGGAGTCGCTCGACATCAGGGTCGTCCAGCAGGCGGGCTCCCACGACCACGAGCGGTTGCGAGCCGATGGTCGACGCGAGTACCTGGTCCCAGACGACGCGGCCTTGAGCAGCGGCCTGGTACTCCGACAGTGAGAAGATCAGCTGGCGTGGTTTAGAGCCGATGATGTGACCGTGGAGATGGATGATCTCCAGGTCACCCGTCTCCGAGAACTCCTCGTCCCATGAGATGGTTCGTGCCGCGCGATACCGGGCGAGTGGGCTGGACCGGTACGCCCGCTCTGCAGCGTCGTCCACATTGAGGGTCCAAATGCGTCTCCACGGAAGGCTGATCAGGTCGGTGAACCAGTCGGCGTGCTGGATGTCTCCGAATACCTTCTTGAGGAACCGCCAGACCGCTTCTGGCGAGGATCCGATTACCGAACGCTGATAGGCCCGCATCAGAGTGTCCTCCGTGACGTTGATCGGCACGTCCGGGTATTCCTTGGCGAGCGCCTCCACCAGGGCCTTCGACATGGGGACGAAGCCATGTTGGTTGTGGGCTCCGCGACTCGCACCCGCGCCGAGCAGCACATGGTACGAACCGTTCCTGGCCGCTGTCTTAAGGGAGTGAAGCTGACTTGTGGTCAGCAGGGACTGAAGGTCTGGCAACGTGGCTCCTTCCGCTCGCCGCGCAGGGCACATGGAGGTTATGGGCAGCGCGGCTTACCGCCCCAATCGTCCCATGACGAAGGCGGCGTGATCACGATTCAGGAAGGTTTTGCCGGACCGGGAGTGCGGTCGTTGTGGTAGTCAAGGACGGCCAGTGTTCTGGAGGTTGCCGCGGCCCCTGGGGCTGTGGCAGGGGAGGGTGCACCACCGATGAGCATAATGTTGTTGGTCGTTACGGGCGGTCTCATTGTGGCCGGTATCGGGCTGCAGGTCTGGGCCTCCGGGCCAAGGGGGCAGGGCAGGCGATACGCACTGCAGTTGCCCGCTGTACTCCTCTACTCGCTGGCGAGCGCGCTCTTCCTGTACTCGATCTTCCCGGACTCAGTCTCGGAGGGGCGAGCTATGGGGTTCGGGCTCGGCGGCGCCGCCGGGTTCGCCGGCTTCTTCATGCTGGCCTCGTACGCCTGGCTTTCTAGGACGAGACCCCACGACGAAACGGCGAGCGCTCTCAAAGTCGCCACGAAAGAGAACGCTCGGCTGCGCAAACGCCTGGACAGTGCCCTGGCAGCTCACGACGCACCGGTGCCGCCGGCTCGCAGCTCTCGGTACGAGACTCCGCTCAAGGGCAGCCGTAGGCACCAGCTCGGAATGATCACTGGGAATCTGGCGAACGTGCTGGGAGTGGACGTGTGGGTGAATCCCGAGAACACCCGCATGGAGATGTCCCGGATCACCGAGTCGACGATCTCTGCCACCATTCGCTATCACGGAGGGACCCGAGACGTAGCTGGCCATCTCGTGGGGGACCATATTGCTCTGGAGCTCGCCGAGCAGATGGCGGACCATACCCACGTTGCTGCCGGTCAAGTCCTGATCACCGGGCCGGGCGAGCTCCGCGAGAGCCATGGGGTCAAGCGCATCGCCCATATCGCGGCGGTAGAAGGGGAGCCGGCCTCGGGATTCCGCCAGGTCATGGACCTGGAGCGATGTGTCCGGAATCTGCTGGGTGAGGTGGACCGTCTAAACGAGGCCGGGGAGGGGCTGCACTCTGTTGTGCTGCCCCTGCTGGGAACCGGGGGTGGAAACAGTGATCTGGGAAGGACAGCAGAGGAGCTGGCGTCCGCCGCCGTGGGCTACTTCCAGGGCCATCCGGCCTCCGGGATCCGCACTGTCTACCTGCTGGCCTACACCGATGCTCAAGTCGAGGTCTGCCGATCCGTGCTCGCCGTGCTGCCGGAACTGAACGGTTTGGCCAGGAAGTGATGGGACTGCCCGATGTCTCCCTCCGGAGGGCAGCTGGGCGGCGTCAGCTTGCGTCCTTGAAGTGGTGGGGCGATCGAGTCGCAGTTGCCGAATTGCGGGCGCGGCCGTAGGACGAGGTTGCACCCGTTCTCGAGCGGGGGGGGGGCTGGCCAGCGATGAAGGTGCTTGGCGGGCACTCTGGCCACTCCTGGCCACCGAATGGCTACAGTCTCCGCGACGGGCTTCGTGGTACCGGAAGGCTGGGATCGCTATTCGATCGTACGAGCCGTTCTCGCCCGACGACTCCGGCCTCATCCGTGTGGTCAGTCGATGTCGGGGTCATCGGACTCTTCGAGGTGGCGGCTCGCGGGGGCGTCGGCCACTCCACGGCCCAGGCGCGCAGAGCGCTAATGGTGGTCTCGCCGAGGCCGTAGGCGGTGAAGGCTTCGTCGTCGGTTCACTCTGCGCCGGTGAGGTTCGCCTGGACGTCCTCGCGCTCGAGGCGGCCGCGGGCGTGGCGTCGGCCGAACTCTTCCAACTCGGCATTCGTCCAGCGGCGGGACGCGGCGAACACGTCGATCAGGTCGCGGGGCGCTCCGCGGCCGGCGAGGACACGAACCTTGGTCCCGATCACGTCGTCTTCGGCGAGGACAGGCCCGTACGGGCTCTGGGTGACGGGCCGCCAGAAGATCTCTTTGAGGATGTCCACCTCCCACTCCTGCCCGGTGGCGGGGTACGTCACGGTGAAGCGAGCGGACAGCGGGGGCAGTCTCCAGCGCCTGTACCTTCCAGCCCCGGGCTGTCAGGCCCCTGCGGAGTGCGCAGTACGGGCCACAGCCCCAGGAGCAGATCCCGGTTGACGTAGTAGGGCAGGTCGTCGTGCAGGCCCTCGTGCAGGACGGTGCGGTACAGGCCCATGCGCTGGCGAGGGTTGTCCAGGTCGTAGGCGGTCATCCCGGACCATGCCAGATACGGCGGCAGCTCCACGACGTCGTGGGCCGGTTCGTGAAACTCGTCCAGCAACTCCGGCAGACGGCTCCGGAACTTCTCCCAGTACAGCGCGAGGTCCTCGGCGTCTGCCCCGAGAGGTTTCTCGGTCCGGGGCCGGTGTGCTGCGGGTGGGAGGGCGTGCTTCCATTATGGCGGCCGCACAGGGGCGGGACTGGTGGCTTCGACGAGGGAGTCAATGTCACTGTCTGTATCCGTTGCGGAGAGAAGCAGCGATGCTCGACGGCAGGCTTTGTGGGGAACAGGGCAGGGATTGAGTTGCTGGCCCGGGCACGTGCCGTCGGCTACTTCTCCCCAGAGGCTCCCCAGAGCCCCCAATTGGTGGTTTGTGAAGGGGCCGCAGAGGCAAACCATGCGCGCGGCGCGAGTGGGTCGGCCACCTCTAGAGCCAGTCCCGCCGCTTGAAAATCACATACAAACCGGTACAGACAACCCCCATCAGGCCGATCGCGAAGGGGTACCCAAGGCTCCAGTTCAACTCAGGCATCTGCTCGAAGTTCATGCCGTAGATGGTTCCGACGAGTGTGGGTGCAAAGAGGATTGCGGCCCAAGCTGAAATCTTCTTAATCTCCTCGTTCTGCTCGAAGCCCGCCTCCGCCAATGCCCTCATCTCCGCGTTCTGTTCCTGGGTGACGAGGGTCGCGTTCACGGTGAGGATGTCGGTGAGGGCCTGGCGGAAGCCGTCCACCTGTTCGCTGGTGTGGGTGACGTGGTCGGCCACGTCGCGGAGGTAGCGCTGGAGTTCCTCGTCCGTGCCGTACTTCGCGAAGCCCGCCATCAGGCTGTGCAGCATGCCTACCAGGGGGCGGGTGGCGCGCTGGAACTCGACCATCTCGCGGGAGAGTTCGTAGATGCGGCGGGAGACCTTCGGGTCGCCGCGGAAGACCTCCGTCTCGATCTCGTCGATGTCGGTCTGGACGCCGGTGACGACGGGCGCGTAGCCGTCGACGACCGCGTCGAGGATGGCGTACAGCACCGCCTCGGGCCCGAGTTTCAGCAACTCCGGTGTTTCCTCCATGCGTTGGCGGACCGCCGAGAGGTCGGGGGCCGCGCCGTGCCGGACGGTGATCACGAAGTCGGGGCCCACGAAGACGTGCAGCTCGCCGAAGTCGACCTCCTCCGTCGTGTCCAAGTAGCGGGCCGCGCTCAGGACCACGAACAGCGTCTCGCCGTAGCGCTCCAGTTTGGGCCGCTGGTGTGCTTCCATCGCGTCCTCGACGGCCAGCGGGTGGAGGTCGAACTCGGCTGCCAGGGAGAGGAGTTCGCCTTCGGTGGGGCGGGCGAGGCCGATCCAGGCCATGCCGGAGCGCTGTTCGCGGAGTTCGCGGAAGGTGTCGGCGAGGGTGTCCGGCGCGGAGACGCGCACGCCGTCCCGGTACAGGGCGGCCTGGACGACGCTGCCCGTGTCGGACGGTTCCGGGGGTGGCGCGTCGGCCGTGGACGCCGGGGTCTCGGGGGCCGGTTCCGGTGGCGGGGCGGGTGCGCGGCGCCAGCCGGTGCGTCGGCCGGCCCTGCCGTTCCTAGAGGTGGGGCGGGCACGTCGCTGGGGCATGCGCGGCTGCCTCTCGGTCGAACCTACGTCTGCGTGATCGCGGAGCGGGATCAGGGCAGGAGCAGGATATACGCGGCAAACGACCTTGGCGTGGGGACCGCGTCCCGGATTCGGTGAGAGTTGCGGACACGCCCTGTCCGCAACCGCCCGTAGCGTGGAGAACGTGACCAAGGAGAAGACCCCGGCTGACGAGAAGACCCCGGCCGAAGCCAGGACCCCGGCCCGAGCCAAGCCCTCCAGCAGAACCGAATCGCCCACCCCAGCCAAGTCCCCCACCGGAACCAAATCCCCCACCCCCGTCCTGACCCCCCGCACCCTCAACCGCGCCACCCTCCACCGCCAACTCCTCCTCCACCGCTCCACCCTCTCCGCCGGCGCAGCCGTCTCGCATCTCCTCGGTCTTCAGGCCCAGAACGTGAAACCGCCCTACTACGCCCTCGCCGCCCGCCTCGACGGCTTCGAGCCCGAGGCGTTGTCGCGCATGATGGCCGAGCGGGAGGCCGTCCGGATCGTCACTCTTCGCTCCACCATCCACACCCACACGGCGGACGACGCCCTCACCCTCCGCCCGTTGGTGCAGGCCGCCCGTGACCGGGAGCTGGGCGGCTTCCGCAAGGGGCTCGTCGGGGTCGACCTGGACCGGCTCGCCGTCCTCGCCCGGGAACTCGTCGAGGCCGAGCCGCGCACGATGAAGGAGCTGCGGGAGGCGCTGCTCGTCGAGTGGCCGGACGCCGACCCGCAGGCCCTCGCGATCGCCGCCCGGTGCAGGCTGCCGCTCGTCCAGGTCACCCCGCGCGGACTGTGGGGACGGAGCGGACAGGTGGCCCTGACCACCGTCGAGCACTGGCTGGGCCGCCCCGCCGAACCCGCGCCCGCCCCGGACGCCACCGTGCTGCGCTACCTCGCCGCCTTCGGTCCGGCCTCCGTGAAGGACATGCAGACCTGGGCCGGCCTGACCCGCCTGCGCGAGGCCTTCGAGCGGCTGCGGCCGCGGCTCGTCACCTTCCGCGACCCGAACGGCGTGGAACTCTTCGACCTCCCGGACGCGCCCCGCCCCGCCGCCGACACCCCGGCCCCGCCGCGCTTCCTCCCGGAGTTCGACAACCTGCTGCTCTCCCACGCCGACCGCACCCGGGTCGTACCGGCCGAGTACTGGGGCCGCACCTGGCAGGGCAACGTCGCCCACCGCACCCTCCTCGTCGACGGCTTCCTCGCCGGTGTCTGGAGACTCGACGAGGCCGACGGCCACCTCGTCATCGAGCCCTTCGGCAAGCTGACCAGGGCTCAGCGGAGCGAGGTCGTCGCCGAGGGGGCGTCGATGCTCGACACCCTGCACAAGGGGACGTCGTACGACATCCGGTTCGGGAGCGTCGTAGGGCCCGGGAAACCGTAGGCGGATCAGTCCGCCCGGCCCGTCACCGCCACCGTCAGCCCCAGCCCGATCATCGTGAATCCGCCCGCCCCGCCGATCAGGGACAGCCGGCGGTCGGAGCCCGCGAACCACGTGCGGGCCGCTGACGCGGTCAGGCCCCAGAGGGTGTCCGTGACCAGGCCGATGGAGATGGGGACCAGGCCGAGCAGGAGCATCTGGAACGGGACGTGGCCCGTGGAGTGGTTGACGAACTGGGGGAGTACGGCGGCGAAGAACACCACGCCCTTGGGGTTGGTGACGCCGACGAGGGCGCCGTCGAGGACCGTGCGGAGGTCGCCCCTGGGTTCGGTGGCCGGGCCCGCCCGCAGCGCCGACGCCTTCAGTTCCTTGCGGTGGCGGAACGCCTGGACGCCCAGGTGGACGAGGTAGGCCGCACCCGCGAGTTTCACCGTGAGGTAGACCGCGACCGAGCGCTCCACCAGCGAGCCGACGCCGAACGCGACCGCCGCCACCAGGACGTACGAGCCGAAGACGTTGCCGACCGCCGTCGCCACCGCCGTACGGCGGCCGTGGGCGAGCGCGCGGCCGATGACGAACAGGACGCTGGGTCCCGGGATCACGATCACCAGCAACGACATCGCGGCGAACGCGAGGAAGCGGTCCGTGGACACCATGCCTGTCACTCCTCTCCGTTCACTCCCGTCCGGCGCTCATTGAAACAGGCGTGGACGAGGCCCCTCTAGAGTCGGGACATGGAACTGCGGCAGCTCACCTATTTCGTCGCCGTCGCCGAGGAACTGCACTTCGGGCGGGCCGCCGAGAGGCTGCACATCGTGCAGTCGGCGGTGAGCCAGCAGATCCGGCGGCTGGAGCGGGAGCTGGGCGCCGAGCTGTTCGACCGTTCGCCCCGGCGGGTGCGGCTCACGGGCGCGGGGGAGCGGCTGCTGCCCGAGGCGCGGGCCGTGCTGGCCGCCGCCGAGCGCGCCCGGGCCGCCGTCGTCCCGCCGGAAGGGCTGCGGATCGGCACCAGCACCGGACTCGGCGCCCATCTGGACCGGGTGCTCGGCCTGTTCGCCGAACGCGCGCCGGACATCCCGGTCGAGCTGTTCTCCCTGCCCGTCGGCGAGCGGCTCGCGCGGGTCGCGGGCGGGCAGCTGGACGCCGCGTTCGTCCGGGCGGTGGAACCGGTGCCGGGCGTACGGGTGCTGCCGCTGTGGGCCGATCCGCTCGTGGCCGCAGTCCCCGCCGGGCATCCGCTCGCGGGCCGGCCGGAGCTACGAGTCGAGGAACTCGCCGCACTGCCCCTGGCCCTCACCGAGCGGCGGAACAACCCCGCCCTCGTCGACCTGGTCGTCGGCGCCTGCCGCGACGCCGGGTTCGAACCGCTCCCGGGGCCGGTGAACGGCTCCCTCCAGGACACCCTGGCGAGCATCGGCGCGCGCCCGCTGTGGACGGTCGTCTACGCCTCGCACGCGCGCGTGCTGCACACCCCGCGCGTGGCCTTCGTGCCGTTCGCGGCGCCCGGCCTCGCGCTGTCGACGGGCCTCGCCGTGCACGCGACGAAAGCGCCGCCGCACCTGGACGTCCTGCTGCTGGCCTGCGGCGATCACGGGAACTGATCGCTGCGGTCGCGGACTGCCTCTTGGTCGGGGACGGCCGGCGCGATGGACTGAGGTCGGCCGACCGGCCCACCGGTCCCCGCGGGCACACCAGGCCCGGCGGGGCTACAGATCAAGGGAGTTCAGCATGCCCATCGTGACCGTCCAGCAGGGTCCGCGCGACGTCGAGCTGAAGCGGGACCTCGTCAAGCGGGTCACCGACGCCTTCGTGGACGCGTACGGGATTCCCGCCGAGAGCGTGCAGGTGTGGATCCACGAGGTGCCGGCCGACAGCTGGGGCTCGGCGGGGAAGCTCACCGCCGACCGGTGACGGCGCCGGCGGCCGGGCGCATGGACAGGGCGCGTTGCGGGCTGCTCGTGGAAGCCCGCAACGCGCCCTGGTTCTTCCCTGAGGGATGCTCAGGAGTTCTTCCGGGTCACGAGTTGACCTGTGCGGTCACCAGGCTGGAGAACGTGGTCAGCCGGGTGTACACACCCGGGTAACCCGCCTCGGCACAGCCCTCGCCCCAAGAAGTGATCCCTGCCAGGACGCCCCCGATGAGCAGGGGACCGCCGCTGTCGCCCTGGCAGGTGTCTACGCCGCCGGACGTGTATCCGGCGCAAACCATGTCGGACGCGATGAAGTCCGAACCGTAGGAGCTCCTGCAGCTGGAGTCGGACACGATCGGGACGGTCGCGGTCCGCAGCTGGTTGGAGGAGCTGCCGTTCTCCGAGGTGGTGCCCCAGCCGAGGATGCGGGCGGTGGTGCCGGCCGCGTACACGCTGGTCTGGGTGGAGGAGACGTACGACGCCGTGGTGTACGGCATCGACGTCGACAGCGTCAGGACGGCCACGTCGTCGCCGTTGGTGGCGTCCGTGTAGCCGGGGTTGATCCAGATCTTGCTGACCTTGCTGACGGTGCCGTTCGTACCGTTGAGGTAGGTCCGGCCGCCGACCACGCGGACGCTGCTGGTGCTCTCGCCGACCATGCAGTGGGCGGCGGTGACCACCTTGGTCGCGGAGACGAGCGTGCCGCCGCAGAACTGGTTCTGCGAGGCGTCCGTGATCTGCATGACGAACGGGTACGACGTCGTCGTGGTCGTGGAACCGCCGACGATGGGCTGGGGGGCTGCCACAGCGGTGGGGGCGCTGAGCAGTGCGGTCGCTGCGGCAGCGGCGGCTGCTGCGACGACTGCGGTGGTTCTCTTTGCGCGGTTGAGCCCGAACATGAGTCTCCTCATTGGGTTGCCGGTGGGGGGTCGCGCGGGTGTGGGGGGTGCAACGGGGGTCGCGGGACCGACCCCCGTATGCCCGGGCGAGCGGCACACCCATAAGCTAGAACCCGGTGCACCCTGCTCCCAATGAGGGAACCCCCTAGGGGAGTTGGGCAGGGAAAACCCTCGGTCGCCGCACAGTAAACCCGTAGGTTCCTCAGTTCGGACGGCGCCCCGCCGCCAGTCGGACGATATCCACCCGGGAGCGGATCCCCAGCTTGCGGTAGACCCGGGTCAGGGTCGCCTCGACCGTCTTGACGCTGATGAACAGCCGGGCGGCGATCTCCCGGTTGGTGGCGCCCTCCATGACCAGCGCGGCGACCTGACGCTCCATCGAGGCCAGCCCGTCGAGCCCTTCGAGGGTCGGCGTGGGCGCGGGCACCGGCGTGGGCTCCGGCGGGCGCGCCACGACGGCCTCGTCCACCTGCCGCAGCCAGGGCAGCGCCCGGCACCGCCGGAACAGCCGGGCCGCCTCGTCGTAGGACGTTGGTCCTGGCTGTCCGGTGCGCAGCGACGCCAGCGCGAAGGCGGCCCGGGCCTCCTCCAGGCCGTAGCCCAGCTTGGCGAGTCGGTCCTGGACGGACGTCAGCTGGGCCACCGCCGCGTCGTGGTCGCCGCGTGCCGCGCGCACCAGGGCCTCGGCCCGGTCGAGGACGGCGAGGACGCTCTCACGGCCCAGGCGCAGCGCGCGCTCCCGGGTCACGTCGATGACGTCCTGGGCCTCGGCGCTCTCGCCGATCCGGACGAGGGCCTCGGCGAGGTCGCCGTGCCAGCGGCCACGGGCCGGGTCGGTCACCCCGAGGGCCTGCTCCAGTTCCCGGACCCGGCGCAGCGAGCGGACGGTCCCGTGCGCGTCGCCCGCGACCAACTGGGCGTATCCCAGGGCTCCGAGGGCACGGGACAGATACATCTGGTCGCCGTCCTCCTCGGCGTGCTCGACCGCCTCCCGGGCCAGGGCCAGCGCCTCGTCCACGTCACCGCCGGAGGCCTCGGCGAGCGCGGTGAGCATCGCGGACGCGGTCTGCCCGATGCCGGAGTCGCGGGCCAGCCGCAGCCCCTCGCGGGCCAGGTCGAGGGCCCGGCCGCAGTGCCCGGAGCGCAGTTCGGTCTCGGCGAAGCCGCGCAGGAAGTGCACCTCGCTCTCCACCGACCCGCGCCGCCGCACCTCGCGCAGCAGCGCGGTGATGGTCGCGCGGGCCTCGGGCAGCTGGTCGCTCATCACCAGCCAGCGGAAGCGGGCCGATCCGGCGCCGTTGTGATGGCACGCCACCCTCGGGTCCTGGGGCTCCTTCAGCGCGCGCTTGATGGTCAGGGGCGCGTCGGGGTGGCCCATCAGGGTCTCGGTCTGCGCCTGGAAGGAGAGCGCGAGGAGTTCGGTGCGCCGGTCGCCCGCGCGCGCGGCCAGCTCGGCGGAGCGCGCGGTCTCCGCGCGGGCCCCGGCGAAGTCGCCCTCCACGAGCAGGGCGCGCCAGGCGAGCTGGTAGCGGACCAGGGCGAGCAGCCGGGGGTCGTCGCCCGCGTCGGCGAGGGCCTGCGGGAAGACGGCGTCGACGTCCGCCATCGAGTGGCCGGCGGTGTCGATCACCATGATCCAGGCCCGCACCCGCTCGGCGGCCACCGAGGTCCGGGTCAGCACCTCGCGCGCGATGTCCCGGGCGAGGTCCAGTTCCCCGGCGGTGATCGCGTCCTCGGCGGCCTGCAGCCGGCGCTCGTCCGGGCCCGGCGTGCTGTCGCCGGGGGTGTGCCGGGCGGCGAGCAGTCCGAGTGAGGCGGCGACCGAGGGTGCTCCCCGGTCGCGGGCCAGGGTCGCGGCCTCGGCGAGCCGGGCGGCGACCTCCGGGTCGGTGCCGGTGGTGGCCAGGGCGAGGTGCCGGGCGCGCTCGATGGGGTCGGAGGCCGCCGTCGACAGCGCCGCGTGCGCGGCCCGCCGTTCCTGCGCGGGCGCCTCCGCGTACAGCGCCGCCGAGATCAGCGGATGCGCGAACCGTACGGCGGGACCCTCGGGTTCCGTTGCCAGCAGGCCGAGTTCGGCCGCCTGGGCGGTCTCCGCCTCCGCGTTCTCCCGGCCGGCGGTCTGGAGCAGGGCCACCGTGGGACGGGCGCCCGCGCTGGCGACCAGCAGGGTGCGGCGGGCCTCGGCGGGCAGCATGTCGAGCCGGCTCAGCACCAACGCGCGTAGTGAGGTGGGCACGGGCAGCGGTTCGCCGGGTCTCGGCGGGGTGGGGTTCTCGGCCAGCGCGCGGCCCAACTCCAGCGCGAACAGCGGGTTTCCGCCACTCGTACGGTGGATCTCGCGGACCGTGGAGCGCGGCAGCCCGGCGTACCCGCGATGGTCGAGCAGCGCCGACACCTGCGCCCGGGACAGCGGGCTGAGCCGGAACGCGAGGGTGTCGGGCGGTGACGCGCTCAGATACCGGTCGTACTCCTGGCCCTCGGTCCGTACCGCGAACACCATCTGCACCTGTGTGTCGCCGAGCCGCCGTGCCGCGAACCCGAGCAGCTCGGCGCTGGCCGGGTCGAGCCACTGGAGGTCGTCGGCCACGACGAGGACGGGACCGTCGGCCGCGAGGGCGCGCAGTGCGGACAGGACGGCCAGGCGCAGGGCGAGTCCGTCGCGCTGGAGGGAGGATTCGCCGCGTCCGGTGAGGGCGGACTCCAGTGCGGTGCGCTGTGCGCCGGGCAGCCGCTCGGACACCTCGTCGAGGACCAGACCGAGGAGGTCCGCGAGGGCCAGGAAGGGGAGATGGGATTCGGACTCCGTGGCCGAGCAGCGCAACACGGTGCGCGCCGTCTCGCCGTATTCCGCGGCCAACGCCCGCAGGAGGGTCGACTTTCCTATTCCGGCGGGGCCGTGGAGCAGCACACTGCCGCCCTCCGCGAGCTGGTCACGGGCGGCGGAGAACATGTCCTCCCGGCCGATGACCAGGTCGGGGCGGCACCTGGCAGGCTCCTTGAAGTCCCGTCGCACGGTCACCGCTCCCCTCGTGTGTCGTGTCCGGGCCAATATTAGGCAATCAGTCCTTGAAATTCGGATGGACGGGGTGGTGAGGGAAATAACAACCCTGCGGCATCAGGAAATTCAAAGCTCCGATGAGTGAATAGACGCTCGCCACGGGCGCCCGGCGCGGAGCCGTCGCGACCCCTCTCACGGCAGCACCCCCGCCCGCCGCGCCGCCACCACGGCCTCGCCGCGGGTGTGCGCCCCGAGCCTGCGCATCGCCGAGCGCAGATACCCCTTCACCGTCTCCGGCCGCAGCCCCAGCCGCTCCGCCGCCACCGCGTTCGTCGCCCCCGCCGCCACACACGCCAGGACGTCCAGCTCCCGGGGCGTCAGCCCGACCTCGCCGGTGGCCGCCTCCGCCGTCAGCAGACCGCAGGCCTCCAGCAGTTCGGCCCGCAGCGCCGGGTCCGGGATGCGCGGGGCCAGCGCCCGCAGCGCCGCGTGCGCCTCCCGCACCTGCTCCCACACCGCGCTCGCCGCCGGATCGGGGGCCGGTGCCGGACGCGCCGCGCTCAGCAGCTCGCGCACCTCCTCCCGGACGACCAGGGCCTGTTCGACGTCCCGGGCGGCCTCCATCGCCGCGCTCAGCATCCGGTCGCCGAGCGGCTGGGCGGTGCGCAGCGCGCCGTAGAGGACACCGCGGACGCGGCGGCGTACGACGACCGGGACCGCGAGGATCGCGCGCAGGCCCTCCGCGGCGACCGGGGCGTCGTACTCGTGGCTGATCTGCCGGGAGGCGGAGTAGTCGAGGACGGCGCACGGGCGGGCGAGGGCGACCGCCTTGCCGCCGAGGCCGTTGCCCGAGCAGACCGCGAGGGCGCGCAGGGCGGGGGTCGCCGTGCCGCTCAGTTCGCTGATGCGCATCTGCTGCCGGCCGCTCTCCACCAGGCCGCCGAAGGCCACCGGCAGCCCCGTCCCGCGCCGGAGCCGCACCAGCGCCGACTGAATCTCCACCATCCCTGCCGCGTCCGTCGTCACCCGCTCGCCCCTTCATTGCGGCCGCCCTGCTGCACACACCCCCGTACGGGGGTAGTGAGACCCACATCACGGATTACACGATGTCAGAGGGCCGCCCGGCAATGGTCCGGTACTGAGGAGGACAGATGACGACGGCGAGTGAGTCGTTCCGTAGCGCGCGGGATTTCCTGTTGGCGCACCGCGAGGACTATGCCACGGCCTACGAGGGTTTCTCCTGGCCCCGGCCCGAGCACTTCAACTGGGCGCTCGACTGGTTCGACGTCATCGCGGCCGGGAACGACCGCACGGCCCTGCGCATCGTCGAGGAGGACGGCACCGAGGCCGCCCTCTCCTTCGCGGAGATGTCCGAGCGCTCGAACCGCGTCGCCACCTGGCTGCGCGCCCAGGGCGTCCGTGCCGAGGACCGGATCCTCGTCATGCTCGGCAACCAGACCGAGCTGTGGGAGACGGCGCTGGCCGCGATGAAACTGCGTGCCGTCGTCATCCCCGCCACTCCGCTGCTCGGCCCCGCCGACCTGCGCGACCGCGTCGCACGCGGCCGGGTCCGGCAGGTGATCGTGCGCTCCGAGGACGCGGCCAAGTTCGACGAGGTGCCCGGGTCGTACACCCGGATCGCGGTCGGCGGCGCCGTCGAGGGCTGGCGGTCCTACGCCGACGCGGACACCGCCTCCGCGGAGTTCACGCCGGACGCGACCACCCTGGCCGACGACCCGCTGATGCTCTACTTCACCTCGGGCACCACCGCCCACCCCAAGCTGGTCGAGCACACCCACACCTCGTACCCGATCGGCCATCTGGCCACCATGTACTGGATCGGCCTCAAGCCCGGCGACGTGCACCTCAACATCTCCTCGCCCGGCTGGGCCAAGCACGCCTGGTCGAACCTCTTCGCGCCGTGGAACGCGGAGGCGACCGTCTTCATCCACAACTACACCCGCTTCGACGCGGCCCGGCTGATGGCCGAGATGGACCGCGCGGGCGTCACCACCTTCTGCGCTCCGCCGACCGTGTGGCGCATGCTCATCCAGGCCGACCTGACCCAGCTGCGCACCCCGCCCCGCGAGGCGCTGGCGGCCGGGGAGCCCCTGAACCCCGAGGTCATCGAGCAGGTCCGGCGGTCGTGGGGTGTCACCATCCGGGACGGCTTCGGGCAGACCGAGACCGCCGTCCAGGTCTCCAACAGCCCCGGCCAGCCGCTGAAGACGGGGTCGATGGGACGGCCGAGCCCGGGCTACCGGGTCGAGCTGCTGGACCCGGTGTCGGGTGCGCCCGGCGCGACCGAGGGCGAGATCGCGCTCGACCTGTCCGACCCGCCGGTCGGCCTGATGACCGGCTACCACGGCGACCCGGACCGTACGGCGGAGGCGATGGCCGGCGGCTACTACCGCACCGGCGACATCGGCTCCCGCGACGAGGACGGCTACATCACCTACGTCGGCCGCTCCGACGACGTCTTCAAGGCCTCCGACTACAAGATCTCCCCGTTCGAGCTGGAGAGCGCGCTGCTGGAGCACGAGGCGGTGGCCGAGGCCGCCGTGGTGCCCGCGCCGGACGAACTGCGGCTCGCCGTACCGAAGGCGTACGTCGTGCTCGCGGCGGGCTGGGAGCCGGGCCCCGACACCGCGAAGGTGCTGTTCGAGCACTCGCGTGACGTCCTCGCCCCCTACAAGCGCATCCGGCGGCTGGAGTTCGCGGAGCTGCCCAAGACCGTCTCCGGCAAGATCCGCCGGATCGAGCTGCGCGAGGCGACGGCCGCGGGGTCGGGTGCCGAGTACCGCGAGGAGGACTTCCGATGAACTCGTACACCCA
Source organism: Streptomyces sp. NPDC090083 (assembly GCF_044747445.1). Classification (NCBI taxonomy): domain Bacteria; kingdom Bacillati; phylum Actinomycetota; class Actinomycetes; order Kitasatosporales; family Streptomycetaceae; genus Streptomyces; species Streptomyces sp. NPDC090083. The sequence goes on along the minus strand of NZ_JBIVED010000001.1, from coordinate 769,064 downwards.
CGGAACGGGCGGGACCTCGCTCCTCGGCGACACGATCGGCGCGAACCTCGACCGGGCGGTGGCCGCGTGGCCCGACCGCGAGGCGCTGGTGGACGTGCCGTCGGGGCGGCGCTGGACGTACGCCCGGTTCGCCGCCGACATCGACCGGCTGGCGCGGGCGCTGCTCGCGACCGGGGTGGCGAAGGGCGACCGGGTCGGGATCTGGGCGGTCAACTGCCCCGAGTGGGTGCTCGTCCAGTACGCCACCGCCCGGATCGGCGCGGTGATGGTGAACATCAACCCGGCCTACCGCACCCACGAGGTCGAGTACGTGCTGCGGCAGGCGGGCGTCTCGGTGCTGTTCTCCTCGGTCGCGCACAAGAGCAGCGACTACCGGGCGATGGTCGACCAAGTGCGCGGCAGGTGCCCGGAGTTGCGGGAGGTCGTGTACATCGGTGACCCGAGCTGGGAGGCGTTGACGAGCCGGGGGACGGGTGCGGCGGCGTACCCGGAACTGTCCTGCGACGACCCCATCAACATCCAGTACACCTCGGGCACCACCGGCTTCCCCAAGGGCGCCACCCTCTCCCACCACAACATCCTCAACAACGGTTATTTCGTCGGTGAGTTGGTCGCCTACAGCGAGCAGGACCGGATCTGCGTCCCGGTGCCCTTCTACCACTGCTTCGGCATGGTCATGGGCAACCTCGCGGCGACCTCGCACGGCGCGTGCATCGTGATCCCGGCCCCGTCCTTCGACCCGGCGGCGACCCTGAAGGCCGTACAGCAGGAGCGGTGCACCTCGCTCTACGGCGTCCCGACCATGTTCATCGCGGAGTTGAACCTCCCCGACTTCGCGTCCTACGACCTCTCCTCGCTGCGCACCGGCATCATGGCGGGCTCGCCCTGCCCGGTCGAGGTGATGAAACGGGTGGTCGCCGAGATGCACATGGCGGAGGTGTCCATCTGCTACGGCATGACCGAGACCTCCCCGGTCTCGCTCCAGACCCGGCGGGACGACGACCTCGAACACCGCACGGGCACGGTGGGCCGGGTCCTGCCGCACCTGGAGGTCAAGGTCGTCGACCCGGCGACCGGGGTCACCCGACCCCGCGGCACGGCGGGGGAGTTGTGCACCCGCGGCTACAGCGTGATGCTCGGCTACTGGAACGAGCCGGAGAAGACCGCCGAGGCGATCGACGCCGGCCGCTGGATGCACACGGGCGACCTGGCGATGATGCGGGAGGACGGCTACGTCGAGATCGTCGGCCGCATCAAGGACATGATCATCCGGGGCGGCGAGAACATCTACCCGCGCGAGATCGAGGAGTTCCTCTACACCCACCCGAAGATCGCGGACGTCCAGGTCGTCGGCGTTCCCCACGAGCGCTACGGCGAGGAGGTCCTCGCCTGCGTCATCCCCCGCGACCCGGCCGACCCGCCGACGCTGGAGGAGGTGCGCGGCTTCTGCGACGGGAGGCTCGCGCACTACAAGATCCCCACGCTGATGCGGATCATGGACGCCTTCCCGATGACCGTGTCGGGGAAGGTCCGCAAGATCGAACTGCGGGAGCGGGCCGTGCGGGGCGAGTGAGGGCCCCGGACACGACCTAGCTCCCCGCCGCGTCGAGTTGGTCGGCCAGGTCGTTCACCGGCTGGGGTGTGCCCGTGAGGTCGAGGACGAACAGGGGGACGCGGAGGGCGTCCGCGCGGGCGCGGGCGTCGTCGGCGTAACCGGCGAGGGAGAAGTAGACGCACTCGGTGGACTCCGTCATGGCGGTGAGCCACAGACACTCCACGTCCCGCGGTGACGCGGGGCGGACGGTCGGATCCACCTGCGCGAGGATGCCGCGGGCCGCGAGACCGATCCCGGACGGGGGCCGCTGGTCGGCGCGGCGGATGTCCCGGTAGCCGAGCCAGCGCAGATACAGCGCGGCGGCGGTGACCGCGTCGCGCGCGGTCCGGATCGTCACCGGCTGGAAGGCGGGCCGCCCGCGCACATCGGCGCCGAGCCGCGTGGTCCGCACCGCGGGTTCCGAGGTCGGCTCCGCGCCCGCGACGGGGATCCGCAGCAGGGTCCCGCACGGGCAGCCCAGCTCCGGGTACGGCCATTCGTCGAGCCGCCCGCAGGCCGCGCAGCGCACCGCGATCCAGTCCTCGTCCCAGACCCGGTGGGTCACGACCGTCGCCACCCCGCGCTGATCCAGCGGCGGGGCGACGGGGGCTCCGCACACACAGGGGTACGACGGCGCAGCGTAGACGTGCTCACGTCGGCAGGCCGGACAGCGCACCGGCACGCTCTCGGACATGAGCCCCATGGTCCTCCTGGAAACCCCTGCTTGTCCGTCTCTTGACGGCCTTGGTCACCCCACTTACATTACTTCCAGATAGTAGAAGTTACATTCCACGATACGGAAGTCCGAAGTCAGTGAGGAGCTTTCACCGCGGGGCGCGCCGGTGAGGTGATTCCGACAGCCGAAGCAGGAGTACTCCATGGCTCGTATGACCGCTGCCCGCGCGGCAGTCGAGATCCTCAAGCGCGAGGGCGTCAGCGACGCGTTCGGCGTCCCGGGCGCGGCGATCAACCCGTTCTACGCCGCCCTCAAGGCCTCCGGCGGCATCCACCACACCCTCGCCCGCCATGTCGAGGGCGCCTCGCACATGGCCGAGGGCTACACCCGCACCCGGCCCGGCAACATCGGTGTCTGCATCGGCACCTCGGGCCCGGCCGGCACCGACATGATCACCGGCCTCTACTCCGCGATCGGCGACTCGATCCCGATCCTGTGCATCACGGGCCAGGCCCCGACCGCCGTGATCCACAAGGAGGACTTCCAGGCCGTCGACATCGCGTCGATCGCCGCCCCGGTGACGAAGATGGCGATCACCGTCCTGGAGGCGGCCCAGGTCCCCGGCGTCTTCCAGCAGGCCTTCCACCTGATGCGCTCCGGCCGCCCGGGCCCGGTCCTGATCGACCTGCCGATCGACGTGCAGCTCACGGAGATCGAGTTCGACCCGGAGACGTACGAACCGCTGGCGGTGTACAAGCCGACGGCCACCCGGGCGCAGATCGAGAAGGCCATCGGTCTCCTCAACGCCTCCGAACGGCCGCTGCTCGTCGCCGGCGGCGGTGTCATCAACGCCGACGCGGCCGAACTCCTCGTCGAATTCGCCGAGTTGACGGGTACCCCGGTCGTCCCGACGCTGATGGGCTGGGGCGTCCTGCCCGACGACCACGAGCTGAACGCCGGCATGGTCGGCCTCCAGACCTCGCACCGCTACGGCAACGCGACCTTCCTGGAGTCCGACTTCGTCCTCGGCATCGGCAACCGGTGGGCCAACCGCCACACCGGCAAGCTGGACGTCTACACGGCGGGCCGCACCTTCGTCCACGTCGACATCGAGCCCACCCAGATCGGCAAGATCTTCGCCCCCGACTACGGCATCGCGTCCGACGCGAAGGCGGCGCTGGAGCTGTTCGTCGAGGTGGCGAGGGAGTTGAAGGAGGCGGGCGCCCTGCCCGACCGCTCACGGTGGGCGGCCTCGGCCCAGGAGCGGAAGGCGACTCTCCAGCGCCGTACGCACTTCGACGACATCCCGATCAAACCCCAGCGTGTTTACGAGGAGATGAACAAGGCCTTCGGCCCGGAGACCCGGTACGTCTCCACCATCGGCCTCTCCCAGATCGCCGGCGCCCAGATGCTGCACGTCTACCGCCCCCGCCACTGGATCAACTGCGGCCAGGCGGGCCCCCTCGGCTGGACCGTCCCCGCCGCCCTCGGCGTCGCCAAGGCCGACCCGGAGGCGTCGGTGGTGGCCCTCTCCGGGGACTACGACTTCCAGTTCATGCTCGAAGAACTCGCGGTCGGCGCCCAGCACCGCATCCCCTACGTCCATGTCCTCGTGAACAACGCCTACCTGGGCCTGATCCGCCAGGCCCAGATCGGCCTGGACATCAACTTCCAGGTCAACCTGGAGTTCGAGAACATCAACTCACCCGAACTCGGCGTCTACGGCGTGGACCACGTCAAGGTCGTCGAGGGCCTCGGCTGCAAGGCCATCCGCGTCACCGACCCCGCGGAACTGGGCGCGGCCTTCGAACAGGCCAGGAAGCTCGCCGCGGAGTTCAGGGTCCCGGTCGTGGTCGAGGCCATCCTGGAACGCATCACCAACATCGCGATGAGCAGGACGAACGACATCAGCGACGTGGTGGAGTTCGAGGAGCTGGCGACGGAACCGGCTCACGCGCCGACGTCGATCAAGACGCTGAAGGTGCCGTAGCCGAAGGCGCGGTACACGGCAGCGCGAGGCGGGGCGGCCCATCCGGAGGGATGGGCCGCCCCGCTTTTTCTCATGGGCCGGCGGAGGGCCGGTGGGCTGTCGGAGGTTCACTGGCCGGGGTGTTCCGAGAGGCCGGGCCAGTCCTCCGGCCCGCCGCCCTGCCACTCGATCAGGTCGCTCTCCTCGACCTCGATCCGGTCCAGGTCGGCCAGCCGCAGGATCTCGACGACGTCGTCGAGATGGGACGCGACCCCGAGGGTCTCGTCCCCGCTGGTGACCCGGCGCGAGCCGTCCAGGGCCGGGGTGTGCACCACGATGTGCGGGAGTTCCGGTGGGTGTGCCATGCCTTCAGGCTGCTGTGCGGACGCCCGGTCCGCACCCGGAAACGCGGAAGAGCGCCGGATACGGAACCGTCCGTATCCGGCGCTCGTCGTGGTGGCCGTCCGGTGGCGCGAGGCTGGGCGCGACAGGACGTTCGCGCCACCGGACGGAGTCTGGGGGTGGATGAGGGGGCTCCACGAGGCGTGGAGGGGGCAAATGGCTGGGACCGCGGCGGTCGCGACGGGACCGGGGTGCTCCTTCCCTCAGGTCGAGAAGGAGGCCTCGGTGCCTTGACCACCGCACTGGCTCGCATTCCGCCGCGGTCCTGGCCCTGCCCGCGCGACACCGGTGACCACCCCTCATCCGGGTCGTCCGGCACGCACGGGCCGTCGGTGGAGTCAGTCCTCGCGCAGGGCGCGGACCGCCTCCTCCACGCGCCGGCCGTACTCCGGGTCGGCGGCGTGGAAGTGTGCGAGGTTCTTCTCGATCACGTCGTCGCGGGAGACCTGGGACAGCCCGCCGGCGATGTTCGCGACGAGACGGGACCGCTCCTCGGACGACATCAGGCGGTACAGCTCGCCTGCCTGGTAGAAGTCGTCGTCCTTGGTGTGCTGCGGGGCCTCGTGCGTGCCCGTGTGGCCGGTGACCGGAAGCGGCGCCGACAGGGCGCGGCCGGTCTCGGCCGGGCCGTTGTAGGAGTTCGGCTCGTAGTTCTTGGCCGACCTGCCCTGGGAGTTGGTCGCCATCAGGCCGTCCCGGCCGTAGTTCTGCGCGGTCGTCGCCCGGGGGGCGTTCACCGCGAGCAGCGTGTGGTTGACGCCCAGGCGGTAGCGGTGCGCGTCCGCGTAGGCGAACAGGCGGCCCTGGAGCATCTTGTCGGGCGAGGGGCCGATGCCCGGCACGAAGTTGTTCGGGGAGAACGCGGCCTGCTCGACCTCGGCGAACACGTTGTCCGGGTTGCGGTCGAGGACCAGGCGGCCCACCCGCTGGAGCGGGTAGTCCCGGTGCGGCCACACCTTGGTCAGGTCGAACGGGTTGAAGCGGTACTCCGCCGCGTCCGCCGCCGGCATGATCTGCACGTGCAGGGTCCAGGACGGGTTCACACCGCGCTCGATGGCCTGGAGCAGGTCCGTCTGGTGAGAGGAGGCGTCCTTGCCCGCCAGCTCGGCGGCCTGGTCCGAGGACAGACTGCGGACACCCTGGTTGGTCTTGAAGTGGTACTTCACGAAGAAGGCCTCGCCCTCCGCGTTCGTCCACTGATAGGTGTGCGAGCCGTAGCCGTTCATGTGGCGGTACGACGCCGGGATGCCGCGGTCGCCCATCAGCCAGGTCACCTGGTGCGTGGCCTCGGGGCTGTGCGCCCAGAAGTCCCATACGTTGTCCGGCTCTTGGCGGCCCGTGAAGGGGTCGCGCTTCTGCGAGTGGATGAAGTCAGGGAACTTGATGGGGTCCTTGATGAAGAACACCGGGGTGTTGTTCCCGACGAGGTCGTAATTCCCCTGCTCCGTATAGAACTTGACGGCGAAGCCGCGCGGGTCGCGCACCGCGTCCGCGCCGCCGAGCGAGTCGGCGACGGTGGAGAAGCGCAGGAACAGCCGGGTGCGCTTGCCGACGCCGCTGAGGAAGTCGGCGTGGGTGAAGCCGGTGACGTCGTCGGTGACCTCGAAGTAGCCGTACGCGCCGGAGCCGCGGGCGTGCACCACGCGCTCCGGGATGCGCTCGCGGTTGAACCGGGCGAGCTTCTCCAGGAGGTGCTGGTCCTGGAGGAGGAGCGGGCCGCCGATGCCGGCGGAGGCGGAGTTCTGGTTGTCGGCGACCGGGGCGCCGGACTCGGTGGTGAGCACGCGCTTCGACATCGTGACCTTCCGTACGAGGGGCAGCGGAATTCTTCGGAAGTTGTTTTCCGCTTTGTGGAGCTTAGGTTTGGGGCGATCGGGACGTCAACAGTTTGTTGAACGCGATTCCGTGGGGGAGAGGGATTCCGGGCCGCGGCGCAGCCTGGGCGCGACAGGACAGATGTCGGCGGCGCCGCGGCCCGGAAGTCTGAGGGGACCGGTCAGAGCCGGGCGCCGGACAGGCGCTCCACGGCGCGCAGCAGCGCCGAGTGGTCGAGGCCGCCGTCGCCCTGGGCGCGCAGCGAGGCGACCAGCTGGGCCACCACGGCGCCGACGGGCAGCGCGGCGCCGACCGTGCGGGCCGCGTCCGTGACGATGCCCATGTCCTTGTGGTGGAGGTCGATCCGGAAGCCCGGCTTGAAGTCGCGCTGGAGGAAGTTGTCCTTCTTCCGCGTCAGCACGGTCGAGCCCGCGAGTCCGCCGTTGAGGACGTCCAGCGCGGCGGCCAGGTCCACGCCCGACTTCTCCAGGAAGACCACGGCCTCGGCGCACGCCTGGATGTTCACGGCGACGATCAGCTGGTTGGCGGCCTTCACGGTCTGGCCCGAGCCGTGCGGACCGCACAGCACGATGGTCCGTCCGAGCGCGTCGAAGATCGGCGAGGCCTCCTCGAAGTCGGACTGCCCGCCGCCGACCATGATGGACAGCACGGCCTCGATCGCCCCGGCCTCACCGCCCGAGACGGGGGCGTCCAGGACCCGGACTCCCTTGTCCCCGGCGGCCTTCGCCAGGTCGACCGAGGTCTGCGGGGTGATCGACGACATGTCGATGAGGAGGGTGCCGCTGCGGACGTTCTCCAGGATGCCGTCCGGGCCGTAGGCGATGGCCTCGACCTGGGGGGACGCGGGGACCATGGTGATCACCACGTCGGCGTCCCGCACGGCCTCGGCGATCGAGCCGGCCGCGGTGCCGCCGGCGGCGGTCAGGCGGTCCAGCTTGTCCTGTTCCAGGGTGAATCCGGTGACGTCGTAGCCCGCCTTGATCAGGTTCTCGGACATGGGGGAGCCCATGATGCCGAGGCCTATCCACGCGATCTTGGGGAGACTGCTCATGAAGGGACCTCTCTGACTGCTCGGCAAGTAGGGGGAGTTCAGCGGGCCGCGGGCGGGAGCCAGTCGAAGGCCTCGGCGCTCGGGCGGTCGCCGGGCTTGTACTCCAGGCCCACCCAGCCGTCGTAACCGGACTTCCTCAGCTGGTCGAGGAGGTCTTCCAGCGGGAGCGTGCCGGTGCCGGGGGCGCCGCGGCCCGGGTTGTCCGCGATCTGCACATGGCCGGTCTTCGCGGCGAACCGCTCGATCACGGAAGGGAGTTCCTCGCCGTTCATGGACAGGTGGTACAGGTCCATGAGGAAGCGCGCGTTGCCGAGGCCGGACGCGGCGTTCACCTTGTCGACGACCTCCACGGCGGCGGGCGCGCTGACCAGCGGGTACAGCGGCGACTCGGGCCGGTTGAGCGCCTCGATCAGCAGGACCGCGCCGATCCGGTCGGCGGCGCGGGCCGCGAGGACCAGGTTCTCCAGCGCGAGCGCGTCCTGCCGGTCCGGGTCGACGCCCTCCACGCGGTTGCCGTACAGCGCGTTGAGCGCCGTGGCACCGACGGAGTGGGCGAAGTCGGCGGCCACGTCGATGTTCGCGCGGAACCTCTCCGACTCCTCGCCGGGGATCGACAGGGCGCCGCGGTCGGGGCCCGGGAGCCGGCCCGCGTAGAAGTTCAGGCCGGTGAGCTGAACGCCCGCGTCCTCCAACGCCCGCTTGAGCGCGTCGAGTTCGGACTGCTCGGGGGTGGGGGAGTCGACCCAGGGCCACCACAGCTCGACCGCGGTGAAGCCGGCCGCGGCGGCTGCCGCCGGGCGCTCCAGGAGCGGGAGTTCGGTGAAGAGGATCGACAGGTTGACGTTGAAGCGCTGGTCTGCGAATCCCATGAGCCGCTGCGCTCCCTTCCGTGGTTTGTAATTCCGTATAGCGGAAGTTTGTTTCTGCTTAATGGAAGATTGCCGCCGGGGGTCGGGGCTTGTCAAGAGGGCTCGGCGGAAAACGGCAGCGCGCGTTAGGTTGTGCCCGTGCGATTGCGAGTGGAGTTCACGACAGAGCCCTTCGACCTCGACGAGGCACCGGCCCACGCGCTGGTGGCCAGGGAGGTCATCGAGGCCGCGGAGCTGGACGGCGTCGACGTCGGGCCGTTCGGCAACACCGCCGAGGGGGACGCGGGCGAGGTGCTCACCGCCGTGGACGCGCTGCTGCGCAGGGTGCTGGAGGCCGGCGCCACCCGGGTCTCGCTCCAGCTCAACGTGATCGGGGAGAGCGGACGGTGACCGGTGTGGGGGACGAGCCGTTCATCACGGCCGTGAAGCCGCTGGTCGACGCCATGGGCGGCGAGATGCTGCCGCCGGACGAGGCCGGACCGGACGACGTCGTGCTCGCCTGGGAGGGCGCCGACGTCGTCGCCGTACGCCTGCCGCAGCTCGCGGACTCGCTCGACCACATCCTCGCCGCGATGGAGCGCAAGCGGGGCAAGCCCCTCGCCGACCTCGACCGCAGGGCCAAGCAGGAGGTCGTACGGGTCCTGGAGGCGCGCGGCGCCTTCTCCGTGCGGCACGGTGTCGAGACCGTGGCGAGCGCCCTCGGCGTCAGCCGCTTCACCGTCTACAACTACCTGAACCGCGACAAGGACGCCTGAGCTGCGACAAGAGCGCCCGGGCCACGGCGGCGGGGCCCGGGGCGCGGCACGGGCGACGGTCGGCCGGTGCCCCTCGGGGCCGTCCGGACCCGGGCGTCCTCTTTGTTACCCGGAATTTTCAACAAAGTGTTGACGCCGTGTTTCCGAACGCGTTAGCTACTGGGCAGCCCGTTCAGCACAAGGCCACGGAGGCTGCCGTGACGTCGACTTCCACGCCGCCGGGGCTCACCCGGTTCAACGTCCTGGAGGAGCACGCGGCGTACACCGCACTCCTTGAGGCGTGCGCTTCCACGGCGTGGGCGCGGCGGCTGCTCGCGGCCCGTCCGTACGCCGGTCCCGAGGACCTGTACACCACGAGCGACACCGCGACCGCGGAGCTGACCGACACCGACCTGGCCGAGGCGATGGCCGGGCACCCGCCGATCGGCCGCCCCAAGCCCGGCGACCCCACCTCCGCCCGCGAACAGCGCGGCATGGCGGGCGCCTCCGAGGACCTCAGGGCCGAGATGCTCGACCTGAACCTGGCCTACCAGGAGAAGTTCGGTCATGTGTTCCTGATCTGCGCCACCGGCCGGACCGGCGAGCAGATGCGCGACGCGGTCAGGGAACGGATCGGCAACGCGCCGGAGCGGGAACGCGAGATCGTCCGCGCCGAGTTGGGCAGGATCAACCGTATCCGGCTCGCCCGTATCGTCGAAGAGGAAGCCCGAGCATGAGCACCAGCACCACCGCCTCGGTGTCCACGCACATCCTGGACACCAGCGCCGGCCGCCCCGCCGAGGGCGTCGCCGTCCGGCTCGCCGCGCGCAGCGGCCCGTCGGGGGACTGGCAGCCGCTCGGAGCCTCGGCCACCGACGCGGACGGCCGGTGCAAGGACCTCCCGGCGCCGCCGGAGGGCACCACACACGTACGGCTCGACTTCGCGGTGGAGCCGTATTTCGAAAAGAAGCAAGCCGATGCGCAGCAGGACGCCCCCGCGAATCGGGACAGCGGTGCGACCGGAGTGTTCTTCCCCGAGGTGGCGATCACCTTCGCCGTGAAGCCCGGCGAGCACTATCACGTACCGCTGCTGCTCAACCCGTTCGGCTACTCCGTTTACCGAGGGAGCTAGCAGAAGATGGCAGACAATTCCCGCCCGGGCCGCCCTGTGATCCTGGGACAGAACCAGTACGGCAAGGCCGAGAACCGAGTCGTCAAGATCACGCGGGACGGCGCCACCCATCACATCAAGGACCTCAACGTGTCCGTGGCGCTGAGCGGCGACATGGAGGAGGTCCACTACTCCGGCTCGAACGCCAACGTGCTGCCGACGGACACCACCAAGAACACGGTGTACGCGTTCGCCAAGGAGCACGGCATCGAGTCCGCCGAGCAGTTCGGCATCCACCTCGCCCGGCACTTCGTGACCAGCCAGGAGCCGATCAGGACCGCGCGCATCCGCATCGAGGAGTACTCCTGGGAGCGGATCGACACCTCCGACGCCAACTCCCGGTTCATCGGCGCCGACGAGGTCAAGCACTCCTTCGTCCGCAAGGGCCAGGAGACCCGGGTCACCCAGATCACCTACGACGGCGAGCGGTGGGAGGTCGTCTCCGGCCTCAAGGACCTCGTCGTGATGAACTCGACCAACTCCGAGTTCTGGGGCTACGTCAAGGACAAGTACACGACCCTCCCCGAGGCCTACGACCGCATCCTGGCCACCCAGGTCTCGGCCCGCTGGCGCTTCAACTGGTCCGACGACGAGCAGAAGATGCCCAGTTGGGAGAAGTCCTACGAGCAGGTGCGCAAGCACATGCTCCAGGCCTTCGCCGAGACGTACTCGCTGTCGCTCCAGCAGACCCTGTACCAGATGGGCTCGCGGATCATCAACAACCGCAGTGAGATAGACGAGGTCCGCTTCTCCCTGCCCAACAAGCACCACTTCCTGGTGGACCTGGAGCCGTTCGGGCTGAAGAACGACAACGAGGTGTACTTCGCCGCCGACCGGCCCTACGGCCTGATCGAGGCGACCGTCCTGCGGGACGGCTGCGAGCCGGCGATACCGGTGGACCTCACCAACCTCTGAGCAACTCCCGCTCCACCGGCTCACTTTGCGGCACCCGTGGCCCGCCCGTCCCGTGCGGGCCGCGGTACTCAAATCCCGGGGTCCTGCCGTGCCCACTCCACACCGTGCAGAGGACGAACCATGGCAGCAGTTCAGCGCACCGTCATCGAGAACTGTTCGATCGCGACCGTCGACGCCGACGACACCGAGTACGCGACCGGGCACCTCGTCGTCGCCGGCAACCGCATCGAGTCCCTCGGCGCGGGCAGCGCCCCCGAGGGCCTGGAGAACGTCGTACGCCGCATCGACGCCTCGGGCCATCTGGTGACCCCCGGCCTGGTCAACACCCACCACCACTTCTACCAGTGGATCACCCGGGGTCTGGCCACCGACCACAACCTCTTCGACTGGCTCGTCGCGCTGTACCCGACCTGGGCGCGCATCGACGAGCAGATGGTCCGCGCCGCCGCGCAGGGTTCCCTCGCGATGATGGCCCGCGGCGGAGTCACCACCGCGATGGACCACCACTACGTCTTCCCGCAGGGCTCCGGCGACCTCTCCGGCGCGATCATCGGCGCCGCCCGCGAGACGGGCGTCCGCTTCACGCTGGCCCGCGGCTCCATGGACCGCAGCCAGAAGGACGGCGGCCTGCCCCCGGACTTCGCCGTCGAGACCCTCGACGGCGCGCTGGCCGCGACCGAGGCGACGGTGCGGGAACACCACGACGCCTCCTTCGACGCGATGACCCAGGTCGCCGTCGCCCCCTGCTCACCGTTCTCCGTGTCGACCGAACTCCTCCGGCAGGGAGCCGAGCTGGCCCGCCGGCTCGGGGTGCGGCTGCACACGCACGGCTCGGAGACGGTCGAGGAGGAGCAGTTCTGCAAGGAACTCTTCGGCATGGGCCCGACCGACTACTTCGAGTCCACCGGCTGGCTCGGCGAGGACGTGTGGATGGCGCACTGCGTCCACATGAACGACTCCGACATCGCCGCCTTCGCCCGCACGAGGACCGGTGTCGCCCACTGCCCCTCGTCCAACGCCCGCCTCGCCGCCGGGATCGCCCGCGTCCCCGACATGCTCGCCGCCGGTGTCCCGGTCGGCCTCGGCGTCGACGGCACCGCCTCGAACGAGTCCGGCGAACTCCACACCGAACTGCGCAACGCCCTCCTCGTCAACCGGCTCGGCGCCCACCGCGAAGCCGCCCTCAACGCCCGCCAGGCCCTGCGCCTCGGCACCTACGGCGGCGCCCAAGTCCTGGGCCGCGCACAGGAGATCGGCTCCCTGGAGCCGGGCAAGCTCGCCGACCTGGTGCTGTGGAACCTGGACACGCTGGCCCACGCCTCGATCGCCGACCCGGTGACCGCGCTCGTCTTCGGCGCCGCGGCCCCCGTCACCGCCTCCTTCGTGAACGGCCGTCAGATCGTCGAGTCGGGCCGCCTGCTGCACGTCGACGAGGACGCCATCGCCCGCTCCACGCGGGACGAGGCCCGGCGCCTGGCGCGGATCGCCGCCCAGCACTGAGCCGCCGACGGCGACCCCGGCCGGCGTCAACCGCCGTGCCGCGTCGCCCGGTCGAAGATCTCCGGACGAGGGGGACGGCCCTCGTCCGGTGGCCGGGGCCGGGGCGCGCACACCTGTGCGCGCCCCGGAACGGCCCTGCCCATCCTCTGCGGTGGGTTCCGTCCCGGTCCCGCACGACCGCGCACCACCTCCTGAAACCCACGTCAGAGCCGACGTGTTACCCGCCCGGAGGAGCCGCCGTGACCACCCGCCCCGTTGACGAGCACGTGACCATCCACCCCGTCGACGAGAAACTCCCCGCACTCAAGATGGCCACCACGGGCCTCCAGCACGTGGCCGCCATGTACGCGGGAGTCGTCGCCCCGCCGCTGATCGTCGGCGCGGCCGTCGGCCTCTCCGGCACCGAACTCACCTTCCTCACCGGCGCCTGCCTCTTCACCGCGGGCCTCGCGACCTTCCTGCAGACCCTCGGCATCTGGAAGATCGGCGCCCGGCTGCCCTTCGTCAACGGCGTCACCTTCGCCGGTGTCGCCCCGATGACCGCGATCGTCGCCTCCACCAAGGACAAGTCCGACGCGCTGCCGATCATCTTCGGCGCGGTGATCGTCGCCGGCCTCCTCGGCTTCCTCGCCGCCCCCTTCTTCAGCAAGGCGGTCCGCTTCTTCCCGCCGGTCGTCACCGGCACCGTGATCACGCTGATAGGCGTGTCCCTGCTGCCCGTCGCCTTCGGCTGGGCGCAGGGACCCGACCCCTCCGCGCACGACTACGGTTCGCGCACCTACCTCGGCCTCGCGGCGGCGACACTCGTCGTCGTCCTGGTCCTGCGCCGCTTCACCCGCGGCTTCGTCAAACAAATAGCCGTCCTGCTCGGCCTGTTGATCGGCACGCTGCTCGCGATCCCGTTCGGCGTGACGGACTTCAGCCCCGTGGCCGACGCCGACGCGATCGGCTTCCCGAGCCCCTTCCACTTCGGCGCACCGCAGTTCCAGGTCGCCGCGATCATCTCGATGTGCGTGGTGATGGTGGTCTCGATGACCGAATCCACCGCGGACATGCTGGCGTTGGGCGAGATCGTCGAACGTCCCGCCGACGAACGGACCATCGCGGCCGGCCTGCGCGCCGACACCCTCGGCTCCGCCCTCAGCCCGCTCTTCAACGGTTTCATGTGCAGCGCCTTCGCCCAGAACATCGGCCTGGTCGCCATGACCCGCATCCGCAGCCGGTACGTCGTCGCCACCGGCGGCGGCTTCCTGGTCCTCATGGGCCTGTGCCCGATGGCCGCGTCGCTCATCGCCGTCGTGCCCCGCCCGGTCCTCGGCGGAGCGGGCGTCGTCCTGTTCGGCTCGGTCGCCGCCAGCGGCATCCAGACCCTGGTCAGGGCGGGCCTGGACCGCGACGACAACATCCTCATCGTGGCGGTCTCGCTGGCCGTCGGCATCATCCCGATCACGGCGCCGGACTTCTACCACGCCTTCCCGCAGACCGTGCGGATCGTCCTCGACTCGGGCATCTCCACGGGCTGCGTCGCCGCGGTGGCCCTGAACCTGGTCTTCCACCACCTCGGCAGGACCCGCGAACGGGCCGGGGCCACGACCGGAGCCGTACCTCTCGCACGCCAGCCGATCTCGTAACCGCCGCCGGACCCGCGCCAGTTGAGCAGTCACCTCACCGCGCGTCCCCGGGCCACGCCATGAGGTGGGCGAACAGCTCCGCCTGCTCGATCGCGTCGTCCAGAGCGTGATGGGTGTGCCGCCGCCGGGACAGCAGCTCCGGCGGCATGGCACCCTTCGCCACGGCCCGCAGCGGGAGCCGGGCCTTCGCCGCGTACAGCGTCTTCATGTCGAGACAGCCCGAGTGCCCGAACGGGCTCGCACCGGTGAAGCGGATCAGATACCAGTACAGGAACATCCAGTCGTACGACGCCGGATAGCCGCACATCACCGGCTGCGCGCCGGCGGCGACCTCACGCACCCACCCGGCGAACTCGGCCAGCGCGACGGCGGGTTCGGCGCCCTCCTCGCGGAGCCGGCCGCGATCGAGCCCGCTCACGGCGAGCGCCTCCGGCACGAACTCCGCGCTGATCGGCCGGAGTTCACGGTAGAAGGTCAGCTTCTCCGGATCCGCCGCACTGAACCCGTCCCGGTCCTGCACTCCGGCCACGGCCGCGCCGAAGCTCAGCATGGAGTACGGCCCGGGGATCGGGCCGTCGGCCTCGACGTCGACGGAGACGTACAGGCTGGGCTTGACGCGTCGGGTGGCCATGGGTCCGGAGCATCGCAGCTGGGGGCCGCCGCCCGCATCCGAAATTCGGCCACCGCGCACCCCGGACACCGGGCACGCGCCCCGCTGTCCGCCTCAGCCGCGGCGGATCGCCCGGCAGGGCATCGCCTCCGGCAGACGCCCCGTGAAGTAGGAGCGGGGCGGGACGCCCATCAGGGCGCGGAAGTCGGACGTCATGTGGGACTGGTCGTAGTAGCCGGTGACCGCGGCGAGGCCTGCCCAGGACAGTTCCGTGGCGTGGGCCAGCACCGCGCGGACGCGGTTGATGCGGGCGAAGTGCTTGGGGGAGAGACCGACCCCCTCGGCGAACAGCTTCCGCAACTGCCGCTCGCTGACGGCGAGTTCACGGGCCACGTCGGGCACCGGCCCGGGGAGGCGGCCGGTGCGGACGGACATCGCGTCGACGCCGGCCCGGACGAGTCGGGTGCGGGAGGGGTCCGCCGCGGCGGCGAGGCGGGCGGGGAGGATCTCGGCGAGCCGGGCCGTCGTCGACTCGGGGCCGGGGTCCGATCCGAGCAGGTCGGCGGCCAGCCGGCGCGGGAGCTCGCCCGGGAGGTCGCCCAGGAACACCGCCCGCCCGACGAGATCGACCGCCGGAACACCCAGCAGCGGCAGCGTGGTGCCGGGCGCCAGACGTACCTCCACGCAGGAGACGACGGGCTTGCCCGCGTGGTACGTGGCCCGGACCCGCGGCCCCACGACGAGGACACTGCGCCGCCCGTCGCCCTCGACCCGCACGATCACCTTCGTGTCCGCGTCCGGGAGATGGACGAACGGCTCCTTCCGTATCGCGTCGAGCCGCAGCACGCCGACACGGCTGACCCAGGGGCGCAGTTCGTCGGGCAGGTCCACGACCCGCTCGGACAGGGCGTTCGTCACCCCTCCACGGTAAGCGCGCCCGCACACCGGAACGGGCCCCCGACCGTGCCGGAATCTCCTAGAAACCGGGCCGCCTCCCCGCCCATCGTGGTGGCCATGATCCTCGTGACGGGTGCCACCGGCACCATCGGCAGTGACGTCGTACGACAGCTCGCGGCGCGCGGTGAGAAGGTGCGCGCCCTGACCCGTGACCCCGGACGGGCCGACGTGCCCTCGGGAGTGGAGACGGCGCGGGGCCACCACGCCGACCGGGCCTCGGTGGAGGCCGCGCTGACCGGAGCCGAAGTCGCCTTCCTGGTCGGGGTGTTCGGCCCGGACGACGCCGAGCACGACCGGGGTCTCGTCGAGGCGGCCCGGGCCGCCGGCGTCCGCCGGATCGTGAAGCTCTCCGGCATCGGCACCGGCGAACCCGCGGTCGGACCGGTCGGCACCTGGCACATGGCCGGTGAACAGGCCGTGCGGGACAGCGGGTTGGAGTGGACGATCCTGCGGCCCTCGGCCTTCGCCTCGAACACCCTCGGCTGGGCGGCGTCCCTGCGCGCGGGCGGTCCGGTACCGAACACCAGCGGCGACGGCGGGCAGGGGGTCGTCGATCCGCGCGACGTGTCGGAGGCGGCGGTGGCGGCCCTGCTCGGCCCGGCCCACGCGGGGCGGACGTACACCCTGACAGGACCGGAGGTGCTCACCGTCCCCGACCAGGCCGCCGTCCTCGCCGACGTCCTCGGCCGCCCGGTCCCCGTACGCGACCTGTCCTCGGCCGAGGCCCGCGCCCACCTCCTGGGACTGGGCTTCAGCGACACGTTCATCGACGCCTCCGAGATCAGCCGGGCCTTCGTGAGGAACGGCGGCAACGAGGTCGTCACGGACGACGTACGGGAGGTGCTGGGGCGTCCGGCCCGGACCTACCGGGAGTGGGCCGAGGACCACCGGGCGGTGTTCGGGGACAGGTGATCCCCGGTCGGCCTCAGAGTCCGAACAGGCCCGGGTCCGTGGTCAGCTTGCGGAAGACCTCCCGCGGCTCGGCGACCAGCCTGCGCCGGTGGAGGTCCAGCAGTCCGACGGTGGACACGACCTCCGCGGAGACCGTGCCGTCCGCCTTGGCGATCGTCTGGAGCACGCGGAAGGTCTTGCCCTCGCCCCACTCGAAGCCGCAGCTCACCGTCACCTCCTCGTCCACGCGCAGCTCGCGCAGATACCGGATGGTGGTCTCCAGGACGACCGGTCCGATCCCCTCGGCGATCAACTCGGGCTGGCCCGCCCCCGCGGCGGTCAGCGCCTTCCAGCGGGCGTGCTCCGCGTACTGCAGATACACGCTCTGATTGAGGTGCCCCAGGCTGTCGGTCTCGTATCCGCGGACGGTCACCGGGACGGAAAACGGCTCGCTCACTGCGTTCCCTTCTCGTGCTGACGGCTGATGACTCTTGGATGCTCTGACCGACCGATCTTGACATGCTCCTTCAATGTCGTTCACGTCCGCCGCGGTGAGGCGAGCAGGTAACTCGCCCCCGTGCGCGGCTCCTTGTGCTCGCTGACCTGCCAGCCCGCCCGCTCCAGCGTCCCCGCGCAGGCGCGCAGCGCCTCCCCGTCCGGATCGCGCACGGCCACCGCCTCCGGCTGCGGGGTGACACGGACCTTGTAGCCCGCGGACTCCCGCCCCGCCGCGTCCCGCGTGACGGGCCGGTGCCCCGCGGCCTCCAGGGCGAGCGCGGCGGCCTGCACCAGATGCGTCCGCTCCCAGCCGCACGGCCGCTCCACGGAACCGTCCTGATGGGTCATCCGGCGCAGCTCCAGCAGACCCTGCCAGGCGCTGTGCACCTCGCGCGTGCGGGCGGCGTGAGCGGTGTCCTGCGCGTCCTCACCGCCGATGCGCGCGGCGAACACCCCGGAGGTCGCGGTCGAGCCAGTGGCCGAGGCCGTGGGCGCGGGGGCCGCGGCGGGCGCGGACCCGACGGCGTCCGGCGGCGACTCCCGGACGCGATGCCCCGCCGGGGTCAGGAAGTGGTCGTGCGGCGGACGCGGATGCCGGAACGCGAGCCCGCGCCTCACCAGCGCGGCGAGCTGCGTCTCCGTGCCCCGCAGTCGCCCGGTGACGGGATCGGCGGCGTCGATCACACGCCGCTGCGCGGCGGTCGGCGGTCGGGTCACGGCGTGCTCCTTCCCGTCTGTCGGTCCGCTGCGGCGTCGTGTGCGCGCTCCTTCGAAGGCTACGACGGAGGTCTGACATTCCAGGCGGCGATGACCGGCCGTCCGTGCTCCGTCCCGAGTCGGCACAGCGTCCCGGTCGCCAGCTGGAACAGGGCGCCCTTCTCCGGCGGCAGCCCGAGCCACCGCGCGGTGAGCACCCGGAGGAAGTGGCCGTGCGCGACCAGGACGACCACGCCCTCCGTGTTGGCGAGGGCCGCGTCCGCCTTGGCCAGGGCGCGGTCGGCGCGCCGGCCCACCTGCTCGGGGCTCTCCCCGGGGTGGCCCGGCGGCCCGGGCGGGACCCCGTCGGTGAACAGGAACCAGTCGGGCCGGGTGCGCTGGATCTCGACCGTGGTGATGCCCTCGTAGCCGCCGTAGTCCCACTCGCGCAGGTCGACGTCGATGCGTACGTCCGTCAGGCCGATCAGCTCGGCGGTCTCCCGCGCGCGCTGCAGGGGGCTGACGAACGCGGCGCCGACCCGGTGCGACCGGATCAGCGGGACCAGGCCGCGCGCCTCCTCCCGCCCCTTCGCGGTGAGCGGGACATCGGTCGAGCCGGTGTGCCGGCCCGACCGGGACCATTCGGTCTCTCCGTGCCGTACGAGGAAAAGATCACCCATGGATCACAGGCTATGGGCCCATTGCTCCAGCGTCGCGAAATCGTGCTCCCGCAGCCCCCTGCGCGGGTCCACCCTGAGGAGGAGCGCGGGACCGTCGTGGTGTGCCTCCACATGCCGTACGTCCAGGTCGGTGACCAGGTCGTCGACCCAGACGAAGGGGCGGCCCGCGGCCCAGGCCACGATCTGGCGGGTCTTCCAGTAGAGGCCGTCGGGGTCCTTGGCGAACAGCTCCGTGAACTCGATCACCGGCAGTTCACCGGGCAGCCCGATCACCGGCGCGATCATCTCGTTGGCCTGGTGCATCCAGGTGGTGGCCCAGACCGGTTCGTACGGCAGCGCGCGTATGCGGGCGCCGTGGCCCGGGTGCAGGCGGACCCGCAGCCCGCGCCGCAGCCGGCGGGAGCCCGGCTCCTGCCGGGCCGACCAGTTGGCCGGCCACAGCCGGTGTGTGACGTAGCCGCGGTGGCGCAGGAACCGGGCGCCGTACGGGTTGAGGGGGCCGTCGACGTCGAGGAGCAGCAAGGGGTGGTCGGTCATGCGGAGGAGGTACCCAGGGCGGTGCCCGGATAGCTGCTACTGGCGGTATCCGCCGAGGAAGCGTCCGATCCTGCCGATCGCCGCCTCCAGGTCGTCGGCGTACGGCAGGGTGAGGATGCGGAAGTGGTCGGGGGTCGGCCAGTTGAAGCCGGTGCCCTGGACCACCTGGATCTTCTCGCGGAGCAGGAGGTCCAGGACGAACTTCTCGTCGTCGTGGATCCTGTGCACCTTGGGGTCGAGCCGGGGAAACGCGTACAGGGCGCCCTTGGGCTTCACGCACGAGACGCCCGGGATCTCGTTCAGCTTCTCCCACACCACGTTGCGCTGTTCGTGCAGCCGCCCGCCGGGCACGGTCAGGTCGCGGATGGACTGACGGCCGCCCAGCGCGGCCTGGATGGCGTACTGCGCGGGCGCGTTCGGGCACAGCCGCATGGAGGCCAGCATCGTCAGGCCCTCCAGATAGTTCCTGGCGTGCTGCTTGGGGCCGGTGACCACCAGCCAGCCCGAGCGGAAGCCGGCCACGCGGTACGTCTTCGACAGGCCGCAGAAGGTGAGGACGACCAGGTCGGGGGCGAGCGCGGCGGCCGAGTGGTGCACGGCGTCGTCGTAGAGGATCTGGTCGTAGATCTCGTCGGCGAAGACCATCAGGCCGTGGCGGCGGGCGAGGTCGAGGATGCCCTCGACGATCTCCTTGGGGTAGACGGCGCCGGTGGGGTTGTTCGGGTTGATGATGACGACGGCCCTGGTGCGGTCGGTGATCTTCGCCGCCATGTCGTCCAGGTCCGGGTACCAGTCGGCCTGTTCGTCGCAGAGGTAGTGCACCGCCTTGCCGCCGCCGAGGGTCGTCACCGCCGTCCAGAGCGGGAAGTCCGGGGCGGGGATGAGGATTTCGTCGCCGTCCTCCAGCAGTGCCTGTACGGCCATGGAGACCAGCTCGGAGACGCCGTTGCCCAGGAACACGTCGTCGACGCCGACGTCGAGGCCCAGGGTCTGGTAGCGCTGGGCGACCGCGCGGCGGGCCGAGAGGATGCCGCGCGAGTCCGTGTAGCCGTGGGCCCGGGGCAGCATCCGGATCATGTCCTGGATGATCTCCTCGGGCGCCTCGAAGCCGAAGAGCGCGGGGTTGCCGGTGTTCAGGCGCAGGACGCTGTGGCCCGCCTCCTCCAGTGCGTTGGCGTGCTCGATCACCGGACCGCGGATCTCGTAACAGACCTCGCTGAGCTTGCTCGACTGCCGGAACTCCATTGCGCCCTCGCCCCATCGGCTTCGTGTGTTGCTTGGTTTTACCAAGTGTGAGCTTGGAAAGTCCAACAACATGTCTAGACTGCGTCGCATGTCACCTCGCCGAAGCTACGACCAGTACTGTTCAGCGGCCCGCGCGCTCGACCTGGTCGGCGACCGCTGGACCCTGCTGATCGTCCGCGAACTCCTCGCAGGACCGCGCCGCTACACGGACCTGCACGCCGATCTGCCGGGTGTCAGCACGGACGTACTCGCCTCACGGCTCAAGGACATGGAACGGGACGGGCTCACGACACGGCGGCGGCTGCCGCCTCCGGGCGCGGTCTACGTCTACGAACTCAACGGTCGCGGACGGGAGTTGCTGCCCGTGCTCCAGGCCCTCGGCGCGTGGGGCGCGCCCGAGCTGGGCGAGCGGCGGCCCACCGACGCGGTGCGCGCGCACTGGTTCGCGCTGCCGCTGCTGCGGGCCCTCGACGGCGAGGGGCTGGTCGAAGTCCGGCTGGAGGAAGGCGAGTTCCACGTGTACGCCGGCATGGAGGAGGGCGGGCTCGTCTACGGCGAAGGGGTCGCGCCCCGCGAGCCCGACGCCCGGCTCGTGCTCGACGCCGACACCTGCACGGCGCTCGCGCAGGGGGAGTTGAGCCTGCCCGACGCGGTGCGTGCCGGACGGGTCGAGGTGACCGGCGACGGCACGCTCGCGAAGGCGCTGCGGGAGGCCTGACACCGGGCCCGGAACGACGGAAGGCCCGCCAGGGGCGGGCCTTCCGGGGACGTCACATACCGGGCGGCGGCACGCGCCTGGGCCGTCCCGACCCCCGCGTCAGCGCATACCCGCCGATCCCCGCGAGCGCGGCCAGCACACCGCCCACACCCGTCCACACCCAGCGGTCGGACCACCAGCCGGAGGACCAGCCGCCGTCGGGCTCGATGCTCGACAACACCGCCGACTTCGACGACGAACCGTCGTCGTCGGACGCCGACTTGGCCGCGATCCCCGGCGTCAGCGGCTGGGCCAGCGAGCCGTCCACGGCCGCCGCGCCGCCGATGTCCTTGGAGTCCACCCGCACCTCGGTGCTCACCGGCTTGCCCAGCTCCGAGGACGGGAGGTCCACGACGGTGAGCCGCACGTAGTACGTGCCCGGCAGCGGGTCGTTGGCCCACGTCTCCGACCAGGCGCGGACCGTGCGCAGCGTGCACGCCAGGTCGACGGAGGCCGCGTCCTGCGCGGCGGTGCGCGTCGCGGCACCGTACTGGCAGGCCTGGCGGCGCCGCAGCCCGTCCCAGACGTCGAGCTGCCAGGTCTCGCCCGCGTGGGTGTCCGGCAGCTTCACCGTCGCCCTGACGGTGGGTCGTTGGCCGGCGTCCGCGGCGAACGACCAGTACAGGTAGTCGCCGGTGGAGCCGCTCGCGGTGGCCTGCTGCCCCTGGTCCAGCTCCGTCGCCGTACGGAACGAGGTGCCCGCCTGGGTGGGGGCCGAACCGCCGTCGGAGGGGCTCGCGGAGGGGGAGGAGTCCGCCGCCGCGGGCGCCGCCGCCAGCCCCGCGAGCAGCAGGGCCGTGCCCAGCACACGTGTGATCCGCATCAGTTGGTCCTCCAGACCGCGAGACGCCAGCGGGACAGCCAGCCCCACAGCAGACCGGCGACGAAGCCGGTCAGCACGAGCGCGCCGAGCAGCCACCAGCCGCGGCCGAGGCCGAAGGAGGCCACGTCACTCGCCATGCTCGGCCCGTCCACGACGTCCACGGTGAGTTCGAGGGGCAGACCGGGGGTGGTCTTCACCCCGGCGGCCGCCGAGAAGGAGTTGGTGACCTGGAGGCACACCGTCTCCGCCGGGGCGTTGTCGTCGTCGCTCTCCGCCTTCGGATAGCGAAGGCCCGTGGAGATGACGTCCGTCCGGCCGTTGCCGGTGCCCTCGCCGCGCACTATCTCGCGGCCGTGCACGGTGACCGCCCGCATCAGCACCCCGTAGTCCGGGTTCACTTCACGGTCGGCCCCGACGCTCACCGAAGCACGCAGCTCCTGGCCCGGGTCGACGTCCACGCGGTAGAAGCGCTGCTTGCCGAACTCCTCGCGGTCCGTGTACAGACCGGACTTGAGGGTCGGGGCGCTGGAGCACTGGGTGGCGCCCTCGGTGGCCACCGGGGTCACCACCGGGTCGGCGGCGCGGTCCACCAACTGGCCCACGCGGTCGGAGAGTTCCTCCTTGTGCTGCACCGAGGTGTAGGTGCCGCCGGTCGCGTCCGCGATGCAGCTGAGCTGGTCGCGGGTCTTGGCGTCCGGCACCAGACCCAGCGTGTCGATGGTCAGGCCGATGCCCTTGGCCGCGATCTCGCGGGCCACCTCGCACGGGTCCAGCGGCTGGCAGGTGTCCTCGCCGTCGCTGATCAGGACGATACGGCGGGTGCCGTCACCGCCGTCGAGGTCGTCCGCCGCCTTCAGCAGCGCCGGGCCGATCGGGGTCCAGCCGGTGGGCGTGAGGGTGGCGACCGCGGTCTTGGCCTCGGTGCGGTTCAGGGTGCCCACCGGGTACAGCTGCGCGGTGTCTTTGCAGCCCGTCTTCCGGTCGTTGCCGTGGTAGTTGGCGCCCAGCGTGCGGATGCCGAGCTGCACCTCCTCGGGTGTCGCGTCCAGCACCTCGTTGAACGCCTGCTTCGCCGCCGCCATCCGTGAGCCGCCGTCCATGTCCTTGGCGCTCATGGATCCGCTGACGTCCAGCACGAGTTCGACCTTCGGGGAGGCCGCGGAGTCCGTCTCGTCGGCGACCGCCCCGGCAGGGAAGGCGACCCCGGCCGTGAGGGTGGCGAGCAGGGCGCAGATCCCCGCCGCCAGCCGTTGTCTTGTGATCATCGCCGGATCCTATTGATCAGATGGACCGGGCTCCAAAACGAGCGGGTTGGGCAGCCCCGTCCACTGGTCCCCGGGCCGCTCCGGCGACAACCGCATCAGCGTCAACGCCTTGGCGGGCAGCGGCTGTTCGAGCAGCGTGGCCAGATCCGGCGTGCGCGGCAGATCCGGTACGACGGCCGCCAGCGCCGCCCTGAGCGCCGTACCGGAACCCGCCGTACCCGCGAGGGAGCCCGCCACCAGGGAGCCGAACAGCTTCCGGCGCAGGGTGAGTTCGTCGTCGGTGACGATGCGTCCGCTCAGTTCGGGGACCGGGATCCCCTGCCCGGCGAGGCGCCTGGGGCTGACGCGGATGTCGGCGAGATCGCGGTAGACCAGGCGCAGCGGGGCACCCGTGCGGGACAGCACCACCAGCAGGTTCTGACCGTGCGCCTCAAGGGCCACACCGGACTCCAGCAGCCGCAGACAGACGACGAGGGCGAGACGGGTGAACTCGGCCAGCCAGACGGGCGAGCGGGGCAGACCGGTGGTCGCGAGAGCGGCCACCGGCAGGACCCGCTCGCCCGCCTCCGTGTCCGCGTACGTCTGCGGCGACTCACGCAACACCGCCGCGAGATCAGGGGAGTTGGCCGTCGCCGCGCCCAGCGTCCGGGTGACGTGCAACAGGCCGTCCGAGCGGGCCGCCAGAACCTCCCCGAAGGCCGACAGGGTCGCCGACAGCCCGATCGAGTAGACCGAGATGTCCCGCACCGAGGAGGTCAGCCGGGCGCTCAGCGCGGTCTTGACGTGCGGCCCGTCCGGCAGCGCGAGGGTCCGCAGGGACATCAGCGGATGCGCGGCGAGCGGCGCGTCCCCCGTCCGCTTCAGCACATGCGCCGCCTGCCACGGGTGCGCCGGGATCAACAGCCGCCCCCCGTCCCGCAGTTCGTCCGGCCACACCCCCGTCACCAGCGACTCCTCCGCCCGCACCGGCACCGACCCGAGCGTCACCACGGGCCGGTGCTCGGGGCCGTAGGCCAACTGCTCGGCCACCGAGAAACCGGGCCGGGAACGGCAGTTGGGGTGGAAGGGGTGCCCGTCGACGATCCGCTGCTCCCACTCCCAGTCGTGCGCGGGCCACTCGTCCACGGGAGCGGGCTGGTTGGCCCGCGACAGCGCCAACGACGCCACGCTGTGCCCGAGTTCGGCCGCGAAGGCGGTCCCGTGCGGCACCGCGAGGTCCGTCATCAGGCGTGCCGGATCGTCGTAGGCGCGATTGTCGAGGTGGACGACGGTGACGTAGGACGTGGTCGCGTACGGATCCGGGCGCGGGCCGCGCAGCCGGCGGCCGTCGGTGAGCCGCAGGACCGGGCCCGGGGTCCTGGCGGCGATCCACGGCAGCGGCTCGAAGGCCAGCGCCCGCCACAGGCGGGTGAGGACCGCGGCACGGGCGCCGGGGAGTTCGGCCGCGTACCGTTGCACCAGGTCGGGACGGACGGCGGCGAGTTCCTCGGCGACCTCGGTCTCGGGAAGCGGGGGACGGTCCACGGTCGACTCCTCGGGTGCGGACGGGGCGTCATGAGCGGTGACGACGAGAGGCGGGGCGGGGGCGGACGGAGCGGGCGGCGGCGGGGCCGCGGACGGCGGGACGGCGGGACACAGGGCGACGAGAGACATACTGATCGCGATCGATGGACACGGACTTGGGGAACGAATGGATCGCGTCGACTTCACACCTCCGGGCGACGACACGGCCGAGCGCGCCGACGCGTACGCGACCGCGCCCCTCCTCAACTGTCTGCTCCGGGAAGTGGCCGAGCCGCTGCCCGACCAGGGCGAACGCCAGGTGTACCGGCTGCCCGGGACCGGCCGGCTGCTGCGGGTGCGCGGCGCACGCCGGCCCGCCGGGCCCGAGGTGTGCACGGACGGCGACTGGCACCACCTCGGCCACACCGAACTGGTGAAGCTCGTCGCCGACGAACTGCGCCGCCACACCGGCGTGTCCAACCACGAACTGCCCGCCGAGATGACCGACAGCCGCGACGCGGTCGCCGCGCTGCTCACCGCGCGCGAAACCGCGACGGCGCCCGACGACCCGTATCTCCGCTCCGAACAGTCCTTGATCACCGGCCATCCCTACCATCCCGCGCCCAAGGCCCGAGGCGGCGGCCCCGTCGCCGGCTGGCTGCCCTACGCCCCGGAGGCGTACGCCCGTTTCCCGCTGGTGCTGCTCGGGCTGCGCGAGGACGCCGTCGTGGAGGAGGGCGACGTCACGGCGCTGGACGCGCTCGGGGAGGCCCCGGCCGGGTACCGGCTGCTGCCCGCGCACCCGTGGCAGCTGGACCTCGTGGGCCCGGCCCTCGCGGACGCCTTCGCGGACGGACGGCTGATCCGGCTCGGCACGACGGCGACCGAGGCCCGGCCGACGGCGGCGATCCGCACGGTGTACTTCCCCGGGTCGGAGGAGCGCGCGGAGGATCTGTTCCTGAAGTTCAGCCTGGACGTGCGCATCACCAATGACGTACGGCGGCTGTGGCGCCACGACCTGCTGAAGCTCCGGCGCACCGACGCGGCCGTCCGGGACGCCTTCGCCGCGACGGGCGGCCCCGGCGCCTGGCTGAGCGACCGCGGGTACCGCACCGCCGGCTTCGCCTTCGAGGAACTCGCCGTCCTGGTCCGCGACGGACTGCACGACCACCTCCTGCCGGGCACGACTCCGTTGCTGGCGGCGGGCCTTGTGGAGGGGTTCGCGGGCAGCCCGCTCGACGGTACGGGCGACCCGGAGGCCTGGTGGGAGGCGTATCTGCGGCAGGTCGTACCGCCCGCGCTGACCGCCTTCGCGGACCACGGCGTCGTCCTCGAAGCACATGCCCAGAACACGCTGGTCGCCGTCGACGCGGCCGGGATGCCTGTGCAGGCGCTGTACCGGGACGCGGAGGGCGTGAAGCTGCTGGCGGACGTGGAGCGGGGGGCGGGGTGGGAGCGGTTGGTGTACTGCCTGGTCGTCAACCATCTCGTCGAGGTCGCCGGGGCCCTCGCCGAGCGCCGTCCCGGGTTCGACCCGTGGCCCGCGGTGCGCGCCGAACTCGCCCGTCACGACCTGCCCGAGGTCACCGCGCTGCTCGCCTCGCCGACGCTCCCCGGCAAGACCAATCTGCTGCTGCGGTGGACCGGGGCGGACGGAGCGGACGCACGGTATCTGCCGGTGCCGAGTCCCCTGGTGGGGCCGGGGGCCGGGTGACCACAGGGGGCCGCGGGAACCGTTCCTGACCCGGTGACGTCATGAGCTCAGCACCTAGACTGACGGGCGGTGTCGGGGGAGCCTCGCGGCTGGACACCGCCGTGCTGGAGAGGCGGGTTGGGGGAGCCATGAAACCGCTCGAAGCAGGTGATCCCGCGTCCGTGGGGGACGGCAGGTACCGGCTGGTCGGACGGCTCGGCCGGGGCGGGATGGGGGTCGTGTACTTCGGCCGGTCGCGGTCGGGCCGCGCGGTGGCCGTCAAGGTCGTACGCCCTGAACTGAGCACCGAACCGGGCTTCCTGCGCCGGTTCGCCGACGAGGTGGCCGCGGCCCGGCGCGTCGGCGGTTTCCACACCGCGCCGGTCGTGGACGCGGACCCGGAGGGCGACCCGGCCTGGCTGGTGACGGCCTACGTACCCGGACCGACCCTCCAGGCCGTCCTGGAGCGGGTCGGCTCCCTGCCCCCGGACACGCTCACCGTGCTGGCCGCCGGCCTCGCCGAGGCGCTGGCCGCCATCCACCAGGCCGGGGTCATCCACCGCGACCTGAAACCGGCGAACATCATCGTCGCGGAGGACGGACCCCGGGTCATCGACTTCGGCATCGCCCGGGCCCTCGACGGCACGGCGCTCACCCAGACCGGCTTCCAGATCGGCACCCTCGGATTCCTCGCGCCGGAACAGCTGACCGGGGGCGCGTTCACCCCGGCGGTGGACATGTTCGCCCTGGGTGTCGTGCTCGGCCAGGCGGCGGGCCGGGCGCCCTTCGGGGACGGGGTGTCGGCCGCGTGGCCGTACCGTGTCGTGCACGAGCAGCCCGAACTCGCGGACGTTCCGGGCCAGTTGCGCGACCTGGTCGCGGCCTGCCTGGCCAAGGACCCGCGCGACCGCCCCACCCCCGTCGAGTTCCTCGACCGGCTGACGGTCCGGCATCCGTCCGACGTGTGGCTTCCGGCCGAGGCGACCGCGCTGGTGCGGAGCCAGGAGGCGGGGGCGTCCGGCGCGGGGGCGGAGCGGGGGCCGGGGGTGCCGACGGATCCGCGTACGGGGACACAGGGGCCGCCGGGGGCCGGGGAGCGGTCGCCCGGGGCGCCGGTGATCGCGGACGCGCCCACGGCCGCGCCGACGTCCGACGGGCGGCCGCCCGAGGCCTCCCGTCCCCGGACCGTCCAGTCGTCGCCCGACCCCGGCCCCCGCCCCGCCTCCGGTCAGGGCCCGGCGTTCAGCCCCGGCCCCGGCTTCGGGCCCGCGCCGGTGTTCCCGCCCGTGCCCGCGCCAACGCCCGCGCAGGGCCGCCGCAGGAGAGCGGCCGTGGCCGCGGCGCTGGTCGTGGCCGTCGCCGCGGGGGTGCTGGTGTGGCACCCCTGGACCGGGACGGGGCCGGGTTCCGGCGGGAACAAGGGTGCTGCCGGGGGCGGCGCGTCCTCGTCGCCGCGCGTGACGGCCGCCCCGTTCCCCGACGCGCCGCTGCTGGTCCGGATGGACACCGACCCCGGGTCGTCGACGTGCCACAGCGTGATCGGCCGGCGGGACTCCACCGAGGACGACCCGAAACAGCTGATCGCCGGGACGTGCGACGCGCTGCCGCAGTGGTCGCCCGACCACAGGTCGTTCGCGTTCACGCGCACCACGGGTCACGAGTCGGCGGTCTGGACGGCGAACGCGGACGGCACGGACGTCCGCCGGGTCGCCTCGATCGCGGGCGGCCGGGTGTCGTGGTCCCCGGACGGCAAGCGGCTGGCGGTGCTGCGGCGGCAGGACGGTGTGCAGCAGCTGTTCGCCGTGACCGTAGCGGACGGCTCCGCGCAGCAGCTCACCACCGGTACCGGGAGCGTGGAGGACCCGGCCTGGTCCCCCGACGGCAAGCACATCGTCATCTGCGTCCAGAAGGCCTCGACGTGGCAGATCCACGTCGTCGACCCGTCCCGGCCGGGCGCCGAACCCCGGCAGATCACCCACCAGCCCCGGCGCGCCCTCGACCCCGTCTGGTCGCCGGACGGCCGGTACTTCGCCTACACCGCCGGGGCACCGAACGTGGGCACCGGCGGCGACATCCACATCGTGAGGGCGGACGGCACGGACGACCGGACGCTGGTGGAGACCGCCGCGCAGGAGATGGACCCGGTCTGGTCGCCCGACGGCAGGTGGGTGGCCTTCGTCCGGGGCCCCTTCGACCGGCCCGCGATCTGGGCCGTCCGCGCCGACGGCACGGGCATCCGCAGACTCACCACGGGCAGCACGCCGGAGGGCCACCCCTCCTGGCGCTGACCGGGCGCCCCTCGGCGGCGATCACCCTCGGTTATCATGATGACCCCACGCCGGAGGGCTGACAGTGCTGAGAGAGGTCACCGCGACCCGCTACATCGAACCCCTGCGGTCCGGCGGTTCCGTGCCCGGGGTGGTCGAGGCCGACGACCTCGGGACGTACGTCGTCAAGTTCACCGGTTCCGCGCAGGGGCGCAAGGCGCTGGTCGCCGAGGTGGTCGTCGGGGAGCTGGCCCGGGCTCTCGGGCTGCGGTTCCCCGAGCTGGTGCTCGTCCACTTCGACCCGGTGATCGCCGACGAGGAGCCGCACCAGGAGGTGCGGGACCTGCACAGCGCCAGCGCGGGGCTGAACCTCGGGATGGACTTCCTGCCCGGCGCCCAGGACTTCACGCCGGAGATCGCCGCCCAGTGCACGGTCGACCCGCTGGAGGCCGGGAAGATCGTGTGGCTCGACGCGCTGACCGTCAACGTCGACCGCACGGTGCACAGTTCGAACCTGATGATCTGGCCGACGCTCGGCATCGCGCCCCCGCGCCTGTGGCTCATCGACCACGGAGCCGCCCTCGTCTTCCACCACCGCTGGGACGGCGCCGACCCCACGAAGGCCTACGACTTCCGGCATCACGCCCTGGGCCACTACGGGCCCGACACCCGGGCCGCGGACGCCGGGCTGGCGCCCAGGGTGACCGAGGAGCTGCTGCGCCGGATCGTGGCCGAGGTGCCGGACGCCTGGCTGGCCGGCGAACCGCGCTTCGCGACACCCGACGCCGTACGGGAGGCGTACGTCGCCTACCTCCACGCGCGCGTGCGGGCCTCCGCGAGCTGGCTCCCCACCGACTTCCCCAGCCGCGAGGAACGCACCGCCGAGGAGGCCCGGCGGGCGGCCAAGACACAGCAGGGCCGCCCGAGTTGGCTCAAGCGGGTCCCCGACCTGCACGGCCGGCCGACGGCGCAACAGGACTGGTCGGTACACCTCGGATGACCCGACGGTCCGGGTGGCACCGGGAGGATCCCCGGGCCACCCGGACCCGACGGGTCGGAGGTCAGCCCCGCAGCTGCTCGTACGCGGGCAGGGTCAGGAAGTCCGCGTAGTCGTCGTCGAGGGCGACCTCCAGGAGGAGGTCGTGGGCCTGCTGCCAGTGGCCCGCGGCGAAGGCGTCCGCGCCGATCTCGGCCCGGATGTTCTCCAGCTCCTCGGCGGCGACCTTCCGCGCCAGCTCGGGAGTCGCCTTCTCGCCGTTCTCGAACTCGACACCCGCGTTGATCCACTGCCAGATCTGCGAGCGCGAGATCTCGGCGGTGGCCGCGTCCTCCATCAGGTTGAAGATGGCGACCGCGCCGAGCCCGCGCAGCCACGCCTCGATGTAACGGATGCCCACCTGAACGGCGTTGACGAGCCCGGGGTACGTCGGCTTCGCGTGCAGCGAGTCCACGGCGATCAGGTCGGCCGCCTTGACGTCGACGTCCTCGCGCAGCCGGTCCTTCTGGTTCGGCCGCTCGCCGAGCACCGCGTCGAAGGAGGCCATGGCGATCGGCACCAGGTCCGGGTGGGCCACCCACGACCCGTCGAAACCGTCCCCGGCCTCACGGTCCTTGTCCGCCTTGACCTTCTCGAACGCGACCTTGTTGACCTCCTCGTCCCGGCGCGAGGGGATGAACGCCGCCATGCCGCCGATCGCGTGCGCCCCGCGCTTGTGGCAGGTGCGGACGAGGAGTTCGGTGTACGCCCGCATGAACGGGGCCGTCATCGTCACGGCGTTGCGGTCCGGGAGGACGAACCTGGGCCCGCCGTCACGGAAGTTCTTCACGATGGAGAAGAGGTAGTCCCAGCGGCCCGCGTTCAACCCCGAGGCGTGGTCGCGGAGTTCGTAGAGGATCTCCTCCATCTCGTACGCGGCGGTGATCGTCTCGATCAGCACGGTGGCGCGGACGGTGCCCTGCGGGACGCCGACGTAGTCCTGCGCGAAGACGAACACGTCGTTCCACAGCCGGGCTTCGAGGTGCGACTCGGTCTTCGGGAGGTAGAAGTACGGGCCCTTGCCGAGGTCGATCAGCCGCCGCGCGTTGTGGAAGAAGTAGAGCCCGAAGTCCACGAAGGCGCCCGGGACTTTCTCGCCGTCCACCAGGAGGTGCCGCTCGTCGAGGTGCCAGCCGCGTGGCCGCATGACGACGGTCGCGAGCTCGTCCTCGGGCTTCAGGGCGTACGACTTACCGGAGTTGGCGTCGGTGAAGTCGATCGCGCGGGTGTAGGCGTCGATCAGGTTGAGCTGACCGGTGACGACGTTCTCCCACGTCGGCGCGGAGGCGTCCTCGAAGTCCGCGAGCCAGATCTTCGCGCCCGAGTTGAGGGCGTTGATCGTCATCTTGCGGTCGGTGGGGCCGGTGATCTCGACCCGCCGGTCGTTCAGGGCGGCGGGCGAGGGGGCCACCCTCCAGGAGTCGTCGGCGCGGATCGCGGCGGTCTCCGGAAGGAAGTCCAGGGTGGAGGTGCGGGCGATCTCCGCGCGGCGCTCGGCCCGGCGGGCGAGGAGTCCGGCCCGGCGGGGCGTGAACCGGCGGTGCAGCTCGGCCACGAAGGCGAGGGCCTCGTCGGTGAGGACCTCCTCCTGCCGGGGGAGGGGTTCGGCGTCGACGACGACCGGCGAGGACGGCGCTGGTGCGGACATGAACTGTCACTTCCTTCAGCGTGCGTGGCACCGGGTGCCAGGTGACCAGGGTAGGGCTGGTAGCACCCGAGGGGCCGTCGGGCGCTTCTGAACAGTGGATACTAGTTTCCTCATCGTGGAAGTTCAATGGTTTGTTGATGTCGAGATTCTTCGGATCGAGCCAAGGCGGCGCTCGGTGCCATCCCGCTCACTCAAGGTGGACGAGATCCGCCTCGGTGTCGATGTCGTACGGCCGTGCCGCGTCCCCGCACTCGACCAGCGCGACCGCGTCCGCGTGCGCCCTGAGGTAGGCCCGCGCGCCCCGGTCGCCGGTCGCGCTCTCGGCGATCCCGGCCCAGTGCGCGGCCCCGAACAGCACCGGATGACCGCGTACCCCGTCGTAGGCGGCCGAGACGAGGGAGTCCTCGTCCGCGAATCCGGCGAGCACCCGCGCCACCGCCTCCGCGCCGATCCCGGGCTGGTCGACGAGCGACACGAGCGCCGCCCGCGCCCCGGAACTCAAGAGCGAGTCGAACCCCGCTCGCAGCGAGGACCCCATCCCCCGCTCCCAGTCCGGGTTCTCCACCAGCACGCATCCGGGCAGTTCCGCCTGGTTTCGTACGGCGTCGGCGTCCGCCCCCAGGACCACGTGGACGCGGGTGAGACCGGCCGCGCGCAGGACCCCGGCCGCGTGCTCCACGAGGGGCCGTCCGCGGTGTCGTAGCAGCGCCTTGGGCCGTCCGCCGAGGCGTCGGCCGCCCCCGGCCGCGAGGAGCAGCCCGGCGACCTCGTCTTCGTTTCGCGTCATGTGTCCTGCATACCTGACGCGGCGGCGACGGCACGGAATCCTCCTACTTAATTTCGGTCCGTGGAGTGGCGCACCCGCACCGGGTGGCGTTTACTGACCCGCGTCCCTCGGCGCCCGACCAGTGTTGCGGGGTACGCGGCGGGATCACAAAGTTCTTGCGCACGAGGATGTGCGAGGGGGGAGAGCTGTGTTGCGGAGCGTGGGGCAGAGGCCAGTGACCGGCAGCGACGAGGACCCGAGGGTGGCGGAACTGCGGACCGCGGTGTCCCGGTTGCGCCGCGAACTCGCCGCGCATCCGGCGGAGTTCCCCGACCGGGTCATCGCCGAGGACGAACTCGCGGCACTGGCCGCGATGACCATCGACGGCGTCCCCGAAATCCCGCGCCTGCGCCGCTCGTTGCTCCTGATCGCCGGTGCGATCGGCTCCGTGAGCGCTCTCGCGCGGGGGCTGACGGACGTACGCGACGCGGTGGACCTCTTCGGCCGGCCTCCGCGCGGGCGGGGCTAGGGCCTGTCCCCGGCTGATCAGGTCGCAGGGAATCGGCGGTGGCTGATCGGCGCGTGCCTGCCGTCCACCTGGCGGTGGCGGTCCTCGGTGTCGCGGTAGCGGGCGGGTCGGTGCGTGGTCCGGCCCGGCCGTCCGTACGGTCTGCCGGTGGTCCGGCCCTGCCCGGCTCGGCCGAACCGCCCGTCGCTCAGGCGGGGTTCTGGCTGGCCAGTGCCTCCGACAGTTCGCCTGCCACCTGCTGGAGCACCGGCACGATCTTGTCGGTCGCCGACTCGGTGACCCGGCCCGCCGGGCCGGAGATCGAGATCGCGGCCGCGGTGGGGGAGTCGGGGACGGAGACGGCGAGGCAGCGGACGCCGATCTCCTGCTCGTTGTCGTCGATCGCGTAGCCGAGGCGGCGTACGTCCGCCAGGGCCGCGAGGAAGCCGTCCGGGGTGGTGATCGTCTTCTCGGTCGCGGCGGGCATGCCGGTCCGGGCGAGCAGCGCGCGCACCTCGTTGTCCGGGGTGTTGGCGAGCAGCGCCTTGCCGACGCCGGTGGAGTGCGGCAGGACGCGCCGACCGACCTCGGTGAACATACGCATCGAGTGCTTCGACGGCACCTGGGCGACATAGACGATCTCGTCACCGTCGAGCAGGGCCATGTTCGCGGTCTCGCCGGTCTCCTCGACCAGCCGGGCGA
This sequence comes from Streptomyces sp. NPDC090083, assembly GCF_044747445.1. NCBI lineage: Bacteria > Bacillati > Actinomycetota > Actinomycetes > Kitasatosporales > Streptomycetaceae > Streptomyces > Streptomyces sp. NPDC090083. The sequence continues at coordinate 735,634 of NZ_JBIVED010000001.1, read as the reverse complement.
GATACGGGCGGGCCCAGGTCCCGAGCAGCCGGGACGCGGACTCGCCGAGGCGGATCAGCCGGGGGCCGAGCGCGTACCGCCGGTTCGCCTGCTGGCGGACGTAGCCGCAGGCCACGAGCGTGCGCATCAGGCGGTGGATGGTGGGCAGCGGGAGGCCGCTGCTCGCGGAGAGCTCGCTCAGGCCGACCTCGCCGCCCGCGTCGGCCATCCGCTCCAGCAGGTCGAAGGCGCGCTCGAGGGACTGGACACCACCCGTGGCGGACTTGGTGGAGTCGGTGCTGCTCACGCTGGACGGCGGCACGGCGCGTTCCTTTCGGCACGGGCGGGAAGGGCTGAAGCTTACCCGGGGGCCGGTTGACTCCCCGCCTGTGCGTAGCTACGTTCTGCTTGCCGGAAGTCTAATTCCACTTTGTGGAAACATCCAGAGTGTGCGCGTGCCGTACCTCGCGAACGAGTGTGCCCTTGACGGTGCGGGGGCGGGAGTGAAGACTCCTTCAACAGAACGTTGAATTCCGTTACGTGCGAGTAAATCCCGTTTCCCGGACGTAACGACAGCGGCAGAGAGAGGGGTCCGGGTGTCCGACGCTGAACTGGTGGTGCGCTCCACACGTGTCATCACCCCCGAGGGGATACGCGCGGCGGCGGTCGCGGTCTCCGGGGGAAAGATCACGGCCGTCCTCCCGTACGACGCCCAAGTCCCGTCCGAAGCACGGTTCGAGGACTTCGGCGACGACGTGCTGCTGCCCGGCCTGGTCGACACCCATGTGCATGTGAACGACCCGGGCCGCACCCACTGGGAGGGCTTCTGGACCGCCACGCGCGCGGCGGCGGCCGGCGGCATCACCACCCTGATCGACATGCCGCTCAACTCCCTCCCGCCGACCACGACGGTCGACAACCTCCGCACGAAGCGGCAGGTCGCCGCGGCGAAGGCCCACATGGACGTCGGCTTCTGGGGCGGCGCCCTGCCCGACAACGTCAAGGACCTGCGCCCGCTGCACGACGCCGGCGTCTTCGGCTTCAAGGCATTCCTGTCCCCGTCCGGCGTGGACGAGTTCCCGCACCTGGACCAGGACCAACTCGCCCTGTCCCTGGCCGAGATCGCCGGATTCGACGGCCTGCTCATCGTCCACGCGGAGGACCCGCACCACCTCGACGCGGCCCCGCAGCGGGGCGGCCCCAAGTACGCCGACTTCCTCGCCAGCCGCCCGAGCGACGCCGAGGACACCGCCATCGCGGGCCTGATCGCGCAGGCGAAGCGCCTCAATGCGCGCGTGCACGTCCTGCACCTGTCGTCGTCGGACGCGCTCCCGCTCATCGCCGCCGCGAAGGCCGAGGGCGTCCGCGTCACGGTGGAGACGTGCCCCCACTACCTGACCCTCACGGCGGAGGAAGTCCCGGACGGGGCGAGCGAGTTCAAGTGCTGCCCGCCCATCCGCGAGTCCGCCAACCAGGACCTCCTGTGGCAGGCGCTGGCCGACGGCACGATCGACTGCGTGGTGACGGACCACTCGCCCTCGACGGCCGACCTGAAGACCGACGACTTCGCCACCGCGTGGGGCGGCATCTCCGGCCTCCAGCTGAGCCTCTCCGCGATGTGGACGGAGGCCCGCAAGCGCGGCCACGACCTCACCGACATCGTCCGCTGGATGTCGTCGAGGACGGCACAACTGGCGGGACTCGACCAGAAGGGCGCCATCGAGGCGGGCCGCGACGCCGACTTCGCGGTGTTCGCCCCCGACGAGACGTTCACCGTCGACCCGGCCGCCCTCCAGCACCGCAACCGTGTCACCGCGTACGCCGGAAAGACCCTCAGCGGGGTCGTCAGGTCCACCTGGCTGCGCGGCGAACGCATCGTCCTGGACGGCGAGTTCACCGAACCCAAGGGGCAACTCCTGGACCGGAGGCCCTGATCCGGCTCCGCCGCGCCGCGAACGCCCCGACACGGTTCCGGCGCACCGCGAACCCCGCCCCCAGGACGGCGAGTTCACCCACCCGAAAGGTCAACTCCTGACCCCTGCACCCTGATCCACCTCCTCCGCACCCGCAGCGGCCCCCTCCCGAAAGGCAGACACAGCAGTGACGGCGATTCCCAGTTTCACCGGCGACGCGAACCCCTACGGAGGCGGCGACCCCTACGCGGACTACCGCACGGCCGACTTCCCCTTCGCCCAGTACACCAACCTCGCCGACCGGCGGCTCGGCGCCGGTGTCGTCGCCGCCAACGACGAGTTCTTCGCCGAGCGCGAGAACCTCCTCGTACCCGGGCCCGCCGAGTTCGACCCCGAGCACTTCGGCCACAAGGGCAAGATCATGGACGGCTGGGAGACTCGCCGCCGCCGCGGCGCCTCGGCGGAGCACCCCTGGCCGACGCCGGAGGACCACGACTGGGCACTGGTCCGCCTCGGCGCGCCCGGCGTCATCCGGGGCATCGTGGTCGACACGGCCCACTTCCGGGGCAACTACCCGCAGGCGGTGTCGGTGGAGGGCACCTCGCTGCCGGGCTCACCGTCCCCCGAGGACCTCCTCGCCGACGACGTGAAGTGGACGTCCCTCGTCCCGCGCACCCCGGTCGGCGGCCACGCGGCGAACGGTTTCGCCATCGCCACCGAACAACGCTTCACCCACCTCCGCGTAAACCAGCACCCCGACGGCGGCATCGCCCGCCTCCGCGTCCACGGCGAGGTCGTCCCCGACCCCGTGTGGCTCGCCGCGCTCGGCACGTTCGACGTCGTCGCCCTGGAGAACGGCGGCAGCGCCGAGGACGCGTCCAACCTCTTCTACTCGCCCGCGAGCAACACCATCCAGCCCGGCCGCTCCCGCAAGATGGACGACGGCTGGGAGACCCGCCGCCGCCGCGACCGGGGCAACGACTGGATCAGCTACCGCCTCGCCGCCCAGTCCCTGATCCGGGCGATCGAGATCGACACCGCGTACCTGAAGGGCAACAGCGCCGGCTGGGCGTCGGTATCGGTACGCGACGGCGACGACGGCGACTGGACCGAGATCCTCCCGCGCACCCGCCTCCAGCCCGACACCAACCACCGCTTCGTCCTCCCGGCTCCTGCGGTCGGGACGCACGCACGCGTGGACATCTATCCCGACGGCGGGATCTCGCGGCTGCGCCTGTTCGGCTCGCTGACGGACCAGGGCGCGACGACGCTGGCCGCGAGGCACCAGGAGCTGGGCGGCTGATACGGGCTTCCCGACCGCCGGACAGGCCTCGCCGTCCTGTCCGGCGCCTCCGCGCGCGGGCCGCCGCATCCCACCCGCACCCGGAACCGGGAGGGCCACCCGCTACGTTCTCCTGTCGTGACCCTTCAGCAAGAAATCGTCGGCAACGCCATGCAGATGGCGGTCGTCAACCTGACCTCCGGCCAGACCGTGTACTGCGAGGCCGGCAAGTTCCTCTTCAAGACGACGAACGTCACCATGGAGACGCGCCTCAGCGGCCCGTCCGGCGGCGGCCAGCAGCAGGGCGGCGGCAGCGGCGGCATGGGCGGGATGCTCCGGCAGGCCATGGGCACGGCCATGCAGGTCGGCCAGCGCGTGCTCGCCGGTGAGTCGATGGCGTTCCAGTACTTCACCTCCCAGGGCGGCGAGGGCACCGTCGGCTTCGCGGGCGTGCTCCCCGGGGAGATGCGCGCCCTGGAACTCGACGGCACGCGCGCGTGGTTCGCGGAGAAGGACGCCTTCGTGGCCGCCGAGTCCACCGTCCAGTTCGGCATCGCCTTCCAGGGCGGCCGTACCGGCATGAGCGGCGGCGAAGGCTTCGTCCTGGAGAAGTTCACCGGCCACGGCACGGTGATCATCGCGGGCGCGGGCAACTTCATCGACCTGAACCCGGCCGACTTCGGCGGCCGCATCGAGGTCGACACCGGCTGCCTCGTCGCCTTCGAGGAGGGCGTCCAGTACGGCGTCCAGCGCATCGGCGGCCTCAACCGCCAGGGCCTGATGAACGCCGTGTTCGGCGGCGAGGGCCTCTCCCTGGCCACCCTGGAGGGCAACGGCCGGGTCATCCTGCAGTCCCTCACCATCGAGAGCCTGGCGAACGCCCTGAAGAAGGCCCAGGGCGGCGACAAGCAGGGACCGACCGGAGGCATGTTCTCGACCCACGCGGGATGAGCCGTCGTGGCGGGGACCGATGAGTTGCGGGGGTCCGCGGGGTCTGAGCTGATGACACCACCGGCCCTCGCACCAGGAAGCAGGCACCCGACATGGGCAAGCTCGTCTCCACCCTCTTCGTCACCCTCGACGGCGTCTACCAGGGCCCCGGCGGCCCCGAGGAGGACACCCGCGGCGGCTTCACGCACGGCGGCTGGAGCTTCGTCTACGGCGACGAGGACTTCGGCCGCTTCGTCGTCGAGGTCTTCGACCGCTCCGGCGCCTATCTGCTCGGCCGCCGCACGTACGACATCTTCGCCGGGTACTGGCCGCACATGACCGACCCCGCCGACCCGATCGCCGCCAAGCTGAACGCGCTGCCGAAGTACGTCGCCTCGTCGACCCTCACCGACCCCTCCTGGGCCGGCACCACCGTCCTCGGCGGCGATCTCGCGAAGGAGGTCACCGACCTCAAGGAGCGCACCGAGGGCGAACTCCAGGTGCACGGCAGCGGCGCCCTCGTCCGGTCCCTGCTCGGACTCGGCCTCGTCGACACGCTCCACCTGGTGACCTTCCCGGTCGTGCTCGGCAGCGGCCTGCGCCTGTTCCCCGAGGGCACCGAGCCCATGGCCTTCCGGCGCACCGACGGCCGCGTCACCGGCACCGGCGTCTCCATCCAGTCGTACGACCTGGCGGGCCGCCCGACCTACGGCTCGTACGTGGACGAGGGCGCGCGGAACGCCTAGTCAGCGGGGGCCCGTGCCGGTACGGTGATCGTTCCGTGTGGCAGCCACCGATGTCTCCACCCCTCCGCCGGAGACCGGGAGAGCCGCCCCCATGTCCTCGATCGCCGTACCGCGCGCCGCCGCGCCCCGCCGCACCTGGCCGACCGACCTGCCCGTCCTGCTGGTCGCGGTGGTCTGGGGCGCCAGTTACCTGGCCGCCAAGGACATCACCACCGCCCGCACGGTCCTCGCCGTCCTGGTGCTGCGCTTCGCGATCGTCCTGCCCGTCCTCGCGGTCGCCGGCCACCGCTCGCTGCGCGCCCTGACGGCCGCCCAGTGGCGCGGCGCGGCCCTCCTCGGGCTGATCCTCGCCGGGATCTTCCTCCTGGAGACCTACGGCGTCGTCCACACCTCGGCGACCAACGCGGGCCTGATCATCAGCCTCACCATGATCTTCACCCCGCTCGCCGAGGCCGCGGCGACCCGCACCACCCCCTCACGGGGCTTCCTCGGCGCGGCGGCCCTCTCCGTGCTCGGCGTGCTGCTGCTGACCCAGGGCGCCGGATTCACCCGCCCCTCCCTCGGTGACCTCCTCATGCTGCTCGCGGCCCTCGCCCGCACCCTGCACGTCCTCGCCATGTCCCGGACCAGGGCGGTGCGCGGCGCCGACGCGCTGCCCCTGACCACCGTCCAACTCGGCACCGCCGTCGCGGTGTTCGCGATCCTGTCCGCCGGCGCCGACACCACCCCGTGGGAGACGGCCGCCCGCTTCGGGGCCCGCGAGTGGGCCGGGCTGCTGTTCCTGTCCGTGTTCTGCACCCTGTTCGCTTTCTTCGTGCAGATGTGGGCCGTCCGCCGGACCTCGCCCTCCCGGGTCAGCCTGCTGCTCGGCACCGAGCCCCTGTGGGCCGCCGCGGCCGGCATCGCCCTGGGCGGCGAACGGCTCGGCGCGCTCGGGCTGGCGGGCGGTGTGCTCGTCCTGGTGGGGACCGCCTGGGGGCGCGGGGCCGCGCGGTGACTCCCGGAGGACTCGACGGCGCCGATGTCCTACGGTGAGGGCGAACCACGGAGGAGGTTTCATGCCGACCGTCGAACTCACCCGTTTCCGGGTCGCACCCGAGCGCGTCACCGAACTGCTGGAGAGCAGGCCCGCGATGCTCGCCGACTTCCGGGCCGACCGTGCCGGTTTCCTCGGCGCCCGCCTGGTCCGCCTCCTGGACGACGAATGGCTGGACATCGTGACCTGGCGGAGTCCGGAGGACTTCGCGGCCTCACGCGCCAAGGGAGCCAACCTGCCGGGCATCGCCGCCTTCTTCGCGACGATCGCCTCGCTGGTGAGCTCCGAGGAGGGGGACGAGCCCGTGACCGGGGACGACGACGGGCGGTGAGCGGTGAGCGGTGAGTGGTGAGCGGCACCCGGCGCGACGGTGGCGCCGGGTGCCGCTCTGCGCCGCTCTGTGCCGCTACTTCGTGGCGAGGAACAGGTACTCCGCCGTGTAGGGGACCCGGGCGGTGGGCCGCGCGGCCGGATCGCAGGTGCCGGCCGGGGCGACGCCGCCGACGGTGTCGAGCCGCAGCACCGAGGTGGTCCTGGACAGCAGCCCCTCGCTCTTGCCGGTCTGCTGCGCGCGGAGCAGGAGCTGGGGGATGTTGCCCTTGCCGTTGTCGAACTTGTTGACGACGGTGCCGGTCACCGAGGAGCCGTCGGGAGCGATCCACTGCGGCGGGCCGGCCGGGCCGTGCTTCGCGAAGCTGTGCTGGATGCCGCCCTGGAGGGTGGCGTCCACGTTGTCCTGGGTGAAGGCGTAGGAACCGTCGTCCTGCTGGGTGCAGGCGTAGATCTGGGACCCCTTGACGACTCCGGCCAGCGCCGAGTGCCGGATGGCGTCGGGCAGCGAGACGGCGCCCGGCAGCGCGACGGCCTGGCCGCGGACCGCGCCGCCCGGGAACTCGGCGGTGTGCAGGTTGAAGTAGAACCGGTCGGGATGCGCCTCGATGCGGCGCAGCAGGCCCGCGTCCTTGACCTGCACGGTGCCGAACACGAACGGCGTGCCGCCCTTGAGCTTCTCCATGAAGAACGGGATCTTCACGTCACCGTTGGTGCCTCGCGCACCCTCGTGGAGATGGGCCATGGTCGGGGTGCCGGTACCCGACCACGCGAACGCGAAGGACACCTCGTCGCCCTGGATGCGCATGAGGGCCACCGCGCTGCCGTCCTTGTCGCCCACCGCGGGCTTGCCCTTGACGGGCACCTCGTTGTCACCGGTGAGGATCGTGGTGAAGTACCGCGCCCCCGGCGCGTTCTCGGTGTAGCGGCCGATGCCGCCCGCCGCCTGCGTCGCCCCCGCCGACGGATGCGACACGGTGGCGTCGGCCGCCCCGTCCACGCCGTTGCAGGCGGTCAGGAGCAGGGTGCCGGTGATCGCGGTCGCGGCGATGGTCCCGAATCGCTTGAACATCATGTGTCTCGTTCTCCCCGTGATGGCCGATCCGCGGCTGTCCCGCGGTCGTTCTCCCTCCTTCACGGGGCCCCTCGGGTGATCCCTCAGCCGATGACAGTCCTGAGACACGCCTGAGAAGGGACGGCATCACTGAGGACACGACCTGGACATGGGGAGCCGCTCCGGCCGCGCCGTGAGCGTCAGGAGGCGCGGGGTGTCCGGCCCGGGGACGGCGGACGGCACCCGCTCCAGGACGCCGCCCGCGAAGACGTCGTACAGGGGCAGGGTCTCCAGATGGACGTAGCCGATGTGGCAGTCGCAGACGGCCAGCGGACACGCGCGCGGGCGCAGCGACGCCCGGTAGGAGCCGTCGTACAGGTTGCCGAGTTCGTCGCGGACGAAGTGGCAGCGGCGGACCGTGCCCTCGCCGTCGACCGAGATCACGGACTCGCCGGTCCGGCACGGCAGTCCGGCGCTGCGGTGCGGGTGACGGCTGTACGGGAAGAGGGGGTCGAGCGCGGTCCACTCGTCGGCCTCCGCGTCCCCGTAGGTGTGCCCCTCGGCCGCGTTGATCCACAGGTACACGTGCGGGGGCAGGTCGTCGCGGAGCCTGCGGGCCGCCGCCAAATGGCCGGGCAGGCCCACCACACCGACGCTGAAGCGCACCCCGCGGTCGGCCAGGTCGCGGCACGTGCCGAGGAATCGGTCGTACGGGGTCTGGCCCGGGTGGTACGTGCACCACAGGGCGAGCGTGTCGAGGTCGGCCTCGGCGAGCCAGCCCGTCCGGCAGCTCAGATTGGTCTGGATCGCGACCCGGCGCACGTGCGGCAGCCGGGACAACTCGGTGAGCGTGCGCCGGTACCAGGAGCGGACCAGCCCCTCGCCCCACGGGGTGAAGAGCAGCGACAGATCGTCCTCGCTGTCCGCCGCCCAGCGCGCGAAGCGCTCCAACGCCTCCCGGTCCGCGCGGAGTTGGGCGGTCGAGTCACGCCGCTTGGCGAACGGGCAGTAGGGACAGTCGTAGTCGCAGGACGCGAGCGGGCCCCGGTACAGGACGGTGAGATCCATGACGGTCCGTCACTTCCGTTCGTAGGCGGCCATGGCGGACCGCACCTCGGGAGAGAACAGCTCCGGTCCCACGGCGTCGGAGTGCGCCAGGCCCTCCGGGGTCAGCACCAGCCGGTCGCCCGCCGTGCCGGTCAGCCAGCCGCGCCCGGCCAGCCGGTCGAGCTCCGCACCGAAGTCGACCTCGGGTGAACTCCCGAAGCGGGCGCGGTAGTCGGCGACGGACAGCCCCTCGGCCTGGAGCAGGGACTGCAGGAGATGACGGCGACGCGCCTCGGGCCCGTCCACGCGGTAACCGACCTCCGCGCGCGTGAAGTCGGCCGTCGTGACGTAGTCGTCGATGATGCCGCGGATCTCGTGCATGCCGACCGCGTAGTCGAAGGAGTAGTGCAGCGCCGACGTGTACGAGCGGGCCCCGCAGCCGAGCCCGATCATGCCGTCCGTCTGGCAGGCGTAGTCGTCGGCGCCCTGGGGCGGGGCGTCGGCGCGGCGGAACATCCGCATCGACTGCTGGACATAGCCCTGCGCGAGGAGGTGGTCGCGGCCCGCCCGGTACAGGCGCAGCCGCTGCTCGTCCCAGGCAGGGTCGGCTCCGGCGTCCCCCTGGTGGCGGCCGAGACCGGTCAACGGCCGTACGTAGAGCGGGTACAGGTACAGCTCCTCGGGCCGCCAGGCCAGGGCCGCGTCCAGCGAGTCGCGCCAGGTCCGCTCGGTCTGGCCGTCGATGCCGTAGATGAGGTCGATGTTGAGCACCGGGACGGCGGTGTCCCGGATCCGGCCGAGCGCCGCCTCCACCTCCGCACGGCGCTGCGGGCGTACGGCGGCCCTGGCCTCGGAGTCGACGAAGCTCTGCACGCCCAGGCTGAGGCGGGTCGTGCCGCGGTCCGCGAGGACGGCGAGCCGGTCCGCGGTGGCCGTGGCAGGCGAGGCCTCCACGGAGAGCGGGATCGCGCGCAGGTCGGCGCCCATGCGCCGCTCGGCGATGTCGCACAGCCGCTCCAGCTCGCCCGCCGTGAGGAAGGTCGGGGTGCCGCCGCCGAACGCCGCCGTGGCGAACCGCGGCGGCTCCGCGTCACCGAGCGCCGCCCGGACGGCGTCCGCCTGCCGCTCCAGGGCGTCCAGATAGGCGCCGGTCAGTCCGTCCGGGGCGCCGATGCGGGTGAACAGGTTGCAGAAGCCGCAGCGGACCTCGCAGAACGGTATGTGCGCGTACAGCGAGAGCGCGCCGCGGTCCTCCGCCGCCCACAGCTCCCGCAGCGCGGGCCGGTCGGGCAGGCGGCGGTACGCCGTCTTGTGCGGATAGGCGTACACGTAGTGCTGGTACGGGCCGGTCTGCTGGGCGGTGGTCGTCATCGGACGGCCTCGGCGGGGTCGAGGAAGAAGTGGGCGTACGGCACGGTCCACACGGACTCGTGGCCCAGGCGGTGGCCGGTGTAGCCGTCGTCGCCGTAGGCGGTGCCGTGGTCGGAGCACACGATGACGAAGCAGGGGCGCCGGGAGCTCGCGGCGGCGAACAGCCGGCCGATGTGCCGGTCGACGTACTCCAGCGCGGCGGCGTGCGTCTCCCGGGTGTCGCCCGCCTCGCGGGTCGCGCCCTGCAGATGGAACCAGTTGGGCTGGTGCAGCGCCGACACGTTCACGAAGAGGAACAGCCGCTGCTCGGCGGGGAGTCCCTCCACCACTTGCTCCACCCGGTCGACCTGGTTCTCGAAGGAGTGCGGCGAGGTGACACCGAACTCCTCCTCCCAGTGCGCCTCCTGGAACAGTCCGGGCAGGACCGACCCGAGCGGGCCGCGCCGGTTGAAGAAGCCCACGCCCCCGACACAGACGGTGCGGTAGCCGGCCGCCGCCAGTCCGGACACCAGGTCGGGGGTGTCGTAGACGAAGGTGCCCTCGGCGGTCGTCTCGCTGCCGGCGAAGCTCGCCGCGAACAGCCGCGGATGCGGGCCGGGTTCGGCCGGGGTGGGCAGGAATCCGGCGAAGATCGCCTGGTGCGAGGCGTAGGTGAAACTGCCCGGTGCGTGCCTCTTCTCCCAGTGCCCGCCGGGCAGATGGCGGGCCAGGTGCGGGATGCGTCCCTCGGCCGCCAGCTCGGCGGCCACGTCGTGCCGCAGCGTGTCGAGGGTGACCAGCAGGATGTCGTGGTCACCGACGATCGCGTTCATGTCGGGCTCAGGCATGGGGTGTTCCTGTTCTGTACGGGTGACGCGGGCCGTTCGTGGCCGGTGCGCGCAGGACGGCCGCCACCTGCGCGCCGTAGGTGTCCAGACCCTCCGCGCCGCTGCCGGGCAGTCCGGTCAGCCGGGGCAGCAGATCGCCGAAGGCGTTGACCTCGCCGACGAAGGCGCGCCGCCAGTCCACGGACGGCAGCAGATCGACCCCCACGCACAGCGTGCGCGGGAAGCAGGACGCGGCGCGCTCGCACACGTCCAGGACGTCGGACCACCGGGCGCCCGCTGCAGTGACGGCCCGCCGGACGCCGTCCAGGTCGCCGCGGCTGCCGCCCAGATGGAGGTTGGTCAGCGGTCCGCGGCTGGTGCGCACCACCGCGTGGGTGGCCCGGCCGGCCACCACGACCACCCGGAGATCCGCGGTACGGCCCGCCTGGGCGGCCTTCGGCACCCAGCGCTCCAGATGCAGCCCGTCGGGCGCGAGCGCGTCCACGATGCGGGCGACGTCCCGCTCGTCGTGATACCGGCGCACCCGGAGGGAGTTGTGCAGCGCGCCGTCCGGACCGGTCTCGACGGACGTGGTCGCCCGGATCCGGCCGCCGCCCGCCGTCTCGACCGCGAGGACACCCGACGCCGACGACCCGTGCGCGGGCTTGACGAACAGCCGGGGCATCCGGTGCTCGCGCATCAGCGCCCGTACGTCGTCCCAGCCGCGCACGCGCGCGCCGGACGGACCCGACGTCGGGGACTCCGGGACGGGTACACCGGCCGCGTCCAGCACCGCGTGGCAGGCCCGCTTGTCGAAGAGCACGGCCAGGTCGTCCGGCGCGGCGAGCGGGACACCGCCGCGCAGGGTGCGCAGCGCGGCGGTGAACCCCGTGTACCAGCGGGCCGAACCCTCCACCCGGGTCGGCTCCGTGGCACCCCGCAGCAACCGGTCCACCTCCGGGTTCTCACCGGGCGAGTCGACCCGGACGAACTCGTCGGCGGCGAAGTCCGCACCCCGCGCGCGCAGGACGTCCGCCCAGGCGACGACACGCGGCGCGGGCAGGCCGGCCGCGCGCACGGCGTCCGCGAAGAGGGACACCCTGCGGTTCTCGGGATTGCCGACCACCGCGAACCGGAGGCCGGCGCGGGCCGGCGGCGGGACGACGGCCGGCCCGGCCGCGGTGGACGCGGTCACTCCCCGACGGCGACGTAACGCCAGACCGTGCCGTCGTCCTCTGTGTCCTCGTCGGCGTCGTCACGGTCCAGGTCGACCTCGACCCCCGCCGCCACCAGCGTCTCCCGGACCCGCTCCGCGACGGCCTCGCTCAGGTAGTTGTGGTGCAGGTCCAGCTTCTTGAGATGCGTCAGCGGCTGACCGCTGAGCAGCGCGACCGCGCCCTCGTCGGTCAGCACGCCCATCGACAGGTCCAGCACCTCCAGCCGCTCCACCACCGGGGCGGCGGCGACCGCGGCGGCCACCGCGTCCTGCATCTCGCTGTTGCGCAGGGCCAGATGACGCAGGCGCGGCAGCCGGGCACCGGACAGGATCGGCTCCAGGTCGGCGGCCTCGCTGTCCCCGCCGTAGTCCGGCGTGCCCAGCCACAGGTCCAGGTGCTCCAGGGCGGGCAGGTCACTGGCACCGATCCCGCGCACCACCTCGACGGGCAGCCCGCCGGTCTCCGCCACCAGCCGGCGCAGCGCGCCGTGCCGCAGCGCGGTGAACTCGAGCCCGGTGCCGCCGCGCACACCGAACTCCTCCAGCGCCGGATAGGCGTTGAGCAGCGGTGTGACGTCGGACTGGTGGATCCAGGAGATCTCGCACTCCTCCATCACCAGGTCGCCCAGGAACATCGCGCGCAGCGCGGGGAAGGCGTCCCGCGCCGCCACGAGCGCCTCGACGATCGGCGTGGGCGCGGTGTCGTAGGCCTCCTCCCAGCCGCCGATGATCAGGGCCCGGACCCGGGTCGTGTCGACGTCGGCGCGGAAGCGGGCGAACGTGTCCGTCCACGCCTCGTCGGTGTCGTACACGTTGGCGCCGATGCGCCAGGCCACCGACTCCGGCTCGGGCAGGCGGTCGGCCGGGGCGTCCGGCCCGGGAAAGGTGAACGACGGCAGCCGGTACAGCGCGTCGAGGTGCTCACCGATGGTCATGCGGCCGCTCCTGAGGAAGAAGAGTGCGTGGTCTGTGAAGCGCATTTCTACCAACCGGCACTGACAGTGCCGTCGGGCGGGGCGGGCCAGGGGGCGTTGTCAGTGGCGGCGCCTAACGTCTTGGTCATGAGGCCGGTGCGCGCAGCACCCGGCGGTGAGGGGACAGCCATGTACCGACAGGGAGACGTGCTGATCGTGCCGCTCGCGCAGGAGGCGGTGCCCGCCCACGCGGCACACGCCCCGCGGGAGCGGCGCGACGGACGAGGGCGGCTCGTGCTGGCGCTGGGCGAGGTGACGGGCCACGCCCACGCGGTCGTCGGACCGGGGGAGTTGGTGCGCGAGCCGGGACCCCACGGTCCGCTGCTGCTCCATCTGCCCCAGGGCGGGCGGGTGGTGCACGAGGAGCACGCGGTGATCACGCTGCCCAAGGGATGGTTCCGGGTCGTCAGACAGCGGGAGTACGTGCCCGGGTCCGTACGGATCGTGGCCGACTGAGGAACCGGCACGTTCCGGCGTCACCGGAACGACGGGCAGGGAGCGGAGGACGGACACGTGAGCGGCACGGACAGGGGAGTGGACGGGACGATGGACCGGAAGTCGGACGACGGAGGAGCGGGAGGCATGACGGTGACCGTCGGGCCGGACACCGAAGGAGCCCGGATCGAAGCCGGGGGAACGCCGTTCGGCCCCTCCGTGGACCTCGCGCAGTGGCGGACGCTGTCCTCGGCGACCGGCGCCGCGGACCGGGCGCGTGCCGAGGAGGGCGTCCGGCGGGCCTACCGGCTGGCGGGACTCGCGGAACCGGAGCGCGTGCTGTGGGCGGCCTCGCCGCGCGCGGCGGTCGCTCTCGTCCGGGAGCTGGCGGACCGGGGTCCGAGCGTCCGGGACGCGGTGCGCAGCGCGCCCTGGGCGGACGCGAGGCGGCTGCTGCACGCCGAGTTGGGGCCCGCGGGCTGGTCGGCGCACTGGGCGGCGACCGGCGGACGGCTGTGGCCCTCGACCCAGGCCCTGGTGGACCGGATCCGGACGGGCGTGATCGAGGACCTGGCCGGAAGCGACACCGGCAAGGAGGCGGCGGCGGTCCGGGTGATCCTCCTGGACGCCGTGCTCGGGCAGCACGACGCGCCCTGGCTCGCGGCGTTCCCCGCCGACGGCGGCCCGCTCGACGCGCTGTCCGAGGTGTGCCGCAGCGCCGGATGGTGGTGGCCGTTCGCGCGGGTCGCGGTGGTGTCGGAGCGCCCCTCGGCGCTCCACCGCGACGAGGCGGGACGCCTCGACCACGGGGACGGCCCGGCGCTCGCCTACCCGGACGGCTTCGCGCTGCACGCCTGGCGCGGCATGCCGGTTCCGGCCGCCTTCCTGGCCGAACTGCCCACCCTGACCCCGGAACGCATCAGATCCGAGGAGAACGCGGAACTGCGCCGCGTGATGCTCGAGTACTACGGCTACGACCGGTACCTCACCGATTCGGGAGCCCGTCCGCTGCACCGGGACGAGACGGGCACGCTGTGGCGGATCGACCTGGCCGCCGACGAGCCCGTGGTCATGGTCGAGGTCCTCAACTCCACACCGGAACCCGACGGCACCCACCGCACGTACTGGCTCCGGGTCCCGCCGACGACCCGCACGGCCAGAGCGGGGGTCGCCTGGACCTTCGGCCTGGACGCGGAGACGTACGCCCCGCAGCGGGAGACCTGAGCGCCCCCGGCGAGGCCCGGCTCCGGCCGAAGGCGGCACGCGCCTCGCCCCGCGGCCCTGAAGGTGGGGGGAGCCGCGGGGCGAAGGGTGAGCGATGGTGCGGCCGAAGGGAGCCGGACTCCCGGACGGCTACGGAACGGACCTGAAGGACCGGCTCAGCAGCCGAAGTTGATCAGGTTGAACGTGACGTAGTGGTCCGAGGTGTAGTAGTCCTCCTGGGTCTTCTTCCCGGTGACGATCCGGCGCGCTCCGCGCGTGGACGAGCCGGGGGTCTTGACCGTGTACTCGTGGTAGTAGCCGGACGCCTGGCTGGGGAGGACACCTTCCTGGTTGCGGAAGACGACGCCGTCCTGCGAGTACGGGAAGGGCCCGTTCGTCGCGATCAGGTCGAGCGTGTCGTACGCCTGGGAAGGCAGGGCGCTGTAACAGATGCTGCCGACCGCGGCGGCGGCCGGAGTGGCGGTGGCGACGGTGCCGCCGATGACGAGAGTGGACAGGACGGCGGCTGCCGCGCCGATGCCGGTGATCCGTGGGGGGAATCTCATGCCCTCATGATGACGCGCGTAGATAGTGGCATGTCAATGACAACCGCGGGGATTTTGCCGTCAAGGCCGCTGAGTTTTCACGGAGTTAACCTCGGCACGCCCCTCTGCCCACCGCCTTCACATCCGCAAGCGCAGGCGGATCGGCGCAGGGTCCGCCGAAAGTCGGTGATCGTGCGACTTTGGTCGCCGTTCGCCCGCGCGGGGTGGGTGACAGGGCCGGGACCCGCATAGATTTGTCGACCGTGACCGGAAACAGGACAGCACAGGTACCGCCGGCGTTCGCGGGGCGCCGCTGGCTGCTGCCGTCCGCCGTGGCCGACGAACTCGACCCCGACGTCGAACGGCACGGACGGCCCCGCCGTACCGCACGCGACTGGGTCGTCGACACCGTCTGCTTCCTGCTCGCCCTGCTCATCGGCCTGGCCGCCGTGCAGTCCCTCAGGAACGACTCCGCCACCCCGCACCCCCTGGCCGTCGTGGACCAGCTGTTCGGGGTGCTCGCCTGCGGCGCGGTGTGGCTGCGCCGCCGCTGGCCGGTCGGGCTCGCGGTCGCGACGATCCCCGTCAGCCTGGTCTCGAGCTCCGCGGGCGGCGCCGCGATGGTCGTCCTCTTCACCCTCGCCGTGCACCGGCCCTTCCGCTACGTCGCCTGGATCGGCGGCATCCAGCTCGCCCTGAGCCCGCTCTACTTCTGGATGCGCCCGGACCCCGACCTGCCGTACGCCGGAGCGGTCGCGTTCACCGAACTGCTCACCCTCACCGTCATCGGCTGGGGCATGTTCGTCCGCTCCAAGCGGCAGCTCATGCTGAGCCTGCGCGACCGCGCCCGGCGCGCCGAGAGGGAGGCGGAACTCCGTGCGGAGCAGGCCCAGCGGCTCGCCCGCGAGGCCATCGCCCGCGAGATGCACGACGTGCTCGCCCACCGGCTGACCCTGCTCAGCGTGCACGCCGGCGCGCTGGAGTTCCGTCCGGACGCGCCCCGCGAGGAGGTCGCGCGGGCGGCCGGTGTCATCCGGGAGAGCGCCCACGAGGCGCTCCAGGACCTCCGGGAGATCATCGGCGTCCTGCGCGCGGGCGAACCCGACGACACCGGCCGCCCGCAGCCCACGCTCGGCGCCCTGGACGCGCTGGTCACCGAGTCCCGCGAGGCGGGCATGAAGGTCACCCTCGCCAACCGGGTCACCGACCCCGCCGCCGTCCCCGCCTCCATCGGCCGCACCGCCTACCGCATCGCCCAGGAAGCCCTCACCAACGCCCGCAAACACGCCCCCGGCGCGGAGGTCACCGTCACGCTCGCCGGCAACCCCGGCGACGGCCTGACGGTCACCGTGCACAACCCGCCGCCGGAGGGCGAGGTCCCGCACGTCCCCGGCTCCGGCCAGGGCCTGATCGGCCTCACGGAACGCGCGACGCTGGCAGGAGGACGACTGGAGCACGGCCCGCAACCGGGCGGCGGCTTCCGGGTCCTGGCATGGCTCCCCTGGGGCTGAGTCCTCACCCGAGCCGTTCCCGGGCCGCCCCCCGGGGGTGTCCCCGCCCGGCCCGGTAACCGCCCTCCACGCGCGCGTGGTTACGTAGCCCCATGACTGCGATCAGACTGCTCCTCGTCGACGACGACCCGCTGGTGCGGGCCGGGCTGTCCTTCATGCTGGGCGGCGCCGCCGACATCGAGATCGTCGGCGAGGCCGCCGACGGCAGCGAGGTCGCGGAACTCGTCGACCGCGTCCACCCGGACGTCGTCCTCATGGACATCCGCATGCCCTCGGTGGACGGACTGACCGCCACGGAACGGCTCCGCGCCCGCGGTGACGCCCCGCAGATCGTCGTCCTCACCACCTTCCATGCGGACGAACAGGTGCTGAGGGCCCTCCGCGCGGGTGCCGCCGGCTTCGTCCTCAAGGACACCCCGCCCGCCGAGATCCTCGACGCGGTCCGCCGGGTCGCGGCCGGCGATCCCGTCCTGTCGCCCGCGGTCACCCGCCAGTTGATGGAGCACGCGGCCGGCACCACGACCGACACCCGCCGCACGCGCGCGCGTGAGCGCATCGCCGCCCTGGGGGAGCGTGAACGCGAGGTCGCCGTCGCCGTGGGCCAGGGCCTGGCCAACGCCGAGATCGCCACCGGCCTCTTCATGAGCGTCGCCACCGTGAAGACCCACGTCTCCCGCATCCTGGCCAAGCTCGACCTCAACAACCGTGTGCAGATCGCCCTGTTGGCGTACGACGCCGGCCTGCTGGAGGAGGACGGGGAGGACGGGCACTAGTCACCGCCGCCGTCCGTTCTTCCTGCACTGGGAGACCTCGGGGAGTCGTCCGGGAGGGGACTGGCGTGACCGAAGTGATCGATCTGGGGGAGTTCGGCGAGGAGTTCCGGCGGGACCCGCACCGGGTGTACGCGATGCTGCGGACGGCGGGCCCGGTGCACCGCGTGCGCCTGCCGGTGCCGGACGCGCACCACGTGACCTGGCTGATCGTGGGGTACGAAGAGGCGCGCGCCGCGCTGGCCGATCCCCGGCTGGCCAAGGACGGCGGCAAGATCGGGGTGACGTTCCTCGACGAGGAGCTGATCGGCAGGTACCTGCTGACCACCGACCCGCCCGACCACACCCGCCTTCGTGGACTGATCACCCGCTCGTTCACGATGCGCCGGGTCGAGGAACTCCGCCCGCGCGTCCAGCAGATCACCGACGAACTCCTCGACGCGATGCTGCCCTCCGGCCGCGCCGACCTCGTCGAGGCGCTCTCCTACCCGCTGCCGATCACCGTGATCTGCGAGCTGCTGGGAGTTCCCGAACTTGACCGCGCGGAGTTCCGCAAGCTGTCCACGGAGGCGGTGGCGCCCACCAGTTCGGGCACCGAGTACGACGCGTTCGTCCGGCTCGCCGACTACCTGGGCGACCTGATCGAGGACAAGCGCCGCGCGGGCCCCGGCGACGACCTGCTCAGCGACCTGATCCGCACCACCGCCGAGGACGGCGACCGGCTCTCCGCGCGGGAACTGCGGGGCATGGCCTTCGTCCTGCTCATCGCGGGCCACGAGACCACCGTCAACCTCCTCACCAGCGGCGTCCACGCCCTGCTCGGCCACCCGGACCAACTCGCCGCCCTGCGCGCCGACATGAGCCTCCTCGACGGCGCGATCGAGGAGATGCTGCGCTACGAGGGCCCGGTGGAGAACGGCACGTTCCGCTTCGCCGCCGAGCCTCTGGACGTCGCCGGCGTCCGGATCGAGCGGGGCGATCCCGTGATGGTCGGCCTGACCGCCGCCGACCGCGACGGGGAGCGCTATCCCGCCCCGGACCGCTTCGACATCCACCGCGACGCGCGCGGCCACCTCGCCTTCGGCCACGGCATCCACTACTGCCTCGGCGCCCCGTTGGCCCGTCTCGAAGCCCGCACGGCGATAGGCACCCTGCTGGCCCGCGCCCCGGGCCTCGCCCTGGACGGCCCGCCTGGAGACTGGCTCCCGGGAATGCTGATGCGCGGGATGCGTAATCTGCCGGTGCGCTGGTAGAACGGCGGCACCGGGTGGCCGCGGTGGCCCGGGGCGAGGCGGCGCCGGTGGCTGTGCCGGCGGCGGGGCCCTGGAAGCCATAGAAACCGTGGAAGCCGTAGAAACCGTAGAGGTCGTGGAAACCGCACTCGTGGAAGCCGTGAGACGCGGAAGTCCTGGACGCCGTAGGAGGCCCGCCCTGTGACCGCATCTGTCGTGTTCGATCTGGCCATGGCGCGGGAGGCGCTGGAGAGTCAGCCTTTCAGCAGGCTGATCGGCGCGCGGCTGAGTGCCTTCGGGGACGGGGTCGCCACGCTGGAGATCGACATCAGGGAGGACCTCCACCAGCAGAACGGCTTCGTGCACGGCGGAGTCCTCGCCTACGCCGCCGACAACGCGCTCACGTTCGCGGGCGGGACGGTTCTCGGCCCCGCGGTCCTCACCGGTGGTCTGTCCATCCAGTACGTCCGCCCGGCCACCGGCCGCACGCTGCGCGCCCGCGCCGAGGTCGTCCAGGCGGGGCGCCGCCAGGCCGTCGTCCGCTGCGACGTCCTCACGCTCGCGGAGGACGGTACGGAGGCCCTGTGCGCGGTCGCCCAGGGGACGGTGCTTCCGGCCCGTACGCCCTGAGCACCGCTCAGCTGTAGGGGAGGGCGCCCGCGATCTCCGCGAGGCGGACGGGTCTGTGTTCGCGTCTGGACACTTCGCAGGCCTCGGCGATCCGGAGCGCCTGGAGGGCCTCGCGGCCGTCGCACGGGTTGGTGCGCTGGCCGACGACGACCTCGACGAAGGCGATCAACTCGGCCTCGTAGGCGGGCCCGAAGCGCTCCAGGAAGCCCGTCCACGGCTTGGTCGCGGCCGGGGGACCGGTCGGCTCGGTGGACGCGATCGGCGTGCGGTCGTCCAGGCCGACGACGACCTGGTCGAGTTCGCCGGCGAGTTCCATCCGGACGTCGTAGCCCGCGCCGTTCAGCCGCGCGGCCGTCGCGGTGGCCAGCGTGCCGTCGTCCAGGGTGAGGACCGCCGCGGCCGTGTCGATGTCACGGGCCTCGCGGAACATCGGCGGCCCGGCGTCCGAACCGGCCGCGTACACGTCGACGACCTCGTGTCCGGTCACCCAGCGCAGCATGTCGAAGTCGTGGATCAGGGTGTCGCGGTAGAGGCCGCCGGAGATCGGCAGGTAGGAGGCCGGGGGAGGCACCTGGTCGGAGGTCGTCGCGCGGACCGTGTGCAGCCGTCCCAGCCGCCCCGAGCGCACGGCTTCCCGGGCGCCCGTGTAGCCCGTGTCGAACCGGCGCTGGAACCCCATCTGGAGAATCGTCCCGGCCGTCTCGACCTCGGCGATGGCCGCGAGCGAGCCGGGCAGGTCAAGGGCGATGGGCTTCTCGCAGAACACCGGGAGCCCGGAGCGCGCGGCCCTGCCGATCAGTTCCGCGTGCGCCGACGTCGCCGTCGTGATCACCACGGCGTCCACGCCCCACTTGAAGATCTCCTCCGTGCTCGGTGCGGCCGTCTCCCCCAGGCGGTTCGCCAGCTCCTGGGCCCGTGCCGGGTCCTTGTCCGTGAGGATCAGCGAACCGACCTCACGATGCCGGCTCAGGGTCCTGGCATGGATGGTCCCGATGCGGCCCGTACCGATGACTCCGATGCGCATGGGAACAAACTGGGGGCCGACCAGGCACGCTGTCAATGCGTATGTCCGGACAATCGAACTACATCACTTCCCGTCAACCATTCACACAGCTACGCTCGGGCCCGTGCCGAAACCAGATGTGGACCCGACCGTGCCGCTCGAACTGAGCGTGGACCGGAGCAGCCCGGTGCCGTTGTACTTCCAGCTGTCCCAGCAGCTGGAAGCCGCGATCGAACACGGCTCGCTCACGCCCGGCAGCCTGCTGGGCAACGAGATCGAACTGGCCGCCCGGCTCGGCCTGTCCCGGCCCACGGTCCGCCAGGCCATCCAGTCACTGGTCGACAAGGGCCTCCTGGTGCGCCGCCGGGGCGTCGGCACCCAGGTCGTGCACAGCCAGGTCAAACGCCCGCTGGAACTCAGCAGCCTCTTCGACGACCTGGAGGCGGCCGGGCAGCGCCCCGCCACGAAGGTCCTCGTCAACACCGTCGTCCCCGCCTCCGCCGAGGTCGCGGCGGCGCTCGGCGTGGCCGAGGGCGGCGACGTCCACCGCATCGACCGGCTGCGCCTCGCGCACGGCGAGCCGATGGCGTACCTCTCCAACCACATCCCGCTCGGCCTGCTCGACCTCGACACCGCGCAGCTGGAGGCCACCGGCCTGTACCGGATGATGCGCACCGCCGGTATCACCCTCCACAGCGCCCGCCAGTCCATCGGGGCCCGCGGCGCCTCGGCGGAGGAGGCCGAACGCCTCGCCGAGTCCGAGGGTGCCCCGCTGCTCACCATGCAGCGCACTACGTTCGACGACACGGGCCGCGCGGTGGAGTTCGGCAGCCACACGTACCGGCCGACCCGCTACTCCTTCGAGTTCCAGCTCCTGGTCCGCCCCTGAGCGCACCGGCCCGCCCGGGGCGCGATTGTCGTAATGCCCGGACAATTGAACCAGGATGACGCTTCCCGAGGAAAGCGCCCCGGACGATTCGCGCCGAGGCCCGCCAGCGGCCCCAGGGGCACGGCGAGCGGCGCGACCAGCCACAACGCGTCCGCGCCGCACCGGACCGGCCGGCGATCCGCACCGCCCTTCACGCCCCCGCACAGCACCCACGGTCACGGTGAGGCAGAATCGGGCCCGATGAGCACCTACGGCAATTTCAGCGCCCCCATAGGCTCCCGGCGTGCCCCCGCACTCAGGACGGTCGGCACCCGTGAGCGAAGGTCGCACCTGACGGCCCCCCGCGTGCCCACCGTCGGCATCGACATCGGCGGCACCAAGGTCATGGCGGGCGTCGTGGACGCCGACGGCAACATCCTGGAGAAGCTCCGCACGGAGACCCCGGACAAGTCCAAGAGCCCCAAGGTCGTCGAGGACACCATCGTCGAACTGGTCCTGGACCTCTCCGACCGGCACGACGTGCACGCCGTCGGCATCGGCGCGGCCGGCTGGGTCGACGCCGACCGCAACCGCGTCCTGTTCGCGCCCCACCTGTCGTGGCGCAACGAGCCCCTCAGGGACCGCATCACGAGCAGGCTCTCCGTACCGGTCCTGGTGGACAACGACGCGAACACCGCCGCCTGGGCCGAGTGGCGCTTCGGCGCCGGCCGCGGCGAGGACCACCTGGTCATGATCACGCTCGGCACCGGCATCGGCGGCGCGATCCTTGAGGACGGCCAGGTCAAGCGCGGCAAGTACGGCGTCGCCGGCGAGTTCGGCCATATGCAGGTCGTCCCCGGCGGCCACCGCTGCGCCTGCGGCAACCGCGGCTGCTGGGAGCAGTACAGCTCGGGCAACGCCCTGGTCAGAGAGGCGCGCGAGCTGGCCGCCGCCGACTCCCCGGTGGCCTACGGGATCATCGAGCACGTCAAGGGCAACATCGGCGACATCACCGGCCCGATGATCACGGAACTCGCCCGCGAGGGCGACGCCATGTGCATCGAGCTGCTCCAGGACATCGGCCAGTGGCTCGGCGTCGGCATCGCCAACCTCGCCGCCGCCCTCGACCCGTCCTGCTTCGTGATCGGCGGCGGTGTCTCGGCCGCCGACGACCTGCTGATCGGCCCCGCGCGGGACGCGTTCAAGCGCCAGCTCACCGGGCGCGGGTACCGCCCAGAGGCCCGCATAGTGCGCGCCCAGCTCGGCCCCGAGGCCGGCATGGTCGGTGCCGCCGACCTCGCCCGCCTGGTCGCCCGCCGCTTCCGCCGCGCCAAGCGCCGCCGGGTCGAGCGGTACGAGCGCTACGAGCGGTTCGCGGAGTTCCGGCGCGGCAGCCAGGACACGGCATGACCGCATCACTGCCCCGTCAGGCCATGCCCCGCGACGAGCCGCCCCGTCCGCCCGAGAACCCCCGCCACAAGGCCCGCCGCCGCGCGATCACCCTGCTCATCATCGTGCTGCTCATCGGCGTACCGGCCGTCTACCTGGTGATCTCCGCCAACCAGAGCCGCAACAGCGGCAAGGACAAGGAGTCCAAGTACTCGGCGACGGGGCTCACCGTGGGCTGGCCCTCGAAGGTCCAGCGCCGCCTCTACCAGGTACCGGTCCCGCACCCCGCGGAGAAGGTCGCCTTCTACGAGACCAACAACTGGAAGACCAGCCGCCTCTACGTCCAGTTCGAGACCACGGACGCCGGTCTGGACACCTTCCTCGCCGGGATAGACGTCGACCGGCACACGCTGAAGAAGAACGACATCACCATCAGCGACCGCGACCAGAAGATCACCGGCTGGAAGTTCACCGGCCCAGGCCCCTGGTGGGGCGTCGTCAACAAGCAGAAGGACCCCGCCCCCACCCAGGACATCGTGGTGAACCTGTCCGACCCCAAGCTCCCCATGGTCTACGTCGTCGCCCGCACGGTTCCCTAGCAGGCGGCCCCGGCCGGTCGCCGGGGCCGATTGTCAGACCCCGCCCGTAGAGTCGAAGACAGCTGACACGACACACGGGCGGGAGGTGGCAGGACGTATGACGGACACGGCGATCACGGAGCAGATCTCCGTACGGCTGGCCGCGGTCTTCCTGCCGTCCCCGGTCGTCCCGCGCGAGGGCCGCGTCGCCTTCTGGGACCCCGACGGCGAGCGCGCACTCCCCGAAGCGGAAGCGGGCGTGGAGCAGACCGAGCTGACCGTCGTACGACGGCAGGGCGCCGCGGTCCGCCGCAGGTCCGCCCCCGCGCTGACCCTGCCGATCGAGGCGGCCCTGCCCCTGCTCGCGCGCGCCCGCCGCGACCCCGCGGCCCATCCCGCCACCGCCTGCTGGGGCGCCGCCGCCCTGCACGCGCTCCGCCTCGCGGCCCGCGGCCGACTGCTCCCCGGGCTCACGGCGTCGGGCCACGACGCCTGGCGCGCGGGACCCCTGGAGCCGGAGGACATCGCACACGTCCGCGCGGTCGCCGCAGCCCTCCCGTACGAGGGCCACGCGGTCCCGCTGCCGGGCCCCGGCCCGCTCCGGC
Source organism: Streptomyces sp. NPDC090083 (assembly GCF_044747445.1). Taxonomy (NCBI): domain Bacteria; kingdom Bacillati; phylum Actinomycetota; class Actinomycetes; order Kitasatosporales; family Streptomycetaceae; genus Streptomyces; species Streptomyces sp. NPDC090083. The sequence continues at coordinate 712,181 of NZ_JBIVED010000001.1, read as the reverse complement.
TGCCCGAGCCCGAGGCCCTGATGCGGTCCTTCCTGGACGCCGTCGCGGACACCCTGCCCCGCACCCCGGCCGCGCCGTACACCTCGGGGATGCCCTTCGCGGCCCGCGCGCCGCAGCGCCTGCGCGACGCCCAGGACTGGGCCGCCGAGGTCGCCGCAGGCATGGACGCGGGCGTGCGGATCTCACTCCGCCTGGACCTGTCGGCCTACGACCTGTTCGACGACAGCGGCCGGGTGCGCAGCGCGGGCGCGGCCGTCGTCCAGGTGCACAGCCTCGCCGACCCGACCCTCGTGGTCGACGCGGCGGCCCTCTGGGCGGGCACCGCCGACACCGCGTTCGGCCCCCGCGCCCGCGTGGACGCCGCGCTGGCCGTACGGCGGGCCGCCCGCGTCTGGCCCCCGCTCGACCGCCTCTCCGAACTGGACGTGCCGGACGTACTCGCCCTCTCCGAGGAGGAGTTGGGCGAACTGCTCGGCATGGCGGCCACCCGGCTCGCGGCGGCCGGGGTCGCCGTCCACTGGCCCAGGGACCTCGCCCAGGACCTGACGGCGGCGGCCGTGGTCCGCTCGGCGCCGGGCTCCGCGACCGACGGCACCGGCTTCTTCGAGAGCGAGGAACTCCTCCAGTTCCGCTGGCAGTTGGCGCTCGGCGGCGACCCGCTCACCGAGGCCGAGATGGACATCCTGGCCGAGGCCCACCGCCCTGTCGTCCGGCTGCGGGACCAGTGGGTGCTGGTCGACCCGGCCCTCGTCCGCAAGGCCCGCAAACGCGAACTGGGCCTGCTCGACCCGGTCGACGCCCTGTCCGTCGCGCTCACCGGCACGGCGGACGTCGACGGCGAGACCGTGCAGGCCGTCCCGGTCGGCGCGCTGGCCACCCTCCGCGACCGCCTCACGGCAGGCATCCGGCCCGCCGAGCCGCCCCAGGGCCTGGACGCCACCCTCCGGGACTACCAACTCCGGGGCCTGGCCTGGCTCGACCTCATGACCTCCCTCGGCCTGGGCGGCTGCCTGGCCGACGACATGGGCCTCGGCAAGACGATCACCCTCATCGCCCTGCACCTGCGGCGGGCCCACCGCGCCCCCACCCTGGTCGTCTGCCCCGCCTCCCTCCTGGGGAACTGGCAGCGGGAGATCACCCGCTTCGCCCCCGGAGTCCCCGTCCGCCGCTTCCACGGCACGGACCGCACCCTGGAGGACCTGACCGACGGCTTCGTCCTCACCACGTACGGCACGATGCGCTCGACGGCGGCCGCACTCGCCCAGCAGCCGTGGGGCATGGTCGTCGCGGACGAGGCCCAGCACGTCAAGAACCCGTACTCGGCGACGGCGAAGGCCCTGCGCACGATCCCGTCCCCCGCGCGCGTCGCCCTCACCGGCACCCCGGTGGAGAACAACCTCTCCGAGCTCTGGGCCCTGCTGGACTGGACGACCCCCGGACTCCTCGGCCCCCTCAAGTCCTTCCGCGCCCGGCACGCGCGTGCCGTGGAGAACGGCGAGGACGAGGAGGCGGTGGCCCGGCTCGCCCGCCTGGTCCGGCCGTTCCTGCTGCGCCGCAAGAAGTCCGACCCGGGCATCGTCCCCGAACTGCCGCCGAAGACGGAGACGGACCACCCGGTGCCGCTCACCCGCGAGCAGGCCTCGCTGTACGAGGCGGTGGTCCGGGAGTCGATGCTCGCGATCGAGACGACCCAGGGCATCGCCCGCCGCGGCCTGGTCCTGAAGCTCCTCACCTCTCTCAAGCAGATCTGCGACCACCCCGCGCTGTATCTGAAGGAGGACCACGCGGTGGGCCGGGCCACCGGCGACCGGCTGACCGCCCGCTCCGGCAAACTCGCCCTGCTGGACGAGCTGTTGGACACGCTGCTGTCCGAGGACGGTTCCGCGATCGTCTTCACGCAGTACGTCGGCATGGCCCGTCTCATCACCGCCCACCTCGCGGCCCGCGCGGTCCCGGTCGAACTCCTCCACGGCGGCACACCGGTGCCGGAGCGCGAGCGCATGGTGGACCGCTTCCAGGCGGGCGCGACCCCGGTCCTGGTCCTGTCCCTGAAGGCGGCGGGCACCGGCCTCAACCTCACGCGCGCGGGCCACGTCATCCACTTCGACCGCTGGTGGAACCCGGCGGTCGAGGAACAGGCCACGGACCGCGCGTACCGCATCGGGCAGACCCAGCCGGTCCAGGTCCACCGCCTCATCACCGAGGGCACGGTCGAGGACCGCATCGCCGAGATGCTGGAGTCCAAGCGGGCGCTGGCCGACGCGATCCTCGGCTCCGGGGAGTCCTCCCTGACCGAGCTGTCGGACCGGGACCTGTCCGACCTGGTGTCGCTGCGGAGGCCTTCGTGACGGGCGGTGCGGGGCGGGAGCCGACGGCGGCGCAGGAGGACTCCGTGGAGGAGGCACCGGGGGCACAGCGATCCTCGGCGGAGGAGAGCCCCGCGGCTGTGGTGCGACGGGCGATGCAGGCGGCCCGTGATCGCGAGAGCCGGGGGCCGGACGCGGAGGCCGCCGGAGCCTCGGGGACTCCGGACGCACCGGGCGCTGTTCGGCCGACGGGCCTGGCCCGTAAGGCAGTCGACACGGCTCCGGAGCCTCGCTCCCGGCCGGGTGACGCGGCGCGGGCCGCGTTGCGACGGGCTGTCGCCGAGCGGCGCGCTGCCGACGCCTCGGGCGAGGACGCGGGTGCACAGGGTGACGGCTCGGCCCAGGACGCGACCGGGGGCGGTCCGGGAGAGGACACCGGAGAAGAGCCAACGGACCTTTCGGACACCGGAGTTGGCGAAGCCGCTGACCCGGGGTCCTCCGCGCACGCGGCGGAGGACGCGTCGCCCGACGCCCCTGCGCGGGAACCGGCCTCGGCTCCGGAGCCCGAACCCGTCGCGGACGACGCGTCCCCCCGCCCCGCGGATGCCGCCCGTGAGGCATTGCGCGCTGCCCGGGGCGCTGCGCGAAAGGCCAGGGAAGAGGCCGAGGCCGGGGGAGCGGGGCCGGTGCGCCGGCAGGATCGGCGTGCGGGCGGCGGCTCCGGGGCCGGGCGACGCGGCGACGCCCGTGGACGTCCGGGTGACGTCGGTGCCCGTCCAGGAGCGAGTGAGGTCGGTGTCCGTGCACGTACGAGTGAGGTCGGTGCCCGTGACCTGCGGGACTTCCTCGCGGGTGCCTTCCGGCTGCCGGCCGACCCGACCTCGCCCACCGAGGAGACCGCACCGGACAACGACCTTTCGGCGACGGGCAGTTCACCCACCGAGGAGTTCACCGAGTCCACCCCGACATCCGCCCCCGCCCTCAGCACCCTCAGCTCCACCCCCACCCCCGTCTCCGCGCCTGACCGCGACCTCACCCCCGCACCTCCACAGGCCCCCGCCTCCATGGCCTCCCCCTCCCGAGACAGCGACCTGCGCCGCACCTTCCCCGCCTTCCCACCCCGCCCCTCGGCCGACGGCGGCGGAGGTCACGGAGATCACGCCGACGACTCCACCCGCACCGCCCACTTCGCCGCGACCTGGTGGGGCAACGCATGGGTCACCGCGTTGGAGGAAGGCGCCCTGGACCCCAAGCGGCTGCTGCGAGGCCGGAGTTACGCGGAGCAGGGGCACGTCGACGCGATCACCGTGACGCCGGGGCTCGTGCTCGCGTACGTGAAGGGCAGCCGCGCCCGTCCGTACCGCGTGCAGGTCAGGCTGCGCACGCTGGACGACACCGACTGGGACCGGTTCCTGGACGCGGCCGCCGACCGGCCGGGACACATCGCCGCGCTGCTCGACAAGGAGATGCCCAAGTCCCTCGCGGAGTGCGGGGTCCCGTTGCTGCCGGGGCCCGGCGACCTCGCCCCGCAGTGCAGTTGCCCCGACTCGGGTCACCCCTGCAAGCACGCCGCCGCCCTCTGCTACCAGACCGCCCGCCTCCTCGACGCCGACCCCTTCGTCCTGCTCCTCCTCCGCGGCCGGGGCGAACGCCCCCTGCTGGACGCCCTGTCCCGCCGTAACGCCGCCCGTGCGGCCCGCGCCGCCCAGGAGCGGGAACCGGCTCCCCTCCCGGGCGTGCGGGCCACGGACGTCCTCGCCGCGCAGGCGGAGCGCCGACTGCCGCCGCTGCCGCCCCCGTTGCCCGTCCCCCCGCACCCCGAGCAGCCTCCCGTGTACCCGGCCGCGCCCGGTGGCCCGGACCCCTTCGCGCTCGACCAGCTGGCGACCGACGCCGCCGCCCGTGCGCACGCGCTGCTGAGCACCGGCCGGGACCCGGTCGGGGATCTGACGCTGTGGCAGGACGCGGTACGGCTCGCCGCGGCCCGCCCCGGTGCGGGGCTGACCGCCACCACCCGCGCCCTCTACGCCTCGCTCGCCAAGGCCACCGGGCGCACCACGGGTGATCTGGCGCGCGCCGTCGCCGCCTGGCGGCAGGGCGGCATCGAGGGGCTCGCGGTGCTCGAAGACCCCTGGGACCCGCCCGCCGGCCGCTTCGACCGGGCCCGCCCGCTGCTCCTCGCCGCCGACCTCCCGGCGTTCCGCCCCTGGCGCAACCAGCTCACCCACCCCCAGGGCCACGTCCAGCTCCGCCTGGGCCGTGACGGCCTGTGGTACGCCTACGAATCGGAACCGGGCGACGCGGACTGGTGGCCCAGAGGCACCCCCGACCTGGACCCGGTCGGCGCACTGACGGGCCTGGGCGCACCCGGCGACCTCTGAGCCCCCGGCCCGGGACCGCTCGGCACAGCCCGACACGTCCCGGCCCCGTCCCACCACCGCACGGACCCCCGCCCTCATCCCCACCATCCGGTGAAGGCCCTGTGAGGGTTCCCCGTGGATCTGTGCGAGCAGCGTGCGGAGACCGGGGGCCCCACGGCCGGGTCCTAAGAAACGGCGGTTACGTTGGAGCGGTGAGCAACATGAAGACCCCCGCACTCCAGTACCGCTTCGACGGCCCCGAAGACGCGCCCGTTCTCATCCTGGGTCCGTCCCTCGGGACGACGTGGCACATGTGGGACCGCCAGGTCCCCGAGCTGATGAAGCAGTGGCGGGTCTTCCGGTTCGACCTGCCAGGGCACGGCGGCTCGCCCGCGCACCCGACCGGCTCGGTCTCCGACCTGGCCGACCGGCTGCTGGCCACGCTCGACGCCCTCGGCGTGCAGCGCTTCGGCTACGCGGGCTGCGCGCTCGGCGGCGCGGTCGGTCTCGAACTGGTCCTGCGCCACCCCGAGCGGGTCGCCTCGCTGGCGCTGATCGCCACCTCGCCCCGCTTCGGCACGGCGGACGAGTTCCGCCAGCGCGGGGTGATCGTCCGTACGAACGGCCTCGACCCGATCGCCCGCACCTCGCCGGACCGCTGGTTCACCAGCGGGTTCGCCGCGTCCCAGCCCGCGATCACCGAGTGGGCCGTCCAGATGGTCCGCACCACCGACCCCGGCTGCTACATCGCCGCGTGCGAGGCCCTGGCCGCCTTCGACGTACGGTCCGAACTCGCCCGCATCGGCGTGCCCACCCTCGTCCTCGTCGGCTCGGACGACCAGGTCACCGGCCCCGCCGAGGCCCGCACGCTGGTCGCCGGCATCCCGGACGCCCGCCTCGCGGTCGTACCCGGCGCCTCGCACCTGGTCCCCGTCGAGCAGCCCGCCGCGGTCACGGACCTCCTCGTCCGGCACTTCTCCACCGCCTGGCAGCCCGCCTACGAGCACGCCACCGGGCAGTTCGCCATCGCGGCGACCCCGGTCAAGCCGGTCCTCGCCGCGCCGCAGCAGGTCTCGCCCATCGCCGAGATCGCGCCGCCGCCTCCCGTGCCGCCGCAGGTCATGGGCCGTCCCGACCCCTACGACGCCGGGATCAAGGTCCGCCGCGAGGTGCTCGGTGACGCGCACGTGGACCGGGCGCTGGGACAGGCGGACGAGTTCTCGGGGGACTTCCAGGACTTCATCACCCGGTACGCGTGGGGCGAGATCTGGGACCGGCCTGGGCTCGACCGGCGCTCGCGCAGCTGTGTCACCCTCACCGCGCTGGTCGCGGGCGGCCACCTGGACGAGCTGGCGTTCCACACCCGGGCGGCCCTGCGCAACGGCCTGACCCCGGTCGAGATCAAGGAGGTCCTGATGCAGGCGGCCGTGTACTGCGGGGTGCCCGCGGCGAACAGCGCCTTCAAGGTCGCCCAGCAGGTCATCCGCGAGGAGACGACCCCCACCGAGTGACCGCCACCGAGTGACCTCTGCTGAGCGGCCTCGTCGGCGACCCGTCGCGTGATCGTCCGCCTGGTACCAGAAGCACCAGCCTCACCCACGCGTCCCTCCGTCCGGCGCGGCAGGATGGACTCATGAAGCTGACGAAGAATGCGCACGCCTGCATCCGTCTGGAGAAGGACGGCCGGTCGCTCGTGATCGACCCGGGGTCCTTCACCGAGGAGAACGCCGCGGTCGGCGCGGAGGCGATCCTGGTCACCCACGAGCACCTCGACCACTTCAACGAGGACCAGATCCGGGCGGGCCTCGACGCCAACCCGGCGGCCGAGGTCTGGACCCTGAAGTCGGTGGCCGACCAGCTCTCCGCCGCGTTCCCGGGCCGCGTGCACACGGTCGGTCACGGCGACACCTTCACGGCGGCCGGCTTCGACGTCCAGGTGCACGGCGAACTGCACGCCGTGATCCACCCGGACATCCCGCGCATCACCAACGTCGGCTTCCTCGTCGACGACGGCCGCGTCTTCCACCCCGGCGACGCCCTCACCGTCCCCGACCACGCCGTGGAGACGCTGATGCTCCCGGTCATGGCCCCCTGGAACAAGATCTCCGAGGTCATCGACTACGTCCGCGAGCTCAAGCCGCAGCGCGCCTACGACGTCCACGACGGCCTCCTCACCGACCTCGCCCGCCCGATCTACGACATGCAGATCGGCACGCTCGGCGGCGCGGAGCACCTTCGGCTGGCGCCGGGCGAGTCAGCGGACCTGTGACTGTCGGACCCGCCCGGTAGGTTGTGGGGCATGCGCATCGCGACCTGGAACGTGAACTCGATCACCGCCCGTCTGCCGAGGCTCCTGGCCTGGCTGGAGAGCAGCGGCACCGACGTGCTCTGCCTCCAGGAGGCCAAGCTCGCGGAGGCGCAGTTCCCGTTCGACGCGCTCCGCGAGGCGGGCTACGAGGCGGCGGTCAACGCGACCGGGCGGTGGAACGGAGTGGCGGTGCTCTCCCGCGTGGGCCTGGACGACGTGGTCAAGGGCCTCCCCGGAGACCCCGGTTACGACGGCACCGAGGAGCCCCGCGCCGTCTCGGCGACCTGCGGCCCGGTCCGCGTCTGGTCGGTGTACGTGCCGAACGGCCGCGAGGTGGATCACCCGCACTACGCGTACAAGCTCCAGTGGTTCGAGGCCCTCAAGGCGGCCGTCGCCGCGGACGCGCAGGGCAGCCGCCCCTTCGCGGTGCTGGGCGACTACAACGTGGCACCGACGGACGACGACGTCTTCGACGTGGCCGCCTTCGAGGGCCTCACCCATGTCACCCCCGCCGAGCGCGCCGCCCTGACCGCCCTGCGCGACACCGGCCTCTCGGACGTGGTCCCGCGTCCCCTCAAGTACGACCACCCGTACACCTATTGGGACTACCGCCAGCTCGCCTTCCCCAAGAACCGCGGCATGCGCATCGACCTGGTCTACGGCAACGAACCGTTCGCGAAGGCCGTCACCGACTCCTACGTCGACCGCGAGGAGCGCAAGGGCAAGGGCGCCTCGGACCACGCGCCCGTGGTCGTCGACCTGGACGTCTGACCCGGCGCCCCGGCCTCTTCCCATCCGGGTCAACCCGCCCTCGGCGGAAGGGTTTTACCCTTTCGAGGAGTGTCCCTGACACGCCACCGGTGACGCCCTGTGGTGCGTACGGCGGTACGAATGTCACGCTGGACGGATGAATATCCCTTTCCTGGGCAACCGGGGCGAGAAGCGCGCGGCGCACGACCCCGAGGGCATCGGCGAGCTGCTGTCCGAGTGCGAACTGCTGCGCGCCCAAGCGGCCCGGGAGGGCGTCCGACTGGACGACTCCGTCGACTCGTTGGAGGCGGTCGACCAGTTGGTGCCGCGCTGGCGCGACGACGAGGAGACGCTGCCGCGGCTCGGCAACGACGCCGGCCTGTATCTCGGCACCGTGATCGTGCGGACCGTGCCGGGCGCCGCCTGGGAGATCCGCGCGGACGGTCAGCCCGTCGTACGGCTCGACTCCGGGCGTGAGTTCGACGTCGTGGCCTCCGGGCACGAGTGGGCCGCCAGCGGTGTGCCCGAGCTCTCGCAGCTCTACGCGGAGGTCGCGGAAGAGTAACGGCGGCCTTAAATACGGCTAATGCCCGAAAAGTGCGTGTCGCGCTTTAACTCCACTCTTGTCTGGATAGTTTGCGGCGACCACGACACAGCTGAGAGTGAGTGGGGCTGGGCATGGCCGTCGATCCGTTGATCGAACTGCGTGACGTCAACAAGTACTACGGGGAGCTGCATGTCCTGCAGGACATCGACCTCACCGTCGGCAAGGGGGAGGTGGTCGTGGTCATCGGCCCGTCGGGGTCGGGAAAGTCGACGCTGTGCCGGGCGATCAACCGGTTGGAGACCATCGAGTCCGGGACGATCAGGATCGACGGCCAGCCGCTGCCCGAAGAGGGCAAGGCCCTCGCGAAGCTCCGGGCGGAAGTCGGCATGGTCTTCCAGTCCTTCAACCTCTTCGCTCACAAGACGGTCCTGCAGAACGTCTCGCTGGCCCAGGTGAAAGTCCGCAGACGCAAGCGCGACGACGCCGACAGGCGGTCGCTCGAACTGCTGGACCGCGTGGGCCTCGCCGCCCAGGCGCCCAAGTTCCCCGCGCAGCTCTCCGGCGGCCAGCAGCAGCGCGTGGCCATCGCCCGCGCCCTCGCCATGGACCCCAAGGCGCTCCTCTTCGACGAGCCGACCTCGGCCCTCGACCCGGAGATGATCAACGAGGTCCTGGAGGTCATGCGCCAACTCGCCCACGACGGCATGACCATGGTCGTCGTCACCCACGAGATGGGCTTCGCCCGCTCCGCCGCCAACCGCGTCGTGTTCATGGCCGACGGGCGCATCGTCGAGGACCGCACCCCCGAGGAGTTCTTCACCAACCCGCGCAGCGAGCGGGCCAAGGACTTCCTGTCCAAGATCCTCAAGCACTGAGCGGGGGAGTGCGATCCATGTTCCGTACCACCCGTGCGTCCCTCGCTCTCACCGTCGCCGTGCTCGCCGTGCTGGGCGCGGGCGCCTGCGGCAAGGAGGGCAGCCCGCCCGTCAAGGGCCCGGCCGCCGACAGGCTCCCCGACTACCAGGTGGCGCGGGGCTTTCAGCTCCCGGACTCCACGACCTGGAAGCGGGCGAAGAAGCGCGGCTACTTCATCGTCGGGGCCAAGGAGGACCAGCCCTACCTCGGCGAGAAGGACCCCGCGACGGGCACCTACTCCGGTTTCGACATCGAGATCGCCAAGATGATGTCGGCCTCCCTCGGCTTCGCCCCGAAGACGGTCCACTTCAGGACGATCGCCTCCGCCAACCGCGAAACCGCCCTCCAGAACGGCCAGATCGACTACTACGTCGGCACCTACACCATCAACGACCTGCGCAAGAAGCTCGTCGGCTTCGCCGGCCCCTACTACATGGCCGGCCAGTCGCTCCTCGTCCGCACCGACGAGCACGACATCCACGGCCCGCAGGACCTCGCCGGCAAACGCGTCTGCTCGGCGGCCGGCTCCACGCCGTACCAGCGCATCAAGGACGACTATCCGAAGGCCCACCTCGTCGCCTACGACACGTACTCGGTCTGCGTCGACAACCTGCTCACCTATCAGGTCGACGCCGTCACCACCGACGACGCGATCCTCATCGGCTACGCGGCGAAGGTCCCCGACCAGCTCAAGGTCGTCGGCAAGCCCTTCTCGAAGGAGCCGTACGGCATCGGTGTCCCGCACGGCGACAACGCCCTGCGGTTCGCTCTCGACGACGCGCTGGAGGCCCGTGAGAAGAACGGCGACTGGAAGAAGGCGTACGAGGCGACGCTCGGCCTGTCCGGAGTGCCCGCGCCCACCCCGCCCGCGATCGACCGCTACCCGGCGAGCTGAGGGAGGCAGACGTGAACGTACTGACCGACAACTTCTCCACCTTCGGCGACGGCTTCCTCGGCACCGTCGAACTGACCGTCTACGCCTCGGTGCTGGCGCTCGTCCTCGGCTTCCTGATGGCCTCCTTCCGGGTCGCCCCGGTCGGCTCGCTGCGGGTGTTCGGCACGGTGTGGGTGACCGTGCTGCGCAACACCCCGCTGACCCTGCTGTTCTTCGCGGTGCTGCTCGGCCTGCCGCGCTTCGGACTCGTGCTGCCCTTCAAGGTGTTCGCGGTCCTCGCGCTCGGCTGCTACACCTCGGCGTTCATCTGCGAGGCGCTGCGCTCCGGCATCAACACCGTGCCCCGGGGCCAGGGAGAGGCGGCCCGCAGTCTCGGGATGTCCTTCGGGCAGAGCCTGGGCCTGGTCGTCCTGCCGCAGGCGTTCCGCTCGGTGATCCCGCCGGTCGGCTCCACCCTCATCGCCCTGGCCAAGAACTCGGCGATCGCCGGCGCGTTCAGCGTCACCGAACTCCTGGGCACCTACCGGACGTTGAGCGAACTCGGCTACAACATCGTCTGGACGTTCGTCTGGATCGCCGTCGGCTACCTGATCATCACCCTCGCCATCAGCGCGCTGTTCAACGTGCTGGAGAGGAAATGGGGAGTCGCCCGATGACCACCGCCAACGCCCTCTACGACGTCCCGGGCCCCAGGACGCGCAAACGGCACCGCCTCTACGGGATCGCGTCCACGGTCGTCATCCTCGCGCTGATCGGCTGGATCCTCTATCTCCTGTTCGACACCGACCAGTTCACCTACACGAAGTGGATGCCCTTCGAGTACAAGGGAATTCAGGAACTGCTGCTGCGCGGCCTCGGCAACACGCTCAAGGCCTTCGGGCTGGCAGCCGTGCTCTCCCTGGCACTTGGAACCTTGCTCGCCGTGGGGCGGCTCTCGGACCACCGGCCCGTGCGCTGGCTGTCGACGGTCGTCGTGGAGTTCTTCCGCGCCATGCCCGTCCTCGTGATGATCTTCTTCATCTTCGTGGCGCTCAAGGTGCAGCCGCTGCCGGCACTCGTCGCGGGCCTCACGCTCTACAACGGCTCGGTGCTCGCCGAGGTCTTCCGCTCCGGCGTGGGCAGCGTCGAACGCGGCCAGCGGGAGGCCGCGTACGCGCTCGGCATGCGCAAGACCCACGTCATGTCGTACGTCCTCGTGCCGCAGGCCGTGCGGGCCATGCTGCCCGCGATCATCAGCCAGTTGGTGGTCGCGCTGAAGGACACCTCGCTGGGCTATCTGATCACCTATGAGGAGTTTCTCCATGCCGGGAAGCTGATCGCGTCGAACCTCGACTACGATTTGCCGTTCATCCCCGTGGTGATGGTGATCTCGCCGATCTACATCGGGATGTGCATGCTGCTCTCCTGGTTCGCCGGTTGGGTGTCCCGCCGGGAGCAGCGCAGTCCCAAGACCGGGGCCGTGGACGTGGCCCCGGGGGAACCAGGGACGCTGCTGCCGCGGATGCAGTAGTAGGAGGGCACGTGCCCGCCCGGCAGCAGCCGGAGATCACTGCTCGCGCAGCGGGATCGACACGTACGACGGGTCGTTCACGGGCGAGGAGAAGGTCAGCTGCGCGCCGGTCGGGTTGTGCTCGACATAGAGCGGGTCGACCGTGTCGACGACCAGGGCGAGACGATGCCCTGCCGGGACGTCGTAGGCGGTGGAGTCCAACTCCAGGTCCACACCGAACGGTTGGCCGGGCGTCCGCCCGTGCCAGGTGTACGGCGCGTTGCTGACCAGCTTGCCGAGGCCGAGCGGGCCCACGTCGTAGAGGTATGCGACGAGGGTGCCGCTCTCCTTGGTGTCCGTGACCGTGGTGTGCACCATGACGGTGCCGCGCACCTGTTGGGTGCTCCCGTACGTCCCCGACTGCCAGACGGCGGCCCAGCGGCGGGGCAGCAGCGGGACGTACGCGAGCGGGGGCACCTGGGCGACCTGGTCGAGGATGCTGGACAGGAAGACGATCCCGCCGTCCGCTCCCGAGTCGACGTTCGTGTGGATCGTGGTCGTACCCGCGAGGTCGATCTTCCGCCGGGTCGCGCCGACCGACTTCCAGTCCGGATAGCCCTCGTAGCCGCCCCCGGTACGGGACTTGAGCTCCACCGGCTGCTCGCGGTCGATGCCGTTGTCCGCGCCCTTGAGGTAGTGGTCGAACCAGCGCCCGGTGTCCGTCCACACGTCGTTGGGCACGCCGAACAGTCCGGGCAGTTCGGCGGTGGCGTGGTCGCCGGGGCGGAGTTCAAGGCGCTTGGGGCCCGTCAGCCCGGCGTAGAAGTCGGCGATCTGGTTCGGCGGGAAGATCGTGTCGCCCCAGCCGTTGGCGAGCATGACGGCCGTGCCGTTGCTGTTGATCCGGTCCAGGTAGGTCGAGGGCGAGCGGACCTTCCCCCAGTCGATCAACTCCTGTTCCCTGGAGAGGTTCGAGGCGAGGAAGTCCTTGAGGACCTGGCTGGTCTCGGCGCTCGGGCGGCCGGTGACGACGCCGACGCCGTTCAGCAGGGCCGCCGCCTGGACGTGCTCGGTGCGGCCCGAGTAGATCGAACCGATCAGGTCCGCCCAGCCGCTCAGTGAGGCAACTGCCTTGATCCGCTTGTCGTGCGCGGCCGCGAGGAGACTGATGCCGGCGCCGTACGACACCCCCGCCATGCCGATGTGCCTTGCGTCGGACGGGGTGTTGGCGAGCGCCCAGTCGATCACCCGGGAGGCGTCGGCCACGTCCTCGGGGCCCGCCACCTCGATCCCGCCGCCGGACTGCCAGAAGCCGCGGACGTTGTAACTCACCACGATGTAGCCGGAGTTCGCGAGCTTCTCGGCCTGGGCCAGATACTGGACCTGGGGGAAGCCCCAGCTGGTGGGCAGCACGAGGAGCGGGTAGTCGCGCGAGCCGTCGGCGCCCGCGGGCATGACGACGTTCGCCGCGAGTCCCGTCCCGCCGTCGCCGGTGATGTCGACGTAGCGGACGCCGCTCGTGGCGGCCTGGGCGGCGGGGGCGAGCCCGAGGACGCCTCCGGCGATCAGGGTCGCGGAGACGGCGCCCGCGGCGGTCGTCCGCAGGGCGTGGCGATGGGTTCGCACGGGGTGCTCCTCACACGTGTCACGGCAAAGTGACCCGACGGTAACCGGCCTCCTTCAACCGGGGTAACCCGTCGGTAAGTTACGTGCCAGTAAAGATTGTTGACGTCTGTCCGACCTCAGGAGGCGCGGTGCGAACTCCGGGGAGCCGGGGCGGGCAGCGGCGTCTCCGCCGCCCGCGTCACGTCCGCGACCAGCTCCACCACGTCCGGCCCGTACGCCTGCGAGTTGACCACCTTCAGCAGCAGGACGAAGGTGTTGCCGCCGTGCTTGCGGGCCAGCTTCTCGTGGTTTCGCGCGAGGTAGCGGGACGCCGCCTGGTTGGTGATCGCCCGCTGGCCGCAGAAGAGGAACACCGGCCGTGCGCCGCCCAGTTGGCCCGCGGTGAGGCGGGCGAGGAGCACGTACTCACCCTTGCCGGGTTCGAGCCGGTAGCGTTCGCTGCCTATCTGGAACGCGCCCCGGTCCGGCCCCGGTTCCGGGTCGACGTTGACCCGGATGCCCGGCAGCAGGGACGCCAGATGCGCGGCCATACGGCGGTTGGAGGCCGGGCCGCCCACGCAGAACTCGGTGCGTTCGCCGAAGCCCTGCTGGGCCGCGTCGTGCGCGACGACCTGGGCGTGCGCGTTGCAGTCCTTGATCAGGGCCGCGAGTTCGAGCAGCGCGAACACGTCGTGCCGCATCACCGTGAGTTCGGGGCCGCCCGCCTCGCGGTTCACCACGAGCAGCGACTCGGAGTTGTCGGGGAGCCCGAAGAACGCCTGCTTGCGGCGGAGTCTGCGCTTCCACAGATAGGTGCGGGCGAGCCAGCCGAGCGCGGCGCTGATGCCGGCGGCGGCCACGCCCAGAACGATGTTGCGCACGTCGTCATTCATGGGCGCGCATGTTAGCGGCCCGACATGGCTGGTACGTACCGGTGTTCGACGTGTGGCGCTCGTGTGACAGTGGCGCGAGGTGGTCTGTTGGGGGCATGGCAATGTGGCTACGCTGCGCGGACGGTCCCGACTGGAGGTACGGATGCGTCGCCCTGTGGCACGGAAACTGTCGGTCCTGGCGGTCTCGGCCGCCGTCGTGTCGGTCGGGGCGGCGGCCCCACCGGCCGCCACGAGCGGCACGCCGAAGAAGGTTCCGGTCGCCGTCGGCTACGGCGGTGCCGTCGCGAGCGTCGACGCCGACGCCACCGCCGCCGGTATCGAGGTGCTGAGGAAGGGCGGCAACGCGGTCGACGCGGCCGTCGCCACCGCCGCCGCGCTCGGCGTCACCGAGCCCTACTCCTCCGGCATCGGCGGAGGCGGCTACTTCGTCTACTACGACGCCAAGTCCCGTACCGTGCACACCATCGACGGCCGTGAGACCGCCCCGCTGAGCGCCGACTCCGATCTCTTCGTGGAGAACGGCAAGCCCCTCTCCTTCGCCGACGCCGTCACCAGCGGGCTCAGCGTCGGCACCCCGGGCTCGCCCGCCACCTGGCAGACCGCGCTCGACCAGTGGGGCAGCCGGTCGCTCGGCACGGTCCTGAAGCCCGCCGAGCGCATCGCGAGCGACGGCTTCACGGTGGACGACACCTTCCGCAGCCAGACGGCGGCCAACGAGACCCGCTTCCGCTACTTCCCCGACACCGCAAGGCTGTTCCTGCCCGGCGGACAGCTCCCCGTCGTCGGCTCCACCTTCAGGAACCCCGAACTCGCCAAGACCTACAAGGAACTGGGCAAGAAGGGGATCGGCGCGATCTACCACGGCGACCTCGGCAAGGACATCCTCGCCACGGTCAACAAGCCGAAGGTGGACCCGGGTTCGGGCTACAACGCCCGCCCCGGCAAGCTGACCGCCAAGGACCTCGCCCGGTACCGCGCCAAGCTCCAGGCGCCCACGAGGACCTCGTACCGCGGACTCGGCGTCTACTCCATCGCGCCCTCCTCCTCCGGCGGCACGACCGTCGGCGAGGCCCTCAACATCCTTGAGAAGACCGACCTTTCGAAGGCGAGCGAGGTGCAGTACCTGCACCACTACATCGAGGCCAGCCGGATCGCGTTCGCGGACCGGGGGCGCTGGGTCGGCGACCCCGCCTTCGAGGACGTACCGGCGAAGGAACTCCTCTCGCAGCGGTTCGCCGACTCGCGCGCCTGCCTCATCAAGGACGACGCGGTCCTCACCAGCCCGCTCGCGCCCGCCGACCCGCGCCACCCGACGCCCTGCACCGCCAGGGGGACGGCCGCCCCGACGACCTACGAGGGCGAGAACACCACCCACCTCACCGTCGCCGACAAGTGGGGCAACGTCGTCTCCTACACCCTCACCATCGAGCAGACCGGCGGCAGCGCGATGACCGTGCCCGGCCGGGGATTCCTGCTCAACAACGAGCTGACCGACTTCTCCTTCACCCCGGCCAACCCGGCCGTCCACGACCCGAACCTGCCCGGTCCGGGCAAGCGCCCGCGCTCGTCGATCTCCCCGACGATCGTCCTCGACCGGCACGACAGGCCTGTGGTGGCGCTCGGTTCACCCGGTGGCGCGACCATCATCACCACCGTGCTCCAGACCCTCACCGAGTTCCTCGACCGCGGTCTCCCGCTCGTCGACGCGATCGCCGCGCCCCGCGCCAGCCAGCGCAACGCGGCCACGACGGAACTCGAACCCGCCCTCTACGGCAGCGACGTGAAGAAGCAGCTGGAGGCCATCGGGCACGCCTTCACCCTGAACCCGGAGATCGGCGCGGCGACGGGTGTGCAGCGGCTGCCGAACGGCGAGTGGCTGGCCGCGGCGGAGAAGGTACGACGCGGCGGCGGGTCGGCGATGGTCGTCGACCCGGCGCACTAGGCCCTGGGCGCGCGAGCGCGCTCAGCGGGCCGTGAGGATCCTCGGGCCGTCGTCCGTGATCGCCACCGTGTGTTCCACGTGGGCGGCGCGCGAACCGTCGTTCGTCTTGAGGGTCCAGCCGTCCTTCGCCGCGTGGTAGTCGTCCCGGCCGCTCGCGATGAGCATCGGTTCGATGGCGATGACCATGCCGTGGCGGAGGGGGAGGCCGCGGCCGGGGCGGCCCTCGTTCGGGACCCCGGGGTCCTCGTGCATCTGGCGGCCGATGCCGTGGCCGCCGAAGTCCTCCATGATGCCGTAGCCCGCGCCGCGGCACACCGTGCCGATCGCGTGGGCGATGTCGCCGATGCGGTTGCCGACGACGGACGCCTCGATGCCCGCCGCGAGGGCGCGCTCGGCCGCGTCGATCAGGCGGACGTCGGCGGGGCGGGGCGTGCCGACGATGAAGCTGATCGCCGAGTCTCCGGCCCAGCCGCCCAGCTTGGCGCCGAAGTCCATCGAGACCAGGTCGCCGTCGCGCAGCCGGTAGCCGTCCGGGATGCCGTGCACGATCGCGTCGTTCACGGAGGCGCAGATGACCGCCGGGAACGGGGTGGGCGCGAAGGCGGGGCGGTAGCCCAGGAAGGGTGAGGTGGCGCCTGCCTCGCGCAGCACCCCGTGCGCCAGCTCGTCCAGTTCCAGCAGGGACACGCCCACGTCGGCGGCCTCCCGCACGGCCGTGAGGGCACGGGCCACGACCTGGCCCGCCTCGTACATCGCATCGATAGACGTGTCCGTCTTGAGTTCCACCATGCCAATTACTATACCGGTATTAGAATGACGGCATGGTACGCACCCCTCTCACCCCCGAAGAGCGCGAACGCGGCGAACGGCTCGGCCGGCTGATCCGCGAGGCGCGGGCCGGCCGCAGCATGACCGAGGTGGCGGCGCGGGCGGGCATCTCGGCGGAGACCCTCCGCAAGATCGAGACGGGCCGGGCACCGACGCCGGCCTTCTTCACCGTCGCCGCCCTCGCCGAGGCGCTCGGCCTCTCCATGGACCAACTCGTCCTCAGGTGCGCGCCGTTGGCGGTCTGAGCCGAGTCCGCGCAGTGCGCCCGAGTGGAGACGTGTGCCGTATCTGACCCTGCTCCGGCGCCCCTTCGTCGTGCGCCTGCTCGCCGGTTCCCTCGTCGGCCGCATGCCCAGCGCCATGGCCGCCCTCGCGATCGCCCTCACCCTCCGCGAGGCGGGCGCGGGCTACCGCCTCGTCGGCCTCGCCACCGGCGTCTTCGCCGTGGCCGGTGCGATCGGCGGCCCCCTGCTCGGCCGCCTGGTCGACCGCACCGGACAGCCGCGCGTGCTCATCGCCTCCGCCGTGGTCTCCGGCCTGGGCTACGTCCTCCTCGCCCTCGCCCCCGGGTCGGTCCCCGGCAGCCTCGGCGGGGCCGTCGTGGCGGGCGCCGCCGCGCCGCCGCTGGAGCCGTGCCTGCGGGCACTGTGGCCCGAGCTGGTGGCCGAGGAGGAGGTCCAGTCGGCCTACGCCGTGGACGCCGGGGCGCAGGAGATCGTCTTCATCGCGGGGCCGCTGGCCGTCGCCGGTGCCGCCGCGCTCGGCCCCGCGCCGCTCGCGCTGTGGCTGGCGGCCGGGCTGGGACTGCTCGGCTCCCTGGTGACGGCCACCGCCCGGCCCTCCCGGGAATGGCGGACCCGGACCCGGGACGCGCACTGGCTCGGCCCGCTGCGCAGCCCCGCGCTGCTCCTGCTGCTCGTCGCCCTGTTCGGGGCCGGCTGGGCCCTCGGCGGCTTCAACGTGTTCAGCGTCGCCTACGCCGAACAGCACCAAGTGCCCGGCGGCGCGGGCCTGTTGATGTCCCTGTCGGCCTTCGGCGCGCTGCTCGGGGCCGTCGCCCACGGAGCCCTGCGGTGGAGCGCCGACGCACCGCTGAAGGCCGTGGCGCTGTGTGCCGGGATGGCCGGGGCGTACTGGCTGGTGGCGCTCGTGCCCGGGCCCGCCGGTGCCTGCCTGGTGGCGGCCGGCACCGGTGTCTTCTTCGCGCCCCTGCTCACCGTGTCCTTCGGGCTGGTCGGCGAACTCGCCCCGGACGGCACGGTGACGGAGGCCTTCGCCTGGCTGGTGACCCTGATCGGCGCCGGTCTCGCCGCCGGATCGGCCGTCACGGGCCTGCTCCTCGCCGCAGGGACCCTGTCGGCCGCCGCCGCGCTCGCGGCCTGCGGGGTGACCGGTGGCGCGCTGGTCCTGGCCCTGTCCCGGAGGCGGCTCGCCCTGCCCGGAACCGTACGGGAAACGACGGATACGGCATGAAACCCGGCGGGGGCGGGGTCCGGAGGCGTAGGCTCCCAGACCTCTGCGCCCGGCTCGAAAAGCTTCCGTAGCCGCGTCGTAACACGAATGGTGTTTTCTACGGATCGGAGTATTCCGGTCTGGCGGGAGTTGGGGCATGGGTGTGGATCAACTCCCCGTCCAGGTGAGGGAGTTCGCGAACTACCTCGATGGACTGCTGGCACGCCTCGACCAGGGCGGCGGTTGGTGCGGGGTGTTCTGGCAGCGCGACCCCGAGGGCATGCAGGCCTGTCTCCACGGGCGTGAGGTCCCGCCCTGGGACGTGGTGGAGGCCCTCTTCCAGGACCTCGCGGCCGAGTACGGCCCGGGCGCCGTGGCCCAGGAGAAGGACCGCGCCCGCGCCCTGCACACGGCCGCCCTCGCCGCGTTCGACGCCCGCCCCGGCAGCCGCGACGCCCTCGGCGACCGGCTCGACGTGATGCTCCGCGAGCAGAGGTACGCGGCCGAACGGCAGGCGGAACTGGGCCGGTTGCTCAACTCCGCCGCCACCCAGGAGGCGGCCGACGCCCTCCGCCTCGACCTCGCCTGGGCCCACGACGACCACGAACGCGCCACCGCCCGCTGCGCCGAACTCCGCTCGCGCATCGAGGAGTTGGACAACCGCTCCCGCACCCGGGCGGCCTCGGCCGTCCCGCCCGACCGCCACGGCGACGTGTTCCGCGTCGACGACACGTCCGCCGCCCACCGGCTGCCGCGCCAGCGTGACCCCGGGGACGGACGGCACGGCCACGACCCCGCCGGCCGCGGCCGTCAGGGCGCCGAACCCCGGCACCGCGACGGCCGGGGCTACGCGGAGTTCGAACGCGCGAACCCCGGCTTCGACGGCCAGGACGCGCGGCAGGACTTCGGCAGGCCCGGACCCGCGTCCCGGCACGGCGCCCCGGACCCCGTGGACGGCGGTTTCGAAGACCCCGGGACCACCTCCGGCCACGACGCCGACCCCCTGGACGACGGCCTCGCGGACCCCGAGCCCGCCCCCGCGGACCCGCCCCACCCCAAGCAGCGCAAGCGCCGCCGCGGCAGCGCCCGCTTCGCCGGCCTGGCCGAGGACGACGCCGCCACCCCCACCCCGGACCCCGCGGCCGTCGTACCGGAACCGCCCGCACCCGCGCCCGCCGCCCGGCGCGGCCCGCGCGGAGCCCGTTTCGCCGGGGCCGCCGCCCGGCCGGTGGAGCGGGCGCAGCCGCAGCGGGAGGCACTGGACGCGGAGGCGCGGCAGGAGACCGTGGAGGCCGTGCGGCGGCTGGTGGAGCTGCGCCGTGAGGGCCGTAGCGGCGAGGCGCACGCGCTGCTCGCCGAGGCCGCCTACTGGCCCGCCGCGCGCTTCCCGCTGCTCGCGGCCGAGCTCCAGCGCGCCGGGCTCGGCGCGGACTGGGCCACGCTGCTGTGGGAGGCCGCCTCGCTGCCCGCCGACCGGCTGGTCGGCGCGGCGGACGCGCTGGCCGCGGCGGGCCGCACGGCGGACGGCGAGCAGATCCTGCGCCAGGGCGTCGCCCGCCCCGCCGCCGAGATCGGCGAGGCCGTCCTCGCGCTGGCCGCGGAGGGGCGCCGCCGGGAGATCGGCGCCCTGCTCGACGTGTACGTCAGGGTCCGCACCCCCGAGGAAGTCGCCCGCAGTGTCGCCGCCGACCCGCAGCGGCTGGTCCCGCTGCTGGTGGAGGCCGCGCAGAACGCGTCGGACGAGTGCCACTGGAACCTGGTGCACGCCCTGCGGGTGGCGGGCTTCACCGCGTGAGCGCCCCGCCGGGCGAGCGGCGGGGTGCGCAGGACCCGGCTACCCGGCGCAGCGGCTCACCCACCGGAGGGTGAAACAGGATCGACTCCGCGGGTTAACGACGATGGTCTTGGCAAGGCTCCTCCGGAGGCTTACGTTCATCCCTCTACGGCCTCGTCTACGGGCGTAGAGGCTCTGGCGTCCCGTCGAAGGAGCAGCTCATGGCCAACGTCGTACGCGCCGCTCTGGTCCAGGCCACCTGGACCGGCGACACCGAGTCCATGGTGGCGAAACACGAGGAACACGCCCGCGAGGCGGCCCGCCAGGGTGCCAGGATCATCGGGTTCCAGGAGGTGTTCAACGCCCCCTATTTCTGTCAGGTCCAGGAACCCGAGCACTACGGCTGGGCCGAGCCGGTGCCCGACGGGCCGACCGTGCGCCGTATGCAACAGCTCGCGCGTGAGACCGGCATGGTGATCGTCGTCCCCGTCTTCGAGATCGAGCAGGACGGCTTCTACTACAACACCGCGGCCGTGATCGACGCCGACGGCACCTTCCTCGGCAAGTACCGCAAGCACCACATCCCGCAGGTCAAGGGCTTCTGGGAGAAGTACTACTTCAAGCCGGGCAACGCGGGCTGGCCCGTCTTCGACACGGCCGTCGGCAAGGTCGGCGTCTACATCTGCTACGACCGCCACTTCCCCGAGGGCTGGCGTCAACTCGGCCTCAACGGAGCCCAGTTGGTCTACAACCCGTCCGCCACCTCGCGCGGCCTCTCCGCCTACCTCTGGCAGCTGGAACAGCCGGCCGCCGCCGTCGCCAACGAGTACTTCATCGCCGCGATCAACCGTGTGGGACAGGAGGAGTACGGGGACAACGACTTCTACGGGACGTCGTACTTCGTCAACCCGCGAGGCCAGTTCGTCGGTGAGGTCGCCAGCGACAAGGACGAGGAACTCGTCGTCCGTGACCTGGACTTCGGGCTGATCGAGGAAGTACGCCAGCAGTGGGCGTTCTACCGCGACCGGCGTCCCGACGCCTACGAAGGGCTGGTGCAGCCGTGACCAAGGACTTGCTGGGACGCCACCGGGACGTACTCCCCGACTGGCTGGCCCTCTACTACCAGGACCCGCTGGAGATCACGCACGGAGAGGGCCGGTACGTCTGGGACGCCGAGGGCACCAGGTACCTCGACTTCTTCGGCGGCATCCTCACCACCATGACCGCGCACGCGCTCCCCGAGGTCACCAAGGCGGTGAGCGAGCAGGCCGGGCGGATCAACCACTCGTCCACGCTCTACCTCAACCGGCCGATGGTCGAACTCGCCGAGCGCGTCGCCCAGTTGTCCGGCATCCCGGACGCCCGCGTCTTCTTCACCACCTCGGGCACCGAGGCCAACGACACCGCGCTGATGCTCGCCACGGCCTACCGGCGCAGCAACCAGATCCTGGCGATGCGCAACAGCTACCACGGCCGTTCCTTCAGCACGGTCGGCATCACCGGCAACCGCGGCTGGTCCCCGACCTCCCTCTCCCCGCTCCAGACGCTCTACGTCCACGGCGGTGTGCGCACGCGCGGCCCCTACGCCGACCTGACCGACGCCGCGTTCATCGCGGCCTGCGTCGAGGACCTCAAGGACCTCCTCGGTCACGTCCGGCCGCCCGCCGCGCTGATCGCCGAACCCATCCAGGGCGTCGGCGGGTTCACCTCCCCGCCCGACGGCCTGTACGCCGCGTTCCGCGAAGTCCTCGCCGAGCACGGGGTGTTGTGGATCGCCGACGAGGTGCAGACCGGCTGGGGCCGCACCGGCGACCACTTCTGGGGCTGGCAGGCCCACGCGGAGAACGGTCCGCCTGACATCCTCACCTTCGCCAAGGGCATCGGCAACGGCATGTCCGTCGGCGGCGTCGTCGCCCGCGCCGACATCATGAACTGCCTGGACTCCAACAGCATTTCGACCTTCGGCGGAACCCAGGTCACCATGGCGGCCGGTCTCGCCAACCTCACCTACCTGCTGGAGCACGACCTCCAGGGCAACGCCCGCCGCGTCGGCGGCCTCCTCATCGAGCGGCTGCGAGCCGTCACCGCCCAGCATCCCGGCGTACGGGAAGTGCGCGGACGCGGCCTGATGATCGGCGTCGAACTGGTGCGGCCGGGCACCGACGAGGCCGCCCCGAAGGCGGCGTCCGCCGTGCTCGAAGCGGCCCGCGAGGGCGGCCTGCTGATCGGCAAGGGCGGCGGCCACAACACCAGCGCCCTGCGCGTCGCCCCGCCGCTGTCCCTGACCGTCGCGGAGGCCGAGGAGGGCGCCGCGATCCTCGAACAGGCCCTGCGGAGCACGCAGTCGTAGAGCGGTACAGCGGTACGAGCAAGGGAAACACGCTATGGCCACCATCCCGGACACCCTGGAGCCCGCGCTGTCGGTGCGCCAGGTCCTCGCCCTGGAACGGGTCCTCGCCGGGGAGCCCGAGGTGGTGGCCGGGGCGGGCCAACTCGACCGGCCCGTACGGTGGGTGCACGTCGCCGAGGCCGCCGACGTCGGCGTGATGCTCACCGGCGGCGAGATGGTCCTCACCACCGGCGTGCTCCTCGCCGACGACGAGGCGGCCCAGGCCGAGTACATCCAGTCCCTGCACCGCGCCGAGGCGTCCGCCGTCGTCCTCGGTCTCGGACGGGCCTTCCCCGCGCCACCGGACGTGATGCGCCGCGCGGCCGAGCGCTGCGGGCTGCCCATGGTGGTGCTCCACCGGCCCTTTCCCTTCGCGGAGTTGACGGAGGAGGTCCAGTCCCGGCTGGTACGGCGGAAGTTCGCCGCCGTCAGCCTCTCCGAGGCGGTACGGACCGCGCTCACCGCACTCATCACCGGCGGCGCCCCGCTGCAGAGCCTGCTCGACGAGGTCGC
Organism: Streptomyces sp. NPDC090083; assembly: GCF_044747445.1. NCBI lineage: Bacteria > Bacillati > Actinomycetota > Actinomycetes > Kitasatosporales > Streptomycetaceae > Streptomyces > Streptomyces sp. NPDC090083. Next base: position 689,215 of record NZ_JBIVED010000001.1, on the reverse strand, counting down.
CGCGCACAGCGCCTGCCCCGTCGTCGTCACCAACCTCGCGCACCGGGTCCTCGCCACGGCGGGGGAGCGGTCGGCGGTGGACGACGTACTGCGCGACTGGGAACGCATCGCCCGGCAGGCCGGCGGCAGCGAGGGCGACGGCTGGATCCGCGCCGAACTGGGCGGACGCGGCGAGCGCTGGGGACAGATCATGCTGTGCGGCTACCGGGGCGACGACGCCACCGGCCGCCTCCTCGCCGACCGCGCCGCCGAGGCCCTCGTCCTGCACCGCATGCTCGGCGGCTCCGCCCACACCTGGGAGGAACAGTCCGCGCAGAGCCTGCTGACCGACCTGGTGAGCGGTGTCGTGGCGGCCCGCCACCTCCTGCCCCGCGCCCGCGCGGCCGGACTCCCCGTCAACCGGCGCACCTTCGTCCCGCTGGTCGTACGCGATGGCGACACCGCCCAACTCGACCGGGTGCTAAGGCTGTTGGGGCTCCCCGGACTGGTCGCGGAACTCGCCGACGGAGTCACCGCCGTCCTCCTCAGCCTGCCTCGCGACCAGGACGCGGACGCCCTCGCCGCGCACTTCGCGAGCCGGCTGCGCACCGAGTCGGGGGCGTTGAAGGCGGTGGTGGCGGCCGCCGGGCAGCGCACCGTCTGGGACGACGTGCCCGCCGGTCTCCGCGAGGCACAGCACGTGGCCGACGCCGTCGCCGACTCCAGCGACGCCCTCGAACTGCCCGCCGTCGTACGCCTCAAGGACGTCCATCTGCGCGGCCTGATCCGGCTGTTGAGGGACGACCCGCAGGTGCAGTCCTTCGCGGAGCGGGAGTTGGACGGTCTGCTGTGCGCGGCCGACGAGGACCTGCTCGCCGTCCTGCGCACCTATCTGGCCACCGGCCGCAACAAGTCGCGCACCGCGCAGCTCCACCACGTCTCGCGGCCCGCGCTGTACCGCCGGCTGGAGGCGATAGAGGGGCGGCTCGGGGTGGACCTCGACGACTTCGAGCAGGCCGCGTCGGTGCACATCGCGCTCCTCGCGCACGACGCGCAACAGGGGTGAAACATGGAACTACCTGGGAAAACGGCGGTGAAACATGCGTCCACGCGAGGGTGACACCGTGGAACGCCACGCGTCCGCAGACGTGACACCGTGCAACTCAAAGACGACATCCGGACTTTCTAGGCTCCTGCCACACCTAGCGACCGGAGGTCCCGATGAGCACCGTGATTCGTGCCGCTCTCTTCCAGACAGCATGGACGGGCGACAAGGAGTCCATGATCCAGGTCCACGAGCAGGCGGTCCGCGACGCGGCCGCGCAGGGTGCTCAAGTCCTGTGCTTCCAGGAGCTGTTCTACGGACCGTACTTCTGCCAGGTCCAGGACAAGGCGTTCTACGAGTACGCCGAGGCGATCCCGGACGGCCCGATCGTCAAGCGCTTCCAGGCCCTCGCCAGGGAACACGGCATCGTCCTGATCCTGCCGATGTACGAGGAGGAGCAGCCGGGCGTCCTCTACAACACGGCCGCCGTGATCGACGCGGACGGCTCCTACCTCGGCAAGTACCGCAAGCACCACATCCCCCAAGTCCCCGGATTCTGGGAGAAGTTCTACTTCCGCCCGGGCAACAGCGGCTGGCCGGTCTTCGACACCAAGGTCGGCAGGATCGGCGTCTACATCTGCTACGACCGGCACTTCCCCGAGGGCTGGCGCGCCCTGGGCCTCGCGGGCGCCGAGATCGTCTTCAACCCCTCGGCCACCTCGCGCGGCCTGTCGGCCTACCTCTGGCAGCTGGAGCAGCCCGCTGCCGCCGCCGCCAACGAGTACTTCGTCGGTGCCATCAACCGGGTCGGTGTGGAGGAGCTGGGCGACAACGACTTCTACGGCACGACGTACTTCGTCGACCCGGAAGCCCAGTTCGTCGGCGAGGTCGCCAGCGACAAGGAGCCCGAACTGGTCGTCCGCGACCTCGACCTGGCGAAACTCCGGGAGGTCCGCGACCGCTGGCAGTTCTACCGCGACCGCCGCCCGGACGCGTACGGCCCGCTGACCGCACCGTAGGAGAACGTAGGTTCCCCCGCGCTTCTTCGGGGGGGCGCAGCCCTCCCGAAGGGGCGCGGGGAACTGCGCGACCAGCACCCACCGACCCGCACCCGACCACAACCCAGCGGAGTCAATCGATGAGCACCCGTACCGTAATCCGCGGCGGCCTAGTCATCACCGCGTCCGACGAACTCCACGCCGACGTCCTGATCGAGGACGGCCGCATCGCCGCCCTCGCCACCTCCGGCACGGCCGTCGCCGACGCCTGGACCGCCGACCGGGTCATCGACGCCACCGGGAAGTACGTCATCCCGGGCGGAGTCGACGCCCACACCCACATGGAGATGCCGTTCGGCGGGACGAAGGCGGCCGACACCTTCGAGACCGGCACCCGGGCCGCCGCCTGGGGCGGTACGACCACCATCGTCGACTTCGCGATCCAGAGCGTCGGCGGCGCCCTCCGCGAGGGCCTCGACGCCTGGCACGCCAAGGCCGAGGGCAACTGCGCCGTCGACTACGGCTTCCACATGATCGTCTCCGACGTCAACGAGGACACCCTCAAGGAGATGGACCTGCTGGTGCAGGAGGGCGTCACCTCCTTCAAGCAGTTCATGGCCTACCCGGGCGTCTTCTACAGCGACGACGGCCAGATCCTCCGCGCCATGCAACGCGCCGCCGACAACGGCGGGTTGATCATGATGCACGCCGAGAACGGCATCGCGATCGACGTCCTCGTGGAGCAGGCCCTCGCCCGCGGCGAGACCGACCCGCGCTACCACGGCGAGGTCCGCAAGGCCCTCCTCGAAGCCGAGGCCACCCACCGCGCCATCAAGCTCGCCCAGGTCGCCGGCGCCCCGCTCTACGTCGTGCACGTCTCCGCGATGGAGGCCGTCGCCGAACTGGCCCGGGCGCGCGACGAGGGCCTGAACGTCTTCGGCGAGACCTGTCCCCAGTACCTGTTCCTGTCCACGGACAACCTCGCCGAGCCCGGCTTCGAGGGCGCGAAGTACGTGTGCAGCACGCCACTGCGCCCTCAGCAGCACCAGGCCAAGCTGTGGCAGGGCCTGCGCACCAACGACCTCCAGGTGGTCTCCACCGACCACTGCCCCTTCTGCTTCGTGGGCCAGAAGGAGCTGGGCCGAGGCGACTTCTCGAAGATCCCGAACGGCATGCCGGGCGTCGAGAACCGCATGGACCTGCTCCACCAGGGCGTCGTCGACGGCCACATCAGCCGCCGCCGCTGGATCGAGATCGCCTGCGCCACCCCGGCGCGGATGTTCGGCCTCTACCCGAAGAAGGGCACCATCGCCCCGGGCGCCGACGCCGACGTCGTCATCTACGACCCGACGGCCGAGCAGACCGTCTCCGCCGAGACCCACCACATGAACGTCGACTACTCGGCGTACGAGGGCAAGCGCCTCACCGGCCGGGTCGAGACGGTGCTCTCGCGCGGCGAGCCCGTCATCACCGAGCGGGAGTACACCGGGCGCGCGGGCCACGGCGTCTACACCCCGCGTTCCACCTGTCAGTACCTCAACTAGGAGTGGCGCCCATGGACTTCGGTCTCGTCCTGCAGACCGACCCGCCAGCCTCGCGGGTCATCAGCCTGATGAAGCGCGCCGAGCGCAACGGCTTCACCTACGGCTGGACCTTCGACTCCGCCGTGCTGTGGCAGGAGCCGTTCGTGATCTACAGTCAGATCCTGGCCAACACCACCAAGTTGACGGTCGGCCCGATGGTCACCAACCCGGGCACCCGGACCTGGGAGGTCACCGCCTCCACCTTCGCGACCCTGAACGACATGTTCGGCAACCGCACGGTGTGCGGCATCGGCCGCGGCGACTCCGCGATGCGGGTGGCGGGCCGGACCCCCAACACCCTGGCCCGGATCAGCGAGGCCATGAAGGTCATCAGGGCGCTCGGCTCCGGCCAGGAGGCGGACCTCGGCGGCACCGTCGTCAGGTTCCCCTGGGCCAAGGAGGACGCCCGGCTCCCGGTCTGGATGGCCGCGTACGGCCCCAAGGCGCTCAAGATGACCGGCGAGGAGGCCGACGGCTTCATCCTCCAGCTCTCGGACCTCTACCTCACCGAGTACATGGTCAAGGCGGTGAAGGACGCGGCCGTGGCAGCGGGCCGTGACCCCTCCGAGGTCAAGATCTGCGTGGCCGCGCCCGCCTACGTCACCGAGGACGACTCGCCCGAGGCGCTCGCCCACGCGCGCGACCAGTGCCGCTGGTTCGGCGGCATGGTCGGCAACCACGTCGCTGACCTCGTCTCCAAGTACGGCGCGCACTCCGCCGCCGTGCCCGAGGAACTCACCGACTACATCAAGGCCCGCGAGGGGTACGACTACGCGCACCACGGCCGCTCCGACAACCCCGACACGGCCTTCGTGCCCGACGAGATCGTCGACCGCTTCTGCGTCATCGGCTCGGCCGAGAAGCAGATCGAGAAGCTCAACGCCCTGAAGGAGCTGGGCGTCGACCAGTTCGCCGTCTACGACATGCACGACGCGCAGGAAGCGACGATCGACGCCTACGGGGCGAAGATCATCCCGGCGGTCAACGCCTAGCCTGCACAACCCCGTTGGTCTCCCCCTTCCCGCCGTCCCGGGAAGGGGGGCAAGGGCGCTCCCCACGCGCACCCCCCCGGCTCGCCCGCACGGCCTCTCCCGTCCCACCTCATCCGATTGGCCTGCCCATGACCGACACCGCTCCCACAGCCATACCGCCGACCTCTCAAGTCACCCTCACCGACGGGCGGGTGGAGCTCGCCCCCGGATCCCCGCCGCCCAGCGGTCCCTACGCCAACGACGACCTGCTGCCGGTCCCCGTCGAGAAGCGCACCTGGACCACGTACAACTTCTCCGCGCTGTGGGTCGGCATGGCCCACAACACGGCGTCCTGGACGCTCGCTTCGGGTCTCATCGCCGTCGGCATGGACTGGAAGCAGGCGGTGTTCACCATCGCCCTGGCCAACCTCATCGTGCTCGTGCCGATGCTGCTCACCGGGCACGCCGGACCGAAGTACGGCATCCCCTTCCCGGTCTTCGCACGTGCCTCGTTCGGTGTGCGCGGCGCCAACCTCCCCGCTGTCGTACGGGCGTTGGTGGCCTGCGGCTGGTTCGGCATCCAGACCTGGATCGGCGGTGAGGCGATCTACTTCCTCGCCGGCAAGCTGATCGGGGACAGCTGGGCGAACGCCTCGCACATCGGCGGGTACGCCTGGACGATGTGGCTGTCGTTCGCGCTCTTCTGGGTGCTCCAGGTCGCCATCATCTACCGGGGGATGGAGACGATCCGGCGCTTCGAGAACTGGGCGGCGCCCTTCGTGCTCGTCGGCGCCTTCGTCATGCTGTGGTGGATGAGCAGCAAGGCCGGCGGCTTCGGCCCGCTCTTCGACCAGCCCTCCAAGCTCGGCTGGGGCGGCAGCTTCTGGAAGCTGTTCTGGCCCTCGCTCATGGGCATGATCGGCTTCTGGTCCACGCTGTCCCTGAACATCCCGGACTTCACCCGCTACGGCAAGAGCCAGAAGGCCCAGACATGGGGCCAGGCCCTCGGCCTGCCCACCACCATGACCCTGTTCGCGTTCCTGTCGGTGCTGGTCACCTCCGGTTCGCAGGCGGTCTACGGCACGGCGATCTGGGACCCGGTGCAGCTGGCCGCGAAGACCGACAACGTGGTGGGCCTGCTGTACGCGCTGGTGACCGTGCTGGTCGCGACCCTGTCCGTGAACATCGCGGCCAACCTGGTCTCGCCCGCCTTCGACTTCTCCAACATCGCGCCCCGGAAGATCAGCTTCCGCACCGGCGCCCTGATCACCAGCGTCCTCGCGGTGCTGATCTTCCCCTGGAAGCTGTACTCGGACCCGCAGGGCTACATCTTCACCTGGCTCGGCCTGGTCGGCGGTCTGCTCGGCACGGTCGCCGGCATCCTCATCGCCGACTACTGGATCCTGCGCCGCGGCACGCTCGACCTCACCGACCTGTACCGCGCGGGCGGCCGCTACTGGTACGACGGCGGCTGGAACTGGCGGGCCGTCGTCGCCTTCGTGGCCGGTGGCGTCCTCGCCGTCGGCGGCGCCGACTTCCACCCGCTGATCGACGGCCGGCCCATCCCGGCCCTGTCCTCGCTCGCCGACTACGGCTGGGCGGTGGGCCTGGGCACGTCGATGGTGCTCTACGTGGTGCTCACCCTGCTGACCGGCAGGAAGACGGCGCCGGCCGAGGCGTAGGACCCGGGCGGGAGGGCGGCGGGGCCTACGCGGCCTTGCCGCCCTCCAGCGCGGTGACCGCCTCCTTGGCGGCCTTGATCGCACCCTTGTTGATGACGTCCGTGCTCGGCGCCTTCTTGTTCTCGAAGTCGCTGCCGTTGTACGTGACGGTCACCAGCGCGTTGCCCGCGCGGACGACGACCGTGCCCTCACGCGTCTGCTGCTTGTCCTCCGTGGTGAGGTTCACGATGGAGTACGCGGAGTCGCCGAGCCCCGGAACCGCGCCCCCGCCGCTCTTCTCCGTGGTCGTCTGCGTGTACGACTTCTGCGCCGCCGCATCCGAGTCCGTGATCTCGTACGACACGTCGAGCCAGCGGTAGTCGTACCCCTTGAGCGCGTTCCACGAGCAGGTGCGGCGGACCTTCGTGTCCGTCGACGGGATCTCCTTGCCGTCCGTCTTCGCCCCCGGCACCAGCGACTTGAGCGTCGCCACCGACACGCTTCCGCACGGCGCGGGGGAGGTGGAGTACGCCTTGGCCACGGTGGGCGCCGTCGGCGCCGAGGACTCGGGCGAGGCCCCGGAGTCGGGCGTCGACTTGTGCTCGGCGGTCGTCGTCGCGGCGAACGGGCCGGACGTCAGGGCCCAGCCCATCGTGGCGAGCACGACGACCGGCGACAGACGTGCGGTGAGGGCGAGCGGCAGAGGAAGAGAACGCAAGTCGCACTTCTCGTGGGGGAAGGGTGCGGAGCGGGTCCGCACTGCGGACGGGGACGCCAGTCTCACATGACTCCCTGTGAGGCGGAAGTACGAACTCGCTGCGTGCCTGTGCGGTGACACAGCCTCACGACCGGCGGGGTGTGTGCCCCCTTATGTCCGCGGCTCAGGTGCGTGTAACGGCCACCCGCATCGTCGTCTCGATCCGCTCCACGGCCGCGAACGCCCCGTACGCGACGAGCCGCACGAGACCCGCGTCACCGTCCGGCGGCCTCCGCCAGGCGGCCACGTCCTCGTCCGTGATCCGGTACGGCGCGAGCGCGGCCAGCACCGCGAGCCGCGCCGCGGGCCGCTCCCGCCGGTTCGGGAAGCCCCGCAGCACGACCGGCGGATGCGACCCGTCCCAGGCCCACAGCGTCTCCCGCACGAGCGTCCGGTCGCCCGCGTCGAGCAGCTCGCCGCCCGCGAGCGCGGCCGTGCGCAGGGCGTCGTAGGCAGGGCCCACAGGAGTCCCCGCCGCCCAGTGCGGCCCCGGTCCCGGCGAGTCGAGCAGCGGAAGCGCCGCTCCCGGTACGGCGGTGCGGCGCACGGTGCGGCCGACGGACCGCCCCGCGAGGCTGCGGACCGCCCGGAACCGCTGGGCGTTGCCCGGCAGGAGCCGCTCGGTCAGCAGGGCCGACACGACACGGTTGATGAAGTGGAAGGCGAGGGCGGTGCCCAGGTAGGCGGGAGCCTCCTCGCGCGGGAACGGGAACGGCGTCAGCTCCGCGCCCGGGACCCGCGTCCTGCGCCCCCAGTCGAGCACGCGCGCGTGGACCTCGTCCTCCGGTGTGCCGCCCCGGGCCAGGTGCTCGGCGAGGGCGTGGTCGCCGGTGGCGTGCAGCAGGACGGTGTGCGCGTCCGCGCAGAACGGACACTTGTTGGCGAGCGAGACCCCGAGCGCGGCCAGCTCCTTGCCGGTCCGGCTGCCGGCGCCGGCGATCAGCGACTCTCGCATCAACGCCCAGGCGGGCGCGAGGAGTTCGGGTGCGGAGGACAGGACCACGAAGGTCGGGGGCCGCTCGATGCCGAAGTCGGCGGCGATCTGCTCGAAGACCTCGGCGGCGCGGCCCGTGGCGGACCTGGGCGACGGGGGCAGGGTGTGCCGGAAGGGTGTGGACATGGCAGCAGCGTGCGCGCCGGGGGCGGCCCGGGTCGTCGTACGGGCGGAGGCAGTCGGGGCTACGACGGGGAGGGACCGGGCGGCGCGGACTACTACGGGGGGAGTAGTCCAGGAGTTGTCCACAGGGCTGACGCCCGTGTCGGCGCGGCGGTCTACTGTGCCGACATGAGCGGGTTCCCGGTCGATGCGACCCCACGCAGACGGCTCGCCGACGCGTCCCTCGCGGTCGTGATCGGCGCCCTCGTCGTGACCGTCGCGGCCTTCGACCCGGACACCACCGCCGTCGACTACGTGCTGACGGCCCTCGCGTCGGCGGCCCTGGCGTTCTACCAGACGGCTCCCCGGGCGGTCCTCGCCGTGACCACGGCGGCCGAGGCGGCCTACGTGCTGCACGCCCACCCGGGCCCGGTCGCCGGCCTGCCCGTCTTCGCGGCCATGCACACGGCGGCCCGCGCGGGACACCGCGGCACGGCAGCCGCGGGCGGCGGGGCGTTCCTGGTGGCGTACTTCGCGACCGGGCCGACGACCCAGCAGGTGGTCGAGCGGACCGCGCTGCTGGCCGGCTGGTTCCTGTGCGCGGTGGTCACCGGCCTTGCCGACCGCAACTGGCAGGCGTATCTGCGCCAGACCGAACAGCGCGCCCTGGAGGCCGAACGCACCCGCGAAGAAGCCGCGTTGCGCCGCGCGGGCGAGGAACGCCTCCGCATAGCAAGGGAGTTGCACGACTCCCTCACCCACAGCATCTCGATCGTCAAGCTCCAGGCGGGCGTTGCCGTCCACCTCGCCCGCAAGCGCGGCGAGGAGGTGCCGCCCGCGCTGCTCGCCATCCAGGAGGCGGGCGGCGAGGCGATGCGCGAACTCCGGGCCACCCTGGAGATCCTGCGCACCACCGAGGAGCCCACCGGCACCCCCGCACTGCTCGTCGAACGGGCCTGCGCGGCGGGCCTCGCCGTCGAACTCGCGGTCACCGGCGAGGAACGCCCCCTCGCCGCGACGGTCGACCGCGCGGTGTACCGCATCGTCCAGGAGGCCCTCACCAACGCCGCACGGCACGCGGGCCCGGCGAAGATATGCGTCCAACTGGACTACGGCGACGTCGACTTGACGATCCGGGTCGAGGACGACGGCGCCGCCGACCCCTGCCGCCCACCCACCCCGGGCATCGGCCTGACCGGCATGCGGGAGCGCGTCACGGCGCTCGGCGGCACCCTGCACACCGCCCCCCGCGCCGAGGGCGGCTTCGCGGTACGGGCCGAACTGCCGCTGGGGGAGGCGGGATGATCCGGGTAGCGGTCGTCGACGACCAGGCGCTGATGCGCGCGGGCTTCCGCGCCCTCCTCGACGCCGAGGACGGCATCGAGGTGGTCGGCGAGGCGGCGAACGGCGAACAGGGCCTGGCCCTCGTCCGCGCCCAACTCCCCGACGTCGCGCTGATCGACGTGCAGATGCCGGTGATGACGGGCATCGAGGCCACCCGCCGGATCGCCGCCGACCCGGACCTCGCCTCGGTCCGGGTCGTCATCCTCACCAACTACGGCCTGGACGAGTACGTCTTCGAGGCGCTGCGCGCGGGGGCCAGCGGCTTCCTCCTCAAGGACACCGACCCGGCCGACCTCCTCCAGGCGATCGGCATCGTCGCGGCCGGCGAGGCCCTGCTCTCGCCGGCCGTCACCCGCACCCTCATCGGGGAGTTCGTCTCACGGCCCCCGGACCGGGCCACCCCGCCCGGCCTGGAGCACCTCACCCGACGCGAACGCGAGGTCACGGCACTGGCGGCGCGCGGCCTCAGCAACGAGGAGATCGCCGCCCACATGGTCATCAGCCCGTTCACGGCGAAGACCCACATCAGCCGTGCGATGACCAAACTCGCGGCCCGCGACCGGGCCCAACTCGTCGTGTTCGCCTACGAGTCGGGGCTCGTGACGGCCCGCGCCCCGGAATCCCGTTGCGCCCCGGACAGACCGGATCACACCCTGGGGCGATGACCGAGACGACACGCCCCGAGGACCCGGCCGTCCGTGTGCGCGAGGAGATCCTCGCCTACTACGCCCAGGGCAAGGAGGACGGCCGCCTTCGGCAGGGCGTGGACCGGCTGGAGTTCTGGCGCACCCAGGACGTACTGCGGCGCCTGCTGCCGACGGCCCGCGCCCGGGTGCTGGACGTCGGCGGCGGCAGCGGCGTCCACGCCGAGTGGCTCGCCCGCGACGGCCACGAGGTCCACCTCCTCGACCCCGTACCGCTGCACGTGGAGCTGGCGGGCCGTCTGCCGTCGGTGGCGGCCCGAGTGGGCGACGCGAGGGAGCTGGCCGAGCACGACGCGTCGTACGACGTGGTGCTGCTGCTCGGGCCGCTGTACCACCTGCCCGAACGGGCCGACCGTGTACGGGCGTTGAGCGAGGCGCGCCGGGTGGTGCGGCCGGGCGGGCTGGTGGTCGCGGCGACGATCAACCGGTTCGCGGGACTGCACGACATGCTCCGGCGGGAGCTGTACTTCACGGCCGGGCACCGCGCGCGGGTCGACCGCGAGCGGGAGGAGGGCCACCACGACCCGGACGACGGCGGCCTCTTCACGACCGCCTACTTCGCCCGACCGCACGAGGCCCCCGAGGAGTTCACGGACGCGGCACTCACCGTCACGGGCCAGTACGGCCTGGAAGGCGTCGCCTGGCTGATGGGCGGCGTCGAGGACTGGCTGGACGACCCGGACCGGCGCGAGGCCGTCCTCGCGGCCACCTGCCGGATCGAGTCCGAGCCCACCCTGCTCGGCACCAGCGGCCATCTCCTCACCGCGGGCCGGCGCGAAACCTAGGAGGCGGGCGGGGTGCGACGCAGAGCGGGGCGAACGTGCGCGACTCCGAGCGGGGCGAACGGTGTTGGGGGAGCGTTCGGCGGCCGGTACCCGGCACGCAAGCCCGCCGTACCGCAGCCGTCCGTAGCGTGACGCCGTTCTTCGACTCGGCATTTGGAGCGGACATGGACAGCTCTCCCACGGGCGGCAGAGGCCTCGACGACCACCAGCGGCACACGGCGGGCTGTGAGTGCCCCCGCACCGCGGACCTCGACGGCGACGGCATCGCCGCGTCGAGCCGCCGGACCTTCCTGCACCGGGCCGGCGCGCTCGGCGCGGGCACGGCCGCCGCGGGGCTGCTGGGCGCGGCGCCCGCGTACGCGGCCCGGGACGACAGCGACCCCTACGGCCGGACAACGATGTCATCGGCGCCGGGCGGGACCTGGGACCCCGATCCGGACAACCCCCGGTTCACCGTGGTCGTCATGCCGGACACGCAGTACATGTTCGACCAGGACCGCATCCACCCGGCGCCGATGGAGGCGTCGTTCCGCTACGTCCTCGACCCGAAGCGGCGCGCGGGCGGCAGCGACGAGAACATCGTGTTCCTCGCCCACCTCGGTGACGTGACGCAGAACGGGCTCGCCGGGGAGTACGCGGCGGTCACCAAGGTGTTCGACATGCTGGACCGTGCGGGCGCCTCGTACGGCGTGCTGGCCGGCAACCACGACGTGTCCGCCGACGACCAGCGAGGCCCCACCCCCTACCTGGAGACCTTCGGCCCGGCGCGGGCGCGGAGGACGCCCGGCTACCACTCCTCCAGCCCCGACGGCTACAACACCGCGCACATCTTCCGCGCGGGCGGCCGGAGTTGGATGCTGCTGTCCCTCGACTGGCGCCTGTCCGCCAAGGGGTTCGCGTGGGCCAACGCGGTCATCGCGCAGAACCCGACGCTCCCGGTGATCGTCACCACGCACGAGATCGTCGGCGCGGACGACGACGGCGTCGCCGAACTCTCCGACTACGGACAGCAGTTGTGGGACGGCCTGATCAAGGACAACGACCAGGTCTTCCTCACCCTCAACGGCCACTACTGGCCGCCCGGCAGCACCGTCCTGAAGAACAGCGCGGGCAACGACGTCCACCTGCACATCACCAACTACCAGGACCGCTACTACGGCGGCGCGGGCATGATCCGCTCCTACCGCTTCGACCTCGACCGCGGCATGATCGACATCGCCACCTTCTCGCCGTGGATCCGTGACCTGGCGGAGAAGGGCGAGGCGAACGCGCTCGCGGCGAAGGAACTCGAACTGACCTCCAAGGTCGACTACTTCTCGATGGAGATCGACTTCGAGAAGCGCTTCGCGGGCTTCGCACCGGTCCCGCCGCGCACGTCTCGCCCCGCGCGACGCATGCTGCTGCCGGGCACGCTGGCCTACTGGCGGTTCGACGAGGGCGGCGCGCCCGGTGCCGACGTCGCCCCCGGCACTGTCGTCAAGGACCAGGCGGGCCACGGCAACGACCTCGTGCTCAGGACCGTCCCCGGCACCCCCGCGCACGCGCTCACCTGGACCGGCGACCACCACCCGGACCAACCCGCCCACGCGGGGCTGGTGTTCGCGGGCCAGGGCAACCCGGTCAGCGGCGCGTACCTCCAGACCGTCGACAAGGCGCCGCTCAACCGCGAGACCTTCGCGCGCGGCTTCACCTTCGAGGTCTTCTTCAAGGTCCCCGCCGACTGGGACGGCGGCCGCAACGGCTGGTCCTCGATGCTCAGCCGCGCGGGCACGGCGGCCCAGGCGGGCAAGAACGGCCCCTCCGCGACCGCCGACGAACCCGTCCTGACCATCAGCCTCTCCAGCTCCGTCGAACTGCAGTGGAACGCCTACCCGCTCAACCAGGACGGTGCCACCACCGCCTGGAGCCACCTCCTCCAGCAGGAGGAGTGGTGGCACGTCGCCGTCACCAACGACGGCCGCGTCAGCAAGCTCTACGTCAACGGCTGCGAGGAGGGCCGCAACCCGACCAGCCGGGCCGTCGGCCTGACCACCCTCGACATGCCGTTCCTGCTGGGTGGTTACCAGTGGGCGGGCGCGGTCAGCCAGGTCTTCCACGGCACCATCGGCGACGTCCGGATCAGCGACCGCGCCCTGAAGCCGGGGCAGTTCATGAACGCGTAGGGTCCGCGGACTCCCCGGTTCGGTAGATTTCCCGCATGTTCACCACCCGCCCCACGATCCAGGGCACCTTCGGCATGGATGCCTCGGGGGTGGGGTGCTGACCTGCGGATGTGGAGCCGATTGAGCTTCTGACCTGCGAGAACGTGTCTTTCGGCGTCTTTCACGGGGGTGCCGGTTTGTGCCGCTCAAACGCTGCCGGCTCATGATGGGCATCCTGCCTCGGTGGAAAGACAAGCGAGGATGTTGCCAACACACCCCCTCTGCGGATGATCCAGTGGCCTCCCGTGGATAGCCGCGGTCGGCGTCTGAGAGTTGATGCAGAGTCCCAGGCTTATGACCGAGTCGGACGGGAGGCCCGCCGGTCCACCCCACGCTGCGAGGTCCGCGCCGCGGCTCTCATGGCGTTGGCGGAAGCGGCGCCAGCCGGAGGCCAGTCGGTCGGATGGTCCCGGCCTGCGAAGGAGATAGTTGTCACCTGGCCGTGGTAGCAGTCCTCGGTGCCTCTGAAGGCCTGTCGATCTCCTTGCCGGCGGATCCAAACCCACTCGCGTGGCAGCCTGTTGACAGGTGAGACTGGCGCGCAATGAATGAGCGATCGGGTGCTGAGGTGGTCTTTTGGACAGCGAGGGGCCGTGTGCAGGGCACAGGTCCCACCAACGGCGTCACTGCGGTGCTCGGCATCCCGTACGCAGCCGCGCCGTTCCGTGCCCGTCGATTCAGGGAGCCGCAGCCAGCACCGGCCTGGGGTGGGATTCGTGACTGCAGGGCCTTCGGACCCATCTCGCCGCAGTCGGCTCAGCTGCCCGGGGCGCCCGTATGGCGCCCCGGGGACGAAAATGTCCTCACTGTCAACGTATGGCTGCCGGAGCACACGCATGACCGGGCGCTGCCGGTGTTCTTCTGGATCCATGGCGGCGCCTACACCTTCGGCTCCTCGGCTCAGCCCGACTTCGACGGCGCGGCCCTGGCCCGCGCCGGGCTGGTAGTGGTCAGCTGCAACTACCGGGTGGGCTTCGAGGGCTTCGGCCACGTGCCCGGATTCTCCGACAACCGTGGTCTTCTGGACCAGGCCGCCGCCCTGCGTTGGGTTCAGGAGAACATCGAGGCCTTTGGCGGCGACCCGGGTAACGTCACCGTCGCCGGGCACTCCTCCGGGGCGGGCTCGGTCGCCTGTCTGATGGGCATGCAACAGGTCAAGGGGCTGTTCCGGCGGGCCATTGCCCACAGCGTGCCCCATGCCCTCTACACGGTCGAGCTCGCAGCGGCGGTCGCCGAGCGGATCGCCGCGGAGGCCGGCGTCGCACCGACGGCGCAGGGGCTGCTGTCCGTACCGCCCCAGGCTCTGGTGGCCGCCTCCGACAAGGTCGCCGCCCAGTGCAGGGCCGCTCCCGTAGCGACGATCCATGCCTATGACCCGGTGATCTTTCAACCCGTTGTCGATGGCGGGGTCCTGCCCGCGGACCCGCTTCGCCTGATCGCCTCGGGGGCGGCACGGGACGTGGACCTGCTCGCATGCCACACGTTGGAGGAATGCTGGTTCTTCCACGCGGTCGGAGCCGTCCGGGAAGTCGCCAGCGAGGCAGAACTGGAAGAATTCGCCGAAGCCCTGCGCCTGCCGTCCAACTTGGTCAACTACTACCGGACTTCCATGCCCGACGCACCGGTGCTCGACCGCTACCTCTCGATGTTCGGCGACGCGAAGTTCGGCGAGTACACCTCCCGCCTTGCCGAGCACCACGCGAAGGCCGGCGGCCGGTCCTATCTGGCCCGCTTCGCCCGCAGACGCGCAGACGCCCGGCCCTGGCACAATGCGGACATCCCCTTCGCGTTCGGCAACCTGAACGCTCGCGGCGCCGAATTCCTCACCGGAGGCCCGCCCGATGAGCTCGACCACGCCCTCTCCCGGCGCATGCTCTGCTCCTGGGCCGACTTCGCCGCCACTGGCGACCCGGGCTGGCCGGCCGTCACCGCCACCACCACGCCGGTCAAGTCGTGGACGCTCCCACAGGACGACCTGACGGATGACGACACATCTCCCTTCCGCACCCACTGGCGGAACGTCAGGTTCGACCTGCTGCATCCAGGGTGAGCGGCAACCGGGTATCGATGGGCGAGCCCAGCCAGCGGCCACGAAATCCCGGCCGGTGACGGCAAGCACGGAAATCACGAGGTAGTGACAACAAGGACGACCAAGCGATGACAACTGCCCCGTTGAGAACTGGGATGACTGGCTTCGAACGTGTCAGTTGGCCCAGCCTGGCCCGCACGCTGACGTCCACTCCCACCGCTTCGCCGGCCTCGCGGGCTATGACCGGTCCGACGGCCTGCCGCACGGCGGCGATGATGCGCTGGTAGTCCGGCGGGAGCATGCTTTCGTCCGCGCCTGCTAGCGGTGCGGAATCGGCTTCCTCGCCCGGCCGCCCACCTGTCCGGGCATCGGTGCAGCCCGTGCGCGTTCGCCGGCGAGTCGCTCACTCACCCGCTCAAGAACACGTTCCGCGACGGCGAGTTCGTCTCGCTCGGCCCGCACCTCTGCCGGCTGCTTGTCCAGCTGTACTTCGAGTTCGTCCAGTTCCCCACGGCGTGCGGTGATCCGTTCCAACAGTTCGGGATCTAGCACGCACAGAATCGTAGGAGCGCGAAGCGGATCGTGGGCTGGATGGACACGATCCACGACCTCGCCGCCGACGACCGGGTCGCCGCGCGGGTCGCCACCGATTTCCTGCGCCGGCCCGCGGTCGCCTCGGAGACGATGGCCGACGATTGTCCGGACTGCCGGCTGATGGCTTGAGCTCAGTCGGCGGTGCGTTGCCCTGCCTGGATGGTGTGGACGCTGAAGACGGGGTCGAGTTCGGGGACGAGAGTCTTGGTGGAGACAGCCACGAGATGGGCCGGTGCCGAGCCGCTCTGCAGAGCATCGACGTATTCGACGACCTCCGCGTGAGCAAGCACCGCAACCTTCTGCCGCAGCACGTGCATGGCGAAGATCCGCCCGCGAGTTGCTGTGGTCTGGCGTATCTCGTCGTGGAGGTCGTCCACCGCCGTTCGTGTGGCCGTCTTCCGGATGCGGGTCCGGTAGTCCTCTTCCCACGCGCCGGTGTGCGCGGACACCACACCGATCGAGTGCAGCCCGCCATCAACGCGATCTACGAGAAACGGGCCGTTGCCCACCAACAGCTGAGAAGTGTCTCCCGTCCGCACGCACTCCGCGGACTGGTAGGAGACAATCCACGCCAGTTCGTGCTCCTCGACATGTGTCACTCGCAGCTGCCCCGGCGACTCACGCTCCAGCTGCGCCTCCACCAACCGGAGGGCGGACTCACGGTCGACCATTCACTCAGCATCCCTCACCTGCGAGGGAACGACCAGCGGATTTCATTCTCGCCTCAGGCCGGAACGCGGCTTGGTGATCACAGGCACGCCGAGGTCGGTAGGCCCGCCCTGGCCGGTGCTTAGTAGACCGCTACCGCCAGCACCCGGTCGGCAAGCGGCAGGCACCACGACCGTCCGATCCGCGGCCCATTGCCACCCCGCTTCCGCACCATCCTCAGCAACCGCTCGAACTGCATCATCCGCAGCCCCGTGAACGTCTCCACCCACAGCGGCTCAACCCTCAACACCCCACGCATACAGGGGAAATGCTCAGATCGCGGCCTTCTGCAACGCGCTTGAGGACGGCACACTCAGCACGCATGCCGGTCACCCTCGCAACTCACCATTCGTCCTCCGGAGCCAACCGTGGTGTGTCGTGCCGACGGGTCAGCCCGGCGAGGCGAGCCGTGTCAGGTCGTGTGGGTGGGACGAGTCGCGGCGGGAGCGGTGGCCCATCGGTGGGTGATCTCGCTCATCGCGGTGGCTGCGCGGTCCGCGGCCGGTGTCTCCAGGCGGACGCCGGGGGCCAGCTCGACGTGGAGGAAGGGTACGTCCGCGGCGTCTGCGGCCCGGCCCTCCATGTTCGTGCTGCCCTCCACCGGGCACTTCCGTGCCCAGGCCCGGCACACATGGAAACCGTGGGTGCCGAGGGCGTCGGCCAGCCGGCGGGCGTCCGAGAGGGCGGCCGATCCGGCGCCGGTGGAGGCGACCGCGTCGTAGCCGGGTGCGGTGGAGGCCGCGAAGCCGTGCAGCTGGAGGCCGGGCATCCCGCGGCGGACCAGTTCGGCGCAGACGGCGTAGAAGACGGTGCCCCGTCGATGTGCCACGTCCGCGGAGTTGCCGGCTCCGGCTGTGCGGTGTGCTCCCGCGATCACCAGGACGCCGCCGGGGGAGTCGCGCAGGACCCGTACGCCCAACTGCTCGGTGCTTTTGTCGAAGACCGGGTGGGGGATCTGGATCGAGAACCGCGGTGTGCGGTCCAGATCGACGTAGACGCGTCCCCAGCCCCGTGGTGTCACGGCCTCGTCGGTGCGGTCGGCGACCTCGGCGTAGTGGTGTCCGGAGACCCGGTCGAGGATCGTGCGAACGGTGAAGTCCCGTTCGGAGAGAATCCGTTCGGCCTGTGCGCGATGGCCGTCGACGAGCAGGCCGACCGCCCGCGCGATGGAGGTACGGTCCGCGCGGCCGGGCCGCCGGTAGCCGCTGTCCGGAGCGAAGCGGCCGGTGTAGTCCGCGACCTCCCGGGCCAGGTCCACCGGCCGGGCGGCCTGACCGTGACGACCGTCACCAGAACCGGATCCGCCACCGCGAGCGGCGTGGACCACGGCGGTCATACCACCGGCGAGACCAGCGATGACCAGGAGAATTGTCGTGATCGTTATGATCCGCGGGCGATTGGCACTCATGGTCGTATCAAGATATCCCGGTGAACATATGCCGTAGCCGCACCCTGCTCAGCCTGCTGGCCCCGCTCTCCCTCGTCGCAGCCGTCACCGGTTGCGGGCTCGTCTCGGACGACGGGGACGGCGGGCCTGCGGGTCGTACCTTCACTGTGGCGGCGGCCGGGGACATCCTGATGCACCCTGCGCTGGTGGACCAGGCCCGCAAGGACGCCAAGAGCACCGGCAACGGCGTCGCCGGACTGGACTTCGGGCCGATGATGGCCGGCATCAAGCCGGTGATCAGCAAGGCGGACCTGGGTATCTGCCACTTCGAGCCGGTGGTGGGCACCAAGAACGGCCCCTTCGAGGGCTTCCCGGACTTCCAGGTGCCCCCGCAGACCGCCAGGACGATCAAGGACCTCGGCTACGACACCTGCTCCACCGCCTCGAACCACACGCTCGACCACGGCTACGACGGTGTCCGGCGCACGCTGGATGCGCTGGACGACGCCGGCCTGAAGCACACCGGCTCCTTCCGGACCCGGAAGGAGGCACTCACTCCGCTGACCATGGACGTGAAGGGCGTCAAGGTCGCGCAGATCTCGTTCGCCTACGGCTTCAACGAGCCGCACGAATACCCCAAGGGCAAGCCGTGGGTCGCCAACAAGATGAGTCTGAAGGCGATCAAGGCGGCCGAGCAGCGGGCCCGCGACGCCGGCGCCGACGTGGTGATCCTCTCCATCCACTGGGGCCTGGAGCACCACCCGGAGCCCTCGGGCCAGCAGCTCTCCTTCGCTCGGGAGATCGCCCGCCAGACCGGCGTCAACCTGGTCATCGGCTGCCACGCGCACGTGGTGCAGCCGATGGAGAAGGTCGACGGCACCTGGGTCGCGTACGGCATGGGCAACCAGATCGCCCGGCACGAGGTGCCGACCGGACTGACCGAGGAGGGCGTGATCGCCTGGTTCACGTTCACCGAGCACGGCAAGGGCCACTGGGACGTCCAGCCGCGGTTCGAGCCGACCCTGCTGGAGATCCCGCCGGACGCCGAGAACGCCACGGACGGCGGCAAGGCCACGTACACCGAGGACGACGCGCGGGACTATCGCCTGCTGGACGTGCCCGCCGCGCTCCGCGACGACAAGGACCTCACCGACCGCCAGCGTGCCCGGCTGCGGCTTGCCTTCGAGCGTACTGAGGGAACCCTCTACAACCGTGGTGCGGCCCAGGACGGCCTGAAGCCACTGACCGAGATGCCATGACGGCCACCTGACGTTGGCGTCCCGAGGTCCCCGGCCGACAGGCGCCGCGTCCGCGACGTTTGCCGAAGGCGGTCGCATCGCGCGGGCGCCATGGTCGGCCCGACGGCCGGTTCCATCCGACAGGCAAACTATTCGGATGCCCGTTTCTGACCGTTTAAAAGATGAATGTTGCGCAGATCACAGCCATGTGGGGGCAACTTCATCTGTTTCCGAGTGGTCGGAGTGCTGCGGACACACTCGCGTAACCAGGTGTATCCGCAGTGCACACCCCACGGAAACACCGTCCCCGCCCTTTTGCGTGGACTGATCACCTATACAGCTTGAGAGGACCCTCCCTTGGCGTCACCGCCCCCGGCGCGGCAGCACCGAGCCCGCCGCCGAGCCGACATGTCGCTGATCGGAGGCATCCGCCCGCCGATCGCGGTGCTGTCGGTGCTCCTGCTGTCACTCGCCGGTATCACCGCGCTCGTACTGGGCCGGGTCGACAACGCCGGGGTACCCAAAGCGGTACTGAACTCTCAGCAGCACTTCGCGGAGGACGGCGCCATCGCGCTGCGCGCCTCCATCGACGAGTCCGTCACCGACCTCACCCGGTCCGCCGCGCTGTTCAGCGCCGGCGAGCCGGTCTCCGGCGACGCCGCCCTGGACAAACTCGGCAGCACCTACCAGAAGTGGACCGGGACCGCCGTCGTCGAGATCCGTTCCGGCAAGCTGGTCGCGGCCCGAGGCGAGACCGTACCGCTGACCTCGGTGAACAACGCGTCCCTCGGCGACGAGGGCGGCCTGGCACCCCGCATGGTCCGGCTGAAGAACGGCGAGACGCGCCTGCTGTCCCTGGCCCTGCTGTCCTGGCCGGGCAAACCGCAGCTGCTGCTGGTGGCCTCCAGCAACCTGACGTTCCCCGGCATCAGCCTCGGCCAGTTCCGGTCCATCGCCGTCGCCGACCAGAACGGCGCGATCCTCAGCAGCGACGGCATCCCCGAGCCCGAACAGGTGCGCAACGCCACCGACCGCGCAGACATCAAGGCGTCCAACAAGCAGCTGAAGTCCTTCGCCCAGCTCGCCGCCCGCAAGGCCCGCCAGGACCCGCGCAGCAGCAAGGAACCCGGCATGGGCGGCTACCAGGGCGTCAGCGGCAGCGTGGTCGGCGGCCACGTCCTCAGCAGCCGGTCCGTCGCCGGATACGCAACCCTGGCCGCGCCCGCACCCGGCGAGATCACCACCGCCTCCGGGCTCGGCCTGTCCGTCGTCGCCATGGCCAAGGTCAGCGAGGACCCCACCCAGACGAAGTCTGTGGTCTTCGGCCTGCTGGCGGGCGGCGCCCTCCTCGTCGCCGGTGCCGTCGCCGTCGCCGTCCTGCTGGGCACCGTCCAACGGCCGTTGATCCGGCTGTTCCTCGAATCCCGCCGGCTCACCCGCGGCGACCTGACCCGGCCCGTCAACGTCCCCGGCTACGGCGAGGCGCGACGCATCGGCAGCGCACTGGAACGGCTGCGCCGGCAGTTGCTCGGCGAGACCGTTGAGGCGACCGGCGCCGCGCCGCGCCCGCGCGGACTGCGCCGGGTCGGCACCCGGGCCCTGCTGAGCGCCTGCGCGGTACTGCTGCTGGCCTGGGCGGCACCGCTGATGCTGCTGGTCAACCGCGCCGACGCCAAGGCCGTCGTACCCCAGCAGCTCGTCAGCGACCAGCGGGAACGCACCGACACCCTCAGCGACCGGGTGCGCCGCGCCCTCAACGAGGGCAGCGCCGACCTGGACTCGGTCGCATCCCTCATCGGCAACCGCACCGACCCCGAGACCATGGGCAAGGTGCTGGAACGCACCCTCGACGAGAACCGGCGCTACCGCTCCCTGTACGTCGTCGACTCCTCCGGCCAGATCCTGGCCGCCAAGGGCAACAGCCCCAAGGTGATCCGCGCCCACCGGGTCTCGGACACCCCGATCCGGCTGCTGGGCCAGGGCGGCAAGGAGCCCGTCGTCGTCGCGGACGCCGAGATCCCCGGACGGAACGGGGCCCGGCTCGTCGGTGAGTTCCGCGTCGAATTCTTCAACGCGCTTCTGACCCGGCCGGGTCTGGGCGTGGTGCGTCTGGTCGACAATCACAGCAAGGTCATCGCCGGCAACACCGGCTTCCTCGCCTTCCAGGGACTGCCCGACGGGCACCTCAAGGACCTGGCCGCCGCCAGCGCCCAGCGGTTGGGCAAGAAGGCCCGCGCGAACGGCGTCCTCTACCGCGAGGGCGGTGTGCAGATCGCGGCGGCCGCCCCGTTCGCCGGCAGCGGTCCCGCCGAATCCCTCGGCTGGAGCGTGGTCAGCTGGCAGGCCGCCAACCGGCTCGACATCCCCGAGTACGACAGCCAGAACCGGACCGTGCTCGCCGGACTGCTCGGCGCCGCCGCGGCCGCCGCCTGCCTGGGCTGGATGCACATCGTGGTGGCCCGCCCGCTGCGCTCACTGGCCCAGCGGGCCGAGGCGCTGGCCGACGGCGACCGCAAGACCGTGCTGTTCCCGCAGCACCACGACGAGGTCGGCGCGGTCACCCGCTCCCTCGAACTCATCCGGCAGAAGCTGCACGAACTGAGCCGGCAGCAGCCCCGCCGCACCCCGCCCCAGGCGCACGCGCCGCAGCAGTACACAAGGAACTGATCGCCCGTGCTCTTCCTCTACACCGTGCTGCTGGTGTGCTGCGCGATCATGCTCGTCGCGGGCATCGTCGAGCAGCGGCGGCACTTCACCAACCTGGACCACATACCGACCCGGGTCCTGATCAACGGCATCCGCGGCAAGTCGTCCATCACCCGGCTCTGCGCCGGCGCCCTGCGGGGCGGCGGTCTGACCACCGTCGCCAAGACGACCGGCACCGCGGCCCGGTTCATCCACCCCGACGCCACCGAGGAGCCGGTCTACCGCAAGTTCGGCATCGCCAACGTCGTCGAGCAGATCGGCATCGTGCGGCGCGCGGCCGCGTACGCGCCGGACGCGCTCGTCATCGAGTGCATGGCCGTCATGCCGGCCCTCCAGGAGATCAACCAGTCCAAGCTGATCCGCTCCACGATCGGCGTGCTCTGCAACGTCCGCGAGGACCACCTCGCCGAGATGGGCCCCACCCTGGACGACGTGGCGCGTTCGCTGTGCCGGTCGATGCCGCAGGACGGCATCTGCGTCACCGCGGAGAAGGATCGTTTCCACATCCTTCAGGAGGAGGCCGACGCCCGGAACTGCCAGCTGATCTACGCGGATCCGGAGATCGTCACCGACGAGGAGCTGCGCGGCTTCAGCTGGTTCACCTTCAAGGAGAACGTGGCCATCGCGCTGACCGTGGCCGAACTCCTCGGCGTCGATCGGGAGACGGCCCTGCAGGGCATGTACGAGGCGCCGCCGGACCCGGGTGTCCTCTCCGTCGAGCGTTATGTCACGCCCGAGGGGAAGAAGCTGCGCTTCGCCAACGTCTTCGCGGCCAACGACCCCGAGTCGACGCTGATGAACATCAACCAGCTGCTCGACCTCGGCGCCATCCACCGCCCGGTCAACGTGGTCATCAACTGCCGCCCCGACCGCGTCGAGCGCAACGGGCAGATGGGCGAGATCATCCCCGACCTCGACCCCGAGCGCGTCTTCGTCATCGGCCACCCGGCCAAGTCCGCCATCGACGCCATCCCCGCGGAGTTCCGCTCCCGCGCCGTCGACCTCGGCGGCGACAAGCGCGACCCGCACGAGTTCATGGCCCGGCTGCTGGAGCAACTCGGCCCCGACTCCTCGCTGGTCGCGATCGGCAACATCCACGGCCAGGGCGAGATCCTGCTGGAGCACCTCGCCGAACTCCCACCGGACGACAGCCCCGACGAGTCCGTGGCCACCGCCCCGGCCGGCAGGGCAGAGAAGGCGCCCGCCGTCGTCGAACACGTCGAGACCATGCAGCTGTACGTGCCCCGCATCGACCCCTACCAGGGCTACTCGGAGGCATACGAGTCGCGCTACGGGCAGCAGCAGCCGTACACCGCCCCGCAGGTTCCCGTGCAGCGCGACGCCGCGCACCCCTACCCGGACCAGGAACGGGCAGGCCGGTCCGGCTACGCCCGGCCCTACCCGGACGACGCCCGGACCCAGCAGCAGCGCGATGACCGGCCCGCCCCCACGACGCCGCAGGCGCGCCCGGAGCACGGCACCGCACCCGGACAGGCCGCGCCCCGCGGGCTGTTCGAGCCCCGCATTTCCCCCCAGACGTCCGCCGACGAGAGCCAGCAGTGGCACAGCCCAGGAGAACAGCGTTGATCCCCTCCGTCCTCACCCCCGAGATCGCCGCGATCGGTATCGGTCTGGGTCTGATGTTCTCGTTGATGTGCTACTTGGCCACCAACCTGTCGCCGGGCGGCATGATCACGCCCGGCTGGCTCGCCCTGACCCTCATCGAGGACCTGCAGCGGGCCGCCCTGGTGGTCGGCGTGACCGTCCTCACCTACGTCGCCACCCTGCTCATGCAGAAGTTCGTGATCCTCTACGGCAAGCGGCTGTTCGCCGCCGTGGTGCTCAGCGGTGTGCTCATCCAGGCCACCGTGATCATCGTGCTGCAGATGGAGTTCCCGCTGCTGTACGCCAACCAGACGCTGGGGTTCATCGTCCCCGGCCTGATCGGCTACCAGCTGGTCCGCCAGCCCAAGGGCGCGACGCTGCTGTCCGTCGGCTCGGTCACCCTCGCCACCTATGTGGTGCTGACCGCCGGCATCCTGCTGGGCGCTCTGCCCTCCGCCTGAGTCCGCCAGTTCCCAACGCAATCCTGGAGCCCCTCACCATGCCGAAGCGCAAAGGCCGCCCGGTCGTCCACACGGCGACGGTGCTGGCGCTGCTCGCGGGCAGCGCGTACTTCACCTACGAACTACGCAAGGACGAACAGGCGAAGGTCCCGGCCGCCCAGACGGTCACCGACAACGCTCTGCAGAACTCGGGCACGGCCACCGGCAAGCAGACCTGGGAGCGCCTGAACGACCCGGCACGGTCCGTGCTGCGCGACGGCAAGGGCGCGATCATCGCCACCTTCACCGACGGTGCCCGCACCGCGACCCTCAAGGGTCCCTCCCGCACGTTCACCGAGCCCGCGAACACCAGCACCAAGGTGATCACCGACGACTGGGTCCGTCTCATGTCGGAGCCGTGGACCAAGGGCGCCGAGAACCAGCAGTGGTTCAAGGACTGGTTCAAGCAGTACTACGGCAGCCAGGAGGACGACATCTTCGCGATCGCCTTCCAGTACGTGCAGGGCGTGCCGGTCAAGAAGGACTCCGCGGGTGTGCCGTACGCGGGCGACGCGGTGTTCGGCCCGTACAAGGCGGACGGGGTGGATCGCCTGGAGCAGAACGACTTCTACGACTACCTCGGCATCCCCTACACCTTCCGCAACGGGACGACGATGAGCCCGCGCACGGAGCGCTACCGTGCGCTGGACTGCTCAGGCTTCATGCGGATGGTGTGGGGCTACCGGTCCCGCTATCCGCTGATGGCCAGCGACACCCTGGGCGACGGCCTGCCGCGCTCCGCCAACGGCATGGCCCGCTCCAAGACCGGCGTCGACATCATCAAGCTCCAGGGCCCGTCGCCCTGGTACACCCGTCCGAAGAACACCGACATGCTGCAACCCGGCGACCTGCTGTTCTTCAAGATGGACCACCGCACCGCCGACCACATCGACCATGTCGCCCTCTACCTGGGCCTGGACACCGAGGGCCACAAGGTCTTCATCTCCAGCCGCAAGGAGCAGAACGGCCCGACGATCGGCGACGCGGGCGGCGTCTCCCGCATCGACGGCAACGGCTTCTACGCCAAACTGTTCCGCAGCGCCAAACGCCTGTAACTCGGGCGGACCCGCCCCAACGGCCTGCCACCCCTCCGGCGGCAGGCCGTCGTCCTCTTCCCACGTACCACAGGGCCTCTCCGCGGCGATGAGTCCGACCCCTCTGGAGCGATCAGTAGACGCCCCTGACGTACCACTGTCTGGGCGTAGTGCCATGCAGATACAAAGCACTTTTCCCGTCCGGCTGAGCGCGCGTGGTTCTTGAGTGATGCGCCGCTAGTGCTCTGAGCGTGAAGGTTCGCCGGGTCGGTGACGAGCGAGGTGGTGAGCTGCGGGGGTTGCAGAAGGGAAGGTCGCACCAAAAGATCTTGGGCTTAGGTGCGGATCGGGGGACAAGCTGATGGAACAGCCGCGGGTACGCCTCGGTAGCGATAGCGCGTGGCTGGAACTGACTCGGGCCGATGAGGGCAGTTGGCAGGTCACAGCCGACTGGTGCTCCTGCCTGACGGCCGACTTCACGGCATGCCTCAGCACCGCAGAGGTCGCTGACTTCGCGGCACGGATGCTCTCTCGCCTACAGGCCCCGTCGGGCGGTCGCTTCTCCGAGGCGGTGAGCCCCGGCCGCAACAACCCTCTGGTCCTGACAGCGGAGCCCGTCGGGGACGGCTTCGCCTTCTTCGTGCGGCTCACGCCCAACGGAGACGACGATGTGTGCCATTTTCAGATGGAGATCGATCCGATCACCATCCCCGAACTGCGGGAGACCTTCGATGTCTTCCAGACAACGCTGACTGAATGACTTTCGGAAGCACCCGCGTTGGTCAGGCTGGTGTCATCAGTGGACGTCCGCTCTAGGTTCTGTCCCGCGGATCTTCGTGCCTGCGTGGACACGTCGGGAGTGAGCCCGACTGATGGACGATGGATTCAACGAGTTCCTGCACGTTCCCGCTCGACTCACCATCGTCGTGCTGCTGGCGCCGACAAGCTGGACCGAGTTCGGCTTCCTGCGAGACGCGGTCCCCACCAGTGATTCCGCGCTGTCCAAACACCTCTCCTCACTTGCGGCCAAGGGCTACGTCGAGGTCCGCAAGGTCACACAAGCAGGCGGATGCGGCACTCTGATTCGGCTCACACCTGAAGGTCGGCAGGAGTTCCGGCGCCACGCCGTAGCCCTGGAACGCATCGCCGCAACAGCTCACTCCCTGCACACCGGTGAGTTGGACGGCTGTCCACTGCGGACGCGGGTGACGACCACACGTGACGGCGACGATGAACCATGCGCCTGAGCTGGTACCCGGGCCCGCTGTACAGCGTGATGTCCACGCTCGCGGTGGTGGCCCGATGAAGTGCGCCCGGCTGACACCATCATCGACGCGTCTGTCGAGCAGTACGCGCGCATGCCGACGAGCGTGAACCCGAGGCGCTGGTTGCTCATCCCCACCCGGGACGCGTTGCGCGATGCGTTCCTCGACGCCGCCGGGTGCGAACTCCCTTTCGCCGCCTTGGAGAGCAGCCCCGGCGACCTCCACGCCATCCTCGAGAAGGTCCTGGCTCTTAGCGACGACGAACAGCTCCGCAAGAACCTGCGCGAGGTCGATCAGCCCCACCCCATGGTCAACAACAACCTCTGGCTGTTCGGCGAGGACTGGCACATGACCAGGAGCGAGCTGGGACTCACCAACGTCCTGCACGCCCGTCCGGAAGATCACCTCGGTGAAGACGTCGTCCTGGAGCATGAACTCGAATCTCTGACCCAGCCCGACGGACGCAGCGGTCGCGTCGACATCCTCATGTTCCGCAGCCGGCGGGACGACAACTCCACAGAGCGTCTGGTTATCGAGCTCAAACGTCCCACACCTCACGGATGAGCTCCAGCAGCTCGGGCTCGTCGTTGCCGACGCGGCGTGACATCTTCCAGCCACCACGGGCGTCGAGTACCACGCAGTGGTGATGCTCCTTGCCGATGTCGACCCCGGCCCAGATCGTGAACATGGCCGCCTCCATCAGCTGTTCGTTCTGTGATCCCGCGGACGGCCTTGCCGACGTTGTCCTACACAGCGATCAAGTCGCGTATCCCCCATCGCCATGAGCGGTTGTGACCGTCACGGGCTCCAGGCGGCCAAGTCATTCCAGCCATCGACCTGCGTCAGGCTCACAGCCGTACCCGGAGTCCTCGGGCTCACCGATCCTACGAATGACCGGCGTGTGCCCGCGCTGGAACGGTAGGACAAGCTGTGAGCCCGTTCCTGATCACCCGGATCCTGACCGACGAAGCCACTAACGCGGCCCTGCGCGCCGATGTGCTGCACGGACTGCCCGCCAAGACGCTGCCGCCGCGATGGCTGTACGACGAGCGCGGCAGCGAGCTGTACACGCACATCATGAAGCTGCCCGAGTACTACCCTTGCCGCGTCGAGCGGGACGTGCTGAGCGCCCACGCGGCCGAGACCGCGGCCCAAACGGGTGCACGGACCCTGATCGAGCTGGGTTCGGGATCCTCGGAAAAGACGCGGCAGTTGCTGGACGCCCTGCCCGGCCTGGACACACCCACGTACCGGTCGACGTCAGCGAGAGCGCACTCACCCGGGCCGGACACCTGCTGACCGACGCGCGCCATCCTCAACCCCGGCAAGGTCGAGGTCGTCGGAAAACCCCCGCGTCGGCGGGAACCACCAGGACGTCCTCGACTACTGGCGCAAGCACGGCGGAACATCCCCGCGTCTTGGCGACCGACGTCACGCAGGCCCCGAATTCGCCAACAGCGTTCCTGGCGGGTACGGGGCCGCCGGTGTTGTGGCTGTGAGCGCGGGTCAGACCTTGCAGAAGCCGAGGCTTGTCAGTGCCTCGTTGATCTGTTTGCCCTGGGCCTCGGTGGTGGTGACGCCCCGGTAACTGAAACGCTGCGAGGCCGTCAAATCGGGGCGTGCGGTGTGGCTGTTGAGTGCGCCGCATTGGTTGCGTGCGGCGTCGATGGCTTTGTCCTCGTACGCGGCGACGCCGGGGTTGACCTCGGCGAGGGCGTCGAGGAGTTGCTGTCTCTTCGTGCCGGTCGGGATGGGCGGGATACCGGCGGCTTTCTCTGCGGCTGCTATGTCGACACTGGGTGTGCTGCTCGCGGTGTCTTTGGCGTCGCCGCTGTCGCTGTTGCTGCATGCGGTGAGGGCGGCGGCCAGTACGGCGACGGCGGTGAGGGCGGTGGTGCGCATGATCCCCCCAGGGGTGCGGGTGCTGAGGGGTCATCATGTGTGTCCGGTGCGCGGGTCCGGGCGGGCGTGATGAGACTGTGACGGTCCGGTTACTGGGCGTAAATAAGGTCTAGGGTGCGGTTCCGATCGGGGGTGCCCTTATGTGTTTGGCCAAAGTCCAAGGCCAGTGGGTTCGTGCGGTCGAGGGCGGCTGAGCCGGAGGGCCGTATATGAGTGATAGCCAGATCAGATCATGGTGCCTTCGGTCGCGGGACCACCCCCGCGGCCACGGGACGGGGACCACGCCATGCGCGCCGAGAACGCGACGCTCGTCGAGGGACCACCCCCGC
Organism: Streptomyces sp. NPDC090083; assembly: GCF_044747445.1. Lineage (NCBI taxonomy): Bacteria > Bacillati > Actinomycetota > Actinomycetes > Kitasatosporales > Streptomycetaceae > Streptomyces > Streptomyces sp. NPDC090083. Next base: position 660,794 of record NZ_JBIVED010000001.1, on the reverse strand, counting down.
GTTGGCGGGAACCACGCCTTCCGCCTGGCTGGGCGGCCACTCGTTCTCGGAACACCCCCGCGGACGCGGGGATGTGCTCGAACTGCGCCGGACCCACACCCACACCGGAGCTGCCGCCCCGAACACGTCCCCGGGCACGGTGCGCGTGGCTGCCGGCTCCATGGCCCGGCGCCTGACGTATGCGGGTAGCCGTAACGGGCGGACGGACCGCTCACAGTCGGACAGCTTGCGAGCGGCACCGAAGGCTCTCAAGCTCTTCGCCTTCATCATCGCCGTCGTCGTCTTCCTGGTTGTCAGTTGGGAGATGGACATCGTGGCCGTCCTTCAGGGGCAGGCCCATGCCGGCCAGCTGCGACACGGGTCGCCTCGACCTTGTACGTGGCCTTCAGCACGGGCGAGCAGTTCGAGTCGACCGGGATGCGCCCGATCTCCTGACCGACCGTGTGCAGGTGCTGCGGGGCGGCCAGGATCTCGCGGGTCGGGCCCGCCTACGCCTGCGTACTGGGTTCGTGAACGCAGGGGCATGAGTCGGCGAGAACGGGGGTGTCCGCGTATCGAGCGGCAGCGTGCAAGAAGATTCTGATGCCGGCCAAGAGGGCCCATTCGGCTTGGCGAGACGGGTTGGCGCTGGCCCGCTGCGCACGTCGACTCCGCGAGTGCGGCAGTTTCGGGCCTCAACAGCCTGTCCAAGAAGGCAAGAAGGAGGGAGTAACCGTCTACCTGGAGGACATGGCCTCGCGCTCATTCTCCCCAGATTTTCTCCACGGCCAATTCGGGGTCGGGGTAACCGACCAACACAGACGAACACCGAGGTCAGATATGCAATTCACGACCCGTCCCACTCTGAGTGGCACCTTCGGCATGGTGTCCTCCACCCACTGGCTGGCCTCGCAGTCGGCGATGGCCGTCCTGGAGGACGGCGGCAACGCGTACGACGCCGCCGTCGCCGGGGCGTTCGTGCTGCACGTCGTGGAGCCGCACCTCAACGGACCCGCCGGTGAGGTGCCGATCCTGCTGGCCCCGGCGGGCGGCGAGGTGCGCGTCCTGTGCGGGCAGGGCGTCGCACCCGCCGGAGCGACGATCGAGCACTACAGGGGACTGGGTCTGGATCTCGTACCCGGCACCGGTCCCCTCGCGGCGGCCGTCCCCGGCGCCTTCGACGCCTGGATGCTCCTCCTTCGGGACTACGGCACGAAGTCCCTGGCCGACGTCCTGAAGTACGCCATCGGGTACGCCGAGGACGGGCACGCGTGCGTGGAGAACGTCGGGGCGACCGTCGAGACCGTACGGCGGCTGTTCGAGACGGAGTGGACCACGTCGGCGGACGTGTACCTGCCCGGTGGGAGATCGCCGCGCCCGGGTGAGCTGTTCCGCAACCCCGCCCTCGCCGCCACCTGGCACCGGCTCCTCGCCGAGGCCGGCGGGGCGGGTGACCGCGAGGCACAGATCGAGGCGGCCCGTGAGGTGTGGCGGTCCGGCTTCGTCGCCGACGCCCTCGTACGGCAGGCGGGGCGCCCCACCATGGACACCAGCGGCGAGCGCCACACCGGTACCCTGACGGCCGCCGACCTGGCCTCCTGGTCCGCGTCCTACGAGGCTCCGGCGACCTACGACTGGAACGGCTGGACGCTCTGCAAGGCAGGACCCTGGAGCCAGGGCCCGGCGTTCCTTCAGCAACTGGCGCTCCTCCCGCCCGAGTTGCCCGCCCACGGCTCCGCCGACTACGTCCATCTCCTGATCGAGGGCTGCAAACTCGCGATGGCCGACCGGGAGGCCTGGTACGGGGACGCGGACGCCGTACCCCTGGAGGACCTGCTGTCGGCGGAGTACAACGCGGCCCGGCGGCAGCTGATCGACGGGAAGGCGTCGTACGAACTGCGGCCCGGCAGTCCCGGAGGGCGCGCCCCGCGGCTGTGCGAGCACGCGCGCGTGGTCGCCCCCGCGGAGCCCGGCTTCGACCCGATGGGCGCGGGGGAGCCGACCGTCGCACGGGTGACCCGCGACGGCGGCACGCGCGGCGACACCTGCCACCTCGACGTCGTCGACCGCTGGGGCAACATGATCGCGGCCACGCCCAGCGGCGGCTGGCTCCAGTCCAACCCCGTGGTGCCCGAACTGGGCTTCCCCCTCGGCACCCGGCTCCAGATGACCTGGCTGACCCCCGGACTGCCCAACTCCCTCGCCCCGGGCCGCCGTCCGCGCACCACGCTCACCCCGTCGATCGCCCTGCGCGACGGCGAGCCGGTGCTGGCCTTCGGCACACCCGGCGGGGACCAGCAGGACCAGTGGCAGCTGCACTTCTTCCTCGCGGTCGCCACGCGCGCGAAGGCACGCGGCGGACTCGACCTCCAGGGCGCGATCGACGCCCCGAACTGGCACAACGACAGCTTCCCCGGCTCCTTCTACCCGCGCGGCATGCGCCCCGGGAGCGTCACCGTCGAGTCCCGCATGGACGAGGGGGTGGTGGAGGAACTGCGGCGGCGCGGGCACGACGTGACCGTGGGCGGCGCGTGGTCCGAGGGACGGCTCTGCGCGGTCGCGCGGGACCCCGGGGCAGGGATCCTGTCGGCGGCGGCGAACCCCCGCGGCATGCAGGGCTACGCCGTGGGCCGCTGAGCCTCCCGCCGCCCGCCCGGGGACACCCGGCCCGGTGATCTCCAGTGCCGGGTGTTCATGCGGAATCCACCCGGTGTGCACCGGGCGGGTGGGGATTGTCAGTGACCCGTGCTCTCATGGAGGCATGATCCAAGACACCGAAACCATCGACGAGTTTCTCGCACAGCACTCCGCCGACGTGGAAGAAGCGATCCGCAAGGCCGCCGCGACCGAGATCATGCCCCGCTTCCGGCAGCTCGCCGCGCACGAGATCGACCAGAAGGCCGGCCCGCACGACCTGGTCACGGACGCCGACCGCAACGCCGAGCGGTATCTGACGGAGGTCCTCGGCACCCTCCTGCCCGGCTCCGTCGTGGTCGGCGAGGAAGCGGTGCACGCGGACCCGTACACGTACGAGGCGCTCCAGGGCGACGCCCCCGTCTGGATAGTCGACCCGGTCGACGGCACCCGCCAGTTCGTGCACGGCGACACCGGCTTCTGCACGCTGGTCGCGCTCGCCCGCCAGGGAGTCCTGCTGGCGTCCTGGACCTACGCCCCCGCCCGCGACCAGCTCGCCACGGCGGTGAAGGGCGGCGGCGCCTTCCTGGACGGCGTACGGCTGCGCTCCGGTGCCCCGGACCCCGCCCGCGACCTGGACGTGGCCACCTCCCACCCGGACTACACGACGGACGCCCAGAAGCGCGCCCTGCTCGGCCTGTGGACGGACGGGGTGCGCACGCGCCCGTGCGGCTCGGCCGGCCTTGAGTATCTCGCCATCGCCCGGGGCGAGTTGGACGCCACGGCCTTCTCCTGGGAGGCCGCCTGGGACCACGCGGCGGGCCTGCTCCTCGTCGAGGAGGCGGGCGGCGCCCACCTCACGCTCACCGGCGAGCCCTTCCGCATCACGGGGGGCAACGCGCTGCCGTTCACGACAGCCCGCGACGCGGCCACCGCCCGGCGCGTGATGGACCTGCTGAGCGGGTCGTAGGGTCACGGGTTCCGCACACTGGACGGGCTGCCCCCGGGGTTGTCGGTCCCGCGGCATATCCTGGCCCCGAGTTTGCCATCGGCTGACGAAGGGGTCCGAAGGTGCCGTCGATGCTCGATGCGGTCGTGGTGGGTGCGGGGCCGAACGGACTGACGGCCGCCGTGGAGCTGGCCCGGCGCGGCTTCTCCGTGGCCGTGTTCGAGGCGCGGGACACCGTGGGCGGCGGTGCCCGCACCGAGGAGCTGACCCTCCCCGGCTTCCGGCACGACCCGTGCTCGGCGGCGCACCCGCTCGGGGTCAACTCCCCGGCCTTCCGCGCCCTGCCCCTGGAGCGCTACGGCCTGGAGTGGCTGCACCCGGCGCTGCCCATGGCGCACCCGTTCACCGACGGCAGCGCGGCCGTGCTGTCGCGCTCGGTCGCGGAGACGGCCGCGTCGTTCGGGCCGCGTGACGCGGGGGCGTACCGCAGGCTGGTCGAGCCCTTCCTGCCCAAGTGGGACACCCTGGTCCGCGACTTCATGTCCCTGCCGAGCACCGCGCTGCCGCGCGACCCGGTCACCCTCGCCCGCTTCGGCCTGACCGGCCTGCCCCCGTCGACGTGGCTCACCAGCCGCTTCCGCGACGAGCGTGCGAAGACGCTGTTCGCCGGACTGGTCGGCCATGTGATGGCCCCGCTCGGCGGCTTCGCGACCGGTGCGATCGGCCTGGTCTTCGCGCTGGCGGCACACGCGCGCGGCTGGCCGGTGGCCCGCGGCGGCTCCCAGTCCATCTCGGACGCCCTGGCCGCCTACCTCAAGGACCTCGGCGGCGAGATCCACACCGACTACGAGGTCAAGCGCCTCGACGACCTCCCCCCGGCCCGCGCCTACGTCTTCGACACCTCGCCCACGGCCCTCGCGAAGATCGCAGGCTTCGGCGACCACTACGCCGACTACCGTTACGGCGCGGGCGTGTTCAAGGTCGACTACGCGCTGGACGGCCCGGTCCCCTGGACCGCCGAGGAGGCACGCATCGCCGGCACGGTCCAGATCGGCGCCGACAGCAAGGAGATCGGCACCGCCCTGCGCGCCGCGTCCCGCGAGATGCGCGCCCCCGACCGGCCGTTCATGATCACCGTGCAGCCCGGTGTGGTCGACCCCACCCGCGCCCCGGCCGGCAAGCAGGTCTTCTGGGCCTACGGCCATGTCCCCAACGGCTGGACCGGCGACCTCACGGACGCGCTGGAGCGTCAACTGGAGCGCTTCGCCCCCGGGTTCCGCGACCGCGTCCTCGCCCGCGCGACCGCCGGCCCACCCGAACTCGCGGCCCGCAACGCGAACTACGTTGGCGGCGACATCGGCTCCGGCGCGGTCTCGGGCCTCCAGACCCTGCTCCGCCCCAGGCTCTCCCTCTCCCCGTACGGCACCCCGCACCCGGCCGTGTTCATCTGCTCCTCCGCCACCCCGCCGGGCCCCGGGGTGCACGGCATGTCGGGACACAACGCGGCGAAGGCCGTCTGGCGCAGACTGAGGCAGGCATGACCACCATCACCCTCGTCCAGGGCGACATCACCCGGCAGACCGCCGACGCGATCGTCAACGCGGCCAACTCCTCGCTCCTGGGCGGCGGGGGAGTAGACGGCGCGATCCACCGCAGGGGCGGCCCCGCGATCCTGGCGGACTGCCGCAGGCTCCGCGCCTCCCACTACGGCAAGGGCCTGCCCACCGGACAGGCGGTGGCCACGACGGCGGGCGACCTGGACGCGCGGTGGGTGATCCACACGGTCGGCCCGGTGTACTCCACTGAGGAGGACCGCTCGGACCGACTCGCGTCCTGCTACCGGGAGTCCCTCCGCGTCGCCGACGAACTCGGCGCCCGCACGGTCGCGTTCCCCGCCGTGTCCGCCGGGATCTTCGGCTGGCCGATGGACGACGCGGCGCGCATCGCGGTGGAGACGGTGCGGGCGACGCCGTCGGCCGTCGAGGAGGTCACGTTCGTGCTCTTCGACGAGACGGCGTACGAGGCGTTCGGCCGTCAGGTCCGCTGAAGGGCGGGCCGGGGCCCGGCAGTTGGCCCGCCGGGGTTCGCGCCGCCCGACTTCCCTGATCCGCCTGGCTGGTTGACCGCGAAGGGGTCCGCCGCGCCGTCGGCCGACAGCACGGCGGACCCCCGTTCCTCCCTGCCGGTGTCAGCCGACGATGCGGTGCGTCGTCCAGAACGACGTCAGGTCCGTGGTCGTCGCGGCCTGGGCCGCCGCCTTGAACTCGGCGGTGGTCGAGACGCCGTACCAGTGCGAAGTGGCGTAGTCCTTCAGGAGTTTGGCCATCGCGGTGTCACCGAGGGTGCGGCGCAGGTCGTGCAGGGCGCACTTGCCGTAGCCGTAGACGACGGTGGAGTAGCGGGACGAGTGGGCGTCCCAGTAGGCCATCGAGTTGGTGATGTTCTCCGCCGAGGAGGCCCAGGAGACGCTGTTCCAGCAGTTGGTGCCGGTCAGACCCTGGGCGAGGTCGGTGGCGTAGTCGGTGAACGCCTCGTCCAGCCACGGGCTGTTGTACTCGTCGTCGCCGACGATGCCGTAGAACCACTGGTGGCCGATCTCGTGGGTCAGGGCCGTGGTGCTGACCAGGTCGAGGACGAAGCCGGGGTACTCCATGCCGCCGAACCAGAAGTTGTTGTCGATGACGGCGTCCAACTCGCCGTACGGGTAGGCCCCGAAGCGGCCGGCGTGGGCGTCGACCGCCGACTTGGCGGTGGTGAGCATCGACTGCGCGTTGGCGGAGCTGATGCCCGTGACGGAGTAGATGTTGATCGCGGTGCCCGCGGCCGAGGTGCCGGAGATCTTGGTGAACGGGCCCGCCGCCCACGCGAAGTCACGGACCTGGGACGCGGTGGCGGTGGTCACCGTACGGCCGCTGGTGCCGGGGGTGTCCACCGAGGTGCCCGTGGCCGGGACCGACAGGGTGGTCGGGTGGTCCAGGGTGACCTTGAAGTCGGCGGCCAGGGAGTAGAAGGACTCGCCGTTGTTCGTGTACGGGTCCAGGTGCCAGCCCGAGCCGTCCTTGACCGCGAGGACCGGCAGCGCGTTGCCGATCATGTTGAATGCGCCGTCGTGGCCGAACCGGTCCGCGCCGCTCGGGACGGTGATCCCCAGGTCGAAGCCGATCGTGGTCGATTGGCCCTGTGCGAGGGGAGTCGGGAGGGCGATGCGCAGGGCCGTGCAGGCGACCGAGAGGGCGCCCGCGGTGCCGCCGGTGACGTTGGTGACGGTGATCGGCGGCGCGGTGCAGGTGCCGTGGTAGTTGTCCCACAGCCGCAGGTACACCTCGGTGAGCGGGGTGGCCGAGGCGTTGGTGAAGGTCGTGCTCTCGTGGCCGGTCCAGACGGTGCCGGCGGTGTTGCTGCTCAGGCTCACGGTGTACGCCGGGGCGGCCGGTGTGCGCGTCGAGTCGGCGGGCGGAGCGGTGTCGCCCGAGGTGTTCAGCGCGATGTCGTCGAGGACGAAGCTCGTCTGCAGGCTGGAGTCCTCGGTGCCGCTGAAGGCGAGGCTCACGGTCTGGCCCGCGAACGAGGAGACGTCGAACGACTTCTGGACGTAGCCCGTGGCCTTGTTCAGGTTCGAGTAGGTCGCCAGGGTCGTGCCGCCGATCTTCGCCGTGAGCTTGTCGTAGGCGGTGGACGAGGTCGTCTCGGCGGTGTCGATGTGCAGCCAGAAGGTGAGCGTGGCGCTGCTGCACCCGGACGGGATGGTGACGCTCTGGCTCAGGCTGTCGGTGTGCGTGCCGCCGGTGCCGTCCAGCCAGGCGAAGCTGGAGCCGCCGTGGGCGGACTGGCCGGTGCGGCTGGTGATGACCGTCGTCGAGGACGGGGTCCAGGCCGAGGTGCCGCTCTCGAAGTCACCGCCCGAGACCACCTGCGCCGGGGTGCAGGCGGCGGCGAGCGGGGCCGCGGCGGGCGCGGCGGCGGCCGGGGTGACGGGGAGCGCGAGGGCGGCCACCGCGGCGACGGCGAACACACCGGCGGCGAGGGCCTTGTGGGGGGTCGATCTCACACGGAACTCCTTCTACGGCGGCCGGGATTCCGGCCTGCTCGGTGCCGTCCGGCCGGACTGGGTGTGCCGGTGGGCGGCGCTGGGGTGCGCGTAGCGATTGCGTGATCGCGGGGGAAGCTTCGCAGATTTGACCGGGCCATGCCATAAGGAGGGGGAAGTGTGTGAGTGAAGTGGAGGACGGGGTGAGGGCGGGGCGCGGAGGGGCGTGCACACGGCCGCGTTGCACGGGCCATGCCTCGATTTGGCCTCCGGTTGGCCGAATGTACGCCTTCGATTGCTTCCATCGAACGATGGACCACATCACGTTCCTCGTGGCGGTCGTCATCGTCACGGCCTTGGCCTTCGACTTCACCAACGGATTCCACGACACCGCCAACGCGATGGCGACGTCCATCGCCACGGGGGCGCTCAAGCCCCGTACGGCGGTGCTGATCAGTGGAGCTCTCAACATCGTCGGCGCCTTCCTGTCCACGGAAGTCGCGAAGACGATCTCCGGCGGCATCGTCGACGACACCCTGGTCACACCGGGGATGATCTTCGCGGGGCTCGTCGGCGCGATCCTCTGGAACCTCATGACCTGGCTGGTGGGCCTCCCGTCCAGCTCCTCCCACGCCCTGTTCGGTGGCCTGATCGGCGCCGTCTGGGTCGGGGCCGGCTCGGACGGGGTGCACTTCGACAAGGTGGTCGAGAAGATCCTGATCCCCGCGGTGGCCTCGCCGCTGGTGGCCGGGATCGCCGCTCTGCTCGCCACCTACCTCGCCTACAGGATCACCGCCCGGGCCCGCAAGGACTCGGTCACCAAGGGGTTCCGGCTCGGCCAGATCGCCTCCGCCTCGCTGGTCTCCCTCGCGCACGGCACGAACGACGCCCAGAAGACGATGGGCGTCATCACCCTGACCCTGATCTCGGTGGGCGCGCTCGGCCACGACGCCGGTCCGCCGGTCTGGGTGATCGCCGCGGCCGGACTCGCGATCGGCCTGGGCACCTACATCGGCGGCTGGCGCATCATCCGCACGATGGGCAAGGGCCTCACCGACATCCAGTCCCCGCAGGGCTTCGCGGCCGAGGCCGCCTCCACCACCGTCATCCTCACCTCCGCCCACCTGGGCTTCGCGCTCTCCACCACCCAGGTCTGCTCCGGCGGCATCCTGGGCGCGGGTCTCGGCCGACGGCTGGCCGAGGTGCGCTGGGGCACCGCGGGCCGCATGGTCATCGCCTGGCTGGTCACCCTGCCGGCCGCGGCCCTGGTCGGCGGCCTGTCCGCGACCGTCGTCAAGCACGGCGGAAACTTCGGTACGTCCGTGATCGCGCTGATCGCCGCCGCCGTGGCCGGGTTCATCGTGATCGCCTCGCGCCGCAACCCCGTGCACGCGGACAACGTGAACGAGACCCACGAGGTCACCATCCGCACCGAGGCGTCCTCCGACGTCCGTACGGCCGCCTGAGCCAAGGGAGTTGAGTTATGAGTGTGGACTGGAACGCCCTCGGCGAGGTCTTCGCGGTGAGCGTCGGCGTGACCGTCGGCGTGGTCGTGGTCTTCGCGCTGGGCATCCTGGGCCTGGCCCGGGTCGAGGCCGCCCGCGAGGCGGACGGCGGCACGCACGCCCTCGGTCTGACGCAGGCGGGGTTGTGCTTTCTCGCGTGTGCGGCTGTCGTGGCGTACGGCATCTATCTGATCGTGCCGCAGTTCCACTGACCGCGGCCGCGTACCGCTGAGCAACTGAACCCCCTTGAGAGGAGGCCGGGATGACTGAACTGCTGACCGGGCTGCGGGTCGACTACACCGACCAGGACGACCCCGTGCTGATCCGGCCCGACGGCAGTCCGGTGGACACCTGGCGGGAGAACTACCCGTACGCACAGCGCATGGAGCGCAAGGAGTACGACTGGCACAAGCGGCTCCAGCAGATAGAACTGCTGAAGCTGCAGCGCTGGGTCAAGGAGACCGGCCGCCGGCTCGTCATCGTCTGCGAGGGGCGGGACGCGGCCGGCAAGGGCGGCACCATCAAACGGTTCACCGAGCACCTGAACCCGCGTGGCGCCCGGGTCGTCGCCCTGGAGAAGCCGAGTGAGCGCGAGAGCGGCCAGTGGTACTTCCAGCGCTACGTCCAGCACCTGCCGACCGCGGGCGAGATCGTGCTGTTCGACCGGTCCTGGTACAACCGGGCGGGCGTCGAGCGCGTGATGGGCTTCTGCTCGGACGACGAGTACCGCCGTTTCATGCGCCAGGCCCCGCTGTTCGAGCGGATGCTGGCGGACGACGGCATCGACCTGATCAAGTTCTGGTTCTCCGTCTCACAAGGTGAACAGCGCACCCGTTTCACGATCCGCCAGGTCGATCCCGTACGGCAGTGGAAGCTCAGCGCGATGGACCTGGAATCCCTGGACCGGTGGGACGACTACACGGCCGCCAAGGTCGCCATGTTCCGGGAGACCGACACGGAACACGCGCCCTGGACCGTGGTGAAGAGCAACGACAAGAAGCGGGCCCGCGTCGAGGCCATGCGCAGCGTGCTGGCCCGCTTCGACTACGGCGACAAGGACGAGGAGGTCGTCGGCAGCCCCGACCCGCGCATCGTCGGCGCGGCGGCCACCCTGCTGGAGGCGGGCGAGGACGACACGGCGGCGGTGTTCTAGTCGCCGTCGCGCGGCACCAGGGTCACCCGGTGGAAGTTGCAGCCGGTCATGGGCGGGCTCCCGGCAGGGGGCCCGCCCGCGTGCGCCTTGAGGGCCATGCTGACCAGGCTCAGCAGCAGGTCGACGTCCGTCTCGCAGTCCAGGTGGACGGTCACCCAGCGGGAGCCCGGGATGATCCGGATCGCGGTCGACTCGCTGAGATCCTGGTGGAACCGGAGAATGGCCCCGACCGTGAGATGCAGGTCCACATCGTGGTCGGAGTGGAAGTGCACGATCTCGCTGTGGGCGGACCGCAGCGCCCGCCCCGCGCCGCAGCTGGCCGGGACCGCGCTGAGGTCGCGCCAGTCTTCCAGTCGCCGCATGGCTCGCTCGGCCAGAGTCATGTCCCCATCGTGGACCGCGCACCGCCCCGCAACCAGAGGTTGAGCGATTCGTAACCGGGGCGTGAGGTGCCGAACACCCCGGGGACGTCGCACGCGCGGTCCGCGAATCGGGTCAACTCCCGCCGGAAGCAAGCTTTTCGTACGCCACGAGGCGTACGCAGGTGGCCACCCCGTCGATGATCTCCGCGATCTCCGCCGCGTCCGGGAAGGAGGGCGCGATCCGGATCGTACGGTCCCTCGGGTCGTCGCCGTACGGATGGGTGGCGCCCGCCGGAGTCAGCGCCAGACCGGCGTCCGCCGCGCGGCGCACCACCTCGCGGGCACAGCCGTCCGGCACGTCCAGGGTGATGAAGTAGCCGCCCCGGGGCGTCGACCAGCGGGCCAGCCCGGTGCCGCCGAGCCGCTCGTCGAGGACCCGCAGCACGGTGTCGAACTTCGGCCGCAGCAGCTCACGGTGCTTGCCCATGTGGGCGCGCACCCCGTCCGGGTCGCGCAGGAACATCGCGTGCCGCAGCTGGTTGATCTTGTCCGGGCCGATGGACCGCTTGGCGCTGTGACCGCGCAGCCAGGCCACGTTGGCCGGGGACGAGCCGAAGAACGCCACGCCCGCACCGGCCAGCGTGATCTTCGAGGTGGACCCGAAGACGAGGACGCGGTCGGTATGCCCGCTCGCGGCACAGGCCGCCAGAACGTCGGCGATCTCCACCTCCTCGTCGGTGAGGTGGTGGACGGCGTAGGCGTTGTCCCAGAAGATCCGGAAGTCCGTCGCGGCCGTGGGCATCGCGGCGAGCCGCCGTACGGTCTCGTCGCTGTAGCACGTCCCGTCGGGGTTGCTGTACTTGGGCACGCACCAGATGCCCTTGACCGCAGGGTCCCCGGCGACCAGCCGCTCCACCGCGTCCATGTCGGGGCCCTCGGCGGTCATCGGCACGGGGATCATCTCGATGCCGAAGCGCTCGCACAGCGCGAAGTGCCGGTCATAGCCGGGAACCGGGCACAGGAACGCGATCCGCTCCTCGTCCGCCCAGCGGCGGGCCGCGCCGGGAACCGTGCCGAGCAGCGCGTGCACGAGACTGTCGTGCATCAGCTCCAGGCTGGAGTTGCCCACGGCGAGCAGCTGCCCGGCCGGCACCTGGAGGAAGCCGGAGAAGATCTCCCGGAGCTCCGGCAGACCGTCCGCGGCGCCGTAGTTGCGGCAGTCCGTGCCGTCGGCCGAGGTGTGGCGGTCGCCGGGCAGCGAGAGCAGTCCGGCGGCCAGGTCGAGCTGTCGTGCGGAGGGCTTGCCGCGGGTCAGGTCGAGCGAGAGGCCCTTCGCGAGCAGGGCTTCGTAGTCGCTCCGGGCCGCGTCGAGGAGGGCCGGGAGGGAATCTGAGGTGTTCGCCGGGGGCGGAGTCGGAGTCACGGAAGCCGACGTTACAAAGCCGGGCGCGCCCTCACCAATGGTTAAGCCGGGGGCAGGGCCCGGGTCCGGCGGCAGGCCACGCCACGTCGATGTCGGATTCCCGCCAGCCCCGGCCCACCGCGTATCGGATGCTGGACCTATGCAGAACGGGATGCACACCGACACGGAGCGCTGTGTGCGCGCGGTCCAGTCGAAGGACGCACGCTTCGACGGCTGGTTCTTCACGGCCGTCCTGACCACCCGCATCTACTGCCGGCCCAGCTGCCCGGTCGTCCCGCCCAAGCCGCGGAACATGACGTTCTACCCGAGCGCGGCGGCCTGCCAGCAGGCGGGTTTCCGGGCCTGCAAGCGCTGCCGTCCGGACACCAGCCCCGGCTCCCCGGAGTGGAACCAGCGGGCCGACCTCGTCGCCCGCGCGATGCGCCTGATCGCCGACGGGACCGTGGACCGCGAGGGCGTCCCCGGCCTCGCCGCCCGCCTCGGCTACAGCACCCGGCAGATCGAACGCCAGCTCCTCGCCGAGCTGGGCGCCGGACCCCTCGCCCTGGCCCGCGCCCAACGCGCCCAGACGGCACGGCTGTTGATCGAGACCACCGCTCTGCCGATGGCGGAGATCGCCTTCGCCGCCGGCTTCTCCTCGATCCGCGCCTTCAACGACACCGTCCGCGAGGTCTTCGCCCTCTCCCCGACCGAACTGCGCAACAGGCGCCCGAGGACAGCGGTGTTGACCCCCGGCACCCTCACCCTCCGGCTGCCGTTCCGCGCGCCCCTCAACCCCGACAACCTCTTCGGCCACCTCGCGGCGACCGCCGTGCCGGGCGTGGAGGAGTGGCGTGGCGGCGCGTACCGGCGCACCCTCCGTCTGCCCTACGGCCACGGCATCGCGTCCCTGACTCCCAAGGCCGACCACATCGCCTGCCGCCTCACGCTCAGCGATCTGCGCGACCTGCCGGTGGCCATCAGCCGGTGCCGCCGCATGCTCGACCTGGACGCCGATCCGGTCGCGGTGGACGAGCAGTTGAGGACCGACCCGGTCCTGGCGCCGCTCGTGGACAAGGCGCCGGGGCGACGCGTCCCGCGCACGGTCGACGAGGAGGAGTTCGCCGTACGGGCCGTCCTCGGTCAGCAGGTCTCCACGGCGGCGGCCCGTACCCACGCGGCCCGCCTGGTCACCGCCCACGGCGAACCGGTGGACGACCCCGAGGGCGGCCTGACCCACCTCTTCCCGTCCGCGGAATCACTGGCCGCGCTGGACCCCGAGTCGCTGGCGATGCCCCGGACCCGGCGCCGGACGTTCACCACCCTCGTCTCCCGATTGGCCGACCACACCCTGCACTTGGGAGTGGAGAGCGACTGGGCGGAGACCCGCGCACAGCTCCTCGCCCTCCCCGGCTTCGGCCCCTGGACCGTCGACGCCATCGCCATGCGCGCCCTCGGCGACCCCGACGCCTTCCTCCCCACGGACCTCGGAGTCCGGCGCGCCGCACAGGAGTTGGGCCTTCCGTCGACCCCGGCCGCGCTCACCGCACGTGCGGCGGCCTGGCGTCCGTGGCGGGCGTACGCGGTCCAGTACCTGTGGGCCACGGACAGCCACCCGATCAACTTCCTTCCCGCGTAAGGGGATCGCACCGCAGATGAAGCACCACACACTGATCGACAGCCCGTACGGCCCGCTGACCCTCGTCGCCGACGACGACGGCGCCCTCTGCGGCCTCTACATGGTCGGCCAACGCCACCGCCCCCCGGAGGAGGACTTCGGCACCCCCGACGACACCCCCTTCGCCGAGCCGAAGGCCCAACTGCGGGCCTACTTCGCAGGCGAGCTGAAGGAGTTCACCCTCCCGCTCCGCCTGCACGGCACCCCGTTCCAGCAACGGGTCTGGGACCAGCTCCTGCGCATCCCCTACGGCGAGACCCGCTCCTACGGCGACCTCGCCGACGCCCTCGGCAACCCGGGCGCCTCCCGCGCGGTGGGCCTCGCCAACGGCAAGAACCCCGTCGGGATCATCGTCCCCTGCCACCGCGTGGTCGGCGCCAACGGCAGCCTCACGGGCTACGGCGGCGGCCTGGACCGCAAGCAGCGCCTGCTGGACTTCGAGAGCGGGGCAGCGCTGTTCTGACGCGCCGGGCCGTGCGGGCGGGTCCCGCGTAGTGGCTACCCGGCGAGCCCGCGCAGCAGCCGCGGCAGCGCCGTCCCGATCGGCTCCCGCACGACCTCGTCGGCGAGGTCGTCGTACGGCGTGGCCTCGGCGTTGACGATGACGAGCCGGGCCCCGTGATCGACGGCGACCCCCGCGAGCCCGGCGGCGGGATGCACCTGGAGGGTGCTCCCGACGGCGATGAACACCTGGCAGGCCTGGGTGACGGCGGCGGCCTCACCGAGCACGACGGGATCGAGCCGCTCGCCGAAGTACACGGTCGCGGACTTCAGGATCCCGCCGCAGACCAGGCACCCGGGGTCGTCCTCACCGGCCTCCACCCGCGCGAGGGCGTCCGCCATCGGCCCGCGCGCATGGCACCGCGTACAGGTGAACTCCCGTGCGGTGCCGTGCAGTTCGAGCACCTTCCGGGCGGGCAGCCCGGCGAGCTGGTGCAGCCCGTCCACGTTCTGCGTGACGACCCGCACCGGCACACCCGACCGCTCCAGCTCCACGACGGCCCGGTGCGCGGCGTTGGGCTCGGCCCCGAGGGCGTGGGTCCGCCGCCGCAGCTGCCACGACCTGCGCCGGATCTCCGGGTCGCCCATGTAGTACTCGTAGGTCACGAGCTTCTCGGCCTCGGGGTCCTCGCGCCACAGGCCGTTCGGGCCGCGGTAGTCGGGGATGCCGGAATCCGTGGAGATGCCCGCCCCGGTGAGCAGGGCGACGAGAGGCTTGCTCATGGGGGCGAGCGTAGGTGGGGCGAGGGCGGGGCGGCGAGCGGATATCGCGCTGCCGGCCGGCCGCCGCCCGGTCGAGCCACGCCCGGTGCGGGACCTCGGGTTCTCAGCCCACCCGCAGTCCGTTCTCCAACTCCGCCGTCCCCGCGCCCTCTTCGAGCATGTCCAGGGCGACCAGCACCCGCAGCCCCAGCGAACCCGACAGGTGCGCGGGGATGTCCTCGCGCGGAACGAGCCGCCAGGACAGGAGTTCCTCCTCCTGGAGCCGGATCGACGCGAGCTGGTCCGGGGTGAGGGTGCCGCCGTCGTAGAGGTAGGCGACCAACGGCGGGTACTCCGGGCCGTGGTAGACCCAGTCGACGGCGAGCAGGCGGCCGAGTTCGACGTCGAGGCCGATCTCCTCCAGCGTCTCGCGGCGCGCGCCCTGGCGCGGGGTCTCGCCGCCGTCCGACTCGATCGTGCCGCCCGGAAGGGCCCAGCCCTCGCGGTAGTTGGGCTCGACGAGCAGGACGTTGCCCTCGGCGTCACGGAAGAGGGCGGCGGCCCCGGCAAGGATGCGGGGGAGACCCGCGAGGTACGTGGCGAAGTCTTGCGTGGTGGTCATTCAAGGAAGGGTAGCCAGCCGGCGCGGCGGTCTCCGCCGACCGCGTCCGGGCCCGGTGGCGGCACAGCGGGTGCTCAGGCCGGTCCCAGCGTTCGGTCGGGGCATGACGGCGGGGGCGTCCGCCGGTTAAGGTCACAGCGGCGCGACTGGCCCCTGAACGTGCGGGGGCCCGTAGAGCAAGGGGATCGCAAGGTGGCGAACGCTGCACAGAGAGGCACCCACAGGGTGCTCATCGCCGCGGACAAGTTCAAGGGGTCGCTGACGGCCGTGCAGGTCGCCGAGCGGGTGACGGCGGGGCTGCGCCGGGTCGTGCCCGGTCTGGAGGTCACGGCCATGCCGGTCGCCGACGGCGGCGACGGCACGGTGGACGCGGCCGTCGCGGCCGGCTTCGAGCGACGGGAGACCCGGGTCGCCGGGCCCCTCGGCGACGAGGTCACCGCCGCCTTCGCGGTCCGCGGCGACACGGCCGTCGTGGAGATGGCCGAGGCGAGCGGGCTGCAACGCCTGCCCAAGGGCGTCTTCGCCCCGCTGACCTCCTCGACGTACGGCTCCGGCGAGCTGCTGCGGGCCGCGCTCGACGCGGGCGCCCGCACGATCGTGTTCGGCGTCGGCGGCAGCGCCACGACCGACGGCGGCGCGGGCATGCTCTCCGCCCTCGGGGCCCGTTTCCTGGACGCGGAGGGCGAACCGGTGTCCCCGGGCGGCGGCGGCCTCGCCGACCTCGCCTCGGCCGACCTGACCGGCCTGGACCCGCGCCTCGCCTCCGTCGACCTGGTCCTCGCGAGCGACGTCGACAACCCCCTCACCGGCCCCAAGGGCGCCCCCGCCGTCTACGGCCCCCAGAAGGGCGCCGCACCGGACGACGTGGACGCCCTCGACGCGGCCCTCGGGCACTACGCCAAGGTCCTGGAGGAGTCGGTCGGCGCGGAGGCGGCCGCGTACGCCGCCGCACCCGGCGCGGGCGCGGCCGGCGGCATCGGCTACGGCGCCCTCCTCCTCGGCGCCCGCTTCCGCCCCGGCATCGAGGTCATGCTCGACGTCCTCGGCTTCGCCTCCGCCCTGGAGGGCGCCACCCTCGTCATCACCGGCGAGGGCTCCCTGGACGAGCAGACCCTCCACGGCAAGGCCCCGGCAGGCGTGGCCGCGGCGGCCCGCGCCGAGGGCAAGGAGGTCGTCGCCGTCTGCGGCCGGCTCGCCCTCCCGCCCCAGTCCCTCGGCCACGCAGGCATCCGCCGCGCGTATCCCCTCACCTCCGTCGAGCCGGACGTGGCGCGGTGCATCGCCGACGCCGGGCCGATCCTGGAGCGCGTGGCGGAGAACATCGCGCGGGACTTCCTGGTCTGAGCCCCACCCCGGGGAACGCCGAAGGGCCCCGGACCGTGAACCGGTCCGGGGCCCTTCGGCACTATCGAAGAACTGCTACGGCTGTGCTGCCCGCGCCTCGCGACGGTTGTCGCGGAAGTTGTTCACGCGGCGGGCCGTCGCGAACAGCGGGATGACCGCGCCCGTCACCAGCTGGAGCGCGCAGCCGGTCTGGAGGAGCAGCTGACCGCCCGGGGCGTCGAACGCCCAGGCCGCCAGGAGACCCACGCCGAGCACGATCCAGGTCAGCATCGCCACCGCGAGACGGCCCCGCGGCTTCGGGTACTCGACCCGGCTCACCATCAGCCAGGCGGTGCCCAGGATCGCCAGCAGCGTCGCCACGAAGGGCAGCTCCAGCAGGACGATCGAGACCACCGTGAGCGCGCCGAAGGGAGAGGGCATGCCCTGGAACATGCCGTTCGGCGGGGTCACGCAGGAGAAGCGCGCCAGTCTGAGCACCACGGCCAGGAGCACCACGATCGCCCCGACCGCCGCCACTCTCTGGTGCGCGTCGTCGGCGACCATGCCGTAGACGAGGACGAAGTACGCCGGCGCGAGGCCGAAGCTGATCAGGTCCGACAGGTTGTCCAGCTCCGCGCCCATGGGGGAGGAGCGCAGCTTGCGGGCGACGAGGCCGTCGAAGAGGTCGAAGACCGCCGCGCACAGCATCAGGATGACCGCGGTGGCCGCGCTGTGGCGGGCCATGCCGGTCGACTCGTCGTTGCCCGTCAGGTGCGGGATCAGGATGCCGGTGGTGGTGAAGTACACCGCCATGAAGCCGCAGGTGGCGTTGCCGAGGGTGAGGGTGTCCGCTATTGAGAGGCGGAGAGAAAGAGGCATCTCCTCCTCGTCGTCCACCTCGTCGGCGTCGGGCACCCAGCCCGCCTGTGTCTCCGGATCAATCACGGTCAATGCGAGTCACCCCAGCCACCGTCTTCTGACCGACCTCCACGTCCACGTCGACACCCTCGGGGAGGTAGATGTCGACACGCGAACCGAAGCGGATCAGTCCGATGCGCTCGCCCTGCTCGACCTTCGTGCCCTGCGGGACGTAGGGGACGATCCGGCGGGCGACGGCGCCGGCGATCTGGATCATCTCGATGTCACCGAGCTCGGTGTCGAAGTGCCAGACGACCCGCTCGTTGTTCTCGCTCTCCTTGTTGAACGCGGGAACGAAACCGCCCGGGATGTGCTCGACCGACGTGACCATGCCGGAGAGCGGCGCGCGGTTGACGTGGACGTTCAGCGGGCTCATGAAGATGGCGACGCGGGTGCGACCGTCCTTCCACGGCATGATGCTCTGCACCACACCGTCGGCGGGCGAGATGACCCGGCCCCGGGTGATCTCGCGCTCGGGGTCGCGGAAGAACCACAGCATGCCCGCCGCGAGCGCGGTGGCGGGTACGGCCACGACCTTGGCGGCGCCGGACTTGCGTGCGCGTACCAGGCTGAGGGCTGCGGTGGCGACAGTCGGCAGGAGCCACGGCGATGCTCCGCGCGCGAGGCGTACGCCTGCCAGGCTGTCGCGTGGTGCAGAGGTTTGGCTGTGGGGCATGGATGACCTTCGTAGCGGATGATGCCGCGCTGTAACGGGGGACGGCGGCTTTCCCGGGATCGTACCGGTCGTGGGCCACAACTGGGTAAGCCAGGAAGCCGAGTCGGCGGCTGAGGAGCGTTGACGGGGTGTGATCTTCTTCTCGGAGAAAACACCCCGAAACGGACAATCAGCCCTGGAATCGATACTCTTCGAGCAACCTGCGCCCGATGATCATTTTCTGGATTTCGGCGGTACCTTCGCCGATCAACAGCATCGGCGCCTCGCGGTAGAGGCGTTCGATCTCGTACTCCTTGGAGAAGCCGTACCCGCCGTGGATCCGGAAGGCGTCCTCGACGACCTCCTTGCAGTACTCGGAGGCGAGGTACTTCGCCATCCCTGCCTCAAGGTCGTTTCGCTCCCCGGAGTCCTTTTTGCGTGCCGCGTTGACCATCATCGCATGGGCGGCCTCGACCTTGGTAGCCATCTCCGCCAGCTTGAACTGGATCGCCTGGTGCTGGGCGATGGCCTTCCCGAAGGTGTGGCGCTGCTGCGCGTAGGAGACGCCCAGCTCGAAGGCACGCTGAGCGACCCCGCAGCCACGCGCCGCCACATTGACGCGGCCCACCTCGACTCCGTCCATCATTTGGTAAAAACCTCGGCCGGTCTCCCCGCCGAGCACCCGGTCGGCCGGAATCCGCAGGCCGTCCATGATCAACTCGGTGGTGTCGACGCCCTTGTAGCCCATCTTGTCGATCTTCCCGGGGATGGTGAGGCCGGGCCGGACCTCTCCGAAGCCGGGCTCCTTCTCGACCAGGAAGGTCGTCATCGACCTGTGGGGCGCCGTGCCCTCCGGGTGTCCTTCGTCACTTCGCACGAGGACCGCGACGAGCGAGGACGTACCGCCGTTCGTCAGCCACATCTTCTGGCCGTTCAGGACGTACTCGTCGCCGTCCCGCACCGCCTTCGACGTGATCGCCGAGACGTCCGAGCCGAGCGCCGGCTCCGACATCGAGAACGCGCCCCGGATGTCGCCCGCCGCCATGCGCGGCAGGAAGTGGTCCTTCTGCTCCTGGGTGCCGTGCTGCTTGAGCATGTAGGCCACGATGAAATGGGTGTTGATGATGCCGGACACCGACATCCACCCGCGCGCGATCTCCTCCACGCACAGGGCGTACGTCAGCAGCGACTCGCCCAGGCCGCCGTACTCTTCCGGGATCATCAGGCCGAACAGGCCCAACTCCTTGAGGCCGTCGACGATCGCCTGCGGATACTCGTCGCGGTGCTCCAGCTCGGTGGCGACCGGGATGATCTCCTTGTCCACGAAGTCGCGGACGGTGGACAGGATCTCCCGCTGGATGTCGGTGAGACCGGCGGTCTGGGCGAGTCGCGCCATGGCTACTTCTCCTGCTGCTGAAGGTCCGGGCGGCCGGGCTGCTCGCCGCCGCGCTCCTTGATGTACGTCTCGGTCGGCACCATCACCTTGCGGCGGAACACGCAGACCAGCGTGCCGTCCTGCTTGTAGCCGCTGGTCTCGACGTGGACGATCCCGCGGTCGCTCTTCGACCTGGACGGCGTCTTGTCGAGCACCGTCGTCTCGCCGTAGATCGTGTCGCCGTGGAAGGTCGGCGCCACGTGCTTGAGCGACTCGATCTCCAGGTTGGCGATCGCCTTGCCCGACACGTCCGGCACCGACATGCCGAGCAGCAGCGAGTAGATGTAGTTCCCGACGACCACGTTCTTGCCGAAGTCCGTCGTGTTCTCGGCGTAGTTGGCGTCCATGTGGAGCGGGTGGTGGTTCATCGTCAGGAGGCAGAAGAGGTGGTCGTCGTACTCGGTGACGGTCTTCCCGGGCCAGTGCTTGTAGACCGCGCCGACCTCGAACTCCTCGTAGGTGCGTCCGAATTGCATGGTGCTCAGGCCTCCGGCGCTTCGAAGACGGACGTCCGCAGCATGCCGGCGGCCCGGCCCTTGCCCGAGATGACGAGCGCCATCTTGCGGCTGGCCTCGTCGATCATCTCGTCGCCGAGCATCGCGGAGCCCTTCCTGCCGCCCGCCTCGGACGTGTAGTAGTCGTACGCGTCCAGGATCAGCTCGGCGTGGTCGAAGTCCTCCTGGGACGGCGAGAAGATCTCGTTGGACGCCTCGACCTGGCCCGGGTGCAGCACCCACTTGCCGTCGAAACCGAGCGCGGCGGCACGCTGGGCGACCTCGCGGTAGCCGTCGACGTTGCGGATTTGGAGGTAGGGGCCGTCGATCGCCTGGAGGTCGTTGGCGCGGGCGGCCATCAGGATCTTCATCAGGATGTAGTGGTAGGCGTCCGCCGGGTAACCGGGCGGCTGTTCGCCCACCACGAGCGACTTCATGTTGATCGACGCCATGAAGTCGGCGGGACCGAAGATGATCGTCTCGACGCGGTGCGAGGCCTGGGCGATCTCGTTGACGTTGTTGAGTCCCCGCGCGTTCTCGATCTGCGCCTCGATGCCGATCCGGCCGACCTCGAAGCCCATCGTCTTCTCGATCTGCGTCAGCAACAGGTCGAGCGCCACGACCTGTTGGGCGTCCTGCACCTTCGGCAGCATGATGCAGTCGAGGTTCGGCCCCGCGCCCTCGACGACCGTGACGACATCGCGGTACGTCCACTCGGTCGTCCAGTCGTTGACGCGCACGACCCGTGTCTTGCCCGTCCAGTCGCCCTCGTTGAGGAACTTGACGATGGTGTGCCGCGCATCGGGCTTGGCGAGCGGCGCGCACGCGTCCTCCAGGTCCAGGAAGACCTGGTCGGCCGGGAGCCCCTGGGCCTTCTCCAGGAAGCGCGGGTTGCTTCCCGGGACCGCGAGACAGGAGCGCCGCGGGCGCAGCCGGTTGACGGGAGCGGGCGTGGTCATGCGGGGACCTCCATGGGGTCGAGCAGAGGATCGAGCTTGTTCGCTTTGCGGATCTCGTCGACGATCCGGCCGATGATTCCGGTGATGTCGAAGTCCTTCGGCGTGAAGACCGCCGCGACTCCGGCGGCCCGCAGCGTGTCGGCGTCGCCAAGGGGGATGATCCCACCGGCGATGACAGGTATGTCTGTGGCACCGGCCACACGGAGCCGTTCGAGGACGTCCGGCACCAACTGGGCGTGCGACCCGGACAGGATGGACAGCCCGACCGCGTGCACGTCCTCCGCGAGGGCCGCGTCCACGATCTGCTCCGGGGTCAGCCGGATGCCCTGGTACACCACCTCGAAGCCGGCGTCCCGCGCGCGGACGGCGATCTGCTCGGCGCCGTTGGAGTGCCCGTCCAGGCCCGGCTTGCCGACCAGGAACCGCAGCTTGCCGACGCCCATGTCGCGCGCCGTCAGGTCCACCTTGCGGCGCACCCCGGCCATCGCCGAGCCCTCCTCGGCGGGCACCGCCACCGGAGCCGACGAGACGCCCGTGGGCGCCCGGAACTCGCCGAACACCTCCCGCAGGGCCCCGGCCCACTCGCCGGTCGTGACACCGGCGCGGGCGCACTCCAGGGTGGCCTCCATGAGGTTGCCGGTGCCCTTCGCGGCCTCCTTCAGCCGCTCCAGCGCCTTGCACGGGCGCGGATGGTTGAACGGCGGCTGGTAGCGCGTGTCCCGCCACCGCTGCAACGAGGAGACGACGCGGGCCTCGACGGCCGGGTCGACCGTCTGGATCGCCGTGTCGAGGTCGGCGGTGAGGGGGTTGGGCTCGGTGGTGTTGAAGATGTTGACGCCGACGATCTTCTCCTGGCCGGACTCGATCCGGCCCCGGCGCTCCGCGTGCGAGGACACGAGCTGCGACTTGAGATAGCCGGACTCGACGGCGGCCATCGCGCCGCCCATCTCCTCGATGCGGTCGATCTCCGCGAGGGACTCCTCCACCAGGGAGGCCACCTTCGCCTCGATGACATGGGAGCCGTCGAAGATGTCCGCGTACTCCAGCAGGTCGCTCTCGTGCGCCAGTACCTGCTGGATGCGCAGCGACCACTGCTGGTCCCAGGGGCGGGGCAGCCCCAACGCCTCGTTCCACGCCGGGAGTTGAACGGCACGCGCGCGTGCGTCCTTCGACAGCGTCACCGCCAGCATCTCCAGCACGATCCGCTGGACGTTGTTCTCCGGCTGCGCCTCCGTCAGGCCCAGGGAGTTCACCTGGACGCCGTAGCGGAAGCGGCGCTGCTTCGGGTTCTCGATGCCGTAGCGCTCGTGGGTGATCCGGTCCCAGATGCGGCCGAAGGCGCGCATCTTGCACATCTCCTCGATGAAGCGGACGCCCGCGTTCACGAAGAAGGAGATACGGGCGACGACATCGCCCCTGCGGTCCTCGGGGATCTGGCCGGACGCGAACACGGCGTCCAGGACGGCGATCGCGGTGGACATGGCGTACGCGATCTCCTGGACCGGGGTGGCCCCGGCCTCCTGGAGGTGGTAGCTGCAGATGTTGATCGGGTTCCACTTGGGGATGTGGTTGACCGTGTAGCAGATCATGTCGGTCGTCAGCCGGAGCGAGGGGACCGGCGGGAACACGTGCGTGCCCCGCGACAGGTACTCCTTGACGATGTCGTTCTGGGTGGTGCCCTGGAGCTGGGTGATGTCCACACCCTGCTCCTCGGCGACGACCTGATAGAGCGCCAGCAGCCACATGGCGGTGGCGTTGATCGTCATCGAGGTGTTCATCTGGTCCAGGGGGATGTCCTGGAACAGCCGGCGCATGTCACCGAGGTGCGCGATCGGCACACCGACCCGGCCGACCTCGCCGCGGGCGAGGATGTGGTCGGAGTCGTAGCCGGTCTGTGTCGGCAGGTCGAACGCGACCGACAGACCGGTCTGGCCCTTCGCGAGGTTGCGCCGGTACAGCTCGTTGGACGCCTCGGCCGTGGAGTGACCGGCATACGTGCGCATGAGCCACGGCCGGTCCTTCTCCCGCCGCCCGTCGGGGGTCTGACGCTCAGTCATCAGGGTCCTCAGATGTTCCGGAAGCGGTTGATGCCGTCGATGTGCTGGGCGCGCTTCTCCTCGTCGCGGACACCGAGGCCCTCCTCGGGGGCGAGGCACAGGACGCCGACCTTGCCCTGGTGGAGGTTGCGGTGCACGTCGTGGGCGGCCTGGCCGGTCTCCTCCAGGGAGTAGACCTTGGAGAGGGTCGGGTGGATCTTGCCCTTGGCGACCAGCCGGTTGGCCTCCCAGGCCTCACGGTAGTTGGCGAAGTGCGAGCCGATGATCCGCTTCAGGGACATCCACAGGTAGCGGTTGTCGTACTCGTGGTTGAACCCGGAGGTCGAGGCGCAGGTGACGATCGTGCCGCCCTTGCGGGTGACGTACACGCTCGCGCCGAAGGTCTCGCGGCCCGGGTGCTCGAAGACGATGTCGACGTCCTCGCCGCCGGTGAGTTCACGGATGCGCTTGCCGAACCGCTTCCACTCGCGCGGGTCCTGGTTGTGCTCGTCCTTCCAGAACCTGAAGTCCTCGGCGTTGCGGTCGATGATCGCCTCCGCGCCCATCGCCCGGCAGATGTCCGCCTTCTGCGGCGAGGAGACGACACAGATGGGGTTGGCGCCGCCCGCGAGCGCGAACTGCGTGGCGTACGAGCCGAGTCCGCCGCTCGCGCCCCAGATGAGGACGTTGTCGCCCTGCTTCATGCCGGCGCCGTTGCGGGAGACCAGCTGCCGGTAGGCGGTGGAGTTGACCAGGCCCGGTGCGGCGGCCTCCTCCCACGACAGGTGGTCCGGCTTCGGCATCAGCTGGTTGGACTTGACGAGCGCGATCTCGGCGAGCCCGCCGAAGTTCGTCTCGAAGCCCCAGATGCGCTGCTCGGGGTCGAGCATCGTGTCGTTGTGCCCGTCGGAGGACTCCAGCTCGACGGACAGGCAGTGCGCGACGACCTCGTCGCCGGGCTTCCAGGAGTTGACGCCCGGGCCGGTGCGCAGGACGACGCCCGCGAGGTCGGAGCCGATGATGTGGTACGGCAGGTCGTGCCGCTTCGTCAGCTCGCTGAGCTTGCCGTAGCGCTCCAGGAAGCCGAACGTCGACAGCGGCTCGAAGATCGACGTCCACACGGAGTTGTAGTTGACCGAGGAGGCCATCACGGCCACCAGGGCCTCGCCCGGGCCGAGTTCGGGCACCGGGACGTCGTCCAGGTGGATCGACTTGCGGGGGTCCTTGTCGCGGGTGGCGAGGCCCGCGAACATGTCCGTCTCGTCCTTGTGCACGGTGATCGCGCGGTACGACTCGGGGAGCGGCAGGGCGGCGAAATCGGCCGGGGTCGAGTCCGGCGACTGGATCGCGTCCAGGATGTCCTTCACGGTCACGGTGTTGCCTCCGGCGAAGTGCGCCCTGAGGGAGGGGCGCGGTCGGGTACGTCGGTGCTGCTGCTGAGGGTGGGTGCTGAGGTGCCGTCGGTTCGGCGGGGTGGTGCTTCGGCAGCGCTTTGTGGCGCGGGAGGTTGCCTGTGACGCAGGCGTCCGGGCGCGCGGGCCAGTGGCCTGCGGGGACAGCCGACGTACGGAAGGTTTCTGCACGTCGGCCGCTCGGACACCTTCAACGTATGACACTGCGTGTCACCTCGCAAGGCACCGAGTGCCATGAATCGCTCTCAGGTGAAATCTTTACGTAACAAATGAGCGATGATCGATCGAACGGGGTCGGAAAGCCGCGTGAAAAGGGGCCCTGACATGCCAAAACGGCCACCCCGAAGGGTGGCCGTCATCACAGGGTGGCGGGGGCTCAGCGGTCCCGGAGCGCCTCTTCGATCGTCCGCATGACCTCGTCCAGCGGGGCGTCGGTGCGGGCGACCGTCACCAGGACCTCGCCGTGCCGGTGCACCGCCGTGCCGGCCGGCTTGGGGGCCGCGGTGCGCCCGGCCCCGATACCGGTGCCGAACGTCTTCCGTACGATCCCGAAGGCGTGGTCGAGCTGTGCCTCGACGTCGCCCTGGCCGCCGGCCCGCAGCCAGCGCCGCAGCACGTGGTTGTGGGCGGTGACCACGGCGGAGGCGGCGACCTCGGCGAGCAGCGGGTCGTCGTTGGCGTCGTCGTCGTGCGCGTGCTCGTCGAAGTGGCCCAGCAGGTAGCGCGTGAACAGCCGCTCGTAGCGGGCCACCGACGCGATCTCGGCCTCGCGCAGGGTGGGCACCTCGCGCGTCAGTTTGTAGCGGGCGACCGAGATCTCCGGGCGGGCCGCGTACATCCGCATGACTTCCTTGATGCCCCGGCACACCGTGTCGAGCGGGTGCTCGTGCGCGGGGGCCGCGTTGAGCACCGCCTCGGCCCGGATCAAGGTGTCGTCGTGGTCGGGGAAGATCGCCTCTTCCTTGGAGCGGAAGTGGCGGAAGAACGTCCGGCGCGCGACCCCGGCCGCGGCCGCGATCTCGTCGACGGTGGTCGCCTCGTACCCCTTCGTCGCGAACAGCTCCATCGCGGCCGCCGCCAGTTCGCGCCGCATCTTGAGGCGCTGGGCGGCGGCACGACTGCCCGCGGCACTCTCCGGTGCGTCGGGCGTGGCTGGTGTACGGGAGGGCTTGGCGGGCTGGGGCATGACCCGAACGTACTGCATGTGCGCAGCTTGCCGTGCACGTCGGGGGTTTTCACCAAACATCGCGGGCAGGGCTCCTCCGGTGGGATCGAGGAGCCCGCCCCAGTCCCCGTCGCTCCCGGACAGGTCCTCCGGAAGCTCAGCGGCGGGCATATTCGCGGAAGCCGCGGCCCGTCTTGCGGCCGAGGCAGCCCGCGGCCACCAGATGCTCCAGGAGCGGTGCCGGAGCCAGCCCCGGGTCGCGGAACTCGCGGTGCAGGACCTGCTCGATCGCCAGCGAGACATCCAGCCCGACGACGTCCAGCAGCTCGAAGGGGCCCATCGGGTAACCGCCGCCCAGCTTCATCGCCGCGTCGATGTCGTCCAGGGACGCGTAGTGCTCCTCGACCATCTTGATCGCGTTGTTGAGATACGGGAACAGCAGGGCGTTGACGATGAATCCGGCCCGGTCGCCGCAGTCGACCGCGTGCTTCTTGATCGTGCCGCAGACCTCGTGCACCGTCGACTGGACGTCCGGGGCCGTCAGCACCGTACGGACGACCTCGACCAGCTTCATCGCCGGCGCCGGGTTGAAGAAGTGCATGCCGATCACGTCCTGCGGACGCGAGGTGGCGCGGGCGCACGCGACGACGGGGAGCGACGAGGTCGTGGTGGCCAGGACCGCGCCCGGCTTGCACACCTTGTCCAGCGTCGCGAACAGCTGCTGCTTGATCTCCAGGTCCTCGGCGACCGCCTCGACGGCCAGGTCGACGTCCGCGAAGGAGTCGTAGGAGCCCGCCGGAGTGATCCGCGCCAGGGTCTGCGCGGCGGCCTCGGCCGTCAGCCGGCCCCGGTCCACGGAGCGCGAGAGCGACGTCCCGATACGGGACTTGGCGGCCTCCGCCTTCTCCTCGCTGCGCGCGGCGAGCACGACCTCGTACCCGGCCTTGGCGAAGACCTCGGCGATACCGGACGCCATGGTCCCGGAACCGGCGACCCCGACCGAGCGGACCGTACGGCCCGGCGTGAGCCGCGCGCCCTCGGCCGGCGACAGCGCGTCCCGCACGACGGCCCCACCGCCCGGAGTCTCGTAGGAGTAGAAGCCGCGACCCGTCTTACGGCCGGTCAGGCCCGCCTCGCTGAGCTGCTTCAGGATCGGCGCGGGGGCGTGCAGCCGGTCGTGGGACTCGGCGTACATGGCCTCCAGGACCGTACGCGCGGTGTCGATGCCGATCAGGTCGAGCAGTGCGAGCGGGCCCATCGGCAGTCCGCAGCCGAGCCGCATCGCCGCGTCGATGTCCTCGCGGGAGGCGTACCTCGCCTCGTACATCGCGGCGGCCTGGTTGAGGTAGCCGAACAGCAGCCCGTCCGCGACGAACCCGGGCCGGTCGCCGACCGCGACGGGCTCCTTGCCGAGCTCCATCGCGAGGTCCGTGACGGCGGCGACGGCGGCCGGCGCGGTCAGCACCGAGGAGACCACCTCGACCAGCTTCATCGCGGGCGCCGGGTTGAAGAAGTGCAGCCCCAACACCCGCTCGGGGCGCGCCGAGTCGGCCGCCAGCCGGGTCACGGAGAGCGCGTTGGTGCCGGTCGCGAGGATGGTGCCGGGACGCACGATCCCGTCCAGCTCACGGAAGATCTGGTGCTTGATCTCGTACGACTCCGGGGCCACCTCGATGACCAGGTCGGCGTCGGCCGCGGCAGCCAGGTCGGTGGAGGTGCGGACGCGGGCGAGGGCGTCGGCGCGCTCCTGCTCGGTCAGCCTGCCGCGCCGCACGGCGTGGGCCGTCGCGGACTCCAGGGCGGCGACGGCGTGGGCGGTCGCGGCCTCGTCGACGTCGATGCCGACGACCTCGCGGCCGGCCCGGGCGAGGACCTCGGTGATACCGGTGCCCATCGTGCCGAGACCGACGACGGCAATGGTCTTGAACGGGGACAGAGGGGCGTGGGACAGGGGAGCTGCCATCGCGGGACTCCTGGAATGAGGGTGACGACTGGGGGCGCACTCCGTACGCCGAGGGGCGCACGGAGTGCGGGAAGGAGTGCGGGTGGTACCGGGCAACGAGCGCACACGCCCGGCGGGAAGAGGGAGTTCCGACCGGCCCTGTCCCAGGCCTGGTCGTACTGCGGCGCGCGAGGCGCCGAACCGACTGCTCACCCCACTGCCTCAAGGGAGTGGGGAGGTGTCCCCGACGGCGGCTGCGTCACCAGGCCACCGCGAGGAGATCCGCGAGTGGGTAACTCGCTCGTCTGAGCTTAACCCGTCAGTAACGAGCGCGCCAGCCCCCGAGTTGGAGATGTGGGTCCCAGGTGTCCGACGACACCCATAGGCTCGGTTTCATGGACGAAGAGTTGCGATCACTCACGGAGCGCTTACGGCGGGAGTCGGGAGGGGCGATGCCGTACGAGCGTCTCGTGGCGACCGGCGACCCCGACGAACTCGCGGAAGTCCTCACCGCCCCTGGCCGTCCCCTCTGGGCAAGGGAGTTGGCCGCGTTCCGGCTGGGGCTCGCGGGTGACCGGCGGGCCTTCGAGTCCCTGGTCCTCCTCCTCAACCACCGCGACCCGCAGCGCTGCGCCTCCGCCGCGTACGCCCTGGCCCGCCTCGACGACCCCCGCACCGCCCGTGCGGCGGCAGCCCTCGCCACCAACGAACTCCGCGTCGCCTACGCCCTGCACCCGGTCCGCCTCCTGGCCGACCTCCGCGCCCCCGAGTCCGTCCCCGCCCTCATCACCACTCTCCAGCGCCGTCTCCGCCCGCACGACCCGTACCGCCGCGTGGCACTCGCCTGCGTGGAGGGCCTCGGCGAACTGGCCGACCCGCGCGCACGACCGGTACTGAACGACGCGCTGGCTCACCCGGCCCTCGCGGAGGCGGCGGTGCACGCGCTGGGGAGGATCCCGAGACAGCGGTGAGCGGGCGGGGGCGGGCCGGGTTCCCACCTCTCAACTCCCTGACGTACCCCTCAACTCCCTGACGTAGCGCAGCTCGGGCACCGACAGCCCCGCCACCTCGTACGGCTCCTCCGCGCCGTCCGCCCGCCACCCCGCGCGCTCGTAGAAGCGGCGGGCGCGGGCGTTGCCCCGGACGACCCAGAGGAAGACGCGGTCGTGGCCGAGAGCCGCGCACCGCCGTAGCGCTTCCCGCATCAGGGCCCGTCCCGCGCCGGTGCCCACGTGCTTCGGGTCGAGGTAGATCGCGTACAACTCGGCGTCCCCGGCGCGGAGTTCGTCGTCGCGGTACGGGCCGAGCGCGGCCCAGCCGACGATCTCGTCGCCGACCGAGGCGATGAGGTTCAGCACGCTGCCGTCGCCTTCCACGAAACGGGCCCGGCGCCGCTCGGCGTCGGCCGTCGCGCTGAGGGCGTCGAGGAAGGGCTGCGGCATGAGGCCGCGGTACGCGAACTGCCAGCCCAGGACGCGGATTTCGGAGACGCGGTCGCAGTCGGCGAGGGTCATCGGGCGGATGCGCACGGACTCGGGGTCGCTCATGGCGGCACCCTAGGGAGGCGACGGCCGGGCCCGCCTCCGATTATTCGGCGACCACCGCGAACGCCTCGATCTCCATCAGGAACTCCGGTCGCACCAGCCCGGCGACCCGCACCGCCGACGCGGCGGGGAGGCGGTCGTCGGGTATGTGGGTCGCGCGGGCCGCGCGGATGGCCGGCATGTGGGCCATGTCCGTGACGTAGTAGGTCAGTTTGACGACGTCGTCGAAGCCGGCCCCCGCCGCGGCGAGACAGCGGCGGAGGTTCTCGAAGACCTGGCCGGCCTGGGCCGCCGCGTCGTCCTCGCCGACGAGCACTCCGTCCTCGTCCAGGGCGAGCTGGCCCGAGATCGCGACGAATCGGCCGGTGCCCATGACGACGTGCGTGTAGGCCGTCGCCGGGGCGACGCCGTCGGGGGCGGGAATCCTCGTCAGATCACTCATGCGTCCATGGTGGACCACGGGTCCGACAACGGGGATTCCCGCCCCCGGGGAGGCGGTCG
Organism: Streptomyces sp. NPDC090083; assembly: GCF_044747445.1. Lineage (NCBI taxonomy): Bacteria > Bacillati > Actinomycetota > Actinomycetes > Kitasatosporales > Streptomycetaceae > Streptomyces > Streptomyces sp. NPDC090083. Next base: position 630,896 of record NZ_JBIVED010000001.1, on the reverse strand, counting down.
GCCCGGTCTCAGCCGCGGTAGCCCAGCAGCCCGTGCAGCGTCGAACCGTGCGCCGTGCTGGTCGCCGACTTGGCCGGGGTGAGCGGTTTCGGGTCAGGCGTCTTCCGGCACACCGCGTCGACCTCACGGCCACCGCGCGGCACCTTGCCGTCGCTCAGATACGTCGCCAGGTACTTGTCCAGGCATGCGTTCCCGCTCAGCGTGATGCCGTGGTTGCCGCCGCCCTCCTCGACCACGAGGCTGGATCCGGCGAGCATCCGGTGGACCGTGGCGCCGCCCTCGTACGGAGTGGCCGCGTCGTCCGTCGCCTGGAACAGCAGCACCGGCGGCAGCTTGCCGTTGGCGATGTTGACCGGCTCCTTCGTCCGCGTCGGCCAGAACGCGCACGGCGCGTTGTACCAGGCGTTGTTCCAGACCATGAACGGCGCCTTGTCGTAGGCCGCCCAGTTGTCCCGGCGCCACGTGTCCCAGTCGCGCGGCCAGGACGCGTCACGGCACTGCACCGCCGTGTAGACGCTGTACCCGTTGTCCCCGGAAGCGTCGATCGCGGCGTAGTTCTCGTACGCCTCGACCAGCGGTTCGGCGTTCTTGTCGTTCACGTAGGCCGCGAACGCCTCGGCGAGGTAGGGCCAGTAGCCGTTGTAGTAGCCGCCCGGGATGAAGGTGTCCTCCAGCTCGGAGGCGCCCACCTTGCCGTCGGCCGGCTTCTTGGCCAGGGCCGCCCGCATCGCGTACCACTTGGCCTCGATCCTGGCCGGGTCGGTGCCGAGCTTGTACGTGGAGTCGTATTTGGCGATCCACGCCATGAGCGCCCGGTGGCGGTCGTTGAACGCGTAGTCCTGCCCGAGGTTGTCGTCGTACCAGACCCCGGTGGGGTCGACGATGGAGTCCAGGACCAGGCGGCGCACGCGCTCCGGGTAGAGCTTGGCGTACACGGCGCCGAGGTAGGTGCCGTACGAGTAGCCGAAGTAGCTGATCGTCCGCGCGCCGAGCGCGGCCCGGATCGAGTCCATGTCGCGGACGGCGCTGACCGTGTCGATGTACGGCAGCAGGTCCGCGTACTTCTTGCCGCAGGCGGCCGTGTAGGCCTTCACGCGCGCGAGGTTGGCCTTCTCCAGCGCCGGTGTGCTGGGCACGGAGTCGGGGCGCACCGGGGCGAAGTAGCCGGGCTTGCAGTCGAGGGCGGGGGTGCTTCTGCCGACGCCGCGCGGGTCGAAGCCGATGACGTCGTACTGCGACGCCACCGCCTTGGGCAGCGAGGACGCGACGAAGCCCGCGAGGGTCAGTCCGCTGCCGCCGGGACCGCCGGGGTTGACCAGCAGCGGGCCCTGGTAGGTCTTCGCGGTGTGCGGGACGCGGGACAGGGCGAGCGTGATCTGCTTCCCGTGGGGGTTCGCGTGGTCGAGGGGCACCTTGACGCTGGCGCACTGGAGCGCCGGATAGTTGGTGGTGGCGCACTTCTTCCAGGTGGGCTTCGCCGGCTGCACGGTCGTGGTCGTGCGGTGCGCGGTGCTCGCGTCGGCGGGAAGGGCGGTGACCGTCCCGGCCACGACGACGGCGGCACCGCACAGTACGGCTGCGCGTTTTCTCATACGTCCTCCCAGGACGGAGGGGAGAGGACCGTGAGTCCACGGTCCCCGCCGCATCGTCCCGGAGTGGGCACCCGGAAGAACCTGTTCGGCACATACTTGACCCGATTGGGCCGCCGGATGCCCTCGAACGCCCTGGGCCGGACGCCTTCAGATCAGCGAGAGCTGGGTCGGCCCGGACACCGGCCGGCCGGCCGTCTGCGCCGGTTCGGGGAGGCGGCGGGGCATCCCCGCGCGCGCGGGACCGATGCCGTACTCCTGTGCCAGGTCGTGCACCTGACGGGTGATCCGGCGCTGGTACCACTTCGGGGCGTACGACCCCTCCGCGTACAGCCGCTCGTACCGCCGCACCAGATGCGGATGGTGCTGCCCGAGCCAGGCCATGAACCACTCGCGGGCACCGGGCCGCAGATGCAGCACCAGGGGTGTCACCGAGGTCGCCCCGGAGGCCGCTATCGCCCTTACGGTGGCGCGCAGTTGGGCCGGGTCGTCGCTGAGGAAGGGGATCACCGGGGCCATCAGGACCCCGACCCCGATGCCGTGCCCGGTCAGGGTCCGTACGACGTCCAGGCGCCGCTCCGGGGAGGGCGTCCCGGGCTCCACCGTGCGCCACAGCGCGGGGTCGGTGAAGCCGACCGAGACGGAGATGCCGACGTCGGTGACCTCGGAGGCCTGCACCAGGAGGTCCAGGTCGCGCAGGATCAGCGTGCCCTTGGTCAGGATCGAGAAGGGGTTCGCGTGGTCGCGCAGGGCGCCCAGGATGCCCGGCATCAGCCGGTAGCGGCCCTCCGCGCGCTGGTAGCAGTCGACGTTCGTGCCCATCGCGATGTGGTCGCCGAGCCAGCGCCGTGAGCCGAGCTGGCGGCGCAGCAGGTCCGGCGCGTTCACCTTGACCACGATCTGCGAGTCGAAGCCGAGGCCGGTGTCGAGGTCCAGGTAGCTGTGGGTCTTGCGGGCGAAGCAGTGGACGCACGTACTGCTTCCCCCGCGGTGCCTTCTCGTGCCCAACGCCGGAGGCATGAGGCAGGGTCGTTTCGAAGCCCGGGTTGCGGGTGATCGTGAAGGTCAGCCGATGCCGAGAGGTCGAGCGGCCAATTGAAGGGGGCGTTGCCGCCGCGGTCCGGGCTGTGGGTCTGACCTGGGGGTGCTTCTCGTCGAGCTGCGGCTGACGGCGAGCGGTCTCCGCGTGATCGAGGGCAACGTTCAGCCGGCAGGGGACCTCACACCACTCCTCATGGAGCGGGCCACCGGCATCAACATCCCCAGGCCCTGGCCACCCTTGCCAGCGGCGAGACGCCCGGCCTTAAGGCTGTCCCGCAATGATCAACTGGCTCTGGCGGTCAGGGTCGGGGTGTCCGCGGTCGCCCGGCGGATCGCCCGAGACGCTCGCTGACGGCTGGTGAGGGGGAGCAGTCAGCCGGGGTGTTCGGACTGGCTGCTCTCAGCTCGGGAGTTTCCCGCGCGGTTCGGTCGCGCTTCACCTGTCCTGCACGATGAAGCAGGCCCGTTCGTAGAGCTCGTCGAACGTGATGACTTCGACGTCCTGGATGGATCGCCTGTACTGCTCGAAGGAAGTCATCTTCTCGGGGTTCGCCGCGCCGCCGTCGGTGAACTCGTTGAGGCTTCCGATCACGAGCACCTGTCGCGGGCGGACGGTGGAGACCTCAATGCCGGTCGGGGCACCGTCGTCCCGGAACTGCCTGTGCAGTTGACCGCTGACCAGTTGTTGGGCTTTGTAGGCGGTCTTCTGTACCTGCGCCACGGCGCCGACGACTTCCTTGGAGACCTGATAGACGTCCGGAGCCCGGTACGGTGCGCTGGCCAGCAGGGATGTCAGATGGGTCTTGATCTCGCAGAACAGCAGGCTGCTGATGAAGCCCCTGGAACGCATGACGGCGTCACTGCGCTTTCCTGCCCCCGCGAAGATGTTCGCGCCGGTCGTGATGCGCTCCAGCTTGCCGTCGTCGTAGGGGCCACAGGCAACGAAGGTCAGACCGTATCCGAAGATCCAGGAATTCTTTTCGAAGAAGCCCTGCCAGACCGCTTCCGGCCCGGCCACCTGAGCGCGCTCCTGCTGGAAGAACTCTGGGTCGTTCAACAACCGGTCGAACCTTTGGAGTTGGGCTTTGCGGTTGCTGATCAGTCGGATGTCCTCTTCCGTGAGGGCGCCGCCGACGGCGGCTCTGACGGCTTCGAGGAGTGTTGTGCGGTCCTGGTCGGCCAGGAGGCGAGCCAACTCTGCTTCGTCGCCGACGACCAGCCGCAGGCTGCTGTCAGGGATGTCCAGCCCGACACAGCTTTCGAGGAAGCGGATGACCTTCCAGAAGCTCTCGTGGGCATCACTCGCGTCGACGAGCGCCTTGACGATCTGAGGTGCCTCGGTGCCGGGTATCGCTTCCGTGGCTGCCGTCTTTGCAGCCTTGCTCTTGTCCTTCTTCCACAGCTTGATCCTGGGTGAAAGGACACCGTCCTTGTTGATGAGGGTCACGTTGCACAACGTGGCCACCCGCTGCCGGTCGTCCAGAAGGAAATCGGTGATCAGGCGGCTTCCGCGAGTGTCGTAGAAGTAGGGAAGCCCTTGGTCTTGGTCGCGAATCTCAAGATCTGAGAAGTTCTGCGCCGTGACATCGAACTCCGTGGTCTGGAGGCCGATGCGCAAGCCCCGCAGGACGGGGAGATCAGGCTCGGCGGTCTGGCTCCTCCAGTCCGGTGAGACGGCTGGCAGCGGGCCCAGGTCGCCTTCGACGACGAGGGACTGGACGTCTGCGCGTTGGAGACGGGTTAGTACGGCTTCCAGCCGTTGCCAGACTGCGTTGATGACGGTCTCTGTGAATGCTGGCAGGAGGACGGAAGGCACGGTGAGGACTGCCTCGTACGTGGCGTCCGTCCATCCGTCACCGGACATGGGGTGGTAGATGCCGCCGTCACGGCGCAGCGTCAGGACAGTCGGGCGGAGCAGGTCTCGGGCGATCTTCTCGCCGTCGCGATCGAGGAGGCTGTAGGTCTGTCCGAGGACGAGGTCGAGTTTGCCGGTGTCGTTGTCATCGAGCGGCACTGAGACCAGCGGGCCGGTAGACGGTGCGGGGGCTGGAGCGTAGACCGGCCGTTCCGATATGAACTCGAAGGGGCGGAGCGTCCAGCCGTCCGGCCCGAGAAGACGGTTCAGCTTCGCGACCCGTTGGAATGCGTGGTCAGCGTCAGGCTGCACCTCGGGATGCACGAACCGCGCCAAGAAGGCGAGAAGAACCTCGTCAGGGCCGTCATGGAGTTGGAAATAGGGGTTTTCGAAAACCCAGTTGTCTTCCCAGTCGAGTGGGTTGTCGACTCGGTGCTTGATGATGTCTTCACGTGCCGTTGCGTACCGAGAGTCCGTCGATGCAAGCCTGTCGAGGTCGTACAGGGATCCGAGGAAGTCGATCTCCTCGAGCCGCCCCCACCAGGGGCCACCCTCACCAGTCATGTAGTCGACGATGTCGCGTCGCGTGAGAGTCGTGATTCTCTGCGTGCTGTTGCTGTGCGATGCCGGGACGGCGGACTGCGTCATGCCCCCAGGATGAACGCACTCCGCCTCACGTGGGGGGTGATTGAACATCAAATGTCTCTGACCGCAGTGGCAACATCGCGGATGCTGCGGCCGCGTGCAGTGTTACCGCCTGGCCGCGGCAAGGTATCTGCTTGGCCTGGCCCGGGATTTCGTGGCTCTGCTGGCTACCTCGCGGAAGAACCGTGCCGCGATCGAGGGGGCGTATCGCACGGTGCGGTGGGAAACGGTGCGGGTCCGTGCCGACTGCGCTCAGCACGGACCCGCCTGACGATGGCCCTCAGGAAGGGGCGCGTACACCGTAGTGGGGCCGCCTGGCGCGGCCTGCTCGTGCGGCTCCGCTGCCTCCCCCGCACCGACCACGCCCAAGCTCCAGCCTGCACGGCCGGGTTGACCGTCACAGTCCGCACGGTGCAGGCCTGGCTCGCCGGGGCCCGCACGCCGTGAAAGTGCCTCGCTGCGATCGAGCAGGCCTAGCGCACGGTGCGGCGCGTGAATGTCGCCCGCTACCTTCTGGCCCGCCTCAACCGCGGCACCCGCGCGGAGATCCGCCCGCTCAACCAGTCCCATGTGAGCCGCCCCCGCCAACGGACGGTGGGGTACCGGTCGATGAACGTCCCGACTACCCGCTGCGCCTGGTCGGCCTTCCGCTGGCGCGGTCCTCCGCTGTTCCGCGTCGGGGACTGGATACACTCGTGTGAGGCCGTCAGGGGTTTTGCTGGAGGCCGATGCGTGTCCCGGCTGGTGCATTGACGGGTCTCATCGGTGGCCCTGCTCTGGGCTTCGCCGATCAGCAGCGTTGTCGCGTCCGGCCGATGGCAGCAGAGCGTCTACCCAGGGGCGCCACCGGAACCTGGGGATGCTCATCACGAGACGCCGACGTATCAATCGGGTAGGAGGGCCGGGTGGCGGGCCCTCCTACCCGATTGATGCTCCGTCAGAAGAGCAGATCAGGCTCGACTTCTGAGAAATATCAGGCGGTGATCCGGCGGTTTAGGGAGTCGCCGACGGGTCAGATCGGCCAGCGTCTGGTTGCTGCTGAAGCGTGAACCGCTGCGGGGCCGGGCCAGAGCTGGTGGTCGAGTGCGTCCTCCAGTCGCGTCAGGGTGCCGATGTCCGGCAGGACGCGGCCGTTGGGGACGAGGGCGATGGTGGCGACAGGGCAGCGGTGCCGTCGCCTGACAGCAGCGCGACCAGAACGGCCCGCCGTACGCCGGGGAGCCCTGCTGCTCTCCAAGGTCGTCAGTCGAAGAGGCCGTGGCATGCCGCGTGTGCCGCTGAGGCGAAGAGCAGAGCTGGACTGGCAGACCGTCGGGCGGATTGCCTCGGGACAGGACCGATAGTTCGGCGCCTGCTTCAGCAACCACGGCGCCTGGGTGAAGGTCTACGCCCCCGGCGAGTGCCTCACCAGCTCCCTCACCGGCTTCGACGTGCCCGTCCCGTACATCTACCAACACTCCACCTACGACGCCTGCCGCTTCGGCTTCACCTACCACTGCACCTGCCAGTACCCCAGCCACGCGGGCGTGCTCAGCGACGACGGCTCCCACCCCACCCCCGACCAGGTGCTCTTCGACGGGTTCGCGCACTGGAGCAGCACGTCCTTCGCCACACCCGTCGCCGCCGGACTGGTCGCCGCCCACATGGCGGCGAACAAGGAGCAGGACCCGCGCGCCGCCTGCGAGCGGCTCCTCACCGCGAAGACCGAGTTCGCGGAGGTGCGGGGGGGGGCGAACGTCCAGGCGCTCCGGCCACCCACGTGGCGCGCGATCCCGGTCGTGTAGGACCTACTGGGCTGACTACGGTGCATCTGTCGCGGACGCTCCGGCGGGGTCCTCGGTCGACCACAGGGGCCGTGTCGAGCAGTACGACTCCCTTACACGGAGCATTTTCCAACCTGCTGCAAGTCGCACTGCGGTCGCCGCCAGGGCGGTGCTCGACTGTTCAGGAGCCTTCGGTGTCCAGCCGCTCCGCGGACTGGAGCAGGTACGCGGGCAGTTTTGAACTGGCTGCCAGCACCTCGATGCCGATGAGGCGGCCTTGCTCGTCGAAGTCGAGGTTGATCATGCCGTCGACGTCCACTGGATCGCAGGGATACATGCGCGCGGACTTCACGCGGGCCTGCGGTTCGGTGAGGTATACGTACGCTGCGTTGACGGTCTTGTCGTAGGTGACTCTGACGTTTGTCACGGTGAGTGGTCTCCCTTGCTCTCGCTGATGACGGCGCTGTCCTTGTCCATGCCCCCGGCCGCAGCGATCTCAGGCTGCCGTGGCGCGGTGCAAGGCCAGGACGGCCTTGACGATGTCGGTGATGCGGGTGGTGCTACAACGGAGTTTGCGCAGGAGCCGCCAACCTTTCAGGGTGGCGTTGGCCTGCTCGCCGACGGCTCGGATCCTGGCGTGGGAGGAGTTCACCGCCCGCTTCCCGGCTGGGAGCGGGCTCCATCGGCTCCGGTAAGGCACCCGGATCGTCCCCCGAGCTCCCTGAAATCCCTTGTCTGCCCACGTTCGGACGCCGGTTTCGGTCAGTGCCTCAATGATGCCGTGGCTGCGCGCGGCCTTGATGTCGTGGACGGCGCCTGGCAGGGCAGGTGAGGCCCAGAGCAGGCGTCCGAACGCATCGGCGATGACCTGGACGTTCATGCTGGCTCTGTCGGTGAGTCGCGGCTCTGGTCCACTTCGTGGGCTCTGTCGGGCCGGCGCATGATCCAGTTGGTGACCCGGCGGACGGTCAGATGGGGCAGCGGAGCATCGGGCGGAATTGCCCCGGTGCGATAGGGCCGCAGGGGTCGGTGGACGGTGTTGATGGTGCCGCGGTAGCCGAGCTGCTGGATCTCCCGGGTGAGTGCTGCTGCGTTGGTGCAGCCCTCCATCCAGCGGTGATGAAGATAGAGCCGGTAGTCGTCGATCATGCTCGGGCGGTCGGTGGCCGCGACGAGGAGCTGCTCGACATCGGCGGCCCGTGCGAAACGCAGGACGGTGCCGCGGCTGAGGCATGGTTCACGGGCGATGGCGCGCAGGCTGTCGCCGCGTTGGATACGTTCGTGGATCAGCTGGTGGCGTTCGCGAGTGCGTGCGACGAGTGGCCGCTGCCGTCCGTGCACGTCGAGTCCGCCCAGGGCAGTGGGACGGACGTCATTCTGGCCGGCTTGGACGGTGCGGGGTTCTCCGCGCCAGCATCACCACCACGGAGGCGTGGTTGCGCGTCGACCCCGAGTACGGCGACCACCTCATCGACGTGTCCCCGTTCTGGGCGACCAAGCCCGCCCGCGATCGCGTTCACCGCGGGCGGGCACACGGCGGCGTTCGCGGTGATCGCCTGCCTGACCGCCCCCAGACGCGAATCATCATTTTCCCAGGTCAGCCCATTCTTCGAAACGAGCCGCGTGCGCCCTTGATGTGGACCTCTCGTCAACTGAGCCAGTTTGGAAGAGGCCAGCGATGGACGCGTGGACCCGTCACCACAAAGGTCACGTCACAGGGTTGGCCGACGAGGGTGAACTGGATGGAGATGCGGTCGCCGTCGCCGTGGAGCCAGGTTCCGACACTGCGTTTGGCATCGACTGCGAGCCGGCCGGCGAGGCGGTGGCCCCCGGACTCGATGACGTAGTCCACGTGCGAGTCGGATCTGCAGGCTCCTGAACTCTGCACCGACAGGTCGGCGTTGAAGTAGGGGTGATCACGCGCCACCCGGTAGGTGGTCGTACGTGGTTCGTTTTCCGCCGCATAGGGGAAGACGTACGGTTCGAAATCTTCTCCTTCCCGGCATTGGTACTTTGCGCACACGGGTGTGGCGTCCGAGATCGCGTCCCGGGCGACCGCCTTGTTGTTGTTGCCGCGGATGATGACGAATGCGGCGATCATGCACATCACCAGAATTGTCCCGCCGAGCCACACGGCCAGCCGGCCCCACCGGATCGGAATCCTGGGAGCCTCGTACTCCTGCATTTCCTCCGTGACCGGGCCGGATCCGCTGTCGGGCAGCCGAAGATCCAAGGCGACGATTCCGTGGCCCGTGCCGACCAGAACCCGAGAACCCAGAACAGTGACCCTGCGCAATTCTTGACCGAGTGCCAGGCGGCTTCGTTCCTCGCCGGTGCGGGCATCGAGCAGGGAAAGAGACCGGTCGTCGACCGTCACCGTGTAAAGCGTCTTGTCGGGTCCGCGAACGAAACTTTCGGCATTTCCGGGGACCTTCCAACGCGTCCCCGTCAACGGCGAAGTCAAGGGACCGTGCGAGGTGAGGCGGTACGCGACCGTCTCGGCCTCGGGCCCGCGGATGGAGTGGGTCGAGATCGGGCGTGTGCGGTAGGTGCGTTCGGCGTCGACCTCAAGAGCCGGGCCAAGTCTGCGCCCCGAATTCAGATTCCAGATCTCTGCTGACGCTGCGCCGAAGTGCCTGTGGCAGACCAGCAGCAATATACGGCCGGCCGGGTCCGTCACCGGCATCAGTGTTTCCACACTCATCTCGTCCCGGAACCGGATTCTCCGCCACGGGTCCCCGAGTGGCTGGTTGGTTCGAGTGTCCCAGATCTCGACCACTTGGTCGTGCTTCTCGGAGTCGTAGTCGTGCTGATGTGACAGGGCCAGTGCGATTGTGCCGTCGGCCAGGCGCACCGGTGCCTGCGCGGTCACTTTCCGTGATCCCCGCGGACCGATGTGCCATGTAAATTCGCATGGTTTTTCCATGGCGTCCAAGCGGTGCAGCCTGAGTGAGCCCTGGTCGAGCACGGAGAGGAGAAGTGAGTCCGGGCTGGCATCAAGAATTACGCATTGCTCGAAGGTTTTGACGTCCCGTCCAAGCGACGCGCCTCGACCGGTGAATTCTCCTGTCATCGCGTTCCACAGGCGAGCGGTGTGTACCTGATTGGCGTCTTCTTGCAGCGCGACGAGATATTTCGCTCCGTAGGGCCGGACATCCCTTACTCCATCGCCCGGCAACGGGTGCCCGAGCGTCGTTCCGTCCGCCACACGCAGCAGGACATTTTTTCTTTTTTCCTTAGCTGCTACACACTCGGGAACTTCGTGGGGCCACGGTGGGAGAGTGACCGTCGAGTCGTTGTTGGCGTAACGTTGCCAACTGCTCTGCGTATTCACGTCGGCGGCGATTCGAATTTCGTCCCGCTCGACCACTCCGACGAGCCGCTCGTTGCCCAATCGCAGCTGGGCCTTGGAGCCGAATGCGGTCGTCGGATAGGGCCCGGCCACGCGTTGGTTGTCGGGGCGCCACAGCGACAGACATCCCGTGCTGTCCTGGACCAGCAGCAACTCACCGTCATGGCACGGGAGTACCGCCACGGCGTGCAACTGCTGGGCGAATTGAGGGTCGACCAGATGCTTCGACAGGTCGGGGAAACCTATGGTGTGGGGCAAGGCGAAATAGATGGTGCCCAGGGCGGTGTGGTGCACCGCGGCCGTCCTGCCGTCCGGCAAGGTGACGGTCAGTCCCGCGCCGGTGCGGCCGAATCGCTGCCAGTTCCGCACATCCCAGATCTGGACCCCGGCCCGTTCGTCCAGGCGGACGAGCACAGGGCGGCCGTCCGGCAGAGTGAACGAGGCCAGCGAGGTGACGCCGTACTCGGGTATCCGGCCGGGCAGCGGGTCGGTGATCGGCTCGGCGCTGGAGAGACTGCTCCAGAACTGGACCGCGCCGTCAGTGCCGAGGCTGGCCAGCACGGGTCCGTGGTCGGGCAGCTCGACCGAGGTGACACCGCTGATGCCGGTGCCGAGACTGACGCTCAGGGTGGCATGCGACACCCGCGCCCACGCCAGCCGCCAGACTCCGTCCGCGCTCTGTCCTGTCATGGACTGGCCCGTGGCTCGCGTGGCGGCCAGAGCGCGAAGGACGACGCGGTCGCCGGGCGGCAGGGCAGCCAGTTCCCGCCAGGCGGCGAGGACTCCCACGATCGCAGCCGGCAGGTCTCCGCGCCCGAACGCTTCACGCAGAGCCTGATCCCGCACCGCGGCGGGGTCGAGGCGGTCCAGCACGGCCTCTGCGGCGGCGAGTTCCCGCCACGCATCCGCGACGGAGACATGAGCGGCCAGGTGTCTCGCCAGATAGGGGGTCAGCGCTCCGAACCGCTCCGGGCGCGCGACCTGCTCCGCGGCCAGCCGCAGCAGCCCACCCGCGACCAGGGCATCCGGCGTGGCCCCGGCAGGGTCACTGGTGTGCGCACCGATGAAGTGTTCTTGAAAGGTGCGGTGCGCGAGGCGGTAGACGGTCTGTCCGTCCTCCGCGTCCAGCATGATCAGTGCGCCTGCCTGATGCAGGACATCGTCGATGTCGCCCTCCGTCACAGCGTTCTCGGAGACGGCGCCGTGCTCGGCGAGTGCGGCCGCCGCCGTCGCCCACACTCCGCCCGAGCGGGGCAGCCCCCTGCCCTGTCCGAGCGCGAGTGCGTGCAGCAGTGCCAGCGCACGGCGGTCGAGCCGGGCTCTGATCGCCGCGAAGGTGGACTTGTGGTGCTGCGCAGCGAGCCGGCGCAACTCGTCGGTGTTCTCCGGGCGCAGCAGTTCGGGGCGAGCGACGATCTCGGCGACCGCGATGCGCGCGGACAGGAAGTTCTGTCCGCCGCTGCGGGCGAGGGCGGCGATCTCGTCGATGAGCGCGTCGGAAAGGCCCGGTGTGCCGGCGGTGCGCGCCGCGATCAGTCGGCGGCGTACGTACCGGCCCAGGTCGTTGGGAACGTGCTCGACCGTGAGTAGCGTCGTGTCGCTGCTGGAGCCCAGGGCGGTGACCAGGTCATGTCGGGGCTCGCCGCCGGGGCCGGATTCCGCGGTCCTGGTGCCGACGACGACGCGGCAACCGGGCAGGTCCGCGATACGGCGCAGCACGGAGGAGGCGATGGCGGCGGGTTCACGGGCCTCATCCAGCGCGTCGGCGAGGACGGTGAACCGTTCTCCCCGGGCAAGGAGTCGGGCGCGCAGGGTCCGCATGGTCAAGCCGCCCTCAAGAGGCACACCGGCCGCGTCGCACAGTCGCTTGATCACGTCGGTCACGGACAGACCCGCCAGGTGTATGACCGCGTCGAAGCAGTCGCAGGGCGGCAGTTCGCGGTCGTCCGGTTCCTCCAGCTGGCCTGCCTCCACGAGAACCTCGCGGAACTCGTCGTCGGCCAGGACGACCTGGTGGCCCAGGAGCGCGGACTTCCCCGAGCCGGCCGGTCCGGTCACCACGAGCATCCCGGTCTCCGTCTCACGCAGCCACCCGGCGATCTCGCGAGTCTCGCTCTGACGACCGGTGAAGAACCACGCCTGCTCGCTGAGGTCCCCGCCCCGGGCCTTGTCGTCGAAGTGGCGCAGCGCATGAGGCCGGGCGGCGAGAATCTCCCGCAGCCGTTCCACGTCGTCGGCGGTCGCGGTGATGCCGGTGGCGGGGGCGTCGCGCAAGCGCAGGCGGGCGGTGAGCTTGTAGGGGACAGCGAAGCCGCCTGTGGTGCTGTGCCTCAGCCGGTTGTCGAGGCGGCGGACCAGTTCGCTGAGCTCGAACTCCGGGCCGTCCATCCGCAGCGAGGCCACCGTCGCGGCGAGGGCATCGTTGAAAGCGCCCAGATGCGTGGTGCCATCGCTTCCCGCGGCGACCAGAACCAGCTCACCCGGGATGGCATCGGGAGGGAGACCGTGCACCGCGGACATGAGGCCGTTCACGAAGGCCGGAGCATCACATGCCTCGATGACGACCATCGCCCAGTTGCCGCGCCGGCCCACACGGTGGGTCCACTCGGCTCTGATCCGCCGCGCCAGGTCCAGGGGTGTTTCCGCATCGGTCCAGGCGCCGGGTGTCTCGGCGTAGGCGAGGGCGGCGGCGTCGCCGTCGGAGTGACCATGCCCCATCCACAGGAGCGCCGAACTGCGCGGGGCGGGAGGCGACGCCCAGGCACCCAGGCGCGCCGTGGCCTCGGTCCGGGTCACGCGCTCAGGGCGTCCGGTCCACGGCACGTGCCGACCACCGAGTTCTGCCAGCAGTTCCGCGGCTCGCTCGGCGCAAGTGGCCGCGCCCGGGACATCGTCGAAGTGGTCGTACACGCTGATGGGCAGGGTGACCACGTCGAAGGCCGGTTGTGCGGACGTCATTCCTCCCAGAGACTCAGATCGTCGGCGGGGGCGGCCATCACCAGGCAGCTGACAGGGGAGGCACCGGTCTGTTTCACGTCGATCCGGTAGATGCCCGCGGCCGGGATACGGGCTTGGGCGGTGATCTCGTCACCCTGTCGTTGGAAGACCGGGCGTGCGATCTGCCTGTGGGTTTCGGCTGATTGGATGCGGCAGCCGAGGCCGGCGGCGTCTGCGCCCCCGATCACCCGCACTGTGAACGGCTGCCCCACGGCCACGAGGTCCGGGGCGTCGACGCCGACGCCCCGCGCCCCCAGCGGTGGGCCAAGGTCTCGCTCGGTGAGGACGGCGCGGGCCAGGTCCAGACCCTCTGGTGCCTTGGCCAGGGCCGAGTGCTGCTGGGAGAGGTAACCGGGGCGCTCGGTGAACCCGGTCGCAGAGAGACGGAAGACGGTGCCGTCACCGCTGTGGTCCTCGCTGCCGCCGTCGGTCCCGCGCAGGAAGTTCCTCGGATTCACCTTGCCCGCGTCGATCGTCATGCTCTGGGCGGTCGGCTGGTTGAGCCCCACGACGGCCCGGAGCTGCGGGGGCGGCGAGTCCGACCAGCGGTGCCCCAGGCTCGAAGCCGCCAGGTCGACATTCCCGCCGATCGCCGCGGCGTCGGCATCGGTGAGGAGGCGGGGCCCTCCATGCTCATCGACACAGCGATAGCGGGGCAGCAGGTCGTAGAGGCCCGGGAGGGTCGCTGCCAGCGTGCGCAGGTGTTTCCTCGGCAAGGGAACCGGCGAACCCCGGCCGAGGTTGAGGATGACGGCAGCCTTGACCGCGCCGAAGTACGGGGTACCGAGGGTAAGCAGCGTCCGCACTTCGGCCGCACCGCCGAGGTCTTCGACGAAGTGCCGGGCGAGCAGGCCGCCCATCGAGTGCGCGACGATAATCAGCCGTGCGTCACCGTAGCCCTCGCCGAACCCGCGCCAGAAGCGGAGATGGCGTTCGGCGGCATCGGCCAGGAGCTGCGCGGTCCGACGTACCGGGAGCCGCCAGTCGTAGGCGAACTCTGCGACCGCGCACGGATGAACGCAGGCGTCCTCCAGTTTCTGCACCAGTGCCGTGTACGGCTCGGATCCGCGCAGTACCGGTGCGTACGCGGGTGCGCGCAGCAGTCGGCCGGGCCGTACGCGGCCGGCCCTGCCGTCCACTTCCTCATCGGTCACGGCGAGTTGACGGAGCCCGCGGCCCGTCGTCCACGCGGACAGGTACCAGCGCGGATCGCGCAGCCCCCACAGCAATGCGCCGCTCTGAGTGTCAACCAGCTCACTGCCCATGATTCCCGGCACGACCAGGATCGCGTCCCTGATCTTCCCGGCCCTCGCGTCGTTCACCATGCCCCCCGCACGCAGCTCCGGCCATTGAAGGGCGCGTTTCGTCCACGGCGCAATGACGAAGACGAACCGTTCTGATGCACGGAAGCGCGGGCCAGCGCACGAGTGCGCGTTGCGAGGCCGTCAACAAGCCGTTGTCCTTCCGGACGTGGTCGTTGAGTTTCCTCTGATCAGGCATGGTGTCGGTGTCGCCGAGGGAGAGTTCGGACGTTCAGTTCGTTCTTCGTGGTACGGAGGTGGCGTCGGTGATGGGCTTGTTGTGGAGAGGGGAGACCGCTGCCCGGGCGGCTGTGGAGCAGCTCTAGGCGAAAACGGACCGGGTCCTGGCCGAACTCGCGGTGGCAGAGGGGGCGTTGGAACACCGGCTGATCGCGCGGGCGGAGCTCGCCGAGGTCCTGGCCGCGCCGGCCTAGGAGGTGACTGTGATGGTTCCCGGCCCGCGGGAGGCGCCGGGCGAAGGCGGAGAGCACGCCGGTCACGAGGTCGGTCGTGCCGCGGTGGCACCAGGCAGGGGACGCTTCACCCCTCGGATCACGCCGTTAGCTCTGAGAACCGGTTGTCAGTGCTCGTTCATAGGATCACGGCATGCCTGATGCCTTCACCGTCCTGTGGACCCACGACACCTGCAAGGCCCTGCGCAAGGCCGGTCGCGTGGGCGAGCGGCCTCCTGTCGCCTTCAGTGGTGTTCACACCTCGCTGCCCGCCTGGTCGGGGGCTGAGGTCGGGGACGAGGTGTTTGCGGTGCACGTCAACCGTGGCACGGTGTTCGTGGTGAGCCGGATGCGGGTGCTCGACAGGGAACGGGGCGTCTGCTGCGGGACTGCTCCCGCGACGTGGCAGGACGAGGCCTTTCCCGGACATGACGCGTGGTCGATGCTCGGCGCCGGCGGGTGCGGCGCCGCACCCGTACACGTGGACGCTACACCCGTACGCTTCGATGCACCGGTCCCCGCCGGCCTCCTGGCGCAGCTCACCTGGCGCAACCGGCGAGGGCAGACCCGCGGACTGAAGCACGTGGTCGACGGACGTCTGGAGCGTGCGATAAGTCTCCAGGGGTTCTACCGTCTGACCCCCGAGTCGGCCGGAGAGCTGGCGCACATCGCCGGCAGTGCCGTGTCGTGAATCAGCCGGTTCAGGGGGTCGGGTAGGGGCGCGGGTGGCCGCGTCGGACGTAGTCGTCGGCCGATGCGGCGACGAACCCCAGAGCTGCCTGGCGTCCGTGAGCTTCCTCGAGCATCACGGCCATGCAGACCGTGAGCAGGCATCCGCGGCTTCGGCCGCTGCCTGGCCCTGGCGGTGGAACGTGGAACACCGAGGCGTGTTCCGCCTGCACAGAGAGAACACGCCATGCCGCAGCCAGCCCTGTGAGCCCACCTGGCTAGGACGGGGGCTCAGGGCCCCTGAATGATCGGGCTGGGCGGCGTGGGAGAGTGCGTCCATGCGGACGCCGCTTCGGCAGTGGGTTCGGGATAGCCGGCAGGGTCCAGGGGAACGGGGTCGGTTCGGTGGCGGGCACCAAGGATTACAGCAGCAGTCGGAAGAGCGGCATCTGCTGACGCGGCCCCGGTGGCGGCGGAGAGGCCGATGCGATGGGCGAGTGGCCGTCGGGCTCACCCTCGAAGCAGGCAATGTCTACCGGTTCATGATGGCCAGCTCCGTGGGGCACCGACCCCCTCCGTGATCGGGGTCGTGTGGGACGGCCAGGATGAGCTGGTGAGCTCCGGGTTTCGCCCCAGCGCTTCCTGTCCCAGGAGCCACCTCAACTCCTGAAGCACCGGCGCGGGTAGATCCGGCGGCGGGTCCACCGCCAGGACCAGGTTGTAGCGGTCATTCACTCCACGGACCCTATTCCCGCGCGCAGACACTATTTGACGGCCGTGGTTGCGGAGACAGCGCTGGCCCGGCTACTGCGAGTCGCTGCGGGCGGGGGGTCGGATGACCTGCACGTTAGAGATGCCGCCCTGATTCACGCAGTCTTGAGCGAGGTCGTGGACGTGCCAGTGGTAGTCCAAGGGAGGTTCCACTGCGTTCACGGTGGTTTCAATAGGCGTGTAGCGATACAGCGGGGTCGAGGCGCCGTCATAGATATGCCCGAAATTATCCCTAGTGAGAATCGTGAGCGGTTCCTGGCCGGTCCATTCGATCCCTACACGAACGTCGTACTCCTCGTTGTTGGTTGCTTCCGCAGTGGTGCGGAGGAGTGCCATGACATCCGCGATAGCGCACTCAACGGCGGAAGACTCGACTTCCCAGCCCTCGAAGTAGGTGTCGTGGCTCTTGCGGTGCCCACCGACCGCAGCGGCGAGGGTGACCGAGCCGTCATGGTGGATGCTCATCCAGGCTTCTTTCCACGACGAGCGATCGCCAATCGCCATGTTGACGGCAACCCAGCGGCGCAAACCTGGACGGGGGTTGTTCCGGTCGACGTTCTCCAGGGGATGCACACCACCATTCCGCGAGGCGTAAGCCAGAGCTAGGGGCACCGTTTCGGACAGTACATAGCGTGCCCTTTCGCGCGTCGTCCGGTCACGAAAGCGCGGAATGCGGGGGTGGGCGACCGCTATCAGCCAGGCGCGCGTATAGGAGTCTCGGCCAGCGGACGCTTCACTGAACAGGGCATCCAGTGCCTCACTTGCGTGTCGGCGCTCCTCGAACCGGGCGCGGTACATGGCTTCGATCTGCCGTTCCTTCATCCACACGGTGTCGGAGTCATTCCGAATGGGTGCGCCGAAGTAGTCGTTCCTGTAGATCAGGTGCGGTCCGTCGATGCTTGCGGGGACTTCCACGGCGATGGCCCGCTTCCCGTCAGCTTCGAGGCGGTGCACGTTCAGGCCGAACACAGGCGGGGAGATGGCGGTGATCGCGGCGCTGCGCAGTGTTCGTTCATAGGTCTCATCAAACTCGCCGGCGTCTACGCGCCGAGTCGCTGCCTTCTGTGACTCTTCCACGCCGTAGACGATCAGGCCTCCGCCGCTGTTCGCCATCGCCGCCACGTCCTTGGGGAAGTCTGTTTGCGCCAGCCCCTTCGCCGGAGGCAGCTTGCCCTTCCAATCCAGGTCGTTTGCCTCCGTCGTACCAGCAGCAACAGCGGTGTCGAGGAGATCGTCGGTCAGTGGGCCCGGTGTCGTTCCGACGGCGCGATGGAGTGCTGTGAAACTCATGCGCCAGAGTGTAGGCATCGAGCGAAAGCAGCAAGGCCTCGTCGTCCGACCGCACAGATGTGCCCCATTCGGCAGTGGCCTGGTGGCTCGACCGGCGCTCTGTGGGGGCTTCAGACACAGGTTCGCCGGGACCGCGGTGACCGCTGTGGCTCCGGGCGATGCGCAGGGCTCGCGCGCGGGGTGGCCGCAGCGAATGCCTTCACCCGCGCGGACGCCGCCCCGGTGCTGGTCGAGCGGTGCATGCGTGACAAATGGCGGCCCGAAGCTTCGCGGATGTGGCACGTTCCCGACACCGGCCCGCAACACTTTCCCGCTTGTCGGTGTTGGAGGTCGGTGGCTGAGATGAAAGTTCACATGCGCAGGTCTCTTTAGTCTCAGTGCGCAGTTCGGCGTGTTCAACTGGCTCACATGCGAGGGCTGTCAGGCCGTCCGATCGTGAAGCTGGTCTCATTGTCGGTGGCTGGATGCATCATGACCCCATGGCGACGAACCCGCAGCACGTTTTTCCCGAGCCGATTCGAGCAGCCGAGCCGGGGGGAGAAGACGTGGAACAGCTTTGGGAAGAGATCGATGCTGGTCACAGGCTTGTGCATGCACCTCCAGATCTTCCTCCGCCGCTCACGGTGACAGCCCCGCTGCTCCTTCAGGTGGAGCAGTTGTCTTGGGAGAGCCTCGAGCATCTGATCGTGGCGCTGGCCTGTGAAGTTGAGGGTGCGGTCCGGTCTAGGTTGTATGGCAGGAACGGGCAGAAGCAACACGGCATCGATGTCGTGGGGTACTTCGTCGATGGCAGCCTGACCGTCTATCAGGCCAAGCGCTGGCAGAATTTCACCGCCGATGCCCTCTCAGATGCGGTTCGGATGTATGTCGAAGGAACCCGCCCCTTCGACGCCACGCGCTTCGTGCTGGTCACCAGTGCCTATACCGGTGACACTGCGGTGGAGGATCGGCTCCATCAACTGCGTACGGACTATCACCCACTCGAGATTGAACTCTGGGGCCGGCAGCAGCTCTCGGACCTCCTCTTCCCGCAACGTGCATTGGTTGACCGCTTCTTCGGGCGGGCGACGGCAGAGAGGTTCTGCACAGACCGTCCGGATCCCGCCACACAGCACATCCATACCGTGGTGGGCTCCCCGATCCGGGACTTCACCGATCCGTTCGCTTTGGAGGTGCACCATGTCATCGAGGCCGAAGAGAGGGAACCTGGGGATCGGCTGCCCCCGCTGCCGGCCTACATCAGCCGGGAACACGACAGGCGGGTGGGCCAGCTCGTCGCACGAGCCACCGCCGCACAGAGCGCTCTGGTTGTACTCGTTGGCGAATCCTCCACGGGCAAGACTCGAGCATGCTGGGAGGCTATCCAGGCGCTACCGGGCGACTGGCGACTCTGGTATCCGATTGCTCCAAGCCCAGCGGAGGCTCTCCTCAATGGCGTGCTGTCCGTCGGGCCGCGGACAGTGGTCTGGCTCGACGAAATCGAGCCCTATCTGTCGTCGCCCCAGCTAGGCGAGAAGGCGGCCACAGCGTTGAGGGAGCTACTAAAGGATCCCGCCCGGGGGCCGGTCGTGGTTTTGGGAACAGCGTGGCCGGAGCATTGGGAAAGGCTTACCCTTCCGCCTGATTCGGGCGCACCGGATGGGCACCGAGAAGCCCGCATGCTGCTTGCTGGCCACAGTGTCCTCGTCCCCCGTTCGTTCGATGAGCCAGCTCTGCTGGAAGCACGCAGAACAGCACACGAGGACTGGCGGTTGGCAGAGGCAGTTCGCCGAGCTGGCGACGGACGCATTGTCCAGTACCTCTCTGGCGCTTTCGCTCTCATGGAGCGCTATACGACTGCTCCGGCCCCCGCGCGGGCCGTGATCCATGCAGCAATGGATGCCCGCCGGATCGGATGCAGTGGAGCGCTGCCTCGTACGCTGCTGGAACTGGCTGCCGTCGGCTATCTCACCGATGACGAATGGTCTGCTCTGAGGGAGGGCTGGTTCGAGCAAACCCTCTCTGTGCTTCAACAGCCCTGCCGCGGTGCGACCCGTCCCCTCAGCCTGGTGCGCCCCCGCCCCGGTCAGGCAGTCCACGTGGAACCGCATTTTCGCCTTGCCGACTATCTTGACCACCATGGACGGGCGAGTCGGACGACCGCAGCTGCTGCGGCATCGCTCTGGAGTGCGCTTCCCGAGCACGCAGCGGCGAATGATCTTGCCGGCCTGGCTTGGGAAGCCCGAAACCGCGGTCTCTTTCGATGCTCGTTCCAGCTCCATTTGCGTGCCGACGCAGCGGGCATCGAGGACACTGCCTGGCTCGGGGGCGATGTGATGGAACGGGCCGAGCAACACGAGGAAGCCCTGCGCTGGTATCAGCGCGCAGTCGAGGCCAGGGACGAGGAAGCCTATGCGTACCTAGTCGACCTGTCGGAGGCCTTGGGCCGAAAGGACGACGCAGTCGATCAGCTGACACGGCTGGCCGAAGCCAAAGATGAGCTTGCGCTTTCCTTTGTCGTCGAGTTGACAGCGGACTCGCGCGGCACGGATGAGACAATCTCCTGGCTCGGCGGACTCGCCGATCGCGGTGACGCCGCTGCCGCCCGCGAAGCCGGTGAGAAGCTTCAGCAGCACGGCCGCCTAGCAGAGGCACTCGAGTTCTTCCGGCGAGCAGCACTTTCCGGCGACGCACTGGCGATCCGGCGGTCCATAGACATGGTGTGGAACACCGAGGGTCCTGACAGGGCCCTCGCTTGGCTGAACGAGCTGGCCCAAGACGGTGCCACCGACTTGATGCTCACGGCCAACACACTTGCTCGGGCCGGTCGTTCGGCCGAGGCGCTCTCGTTCTTCAAGCGTGCGGCCGACGCTGGCCACGATATGGCCTTCGCTCCCGGAGCCCAACTGGCCGTGAAATGTGAAGGACTCGAGGAAGCCGCAATGTGGTTGGAGCCATTCGCGACGGCCGGTCGGCCATTCGCCTCGGCCGCATATCTGGACATCCTCATGGGCGCAGAGCATTTTGACGACGCGCTGCGCTGGTGTCTTGAACCCGACAGGCGTGTGGACGTGGCCGTGCTTCACACCGCCGCTGACCTGCTGGTCGCGTCCGGGCGCCAGGACGAGGCGCTGCGTTGGCTGGGTTCCTTGGCTGAGCAAGGACATGCCATGGCTCTCTGGCGCATGGCTGGGCTTTTTGAACAGCTCGGGCGAGTTGACGAGGCTGTATCGCGTGCGAAGGAACTCGCCAGACAAGGCCACACCTCGGCGCTCCATCTCACGGCATTCCTCACTGCGCGACAAGCCAACGGCGACGAGGCGCTTTCCTGGTACAGGACGGCAATCTTGGCGGGAGAACCGTTTGCCATCGACGAGATGGCGGATCTGTTGAAGCAACTAGGGCGTCATGACGAAGGCGATCGCTTGCATAAATTTGGTTTGGAAGCCGATGGGCAGATTGCTCGAGGTGTGGACTGATCTGCTGCTGGCGTCGCCGGGGGAGTGATCTGCTGGCGAGATCGACGCTGGATGTGGATCCTCCGGCATCACCCTTGACGTCGTTGCGGTCGTCGACCTGCTCATGATCGTTGGTCGATGAGGACATCCCAACGCGCTGGTATGTACAAGTCGGGCCAAGCCGAGCGGGCTGCCCGGTGTAGTTCGTGCCAGGGAGCTGCAACCCTTTCCTCAGCGGCGGCCAGGGACTGTTTGCCCGTGGGCCGCACCGTCAGTTTCATGAACCGTGAGGTCATCACACCCTTGCTGCCCTGCCGCCAGGTCACCTCGGAGAATCGCTGAGCACCCGCCTGGGCCGCGAGGGTGGAAATGGCTCGCGGCGGGGTGCGGTAGCGGGGAAGAGTGGGCGGCCCAAGCCCATCAGCGGACTGGTGCGGCTCGGCATCTTCCGGATGAGCGACTTCCTTCCCTTGCAGGGCCAGGACAAAGGACAGCGCTCGCTCCTTGAGACCGAGCCGGAACGGCGTGCCGACGCCCTAATTGGCGTCGGCGACCACGACCGGAGCCTTCACTTGCCGCCCGGCGAGTGTGTCCAGCAGGCCGAGCGCCAGACGCCACTTCTCCTGATGGCTTGTGCCCTGCGGGACTCCGGCTCTGCCGCAGCGGTCCGGCGCGTCCGTCCACTCCCGGGGCAGATGCAACTGCCAGTTGAGCTATGTCCGAGTCTCTGGTCAACGCCGAGTTGGTCTTCGCGGGAGCGCCACGATGCCTGCCGCGCGGCTGAGCGGCCTTCCGAGGATCCCAGCAGGTCCTCGGAGCAGATCCTCGACCTGCTCCGCGATGAAGCAGACACCGCGCAAGCGGAGTTCTGGCAGCTTCGAGAACTCAGCTGAAGCTGGTTCTCCGTCGGACGCCTCTGGAGAATGGTGCCGTGGAACGGCGGATTGACTTCTGGCGCGAGCGGCAGATGCTCTGTGGGCGCTGCGATCATCGGTGGCGCGTTGATCTGGACTGGATCGAATGGTGGGACCAGGTGAAGGAGACCTGCCCCGGCTGTGGCATGACCTGCGAGCACGAGGACTCGCCCCGGGTGACGATCGACTCCGGCGACCCAGCGCTCGACGACGACAGGGTCGCGCAGTTCTCGTGGTACCACACGAGCACGCAGCCGGACTGGCCGACGCGGCACTTCGACCCGGCAGCCAGCTTGACGGCCGAGACCCGCAGGAGGATGGGTGGAGAGCAGCGGGTTTCCGCGTGGGCCGCGCGTCAGCGGGCGAAGGCCCTCCACGCCGGCACGTACGAGGCCGCTGTCCACAACATGCTGCGTCGGATGCGTGACCAGGCTGACCGGCGCAGCCAGTTCTCTCTGTACCGGGTCCGTCTGAAGCCATCCGTCGTGGTGGGGGAGGGGTGGCTCGTCGACCCCAGCGACTTCGTCGGCGATGTCATGCTCGACGAGGTCTGCCCGCCGGGCGTCGACGTCGCCCGCTACCTCAACTACCACGAGGATCCGGGAGGGCTCTCGCTCGCGCTGGGGAGGGAAGCGATCGCGAGCGTTCAGCGGATCGCAGTTCCGCTCCCCGGCACCTGGGATGGCGACTGGGTGCGCGATGCCGTTGCGGCTCTTGAGGGCGTGAGCGGCACCGCCGTCCCGGCGACCGGCACGCCGGCCCGTTCTATGCGACTGCCATCGGCGCGAGCTGTCCTGAGCCGAGAGCTCGGTGCGTCCCTGGCTGGCGGACTGCCGGTCAACCTCCGGGCCCAGTTCGCGTCAGCTGCGGCGTTTACGGAGGGAGAGGATCCAGAGCAGTGGGCGCGACGGACCAGCGGGCTGTTCGATCTGATCGACGATCCGGCTCGCGTGCTGGCTGCGCTCGACCGGCAGGATCCCCGGGAGGTCTGAGAACGGCCTGTCTGCTCCTGCAGGCAGGAACCCCGGAGGCCGGTGTCGGTCTTCCAGGTTGGCGCCGCCCTGAGTCGAGAGAGCGAGAGCAGGGGCTTTGGGGCTGGCTGCTGTCGCTGTTCGACGGCTCTCTGACGGGGCATCGAGGGAGTGGTGGTGAACCGGCCGACCGCTCCCGCGCCGCTGTTCCGCGTCGGGGACTAGGCGTGCTCGTGTGAGGCCGTGGAGGGCCTTGGCGGAAGCCGATGCGTGTCCCCGGCTGGTACATGGACAGGTCTCGCCGGTGTCTTGCTGGGGGTTTCGGCGGTCAAAGTCGTTATCGTGTCCGGCCGGTGGCAGTAGAAAGTCCTCTCAGGGACGCCACCGGGACTCGAAGATGCCCAGGACGAGCGCCGACGGCTCAATCAGAGTTGGAGGGCTGGGTCGCTCGGCGCTCTTGCCCCGATAGATATGCCGTCAGAAGAACGGCTCAGGCTGAACTTCCGAGGAGCGTCCCTGAATGTGGCTGCTGCTGGTGGGTCGGTTACAGGCGCTTGGCGGTGCGGTCGCGCAGCAGTAGCCACGGACTCGCGTCGGCGCTGCCCGCTCGTACGGCCGGTCCATGCAGCAGTACGGCGAAAGCCGTCCTCTCCGTCTTGTTCGGGGCGGCAGACTTGCCTGGCGCCTCCGGGGTCGGGAATGACCTCGTCATGCCTTTCCAGGCCTTGTCCGCGTTCGGAGTGCTGAGCATCGGCCCTCCCGGGCTCAATAGGGTCATGCAGGGAAGTACACGCACGCGTGCGTGCAGCCCCGGTACGGGTTGACCGTCCACTCGAAGGGCATGCGGGAGGCCCCCGGCACCCGGTTGATGATCGAGCGGGCCCGCACCTCGTGGAAGGTGATCCCGCGGAACTCGGG
Source organism: Streptomyces sp. NPDC090083 (assembly GCF_044747445.1). Classification (NCBI taxonomy): domain Bacteria; kingdom Bacillati; phylum Actinomycetota; class Actinomycetes; order Kitasatosporales; family Streptomycetaceae; genus Streptomyces; species Streptomyces sp. NPDC090083. Next base: position 606,931 of record NZ_JBIVED010000001.1, on the reverse strand, counting down.
TGTGTCGAAGGTACGGCTGACCACGGCGTCCGCGCTGAACAGCGCGGCATCGGCCGCCCGGCTGTGGCCGCCGGACTCCGCGGTGAGGTTCTCCCAGCGCATGACGTCTCCTCGGTAGGCCTGCCCATCGAGTGAAACACTTGTTCGAATTGCTGTGCAAGGGGCATTCCCGATCCCCTCCGTCGCCCCGGGCACCCCGATTTGGGCGGCCGTGGGCCGGGGTGGTTGGCTTGCCCCCACCCCGAGAACTCATGTCCTGGAGGAAACCGATGGCGCAGGTCGAGGCGACTACCGAGCGAGTCGTCGCAGCCGACGCGGAGGCGGTCTTCGACGCCCTCGCCGACTACAGCGGCACGCGCGCGAAGGTGCTGCCCGAGCAGTTCAGCGAGTACGAGGTGCGCGAGGGCGGCGACGGCGAGGGCACCCTCGTCCACTGGAAGCTCCAGGCCACCAGCAAGCGCGTCCGCGACTGCCTCCTGGAGGTCACCGAGCCGACCGACGGCGAACTGGTCGAGAAGGACCGCAACTCCACCATGGTCACCACCTGGCGGGTCACCCCGGCCGGCGAGGGCGCGTCCCGCGTCGTCGTGACCAGCACGTGGAACGGCGCCGGCGGCATCGGCGGCTTCTTCGAGCGGACCTTCGCCCCCAAGGGCCTCGGCCGGATCTACGACCTCGTCCTCGAACGGCTCGCCGCCGAGGTCGAGAAGTAGGCCGACTCCGGGACGCGGGCCTCAAAGCCCAACTCCCGAGGGCGTGTTGACGCCCGCGCTCACTCCTCACCGGTTCGAGTGGATCTCCGTTCGAGCCGGGCGTACGCCGTAACTCGTCGCGCTTGCACGCAGTTGTCGCCTAAAGCGGGAATTGTGCGGCAGGTGCGACGAGGGGAGCGGTACGTGGGCGGGACGACTCTGGTGCAGGACGAGCGGGTCCCCGCACCCCCCGAGACACCGGTCCCCGCCCCCGCGGGGAAGGCCGAACTCGGCCCGCGCCGCGTGCGGTTGGTGTTCTTCGGCCTGATGCTCGCGCTGCTGCTGGCCGCCCTCGACCAGATGATCGTCGCCACCGCGCTCCCGAAGATCGTCGGCGAACTGCACGGCCTGGACAAGATGTCGTGGGCGATCACCGCCTACCTCCTCACCTCCACGGTCGGCCTCCCGGTCTACGGCAAGCTCGGCGACCTCGTCGGCCGCAAGAGCGTGTTCCAGTTCGCGATCGGCGTCTTCGTCATCGGCTCCGCGCTCTCCGGCCGCGCCCAGTCCATGGACCAGCTCATCGCGTTCCGCGCGGTGCAGGGCATCGGCGCCGGCGGACTCATGATCGGCGTGCAGGCGATCATCGCGGACATCGTGCCGCCCCGTGAGCGCGGCCGGTTCATGGGCCTGATCGGCGCCACCTTCGGACTCGCCTCCGTGGCGGGCCCGTTGCTCGGCGGCTACTTCACCGACCACCTCTCCTGGCGCTGGTGCTTCTACATCAACGTCCCGTTCGGCGTGGTCACGTTCGCCGTCGTGACGGTCGTCCTCAAGCTGCCGAAGCCCACCGTCAGGGCACGCCTCGACGTCCTCGGCGCGCTGCTCCTCGCCGCCGCCTCGACCTGCCTGGTCCTGCTGACCAGTTGGGGCGGGACCGAGTACGCGTGGGGCTCGCACGTCATCCTCGGACTCGGCGCCGGAGCGGTGGCCGCCGCGGTCCTCTTCCTCGTCGCCGAACGCTTCGCGCCCGAACCCCTCATCCCGCTACGGCTGTTCAAGGACGCCGTCTTCAACGTCTCCGCCCTCGTGGGCCTGGTGATCGGCGTCGCCCTGTTCGGGGCGGCCAGCTACCTGCCGACCTTCCTGCAGATGGTCGACGGGGCGAGCGCCACCGAGTCGGGACTCCTGATGCTGCCGATGATGGGCGGCATCGTCGGCGCGTCCATCATCTCCGGCCAACTCATCAGCCACACCGGCCGGTACAAGATCTACCCCATCCTCGGCAGCGGCCTCGCCACCCTCGGCATGTGGCTGCTCTCCCGGCTGGAGGTCGACACCTCCCGGCTGCAGTACAGCGTCTGGATGGCCGTCCTCGGCGCCGGCATCGGCATGGTGATGCCCGTCCTCGTCCTCGCCGTGCAGAACTCCGTACGCCCCGCCGACCTCGGCACCGCCACCAGCGCCAACAACTACTTCCGGCAGATCGGCGGCAGCGTCGGCGCCGCCATCTTCGGCACCCTGTTCGCCGACCGGCTCACCGACGCGCTGCGCGCCCGGATCCCCGCGGGCAGCGGCCTCCCCGACCCCGAGGCCATCACCCCGCAGCTCGTCCACACGCTGCCTCCCGCGCTGCGCGACGACTACATCCGGGCGTACGCCGACGCCATGCCGCGGATCTTCCTCTACCTGGTGCCGGTGCTCGCCCTCGGCCTGCTCATCGCGATCTTCCTCAAGGAGACCCCCCTGTTGAAAGCTGCAGAGTCCCACAACGCCCCCGCCGAGACCGCGCCCCTCGACAACTCCCCGATCCCGCAGGCCCGTTCGGGATACGCGGCGGGCATCCCGGTCTGCGGCACGGTGCAGCACCCCGACGGGACCGTGGTGCCCCGGGCCGCGCTGACCCTCATCGACGTCTCCGGACAGCAGATCGGGCGCGGCGCCAGCGGCCCGGACGGCCGGTACGCGCTGTCGACGCCCGGCTCCGGGTCGTACGTCCTGATCGCGGCGGCCGGCGGGCACCAGCCGCAGGCGGTGTCCGTGACCGTCGGCGAACGGCCCGTCGAGCTCGACGTCGTCCTCGGCGGCGCCGGACGCCTCGCGGGGAGCGTGCTGACCGCCGACGGCACCCCGGTGCGGGAGGCCGCCGTGACCCTCACCAACGTGCACGGCGAGGTCGTCGCCAGCACCCGCAGCGGGCGCGAAGGGGGCTATGTCATCAGCGAGTTGGTGGCCGGCGAGTACACCCTCGCCGCCAGCGCGCCCGCCTTCCGCCCGGCCGCGCTCCCGGTCAGCGTCCAGGCCTCCCGCGAGACCCGCCAGGACGTCGAGCTCGCGGGCGGCGCCGTGCTGCGCGGCACCGTCAGGGCGAGCGGCGGACGGCCCGTCGAGGACGCGCGCGTCACGCTCCTCGACGCGGCGGGCAACGTCGTCGACACCCTCACCACGGGCCCGGACGGCACGTTCCGGTTCGTCGACCTGTCCTCCGGCGAGTACACGGTGATCGCCGCCGGGTACCCGCCCGTGGCCACCGTGCTGCAAGTAGCGGGCGGCGGACGCACCGAGCGCGATCTCCAGCTCGGCCACGAGGACTGAGCGCCGCGAGGGGGCGCGCGCCGGTGCGACGGGTCGGCACCAATTCCTGGAATGCCACACATCGCCACCGGCCGCCCCCGTAGCGTGGTCGACGGCGGCACAGATCTTCCGGAGCCGTGGGGAGAGAGGGCCTGGGTCATGGACCGTGGCACCGAGCGGGAGACACCTCCCGGCCGCGGGGCCGGAGACGACGTGGTGCTCGGACACACCGCGGCGGGCCGCGTCCCGCTGGCCGTCGTCCTGGTCGACCGCGCCGGACTCGTCTCCCACTGGAGCCGAGGCGCCCGGCGCCTCTTCGGCGTGACCAAGGAAGAGGCCATCGGCCAGACGGCGGTCGACCTGCTCCCCGTCTCCGGCGCGCTGCCCGACGACGAAGAGCCCGGCCCCCAGGGCGTGTTCGCCCACTACGACGGCCTGGGACCCGATCTGGAGTCCTCGCTCGACGGACGCCTGTCCTATCCCGCCGCGGGCCGCGCCCGCCTCACCGTGCCCGAGCGCGACCGCGTGGACGTCCTGTGGTGGGCGTACCCCCTGGTCGGCCCTGGACAGGAGCGGCTCCTCGTGCTCGCCGCCGACGCGGGCGGCCTGCGCGAGGACCTCCCCGGCACGGACGGCGCCTTCGAGCGCATCGCCCCCGGCTTCGCCCTGCACACGGACTTCCCCGGCGCCGACGAACTCGCCCGCAGGCTCCCCGAGATCCTGCCCAGCATGAGCGTCGGCGAGAGCGCCCGCATCGTCGGGCAGGTCCTCGAACTCGGCTATCCCGTCCTGGAGTTCAGCCAGAACGAACGGGTGCCGGTGACCCCCGACTGGGGCGTCGCCCGCCGCGCCGAGCGCAGGGCCCGCCGCGAGCGCGCCGCCCTCGCCGCCGCCGAGGGACGTCCGCTCCCGGACGACGGCGCGGACGAGGGCGAGGACCTCGAATACGTCGCCGTACGCGAGCGGTTGGAGTTCCTGAACGAGGTCAGCGGACGCATCGGCACCTCGCTCGACCTCGCGCAGACCATCATCGAGGTCAGCAAGGCCGTCGTCCCCAAGTTCACGGATGTCGCGGGCACCTACCTCCGCGAACAGGTCGTCGCCGGCGAGGGGTTCCCGGACGGCGTGCCCGACACCACCACCATGTGGCACCGGGTCGCCCTGGAACACACCGACGAACCCGGCCGCTGGGACGACGTCGTCCCCGTCGGCGAGGCCATGCCGTTCCCCGCGCACACCCCGTTCTTCCAGTGCATGACCAGCGGCGACCCCGTCCTCGTGCCGCGCATCAGCGAACAGATGGGGCACATGATCGCCTCGCAGTTCGAGAAGCGCGACATCCGGCCGCTGATCACCGGGCGCTCCATGCTCGTCGTCCCGCTCAAGGCCCGGAACGTCGTCCTCGGCTTCATGATCCTGCTGCGTCACCCCGAGCGCGTCGAGTTCAACGACATGGACCGCGTCACCGGCGCCGAACTCGCCGCCCGCGCGGGCCTCGTGCTCGACAACGCACGCATGTACACCTACCAGGAGTCCGTCGCCGAGACCCTCCAGGACAGCATGCTGCCGCACATCCCGCCGCGCATGGCGGGCTGCGACATCGCCACCCGCTATCTGCCGGGCACCCTGCTCGGCCGGGTCGGCGGCGACTGGTTCGACTCGGTGAAACTCCCCGGCGCCCGCACCGCGCTCGTCGTCGGCGACGTCATGGGCCACGGCCTCAACTCGGCGGCGATGATGGGCCAGTTGCGCACCGCCGTGCAGACCATGGCCGCCATGGACCTCCCGCCCGCCCAACTCCTGCGCAACCTCGACGACCTGGCCCAGCGCCTCGGCGACTCGTACCTCGCGACCTGCCTCTACGTCGTCTACGACCCGATCGCCGGCGAACTCCACCTCGCCAACGCGGGCCACATCCCGCCGGTGATTGTGCACGCCGGGGACGGCCGCAGCGAGCTGCTCGACCTGCCCACGGGCGCGCCCATCGGCGTCGGAGGGGTGCCCTTCGAGGCGATCCGGGTCCGCGTGGAGCCCGGCGACCGGCTCGTGATGTGCACCGACGGTCTCGTCGAGGTGCGCGGCGAGGACATCGGCGTAGGCCTCGCGACGCTGTCCGAGTCGGCCGCGCATCCGGCCGCGTCCATGGACGACGCGTGCGACACGATCATCCGCTCCCTCAACACCCGCGGCGGCCGCAAGGACGACGTCGCCCTCCTGATGGCCCGGCTCAACGGCATCGAGCCGGACGACGTCGCCGAGTGGCGGCTCACCCTCGACCCGGTCGAGGCGGCCCGTGCCCGCGCGGCCGTCGGCGAACAGCTCCACGCGTGGGGCCTCGCCCGACTCGCCGACACCACCGCCCTGTTGGCGGGCGAACTGGTCACCAACGCCGTACGGCACTCCCGTGGCCGCGGGATCACCCTGCGCCTGGTGCGCGGCGACACCCTGCTGTGCGAGGTGGACGACGACGACCCCACCCTGCCGTCCCTGCTCGCGGCGGGACCCGACGCCGAGTTCGGCCGCGGTCTGCACATCGTCGGCGTCCTCGCCCGCGAATGGGGCGCGAGCCGCACGGCCACGGGCAAGACCGTCTGGTTCGAACTCACCCTGCCCCGCCGCTGAACCGCGGTTCACCGGGAGGGAACCGACCCCTTCTCTCCCTCTCCGGCCCCGGCGCACACCGGCGTACACAGATCGAATGTGGGGTGAAGGTATGCGCCGTGCGCTTGTGAGCGGGACCGGGGCGCGATAGACCGTACTCGCCCGTCACTTATGGCGGAAACGGCCTCGCATCCTGGGGAGTTGGGCATGAGCGTGTCGAGTCGGTACCGGGAGGCCTGGGAAGGTTTCTGGCGCGAGGCGCCCGACGGACAGGGGGCCGTCTTCTGGGACGCGGCCCCGGCGCAGACGGTGGGGCTCCATCTCGCCCTGTTCGAACCGAAGTTGCGCGACCCCGGCCTGCAGATGATCGACCTCGGCTGCGGCAACGGCACCCAGACCCGCTTCCTCGCCGACCGGTTCACCCATGTCCTCGGCGCCGACCTGTCCGCCGCGGCCGTCGACCACGCCCGGCAGGCCGACCCGGCCGGACAGGCCACGTACCGGGTGCTGGACGCCACCGACAAGACCGACATCGAGGCGCTGCACGCCGAACTCGGCGACGCCAACGTCTACATGAGGGGCGTCCTGCACCAGACCGACCCCGAGGACCGGCAGCCGCTGGTCGACGGAGTCGCCGCGCTGGTGGGGGAGCGCGGCCATGTCTTCCTCGTCGAACTCGCCGAGGCCGCCCGCCCGCTGCTCGGCGCACTGGCCCAGGACCCGACAGGACCGCCGCCGAAACTCGCTCCGGTCCTCCGTCACGGCATAGCGCCCGGCGAGGTCGCCGACGAGGCGGTGCCCGAGCACCTGCGCGCGGCCGGTCTCACCGTCCTCGCGAGCGGTGAACTCCCCCTCCTCACCACCGAGTTCCGGCCGGACGGCGCACGCATCGAACTGCCGTCGAAATGGCACATCGCGAGCCGCGCGACCTGAGGCGACAGAAGGCGCGTGGAGAAGGCGGGAGAAGGCGGGGAAGAGACGGGGGGAGACGGGGCGGCTCACCGCCTCCCTCTGCCCGCCCTAGCCGAACTGGTGCTTGAGGAACGAGCCGGACCACGCCATCAGGTCCGCGGGCACGTAGTAGCCCTTCTCGTCGTTGATCGCGTCCCAGTTCTTCGCCACGTCCTCGACCGACGCGTCGCCCCCCTCGTGCGCGTACCCCTCCGTGGAGGCCAGGAAGACCCGCGCGAACCGGCCCGCGCCGGCCGTGTAGATCTCCCCGCTCACCGGGCAGTCCTCGTGCGCGAGATAGGCCACCATCGGCGCGACGGCCGCGGACGGCATGTACGGCATGCCCTCCGCGGTCTCGGCGGGCTCCTCCTCGGGGCCGCCGCCCATCCGGGTCATCGCGGCCGGTGCGATCAGGTTGACCTTGATGTTGTGCGGCTCGCCGGCCAGCTTCGCGCTGCGGGCCATGCCGACCGTGCCGGCCTTCGCGGCGGCGTACGAGAGGTTGTTGTCCATGCCGAACATGCCGCTGGACGTGGTCAGGACGACCCGGCCGTAGCCCTGCTCCACGAAGTGCGGCCAGGCGGCCCGCATCGTGGTGAACGAGCCGAGCAGATGGACGGCCAGGTGCCTCTCCAGGTTGTCGAGTTCGATCTCCGGCAGGCCCGCGTACCGGATGATCCCGGCGTTGTTGACGAGGACGTCGATCCGGCCGAAGGTCTCTGTCGCGGTCGCGATGATGGCCTCACCGCCCGCCTGGGTGGACACGTCGTGGGTGTCGGCGACGGCCTCACCGCCGGCCGCGACGATCTGGTCGACGACCTTCTGCGCGGGTCCGGCGTCGGAGCCCTCGCCCTCCATCGACCCGCCCAGGTCGTTGACGACAACCTTCGCCCCGCGCTCCGCCAGCAGGCGGGCGTAGGCGCGGCCGAGGCCGCGGCCCGCGCCGGTGACGACGGCGACGCGTCCTTCGAAGCCGAACTCGCTCATGGGTGACTCCAGTTGTGTGCGGGTGACAGCGTGGGTGGCTACCAGGCGACCGGCAGCTCGTGCAGCCCGTAGGCGAGCGCGTCGTCGCGGCGGAACCTCAACTCGTCGAAACCGACGGCGAGTCGGAGGGTCGGCACACGGCGGTACAACGTGCCGTAGACGACCTGGAGTTCGATGCGGGCGAGCTGCTGGCCGAGGCACTGGTGGATGCCCCAGGCGAAGGCGTGGTGGTGCCGCGCCTCGCGGGAGATGTCGAACCGCTCCGGCTCGGGGAAGGCCGCCGGGTCCCAGTTGCCCGCGGGCAGGGCGACGACGATGCCCTCGCCCGCCCTGATGGTGACGCCCTCGATCTCGATGTCCTCGGCGGCGATCCGCCGCTGCCCGAGCGCCGGGATCGTCAGATAGCGCAGGATCTCCTCGACGGCGTTCGCGACGACCTTGGGGTCGTCCGTCCCGCGCAGCAGGGCCAGTTGCTCGGGGTTCCGCAGGAGCAGGGCGGTGCCCAGGGTGATCATGCTGGCGCTGGTCTCGTGGCCGGCGATCAGCAGGATCATGCAGAGCATGACGGCCTCGGGCAGGGTGACCTCGCCCGCCTTGATCCGCCCGGCGAAGTCCGAGATGACGTCGTCGCTGGGCTGCTCCATCCGCTTCTGCAGCAGCCCGGCCAGATAGCCGCCCAGGGCCTGGTTCGCCGCCCGGTCCTGCTCGGCGGTCTTGTCGCTGCGGGTGGCCAGCGAGGCGTGCTCCTGGAAGAACTCGTGGTCCTCGTACGGCACTCCGAGCAGCGCGCAGATCATCAGCGAGGGCAGGGGCAGCGACAGGGCGGTGTTCAGGTCCGCCGGGTTGGGGCCCGCGAGCATCCGGTCGATCAGCTCGTCGGTGAACCTCTGGATCTCCGGCCGCAGCTTCTCCATCCGGTTGCGCGTGAACGGAGCCGTCATCATGCGGCGGATCCGCGTGTGGTCGGCGCCGTCGGCGTTGAAGATGGTCAGCGGGTGGTGGGGAGCGTTCTCCGCCATCGCCTGGTTCGGGTACGGGAACCCGGGCTGCTTGTCGTCGGAGCTGACCCGCGGGTCGGACAGGATGACGCGCTGCGCGGCATGCCCGGTCACCAGCCACGGGGTGCTGCCGTCCCAGATCCGGCCCCGGGACACGGGCGCCGTCGCGTTCAGGTCGCGCAGTCCGGCGGGCGGGGCGAACGGGCAGGTGCGGTCGCGTGCGCCCGGGTAGTCGAAGAGTTCCGCGTCAGGGGCGGCGAGTTCCGTCTCGGCCTCGGACATGGTCGTTCCTCCAGATGAGGGTGGGGGGAAGGGCGGTGAGGGCGATGTGGGAGGAGGGCGGCGGTCATTCCTCGATGCGGATCGCCAGCGCGGGGCACACCGCCGCGGCGTTCCGCACGTCGTCGGCCAGTTCGGCCGACGGGTTCTCGTCCAGCAGGACGACGATGCCGTCCTCGTCGCGCTGGTCGAAGACGTCCATGGCGGCGGCGACGCACTGCCCGGCGGCGACGCATTTGTCCTCGTCGACGACAACCTTCATGGCAACTCTCCTGATCGTTCCGGGTCGTTCAGTGGGCGGGAGCGGGGGACGGGGAGGGCGCAGGGGACGGGGAGGGCGCGGGGGAGGGGAGCGCGTCGACGATCTCCTGGCGGCGCTGTCTGGCCTGCTTGGGCATGTTCCAGCCGAGGATCCCGGTGACCCGGCCGCCGCTGCGGTACCGCGCGACGAACCGGCGGGCCGCCAACTCCCCGTCCACGATGTCCACTTCGGCATCGGCCGGCAGGAAGCCGTGCACCTGGAGCTTGGCGTCGAACTGGTCCGTCCAGAAGTACGGCACCGGCTCGTACGCCCGGTCGTCGCCGAGGATCGCCCCGGCGACCGCCATGGCCTGCTCGGTGGCGTTGGTGCGGTTCTCCAGCCGGATCAGCCGGCCGAGCCGTTCGTGGTGCCAGCGGGCCACGTCACCGACGGCGTAGATCCCCGGCGCGGCCCGGCAACGGGAGTCGCACACCACGCCGTTGTCGAGTTCGAGTCCGCTGTCGGCCAGCCACTCCGTCGCCGGGCTCGCTCCGATGGCGACCACGACCACATCGGCGGGCAGCACCTCGCCGGTGCTCAACTCGACGCCGGAGATCCGGCCCTGCTCACCGGTCAGCCCCACGACCCCCTTGCCGAGCCGGAGTCGCACGCCCTGTTCGGAGTGCAGCTCCGCCAGCAGCCCCGACACCAGCGGGCCCACCTGGAGGGCCAGCGGTCCCGTCAGCGGGCCCGCGAGAGTGACGTCCAGGCCCAGCGTCCGCGCGGTGGCGGCGATCTCGGAGCCCAGAACGCCTTCGCCGACGACCACCAGACGTGACCCGGCGAGCAGATCCGCGCGCAGGGCGAGCGCGTCGTCGAGGGTGCGCAGCACATGCACACCGGCCAACTCGCCCTGGCCGGGCAGCAGTCGGGGCCGTACACCGGTGGCGATCACGATCGCGTCGGCGCTCAGCGCGCGTCCGGACCCGGTGCGCACGGTCCGGGTCGCGGGGTCCAGGGCGACGGCCGGATCGCCGAGCATGAACGCGGTGCCGAGACCGGACAGCATCTCCTCGGTGCGCAGCGCGGCACGGTCCGGCTCCCAGGAGCCGGAGAGGATCTGCTTGGAGAGGGGCGGCCGGTCGTAGGGCGCGTGCGGCTCGGCGCCGAGCACCGTGATGCGGCCCGGGTACCCCTTGCGCCGGAGGGCCTCCACCGTGGTCAGCCCGGACGCGGAGGCGCCCACCACCAGCACGTGGGCCACGGCCCCGGTGTCGTCCTCGATGCTCATGTTCTGCTCCGTTGCGGCGTCGGTGCGATGGTCGGTGCGGGCGTTCACGCCAGATAGCGCCCGCCGTTGACGCTGAGGGTCTGGCCGGTGACGTAGGCCGCTTCCTCGGAGGCCAGGTACGCCACCGCGTAGGCGATGTCCTCCGGCTCGCCGGCCCGCTTCATCGGCATGGTGGCGGCGGCGGCCTCCACGTCGACCGGCCCCTCGCGGACCAGGGGGGTGTCGATGAAGCCGGGCGGCACGTGGTTCACGGTGATGCCCTGGCCGATGTACTCGACCGCCAGTGCGCGGGTGAGGGCGATGACACCGCCCTTGGAGGACGCGTAGTGGGCCATGGCGGGCGCGCCGGTCTGCGCGGAGGACGAGGAGATGTTGACGATCCGGCCCCAGCCGGCCCCGACCATGTCGGGCACCAGTTCCTTGGTCACGAGGAACGGGCCTTTGAGGTTGATCCCGATCATCCGGTCCCAGGACGCCTCGGAGATGCTCGTGAACGGTTCGTAGGCCGTGATGCCCGCGTTGTTGACGAGGATCGTGACCGGGCCGAGCTCCTCGCGGGTGCGGGCGGCGGCCCGGGCCACGGCCCCGGCCTCGGCCGCGTCGCCGGAGACGGCGAGCGCCGTACCGCCGGACTCCTGGATGGCCGCCGCGGTCTTCTCGGCGCCCTCGCTGTTCAGGTCCCACACCGCGACCGCGGCTCCCCTGGCCGCGAGCACCTTGGCGATCGCCTGGCCGATGCCCCGGCCGCCGCCGGTGACGACGGCGACCTTCCCGTGAAGTGACATGTGCGCTCCTCTTGCGTTCGTGCGCGGTGCCGGAGAACCGGGCACCCGTGGTTCTGCTATTCGCCCAGGGCCTCGCGGGCCGCGGCGCGGGCGGCGACGGCCCGGGGGAAGCCGGTGTACCCGGCGGCGTGGTAGAGGACCTCGGCCAGCTCGTCCCTGGTCACACCGTTGGTGAGGGCGACCCGGACGTGGGTCTTCAGCTCGGTCTCGGCGCCGAGCGCGATGAGGATGCCGAGGGTGACCAGGCTGCGGTCGCGCGGGGCGAGGCCCTCGCGGCCCCACAGCGCGCCCCACACGGTGGACAGTCCGATCTCGACGAGGTCCTCGCCGAGCTTGCCGTCCCGCATGTCGAGATCACCCTCCGCGGGGACCACCCCGGGCAGCGCGGCTCGCAGGGCTTTCAGTCCCGCGACGCGCAGATCGCTGGTTTCCTTGACGTCTTCGGCGCTCATGCCCGACTCCCGGTTCCCGCACGACTCTCGGTTCCTGCGATTGCATTCGTCCCGAACGAAAGTTAGATCAAACGGTCGGTACAATCAATGCCTGTTACGGATATGGCTGGTCCGGGCTCTCTCCGTCCTCGCCATTGATCGGGGCAGGACCCTCATCTACGCTCGGTCTGAATATTCGACCGACTGGTCGAACTATCAAACCAGGGTCATGTGCGAGCCGCAGCCCCAGTCGCCTTGGAGGGCAAATGAGCGAAGCTTCGAACCCGGCGGCCCGGGACCGGGTCGACGTGCTGGTGGTCGGCGCGGGCGTCACGGGGATCTACCAGCTGTACACGGCCCGCGAGGCCGGGTTCTCGGTGCGCCTCCTCGAAGCGGGCACCGGCGTGGGCGGCACCTGGTACTGGAACCGCTACCCCGGGGCGCGCTTCGACTCGGAGAGCTACACCTACGGCTACCTGTTCTCGAAGGAGCTGTGGGAGGGGTGGGAGTGGTCGGAGCGGTACGCGGGCCAGCCCGAGATCGAGCGCTACTTCAACCACGTCGTCGACCGCTTCGACCTGCGGCGCGACATCCGCACCGGCGTCAAGGTCACCTCGGCCGTCTTCGACGAGCCCTCCGGCACCTGGACCGTCCGGGGCAGTGACGGCACCGAGGTCCGGGCCCGCTACGTCGTCGCGGCCACCGGCAACCTCTCGGTGCCCTTCATCCCGAACATCCCGGGACGCGACGACTTCCGCGGCGCGCAGCACCACACCGCGCGCTGGCCGAAGACACCCGTCGACTTCACCGGCAAGCGGGTGGCCCAGATCGGCACCGGCTCCAGCGGGGTGCAGATCATCTCCGCCATCGCCGACGACGTAGCACGACTGACGGTGTATCAGAAGGACGCCGACTGGCTCACGCCGCTCAACAACGGGCCCATCACGCCCGAGGAGCAGGCCGAGTTGAAGGCGAACTTCGAGTCCATCCGCGAGACGCTGAACACCTCGCCGAGCGGCTTCCTGCACCAGATCGTCATGCGCTCCGGCCTCGACGACAGCCCGGAGGACCGCCAGGCGTTCTACGAGGAGCGGTGGAACGGCCCCGGCTTCACCAAGCTGACCGAGCACTACATGGACATGCTGTCCAACGAGACCGTCAACGCCGAGTGGTGCGCGTTCATGGCCGACAAGATCCGCGGCATCGTCAAGGACCCGGAGACCGCGGACAAGCTGATCCCGAAGGGGCACGGCTACGGCGGTCGCCGTCCGCCCTTCGGCACCGGCTACTACGAGACGTACAACAAGCCGAACGTCTCCCTCGTCGACATCAACACGACGCCGATCACCCGCATCACCGAGGACGGCATCGAAACCGCCGACGGTGTCGAGGAGTTCGACGTCATCGTCTGGGCCACCGGCTACGACTTCGGCACCGGCGCCCTCAACCGCCTCGGTGTGCGGGGCCGTCAGGGCCTTCCGCTCAAGGAGTACTGGGCGGACGGCCCGCGCACCTACCTCGGTGTCGCCACCGCCGGCTTCCCCAACTTCTTCTTCCCCGGCGGCCCGCACGGCGCCACCGGCAACAACCCGCGCTACGCGGGCGACCAGGTCGAGATCGTCACCGACGCCCTCGTCCACACCCGCGACCGCGGCTACGACGTCATCGAGGTGACCGAGGCCGCCGAGCGGGAGTGGACGGACAGCATGAACAACAGCACGATGTCCTCCTTCCTGGAGAGCAGCTACTTCTACGGCGGCAACATCCCCGGCAAGCCGGTGAAGCAACTGCTCAACCCGACGGGCCGGTGGGCGCTCCTGGAGGCGATCAACGCCCTGAAGGAGGACGAGTTCCCGACGTTCGTCCTCTCCAAGGCCGAGGCGCCGGACGCCTGAACGCCCGGACGCCCGTGCCGCCCCGGACGTGGGCGGCACGGGCGTTCCAGGTGCCCGCGCGCTACTCCGCGAAGGTCGTCACCCGGCGCCGGAAGCGCCAGACGCCGTCCTCGCGGCGCAGCACGTCGTCGTAGCGCCCGACCATCTGGACGCTCCAGCCGGACTCGCCGCGTGCGAAGAACGCCAGGTTGCTGGTGGCCGTCGCCTCGTCCTCGGTCGCCGAGGTGACGACGGTGTTGGCGATCAGGTGCAACTGCGGTGCCTGGGGCGTGAATCCGCCGAAGCCCTGCCGGATCGCCTCGCGGCCCTCGAACGTGGCCATGCCGACTATCTCGGCGACGCCGTCGGCCGTGTACAGGTCGGCGATGTCGTCGGCCCGTCCGGCGTCCAGGGCTTGGGCGTAGGCGGCGATGGCGGTCTGAACGGCCGCCGTGACGGACGCGTCGATCGTGGTGGTCATCTCACTCCAGAGTCGGGAAGGAAGATCGGGAAGGACTGTCGGGAAGGGGCAACGCGGGTGTGGCCCGCGGCAGTTATGCCTGGTACGTGGTCTTCCTGCGCTGCAGCAGCCAGGTGCCGTCCTCGTGGCGCAGCGTGTCGTCGTAGTGCCCGACCACGCCCACCGCCCAGCCCGCGTCGCCGCGCTGGAGGAAGACCACGTCGCTCAGGGCCCGGGCCTCGTCCTCGCCGGTGGACGTCACGACGGTGTTGGTGACCAGGTGCAGCTGCGGCAGGACCGGTTCCCAGCCCTTGAAGGCCGCGCGGATCGCGTCGCGCCCCACGACCGGGTCCATGCCCGGGATCTCCAGGACGCCGTCGGGCGCGTACTGCGCGGCGACGTCGTCGGTGCGGCCGGCGTCCTGGGCCTGGGTGTGCGCGCCGAGCACGGCCCGTACGCCCGCCACGACCCACGCCTGTGTGGATTCGCTCATTCTTCGCTCCAAGGTCGGGTGTTTCGACCACTCAGTCTATTGATGAGTCGAAGATAAAGGGAGGGGTGCGGGTAGGATTCGTTGACCGATCGGTACAATCCCAAATAACATGCGGGCGGCCGGTCAACGGGGACTGTCGCCGAAGGAGGCGTGATCATGACGAAGCGTTGGAAGCAGCGTCCGCCGGGCTCCACGTGGGGCGATTGGGGCGAGGACGACGAGCTGGGCCGTATCAACCTGCTCACCCCCGAGAAGGTCCTCCAGGGGGTCCGCGAGATCGAGCACGGGATCAGCTTCAGCCTGAGTCTGCCGCTCGACTATCCGGGCGGGAGCGAGCTGAACCAGCGGCGCTACCCCCCGATCCTGCGGCCCACCGAGGACCTCGAACACAAGCAGGACGTCTTCTACAACATCCGGGGCCGGGAGCACTTCTCGCCGCACCTCAACGACGTGTGGTCCGACGACGTGGTGACCCTCTGGCTGCAGTACTCGACGCAGTGGGACGCGCTCGCCCACCAGGGCCAGGAGTTCGACGCCGACGGCGACGGCGTCGCCGAGGCCGTCTACTACAACGGGTTCCGCGCCGACACCGACATCGTCGGACCGCAGGAGGACGCCAAGGGCGACGGCAGCGGCAGCCTCGGCTTCGCCCGCCACCTCGGCCTGGAGCACATGGCGGAGCACGGGGTCCAGGGCCGGGGCGTCCTGATCGACCTGGCCCACCACCTGGGCAACGCCTGGCAGCCGGTCGACCTGAAGACGCTGCGCGAGATCATGGCGGCGGACGA
Source organism: Streptomyces sp. NPDC090083 (assembly GCF_044747445.1). Taxonomy (NCBI): domain Bacteria; kingdom Bacillati; phylum Actinomycetota; class Actinomycetes; order Kitasatosporales; family Streptomycetaceae; genus Streptomyces; species Streptomyces sp. NPDC090083. The sequence continues at coordinate 591,486 of NZ_JBIVED010000001.1, read as the reverse complement.
CATCGTCGTCGAACCCGGTGACATGCTCCTCCTGCACACCGGGTTCGACACCGCGGTGATGGCCTGGGGCAAGAACCCGGACCCGGTGGGCATCCACACCACGGCCTCCTACCTCGACGCGTTCGACCCGGCGCTCCTGGAGTGGATCGCCGAGTCGCAGATCTCCGCGCTGATCTCGGACAACTACGCCGTCGAGGGCGTGGGCGTCGGCCCCGAGGACAACACCCCGCACTCGCTGCTCCCGATCCACAACCTCTGCCTCTTCAGACTGGGCGTCCCGCTCGGCGAGTTGTGGTACCTGGAGAAGCTGGCGGCCTGGCTGCGCGAGCACGGCCGCAGCCGCTTCCTCCTCACCGCGCCCCCGCTCAACCTGCCGGGGACACAGGGCAGTCCGCTCACGCCGGTCGCGACCGTCTGACGGCTCACGGTCCGCGCGAAAGCCCCCGGGTTCCGACCCCGGGGGCTTTCCCGTGCGCCCGCTCAGACCGCGGCGATCCGCCGCAGCGTCTGCGCGATCGTGTCCCGCGACGGCAGCCACACCCGCTCCAGCGAGGGCGTGTACGGCGCCGGGACCGGCGGCGGTGCCACCCGGGTGACCGGGGCGTCCAGGTGCCAGAACCCCTCGTCGACGGCGAGTGCGGCGAGTTCGGCGCCGACGCCGAAGTCGCGTACCGCCTCGTGCGCGATGACCAGGCGGTTGGTCTTGGCGAGGGACGCGAGGACGGTCTCGCGGTCCAGCGGGGCGATCGTCCGCAGGTCGATCACCTCGACGCTGATGCCCTCCCCGGCGAGCGACTCGGCCGCGGCCAGGGCGTCCTGGACCATCCGCGACCAGGAGACCAGGGTGACGTCGGTGCCCTCGCGGACGACCTTGGCCCTGCCGAGCGGGATCAGGTGGTCGGCCGGCGGCCTCGGGCCCTTGAGGCCGTACTGGAGCCGGTTCTCCACGAAGACCACCGGGTTGGGGTCCTGGATCGCGGCGCGCAGCAGGCCATAGGTGTCGGCCGGGTCGGAGGGCATCACCACGGTCAGTCCGGGGATGTGGGCGAGGATCGCCTCCAGGCTCTGCGAGTGCTGGCTGCCCGAGGAGCGGCCGGCGCCGAACTGGGTGCGGACGACCAGCGGCATGGAGGCCCGGCCGCCGGTCATGAAGCGGAGTTTGGCGGCCTGGTTGAGCAGCATGTCGAGGCAGACGCCGATGAAGTCCATGTACATGATCTCGACCACCGGCTTCATGCCGGCCATGGCCGCTCCCACCGCCGTACCGACGACCGCGCTCTCGCTGATCGGGGTGTCCCGCACCCGGCCCGGGAAGGCCTGCGCGAGTCCGCGGGTCAGCCCGAAGACGTTGCCGCCCGCGCCGACGTCGATCCCGGCGACGAACACCGCCGGATCGGCGGCGAGTTCGTGCTCCAGGGCCAGTCGTACGGCGTCCATGGACCGGAAGATCTCGGCGTCGGCCGGCAGCGGGGCCGGTTCGGGGACCGGGAGGCGGGGCGCGGAGACGTGGTCGTGCAGGGTCTCCGGGGCGGGTTCCGGCAGGCTCCTCGCCCAGTCGACGGCCGCCTCGATCTCCTTGTCGATCTCCTCGTCCACCGCGTCGGCCGCCGCCGCGTCCAACTGGCGGCGGGCCACCAGCAGGGGGTCGCGCTCCTTCGCGGCGGCGACCTCCTCGGCGGGGCGGTAGCGCTCGGGGTCGCCCTCGTAGTGGCCGTGCCAGCGGTACGTCTCCGCCTCCAGCAGCACCGGCCCGCCGCCCGCGCGCAGCCGCGCGACGATCCCGGTCATGGTCTGCGCCACGGCCAGCACGTCGTTGCCGTCCACGTGCTGGTACTCGACGCCGTACCCGGCGGCCCGCGCGGAGAGCGGGGCCCGGTGCTGCTCGGCCTCCGGGGAGAACTCGGAGTAGTGGTTGTTCTCGCAGAGGAAGACGACCGGCAGATCCCATACGGCGGCCAGGTTCACGGCCTCGTGGAACATGCCCTGGGCCACCGCCCCGTCCCCGAAGAACGCCACCACCACATCACCGGCCGCCCGCAGTTTCGCGGCGGTCGCGACCCCGGCGGCGATCGGGAGCCCGGCGCCGACGATGCCGTTCGCGCCGTAGATGCCGAGACCGGGATCCGCGATGTGCATCGAGCCGCCGCGGCCGTGGCAGGTGCCCGCCTCCTTGCCCATCAGCTCGGCCATCATCGACGCCGAGTCCAGGCCCTTGGCCAGGACGTGGCCGTGGCCGCGGTGGGTGGAGGTGATGCCGTCCCGCGGGCCCAGCGGCCAGCAGGCGCCGACGGCGCTCGCCTCCTGCCCGATCGACAGATGCAGGAAGCCCGGGATCTCCGTCGCCCTGTACAGGTCGGACGCCCGTTCCTCGAAGCGGCGGATACGGCGCATCCGCCGGTACATCTCCAGGAGCCGGTCCGTCTGTGCGGAGCCTGTGCCGGTGTGATGCGATGCCTGAGTCATACGGTCCTCGCTTTAATGTACCGTTTGGTCTAGCAAACTAGAGCGACGTCCCCGGGACTGCTTCCCCCAGGCGTGCCACCATCCGGCGCCTGTGCGGACCCGGGACAGCACGCACGTCGTCACGGCAAGGGGAGAGAAGAGATGCCACGACCGCCGGGTCACGGGCCGGGCTTCGAAGTCAGACGCCAGAAGATCATCGACACCGCGGCGTCCCTGTTCGCGCGACAGGGCTACGCGGCGACCTCCATCAACGACCTGGGCCGCGCGGTCGGGCTCGCCAAGGGTGCCCTGTACTACTACATCGGCTCCAAGGAGAACCTGCTGATCGAGATCCAGTCGCGGGTGCTCGGCCCGCTGCTGGCCCGCGCCAAGGAGATCGCGGCCCTCGACGAGGTCCCGCTGCTGCGGCTGCGCCTGCTGTCCGAGTCGCTGCTGACGATCATCTTCCGCAGGCTCGACCACATCTGGGTCTACGAGCACGACTACCGCAGTCTCAGCGGCGCGGAACTGGAGACGGTGCTCGGGCAGCGCTCCGACTTCGAGCTGCTGATCACTGGCCTGCTCACCGAGGCCGTGGAGGAGGGGACCTTCCGCGCGGTCGAACCGCACCTGGCCACCCTCCAGTTCCTCAACCTCCACAACCACACCTACCAGTGGGTGCGGCCGGAGGGCAGCTGGGACGCCGCGTTCCTGTCGGGCGAGTACTGCTCGACGCTGTTCCGCGGATTCGCCGCGTCCGTGGGCGACCTCCCGGACGTCGAGGCCCTGGCCGCCGAGTTCAAGCGGGCCCGGCCCGAACTGCCCCTCGATCCCGAGGCGTTGTGGGAAACGGTCGCCGTGGCGAGCTGACCGGATCCGCGGTGCGCGGTGGCGCACCGCGGACTCCGCCCGCTCACGCGCCCCGGACCAGGGCCCTGGCGATGACATTGCGCTGGATCTCGTTGGTGCCCTCGCCGATCTCCAGGATCTTGGCGTCGGCGTAGAACCGGGAGATCTCCGACTCCCGTACGTACCCGTAGCCGCCGTGGATCTGCAGCGACTGGGAGGCCGCCCGGTTGGCGACCTCGGAGGCGTACAGCTTGGCCATCGCGGCCTCCGTGCTGTGCGGGCGGCCCCGGTCGGCGAGCCAGGCGGCCCGGTAGACCATCCACCGGGCGGCCTGGTACTCCGTGCCGATGTCGGCGATCTTGTGCGCGACGGCCTGGAAGTCCGCGAGCGGACGCCCGAACTGGTGCCGTTCCCTGGCGTGCCGGACCGCGAGCGCCAGCGCCGCCTTGGCCAGGGAGAGGCTCAGCGCCGCCACGCTGATCCGGCCGCCGTCGAGCACGGACAGGAACTGGCGCAGGCCGTTGCCCTCCTCGCCGATCAGATGGTCGTCGGAGACCCAGCAGTCGGTGAACACCAGCTCCCGTGTGTCCATGGCGTGCCAGCCGAGCTTCTTCAGCCGGGCGCCGACGGTGTAACCCGGCGTGCCGGTCGGCACGTAGAAGGTCGCGTACTCCTTGCGTCCGTCCGCGCCCTTCCCCGTCGTGGCCAGCAGGGTGACGCCCTGGCTGATGTCGGTGCCCGCGTTGGTGATGAACATCTTGGTGCCGTTGATCACCCAACCCCCGTCCGCGCGGCGGGCGGTGGTCGCGATGCCGGCCGCGTCGGAGCCCGCGTCCGGCTCGGTCAGCCCGAACGCGCCGATCGCCTCCCCCTTGGCCAGCGGTGTCAGCCAGCGGCGCTTCTGCTCCTCGGTGCCGTACGCGAGCAACGGCAGCGTGCCGATGGTCGAGTGCGCGTTCCACGAGGAGGCCACCGACTGGTCGGCGGCGCCGAGTTCCTCCATCACCGCGACGTAGGTGACCGTGTCCGAGCCCGCCCCGCCGTACTCCTCGGGCACGAGCATGCCCATCAGGCCGAGTTCGCCCAGCTTGGTGAAGACCTTGGTGGGGAAGATCTCGTCCTCGGACCACCGGGCCGCGTGGGGCGTGATCTCGTTGGCCGCGAACTCGCGGACCATGTCCTGCAGAGCGAGGGTCTCCTCGGGCAGGTCGAAGTCCATGTCACAGTCCCTTCGGGGTCAGCAGCACCTTCAGGTGCCTGGCCCGGTCGGCGGCCAGGTCCTCGAAGACACCGGCTCCTCCCGAGAGCGGAAAACGGCCGGTGATCAGGGCGGAGGCGTCCAGGCGCCCGGTGCTCATCAGATCGATCACGCGCGGGATGTCGAAGGTGTAGCCGAGCGTGCCGACCACCGACCGCTCGTAGAACACGAGTTGGCCCATGTCGAACTCGACGCTGCCGTGCCCGACCCCGGCCAGTACGACCCGTCCGCCCCGCCGCACGGTCGAGACGGCCTGCCCCGCGAGCGCGGGCACGCCGGTCGCGTCGATGACCACGTCCGGGCCGATGCGGTTCGTGCGCAGGAACACCTCGCGCCGTACGTCCGTCTCGCGCGGGTCGAAGGCCTCGGTGACGCCGATGCCGAGCAGCATCTCGCGGCGCCCGGCGAGGGGTTCGCTGACGAACAGGCCCGCGGCGCCCGCGATGTGGGCGGCCAGGACGACGGCCACGCCGATCGGGCCGCCGCCGACGACCAGGACGGTGTCGCCCGGCTTGACCCCGGCCCGGGTCACGGCATGCAGGCCGACCGCCAACGGCTCGGCCACGGCGGCGAGTTCGTCGCTGACGTGGTCCGGGAGACGGGTGAGGCCGGCCAGCGGCACGGTGACGCGTTCCGCGAAGCCGCCGGGGGAGGCGAGGCCGACCGACCCGCTCCTGGGACAGATGTGGTACTCGCCGCGCGTGCACCAGAAGCAGGTGCCGCAGCGCCAGACCGGGTCCGCGGTGACGCGGTCGCCGACGGTGATGCCCGGCACGTCCGCTCCCAACGCGACCACGGTGCCGCTGAGTTCGTGGCCGAGGGCGAGGGGTGGCTTGCTGCCGGTGAGGGGGTGGGGACCCTCTCGGATCATGTGCGGGCCTTCCAGGTACTCGTGCAGGTCCGTGCCGCAGACTCCGCACCACGACACCTCTACGACGGCCTCGTGCGGAGCGGGGTCCGGTGGTTCGGGTACCTCTTCGAGACGCAGGTCGTGCGCACCGTGCCAGACGAGTGCCTCCATGTTTTCCGCCCCTTTCGTATCGATGTCGGCCGCGGCCCGGTGCGGGCCGGTCGCGCGGTTCCCCGCGCCCTCAAGGGGCGCTCTTCCTGTCCCTGTCGAGGAACGAGCGGAGGCCCGTCGTCGCGTCCTCCGTGCCGAACACCCCGGTGAACAGGGCGCGTTCGAGGGCCAGGCCGGCCGCCGTGCTCGCGTCCGTGCCGTGGTCCACGGCCTCCTTGATGGCCTCCAGGGCGGCGGGCGGGCCCTCGGACAGCCGGCGGGCGTAGGCCAGGGCGGCGGTCAGCGCGGAGCCCGCGGGGACCACCTCGTCGACCAGGCCGAGCCGCAGCGCCTCCTCCGCGTTCACCCTGCGGCCGGTCATCAGCAGGTTCTTCGCGCGGGCCGGACCGATCAGCCGGGCCAGGCGCTGGGTGCCGCCCGAGCCCGGCATGATGCCGAGCCGGACCTCCGGCTGGCCGAGCACGGCGTCCTCGGCGGCCACCCGGTAGTCGGCGGCCAGGGCCAGTTCCAGGCCGCCGCCCAGGGCGTAGCCGGTGACCGCCGCGATCACCGGCATGGGCAGCCGGGCGACCTCGTCGAAGGTGCGCTGCAGGGCGCGGTTCCAGCCGCGGATCTCCTCCGGGCCCATCGCGGCCAGGGCCTTGACGTCGGCGCCGGCGGCGAAGAGCCGTTCGCCGCCGTGGAGCACCACCGCCCGTACGGCGGGGGAGTCGGCCAGCCCGCGTACGCAGGTGGCCAGTTCCTCTCTCTGGAGGGTGTCGAAGGCGTTCATCGGCGGGTTGTCGAGGCGGACCGTGACGACCGGTCCGCCGGTGTCGAGCCGGATGCGTGGCACGAAGAACCCTCCTCGTCGGCGAAGCGACTTTGCGTGTGCGCGGACGGTTGTCGTCGCGGACGCGCCGTCGTACAGTGCGGCTCCCAGGTTTTATAGACCAAGGGGTACACTAAATCTTGGGAGCGGGCAACCGACCGGTCGGGACATTTCCGGCCGCCGAGCGAGAGAGTCGCCGTGCACAATTTCGCGAGCATCCTCGACCACCACCTGGCCCAGCGCCCCGACGCCGTGGCCGTCACGCAGGAAGGACGCAGCCTGACGGTCCGTCACCTGCACGAACGGGTGCAACGGCTGGCCGCCGGGCTGGCCGAACTGGGCGTCGGACGCGGCGATGTCGTGGGCCTGCTGCTCTACAACCAGCCGGAGTTCCTGGAGCTGGTCTACGCGGTCAATCAGCTCGGCGCGGTCTTCCTGCCGCTCAACTACCGCCTCTCGGAAGAGGAATGGCAGTACATCCTGGGACACGCCCAGGCCAAGGTGATCGTCACCGAGCCGGAGTTCGTGCGGGCGGTGGAGCGCAGCGCGGGCTGTCTCACCGATCTGGAGCACCGGGTCGTGGTCGGCGGCGACCTGCCCCAGGAGCCGTGGATCGGCTACGAGGAACTGCTCGCCCGGCACAAGGGCGAGCGGGTCGAGCCCGTGGACGTCGGCCTCGACGACCTGCAACGCCTCATGTACACCTCGGGCACCACCTCACGCCCCAAGGGCGTCCGCATCACCTACGGGAACCTCCAGGCCAAGAACCTCGCCCACATCGTCCACTTCGGTCTGACCGCGGCGGACACCACCCTGGTCTGCGGGCCGCTCTACCACGTGGGCGGTCTGGACATGCCGGCCCTCGGCGTCCTGTACGCGGGCGGCGGTGTCGTGCTCCAGCGCAGGTTCGACCCGCAGGCCGTGCTGGCGGAGATCGAGAAGCACCGCGTCACCAATGTCTGGCTGGCGCCCGCCATGGTCAACGCGGTCCTGGAGGTCCCCGACCGCGAGGAGTACGACACCAGCTCCGTCCGCTTCATCCTCGGCGGCGGCGAGAAGACCCCCGAACCGGTGCTGCGGCGCATCATGACCGCGTTCCCGAACGCCTGGTTCGCCGACGCCTACGGCCTGACCGAGACCGTCTCCGGCGACACCTTCCTCGACCGCGAGCACGCGCTGTCCAAACTGGGCTCGGTCGGGCGTCCCGTCCCGCACACCCGCGTCCGGATCGTCGACGACACCGGGGCCGAGGCTCCCGCCGGTGAACTGGGCGAGATCACCCTGCGCGGGCCGAAGGTCTTCGCCGGGTACTGGCGCGACGAGAAGGCCACGGCGGCGGCGATCCGGGACGGCTGGTTCCACACCGGGGACATCGGACACGTCGACGAGGACGGCTTCCTCTACATCGACGACCGCAAGAAGGACATGATCGTCTCCGGCGGCGAGAACATCGCCACGCCCGAGGTCGAGCGGGTGCTGTACGAGCATCCGGCCGTGCTGGAGGCCGCGGTGGTCGGGATCGACCATCCCCGCTGGGGTGAAGTCCCGCGCGCCTTCGTGGTGTTCAGGCCGGGCGAGAGCGCGGGACCCGAGGAGCTACGGGAGTTCTGCCGGGCGCGCCTGGCCAAGTTCAAGGTGCCGGCCCGCTTCGACATCGTCGACGAGCTGCCCCGCACCCCGTCCGGCAAGGTCCTCAAGCGGACCCTGCGCGACATCCCCGCGGAGGGCTGAGCCATGCCGGACGTGACCACCGAACTCCGGCTCGACGGGCGGACGGTGTGGGTGACGGGCGCCGGGAAGGGCCTCGGCCGGGCGGTCGCGGTCGCCCTCTCCCAGGCCGGAGCGACCGTCGCGGTGACCGCCCGCACGGCCGCCGACCTGGAGAGCCTGGAGGCCGAACTCGCCGCGCACGGCGGCAAGGTGCTGGTCCTGCCCGGCTCCGTCGCCGACTCCGCCGCCGTACGCGCCATCGTCGGCCGTGTCACCGACGCCACCGGCCGCCTCGACGCGGTCGTCAACTGCGCCGGTACGAGCCCCCACTTCACCCGCAGCGAGCGCGTCACCGACGAGGACTGGCGACAGGTCCTCGACGTCAACCTCCAGGGCACCTTCTACTGCTGCCGGGAGGCGGGCAGGGTGATGCTGGAGCAGCGCTCCGGCTCGATCGTCAACGTCTCCTCGGTGCACGCCCGTACCGGCTTCGAGCGGATCGCCGCCTACGCCGCCAGCAAGGGCGCGGTCGAGGCCCTCACCAAGTCCCTCGCCGTGGAGTGGGCCGACCGCGGGGTCCGCGTCAACGCCCTCGCGCCCGGCTACTTCCACACCGACCTCAGCTCGGGCCTGCTGGCCAGCCGGTGGGGCGAACGCATCGTCGACAGCACGCCGTTGGGCCGCGTCGGCGAGGTCTCGGAACTCGGCGGAGCCGCCGTCTTCCTCGCCTCCGACGCGTCCCGCTTCGTCACCGGCACCACGCTCACGGTCGACGGCGGCTGGACCGCGCGCTAGCTTCCGCTCACCGCTCGGGCGCGGGCCGCACCGTGAGGATCTGCAGCGCGTGCCCGACCGGGCCGTGCACGTCGTGCAGCACGGTGCTGGTCAGGCCCTGCCCGGTGGGCCCGAAGGTGACCGTCGTGTCCAACCCGGTCCAGCCGCCGACGGGTTGGCGGTGCAGATGGACGGTGAGGTCGACGTTCGGGTAGATCCAGGCGGTCGGCGGCTGCCGTACGGCGATGCCGTTCGCGGTGTCGACGAGCGCGAGGTAGGAGGCGAGCGGGCTGCTGGCCTCACCGGCGACCAGGGCGTGCCGGGTGGAGACCCAGGCGGTCGTACGGCCCGGCCGGGGCGGCGCCAGCGGCCGTACGTCCAGGGAGGCGATGTAGCCTCCGGGCCACAGCGCGCTCATCTCCCAGGGAGCCAACTCCTCCGGCGGGGTGAGGAGTTCGCCGGTGCCGCCCGCGACGGCGGAGGTGTCGGCGGCGGCGAGGTACCAGGCGCGGGCCCGCACCACCGGCCGGCCGGCGACCAGCACCACGGCCTCGACCAGTTCGATCGTGCGGCCGGGCCGGACGACGTCGACCCGGATCTCGCACTCGTCGAGGGCGAGCCGCCCCAGGATGTCGTAGCCGATCCGCGCCATCACCAGGCCCTCGCCCGGCCGTTGCGCCGCCACCTGGCGCTCGATGGCGTGGACGACGAGTCCGCCGAGCGGACTGAAGTGCAGCTCGGCCGGGTCCCAGGCGCCGCCCGCGTGGGCCGTGGGCTTGTAGCGGTGCTCGTCGATGCGCTCGTAGTAGCTGTCGGGGACCGGCGTTCCGGTGTTCAACGGACTTCTCTCCCATGGCTGTTCTCGCCGCGTGCGCGGTGTTCCGGTGACCACTCTGCCACCGTACGGAAAGGTCCATACCGGACGCGTCAAGTGATGGAGGGACGCGCCGGGTCGGCGGCGGGCTTGCGATCGGGTCCTGAACGGATGCCCCGCCGTCGGTGCCGACAGTGCCGAACTGTCGCTGATTCGGCTTCAGTTGTTGACGGCGGGCGGGGACGGGACTACAACCCCGGGAGAGCGCTCCCAACCCCACTGAGGAGACCCTCCATGCAGCTGTCCGCCAGACCTCCGACCGGAGCCGTGCGCCCGCGTACCGCCCTCGGTCTCGCCGTCGTCCTGATCCTCGCCTGCTTCGCCGCCCTGAGCCCCACGCCCGCCCGCGCCGCCGACCAACTCCTGTCCCAGGGACGGCCCGCCGCCGCGTCCTCGACCGAGAGCGGGGCCTTCCCCGCGAGCGCGGCCGTCGACGGCGACACCGGCACCCGCTGGTCCTCCGCCTTCGCGGACCCGCAGTGGCTGCGCGTCGACCTCGGCTCGGTCCAGCAGATCACCCGTGTCTCCCTGAACTGGGAGGCCGCGTACGCCACCGGCTACCAGATCCAGACCTCCACCGACGCGGCCAACTGGACCACCGTCTACTCCACCACCGGCGCCACCGGCGGCACCCAGAACCTCACCGTCACCGGCAGCGGCCGCTACGTCCGCCTCTACGGCACCGCCCGCGCCACCCCGTACGGCTACTCCCTCTGGGAGTTCCAGGTCTACGGCCCCGGCGGCACCACCACCCCGCCGGACGCCTTCTGGGGCAGCACCAGTGACATCCCGGCGGCCCACAACGCCGTCGAGGTGAAGATCCTCAACCGCACCAACGGCAAGTACCCCGACAGCCAGGTGTACTGGAGCTTCAACGGGCAGACGCACTCCATCGCCGAGCAGCCCTATCTCGACATGCCCGCCAACTCCGCGGGCCGCATGTACTTCTACCTGGGCTCGCCCACCAGTTCCTACTACGACTTCATCGAGTTCACGGTCGGCGACAACGTCTTCAACGGCAACACCACCCGCGTCGACGCCTTCGGCCTCAAACTCGCCATGCGCCTGCACGCCAAGGACGGTTACGACACCGAGGTCGGCGAGAACCGGGCGACCTTCGCCGAGGACCGCGCGACCACCTTCCAGCGGTTCACCGACGCGGTGCCGAGCCAGTTCAAGGTGCTGGCGCAGACCCAGGCGCCGTACCGGATCATCGCGCCCGGCAGCGACCCGAGCTTCCGCGCGGGCGGCGCCAACGCCAACTACTTCACCTCGTACGCCCAGTCGGTGGGCGTGAACGCGGCGACCTCCGACATCTTCGGATGCGCGGGCTCGCTGGCCGCCGACCCCAACACGTGCGCGGCCCTCAACCGCCATGTGGCCACGCTTCCGGCCTCGCAGCAGTCCGACCCGGCGCAGTTCTACAAGGCCGCCCCCGCCAACTACTACGCCAAGTTCTGGCACGACAACGCCATCAACCAGCTCGCCTACGGCTTCCCCTACGACGATGTCGCGGGCCAGTCCTCGTTCATCTCGCACGCCGGTCCGCAGTGGCTCCTGGTCGCCGTCGGCTGGTAGGCACCGACGCACAGGGAAACGGGGCCGCCCCTGTCAGGTGGGGCGGCCCCGTTTCATGGGGTGATGGCCTGCGCTACTGCACGTTGATCGTGAAGGTGGACGTGGTGTTGCGGATGTCCTGCGCGTTGCCGCTCATCCGCAGGTTGACGAAGGTGGCGGACCCCACGGCGGGTCCCTGACCGGGCTCGGGCAGTTCGTTGGCCCAGATGCCCCAGCCGGACTTGGCGTCGAACGCGTCTCCGCTCTTCTTGGAGTTGGTGATGGAGATGTCGGTGAAGATCGTGTCCTTCACCGGGAACTGCGGTTGTCCGCCGACGTAGTTGGTCTGGAACATCACTCCGCCGTACGTGGAGTTGTCGATGTCGACGTCGTTGACCCGGATGCCCTGGAAGACCTTCGAGGCCGAGAACGCCCAGATGGCGGGGAAGACCTGGGAGCCCCAGAAGTGGCCGCCCGTCCGGTCCAGGGAGACGTTCTCGATCGTCGTCGGATCGGTCCCGAAGCCGTTCATCGGGTAGCCGAAGTCCAGCGAGGAGATCGTGATGCCGGAGTAGACGAGGGTGTCGGCGACCCGGATGTTGCGGAAGGTGTTGTCGTAGCCGCCGTAGACGGCTATCCCGGCCGCCCGCCAGGTGAGGGTCGAGGTCAGGTTCTCGTAGAGGTTGTTCTTCTCGTCGGCGCCGCCCGCGTCGATCGCCGAGAAGAGCGCGAAGCTGTCGTCGCCCGTGGCGCGGGCGTCGTTGTTGACGACGTGGTTGTCCGTGGAGCCGTTCGTCATGTTGATGCCGTCGGCGAAGGTGTCACGGATGCGGGAGTTCTTGATGGTCACGCTGTCGGTGTTGGCGCCCCAGTACATGCACACCATGTGCTCGACCCAGATGTTGTCGATGGTGATGTTCGAGACGTTGGAGAAGTCGAAGACCTTGCCGGGGCCGTCGATGCGGGAGGTGTAGTTGCCGAAGTAGGCGAAGCCGGAGAACGAGGAGCCGTTCGCGGTGGCTTCGGCCCGGATGCCGATGTCGGTGTTCTCCTGCGAGGCGGGGGCGTGGAAGCGGGTGAACCACGGCCCGGCTCCGACGACCTTGACCGCCTTGCCGTAGACCTGCAGCTTGCTGGAGGTCTCGTAGTCACCGGCGGGCAGGTAGACGCCGACGAGCTTGCCCGTGGTGTCCATGCGGACCTTGTCGAGGGCGTTCTGCACGTCCTGCTGGGCGAATCCGGCCGGGACCGCGTAGGCGGCCGGGTCCGGGTTCGCCGTGGCCGTCGCCTCTTCGAGGTTGACGAAGTCGATCGCGTACGTGGACGAGTTGGCCGCGTCCTTCTGCAGCCGGATCTTGGAACCCGCCGGAACCGTCCTGCCCAGCAGGAGGTTCGCCTCGTCGTAGATGTGACGCGGGGCCCCGGCGCTCGGCGCGTTGCCGGGCGCGGTCTCGTTGCCGTACAGCCAGGCGTACTTGGAGGTCAGGTCGATGGCCTTGAGGAACTGGCCGTCGACGTAGACGTCGAGGGTCGAGTCGGTGCCGTCGGGGATGGAGAAGCGGGTGACGAGGGTGTTCGTCGCCGCGCGGGTGGTCCACTCGACGTACTGGCCGGTCGAGTTGAGGGTCACCGCCCGCCGGCCGCTCGCCTCCCCGGCGACGTCGCCGATGGTGCGGTTCGGGCCGACGACCTGGGCGCCGCTGCCCACCGTGCCGTCCTCGGCCTCGTACATGTCGTACGGCATGTCGGCGCCGCGGCCGACGAACAGGGGTTGTGTGGTGGTGTTGTTGGACCGCTTGACCGGGAGTTCGTTGGTGTCGTCGGCGATGACCGTCCTGACGCTGAACTTGCCGTTGACGGCCGTCCATGTGCCGAGGCTCACCGGTGCGGTCGTCTGGCCGGCCGCGATGGTGCCGTTGTAGGAGCCGGTGAGGGTCTTGACGGTGGTGCCGTTGCCGTCGAGGACGGTGAGCGTGACGCCGTGGGCGCCGGCGGCCGAGGCGACCGTGCCCTGGTTCTTGATCGCCACGGTGAAGGTGACGTTGTCGCCCGCCGAGGGGCTGGAAGGGGTCCAGGCGACCGGTGCGGCGACCAGGTCGGAGCTGGAGACCGGCTTGACCACGAGCGCGTCGGGGGCGGTGTAGACGTTGTTGCCCTCGTTCTGCTCGATGACCTTGTTCGACGGGTCCACCTCGGCGCCGAGCGGGTAACTGCCCGCGTCCCGTGCGCCGATGCTCGCCGTGACCGTCGCCGACGCGCCCGCCGCGAGGGCCGGGACGTCCGCCGTGGCGGCCTTGGTGCCGCCCAGCGTGAAGTTCAGGTCCGTGGCCTTGGACGCCTTGCTGCCGCTGTTGGTGACGGTCGCCGTCAGGCTGATGGCGTCCGACTCGACCGGGGCCGCGGGCGTGTGGGTGATGCCGGTGACCTTCAGGTCGGGGTTGGCGGCCGGGGTGCCGATCACCTGGAACTCGGCGACCTGCGCGCCCGGTGCACCGGTGTTGGAGGCGAACTTGAGCTGGACGTCGGCGGCGGCGCCGGAGACCGGGATGGTCACCGTGTTGCCGGTCGCCGGGTTGAACGTGTAGTCCTTCGCGGCGGCCAGACTCGTGAACGCGGTCGCGTCCTGGTCACGGCCCAGCACCTGGATGTTCTGCGTCCGCGTCGACCAGGCGGCATCCGGGTTCAGCTTCACGACGACCTGACCGAGGTCGGCGTTCGCCCCCAGCTTGGTGGTGAGCGTGGCCGGGTACGCGCCGCCCCCGCTCTCCCAATAGGTGCTCACCTGGCCGTCGTTGGCGTTCGCCGCGACATAGGTGAAGGTGTACGAGGAGGCGTCGATCGGCTTGCCCTGGGCGAGGTCGGACCCGCCGCCGGAACCGGCCCGGGTGACGCTGTTGCTCGCCACCGACACGTTCCCCGCGGCGTCCTTCGCCTTCACGTAGTAGGTGACCGTCGCCGTCGCCGACGGGGTGTCCGTGTACGAAGTGACGTTGCCCGCCAGGGACTTGACCAGCTGGTCGTTGGCGTAGACGTCGTACCCGGTGACCTGGACGTTGTCGCTCGACGCCTGCCAGGTCAGCTTCACGTCGCTGCCCGACTGCGTGTAGGCGAGGTTGCCCGGCGCCGTCGGGGCCTGGGTGTCGCCGCCCGTCCCCTTGCGGGTCACGCTGTTGCTGTTGGCGGAGACGTTGCCCGCCGCGTCCTTGGCCCGCACGAAGTACGTGATGTCGCTGCCGGCCGGCTGGGTGTCCGTGTACGTCAGCACGTTCCCGGCGACGCTGGACCTCAACTGCCCGTTGGCGTAGACGTCGTAGCCCGTCACGGCCGTGTCGTCGGTGGCCGCGCTCCAGGTGAGCTTGATCTGTCCGGTGGCCGGCTCGGTGTAGCTCAGGTTCGCCGGCGCGCTGGGTGCCTGGGTGTCACCGGTGGCCGGTCCGTAGACCTCCAGCTCCGAGATCTGCCCGGCGGGCCAGCCGGTGTTCGCCGTGATCAGCACCCGCACGTAGCGCGTGGTCGTCGCGTCGAAGGAGATCGTCGTCGACTGGTCGGTGGAGCTGTCGAAGGTGTACGCCTTCGACGCCGTCAGGTCGCCGAAGGTGCGGTTGTCGGTCGAGCCCTGGATCTTGAGGGTCTGGCTGCGGCTCGGCCAGCCGCTGGGCAGCCGCAGCGTCACCTGGTTGACCTTGACCGACGAGCCCAGGTCGACCTGGAGCCACTGCGGGAAGGCGTTGTTGGTGCTCTCCCAGTAGGTGTCGCGGTTGCCGTCGCCCGCGTTGGCGGCGCCGTACACATCGGCGTGCCCGCTTTCGCTGAAGGGCTTGCCCTGCGCGAGGTTGGGGGTGGAGGCGGTGGTGGTGAGGACCTGCATCTCGCTCAACTGGGCCGTTCCCGCGACCGAGTTGGTGCTGAAGTCGGCCCGTACGTACCGGGCGAGGGTCGACGGCACCGAGATCTTCACGGTGTTGCCGTCGCCGGGGCCGAAGACGTACTGCGCCGAGGACTTGAGCGTGGCGAAGCTCTTGCCGTCGTCGCTGCCCTGGAGCGCCAGCGTCTGCTTGCGGGTCGCCCAGCCCTCGGGCAGCCGCAGGACGACCTGCCGGACGCGCTTGCTGCTGCCGAGGTCGGTCTGCACCCACTGGGCCGACTTCTTCCCGGCCTGCCAGTAGGTGTCGGTGTCGCCGTCGGTGATGTTGGCGGCCCTGTGCGTGCCGCGGGTGCTGCCCGCGGTGGTTCGGGAGCCCGCGGCGACGTCGGGACCGCCGGCCGCGTGGGCGCTGACGGCGGGCAGCCCCAGCACCATCACGGCGGAGGCGAGCGCGGCGATGGCCGCGCCCCGTCCGGGGGATCTCTGCTTGTGTCGTGCCGGTCGATTCATACGGGGTCACTTCCTGCGGAGGCTCGCGCACCGGTGGGGCGGCGAGGGCGGCTCGTTCCTGGGGGAGTGGTGCAGGAGCAGAAAGGTGCGAGGTGAGGTGGTGCAAGCTGCCCCTGGGAGGCAGGTTTTTGCGTTGTTTCATCGAAATATTGCAGAGCGATGGGAAGGGGTCTACAGCTGGAACCGCGCAATATTCACCAGAAGCGCTCACCACTCCCAGGTGGCGCCAGGGTTGACTTGCGCGCACTTGCGGCCCCGGAACGAAAGTGAACGCAAGTCACGCAAAATCTTGCGCGATCCAACGTCGTTCAATTCCGCACCGCTTCTTCCTGGCGGATTCCGCGTCGACGCGTAACGTGATGCCCCATGAAGATCCTCATCAGCGCCGACATGGAGGGTGCGACCGGCGTCACCTGGCCGGCCGACGTGTTGCCGGGGACACCGCAGTGGGAGCGGTGCCGGGCGATGTTCACCTCGGACGTGAACGCGGCCGTCCTCGGCTTCCACGACGGCGGCGCCGACGAGGTGCTCGTCAACGAGGCCCACTGGACGATGCGCAACCTCCTGCTCGAACAGCTCGACGAGCGCACCGAGATGCTCACCGGACGCCACAAGTCCCTCTCGATGGTGGAGGGCGTGCAGCACGGCGACGTCGACGGCATCGCGTTCATCGGCTACCACGCGGGCGCCGGCATGGAGGGCGTCCTCGCCCACACCTACCTCGCGAACTCCATCACCGGCGTGTGGCTGAACGACGTCCGCGCCAGCGAGGGACTCCTCAACGCGCATGTCGTCGCCGAGTACGGGGTACCGGTCGTCCTGGTCACCGGTGACGACGTGGCCTGCGAGGACGCCCTCGGGTACGCGCCCGGGGCGCTGAAGGTGGCCGTCAAGGACCATGTGTCGCGGTACGCGGCCGTGTGCCGCACACCGGCCAGGACCGCCGCCGACATCCGCGCGGCGGCGAAGGAGGCGGCGAAACTGGCGGTCCGTCAGGAACCGGTGCGGGGCGGCCCGTTCACCGTCGCCGTGGAGTTCGACGCCGAGCACCTGGCGATGGCCGCCACCGTCGTCCCCGGCGTCGCACGGGTCGGGGAGCGGAAGGTGGCGTACACGCACGACACCATGTACGACGGCATCCGGACCTTCAAGGCGGTCACCACGATCGTCTCGGCCGCGGTGGAGGAGCAGTATGGCTGACATCGACGAGCGGGCCCTGGCCGAGGCCGTGACGTTCACCTCGGACCTGATCCGCATCGACACGACCAACCGGGGCGGCGGCGACTGCCGGGAGAGACCCGCGGCCGAGTACGCCGCCGCGCAACTGGCCGGCGCCGGGCTCGAACCCACCCTCCTGGAACGGACCAGAGGCCGGACCAACGTCGTCGCCCGCATCGAGGGCACCGACCCCTCGGCGGACGCGCTGCTCGTCCACGGTCACCTGGACGTGGTGCCGGCCGAGGCCGACGACTGGAGCGTGCACCCCTTCTCCGGGGAGATCCGCGACGGCGTCGTCTGGGGGCGCGGCGCGGTCGACATGAAGAACATGGACGCGATGATCCTCGCCGTCGTCCGCGCCTGGGCCCGGCTGGGCGTACGGCCCCGGCGCGACCTCGTGATCGCGTTCACCGCCGACGAGGAGGCCAGCGCCGAGGACGGCTCCGGATTCCTCGCCGACCGGCACGCCGGGCTCTTCGAGGGCTGCACCGAAGGCATCAGCGAATCAGGGGCGTTCACCTTCCACGACGGCTCCGGCCGCGAGATCTACCCCATCGCCGCCGGTGAACGCGGCACCGGCTGGCTCACGTTGACCGCGCACGGCCGCGCGGGCCACGGCTCCAAGGTCAACCACGAGAACGCCGTCACGCGCCTCGCCGCCGCGATCACCCGCATCGGCGAACACACCTGGCCGCTGCGGCTCACCCCGACCGTCCGCGCGGCCCTCACCGAACTCGCCGCCCTGTACGGCATCGACGCCGACCTCGACGACGTCGACGGACTGCTCACCAAGCTCGGCCCGGCGGCGAAACTCGTCGAGCCCACGGTCCGCAACAGCGCCAACCCGACGATGCTGAAAGCCGGTTACAAGGTCAACGTGATCCCGGGCGAGGCGGTGGCCTTCGTCGACGGGCGCTATCTCCCGGGCGGCGAGGACGAGTTCCGCACCACCATGGACCGGCTCACCGGCCCGGACGTCGACTGGGAGTTCCACCACCGCGAGGTGGCCCTCCAGGCACCGCTCGACTCCCCGACCTACGCCCGCATGCGCGCCGCCGTCGAGGAGTTCGCCCCCGAGGGCCATGTGGTCCCGTACTGCATGTCCGGCGGCACGGACGCCAAGCAGTTCTCGCGGCTCGGCATCACCGGCTACGGCTTCGCACCGCTGAAGCTCCCCGAGGGCTTCGACTACCAGGCGCTGTTCCACGGAGTCGACGAACGCGTCCCCGTCGAGGCACTCCACTTCGGCGTCCGTGTCCTGGACCGCTTCCTGAGGACGGCCTAGCAAGTGGGGGAGAACGTGCAGACCTTGGCCTACGGTTCATGGCCCTCGCCTATCGACGCGGCCCTCGCCGCCGCGCACGACGGACACCCCGAGTACGTCGGCTTCGTCGGCGACGAGGTCTGGTGGACCGCACCACGGCCCACCGAGGGCGGCCGACGCACCCTGGTGCGCCGCCACGCGGACGGCTCCGAGGAGTCGGTCCTGCCCGCGCCGTGGAACGTCCGCAGCCGGGTCATCGAGTACGGCGGACAGCCCTGGGCCGGCGTGGTCCAGGACGGCCGCCCCCTCGTGGTCTTCGTGAACTTCGCCGACCAGCGCCTGTACCTCCTCGACCCCGGGAACGAACCGCGCCCGCTCACGCCCGTGTCCCGGGTGGGCGGCGGACTCCGCTGGGCGGAACCGCAGATGCGCCGGGACCGGGGTGAAGTGTGGTGCGTGCTGGAGGAGTTCACCGGCGAGGCACCGGGCGACGTGCGGCGCGTGCTGGCCGCCGTACCGCTGGACGGATCCGCCGCCGAGGACCGGCGGGCCGTACGCGAACTCACCGACGACCGGCACCGGTTCGTGTCCGGACCGCGTGTCTCGCCCGACGGGCGGCAGGCGGCCTGGCTCGCCTGGGAGCATCCCCGGATGCCGTGGGACGGCACCGAGCTGCTGCTCGCCGAGATCGCCGATGACGGCACGTTCGGGGCGGCCCGGACCGTCGCCGGCGGCCCCGAGGAGTCGATCGCCCAGGTCGACTGGGCCTTCGACGGCTCGCTGCTCTACGCCGCCGACCGCACCGGCTGGTGGAACCTCTACCGGGACCACCAGCCGCTCTGCGCCCGCGAGGAGGAGTTCGGCGGCCCGCTGTGGAAGCTCGGCCAGCGCTGGTTCGCACCCCTGGAGGGCGGACTGATCGCCGTCGTGCACGGCCGGGGCGCCGCCGCGCTCGGCGTACTGGACCCGGAGACCGGCGAGGTCGTCGACGCGGCCGGACCCTGGACCGAGTTCACGTCCACCCTCGCGGTGAACGGCGAGCGCATCGTCGGCGTCGGGGCCAGCCCGCGCAGCGCCCAGGAGGTCGTCGAACTCGACACCCGCACCGGCAGGGCCCGGGTGATCGGCGCCGCCCACGACGACCCGGTGGACCCCGCGTACTACCCCGAACCGCAGATCCGCACCTTCACCGGACCCGCCGGACGGGACATCCACGCCCACATCTACCCGCCGCACAACCCGAGTTGGGCCGCACCCGGCGACGAACTGCCGCCGTACGTGGTCTGGGCGCACGGCGGACCCACCAGCCGGTCCCCGCTCGTCCTCGACCTGGAGGTCGCCTACTTCACCTCCCGCGGCATCGGAGTCGCCGAGGTCAACTACGGCGGCTCGACCGGCTACGGCCGCGAGTACCGCAACCGGCTGCGCGAGCAGTGGGGCGTCGTCGACGTCGAGGACTGCGCCGCCGTCGCGCAGGCCCTGGCCGACGAGGGCACCGCCGACCGCGCCCGGCTCGCGATCCGGGGCGGCAGCGCGGGCGGCTGGACCAGCGCCGCGTCCCTCGTCACCACCGATGTCTACGCCTGCGGCACCATCATCTATCCCGTCCTCGACCTGGCCAACTGGGCCACGGGGGAGACCCACGACTTCGAGTCCCGGTACCTGGAGAGCCTGGTCGGCCCCCTCGCCGAGGTGCCCGCCCGCTATGTCGAGCGCTCACCCGTGGAGCACGCCGACCGGGTCACCGCGCCGTTCCTGCTGATGCAGGGCCTGGCCGACGTGATCTGCCCGCCCGTGCAGTGCGAACGGTTCCTGGAGCGGATGCGGGGACGCCATGTCCCGCACGCCTACCTCGCGTTCGAGGGCGAGGGCCACGGCTTCCGCCGCGCCGACACCATGATCCGCGCCCTGGAGGCCGAACTCTCCCTCTACGCCCAGGTCTTCGGCATCGACCCGCCCGGCGTCCCCACCCTGGAGCTCACCAAGTGACCGCGCTCGTCCGCCCGTTCCGACTCGCCCCCGGCGCCCGCGTGGCCGTCGTCGCACCCAGCGGTCCGGTCTCCGAGGAGCGGCTGGAGGCGGGCCTCGACATCCTGCGCGGCTGGGACCTCGACCCGGTGGTGGCACCGCATGTGCTGGACCGGCAGCACGAGTTGGGCTACCTCGCGGGCGCGGACACCGACCGCGCGGCCGATCTCCAGAACGCCTGGTGCGACCCGACCGTCTCCGCCGTGCTGTGCGCCCGCGGCGGCTACGGCGCCCAGCGCATGGTCGATCTCCTCGACTGGGAGGCGATGCGCGCCGCCGGGCCGAAGGTGTTCGTCGGCTTCAGCGACCCCACCGTGCTGCAGCAGGCGTTCGCCACCCGGCTGGGACTGGTCACGCTGTACGGGCCCGTCGCCGCGGGCGCCGACTTCACCAAGAACGCCCGCGCGCAGGAGCACTTGAGGGCGACCCTCTTCGACCCGGAGTCCGTGCGGACCATCCGCGCCGTCCCCACCGGAGGCGGCGCGCTCGTGCCCGGTCGGGCCCGCGGTGTCACGCTCGGCGGATGCCTGGCCCTGCTCGCCGCCGACCTCGGCACCCCGCACGCGTCGGCCGGTGCGCGGGGCGGGCTGCTGATGATCGAGGACGTCGGTGAGCAGACGTTCCGTGTCGACCGGATGCTGACCCAACTCCTGCGCAGCGGCTGGCTCGACGGCGTCGCGGGCATCGTCCTCGGATCGTGGGACCGCTGCGGACCGTACGAGCAGCTGCGCCCGGTGCTCGTCGACCGGCTCGGCGGACTCGGCGTCCCCGTGCTGGAGGAGTTCGGGTTCGGGCACTGCGACGGGGCGCTGACGATACCGCTCGGCGTGAGCGCCGAACTCGACGCGGACGCGGGCACGTTGACGCTGGACGAGCCCGCGCTGCGCTAGCCGTCCGCTCGTCGATCTCCTGTCAGGAAACACCACTGACGGTGATTGACCTGGCCTGACACGTGTCACACCATGGGTACGAAACGGTACTTACCGGCTGGTAAGTCACCTTTCCCCCTGTCGGGTTGTCCTCAGTGTGGAGGTCCCTGTGCCCCGTCGTGTGCCCGGAATCCGCGCCGCGCTGGCTCTCGCTCTCACCGCCCCGCTCGCCCTCGCCGCCCCCCTCGCCCTCGGCGCACCAGCGTCCGCCACCGGCCGGTACACGGTCACCGCGCTGAAGTTCACCGTGCCCGCGGGCGGCCGTGACTGCACGGTCGACGCCGATCTGTACCGGCCCGCGGGCGTCGACCACGCCCACCCGGCACCCGCGGTCATGGCCACCAACGGCTTCGGCGGCAGCAAGGCGGACGGCTCCACCGACTCCATCGGCAAGGCCTTCGCGCAGCGCGGCTATGTCGGACTCGTCTACTCGGGTCTCGGCTTCGGCGCGTCAGGATGCCTCGTCTCGCTCGACGACCCGGGCATCGACGGCCGGGCCGCGTCCGGGCTCATCGACTTCCTGGCCGGGACCCGGGCCGCCGACGACGGCACCCGGGCCGACTTCGTGACGCTCGACGCGAAGGGCGACCCGCGCGTCGGGATGATCGGCGGCTCGTACGGCGGCGCGATCCAGCTCGCGACGGCCGCCGTGGACCACCGGGTGGACGCGCTCGTGCCCATGATCACCTGGAACGACCTGACGTACTCCCTCGACCCCAACAACGCCGTGGGCCACGGGAGTCGGGACATGCCCGGCGTCTTCAAACGGCAGTGGACCAACGCCTTCTACCTCGTCGGCGAGACCCAGCCCCTGACCGCGCCCGGCCTCGACCCGACCCGGATCAACTCCCTGTCCTGCGTGCACTTCGTCAGCAGGGCCTGCGCCATGATCCGCACCCTCAACTCCGGGAGCTATCCGCCCGCGGCGACGGCGGACCTGCTCGCGTACGCGCGCGGCGTCTCGCCGGTGTCGTATCTGAAGCGGGTCAAGGCGCCGACCCTCCTCGTCCAGGGACAGGCCGACACCCTGTTCAACCTCAACGAGGCGACGGCGACGTACCGGACACTGACCGCGCAGGGCACGACCGCCAAAATGATCTGGCAGTCCTGGGGACACAGCGGCGGGACGACCCACCCGGCGGCCGGTGAACTCGACCTGAACAAGGGCGCCTTGGAGTCGAGCTATGTCGGCCGGCGCATCCTGTCCTGGTTCGGCCGCTATCTGCTCGGGCGGACGGGCACCGACACGGGACCGGCCTTCGCCTACTACCGCGACTGGATCAGCCGCCCCGCCGACACCTACGCCACCACGAACCGACTCCCCGCGCTCAGCCGGAAGTTCTACCTCTCCGGCGACGGCAGGCTCGTCGACGACCGCAGGAAGGTGACGACCGGCAGCCGCGGCTATACCGACCGGCTCGTCCCCACGAGCCATTCGGAGAGTCCGCTGAGCACCGCGATCGGCCTGCCGGACCCGGGACCGTACGACACGGCGGGCACCTTCGCCGACTGGACCACCGCACCCCTGACCCGCACCACGGACGTCGTCGGCGCCCCGAGGGCGACGATCGAGGTCGACTCCCCGAAGGCCCGGCGCGCACAGAACTCCGGCGACGCCGCCGACAACCTGGTCCTCTTCGCCAAGCTGTACGACGTCGCCCCCGACGGCACCCAGACCCTTGTCCACCGGCTGGTCGCTCCTGTCCGCGTGCCGGACGTCACGAAGAGCTTCACGGTGACCCTGCCCGGGATCGTGCACCGGTACGGCAAGGGGCACCGGCTGCGGTTCGTGATCGCGGCGAGCGACGACGCGTACACCGGGAACCGGGGGATCAAGCCGGTCACCGTGGCCGGCTCGCCCCAGGACACCGGGGTGCTGGAGCTGCCGGTCGTCACGGGCTGAGTCTCACCGTGCGTGATGGCCGATTCGGGCTCACCCTGGAGACATGAGCCCGAAGACCACCGAGAGCGACGGCAGGACCGGCCGGCGGGAACGTGTGCTGACACCCGCCCGGATCACGGTGCTGCTGCTCGCCGTCCTGGCCCTGATCTTCATCTTCGAGAACACCCGCGCCACCAGGATCCGCCTGCTGATCCCCGAGGTCACCATGCCGCTGTGGACGGCCCTGCTGGCCACGGCCGTCATCGGCGCCCTGTGCGGGTGGTATTTCGTGCGACGGCGCCGTTAGGCCGGAACTAAGGTGACGGGATGCCGCACACCGCATCCCGCTACCTCGCCGAGAGCCCCCGCGTGGGCATCCGTCACTTCACGTACGACGACGGAGCCGAGTTCACCGAGCGGGCCAGGGAGAGCAAGGACCTGCACCAGCCCTGGCTGTTCCCGCCGGCGAGCGCGGACGCGTACACCGCCTACGCGCGGCGGCTGATCCAGGATCCGACCAAGGCCGGGTTCCTCGTGTGCGAGCTGGACGGCGGCGGCATCGCCGGGTTCATCAACATCAACAACATCGTCGAGGGCGGCTTCCAGTGCGGTGCCCTGGGCTACGGCGCCTTCGCGCACGCGGCCGGCCGCGGCCTGATGCGCGAGGGCATGGACCTCGTGGTGGGCCACGCCTTCGGGCCGATGCGGCTGCACCGCCTGGAGATCAACGTGCAGCCCACCAACCTCCCGTCGATCGCCCTCGCGCGCAGCTGCGGCTTCCGCCTCGAAGGCTTCTCACCGGCCATGATCTACATCGACGGCGCGTGGCGGGACCACGAGCGCTGGGCGATCACCGCCGAGATGCGGACTTCCGGTTGACCTTCATCGTGTCCAGGTCCGTGACCGTCGACCTGAGGTCGCGGAAGCCGTAGCCGAGGCCCTTCAGCGCGGTCTCGGCGCGGTCCTCCGCGAGCGCCGCAGCCATCTCGTCGCCGTCCGCCGCGTCCGAGACCACCACGTACCGCCACGAGAAGTGCTTGAGCGGTGACGGCTCGTAACTGAGCGAGCCCTCCTCGGTGAAGCGCATGCTCAGCATTCCGTGCTCGGCGGCCTCGCCGAGCAGCCGTTCCCGCGCCTCGTCCGTCAGCGCGTCCCAGGTACCCCGGACGATCACCCGGTACGTGTGCTGCTCGCCCATCCGCCGTTCCACTCCTCGGTCCATGTCGTCGACGGGCCGACTCTACGTCGACCGGGACGAACCGCACCGGGAATTTCCGGGCGCCCCCGTCTTTGCGGAATCCTGACCGGCGACGCCCCTGGCCACCGCACCGGTTGCCGGGTTCCATGGTGATCGTGACGACGATCCGACGTGAGGTACTGACGCTGCCCGCCGCGGAGTTGGGCCCGGACAACCCGCTTCCCCCACTGCGTCCGCTCGACGAGGTGCACCGCATGGACCACCGGGACCGCGAGGAGCTGCCCCGGGACATGGCCCGCCAGGTCGGCTACGAACCGCTCCGCAGCCTGCTGCCCACCCGCGTCCGGGACGGCTACGACAGAGACCGCGCGCCCCGCCGCCTCGACGCCCTCGTGATCGAGAACGACCGGCTGCGCGCCACCGTGCTCCCCGCCCTCGGCGGCCGCGTCGCCTCCCTCGTCCACAAGCCCACGGACCGCGAACTCCTCTACCGCAACCCGGTGTTGCAGCCCGCGAACTTCGCCCTCAACGGAGCCTGGTTCTCCGGCGGCATCGAGTGGAACATCGGCGCCACCGGCCACACCACCCTCTCCTGCGCCCCCGTCCACGCGGCCCGCGTCCCCGCCCCCGACGGCGGCGAGATGCTCCGCCTGTGGGAGTGGGAACGCCTGCGCGACCTCCCCTTCCAGGTCGACCTCTGGCTCCCGGACGGCTCCGACTTCCTCCACGTCGGCGTCCGCGTCCGCAACCCGCACGAGCGGCCCGCGCCCGCCTACTGGTGGTCCAACATCGCCGTACCGGAGGAACGCCGGGTCCTCGCGCCGGCGTCGGAGGCCTGGCACTTCGGCTACGAGCGGTGGCTGCGCCGCGTGCCCGTCCCTTCGTACGACGGAGTGGACCGGACCTATCCCCTCAACAGCCCTTACGCCGCCGACTACTTCTACGAGGTCGAGGACGGGCGGCGGCGGTGGATCGCCGCGCTCGACGCGGACGGGCACGGGCTGGTGCAGACGTCCACCGATGTGCTGCGCGGGCGGAAGCTGTTCGTGTGGGGTACCGGCAGCGGCGGCCGGCGCTGGCAGGAATGGCTCACCGAACCGGGCACCGGCGGCTACTGCGAGATCCAGGCCGGCCTGGCGCGCACCCAACTGGAGCACGTCCGGCTCCCACCGGAGAGCGAGGTGTCCTGGCTGGAGGCGTACGGGCCGCTCGACGCCGGGGCCGACGGGGAGTGGTCCGCCGTCGTGGCCGGCGCCGAGGCGCGGCTCGAAGCCGTACTGCCGCGCGCCGACGTCGACGCCGCCTACGCCGCGTGGAAGCCGTACGCCGACACCGAGCCCGGCCCGCTCCTCGCCACCGGCTCCGGCTGGGGCGCCCTCGAAGTCCTGCGCGCCGACTGGAAGTTGCCCGGCACGCCCTTCGACGAGTCCACGCTCGGCGAGGACCAGGCGCCCTGGGCGGAGCTGCTGCGCAGCGGGGTGCTGCCCGAGCCGCGCCGGGTCCGGCCGCCCGGCGAGACCCTGGTCGCCCCGCACTGGCGGGACATGCTGGAGACCGCGCCGGCGACCCCGCTCACCGAGTACCACCTCGGCATCGCGCAGTGGCACGCGGGCGACCGGGCGCAGGCCGTGCGGAGTTGGGAGCGGGCCCTCGAACTCGCCCCGTCCCTCTGGCCGTTGCTGCGCTGTCTCGCCGTGGCGGACCAGGAGGCGGGCCACCACGAGCGGGCCGCCGACCGGTACCACGAGGCCTTCGCCGACCTCTGTCACGAGCGGCGCGACGCGGGGGAGCGGTGGACCGCAGCGACGGCCGCCCTCGGACGCGAGGCCGTCGAGGCGCTGCTGCGGGTGCGGCGCACGGCGGACGCGCGCGCCGTGTGGGAGATGCTGCACCCCGGCACCCGTGAACGCGGCCGATTCCTGCTGCTCCAGGCGGAGTTGCTGCTCGCGGAGGGGCGGCGCGACGACGCGTGGGCCGTCTTCGACGAGGGCTTCGAGGTCGCCGACCTGCGCGAGGGCGCCGAGTCGATCGGCCGGCTGTGGTCCCGGCTCACCGACGAACCACTGCCGGCCCGCTACGACTTCAGGATGCGGCCGGACACGCCCTGAGGCGACCCGTGGGCCGGCCGGTCAGCCGCGCCGGTCCACGTACTCGTAGACCGTCCCGTCCGGATGCATCGCGATGAGGTTGCGGCCCGCGGGTGAGGCGATGGGGCCCGCGACGATGTGGGCGCCCAGCTCGGTCAGGACCGCCTGGGTCTCGTCGACGTCCTTGACGGCGATGGTGGCCGCGACCTTGCGCAACACCTCCAGCTCCGCGGGCGGCCCGCTCATCAGCAGGAAACAGCCGACCGCGGCGACCGACACCCCACCGCGCTCGAAGCGGAGCGCGGTGCCACCCGCGAGCCGTTCGTAGAAGGGGACGGCGGTCTCCAGGTCGTCGACGCAGATACGCAGCGTGGCTCCCAGAATCTCCATACGGACGAGCCTAGTTGGGGAGAGCGCGCAGTGGTGATCCTTTCGGGCGATCCCGGTGCGCGTTCGGCACGTGTCCGGGCCGCCCGGGCAGGAGGCACTACCAGCGGTACCAGCGGCCCCTGCCGCCGCCTGCCGAGGTGCCGCGCACCAGGAAGCCCAGCAGCCAGACGGCGAGGACGACCAGCGCCACCCACCAGAGGATCTTCACGGCGAATCCGGCACCGAACAGGACCAGTGCCAGCAGCAGGACGATCAGGATCGGAACCATGGTGTGTCACCTCCTGACGCCCGAGTGCCCCCGACCCCGCGGCTCAGACGCCCTTGCGAGCCAGGATCTCCCCGTGCAGCACGGCGAACCACCCGTCGTCCCGCTTCCCCCACTCCCGCCACGCCTCCGCCACGGCCGCCAGCTCCCCGGTGGTCGTGTGGCCGCCCTCGGTGGCGATCCCGGCGTACGAGGAGGCGACGGTACGGTCCGCCCACAGGCCGCTCCACCAGGCCCGCTCGTCCGGAGTGTGGAACGTCCAGGTGCTCGACGTGGCCGTGACGTCCGTCAGCCCCGCCCGCTGTGCCCACGCCTTGAGACGGCGTCCCGCGTCCGGCTCACCGCCGTTGGCCCGGGCCACCCGGCGGTACAGGTCGAGCCAGCCGTCCAGCCCCGGCACCTCCGGGTACCAGGTCATCGCCGCGTAGTCCGCGTCGCGGGCGGCGATGAAGCCGCCGGGCTTGGTGACCCGCTTCATCTCCTTCAGCGCCTGCACCGGGTCGCCCACGTGCTGGAGCACCTGATGGGCGTGGACCACGCAGAACGTGTCGTCCGGATAGTCCAGCGCGTGGACGTCGGCGACCGCGAAGTCCACGTTGTCCAGGCCTCGCCGGGCCGCCGTCGCCCGGGCCTGGTCCAGGATGCCCGGCGCGTGGTCGACCCCGGTGACCCGGCCGTCCGGGACCAGTGCGGCCAGGTCCGCGGTGATGGTGCCGGGGCCGCAGCCGATGTCCAGGATCCGCATGTGCGGCTTGAGCGAACCGAGCAGGTAGGCCGCGGAGTTGGCGGCGGTCCTCCGGGTGTGCGAGCGCAGCACGGACTCGTGGTGCCCGTGCGTGTAGACGGCGGTCTCCTGCGGCTTCGGCATGGCTCTACCTACCCCTTCGCGGCGGCTTCTTCGACTCTCCGAAGGTACGCGCGCATGCCGAATGATGAGACCCGTGTTTTACGATGTGGACTGACGGGTGATCAGGGACTCGGTGAGCGGGCGGTACACCGTCAGCGCCTCGGGCTGCTCCTCCAAGGTCAAGTCACCTTCCACGTCCGTGACTTCACCGTCGAAGGCCAGCAGCGTGCCGGGGTTCAGACCGCTCAGGCGCAGCCGGTGCACCTGGGCCGCCGCGTGGGCGGGGGAGCGGGTGAACGGACCGGCGACCGCCGCCGCGAGCAGCCGTAGCGCGGGCCGGCGACCGCCGTGCACGATCCGGATGTCGAGACGCCCGTCCGCCAGGTCGACGCGACGGCCCGAGGCGATCCCCATCCGGTGATAGGTGCCGTTCCCGGCGAACAGCAGCCACAACGGCCGGGTCCGGCCGCCCACTTCGGCCTCCATCGGATGCCGGTCCGCGCGCAGCACGCGCAGCGCCGCCAGCACTCCCGCGGGCCAGCCGCCGATCCGCGGCGCCCAGCGCTCCCGCTCCCGCACCAGCTCCGGATAGACGCCCAGGCTCAGGGTGTTGAGGAAGATGCCCCGGGTGGCGCCGGACCTGAACCGGCCGACGTCCACACGGACGGCGTCGCCCTGCCTGATCGCCCTGCCCAGATCCCGCGGACCCTCCACCCCGAGGTCGTACGCGAAGTGGTTGAGGGTGCCGCCCGGGAGGACCGCGAGCGGCAGGCCGTGGCGCAGGGCGACCGCCGCGCCCGCGTTCACCGTGCCGTCGCCGCCGCACACCCCGAGCACCCGGGCGCGGGCCGCCGCCTTCTCCAACTCGACGTGTATGTCCGCCGGTTCACAGGTGACGACCTCCGCGCCCGGCAGGAAGTCCGTCAGCGCGTCCGCCCGGTCCGAGGTGCCCGACGCCGAGTTGACCACCATGACCAGGCCGTCGCCGTCCGGCAGCGCCGGTACCTCGGCGCGGGCCCGGGCCGGCGGCACGATCTGCCCGCGCGTCGGCACCATGCCGCGCACCGCGAACGCCGCGCACGCGCCCAGCGCGGCGCCCGCCAGCACATCGCTCGGGAAGTGCACGCCGGTGTAGACCCGGGACGCGGCGACCGAGAGCGCGACCGGCGCCACCACCGCGCCCCACGCCGGGGACTCCAGGGCCACACCGGTCGCGAAGGCCGCCGCCGACGCCGCGTGACCGGACGGGAACGAGGTGGTGATCGGCTGCCGCTTCAGCTGCCTGCTCAGCGGCACCGGGTCCAGGCCGGGCCGGGAGCGGCGCACGCTCCGCTTGCCGATCGTGTTGATCGCGAAGGAGGCCAGGGACAGCGAGGCGATGCCCCGGGCGGCGGCCCGGCGGGCCCGCGGGGTACGGCTCGCGGCCACCGCCGCGGCCGTCGCGAACCACAGCACGCCGTGATTGGCGCTCCGGCTCAGCCGCGGCAGCACGGGCTGGGCCGCCGGCCACTTCCGCTCCGCCGCCGCCTCGAAGAGACGGCTGTCCAGGGAGAGCAGCCAGTCGCGCAGGGCGTGCCGGCCGGGCAGGGGGACCGTGAGGTCGACGTCAGGGCTCATGCCCTGCCGGGTACCCTGAAATGGCTGTTTGCTGCCCGGCGGACCGACTCCACCGGCGTTTCACCCCTCGGCTCCGGCCGTCGGCGGACCGGTTCCACCGTCGGCCGGCCGTTTCGCTCCGACCCCGGCGGACCGTTTCATCGGAGGACCCCCGCATGCGCCTGATCCTCATCCGCCACGGCCAGACCACGGCCAACGTGGCCTTCCGTCTCGACACGGCCATACCGGGCGCCGAGCTGACCGACCTCGGCCACCGCCAGGCAGCCGCGCTCCCCGAGGCCCTCGCCGACGAGGACATCGACGCCCTCTACGCCTCCACCCTGACCCGCACCCAGCAGACCGCGGCCCCGCTGGCCGCCGCGCGCGGCCTCGACGTCCGCATCCGCGACGGCCTCCGCGAGCTGACCGCGGGCGACCTGGAGATGCTCCCCGGCGACCAGGAACCCGGCCACGAGTACATGCGGATCGTCTTCGCGTGGGCCGCCGGGGACACGGACCTGCGGATGCCGGGCGGCGAGAGCGGCGCCGAGGCCCTCGCCCGCTACGACGCGGTGGTCGCGGAGGCCGCCGACAGCGGCGCCGGCACGGTCGCCATGGTCAGCCACGGTGCCGCGATCCGGATGTGGACCGTCGCCCGCGCGGGCAACGTCGACGTGGACTTCGCCGCCGCCCGCCCCCTCGACAACACCGGCGTCGTGATCCTGGAGGGCTCCCCGGCCGACGGCTGGAAGGCGCTGTCGTGGCAGGGCGCCCTGGTGGAGACGGCGGCACCGGACACGGACGGCGGCCCGGCGGGCCAGCCGCTCGACGAGGACCAGAAGCCGTAGCGAGCCGCCGGGCCGGGTCGCGGCGAGAGATCCTGACCGGGCACGGACCAGGCACGGAACAGGCACAATAAGCGTTTGCCCGGCCGCGAGGCCGCCCCACAGAATGCGTAATCATGGGACATCTGGAAGCCGCACACCTCGAGTACTACCTCCCCGACGGGAGGCCGCTCCTCGGCGATGTGTCCTTCCGGGTCGGCGAAGGCTCCCTGGTCGCCCTGGTCGGGCCCAACGGCGCGGGCAAGACGACCCTGCTGCGGCTGATCTCCGGCGAGCTGAAACCGCACGGCGGCACGGTCACCGTCAGCGGCGGCCTCGGCGTCATGCGGCAGTTCGTGGGCTCCGTACGCGACGAGACGACCGTACGGGACCTGCTCGTGTCGGTCGCGCCGCCGCGCATCCGGGAGGTCGCCGCCGAGGTCGACAACGCCGAGCACGGCATCATGACCGTCGACGACGAGGCGGCCCAACTCGCCTACGCCCAGGCCCTGTCGGACTGGGCCGAGGTGCACGGCTACGAGTTCGAGACGCTGTGGGACATGTGCACCATGGCCGCGCTCGGAGTGCCCTACGACAAGGCGCAGTTCCGGCAGGTGAGCACCCTCTCCGGCGGCGAGCAGAAGCGGCTCGTTCTGGAGGCGCTGCTGCGCGGCGGTGAAGAGGTACTGCTGCTGGACGAGCCGGACAACTACCTGGACGTGCCCGGCAAGCGGTGGCTGGAGGAGCGGCTCAAGGAGACCCGCAAGACCGTCCTGTTCGTCTCCCACGACCGTGAACTCCTCGCCCGCGCCGCCGAGAAGATCGTCTCCGTGGAGCCCTCGCCGACCGGCGCGGACGCTTGGGTGCACGGCGGCGGCTTCGCCACCTACCACGAGGCCCGGCGTGAACGCTTCGCCCGCTTCGAGGAGTTGCGCCGGCGCTGGGACGAGAAGCACGCCCAGCTGAAGAAGCTTGTCCTGAACCTCCGTCAGGCCGCCTCCATCAGCCACGAGTTGGCGTCCCGCTACGCCGCCGCGCAGACCCGGCTGCGCAAGTTCGAGGAGGCGGGCCCGCCGCCGGAGCCGCCGCGCGAGCAGGACATCACCATGCGCATCAAGGGCGGCCGCACCGGCGTAAGGGCCGTGACCTGCAAGGGACTCGAACTCACCGGCCTGATGAAGCCCTTCGACCTGGAGGTCTTCTACGGCGAACGCGTCGCGGTCCTCGGCTCGAACGGCTCCGGCAAGTCGCACTTCCTGCGCCTGCTCGCGGGCGAGGACGTGAAGCACACGGGCGAGTGGAAGCTCGGCGCCCGCGTCGTGCCCGGCCACTTCGCGCAGACCCACGCCCACCCCGAGCTCCAGGGCCGCGCCCTCCTCGACATCCTGTGGAAGGAGCACGCGCAGGCGCAGGGCCCCGCGATGTCCCGGCTGCGGCGCTACGAGCTGACCGGCCAGGCCGAGCAGAGCTTCGACCGGCTCTCCGGCGGCCAGCAGGCCCGCTTCCAGATCCTGCTGCTGGAACTCCAGGGCGTGACGGCTCTCCTGCTCGACGAGCCGACCGACAACCTCGACCTCGAGTCCGCCGAGGCGCTGCAGGAAGGGCTGGAGGCGTTCGACGGCACGGTCCTGTCCGTGACGCACGACCGCTGGTTCGCCCGCTCCTTCGACCGGTACCTGGTCTTCGGCAGCGACGGCAGGGTCCGCGAGACGACCGAGCCGGTGTGGGACGAGCGGCGGGTGGAGCGCGCGCGGTAGGCCGTGCGTGCCGGGAGCGTGCCACCTCGGTACAGAGGCCGCGGGGCCGGAATGCCGGAATGTTCGTAGAGTGGGTGCAAGGACCCTGAGACTCGACGAGCGGGGCACACCATGACCGGAGTCGACCCTGCGCGCCTGGACGATTCCCAGCTCATGAAGGAGCTGGAGACCATCCACCGCACGCGCCACGACACCCTGCTGTACGGCTCGAACGACGCGCTGCGCGCCCACAACGACCGTATGGCCGGACTGGAGGGCGAGTATCTGCGCCGCCATCCGCGTCGCCTCGTCGCCCCCGGCCGGACCCGGCAGGGGGCGCGCGAGCGCGACTGAGCGCCGGCCCGGGGGTGTTTGCCTCCCGGGGCCGGGGGCAGGCGAACCTCCAGCGCTGGAGCGCACCCGCGTTCCCACCGACGGTGACCGTCCAACCCGGAGCATGCTCAAGGGAGTTGTGACGCACCATGCCCACCCGGTCCCCCCGCACGAGCACGAAGCGCCCCGCGCACCGCGACGCCCCCGACACCGCGGAGGCCTTCCGCACCCTCGCCGCGCTGCCGCCCGGCCCGCGGCACGACACCGTCCGCGACCGCATCGTCGAGGACTGGCTGCCCATGGCCGACCGGCTCGCGGGCCGCTTCCGCAACCGGGGCGAGAGCACCGAGGACCTCCGCCAGGTCGCCGCCCTCGGGCTGGTCAAGGCCGTCGACCGGTACGACCCCGAGCGGGGCAGCGCCTTCGAGAGCTATGCGGTGCCGACGATCACCGGGGAGATCAAGCGGCACTTCCGCGACCACCTGTGGACGCTGCATGTGCCTCGGCGGGTGCAGGACCTGCGGAACCGGGTGCGCGTCGCCGACGGTGAGCTGGCCCGGACGACGCCGGGACGGCGGCCCACCGTGAGCGAGATCGCCCGGCACGCCTGCCTCTCCGAGGAGGAGGTGCGGCTGGGGATCGAGGCGGCGGAGAGTTTCAGCGCGCTGTCACTGGACGCGGTGTCCACCGGCGGTTCCGGCGGTTCCGACGGGTTCGCGCTGGTGGACGTCCTCGGGAGCGTCGATCCGGCGTTGGACGTCGTCGTGGACCGGGAAGCCGTCAGGCCTCGGCTGGCCGCGCTGCCCGAGCGGGACCGGGAGATCCTGTACCTGCGGTTCTTCGGGGACATGACGCAGAGCCGGATCGCCGAGCGGTTCGGGATCTCGCAGATGCACGTGTCCCGGTTGATCAGCCGGTGCTGCCGGCGGATCCGCGAGCAGGTTCTGGAGGATGCGGCCCAGCGGCCGGCTCCGCGCCACCCTCGGCGGACGCCCCGGCCGGCCCGGATGTCACTCGGTCGGCCCCGCCCGTCCCGCTAATGGGGCTCGGCCGCGCGCGGTGCCGAGCGGTCCGGGCTTCGATGGTGGTGCCGCCGTCCTCGGTCTAAGGAGACCCGCTCATGCGTCGCACCGCCCTTGCCCTGGCCGTCGTGGGCCTTGTCGGCGCCGCCGGGCCCGCCCTGGCCGCCGATCCGGGGGCCGAGGTCAGCCCGAGCACCGTGCGGGCCGGTGGGAGCGTCACCGTGTCCGTCACCTGCGAGGGGAGCGGGGGGACCGCCGCCGAGACCATCGACGCCACCTCCCAGGGGTTCGACGACGGGACCGTCCAGCTGCAGCGCGTGCCCGGCAACGACGACCGGGCGGCGGGAACCGCCTACCGGGGCACCGCGCGGATCTCCACGGACGGGGTCGAGCGGGACTCCGCGTGGACCGTGGACGGCACCTGTCCGGCGCCGCCCGGGGGACAGGGCAGACCCTGGAGCGCGACCTTCAGCATCGAGCGCGGGGGCGGACAGCCGCCGTGCCAGGAACCCCGGGGGGAGTCCTGCCGCGGTGAGGCGCCCGCCGCGGTGCAGCGCGGGGTGCGGGCCGGGGAGGGCGGTGCCTTCACCGACTCCGTTCCGGCTCTGGTCGCCGGTGGTGTACTGATCGCGGCCGCCTGTGCTGGGGCCGTGTACCGGCTGCGCAGGCGGACGCCGGGACACTGAGGACGCGATCGGGACACGGCACTGCACGAGGGACTGCGCGGAGGCACCATGCGGCAGGCGGACGCTGTAGGCCAGGGGCCTGTGCGCTACGGCCCCGTGTTTCCCGACGACGGACTGCCCGTACTGCCGGAACTGGCCGAGGTGCTCGCCGGCGCCGCGTCCCGCACCGGGGAGGAGCCCGTCGGCGGTGCCCCCGCCCTGCTCGACGCGGCGAGCGGCTACTTCGAACGCCGGGGCCTGCCCGCCGGCCTCGCCCGCGTCGCCGCCGCCCCGGGCGCCCCCGCGCTGCTGGTCGCGCTCACCGCCGCGCTCGGCGGAGACGTCCTGGTGCCGAGACCCTGCGCCGCCTGGTGGGCGCCGTACGCGCGCATGCTGGGCAGATCCGTCTTCCATGTGGGCACCCCGGCCGAGTGCGGCGGGGTGCCCGACCCCTACGCCCTGCTGGAAACCGTGCGCCGGATCCGGGACGAGGGCGGTGACCCGAGGCTGCTCGTCCTCTCGGTGGCCGACGACCCGACCGCGACCGTGGCACCGCCCGAGGTCATGCACGAGACCGTCGAGGCCGCCGCCGCCGAAGGCCTCCACCTGGTCAGCGACGAGACCTGGCGCGACACCCTGCACGCCCCCCGGGGCACCATGGTGCTCAGCCCCGCCGAGATGCTGCCCGACCGGGTCACCGTCGTCACCGACCTGGCCGGCGCGCTCCTCCCGTCCGGCTGGCCCGCCGCCGTCGCCCGCTTCCCCGGCGACCGCGACGGACGCGCCCTTCGCGCGCGCGTGCTCGACGTCCTCACCGCACTCGGCGCCCGTGTCGCCGCCCCGGTGGCCGCCGCGGCCGGCCACGCCCTCGGCGAACCCCCGCCCGTCCTCGCCCGCCGCGACACCGCCGTACGCCTCCACGCGCGCGTGGCCGCCGCCGCGCACGCCGCCGTCACCGGGGCGGGCGCCCTCTCCCCGCCCCCGCAGGCGGGACGCCATCTCTACGTCGACCTCGGGCCGCTGCGCCACGCGCTCACCCCGCGGGGAGTGGGCGACGCGCAGGACCTGGAGGAGTTCCTCACCGCCCGCCTCGGCCTGCCCGCCCCCGGCGGCCACCGGTTCGGCGACGACCTCGGCGCGCCGCGCGTGCGGCTGTCCACCGGGCCACTGCTGGGCCGTACCGACGCGGAACGCGCGGAATGTCTCACGGCCCCCCTGCCGTTGGAACTGCCACACGTGCAACGCGCGTTGATGTCCTTGAGGTCGGTCTTCGACGATCTCCGCGACGACGCTCAGCGATGGGAGCCTCCTCGATGACGCAGCAGTCAGAGTCGACCACCAGCGGTACGGCCACCCGCCGACCCGCGCACACCGCGCCCCCGTTGACCCCCTCGTCCCCGCCCCTCGCCGAACCCCGCCCGCTCGGCGAGCGCCGGGTGTGGCCCCGTGCCTTCCACGACAGGCTCACCGCCCCGCTCCCCGGTCTCAAGGCCATGGCCCGCTTCGCCCGCGAGGGCTCGGTGCGACCCCGCCCCGAAGGGCTCGCGGACATCCCGCACCTCCCGTTCGCCCCGGCGCCGTTGCCCCAGGTGGACGCCCTGACCGTCGCCGTCACCTGGGCGGGCCACGCCAGTTGGGTGATCCGGATGGGCGGCCTGACGATCCTCACCGACCCGGTCTGGTCCCGCCGCATCCTCGGCACCCCGGCCCGGATCACCCCCGTGGGCGTCCCCTGGGAGGCGCTCCCGCCCATCGACGCCGTCGTCATCAGCCACAACCACTACGACCACCTCGACGCCCCCACCCTGCGCCGACTCCCGCGCCACACCCCGGTGTTCGCCCCTGCCGGCCTCGGCAGCTGGTTCCGCCGCCGCAGGTTCACCCACGTCACCGAGCTGGACTGGTGGGAGGCGGCCCAACTCGACGGCGTCCGCCTCGACTTCGTCCCGGCCCACCACTGGTCCAAGCGCACCCTCACCGACACCTGCCGTTCCCTGTGGGGCGGTTGGGTGCTGACCGCCCCCGACGGCCGACGCGTCTACTTCGCCGGCGACACCGGCTACGGCCACTGGTTCACCCGGATCGGCCACCGCTACCCGGGAATCGACCTGGCCCTGCTGCCCATCGGCGCCTACGACCCCCGCTGGTGGCTGAGCGACGTCCACTGCGACCCGGAGGAGGCGGTCCGGGCCGCACAGGACCTGGGCGCCCGGCGGATGGCTCCGATGCACTGGGGCACGTTCGTCCTGTCGGCGGAGCCGGTCCTGGAACCCCTGACGCGGGTGCGGGCGGCCTGGGCGCAGGCGGGCCTGGCCGGGCAGGACCTGTGGGACCTGCCGGTGGGCGCGTCACGAGTCCTGGACGAGATGCCGTAGGGGCGCGGGGCCGTGTCGGTGTGCGGCTCCGCCGCCGGGGCGCGACCCGCCCCTACGCGCCCGCACTCCGCAACGAACCGTCAACCGGCCGCCCGAACCCGCTCCTACGCGCCCGCACTCCGCAACGAACCGTCAACCGGCCGCCCGAACCCGCTTCCACACGGCCGGCGTCACACTGATCACCACGGTCAGCACGACCGCCGCGACCACCCCTTCCCACGGCTCCGGAAACAGCGAACCCCCGAGAATGCCGATCAGCTGGTACGTCACCGCCCACGCCAGACACGCCGGCGCGTTGCCCCGGGCGAACCGGCGGATCGGCCACTCCGCCAGCAGACAGGCCAGCATCACCGGAATCCGCCCCGCCGGCACCAGCCGGGACAGCACCAGCACCGTCACCCCATGATCGGCCAGCTTCGTCTGGGCCTGCTCCAACCGCTCCTCCGGCGCCCGCGACCGGATCGCCTCCAGCCACCGCGACCCGTTCTTCGACCCCATGCCCCGCCTGCCCAGCCAGTACAGGGCGACGTCCCCGAGAAACGCGGCCAGCGACGCCGTGACGAACACCAGCGCCAGCGCGAACGGCGCCGTCTGATGAAACGCGACCACGGCCGCCGAACTCACCAGCGCCCCCGTCGGGATCACCGGCACCAGCGCCCCGAACAGCACCAGCAGGAACAACGACGGGTACCCGATGGCCTGTTGGGTGGACTCGGGCGAGGTCGTCGCGGTCGCGGACACCGCCTCCGCCAGCCAGGTCACCGGGCGACCTCCGGACGCACGCTCTCCCCGTGCCCGAGCCGGTGCACGGACACCGACGGCGCGAGCTGCGCCGCGATCCGCACGAACTCGTCGCCCGGCGTGTGGAATTCGTGCGGGCGCACCGCGTCCATCCCGATCGGCCAGTACGTGCCGTAGTGGACCGGCACCGCACTGCGCGGCGCGAGCCGGGCGAGGGCCTGGGCCGCGCGGCCCGCGTCGAGATGCCCCTCGCCGAGATACGGGCCCCAGCCGCCCACCGGCAGCAGCGCCACGTCGGCCGGCCCGACCTCCTCGGCCATGCCGTCGAACAGTCCGGTGTCCCCGGCGAAGTAGGTCCGCGCCTCGCCCTCCACGACGTAGCCCAGCGCGGGGGAGCGGTGCGGGCCGACCGGCAGCCGGCGTCCGTCGTGCCGGGCGGGAACGGCCCGTACGGCCAGGTCACCGACGCGCGTCCGGTCGCCGGGGGCCATTTCCTCGATGCGCAGCTGCCGGAGCCGGCGCAGCCCAGGCACCGCGCGGAGCGCGCCCCGGGGCACGAGCAGGCGCGTGCCCGGAGCGAGGCCGGCCAGGGACGGCAGGTGCAGGTGGTCGGCGTGCAGATGGGAGACGAGCGCCAGGTCCGCGCGCCGGGCCCCGGCCGGCGGCACCGCGCCCCGGCGGCGCCGCAGATGCGCGAGGCGGCGCGC
Organism: Streptomyces sp. NPDC090083; assembly: GCF_044747445.1. Lineage (NCBI taxonomy): Bacteria > Bacillati > Actinomycetota > Actinomycetes > Kitasatosporales > Streptomycetaceae > Streptomyces > Streptomyces sp. NPDC090083. The sequence continues at coordinate 553,708 of NZ_JBIVED010000001.1, read as the reverse complement.
GAACAGGGGGTCGGTGAGGACGCGCACGTCCGAGTCCTCGATCGTGCAGGTGGCGTGACCCCACCAGGTGATCTCCACCGGCACCTTCTTTGCCTCCTTCGCGCGACTCCCCCGAAGCCTACGGGCAGGAGTAGGGTCGGCGGCGAAACCCGGAGGTGAGGGGGACGCCATGGGACAGGTACGCGGTGCCTCCGGTATGCCCGTGCCGGTGCGGGTCACGGCCATCGCCAGCCTGACACCGCTGGAGGAGCTGGACGAGGACCCCTTCCTGGTCGACTCCCGCAGCCAGCACGCGATGTGCGCCCGCTGGGCCGCCGACCACGGCTATGTGATCGCCCGCGAACTCCTGGTGCGCGGACTGCGCCCCGACCACTGCGCCCTGTGGGACGGCGTCCGCCCCGGCCTCGACCTGTTCGTCGCCCCCAGCCGCCGGGTCCTGGAGAGCGCGCTGTCCTCCGTCGAGGAGTTCACCGACGAGTGCGCGCGACGCGGGGTGCGGATCGAGACGGTGGGCCGCGCCGAACCCTCCTACGACGCCCAGGCCAAGGCCCGCGTGCACCGCCGCCTGTCGATGCCGACGGCGGGCTACGACGGCCGCTAGCACCGGGGCCTCCGCCGGAACCGGGGCCCCTCCGCCTCGTATGACAGGCTGGGGGAGGCCCGCCAGGTCGACGGGCCAGGGACGTGTGAGGTGTACGGGGCGTGGGTCGAGGGCGTTGGCGGCGGCTCGTCAGTCAGATCGGGCGCAGTGTCGCGGTGTGGGCGGTCTCCACGGTCACCATGCTGGTGCTCGCCGGGATCCTGCCGGACTTCCAGCTCCAGTCGGCGGACGGCGACAGCGCGACCCGGATCGCGGTCACGGCCGCGTTCGGCGCCGGCGCCTTCGGTCTGCTGTCCGCCCTGGTCTGGCCGCTGCTGGTGCGGCTGCTGCTGCTCGTGCCCGCGCTCGTCCTCGGCCTCCTCGTGTTCGTGCTCAACGGGTCCCTGCTGCTGATCGCCCTGCGCATCAACCCGGACGGAGGGCTGCGCGGCCAGGTCGCCCCCGAGACCGCCGTCGTGGTGGCCGCGGTGATGTCCGCCGTCGCCTCGGCCACCGGCGGTGCCCTCGCCGTGCGCGACGACGACGCCTACCGCCGCCGCCTCTACCGCCTCGCCGACCGCCGCCGAAGAACCCTGCCGCCCGGCCCGTCCAGCCCCGGCACCGTCTTCCTCCAGCTCGACGGCGTCGGCCACGACGTCCTGCTCGGCGCGGTCGCCAGGGGCCTGATGCCGACGGTCGCGGGACTCCTCGGCGGCGACCGCCCCAGCCACCGCCTCACCCCCTGGCGCACCGACTGGTCCAGCCAGACCGGCGCCAGCCAGCTCGGCATCCTGCACGGCTCGAACCACGACATCCCCGCGTTCCGCTGGTACGAGAAGGACACCGGCGAGGTGATGGTCTGCAACCGCCCGACCAGCGCCGCCGAACTCCAGCGCCGCGCCATCGAGTACACCGGCGACGGCGGCCTGCTCACCGTGGACGGCGCCAGCCGCGGCAACCTGTTCAGCGGCGGCGCCGACGAACAGGCCCTCGTGCTGTCCATCGCCACCCGCCGCCGCAACCGGGAGAACCGTTCCCGCGCCGGGTACTTCGCCTACTTCTCCGACCCCGCCAACGCCGTCCGCACCGCGATGTCCTTCGTCGCCGAGGTCGGCCGCGAGCTGGGCCAGTCGACCCGCGCCCGGCTCACCAAGCAGCGCCCCCGGATCAAGCGCGGCGGCCTCTACCCCCTCGTCCGCGCCTTCGCGACCGTCGTCGAGCGGGACGTCGTCGTCGCGGCCGTCATGGGCGACATGCTCGCCGGCCGCACCGCCGTCTACGCCGACCTCGTGGCCTACGACGAGGTCGCCCACCACTCCGGACCGCGCAGCCGCGACGCCGCCAAGGTCCTCCAGCGCCTCGACCGCGCCCTCGCGCTGATCGAGAACGTCGCCGAGCACGCCCCGCGCCCGTACCGCATCGTCGTCCTCTCCGACCACGGCCAGAGCCCCGGCGAGACCTTCCAGGGCCGCTACGGCCTCACCCTCGGCGACCTCGTGCGCGCGGGCTGCGGACTGCCCGTGCCGCGCCGGGCCCGCCGTACCCACAGTGGCGCCGAGGCCCGTGCCGCCGTCCGCGCGGCCCTGCGCAGGCCGGTCGGGAAGGCCGAGGGCCTCCACCCCCAGCCCGGCCGCCGCTCCGAGCCGGTCGTGCTGGCCTCCGGCAACCTCGGCCTGGTCTCCTTCCCGGACGTCCCGCACCGCATGAGCAAGGAGGAGATCGACGCCCGCCACCCGGCGCTGCTGACGACCCTCGCCAACCACCCGGGCGTCGGCTTCGTCCTCGTCCGCAGCGAGGAGCACGGCGGGGTCGTCCTCGGCGCGCACGGAGTGGTGCTCCCGGTGGCCGAACTCGACGACGGACAGGGCCCGTTGGCCGACTTCGGCGCCGGAGTCGCGGACGCCGTCCGGCGCACCCACTCCTTCCCGCACACCGCCGACATCATGGTCAACTCGTGGTACGACCCCGCCGAGGGCGAAGTCCTCGCCTTCGAGGAGCAGATCGGCTCCCACGGCGGCCTCGGCGGCTCCCAGGCCAAGCCGTTCCTGCTCTCGCCGCACACCTTCTCGGCACCGGTCGAGGACGGCGAGGACCTCGTCGGCGCCGAGCACGTCCACCGCGTCCTGCGGCGCTGGCTGCGCGAGTGCAACGGACCCCAGGTCCCGCTGACGGCCGAGCCGGAGGAGCGCGCCGCCTGAAAACCGGCTGCGCCGGGCGGGCCGTACGCACACACTGGGGGCATCGAAGCGCGCTCGCGCCCTTGCCGAACCCCCTTGAGGAGAGCCTCCTTTGCAGGCTGCCGTCACCGTCACCCCGGCCCGGATACCGGAGCTGCTGCTCGGCCTCGCGACCGTCCGCCCGGTGTTCGTCTGGGGTGCCCCCGGCATCGGGAAGTCGTCCCTGGTCAGGGAGTTCGCCCAGTCGCTGGGCCTGGAGTGCGTCAGCCTCCTCGGTACGCAGCTCGCCCCCGAGGACCTCATCGGCGTCCCCCAGATCCGGGACGGGCGCTCGGTGTTCTGCCCGCCGGAGTCGATCGCGCGGGACGAGCCGTACTGCCTGTTCCTCGACGAACTCAACGCGGCCACACCGGATGTGCAGAAGGCGTTCTACTCGCTGATCCTGGACCGCCGCATCGGCACCTACGAACTCCCCGAGGGCTCCATCGTGATCGGTGCCGGGAACCGCGCGACCGACAACGCGCTGGCCCGGCCGATCTCGTCCGCGCTGATCAACCGGCTCACCCACGTCCACCTGGAGGCCTCCCCGAAGGACTGGCTCGCCTGGGCCGCCGCCAACGGCATCCACCCGTGGGTCCTGGACCACCTCACCAACCGGCCCGACCACCTGTGGTCCAAGCCGCCGAAGACCGAGGAGGCCTTCTCCACGCCCCGGTCCTGGCACATGCTCTCCGACGCGCTCGGCTCCTTCGGGCCCGGCCTCGACGAGGACACCCTCAAGGTCCTCGCGCACGGCACGCTGACCCCGGCCCACGCGGTCGCGTTCTGCGGCTACGTCAAGATCGTGCGCAGCCGGTTCGGCATCGACGCCGTCCTGAAGGGCGACGCCCGCTGGCCCCACCGGATGGAGGACCGCGACCTGCTGTACTACCTCGCCGAGTCCTTCCGCGGCCGGCTCGTCAAGGAACTCCCCGCCGACAAGGACCACTTGTCGGCGGGCGGCCGCCGGACCGCGTACCGCGCCAAGTCCCTGCTCGTCCAGCTCGCGGAGATCTCCGTCGAGGTCGCCCAGAGCGTCATCGCCCCCGACACCGACGGCAACCCGCTGCTGCCCGCCTGGTTCCTCGTCGAGGCGGCCCGGGACATGCCCCGGCTCGTCGAGGCCCGCCAGTGAGCCGCCCCCAGGGCAAGGGGAGACCGAAGAAGAAGGACCTCGCCGCCGAGGCCTTCGAGGAGGGGCTCCGCCTGGTGCGGGCCAACCGCGCGCTCGCCGCCGTCGGCTTCACCGTCTGCCGCCGGGACGACTGCCACCGCACCCCCGACTCCGGCCTGGTACGCGTCGATTCGAACGGCGTGCTGCACGTGCGCCCCACCCGCCGCGCCGAACCCGCCGCCTGGGCCTGGGCCATCGCGCACTGCGTCATCCACCTGGGCTTCGGCCACGTCCCGGCCGCGTCCGCGTCGCGGGAGCAGCCCGACGGCCCCGCCCTCGCCGCCCGCTGCGCCGTCGTCAACCGCTTCCTGCTCGGCTTCCCCGTCGGCGTCACCCCCGAGGACCTGCCCGCCTCCTACCCGGGCGGCGACGAGGAGCAGCTCACCGCGCGCTGGCGCCGCGACGGCATCCCGCCCCGCTACGAGCGCTGCGGCACGGCGGGCGGCGAGCCGGACCAGCTGCTCGTGACCTGGGACACCTGGCAGGGCGGCAAGGCCCCCGACTGGCAGCTCGACTTCGCGCACGCCCTCACCCGCACCGTCGCCACCGCGCTGGACGTGGCGGGCGGCCGACGCGCCTCCATGCGCGGCGGACCCACCCGACTCCAGCCCTGGGAACGGGCGTTGAGCTGGTTCGTCTCCTCCTACCCGCTCCTCGGCGGCATCGCGGCCGGCATCACCCTCGTCGCCGACGCCGAACTCGCGAGCGCCCACGGCATCTCCGTCGCCGCCGTCGACACCGGCGCGGCCGAGATCTACATCAACCCGCTGCGCCGGTTCGACGACGAGGAATGGCGGTTCGTCCTCGCGCACGAGATGCTGCACGCCGCCCTCCGCCACGGCGACCGCCGCGGCACCCGCGACCCGCTCCTCTTCAACATCGCCGCCGACTACGTCATCAACGGCTGGCTGCGCGAGATGGACATCGGCACGATGCCCGAAGGCCTGCTGTACGACCCGGAGTTGAAGGACCTCTCCGCCGAGGAGGTCTACGACCGGATCGCCGGCGACCTGCGCCGCACGCGCCGCCTCGCCACACTGCGCGGCAAGGGCGCCGGCGACATCCTCGGCGGGCCAATCGGCGGCCCGCGCGACTACGTGGACCTCGACGAGTTCTACCGGCGCGGTCTCGCGCGCGGCCTCGACCTGCACCAGCAGCACGAACGAGGCTTCCTGCCCGGCGGGTTGGTCGAGGAGATCCGCGCGCTGAGCCATCCGCCGCTGCCGTGGGACGCCCGACTCGCCCGCTGGTTCGACGAGTTCGTGCCGCGCCCCGAACCGGTACGGTCGTACGCCCGCCCCTCGCGCCGCCAGTCCGCCACGCCCGACATCCCGCGCGCGGGCCACTGGTTCCCGCCGGAGGAGATCGCCCGCTGCACCTTCGGCGTGGTCCTCGACACCTCCGGCTCGATGGACCGCACCCTCCTCGGCAAGGCGCTGGGCGCGATCGCCTCGTACGCCGAGGCCCGTGACGTACCGGCCGCCCGGGTCGTGTTCTGCGACGCGGCCCCGCACGACGCGGGCTATGTGGCGGTCACCGACATCGCGGGCCGGGTCCGCGTGCACGGGCGCGGCGGCACGGTGCTGCAGCCCGGCATCGACCTGCTCCAGCGCGCCGACGACTTCCCGCCCGCCGCACCCGTCCTCGTCATCACGGACGGCTGGTGCGACGTGCTGCGGGTGCGGCGCGAACACGCCTATCTGATACCGCACAACGCCCGTCTGCCGTTCACCGCCCGCGGGCCGGTCTTCCGCGTGCGCTGAACCGGAATGTGATCGGATGGCCCCGAAGGACATCCGCGTCGAAAGGAATCACCGTGGCAACCACGCGCACCGCACACACCGTCTGGGAAGGCGAACTCATCAAGGGCAGCGGCGAGGTCACCTTCGACTCGTCCGGCATCGGCGTGCAGCCGGTCACGTGGGCGTCGCGCGCCGAGCAGGCCAACGGAAAGACCAGCCCCGAGGAACTGATCGCCGCCGCGCACTCCAGCTGCTTCTCCATGGCGCTCTCCCACGGCCTCACCGGCGCGGGCACCCCGCCCACCCGCCTGGAGACCAAGGCCGACGTCACCTTCCAGCCCGGCGAGGGCATCACCGGCATCCACCTCACCGTCCGCGGCGAGGTCCCCGGCCTGGACGCGGAGGGCTTCAAGGCCGCCGCCGAGGACGCCAAGAAGAACTGCCCGGTCAGCCAGGCCCTCGCGGGGACGACGATCACCCTGACGGTGGAGTCCGTCTGACCCCCGCCGCCGCTCCCGCTCGATGCCGCGCCCGGAAATACGGGCGCGGCATTGACATTCCCGCACTCAAGTTTTGTGCTGGAGATCGGGCAGCGGCTGGCGGAAGGGGACGGCGATGGGACGTGCGGTCGGAATCGATCTGGGGACCACGAACTCGGTGGTCGCCGTGCTGGAGGGCGGGGAGGCGACGGTCGTCGCCAACGCCGAGGGGGCGCGGACCACACCCTCGGTCGTGGCCTTCGCGAAGAACGGCGAGGTCCTCGTCGGCGAGGTCGCCAAGCGGCAGGCCGTGACGAACATCGAGCGCACCGCGCGCTCGGTGAAACGCCACATGGGAGACACCGCGTGGCGGTTCCCGGACACGGGCGCCATCGACGGAACCCGGTACCGCGCCCAGGAGTTGTCGGCGCGCGTGCTGCAGAAACTCAAGCGGGACGCGGAGTCCTACCTCGGCGAGGACGTCACCGACGCCGTGATCACCGTCCCCGCCTACTTCGACGACTCCCAGCGCCAGGCCACCAAGGAGGCCGGCGAGATCGCCGGCCTCAAGGTGCTACGGATCATCAACGAACCGACCGCCGCCGCGCTCGCCTACGGCCTGGACCGGGGCGAGGAGCAGACCGTGCTGGTCTTCGACCTCGGCGGCGGCACCTTCGACGTGTCGCTGCTGGAGATCGGCGACGGCGTCATCGAGGTCAAGGCCACCAACGGCGACACGCATCTCGGCGGCGACGACTGGGACCAGCGGGTCGTCGACCACCTCGTGAAGAAGTTCAGGGGGCAGTACGGCGTCGACCTCGGCAAGGACAAGATGGCGCTCCAACGCCTGCGCGAGGGCGCGGAGAAGGCGAAGATCGAGCTGTCCTCGTCCTCCGAGACGACGATCAACCTGCCCTACATCACCGCCTCCGCCGACGGCCCGCTGCACCTCGACGAGAAGCTCACCCGCGCCGGGTTCCAGGAACTCACCGCCGATCTGCTGGACCGCTGCAAGACGCCCTTCCACCAGGCGGTCAAGGACGCCGGCATCAAGCTCTCCGCCGTCGACCACGTCATCCTCGTCGGCGGCTCGACCCGGATGCCCGCCGTCACCGACCTCGTCAAGGAACTCACCGGCAAGGACCCGCACAAGGGCGTCAACCCGGACGAGGTCGTGGCGGTCGGCGCGGCGCTCCAGGCCGGGGTGATCCGCGGCGACGTGAAGGACGTCCTGCTGCTCGACGTGACCCCGCTGTCCCTGGGCATCGAGACCAAGGGCGGCATCATGACGACGCTCATCGAGCGCAACACGACCATTCCGACCCGGCGTTCGGAGATCTTCACCACCGCCACCGACAACCAGCCCTCGGTCGGCATCCAGGTCTATCAGGGCGAGCGTGAGATCGCCGCGTACAACAAGAAGCTGGGCGTCTTCGACCTCACCGGCCTGCCGCCCGCCCCGCGCGGGGTCCCGCAGATCGAGGTCGCCTTCGACATCGACGCGAACGGGATCATGCACGTCTCGGCGAAGGACCTCGCCACCGCCCGCGAGCAGAAGATGACCGTCACCGGCGGCTCGGCGCTCGCCAAGGACGACATCGACCGGATGATGCGCGAGGCCGAGCAGTACGCCGACGAGGACCGCAGGCGCCGCGAGGCGGCCGAGACCCGCAACCAGGCCGAGCAACTCGTGTACCAGACCGAGAAGTTCATCCAGGAGAACGAGGAACGCGTTCCGGCCGACATCAGGACCGAGGTCGAGGCGGCGGCCACGGAGGTGAAGTCCCTGCTGGAACACACCGCCGACACCGCCGAGTTGCGCGCCTCCGTCGAGAAGCTCGCCACCGTCAGCCAGCGCATGGGCCAGGCGATGTACGCGCAGGCGGCGCAGCAGTCGCCCACGGAGCAGGCGGGGCACACCGACGAACCCGGCTCCGGGCAGCCGCAGGAGGAGGAAGGCGTGGTCGACGCGGAGATCGTCGACGACGAACGCGACACGAAGGGACCCGCGGCCTAACTCCCGGTCCGCTCCCACCCCCGCCGCTCCGGCCGCGGCCCCAACTCCCTGGGGTCGCGGCTGCGGTAGACCACGTACGGGCGGAACAGGTACTGCACCGGTGCGCTGAACATGTGGACCAGGCGGGTGTACGGCACCAGGGCGATGAGGGTCATGCCGATCACGGCGTGCACCTGGTACAGCACCGGCACGCCCGTCATCAGCTCGGTCCGCGGCCGGAGGGTGAACAGGCTGCGGGCCCAGGGGGCAATGGAATCACGGTAGTCGTAGCCGTTGCCGGAGGCGTGGGTCAGCTTGGCGACCATGCCCATCACGATCGCCGCGAGCAGGACGACGTACATCAGCTTGTCGTTGGCGGTGGTCGCCCGGAACACGGGTGCGTTCGTCCGGCGGCGGTAGAGGAGGAGCAGGATGCCGGTGACCGTGAGGACGCCGGCCGCGGTGCCGCCGTAGAGGGAGAACAAGTGGTACGTGTGCTCGCTGACGCCGAGTGCCCCGGTCCAGGAGGCGGGGACGAAGAGGCCCACCAGATGGCCCGCGAGGACGAAGAGGATGCCGTAGTGGAAGGCGGGGGAGGCGATGTTGAGGAGTCTCGACTCGTAGACCTGGGAGGAGCGCGTGGTCCAGCCGAACCTGTCGTAGCGGTGGCGCCAGAAGAGGCCGGCCACCAGGAGGACCAGGGCGAGGTAGGGCAGGGCGCCCCACAGGAAGGTGCTCATCGGCGTACCTCGGCGGGGGCGGGGGGCAGGGTGGCGCAGACGGCGTCCAGGACGGTCGCGTACGGGGTACCGAAGTCGGCCAGTCGGGAGCGGAGTTGGTCCAGGGCGGCACGGTACTCGGAGAGCAGGTCGAGGTTGCCGGTGCGGGCCGTGAACTCCAGGACCGCGGGGAGGAAGTCGGGCAGCTCCTCGCCGGTGAACTCCAGACCGTGGGTCCGGTACAGGTCCTTGAAGCGGACCAGGGACATGCCGCGCCGCCGGGTGTCGCCGTCGTGCCACCAGCTCAGGTACAGGCTGTGCCGGTTCTTGAAGTCGAAGACCTGGACGTAGTGTGCGGCCAGGTCCTGGGGCGGTGTGAGGGCCGCGTGGTCGACGAACTCCCGCAGTTGCGGGGCGGCTTCGCGCAGCAGCGGGAGCCGGGCGCGGAAGTCGTCGTCGGGGTAGGTCAGGCAGAGCGCGGCCGCCTGGTACAGCACAGCGTCCGAGGGCATCAGGCATCCTTCGTGTCGTGGTCCGGGTGGTCCGCGGTCTGCCGCTCGCGCAGCGCGTGGAAGTTCTCCACGGACACGATCGGCAGCAGCCTGCGCCCCGAGTCCCGGCCGAACGGCCCGTCGCCGCCCGTGCCGGGGCCGTCGTGGTGGCCGACGCCGCACTCGTCGGGCAGCGCGGACTCCTCCAGCCGGCGCGCGTCCCCGACCGCCGCGGTCGGAATCACGTACCGGTCCTCGTACTTGGCGATCGCCAGCAGCCGGTACATCGCCTCGATCTCCTCGGGCGTCATCCCGATCGCGGCGGCGGTCGCCGGGTCGGGCTCCTCGCCGAGGTTGATCGCCCGCATGTGGGAGCGCATCGCGGCGAGCTTCTCCAACGAGGCCCGCACCGGGGCGACATCACCGGCGGTGAAGAGTTCCGCGAGGTATTCGAGGGGGATGCGGAGCGTGTCGATCGCGCCGAACAGGTTGCCCGCGTCCTCGCCGTCGTGCCCGGTCTCCGTCAGCGCGTCGACCACCGGCGACAGCGGCGGGATGTACCAGACCATCGGCATCGTGCGGTACTCGGGATGCAGCGGCAGCGCCACCCGGTACTCGCTGATCAGCGTCCGCACGGGGGAGCGGCGGGCCGCCTCCATCCAGTCGTACGGGATGCCCGCCTCCTCGCAGGCCCGCTGGACCTCGGGGTCGTGCGGGTCGAGGAACACCCCCAACTGGGCCTCGTACAGCGCCTTCTCGTCCCGCACCTCGGCCGCCGCGGTCACCCTGTCGGCGTCGTACAGCATCACCCCGAGATACCGCAACCGCCCCACGCAGGTCTCCGAACACACGGTGGGCAGGCCCACTTCGAGGCGCGGATAGCAGAGCGTGCACTTCTCGGCCTTGCCGGTGCGGTGGTTGAAGTACACCTTCTTGTACGGGCATCCCGTCACGCACATCCGCCAGCCCCGGCAGCGGTCCTGGTCGACCAGGACGATGCCGTCCTCGGACCGCTTGTACATCGCGCCGGACGGACAGGACGCCACGCAGGCCGGGTTGAGGCAGTGCTCGCAGATGCGCGGCAGATAGAACATGAAGGCCTGCTCGAACTCGAACCTCACCTTGTCCGAGGCCTGTTGGCGCGTCCGCTCGACCATCGGGTCGAAGTCGCCGTAGGCCGGGGCGCCCGCGAGGTTGTCGTCCCAGTTCGCCGACCACTCGATCTTCATCGGCTTGCCGTCGAGCTGCGAGACCGGCCGCGCGACCGGGTAGTCCTCGCCGAGCGGGGCGTCGGTGAGGTTCTTGTAGTCGTAGGTCCAGGGCTCGTAGTAGTCCTTGATCTCCGGGAGTTCGGGGTTGGAGAAGATCCCCGCGAGCTTCCTGAACCGGCCGCCCGCCTTCAGCTTGAGCGCGCCGCGCCGGTTCAGCTCCCAGCCGCCGCGCCAGCGTTCCTGGTTCTCGTAGCGGCGCGGATAGCCCTGCCCCGGGCGGGTCTCCACGTTGTTGAACCAGACGTACTCCATGCCCCGCCGGTTGGTCCATGCCTGCTTGCAGGTCACCGAACACGTGTGGCAGCCGATGCACTTGTCGAGGTTCATCACCATGGCGATCTGGGCCATCGGACGCATCAGTACTGGACCTCCTGGCTGCGGCGGCGGATGACCGTCACCTCGTCACGCTGGTTGCCCGTCGGGCCCAGGTAGTTGAAGGCCCAGCTCAACTGGGCGTAGCCGCCGATGAGATGGGACGGCTTGAGGATGAGCCGGGTGAGCGAGTTGTGGATGCCGCCGCGCTTGCCGGTGGTCTCCGTGACGGGCACATTGACCGTGCGTTCCTGCGCGTGGTGCATGTAGACCGTGCCGGGCGGCATCCGGTGCGAGACGACCGCGCGGGCCACGACCACGCCGTTGCGGTTGACCGCCTCGATCCAGTCGTTGTCGACGACGCCGATCGCCTCCGCGTCCTGCGGGGACATCCAGATGTTCTGGCCGCCCCGGGACAGCGCCAGCATGAACAGGTTGTCCTGGTACTCGGAGTGGATGGACCACTTGTTGTGCGGGGTGAGGTAACGGACCGTCACCTCCCGCTGCCCGTCGGGCCCGAGGACCGGTTCGCCGAACAGCCGGTGCATGTCGAGCGGCGGCCGGTACACGGGGAGCGCCTCGCCCAGTTCGTGGATCCAGTCGTGGTCCAGGAAGAAGTGCTGGCGCCCGGTGAGCGTGTGCCAGGGCTTGAGCTGCTCGGTGTTCTGCGTGAACGCCGTGTAGCGCCGCCCGCCGGACTCGCTGCCCGACCACTCCGGCGAGGTGATCACCGGAACGGGCGCCGCCTGGGTGTCGGCGTACGTGACCCGCTTGCCCTCGTGCTCGGCGGCCAGGTGGGCCATCGGCTGCCCGGTGCGCTGCTCCAGGGTGCGGAAACCTTGGGTGGAGAGACGGCCGTTGGTGGTGCCGGACAGCGCGAGGATGGTGTTGGCGGCCTTCACCGCCGTGTCGAGGGAGGGGCGGCCCTCGTGGCCGACGCCGTTCAACTCCCGCAGCCGCCGCACCTCCTCGTCCGGCTTGAGGGCGATTCCCTTGGCGGGCATGCCGAGTTGCTCCACCAGCGGACCGAGCGCGGCGAACTTCGCGCCGATCGCGGTGTAGTCGCGCTCCACGACCGTGAGCATGGGCATCGTCCTCCCCGGGACCGGCTCGCACTCGCCGCGCCGCCAGTCCAGGACGACCCCGCCCGGCTGGGCGATCTCGCCCGGGGTGTCGTGCTGGAGCGGGGTGGCCACCAGGTCCCTGCGCACGCCGAGATGGTCCACGGCCAGCTCGCTCAGCCGCTCGGCCAGCGCCTTGAACGTGTCGAAGTCGGTCCGCGCCTGCCACGGCGGATCCACGGCCGGCGTGAACGAGTGGACGTAGGGGTGCATGTCCGTGCTGGACAGGTCGTGCTTCTCGTACCAGGTCGCGGCGGGCAGCACCACGTCCGACAGCAGCGTCGACGAGGTCTGCCGGAAGTCCAGCGACAGCAGCAGGTCGACCTTCCCCTCCGGCGCCTCCGCACGCCAGGTCACGTCCCGCGGCCGGACCTCCTCCGGCGCCTCCTCGGCCCGCAACGCCGAGTGGGTGCCCAGGAGATGCTTGGTGAAGTACTCGGCGCCCTTCGCCGACGAGCCCAGCAGATTGGCCCGCCACAGCGTCAGCACCCGCGGCCAGTTCTCCGGCGCGTCCGGGTCCTCGCAGGCGAACTTCAGTTCACCGGACCGGAGTTGGGCGACCGCGCCCGCGACCGGGTCGCCGAACGCCTCGCCGAGTTCGAGGGGGTTGCGGTCGAAGGTCGGATACGACGGCATCCACCCCGTGCGCGCCGACAGGGCCAGGCAGTCCGCGCCCGTCATCCCCGTGAACCGGCCCTCGCCCAGCGGTGAGGCGAGGACGTCGGCGGCGAACCGGTCGTAGCGCCACTGGTCGGTGTTGAGGAACCAGTAGGCGGTGCCGATCATCTGCCGGGGCGGACGGGACCAGTCGGAGGCGGCGGCCAGGGTGGCCCAGCCGGTGGAGGGGCGGCACTTCTCCTGGCCGACGTAGTGCGCCCAGCCGCCGCCGTTGCGGCCCTGGCAGCCGGTCAGTTGGAGCAGGGCGAGGAAGGCGCGGTAGATCGTCTCCGAGTGGAACCAGTGGTTGGTGCCGGCGCCCATCAGGATCATGCAGCGGCCCTTGGACCGCTCCGCCGTACGCGCGAACTCCCGTGCGATCTTGACGCACTTGGCGGCCGGCACGGAGGTGTGCGCCTCCTGCCAGGCGGGGGTGCCCGGGGTGCGCGCGTCGTCGTAGGAGGCGGGCCAGCTGCCCGGCAGGCCGTGGCGGAAGACGCCGTACTGTGCCAGCAGCAGATCGTGGACCGTCGTCACGAGGGGGCCGTCGGGGCCGCCGAGCCGGGTCGCGGGCACGCCCCGGCTCAGGACCTCGCCGCGTCCCTGCCCGTGGGCCCCGCCCTCGGTGTCGAAGCGCGGGAGGAGCACCTCCACGCCGGCCGAGGTCTCGCTGCCGTAGAGGCTCAACCGCGGCTTGACGGCGCCGAGTTCGAGGTTCCACCGGCCCTTGCCCGACTCGGTCCAGCGGAAGCCGAGGGAGCCGTTCGGGACGACCGCCCGGCCGGTGTCCGTGTCGAGCACGACCGTCTTCCAGTCGGATCCCTCGTCCGACTGGCCGAGGTCGGCGGCGCGCAGGAACTTGCCCGGGACGTACGCCCCGTCCCGTTCCGTGAGGGTCACCAGGAACGGCAGGTCGGTGAACTGCCGTACGTAGTCCGCGAAGAAGGGGGTCTCGCGGTCGACGAAGAACTCCTTCAGGATGACGTGGCCCATCGCGAGGGCCAGCGCGCCGTCCGTGCCGGGATGCGGATGCAGCCACTCGTCGGCGAACTTGGCGTTGTCCGCGTAGTCGGGGGCGACCACCACGACCTTCTGGCCGCGATAGCGGGCCTCGGCCATCCAGTGCGCGTCCGGGGTGCGGGTCACCGGGACGTTGGAGCCCCACATCATCAGATACGCGGCGTCCCACCAGTCGCCCGACTCCGGCACGTCCGTCTGGTCGCCGAAGACCTGCGGGGAGGCGACGGGGAGATCCGCGTACCAGTCGTAGAACGACAGCATCGGGGCGCCGATGAGGGAGTGGAAGCGCGCGCCCGCCGCGTGCGACACCATCGACATCGCCGGGATGGGGGAGAAACCGGCGATGCGGTCGGGGCCGTACGTCTTGATCGTGTGGACGTGCGCGGCGGCGACCATCTCGACCGCCTCGTCCCAACTCGCCCGCACCAGACCGCCCTTGCCGCGGGCCCGCTGGTAGCGGCGGCGGCGCTCGGGGTCGTTCTGGATGTCCGCCCAGGCGTCGACGGGATCCTGCACACGGCTCTTCGCCTCCCGGTACATCTCCAGCAGCACGCCCCGGACGTACGGGTAGCGCACCCGTGTGGGGGAGTACGTGTACCAGGAGAACGCGGCGCCGCGCGGGCAGCCGCGGGGCTCGTACTCGGGGCGGTCGGGGCCCACCGACGGGTAGTCCGTCTGCTGGGTCTCCCAGGTGATGATCCCGTCCTTGACGTACACCTTCCACCGGCACGAACCCGTGCAGTTCACGCCGTGCGTCGAGTTCACGACCTTGTCGTGGCTCCACCGGTCCCGGTAGAAGGCGTCCGCCTCCCGGCCGCCCGCCAGCCCGATGCTGTGCAGGTCGGCCGCCGCGGTGCCCGGGCGGAAGAACCGACCGGCCCGCAGCAGCGCCGCTCCCGGCTCCATGGGCGGTGTCCGCGTGTCCGTCACCTGCGCTCCCTTGCTCGCCCGTGGTGTCGAACCTAGGGCGGGGCGGGGGAGCGCACCTGTTCACAGCACCCGTACGGGTCAGGGCGTACGGGTCATGCCTTGCGCGCGACCGCGCCGTAGACCGGGACGATGCCCTCGGCCTGGGCCGTCACGTCCTCCGGTGCCGGGCGCCAGCCGTAGACCGCGATGACCCCCGGGCCGAGCAGCTCCAGGCCGTCGAAGAAGCGGGAGAACTCGGCCAGCGTGCGCGGGTGGAAGGGGGTGCCGCTGCGCCGGAAGTGCTCGGCGGCCCGCGCGATGGCGGTGGGGCTGAGATCCGGGGTGACCTGCGACATCACCAGGTAGCTGCCCGGAGCGAGCACGTCGACGTACCGCTTGATCAGGCCGTACACGTCGTCGCCGTCGGCCTCCGCGTCGAGGTAGTGCGTCAGCGCGACCAGCGACAGCGCGACCGGCTGCGTGAAGTCGAGGGTCTCGCCGGCCAGCCGCAGGATCGTGTCGGGGTCACGGACGTCGGCGTGCACGTACTCCGTGCCGCCCTCGGCCGAGCCGCGCAGCAGCGCCTCCGCGTGCCGCAGCACGATCGGGTCGTTGTCCGCGTACACGACCCGCGCGTCCGGGGCGACGTCCTGCGCCACCTGGTGGAGGTTCGGCTCGGTGGGGATGCCGGTGCCGATGTCGAGGAACTGGCGGATCCCGGCCTCGGCCGCGGTCCGGGTCGCCCGGTGCATGAACCGGCGGTTGGCCCGCGCCCCGCGCACCGCCGTGGCGTCCGTGGCCAGGATCCGGCGGGCCAGCTCCTCGTCCACCGGGTAGTTGTCCTTGCCGCCGAGCCACCAGTCGTACACCCGCGCCGGGTGCGGCTTGCTGGTGTCGATCCGCAGGGGCGCGGCGTCGGATCCGGTCATGCGGTGTCGTCTCCTCGGGAGGTCGCGGAAGGTGCCCTGGCGGTGCTCAGAAGGTCTCGCGGTAGTCCCGCAGGATCTTCTTGGTGCGCTGTGCGGACGCGGCGTGCGCCGTCATGTGGTCGAGGACCTCCAGATGCGCGGAGACCTCGGTCCGGGAGTCCAGGTAGAGCGCGCCGGTCAGGTACTCCGTGAACACCATGTCGGGCAGCTCCGGTTCGGCGAAACGGAACAGGGAGAAGGGCGCGTACGTCCCCGGGTGCGGGCCGTTGTCGAACTCGGAGACCTGGAGCGTGACCCGGTCGCGCTCCGCGAACTCCAGGAGTTTGCCGAGCTGATCGCGCATGACCTCACCGCGGATGCTCACCGGCCGCCGCAGCACGGTCTCGTCCATGATGACCCACAGGTGCGGCGGACTCTCCCGCTCCAGCAGCCCCTGCCGGGCCATCCGCAGGGACACGTGCCGCTCGATCGTCTCGGGCCCGGTCTGCCCGATCGTCCCGGCCTCCATGACGGCGCGCGCGTACTCCTCGGTCTGCAACAGGCCCGGCACGAAGTGCGGTTCGTAGCTGCGGATCAGCCCGGCGGCACCCTCCAGGCTCACGTACAGGCTGAACCACTCGGGCAGCACGTCGTGGAACCGCTGCCACCAACCTGGCTGGTTCGCCTCCTCGGTGAGCGCGACGAACGCGTCCGCCTCCTCCTCGGCGACCCCGTAGGTGCTCAACAGCACCTGGACGTACGGCACTTTGAGCGCGACCTCGGCCATCTCCATCCGCCGTACGGTCGCCGGAGCCACCCGCAGGACCTGCGCGGCCTCCTCGCGCTTGATGCCGGCCGCCTCACGCAGCTCCTGCAGCCTTCTGCCCAGCACCACTTGGCCCACGGTGGGCGCAGGCCGTCGTTCACTCACAGCCACGCCTCCCCAAACGCGCCGAAGCCTGGGGGCAGTGTGCCATGTTCCGGCCACTCTCTCAGCGGTTCGGAGGTGATCATCCGTCAGTCCCCCCACGCGTGCAGGTACTTGGCGGTCGCCGGATCGGCCGGCAGGAACGTCTCGATCGCCAGCTCCGAGACCGTCACGTCCATCGGGGTGTTGAACGTGGAGATCGAGGAGACGAACGACAGCACCCGGCCGTCGTGCTCGATCCGCAGCGGCAGCGCGAAGTGCGGTACGGAGTCGTCCGGCCGGTCTCCGGCACCGGCCGCCTCGGGCACCGGATACGCGGCGACCTCCTCGTACAGCGCCCGCAGCGGCTCGGACCGGTGCAGGGCGATCTGCCGCTCCATCTGCGTGAGGAGATGCCCGCGCCATTCACCCAGATTGCGGATGCGTGGCGCCATGCCCCGCGGGTGCAGCGTCAACCGCATCGCGTTGAGCGGGGGTTCCAGGAGCGACTCCGGTACGCCGTCCAGGAGCAGGGTGATGCCCCGGTTCGCCGCGACCACGGTGTACGTGGCGTCGACCACCAGCGCCGGAAACGGCTCGTAGCCCTGGATCAGCCGCTCCAGACCCTCGCGCAGCGCGCCCAGCGCCGGGTCGTCCAGCGGAGTCTCCGGATAGCGCGGGGCGTAACCGGCCGCCAGCAGCAGGGAGTTGCGCTCCCGCACCGGCACGTCCAGCTGCTCGGCGAGACGCAGCACCATCTCCTCGCTCGGCCGGGACCGCCCCGTCTCGACGAAGCTGATGTGCCGCGCCGAGGAGTCGGCCCGCGACGCCAGCTCCAGCTGACTGACCCGCCGCCGCTCCCGCCAGGCACGCAGCAACGGGCCGACACCCTGGCCTGTCGGGGCGGCGGCCGGGCTGTCGGTGCCGGTCGGGACAATGGTCATACGCATGACGGTAGTCGAAGGAGCGCGCACGTGAACGAGGCGAGGAACCCGTACGAGCAGGCCAGGAGGGACGCCGGCGGCGAGGCCACGGCGATGTACCGGTCCCGGGTCCGCGGCTGCCTCCTCGGCGGCGCGGTCGGCGACGCCCTCGGCTACCCGATCGAGTTCACCTCCCTCGACGGCATCCGCGCGGCCCACGGACCGCGCGGGGTGACGGGCCCCACGCCCGGCGGACCCGGCGCCGTGCACCTGATCAGCGACGACACCCAGATGACCCTGTTCACCGTCGAGGCCCTCATCGCGGCCCACGCGCGCGAACGCGAGAAGGGCATCGGCGGCGCCTGGCCCACGCTCCTGCGCGAGGCCTACGAACGGTGGCTGGAGACCCAGTCCCAGTCCCAGTCCCCTTCCCCCTCACTGTCTCCTTCCCTATCCCCTTCCTCGTCCGCACCGGCCGACCGCGCCGCGACCGGCCTGCTCGCCGAGCCCTGGCTGCACGCCCGCCGCGCCCCCGGCAACGCCTGCCTGTCCGGGATCGCCCAGGGGTACGCGCCCGACCCGTGGATCCCCCTCGACGGCAGCCCCGGCCCCGTCAACCCCGACTCCAAGGGCTGCGGCACGGTGATGCGCTCCGCCCCCTTCGGCCTGCTCAACACCCCGGACGGCGCCTTCGCCATGGCGGCCCGCGGCGCCCTGATCACCCACGGCCACCCCACCGGCTCCTACGCGGCGGGTGCCCTCGCCGCGATCGTCGCGCACCTCGTCGCGGGGGAGTCCCTGGAGGGCGCGGTCCTGCGCGCGCTACGACTTCTGCGGCGCCACCCCGGCCACCAGGAGACGTCGGACGCCCTGCGCGCGGCCCTCGACCTGGCCGCGGAGGGCGTGCCCACCGCCGAGAAGGTCGAGTCCCTCGGCGCGGGCTGGGTCGCCGAGGAGGCCCTCGCGATCGGCGTCTACAGCGCGCTCGCGGCGAGCGACGTCAGGGCCGCACTCCTCCTCGCCGTCAACCACTCCGGCGACAGCGACTCCACCGGCTCCCTCTGCGGCAACCTCCTCGGCACCCGATACGGCGACCACGGCCTCCCGCACGCCTGGGTGCGGGCGGTCGAGGGCCGCGCCACGATCGCCGCCCTCGCCGACGACCTCGCCGCGGAGTGCGTACCGGGCTGACCTCCGGGCACTCTTCCCACCAGGGCGGCGAGCCCGCCCGGGCCGGGCCGCCTGTGTCACGCTGAACCGAGGACCGCCCAGCAGCCCGACCTGGAGAAGGAGCGTGGCCATGCCCGTCGCACCGCTGTCGCAGCAGGAGATCGATGACCGCCTCGCGGACCTCCCGGGCTGGACCGCCGACACCGACCGCCTCACCCGCACCTTCCGCCTGGCCTCCCACTTCGCCGCCACCGCGATGGTCGTCCACATCGCCCAGGTCCAGGAGGAACTGGACCACCACTCCGACCTGACCCTCGGCTACAACACCGTCTCCCTCACGGTGAACACCCACAGCGTGGGCGGCGCGATCACCGAGCTGGACTTCCGGCTCGCCCGCAGAGTCACGGACCTGGCCCCGGGACACGGCGCGAGCTGATCGACCGGGCCGGAGCGGAACCCCGCCGGGCCGCGGACGCGCGCCCGGCCACGACAGCGAAGGGCGGGAAGGAGCGGCGTGCTCGACTACGACAAGGAAGCCGACGCCTACGACGAGACCCGCGGCGGTGAGCCCCGCGCCGCCGCGGCCGCGGACGCCGTGCTCGGCCTGGTCCCGCGGGACGCCCGGCACCTCCTCGACGTGGCCTGCGGCACCGGCATCGTCACCCGCCGCCTGGCCGCGGCCCGCCCCGGCCTGCGGGTGACGGGCCTCGACACCGCCCCCGCCATGACCCGCACGGCGGCGGCACGGCTGCCCGGCGCGATCCTCCTCGCGGACAGCCGCCGACTCCCCTTCCCGCACGGGGTGTTCGACGCGGTGACGACCGTATGGCTGTTGCACCTGGCGGAGGGCCCGGCGGACGTCGCGGCGATCATCGCGGAGTGCGCGCGGGTGCTCCGCCCCGGCGGCGTCTACGTCACCACGGTCGACAAGGCCGCCGCCCACGACGTCGGCAGCGACATCGACGATCTCCTCGCCGCCCGCCCCCGCCGCCCGGCCCAGGACCGCCCCGACCACGTCCGCACCTTCGCCGCCGACCACGGCCTCCGCCTCGCCGGCACCGCCCGCTTCCGGGGGCACGGCCAGGGCCGCAGCCCCCGCAGCACCGTCGCGGACCTGCGCCGCGGCTGGTTCACGATGCTGCCGCCCGGCGAACCCCTCACCGAAGGCTTCGCCGCCCGGCTGGAGTCGCTCCCGGACCAGGAACGGCCGCGCCCCGACCCGGAGTTCACGGTGCTGGCCTTCAGGAAGCGGGCGGCCGGGTGAAGTCCATCGTCCAGTTGGTCACCCAGCTCGCCCCGCCGTCCACCGAGAACGCCTGCTCCCACCGCGCGCCGCTCACGGAGACCCCCGACCACACGAACCGCACCCGCACGTCCTCGCCGTCGTACGTGTCGTCGCCGTGGAACTCGCCCCGCCCGCCCGCGAACTGCCCGGTCACCGGTGGGAACAGCCGTCCGGTGCCGCTCGACGACCAGTTCAGCGACCACTTCCGGGTCTCCCGGTCGAAGAGCCGCAGGGTCAGGCCCTTCGAGCCCAGGTAGGGCATGTCGATCTCGTCGACGTTCGCGGCACCGTCGAAGAACGGCAGGCAACGGCTCGTGCCCTCGAACTCCGCCCAGCCGCCGGTGGGCCGGAGGAAGTCGGTGAGCCGGCGGTGGGCGACCGTCCAGTCGCCGTGCAGGAAGTCGAAGTCGTGCGGGCCGCTCATGACCGGCCCCCCGTGGTTCCGGCCGGCAGCGAGTCGGCCAAGTAGGCGTCCAGGTCGGGGACTTCGGGCGCCAGCAAGTGCCGTACCCAGGCGTCCCGTTCGTGCTGGATCGGTGGCAGCTCCCAGACGCAGCCGATCCAGGGCAGGTCCGGCCGGACGAAGTGGGTGGGGTCGCGGTCGGGGCAGCCGAGCACCGGCTGCCCCGCCGACGCGCCCCGGAAGTGCAGGACGTTGTCCCACACCCAGCTGTACGCGTTCAGATAGGCGCCGTCGTCCCCGCCCCGGTGCAGCACGACGAACGTGGCCGGCGGGGTGCCGTCCCCCGTCGGCCCGTCGCCGGGGCGCGGTCGCGGCAGCAGCTCGGGCAGGATCGCGTACGCCGCCTCCTGCACCTCGGGTGCGATCCCGGCCGGGTCGGCGGTGACGTGGTAGCGCTTGATGTGCCGGCCGGCCACCTCGATCGGCGGGAGCACGGTCAGCAGTTTCTCCGTGAAGGGCATGGCGGGACGCTAGGACCACTTCACTGACATCCTGTGGCAGTGAAGTCCAGCCGACTCGTCTCGATCCTCCTGCTGCTCCAGACCCGGGGCCGGATGACCGCCGCCCAGCTCGCCGAGGCCCTGGAGGTCTCCGTCCGCACGGTCTACCGGGACGTCGAGGCACTGAGCGCGGCGGGCGTCCCGCTCTACGGCGACGCCGGGCACGCCGGTGGCTACCGCCTGCTCGACGGCTACCGCACCCGCCTGACCGGCCTCACCACGGACGAGGCCGAGGCCCTGTTCCTCGCGGGCGCGCCGGGCCCGGCCGCCGAGCTGGGCCTCGGCCCGGTGCTCGCCGCCGCCCAGCTGAAGGTGCGCGCGGCCCTGCCCGCCGCACTGCGCGAGCACGCCGACCGGGTCAGTGGCCGGTTCCATCTGGACGCGCCGGGGTGGTACGCGGATGCCGACGAGACACCGTTCCTGCATACGGTCGCCGACGCCGTATGGAACAACCGTGTGCTGTATGCCATGTACCGGCGCTGGCGCGAACCGACCGACGTGCGGCGCCGACTGGAGCCGTACGGGCTCGTGCTCAAGGCGGGCCGCTGGTACGTCGTCGCCGGGCCCGGCCCGCGCACCTTCCGGGTCGACCAGATCCTCGAACTCACCGCCGCCGACCCGGAGGAGGAGTTCAGCCGCCCGGAGGGCTTCGACCTGGCCGCGTACTGGACCGCACACCAACAGGACTTCCACGACCGGCTGTACCGGGGCGAGTCCGTGGTCCGGCTCGCGCCCGGGGCGACCCTCGCCCGGGCGGTGCCCGTCAACGGCCGTACGGAGTCGGACGGTTGGACGCTGATGTCGGTGCCGATCGAGTCCGTCGAGCACGCGCACGGCGAGTTCCTGCGGCTGGGCGCGGACATCGAGGTCCTCGCACCGCCCGAACTGCGCGACCGGATCGCCCGCACGGTGGCCCGACTGGCCGAAAGGTACGGCAACGCGCTCACCGACAGCGGCGACTGAGGGGACGCAACCCGTCCGTCCTCCCAGGAGGTACGCCACGTGAGCCACCCGCACCCGCATCCTCGCCCGCATCCGCTCCACGCCTCGCGCGGACGAAGGCCCGCGGTCTCCGCCCTGACCACCGTCGCGGCCCTGATCGCCGCCGGACTCACCACCCTCACCACCGGCACACCGGCGGAGGCCGCCACCGCCCGCCAGGTCGAAGCCCTCGACCGGGGCGTCGTCAGCGTCCACACCGACAGCGGCAACCTGGTCAGCTGGCGCTGGCTCGGAACCGACCCCGACACCGTCTCCTTCAACGTCTACCGCGCCGGTACGAAGGTCAACTCGGCCCCGATCACCGGCTCCACGAACTACTTCCACGCCGGCGCCCCCGCCCAGGCCGACTACACGGTCCGCGCGATCGTCGGCGGTGCGGAACAGGCCGACTCGGTCCACGCGATCCAGTTCCGCACCGGCTACCTGGACGTCCCGATCAGCCCACCCGCCGGCGGCACGACCCCCGACGGCGTCGCGTACACCTACGAGGCCAACGACGCCTCCGTGGGCGACCTCGACGGCGACGGCCGCCTCGACCTCGTCCTCAAGTGGCAGCCCACGAACGCCAAGGACAACTCCCAGTCCGGCTACACCGGCGACACGATCCTCGACGGCATCACCCTCGACGGCACCCGCCTGTGGCGCATCGACCTGGGCCGCAACATCCGCTCCGGCGCGCACTACACCCAGTTCCAGGTGTACGACTACGACGGCGACGGCAGGGCCGAGGTCGCCATGAAGACGGCCGACGGCACCGTCGACGGCGCGGGCACGGTCATCGGCAACGTGGCTGCCGACTACCGCAGTTCGAGCGGCTACGTGCTGTCCGGCCCCGAGTACCTGACCATGTTCAACGGCCTGACCGGCAGGGCGATGGGCACCGTCGACTACGTCCCGGCCCGCGGCACGGTCTCCTCCTGGGGCGACTCGTACGGCAACCGCGTCGACCGATTCCTCGCCGGTACCGCCTACGTGGACGGTTCCCGCCCCTCCTTGATCATGGCGCGCGGCTACTACACCCGCACGGTGATCGCCGCCTGGGACTGGCGCAACGGCGCCTTCACCCGCCGCTGGACCTTCGACACCAACTCCTCGACCAACACCGGCAAGGGCTACGACGCCCAGGGAAACCACCAGCTGGCGATCGCGGACGTGGACGGGGACGGCAGGGACGAGATCGTCTACGGCTCGATGGCCGTCGACGACAACGGCTCCGGCCTGTGGACCACGAAGAACGGCCACGGCGACGCCATGCACGTCGGCGACCTGGACCCGTCGCGCCCGGGCCTGGAGGAGTTCAAGGTCGACGAGGACTCCTCGAAACCGTCCTCCTGGATGGCCGACGCGAAGACCGGCGCCATCATCTGGTCCACACCGGCCAACGGCGACAACGGCCGCGGTGTCTCCGGCGACATCTGGGCGGGCAGCGCGGGCGCCGAGTCCTGGTCGGCGGCGGAGAGCGGAGTCCGCAGTCCCCAGGGCACGGTGGTGGCCACCCGCAAGCCCTCCAGCACCAACTTCCTGTCCTGGTGGGACGCCGACCCGGTACGCGAACTCCTCGACGCCACCCACATCGACAAGTACGGCACCACCGCCGACACCCGCCTCCTGACCGCCTCCGGCGTCCACGCGAACAACGGCACCAAGGCGACCCCGGCCCTGTCCGGCGACATCCTCGGCGACTGGCGCGAGGAGGCCGTCTGGCCCACCACGGACAACACGGCCCTGCGGATCTACTCGACCCCCTACGAGACGACCACCCGGATCACCACCCTGCTCCACGACACCCAGTACCGCACGGCCCTGGCCTGGCAGAACACGGCCTACAACCAGCCGCCTCACCCGAGCTTCCACATCGGCGACGGGATGGGAACGGCACCCCGGCCGACGGTGTACACGCCGTGAGCCAGGCGGCTGCGCGCGCCGAGGTGCGCGCAGCCGCCCTCCCGGCTCAGGCCACCGCGCAGCTCTGGTCGCCCACCTTGAACGCGGTCGGCTTCGTGTTCGCCCCCGACCAGCTTCCGGTGAACCCGAAGCCCGCCGACGACCCGGCCGCGACCGTGCCGTTCCAGCTCACGTTCCGCGCCGTGACCGTCGCGCCCGACTGGGCGTAGTCGGCGTTCCACAGCTGGCCGATCCGCTGGCCGTCCGCGAAGGACCAGCCAAGTGACCAGCCGTTCCAGGCGGTTGAGCCGGTATTGGTCACCTGCACGTCCGCCTGGAAGCCGTCCGTCCACTGGTTCGTGATCCGATACGTCACCGTGCAGGCGCCCGTGGGCACGGGCGTGCCGCCGTCGCCGCCACCGCTCCCGCCGCCTCCGTCACCGGCGTCGGAGGAATCGCCGTAGACGACTCCGCGGCCGTTCGTCGAGACGTACACCCGGCCGTAGATCCTCGGGTCGCCGGTGATCGCCGCGCCCGTCCAACCCCACTGGTGCGCGCCGTCGTTGATCCGCGTCCAGGTCGCGCCCTTGTCGGTCGAGCGGAAGATGCCGCGGACGCCACCGATCTTCGCGCTCGTGTAGAGCGTCTGGTACGAGGCGCCGGCCGCGGCCTTCCCGAAGCCGATGGTGTCGGCCTGGTCGACGTTCGTGAGCCTGGTGAAGGTGGCGCCGGAGTCCGTGGAGTGCCACAGCCCGTACGCCCCGTCGCTCGCCCCGCCCGCCAGCCACACGTCGCCCTTCGTACCGGGCAGCGCCTTGAAGCGCACGCTGTCACCGGCGGGCAGGCCCGCTGCCGCCGACCCGGTGAAGGTCGCGCCGCCGTCCGAACTGACGTAGAACCTGCCCGACTTGAAGCCGTAGAACGTCTTCGCGTCGGCCCGGTCCGACTCGACGATCGCACCCGCCGGGATACCGCTCGACGCCGACCAGGACGAGCCGAAGCCCGTCGTGTACTGCACACCGGCACCCGCCGGACTCCACACGAACCGGCTGCCGTCCGACGCCGCCGCCACGGTCCCGCCGCCGCTCACACCCGAAGGGTCCGTCCCCGCGAACCAGTTGGCGCCGTTGTCCGTCGAGAACGCGATGTGCGCGCCCGAGTCCGCGTTGCCCACCCGCACCACGGTGCCCGGAGCGGTCTCCGCGAAGTCGAGGCTCGTGGTCGTCGTGAAGGTCGGCGAAGTGAACATCATCGAGGGGACCTTGGTCAGGTCCGTG
Source organism: Streptomyces sp. NPDC090083 (assembly GCF_044747445.1). Classification (NCBI taxonomy): domain Bacteria; kingdom Bacillati; phylum Actinomycetota; class Actinomycetes; order Kitasatosporales; family Streptomycetaceae; genus Streptomyces; species Streptomyces sp. NPDC090083. The sequence continues at coordinate 528,702 of NZ_JBIVED010000001.1, read as the reverse complement.
TGCCGGAACCCGCCGATGTCGCCCAGGGCGCTGAGGAGTTGGGCCCCGCCGGACGGGGGAGCGGCGAGGTCGTTGACGGACGTCTCCTCCAGCCCCTGCACCATCGGCTTCACGGTGAACTGGCCACCGCTGTCCCAGTTCGTCAGGTTCTCCGTGCCGTAGAGCGTCGCTCCCGTCCCGTACATCATCCGGTTCGAGTCGAACGGGTCGATCTCCAGCGACTCCGTCATCCAGCCCAGTTTCGGGGCCTGTTCGGGCGGCGCCGGGTTCGCGCCGAAGGTCAGCCAGGGCGAGGACGACACATCCATGGTGTAGCGGTCGGCACGGTTGGGATACGACGTGTAGTCCCAGGCCTTCGTCCAGGTGCCGCCGCTGTCCGTGGAGCGGAAGATCTGCGTGTCGGGCCACCACGAGCTGGACGCCGTCGCCATCACGGTGCCGGGGTGCTGCCGGTCCACGGTCAGCCCGCTGAAGCCGTAGTAGGTGTCGGCCTCCGCGACCGGACTGATGTCCGTCCACGTGCCGGTCGCGGTCGCGTACCGCCACAGCCGTCCCTTGCCGCCGTCGTACGGCCCGCCCTTGTCGCTGTATGCGATGTACAGATAACCGTTGACCGCGTCCAGTACGCCCTTGTGCGCCAGATAACCCGTCGGCTGCCCGGCCACCCGGCTCCAGGTCGCGCCCGCGTCCGTCGACCGGTACACGGCGTTGGCCTGGTCGGCGACGCCCACGTAGATCGTTCTGGTCGCAGTGCCCGCGGTGCCCGTCGACTCGTCGAAGGTGACCCACACGATGCCCTGGTTGTCGCTGGCGTACCCGGTCGTGTCGGTCGGATCCTGCACGTAGGTGCCGACGTCGGGGAAGTTCGTCACCTGCGACCAGGTGACCCCGGAGTCCGTGGACCGCCACAGCCCCTTTCCGCTCGGCGCGCCCAGATACAGCACGCTGTCCTTGTTGGGGTCGACGGCCAGCCGTTCCCCCATACCGCGCCCCGGCATGTTCCCGCCGAGCTTGAACGGCAGGTCGGTCTTCTGCCAGCTCCCGCCCCGGTCGGCCGATCTGAGCACCGCCCCGTTCGTCGGATCCCAACTGTTCGTGTACGTCCCGACAGCCGCGTACACCTTGTCCGGATCGACCGGGTCCGACGCCAGGCTCACCACCCCGGTGTGCCCCCACTCGTCCCAGCCGACCGAGTCCAGCAACGGCGTCCACGTCTTCGTCGACTGCTGCCAGCGGTAGGCGCCGCCGATGTCGGTCCGGGCGTAGGCCAGGTTCTTCTCCTTCCGGTTGAAGACGATGCCGGGCACGAACCCGCCTCCGTCGATCCGGGCGTTGTGCCAGGTGTACGTGTCGGCCGCGACGGTCACCTTCGGCGCGGTCGGGTGCGGGTTCGCGTTCGCGTTCGCGGCCAGGGCGGACGGGCCGCCCGTCAACAGCCCGGCCGCTAGGGCGAGTACGGCCGTGAGAATGCGGGTCCTTCGCACGAGAGGTCCTCTCGTCAGGAGGGGTTCAGGACACGAGGGCCGGGCGACCCCCAGTGCGGGTGGGGGCCGCCCGGCCGGTGGCCCCGTCGTCAGGTGACGGGGCGACGTACACGGAACCTTCGGGACGCTCCGGGAGACGGTCGGTCCGGCGCCCTGTTTCCAGGGGCGCGGCGAACTGCGCGACCAGCCACGGCGGACCCGCATTCGCACAACGGTCCGGCCCGCGGAGCGCCCGGCGGGGGACTATTCGAGAAGTTCCGCGTACGAACCCATGGCCAGGGCGACATCCGCCTGAGCCCAGAACCGGTGATACGTGAAGACGGGCGCGGCGCCACCCGCCAGATAGCTCTGGATCTTCGACCAGGCCGGGTCGTTCTTGTAGAAGGACCGCAACGAGGCGAACGTGGAAGCGGAGTTGACCGCGTCGCCGTTCGGCATCGTCCCGCTGAACCCGCTCGGCACGTACACACTGTCGTCGAACCGGTTGTAGTCCGCGCGGGTCTCCGGAACGGCGACGCCCAGGCTGTCCTGGTAGTTGCCCCACATCCCGTCGAGCAGCGCCTTCGCGGTTGTTCTCGCGGCCGTCTTCCCGGACTTCGCGCCGTAGTACGTCAGCGTCTTGGCGTACGCGGCGGCCACCCCCACGTCATTGGTGTAGTCGGCCACGGTGACGTGAAGTCCCGTATTGGCACCGGGACTTGAGGCGTTCCACGTGTCCGGCTGCCCCGACCACTGCAACGTCGAGGGAATCAGATACGTGCCGTCCGGATTGACCGTGGTCTTGGACAGCGCCCAGGCCACCCACTTGTCGAGGACCGCCTTCGCGCTCGCGTTCCCCGTCTGCTGGTAGTACTCGGCGACCCGCTCCATCGACCACGCCTGGAACCCGAACCACTGGTTGGACGGCGGGTCGTGATAGACGGGCTGCTGGTCGTAGTACATGCCGTAGAAGGTCGACGTCCCGGCCGGCGGACTCGCGTACCGCCCCTGCCAACTGTTCGTCGCCCCACCGGCGATGGCACCCTCGCTCGACTGCAGCCAGCGGTAGAACTCCAGCTGCCGCGACAGCGAGGTGCTCCAATCCGCAGCGCCTGTGGCGGACTTGGGCTTCAGGTCCGCGTACGAGCTCAACGCGTAGGCGGCCAGCGGGTTCTGATAGCCGCCGTGCACATGGCTGGACCCGATGCGCCAGGCCCAGCCCGCGCTGGTGTCGTTGGCGCCGCCCCACGCGTAGTACCAGGACAGCAGATAGTCCGAGGCGTCCTTGCCGGTCCCGGCCGGGCAGGTCGAGGGTCCGACGCAGTTGCCGATCTTCTTGAAGTACTTGTCGTACATGGAGTACCGGAGATAGTCGCCCATCTTCGCCGCCTTGCCGACGGTCGCGGAGACGTCGGAGCCCTTGCCCTGCTCCTTGGCCCACACGTCGGCCCAGTACGCGGCCTGCACGGCCCGCGCGTCGGCGTCCGGAGCGTCGGTGTACTTCCACTGCTTGGCGTACGACGAGTCACCCGTGAAGAGGTCCAGGTACCCGTTCTTGCCGCCGTACTTGAAGGCGTCGCAGGTCGGCTGGGGCACCGTCTCCCACACGGATTCCTGCGGTCCGCGCTGGAAGGTGTTGATGTACGACGGCCCGCTCGCCGTCGGCCCGGCCTCGCACCCGCCGCCCGGCGTGTCGCCGTAGCCGTAGGTGTTGTCGACATCCTCCAGCCAGTGCATACCGTAGACGTCGTCCGTACCGTATGCGGTCTTCAGTTCACCGGCGATCGGATCCGATCCCACCGGCACCGAGGTGTCGAGCTTCGCCGGATACTCGTTCGGGGTGTCCAGCTCGGGCGCGTACGTCGCCGGCTTCGACGCGTTGTAGAACGAGTTGGTCGGCTGGTCGGCGTGGGTCGGGATCATGTACTTCTCCATGAGAGCCCAGGCGCCGTTGAACTTCGACCAGTCGCCCGTCACCTTGCCGTACATCGCCTGCAGCCACAGCAGATAGCTGTACGCCTCCGACGTGGTCTCGTGCCCCTGGTCCGGCGCCTCGACGATCAGAGTCTCCACCGAGTGGTAGGGGATGCCCTGCGGCGAGAAGTAGCCGTTCGCCGGGTTGGTGATCTTGCCGTACAGATCCAGGAAGCGGGCGTCGTACGCGTTCGCCGCCGCCAGCTCCGTCACCGTGACCGTCGCCTTGGTGAACCCCGTCGCCGTCGACTCGAAGGACGCCGAACCGGTGCCCGAGGCGTCGGCCGTGAGGGTCACCGTCTGCGCGGTGTTCCAGTTCGACGGCGTGAAGGTGAGCGACGCGCCGCCGGTGACCGACAGCCCCGTGTTGCCGCTCGCGCGCGCCGTCGTCACCGTCACGTTCGACGCCGGCTGCGAGGACAGCGACACCGCGTAGGTGCCCGACTTGCCTTGCTGGACGCCGAGTTGGGCCGGTGAGGCGACCACCGCGGGCCCCGACGTGACCGTGATGCCGACCGGAGTCGACTCCCCGGACGCGCCCAGGCTGTCGTACGCCTTCGCCACCAACGAATGACTGCCCACGGTCAAACCGGAGGCCGAAAAAGAGTACGGCGAGGTCGTGTCCGTGCCGAGCAGCGTGGTGTCGTCGTAGAACTCCACCTTGCTGATCGTCGCGTTGTCGGCCGCCGCCGCGGTCGCCGCGAGCGGGACCGCGGCCCCCTGTGTGTAGATCGCGCCCGCGCTCGGGCTGGTCAGCACGGTGATCGGCGGCTGGTGCGCGCCGGCGCAGGTGGTGCCGTTGACCGCGAACGAGGTGGGCGCGGTGTTGGTGCCGCTGTAGCTGAACTGCGCGCCGGTCGAGACGGCGGCGCCCGCGGCGATGGTCCCGTTGTACGACGCGTTCGTCACCGAGACCGTGGAGCCGGACTGGGACCAGGTGCCGTTCCAGCCGTTGCTGAGCTTCTGGTTGCCCGAGTAACCGTAGGTCAGGGTCCAGCCGTTGATCGCGTCCGTGCCGCGGTTGGTGAGGGTCAGATCCGCGGTGAAGCCGGAGCCCCAGTCGTTGGTCCTGTAGTCCACGCTGCACTGGACCGTCGCCGCCCGGGCGGGCGTCGTACCGGTCGCGAGCAGCGACAGCGGAAGGGCGAGAGCCGCCGCGACGGCGGTCCAGAGCCTCCGCTCCCGACGCGGGCCGGAGCGTCCCGGAGGTGATCCGGACAGGGGTGCGCGGCGTCTCCTTCTGGGGTGCATGTGCTGGTTCCTCCTTGCGGCTCGGAGAAGTGGGGGCGGAGCAGCAACAAGCCTTGAACCAGTGGGAGCGCTCCCATAGTGCGGACGGGGGTGTGAGCGGTCAAGGTGCTTACGGAGTCGAAAAGATTCGACAGCCGCGAGTTGGGGGAAAGTCAGCGAAAGTCTGTGACTCCCCTGTCCTTTGCCGTCACTTGGCGCTACCTTCCTGGACACCAGTGGGAGCGATTCCGTCAGTCGACGCGTCCGTGTGACGCGCCCGAGCTGCAAGGAGTCGCTCATGCGACACCCCCCGCGTTCAGTACTTTTAGCCGTGGCCGGCGCGACCGCCCTTGTCGGGGCCATGGTCGTTCCGGTGGTCACGGCGTCCGGTGCCACACCCGCGTGCACGGTGGAGTACTCGGTCACCGGCCAGTGGGACACCGGCTTCCAAGGCGCAGTGCGCATCACCAACAACAGGGCGCCGGTGAGCAGTTGGAGCCTCGGCTTCGACTTCGCCGGCGGCCAGAAGATCACCCAGGGCTGGAACGCCAAGTGGTCCCAGTCCGGCACGACGGTCACGGCGACCAACGAGAGCTGGAACGGTGCCCTCGGTACCGGCGCGAGCGTCAGCGCCGGGTTCCTCGCCGACTGGGCCGGGAGCAACGCCGTACCGTCCGCGTTCAGGCTCAACGGCACCACCTGCAACGTCGACGCGGAGCCGACACCCCCCACGTCGCCGCCTCCGACCTCACCGCCGGCCGACGGCACCGCGCCCGCCCTGCACGTCTCCGGGAACAAGCTGGTGGACGCCGACGGCACCAACCGCCGTCTGCTCGGCGTCAATCGCTCCGGCGGCGAGTTCATGTGCGTCCAGGGCTACGGCATCTGGGACGGTCCGGTGGACGACGCGGCCGTCGCGGCGATCGCCGACTGGAAGGCGAACACGGTCCGCATTCCGCTCAACGAGGAGTGCTGGCTGGGCCTTTCGAACATCAAGCCCGAGTACGGGGGCGCCAACTACATCGCCGCCGTCAAGGACCTGGTGGCGAAGGTCGAGGCGCACGGCATGACCCCGATCGTCGAACTGCACTGGACCTACGGCCAGTACACCGGCAACTCGGCGGGCTGCTCCGACGTGCACGCCACCTGCCAGAAGCCGATGCCGGACGCGCAGTACACGCCGTCGTTCTGGTCCTCGGTCGCCAGCACCTTCAAGGGTGATCGGGCCGTCGCGTTCGACCTGTTCAACGAGCCCTACCCGGACCGCGCGACCTCCACGACCACCCAGGCGTGGCAGTGCTGGCGCGACGGCGGCACCTGCCCCGGCATCGGGTACGAGGTCGCCGGTATGCAGGATCTCGTCGACGCCGTACGGTCCACCGGCGCCACCAACGTGATCATGGCCGGCGGGCTCGCGTACTCGAACGACCTGAGCCAGTGGCTGGCCTACAAACCCACCGACCCGACCGGCAATCTCGTCGCCGCGTACCACGTGTACAACTTCAACACCTGCGCGACCGAGAGCTGCTGGAACACCACGCTCGCCCCCGTCGCGGCCCAAGTGCCGCTGGTGGCAGGGGAGATCGGCGAGAACACCTGCTCGCACGCCTTCGTCGACCAGGTCATGAAGTGGTTCGACGACCGCGGGCTCTCGTATCTCGGCTGGACCTGGAACACCTGGGACTGTTCCTCGGGTCCGTCACTGATCTCCGACTACGACGGTACGCCGACGGCGTACGGCATCGGGCTGCGCGACCATCTGCGCGCCCTCGACGGATAGGCGCCCCCTCCGCACAGCACCCACGGAACAGCGCACCCCGAACACCGCAGTACCGCACGCACCTTCCTTCACAGACAAGGAAACCCGCACTCATGAGCCGTACCAGAACAGCGTTGCTCGCTGCCTTGGTGCTCGTCGCCGGGGCCTCGGGGACGGCGGTGGCCGCCGCTCCCTCGGCGGACGCCGGCATCGCCGCGATCCCCTGCAGCGTCGACTACAAGGTGCAGAACCAGTGGGACACCGGCTTCACCGCCGCTGTCACCATCACCAACAACGGCGCCGCCAAGTCCAGTTGGGCCGCCAAGTGGTCGTACGCCGGGAACCAGAAGGTGACCAGCGGCTGGAACGCGAAGATCAGCCAGAGCGGGACCGCCGTCACGGCGGCCAACGAGACCTACAACGGGAGCCTGGCGACCGGGAGTTCGGTGAGCTTCGGCTTCAACGCCTCCTACAGCGGCACCAACGCGCTGCCGACCACCTTCACCCTCGACGGGGTGACCTGCAACGTCGACGACGGCAGCGGCGGCGGGGGAGGAGGCGGCACCACCGATCCCAGCGGGCGGGTCGACAACCCGTACGCGGGCGCCAAGGTGTACGTGAACCCCGAGTGGTCCGCGAAGGCCGCCGCCGAGACCGGTGGCAGCCGGGTCTCCAACCAGCCCACCGGCGTCTGGCTCGACCGCATCGCCGCGATCAACGGAGTCAACGGCGGGATGGGTCTGCGCGCCCACCTCGACGCGGCGCTCGCCCAGAAGGGCACCGGCCAAGAGGTCGTCCAGCTCGTCGTCTACGACCTCCCCGGGCGCGACTGCGCGGCCCTCGCCTCCAACGGTGAACTCGGCCCGACCGAGATCGGCCGCTACGAGAGCGAGTTCATCGACCCGATCGCCGCGATCCTCGCCGACAGCAAGTACGCCTCGTTGCGGATCGTCACCACGATCGAGATCGACTCGCTGCCCAACCTCGTGACCAACACCGGCAGCAAGGCCACCGCCACCGCGCAGTGCGACACGATGCTCGCCAACGGCAACTACGTGAAGGGCGTGGGCTACGCGCTGAACAAGCTCGGCGCGATCCCCAACGTCTACAACTACATCGACGCCGGACACCACGGCTGGCTCGGCTGGGACGACAACTTCGTCCCCTCCGCGAACCTCTTCTACCAGGCCGCGAACGCCGAGGGCGCGACGGTCAATGACGTGGCCGGCTTCATCACCAACACGGCCAACTACAGCGCCCTGAAGGAGAACAACTTCACCATCAACGACACCGTGGGCGGTGTCTCCGTGCGCCAGTCCAAGTGGGTCGACTGGAACCGCTACGTGGACGAGCAGTCGTACGCCCAGGCGTTCCGCAACGAGTTGGTGTCGGTGGGCTTCAACTCCGGTATCGGCATGCTGATCGACACGTCGCGCAACGGCTGGGGCGGCTCCGCCCGTCCCACCGGTCCGGGCGCGACCACCAGCGTGGACACGTACGTCGACGGTGGGCGCTACGACCGGCGGATCCAGGTCGGCAACTGGTGCAACCAGTCCGGTGCGGGCCTGGGCGAGCGTCCGCAGGCCGCTCCCGCCACCGGGATCGACGCGTACGTGTGGATGAAGCCGCCGGGGGAGTCCGACGGGTCCAGCACGGCCATCGCCAACGACGAGGGCAAGAGGTTCGACCGGATGTGCGACCCGACGTACACGGGGAACGCGCGTAACGGGAACAACATGTCGGGCGCGCTGCCGAACGCGCCGTTGTCCGGGCACTGGTTCTCGGCCCAGTTCCAGCAGCTGATGGCCAACGCCTACCCCCCGCTGTAGGACCACACCGGCACAGCCCCGCGCTCCCCACGAAAAAAGGGGGCGCGGGGTCAGCCCTGGTCCGACAGCCCTCGGCGTATCGCCGTCTCCACCACCGAGTAGGCGCCGTCGGACCGGTCCAACGCGTACGGCACCGCCGGCATCAGCGGCGGCTGGCCCATGAAGCGCGGGCGGGTGCCGTGGTGCGGCTGGGCCGCGTGGACGAGGAAGGGATGGCAGAGGTACACGTCGCCGGGGTTGCCGGTGGCGTGGGTGAGGGGGCGCCCGGCGGACGCCTCGGCCACCTTCGGGCCGAGCGTGAGCGACGAGGCGCCCCGCTCGCCGTACGGTTCCAGGACGCGGGGCACGTCGAGGTGGGAGCCGACCCGGATGCGCGTCGGGGCGTCGTCCTCGGTGACCTCGGAGTAGAGCATCAGCATCAGCAGCGCCCGGCCCCGCGAGGCCAGGTTCGCGTACGGCCACTCGTGCTCCGCGCCTTCCGCCGAGTAGCTGCCCTCGATGTGCCAGCCGGCGTCGTCCGGTTCCGTCGGGTGCGGGAAGCGCAGCGGGAAACTGCCCACCGAGTACCGGGACTGCCATCGCCCGGCGCCCACCAGCACGTCGAACGCCTCATGCAGGACAGGGGAGTTGACCGAGGCGGCGAACGGTCCCTGGGCCATGTCGCCCACCCACACCACGGGGTCCTTCCAGGTGCCGGGGTCCTCCGCGTCGTAGCCCGTCTCCCGCCACAGCAGTCGCGCGCAGTGCTCCGCGACCCGGGGCGGGAAGGCGCCCTCGATCTTCACGAAGCCGTCCTCGATGAAGCGTTCCGCCGTCGCGTCGTCCATACCGGCATGCTCGGGGACGGGTGGCCTTGGGCGCATCCGGTTTTCCGGCGCCTCTTTTTGCCGCAATTTCTTGCCGCTTCGGCAACGTCGGTGGCCGCCGGGCGGTGCGTCGGAGCAGGCTGACGGCACGCGGACGAAAGGCTGACCACCATGGCGCACGACCAGGACCATGACCACAAGCACGACCACGAGCAGGGCGACCAGCACGATCACGGGCATGGTCACGGCACCGGGCACGAGCGGAAGCCCGGCGGGGGCCGCCACCAGCACGACCACACCGCGCTCGACTGGGCCGTCATGGGTCCCCACCTGGAGAGCCAGGCGGAACTGTTCGCGCCGCTGTACGAGCGGGCCATGGCGTGGCTGGCGAAGGAGCGGACCGATCCGGGGCTGATCGTCGACGTGGGCAGCGGACCCGGGGTGGTCGCGTGTCTGTTCGCGGAGACGTTCCCGGGTGCCCGGGTCGTCGCCGTGGACGGCTCCGGGCCTCTCCTGGAGCGGGCCCGCGCCCGCGCCGACCGGCTGGGCTTCGGTGACCGCTTCAGCACGCTGACCGGTGAACTGCCGGAGGTGCTGGGGGAGTTGGACTACCCGGCCGATCTGCTGTGGGCGAGCCGCAGCCTGCACCACCTCGGTGACCAGCGTGCCGGTCTCGCCGCGTTCGCGGAGCGGCTCGCGCCCGGCGGCACCCTCGCGATCATGGAGGGCGGCCTGCCCTCCCGGTTCCTGCCCCGCGACTTCGGCATCGGCCGCCCGGGCCTGGAGGCACGGATCGACGCCATCGAGGCCGAGTGGTTCGCGCAGATGCGCGAGGAACTCCCCGGCGCCGTCACCGAGACCGAGGACTGGCCCGCCCTGATGGACTCGGCCGGCCTCAAGCACACCGGCAGCCGCAGCTTCCTCCTCGACCTGCCCGCCCCGGCCCCCGACCGCGTCCGCGCCTACGTCGCCGACCGGCTGACCCGCGTCCGTGACATCTACGGCGAGGCCATGGACGCCGAGGACCGGGCCGCCCTCGGCCGGCTCGTCGACCCGCAGGACGAGGCGAGTGTGCACCGGCGCGCCGATGTGTTCGTGCTCGCCGCGCAGACCGTGCACACGGCGGTGCGGGCCGGCTGACACGGGCCGTGATCTCGGCGGCTTGACTTCGAGCCTGCTCAAGGTGATGAACTGCCCCTCCAAAAGTGCGGAGTTCACCGACCCACGGGGGTACGACCACCATGAACGACAACTCTCACGTCGCGCTCATCACCGGCGGCGGCAGCGGGATCGGCGCCGCCGTCGCCCGTCAACTCCTCAGCGCCGGGGGCCGGGTGGCCGTCACCGGCCGCAGCGAGCAGCGGCTGTACGACTTCGCCGCCCAACTCGGTCACCCCGAGGGTCTGTTGACGATACCGGGCAGCGCCGCCGAGTACGGCGAGGTGCAGGCCGCCGTGGAGACGACGCTGAAACGCTTCGGACGGCTCGACGCGGTCGTCGCCAACGCCGGGGTCGCCACGCACGACGCGGTGGCCGACGGCGACCCGGCCGGCTGGACCGAGATGGTGCTGACCAACGTGCTCGGTCCCGCCCTGCTGATCCGGGCGTCCGTCGACGCGCTGAAGCAGACGCACGGCCGGATCGTGCTGATCGGCAGCGTCGCCGGGTTCGTGCACACCCCCGGCAACATCTACGGCGCCACCAAGTGGGCGATGACCGGCCTCGCCGAGAACACCCGGCGCCAGGTCACGGAGTTCGGCATCGGGGTGACCCTCGTCGCTCCGGGCCGGGTGGAGACCCCGTTCTGGGACGGCAACGGCAGCCTGCCGCCCGGCCGGCTGCTCACCGCCGACCACATCGCCGACACGATCCTGTGGGCGATCCGTCAGCCCGCAGGCGTCGACATCAACACCGTCGTCGTACGGCCGGTCGGCCAGCCCAACTGACGAGGCCGGCCCGACTGACGTGGGGGCGGCCCAACTGCCGCACGGGTGAGGCCCGTTGCCGCCCCTGCATGCGGCAACGGGCCTCTTCTCCCCTCCCGGGTCAGTTGTTGGCGAGGAACTGCTGCGCCAACTGGTCGCCCAGCGAGACCGCCGCGCTGTGGCTCTCGATGGGGGACACCGTCGAGTTCTTGAACAGGATGTACGTCACGCCGGAGTCGGCGCCGCCGGTCGCCGGGTCGGGGTCGATGCCGAGGGCCTTGGCGGTGGCGTAGGAGGCCTCGCCGATGATGTTGGTGGGGCCGGTGTCGCCGACGACGGCGTACTCGACCTTGTTGTTGTAGATCACGGCGACCACGCCGCCGCCCTTGATGCCGTAGCTGGAGTACTTCCAGATGCTGCTGGAGCTGGGCACCACGATGTACGGGAGGGAATCCGCCTTCAGGGGCTGGCCGTTGGACTGGTGGAACGCGGTGTCGTCCTGGTACCAGGGGTCGGCGTTCTCGTTGCAGTTCGTGGTGCGCTGGCCGTCGCAGTCGATGTCCATGTCGGCCTTCCAGAACACGGCGCCGTTCTTGCCGCAGACCGGAATGGTGGCCGAAGTCTCGTCGTCCGTACGGTACTTGCCGTTCGATATCTGCGAGCAGGACGTCACCTTGGCGAGCAGACTGGCCGCGCTGACCGAGCCCTCCTGGGCCGACTTGGGGGTGGCGCCGGAGGCACTCGCGGGGAGCACTCCGGCGGCGAGCAGCGCGGCACCTGAGGCCGCGGCGAGGGTCAGTGTTCGCATGCGCACTGTGGGGGACCCTTCTGTTAGGAAAGTTTCCTTACCGGGTGCGCAACAAGGTGCCCCCTCTGCATGCCCGCGTCAAGACCCTGGTACGAACCAAGTGGCCCAGTGGCGGGGAAGCGCGGGGAAAGCGAAGCGCCCCGGAGCCGCGGGGCTCCGGGGCGCTCGAACCGGTCTGGGATCAGGCCGGGTTGAACGTCGACGGGTCCGGACCCAGCCGCCGGTCCTCGTTGAGCGCGCTGATCGCCGCGAGGTCCTCGGTGTCCAGGCTGAAGTCGAAGACCTCGATGTTCTCCTTGATCCGCGACGGCGTCACGGACTTGGGGATCACCACGTTGCCCAGCTGGATGTGCCAGCGCAGCACGATCTGGGCCGGGGTGCGGCCGTGCTTCTGGGCGATGGCCACGATCGCCGGGACCTCCAGCAGGCCCTTGCCCGAGCCGAGCGGCGACCAGGCCTCGGTCGCGATGCCCTGCTCCGCGTGGTACTCGCGGGCCGCGAGCTGCTGGAGCTGCGGGTGCAGCTCGATCTGGTCGACCGCCGGGATGGCCGAGGTCTCCGCGATCAGCCGGGCCAGGTGGTCGGGCTCGAAGTTGGAGACACCGATGGCGCGCACGCGGCCGTCCGCGTACAGCTTCTCGAACGCCTTGTAGCTGTCGACGTAGGTGCCCCGCGGCGCGGCCGGCCAGTGGATCAGGTACAGGTCGAGGTAGTCCAGGCCGAGCTTCTCCAGCGACACGTCGAAGGCGCGCAGCGTGGCGTCGTACCCCTGGTCGCTGTTCCAGAGCTTGGTGGTGACGAAGAGGTCCTCGCGCGGGACGCCGGACGCGGCGATCGCCCTTCCGGTGCCCTCTTCGTTGCCGTAGATCGCGGCTGTGTCGATGCTGCGGTACCCGGACTCCAGTGCGACGGCCACCGCCCGCTCCGCCTCGTCGTCCGGCACCTGCCAGACGCCGAAGCCCAGCTGGGGCATCTCTACACCGTTGTTGAGGATGATCGGGGGGACCTTGCTGCTCACGAGCTCTCGATCCTTCAGTCGTCGGGTGGTACTCATATCGTCAACGATCACGGGCCGTACCGCATTCCTGACCGCGAAATCCGTCCGGACACGCCGCCTGATCGATGCCCTCGGGCGAAGATTGGCGAGAAATGCATCCGACCTTTTCGGTCCGGACCATTGACCGCGGACCGTCGTGCCGCAACTCTGAAACACGCCGCCGGACGTGTGCGTGAACACGATACGTACCTGTGAACGTTTGTGCCTGTCGGGCCTCCGGGGAAGTACTTCCCCGGACGAGCGTGTCTGCGCACAGCGGCAGGTCACTCTCCAGGTTTCTGTAGCCAGCACATCGTATGCAGGAAACATCGGATGAAAAGGTGTGGCGAAGGCCTCGTTGACCCGGGCGCACAGGACGCTCTGGACGGCGGCGGCCCGCGATGCCTCCTCGCCCTCACCAACTGATCAGTCGGTCAATAGACCGGGAAAGGGAGGAACATGGGACGCCGACGTCTGCGCACGGGCCTGACCGCCGCGGCCCTCGCCACCGTCACCCTGAGCGGAGCGGCCCCACCGCTCGCGACGGCGGTCACGGCGAGCCGGCCGGCCGCCGCGCCCGACTGGTCCGTGGCCGTCGTCGACTCCACGGCGGCCCGCTACACACCGAGCACCATCGGCGGCTGGTCGTACCCGGTCGGCCTCTACCTCTACGGCCAGTACCTCACCTACAGGCGCACCCACGACCCCCGCTACCTGGCCTACATCAAGAGCTACGTCGACCGCTTCGTGAAGAGCGACGGCTCGATCGACCAGTCCTTCGACAGCCTCGACAGCATGCAGGCCGGCCGCCTCCTGGTGGTCCTCCACCACGAGACCGGCCAGGACCGCTACCGCAAGGCCGCCCAGAAGATCCGCGACCGCCTCGACACCTACCCGCGCACGAGTGACGGCGGCTTCTGGCACGCCGACAGCAGCAGCCGCGCCCATCAACTCTGGGCGGACGGCGTCTACATGGTGAACCCGTTCCTCGTCGAGTACGGCAAGGAGTTCGGCGACAGCGCGTACACCGACGACGAGGCGTCCCGGCAGCTGTACGTCTACGGCAGTCATCTCCAGGTAGCGGGCGGCCTGTTGAGGCACGCCTACGACGAGTCCCGCACCGCGAGTTGGGCCGATCCCGGCACCGGACTCGCGCCGGAGCACTGGTGCCGCGCGGTCGGCTGGTACGCGATGGCCGTCACGGACGTCCTCGACGCGCTCCCCGCCGGCCATCCGCGACGGCCTCAACTCCTGGCCATCTTCCGCTCGTTGGCGGCCGGGCTGGAGAAGTACCAGGACCCGGCGACCGGGCGGTGGTTCCAGATCATGGACAAGGGCGGCCGGAGCGACAACTGGACCGAGACGTCCTGCTCCAGCATGTTCGCCTACGCCCTCTCGCGCGGCGCACAGCGGGGCTATCTGGACCGGCACTACGCCGATGTCGCCCGGCGCGGCTACGAGGGCGTCCTCGCGAAGCTCTCGGTCGGCACCGACGGCCGCACGGACCTGGCCGGCATCTCCGTCGGCACGAACGTCGGCGACTACGCGTACTACGCCGCGCGCACCCGGGCCACGAACGACCTCCACGGCCTGGGCGCCTTCCTGATCATGAACGAACAACTGCGAGGTGATTAGTGTCATGAGCACGTCCAGAAGGGCGGTGCTCGGCGCCGCTCTAGGCGGAGCCGCCGGCGCGGCGGCCGGCCTCACGCCCGCCACGCCCGCTCACGCGGCCTCCTGGCAGCAGAAGTGGGCACCGACCGCGAGCGGCGACGGCCTCGGCGCCTTCGAGACCGTCGAGGACGACCGTGCCGACTCGCACCCGGCGGGCCACCCGCACATCCTCCCCACCGGGGACAACTGGCGTTTCACCATGCACACGGTCGACCGCGACACCTCGACCGACCGGCAGCGCCAGGAGGTCACCGGGCTGCGCACCGGAAGCGGCAGCTACCTCAAGTGGACCCGGGGGCAGACCTGGCGGATCACGTACTCGATGTACATCCCCAGCTCCCTGAAGGCGACCACGACCTTCACGCACATCATGCAGATGAAGCAGCCCGGCGACGGCACCTCGCCGATCGTCGTGCAGTCGCTGCGGCGGGTGAACGGGGCGCAGACCATCGAGCTGGACCTGCCGATCGCCGGTGTCCTGGTCGGCCGTACCGACCTCGGTCCGCTGCACGACCGCTGGACCGACGTCGACTTCCGGATCACGGTCGCCGACGGCACGGCCGGTTCGGTCCGCTGGATCCTCAACTCCGGCTCCACGACCGTGA
The DNA here is from genome assembly GCF_044747445.1 of Streptomyces sp. NPDC090083. Classification (NCBI taxonomy): domain Bacteria; kingdom Bacillati; phylum Actinomycetota; class Actinomycetes; order Kitasatosporales; family Streptomycetaceae; genus Streptomyces; species Streptomyces sp. NPDC090083. The sequence goes on along the minus strand of NZ_JBIVED010000001.1, from coordinate 513,593 downwards.
TCGACACGTCGAGAACTGGCGTCGACACCTTCCTCGCCGACCGGGTCCGCCCCAAGTGGGGCATCTACCGCTCTCTCGGCGACACCTCCGGGTCCCTTCAGGACACCTACCTCCTGCTCACCGATCTCCGCGGCCACCAGCTCGTGTGAGGAGCCCGTGCCATGAGACCCCCCACCGGATTTCGCATGAAACCCCCGATGTACAAGCGCAGTTGGGCGGCGAGCATGTTCTTCGCGTTCACCGTCGTCCTCGGCCTCGCCCACCCCTCGGCCCTCGCGGCGGCACCGCCCGCACCGCACGCCGCCGTGTACGACGTACGCGACTACGGCGCCAAGGGCGACGGGTCCGCCAACGACACCCCGGCCGTCAACAGGGCCATCACGGCGGCCAACGCGGCGGGCGGCGGCACGGTCCGCTTCCCCGCGGGCACCTACAAGTCCAAGAACACCATCCACATGAAGAGCGACGTGACGCTCCAGGTGGACACGGGCGCCACGATCCAGGGCTCGTCCGCGGACACCTACGACGCCCCCGAGTCCAACCCGGACGACCAGTACCAGGACTACGGGCACAGCCACTTCCACGACGCGATGATCTACGGCGACCGGCTCACGGACATCGGCTTCGTCGGCGGCGGGGTCATCGACGGACTGGGCAACCTGATCACCGGCAACCCCGAGCCGGGCGAGGCCGACAAGATCCTGTCGCTGACCCGCTGCGACGGACTGCGCATCGGTGACGGCCTCACCCTGCGCCGGGGCGGCCACTTCGCCGCGCTGATCAACGGCTGCACGAACGTCACCTCGGACCACCTGACCATCGATACCGCGAGCGACCGCGACGGCTGGAACATCATCTCCACGACGAACGTCACCGTCACCAACGCCAGCATCAGGGCGAACGACGACGCCCTCGTCTTCAAGAGCGACTACGCGCTCGGCGCGAAACTCCCCAACGGCCATGTGCGGGTGAGCGATTCGTATCTGTCGGCCAAGTGCTGCAACGCGCTCATGTTCGGCTCCGAGACCTGCGGGGACTTCTCCGACTACCAGTTCGCGAAGATCCGCATCGAGGGCGCCGACAAGTCCGGCCTCGGCATGGTCTCCATGGACGGCGCGAATATCTCCGACGTCCACTACCGCGACATCACCATGACCGGCGTCCACTCACCGATCATGGAGAAGATAGGCACGCGCAGGCGCTGCGGCGACAGTCCTGGGGTCGGTTCGATCAGCGACGTGACGTACGACGACATCACGGCCACCGGCAACAGCCCGTCCTTCAGCCCGACCCTGTGGGGCGAGAGCGGCCACCGGATCAGCGGGATCACCTTCACGAACGTCCACATCACCGTCCCCGGCGGCAACGGCACCATGTCCACCGGCGTGCCGGGCAACGACCCCAAGGACTACAACCCGAAGGCCATCGGCACCCGGCCGGCCTACGGCTGGTACCTGCACAACGCCGACACCGTCCACTTCACCGACAGCTCGGTGAAGTTCGCGGCGAACGACGGCCGCCCCGCGGTCATCGCCAACGCGGCGAGCGGTGTCCGGTTCTCCGGCTTCACCGCCCAGCGCGGTACGAACTCGCCCTACGACCTGGGCTTCCAGGACGTGGACGGCTACTGCGTCACCGGCGCCGGCGCCCCACGCGTGTCCAGCACCGGTTCCACGGAGAACTGCGCGACCGGAGGGGCCAGGGGGACCGGGGTGACAGGAGCGACCGCCGCGACCGCGAGCACTCGCCTGCCCGGTGCCGCCGCCCGCCCGCTCGACCTGGAGAACCCCCGCCAGGACTTCCTCCGGGGCTCGGTCGGCGGCCTCTTCCTCCACTGGGGCCTGCACACCGCGCCCGCCCACACCAGTTGCGGCGCCTGGGAGAGCGATGTCACGTCCGGCGGCTGGACCCCCGACTACTGGATCGACGAGGCCCGGAAACTGCACACCCAGTACCTCGTCCTGGCGACGTTCCACAGCCGCCTCGGCTACGCCCGCCCCTGGCCGTCCGGCATCCCCGGATCGTGTTCCACCCGGCGGGACTTCCTCGGTGAGCTGATCACCGCCGCGAAGGCCAAGGGCATGAAGGTCATCCTCTACATGACCGACGACCCGCAGTGGCACGACGAGGGCGGGCACGAATGGCTCGACTCGGCCGCCTACTCCGCCTACAAGGGCAAGAGCGTCGACCTGACCACCCGCGACGGCTTCGGGCAGTTCAGCTACGACAACTTCTTCGAGGTCATGGACCGCTATCCCGACCTCGGCGGCTTCTGGATCGACAACGACAACGCGTACTGGGAGAGCCACGACCTCTACCGGCAGATCTACCAGAAGCGCCCCGCCTGCACGCTCAGCAACAACAACGAAGACACCCCGATCATGGACATGATCAGCAATGAGCAGAAGACGGGGATGACCCCGGCCTACGACTACCCGCAGGCCGTCTACACCGCCCAACCCCGCCTGACCGAGGCCGACTTCAAACTGCCCTCGACCGGAGCCTGGTGGTACGACGGCTCCGACCCGGCCGTCGACCGGAGGCTCACCCTCGGCCGCCTCGTCACCAACGCCGGCTCCTCCGTCAAGGCGCCCACGGCGTCACCACCGTCAACCGCACCGACCCCGACCTCCAGTACATCCACGTCCTGACCCCGCCCAGCACCAGCACGCTGCGCATCCGCGACAACGGCTACCGCATCGCCTCCGTCACCAACCTCCGTACCGGAGAAGCGATTTCGTGGTCCCAGTCCGGCGGGGTGCTCACCCTCAGCGGCCTCGGCGGCTGGGACCCGTACGACACCGTCTTCAAGGTCACCACCGCCGGCCGGCAGGGCATCCTGTCCGGCGTCACCGTGAGCGCGAGCGCCTCGGCGAGCGGCCACGCGGGCTCGGCGGCGGGGGACGGCGACCACCTCACCTACTGGGACAACGGCAAGACCCTCCCCGTCACCCTCACCTTCGACCTGGGCAGTGCGAAGAAGGTGCGGTACATCGGGCTCAACCAGCGCGAGGACTCCGTCGCCTACGCCCGTTCCGACACCGAGCAGTCGGCGCGGATCAAGGCGTACAAGGTGTTCCTGAGCAACGACGGCACCACCTGGGGGAGCGCGGTCAAGACCGGCGAGATGCCAAGTCGGCGCGGAATCCAGGGGATTGACCTCACCGCGGCCACCGCGCGCTACGTCCGTCTCGAAGTCGACTCCACCTGGGCCGCCGCCACCGACACCACCCGCTACCAGCGGCTGCGCATCGACGAGGCGTGGATCGGCACGTCCTACGCGACGCCCGCGACGGCCTTCACCCCGAGGTTGGACAACGGCCGGTCGCAGCGCCCCGCCATGGGCTGGAGCAGCTGGAGCCACGTCCGCCGCACGCCCACCGAGGCGAAGATCAAGGCCCAGGCCGACGCCATGGTGGCGAGCGGCCTCAAGAACCACGGCTTCGTGTACGTCAACCTCGACGACTTCTGGCAGAAGTGCGACGCGAACGGCTTCACCGTCGACTCCTACGGCCGCTGGGCCGTCGACCCGGCCAAGTTCCCGTCCGGGATCAAGGCGCTGGCCGACCACGTCCACTCCAGGGGACTGAAGTTCGGCTTCTACGTCACCCCCGGCATCGCCAGGAACGCCGTCACCGCGAACACCCCGATCGAGGGCACGCCGTACCACGCGAAGGACATCGCGGACACGTCGAGGACGGAGAAGAACTACAACTGCAAGAACATGTACTACATCGACTACGGGAAGCCGGGCGCACAGGAGTTCGTCGACTCGTGGGCGAGGCAGTTCGCGTCGTGGGGCGTCGACTACCTGAAGATCGACGGTGTGGGCGGCGCCGACATCCCCGACGTCCAGGCCTGGGACAAGGCGCTGCGCGCGACCGGCCGTCCCATCGACTTCGCGCTCTCCAACAGCCTACCGATCGCGGACGCGGCCATCTGGCGCCGGTACGCGAACAGTTGGCGCACCCAGGGCGACGTCGAGTGCTACTGCGGTCCGGGCGCCAACGGCAGCGGCTATCCGCTCACCGACTGGTCGCACGTCTCCGCGCGCTTCGACACCGCCGCGTCCTGGCAGCCGTACGCCGGGCCGGGCGGCTGGAACGACCTGGACTCGCTGGAGGTCGGCAACGGCGACCAGGTGGGGCTGACCGCCGACCAGCGGCGCTCCCACTTCACCCTGTGGGCGATGGCGGGCTCACCCCTGCTGCTCGGCACCGACCTCACCCACCTCGACACCGTCGACACGGCGATGCTCACCAACGACCGCCTCATCGGCGTCGACCAGGACGGCGTCGCCGCGCGACGCGTCGTGAACAGCGGTGTCAAGCAGGCATGGAGCAAACGCGAGAGCGACGGCGCCCATGTGGTCGCGCTGTTCAACACCGGTACCTCCGGGAGCGCGACGGTCTCCGTGAACTGGTCGCAGGTCGGCTTCACCGGCACCGGCGACGTCACCGACCTCTGGTCCGGCTCCCACAAGGGCACGATCGCCGACGCGTACAGCGCGACACTGCGGCCGGGCGAGACCCGTCTGATCCATGTGAACCCGGTCAACAGCAGCCTGAGGGGGCGGTCATGACACGCGAAGGAAGGCTCGCACGGGGCGCATGGGGTCTCTCCCTGGTCCTCGCCCTGCCGCTCGCCGGACTCACCGGCGCCACCGCGCACGCGGCGAGCACCGACTACCAGGCCGAGGACGCCACCGTCGTCCAGGGCACCGTCGCCACCAACCACACCGGCTACACGGGCACCGGTTTCGTCGACTACACCAACGTCACCGGTTCCTCTGTGGAGTTCACGGTGAACGCGGCCGGCACCGGCACCGCACCGGTCGCCCTGCGCTACGCCAACGGCACCGCCGTGGACCGCCCGATGGACATCTCCGTCGACGGCACGGTCGTAGCGCCCGCGGTCTCCTTCCCGGCGACCGCCGACTGGAACACCTGGGCCACGAAGACCGTGAACGTCCCGCTGACGGCCGGCACCGACAGGATCCGGGCGACCGCGACCACCGCGAACGGCGGCCCCAACCTCGACCGCATCAGCGTCGGCACCGCGACCGACGGCCAGGCCCCGACCCGTCCCGGCCCGCCGAGCTGCTCGGACATCGGCGAGAACGGCCTCACCCTCACCTGGGGCGCCTCCACCGACGACGTGGGCGTCACGGCGTACGACCTCTACGAGCACGGCAACAAGATCGCTGAGGCGGCCGGGAGTTCGACCAGCAAGGCCCTCACCGGACTCGCCCCGAATACCACCTACGACCTCACCGTCATCGCCCGGGACGCGGCCGGGAACACCTCACCCGCCAGCCCGGTCGTCGACTGCACGACCGAACCCAGCTCCGACACCACCCCGCCCACCGCCCCCGGCACCCTGTCGGCCGCCGACATCACGGCGGACTCGGCCGCCCTCACCTGGGGCGCCTCCACCGACGACCGTGCGGTCGTCGCCTACGACATCCGCAGCGGGGACACCGTCTACAAGACGGTCACCACCGGCACCTCCACCACCCTCACCGGCCTCGCCTGCAACAGCCGGTACACCCTGGACACCGTCGCCCGGGACGCGGCCGGCAACGTCTCCGCGCCGAGCAACACCGTCACCTTCACCACGAAGGCCTGCGCGACCGACGGCGGTGTCCCCTCGTCGATCGCCACGCTCTCCAGCGGCTGGACCATCCCGTGGGGCACCTCCTGGATGCCCGACGGCCAGAGCGCCCTCGTCACCGAGCGGGACGACTTCAAGGTCTGGAAGACCACCAAGGACGGCACCAGGACCCAGGTCGGCACCGTGCCGAACACGGTCACCACCAACGGCGAGGGCGGCCTCCTCGGCGTCGCCGTCGACCCGAAGTGGGCCACCGACCACTACGTGTACTTCATGCACACCGCGTCCGAGGGCAACCGCGTCGTCCGCATGACGTACGACGGCACCACCCTCACCGGCTACACCGTCCTCCTCCAGGGCATCAAGAAGAACCGCTACCACAACGGCGGCCGCCTCGCCTTCGGCCCCGACGGCTACCTCTACGTCTCCACCGGCGAGGCCCAGACCCCCGACCTCGCCCAGGACAAGACCTCCCTCAACGGCAAGATCCTGCGCATGACGACGGACGGCAGGCCGGCCCCCGGCAACCCGTTCGGCACCTACGTCTACTCGTACGGCCACCGCAACCCGCAGGGCCTCGCCTTCGACCGCAACGGCCGGCTGTGGGAAGCCGAGTTCGGCAACAGCTCCAAGGACGAGCTCAACCTCATCAAGCCGGGCGCGAACTACGGCTGGCCCACCTGCGAAGGGACGTGCGGCGTCGCCGGCATGACCAACCCGAAGGCCACCTGGAACGTCGACGAGGCCTCGCCCAGCGGGATCGCCATCGTCCGCAACGTCGTCTACATGGCGTCCCTGCGCGGCGAACGCCTCTGGCGCGTCCCCATCAACGGCGACACCGAGACCGTCGGCACCCCGACCGCGTACTACGTCGGAACCTACGGCCGGCTGCGCACGGTCACCAAGGTCCCCGGCGCCGACCGGCTGTGGCTGACCACCACCAACTGCGACAACAACGGCAACCAGCCCGCCGGCTCGGACAAGCTCTTCCGCGTCGACATCGGCTAGACAGAAGGGAGTTCAGGCCCGGTACAGCGCCTCGACCTCGTTCGCGTACGTGTTCTCGATGGCCTTGCGCTTCAGCTTCAGCGACGGGGTCAGCAGACCGTGTTCCTCGGTGAAGGGCTGGGCCAGTATCCGGAACGTGCGGATCGACTCGGCCTGCGAGACCAGGGTGTTGGCGGCGACCACCGCGCGCCGCACCTCGGTCTCCAGGTCGGCGTCCCGCACCAGCTCGGCCGGCGACAGCTGCGGCTTGCCCCGCATGGTCAGCCAGTGCTCGACGGCCTCGTGGTCGAGGGTGACCAGGGCGGCGATGTAGGGGCGGTCGTTGCCGACGACGATGCACTGCGAGACCAGCGGATGGTCCCGCACCCGCTCCTCCAGCAGCCCGGGCGCGACGCTCTTGCCGCCGGAGGTCACCAGGATCTCCTTCTTGCGCCCGGTGATGGTGAGATAGCCGTCCTCGTCGAGCGAGCCCAGGTCCCCGGTGGCGAGCCAGCCGTCGTGCAGGGTCTCGTCGGTGGCCTTCTGGTTGTTGAGGTACCCGTGGAAGACGTTCGGGCCGTTGAGCCAGATCTCGCCGTCGTCCGCGATGTGCACGGTGACACCGGGGATGGCCTGGCCGACCGTGCCGTAGCGGGTCCGCTCGGGCGGGTTGGCGGTCGCCGCCGCCGTCGACTCGGTGAGGCCGTAGCCCTCGTAGATCTGGACGCCCGCGCCCGCGAAGAACAGTCCGAGACGGCGGTCCATGGCCGACCCGCCGGACATGGCGTTGCGGATACGGCCCCCCATGGCGGCCCGCACCTTGGAGTAGACGAGTTTGTCGAAGAGCTGGTGCTGCATGCGCAGGGCCGCCGACGGGCCCGGGCCGATGCCCCACGCCTTCGCCTCGATCGCGTCCGCGTACTTCACCGCGACCTCGACGGCCTTCTCGAACGGACCGGACTTGCCGTCCTTCTCGGCCTTGCGGCGGGCCGCGTTGAAGACCTTCTCGAAGATGTACGGCACGGCCAGGATGAACGTCGGCCTGAAGGCGACGAGGTCGGGCAGCAGCGCTGCCGCGTTCAGCTGGGGCTGGTGGCCGAAACGGACCCCGCCGCGGATCGCCGCGACCTCCACCATCCGCCCGAAGACGTGCGCCAGCGGCAGGAACAGCAGCGTCGCCGCCTCGTCGCCCCGCTTCGAGTGGAAGACGGACTCCCAGGAGTCGATGACCGTGTCCGCCTCGTACATGAAGTTGCCGTGCGTGATGACACAGCCCTTGGGCCTGCCCGTGGTGCCCGAGGTGTAGATGACCGTCGCGGTCGAGTCCGGGGTGACGGCCTGGCGGTGCCGGTGCACCACCTCGTCCTCGATGTGCGCGCCGGCGTCGTACAGCTCCTGCACGGCACCGGTGTCGAGCTGCCACAGCTGGTGCAGCGCGGGGAGCCGGTCGATGACGGTGGCGATGGTCATCGCGTGGTCCTCGTGCTCGACCATCGCCGCCGAGACCTGCGCGTCGTGCAGCATCCAGAAGCACTGCTCGGCCGACGACGTCGGGTAGATCGGCACCACGTGGGCGCCGATCGTCCACAGCGCGAAGTCGAACAGCGTCCACTCGTAGCGGGTGCGGGACATGATCGCGACCCGGTCGCCGAAGCGGACGCCCCGCGCGAGCAGTCCCTTGGCGAGCGCGAGGACCTCGTCACGGAACTCGGCGGCGGTCACGTCCCGCCACTCGTCCTGTTCGTCCTTGCGGCCGAGGGAGACATGGAGGGGGTCGTCCTGGGCACGTTCGAAGACGACGTCGGCCAGACCGCCCACCGGCGGTGCCAACGCCAACGGAGGGTTGTTGAACTCGCGCAAACCCCGCTCCCCGATCCTGTTGGCACTCCCCTTCAGCGCGGTGAAAGCTACCCCACGGGACAGGAGGGCGGGAGGGGGTCGGAATCCGGGACGTTCGACCGTCCGTACTGGTCAGCGGTGGAAAATGCCCGCACAAGGGGAAGGGCCGGACAGAAATCCTTACGGTTCCGTAGGTTTCGGGCCCGTAATCTCCACCGAATCTGTACGACCCGATTACGGCCGGCCGGTCACCCCGCCGTCACCCCCGCCGATGCAGCCGGTCCCCACCCGCGAGAATCGCCCCCGCCAACGCGTCCGCCGCCCCCTGGGCGGACGCCCGCCGCCGCCCGTGCACCACCACGAAGTCCACCACCCCCAGCTCAGGCAGCCCCACCCGCTCCGGCACCCGCACCAGCCCCGGCGGCACCATCCCCCGGGAGTGAGCCATCACCCCCAGCCCGGCCCGCGCCGCGGCGATCAGCCCGTTCAGACTCCCGCTGGTGCACGCGATCCGCCAGGCCCGCCCCTGCCGCTCCAGCGCCTCCAGCGCCAGCGCCCGAGTGATCCCCGGCGGCGGATAGACGATCAGCGGCACCGGCCGCTCCGCGTCCAGCCGCAGCCGCTCCGCCCCGATCCACACCAGCTTGTCGTGCCAGACCAGTTCCCCCCGCGGATCCTCCGCCCGCCGCTTGGCCAGCACCAGGTCCAGCTTCCCCGCGGCCAGTTGCTCGTGCAGTGTCCCGGACAGCTCGACCGTCAGCTCCAGGTCGACCTCGGGATGGTCGTGGCGGAACGCCTCCAGGATCTCCGGCAGCCGGGTGAGCACGAAGTCCTCGGACGCCCCGAAGCGGAGCCGCCCGCGCAACCGGGTCCCGGTGAAGAACGCCGACGCCTGCTCCTGCACCTCCAGCATCCGGCGCGCGAACCCGAGCATCGCCTCGCCGTCCTCGGTCAGCTCCACGGAATGCGTGTCCCGGGTGAACAGCTGCCGTCCCGTCGCGTCCTCCAGCCGCCGCACGTGCTGGCTCACCGTGGACTGCCGCAGACCGAGCCGCCGCGCGGCCTGCGTGAAACTCAGCGTCTGGGACACCGCGAGGAAGGTACGCAGGTGGCAGAGGTCGTACATACGGCCACGGTAACCGCTTATCGCCAAACGTGATGGCAGTCAGAGCGGTATGACGGATTCCCGATCAAGCGACCGGGGAGCAGGATGGGGAGGGCACGAGTCCGCCCCGGACGACGGGACGGACGTACAGCGAGGTAGTGGAGCACAGTGAAACGCCTGCGACGGCCGAGCCGGATGCCGATCGACCCCTACATCCTGCTGCTGCTCGGGACGGTGGGCCTCGCCGCGCTCCTCCCGGCCAGGGGCACCGGCGCCGACGTCGCCTCGGGCGCCTCCACGGCCGCGATCGCCTTCCTCTTCTTCCTCTACGGCACCCGGCTCTCGACCCGCGAGGCCGTGGAGGGCTTCAAGCACTGGCGGCTGCACACCACCGTGCTGGCCTGCACCTTCGTGGTCTTCCCGGTGCTGGGCCTGGCCGCCCGCGGGCTCGTCCCGGTACTGCTCACGCACCCCCTCTACCAGGGGCTGCTGTTCCTCACCCTCGTCCCGTCGACCGTCCAGTCGTCGATCGCGTTCACCTCGATGGCACGAGGCAACGTGCCCGCCGCGATCTGCGCGGGCTCCTTCTCCTCGCTCGCCGGCATCGTCATCACCCCGCTCCTCGCGGCGGCACTCCTCGGCGGCAACGCGGGCGGCTTCTCCGCCGACTCCCTCCTCAAGATCGTGCTGCAGCTCCTCGTGCCGTTCCTGGCGGGGCAGGTGCTGCGGCGCTGGATCGGCGGGTTCGTCACCCGGCACAAGAAGGTCCTCGGCTACGTCGACCGCGCCTCGATCCTCCTCGTCGTCTACACGGCGTTCAGCGAGGGCATGGTCCAGGGCATCTGGCACCAGGTCAGCGCGGTCCGCCTGGCCGGACTGCTGGCCGTCGAGGCCGTCCTCCTCGCGGTGATGCTCGCGCTGACCTGGTACGGCGGCAAGGCGCTGCGCTTCGACCGGGAGGACCGGATCGCCATCCAGTTCGCCGGCTCGAAGAAGTCCCTCGCCTCCGGACTGCCCATGGCCAGCGTCCTGTTCGGCGCACACGCCTCCCTCGCCGTGCTGCCGCTGATGCTCTTCCACCAGATGCAGCTGATGGTGTGCGCGGTCATCGCCAAGCGCCGCTCCCGCGATCCGCTCCCCGAGGCGGCCGGTACGGCCGGCCCGACCGCTGGGTCACGAGCGGCGGTCGGTACGGCCACACGATCCGGCTGAGGTTCCGCCGGACTCCGCCCGGGACGTCAGTGGCCGCCGCTCACGCGGTCCAACGGCAGCCACAGCACGGTGCCCGCGGCAGAGGGATGCCGCGCGGCGAGCTCGTCGTCCGTCACCAGCCGGTCCCAGACGTGGACGTCGTCGATCGACCCGGTGAAGTACTGCAGGCTGTCCACGCGTTGACCGATGTGCACACCGAACGGCGAGTTGCGGCTCACGGAGCCCACGACGTCCGCGGTGCTCACCGCCGTCCCGTCGACGGACAGCGTCAACTGCCCGCCGCCGCGCCGCAGTACGGCCTGGTGCCACTGGCCGTCGTTGTAGGCGCCGGCGGTCACCACGGAGGTGGTGCGGACGGTCGTTGAGCCGTCCCGGGTCGTGATCAGCGCCCGGACGTGGTTGCCCGCGGGCTCACCGCGCAGCCACACCTGCGGCTCGCTGGTGCCGACCCCGCCCATCCACAGGAACGGCTGGTCGCCGGTCGTGGCGGTGTAGCGGAACCAGAGCGACACCGTGAAGTCCTTCGTCCCCAGCGGGAGCCGGTCGCTGTACGGCAGCCGCACGGCGTCGTCGACCCCGTCGAAGGACAGGGCGCCGCCGGACACGCCGTCGGTCTCCTGGGCGCCGCCGAGGACCGCCGCGCGGTGCGCGTGCGGGGCGAGGTCGGCGGTCGTCGGGTCGGGGCCCCGGCGCGGTTGCAGCCAGGCCTCGTTGAAGCGGGCGAAGCGGATCTCGTCGGTCGCGGTCACGGCGCCGCCCTCGTAGAGCAGGCCCACCGTGTCGCCGTCGATGCGCGCCATGTCGGAGTAGCCCGACCAGTCCTTCGTCACGACCGTGCCGCGGTCCACGCTGTCCCAGGTGCGACCGCCGTCGTAGGAGGAGCGGATCATCATCGTGCGGCGACGGTCGGGGTCGGCGTCGCAGGCCAGCAGGATGCGGGCGCCGGCGCCGAGGGTCGAGCACTGGACCTGCGGGGCGTACAGGTCCGGGAGCGCGTGGAACGGCGCGGTGAAGCTGTCGCCGCCGTCGCGGCTGACGGTCTGGGTGCGCTGCCCGAGGTCGGTGCCGTCCTGTTCGCGGCCGCTCACCAGGATCGACCCGTCGGTGCGCTCGGTCAGCGTCACCTCGGACGGTTTCTGCCGCCAGGTGCCGTCGGCCGCGATCGGGTACGAGTCGGTCGCGCCGATCCTCCAGTGGTCGCCGCCGTCGTCGCTCACGATCAGTGCCGCGTTGTTCGCGGTGACCCGACTCCCGTCCCACGTCTCGGTGTTGACGCCGAACACGAGCCGTCCCCTGTGCCGGCCACGGGTGAGCTGGATGCCGTGGACGGGGCCCGTGGCGTACCAGGAGTTCCAGTTCGGGGGCAGGATCTCGTCGCTCAGGTCGCGCGGCTGCGACCAGGTCAGGCCGTCGTCGTCGCTGTACTGGAGGTGGGGGGTGCGGTCGCAGGGGACCGAGCAACTGGCGCTGTCCGTACGACCCGTGTTGTACGTCTCGGCGATCAGGATGCGGCCGGTCCCGCGGTCGACGATCGGGGCGGGGTTGCCGTGCGTGTCGCCGCCGCCGTGGTTGACGACCCGCAAGGGGCTCCAGGTGAGGCCGTCGTCCGTGGAGCGCTTGACGACGATGTCGATGTCGGCGGCGTCACCGCAGTTGAGGACCCGGCCCTCGGAGAACGCGAGCAGGGTGCCCGCGTCGGTCCGCACGATCGCGGGGATCCGGAAGCAGGCGTAGCCCGGGTCCTGGGAGGCCTTGAAGAGGACCTGCTGGTCGAACTCGGGTGCGGGGGCGGCGGTTTGGGCGGTGGTGGCGTGCGCGTGGCTCGGGAGCATGAGCAGCGCGGCCAGGGTGAGTACGGCGGTGAGGGCCGATCTCAGACGTGCGCGAGGACTCGACGGCATGGTGCTTCCTGCCCTTCATTCATCTGGACATCCGGACATCCCACGTCCAACGGGCGCGTCACAGACGTTAGTTGCGGCCTCCGGCGCCTCACAAGAAGCGTGCAGCGCTCGTCACCCGACAACTCCGCTGGGCGGGACGCATGGTGAGGGAGCGTCGGATGGGGCGGTCTTCTCAGGGGCGCAGCACGACCTTGCCGAGATTGCTCCGCGACTCGATCACCCGGTGCGCCTCCGACGCCTCCGTGAGCGCGAACTCCCGGTGCACGGCCGGTTTCAGGGCCCCGTCGGCGAACAGCCGCCACACCTCCTGCCGCCACCGCTTGTACAGCTCCGGCTTCCCGCGCGCCGTCCGCGCCATCTGGAACCCGATCACCGCCTTCGCGCCCACGAGCAGGTCGTACGCCCGGATCGTCCCGCCGCCCGAGCTGTACGCCACGAGCCGGCCGCCCGGGGCGAGCGCCGCGACCGCCGGGGTGAGCAACTCACCGCCCACCGCGTCGAGTACGTAGTCGACGCCGTCGCCCGACTCGGGCCCGCCCAGCCGGTCGTAGGTGATCACCTCGTCGGCGCCCAGCGCCCCCACGAAGTCCGCCTTCGCGGGGCCGGACACCGCGCCGACGACCCGTCCGGCACTGCGCGCCCGCGCCAACTGCACGGCGAGATGGCCGACTCCGCTCGCCGCCGCCGTGATCAGCGCGGCCTCGCCGGGCTCGGGGCGGGCCGCGTCCAGCGCCCCCAGGGCCACCAGCCCGCTGCGGACGAGCGCGACCGCGTCGACGGCGGAGGCCGTGTCCGGCACGGGGGAGGCCATCGCCTCGTGCAGGACCGCGAAGTCGGCGTACCCGTGCCCGAAGCACAGCCCCGTCACCCGCGCGCCCGCCCGGAACCGGGTCACCCCCTGTCCTGCGGCGGCCACCTCGCCCGCGATCTCGCCGCCCAGCGGGATCGGCTCGGCGGCCTCGGCGACCTTGCGGACGACGGGCAGGGTGACCCCGATCGCCTCGGTACGGACGAGGAGTTCACCCGGGCCCGGCACGGGGACGGGAGCCTCCTCCAGGAACAGCGGGCCGCCGGTGGACTCGTACCGGACGCGACGCATCGCACCTCCGGGGATCGGCGGGAATCGGCAGAGATCCCCGAAAACCGTTGGGAGTCCCCATGGTATTCACGATTTCATTGGGAAGTCCAATGGCTTTTCGCTAGGCTGCCCGCATGGCCGAAGCACCCCTCCTCGCGATCCGCTCCCTCCCCAGCTGGCTCCTCGGCCGGGCCGCCGCGCGCGGCCGGGCGCTGGTCGCCGACGCGCTGGCCGCCGAAGGACTGAAGATGTGGCACCACGTGGTGCTCTCCGCCGTCCGCGACCTCGGCCCCGTCGCCCAGGCCGACCTCGGCCGCAGCGTCGGGCTCGACGCCAAGGACCTGGTCGGCGTCCTGAACGACCTCCAGTCCGCGGGCTCGGTCGTACGGGAGCCGGACGCGAAGGACCGCCGCAAGAACGCGGTGTCGCTCACCCCGGCGGGCGCACGCCTGCTCAAACGCTGCGAGAAGGCCGCGCACACCGCCAACGAGGAACTCCTCGCCCCGCTGTCGGAGGCCGAACGCGCCCGGTTCACGGCCCTGTTGACCCGGATCTCCGGTACGGACGGCTGACCGCCGACGGCGCCGCCTCCGGTACGGGGCGGCCGTCCCCGTCAGACGAGGAGCGTGCCGCCGTCCACGACCACCGTCGAACCGGTGCTGTAGCCGCCGCGCATCAGATACAGGTACGCCTCCGCGACGTCCGCCGGCTCACCGATCCGCCCGACCGGCAGCGAACCCGCGACGGACGCGAACAGCCCGTCCCGCTGCTCGGCGCCCAGCTCCCGCCACAGCTCGGTGCGGACCACACCGGGCGCGACCACGTTGACCCGCAGCGGGGCCAGCTCCAGGGCCAGCGCACGGGTCAGCGACTCCATCGCCCCGCACAGGGCGGACGCTACCGCCGTGCCGGGGAGCGGCCTGCGCCCCGCGGTACCCGTCGTCAGGACCACGGAACCGCCCTCCCGGATCGAGGAGGCGCCGTACTTCACCGCCGCACAGGCGCCCCACAACCGGGTGTCCAGAAAGGCGCGGGCCCGCCCGAGATCGGACTCCGCGAGACCCTCCATCAGCAGCGCCTCACCGGCCGTGTAGACGAGATGGTCGTAGCCGCCGAGCCCCGCGAAGAACTCCCGTACGGCGTTCTCGTCGCCCGCGTCGAGCACCCGGCCCTCCGCGTCCTCGGGCAGCCGCTCCAGCGCCGCGTCCACGCTCTCCTGCCGGCGCGAGGCGACCACGACCCGGGCGCCCTCCCGTCCGGCCGCCTCCGCGACCGCGAGTCCGATGCCCGCCGTACCGCCGATGACGACGATCCGCTGTCCTCGCAGTGCCATGTCCTGCCCCTTCCGTGTCGCTGTCACGCGGTCCAGCCTGCGGCCGGGGCCGCGCCGCCGTCCAAGACCTCTTCCGGCGGTGGCGATACCCTGAAGGCATCGCCGACGGCGCGGGAAGGGCGGCACCCATGGACCTCGACCTGCGGAAGGTCCGCTACTTCGTGGCGGTCGCCGAACTGCTGCACTTCGGGCGCGCGGCCGAGCGGCTGCACATCGCGCAGCCGGTGCTGAGCCGTCAGATCCGCTCCCTGGAGAAGGACTTGGACGCCCCGCTGTTCGAACGCGACAGCCACGGCGTGTCGTTGACCACGGCCGGACACCAACTCCTCGACAACGGACGTGCGTTGCTCGCCTCGGCGGACGCCACGCGCCGCAGAGTGCGACGGTCCGCACGCGGCCCGCACCGGCTCGTCGTCGGCTTCCGGGCCGGCATCGTGCTCACCCGCACACTGCGCGCCTACGGCGCCGCCCACCCCGGCATCGAGGTCAGGGCCCGCCGGGTCGAGTGGGACGACCAGGAGCGGCTGATCCTCGACGGCACCGTCGACCTCGCCTATCTGCGCCGCCCGATCCGCGAGGACGGCCTCACGCTGCTGCCGCTGTTCACCGAGACCCGGGTGGCGATGCTGCCCGGCGACCACCGCCTCGCGGGCAAACCGGACCTCGTGCGGGCCGACCTCGACGGCGAGACCTGGCTGCGGTACGCGGACCCGGGCCCGGACGACGTACCGATCCGCAGCATCGAGGAGAAGTTCGAGGCGGTCGCCTCCGGCGCAGGCATCACGCTGGTTCCCGTCTCCGTGGCCGAGCAGTACTCGCGCCCCGACATCACCTACGTGCCCGTCACCGACGCGGAACCCGACCAGGTGGTCCTGGCGTGGGAGGCGGCCCGGCGCTCGGCCCTGATCGAGGGGTTCGTGCAGAGCGTGCGGGGTGCGCGGGACTGAGGGACGCCGGACCTCGCGGGGGCTCGGCGAGGCCGGTGTGCGCCGCGGGGCCGAGCCCGGGCCGACGTGCGCTGCGGGGCCGAGGCGGGGCCCCTGCGGCGCAGGGGGCGCTCCCCGCCGGTCGGGGCCCCGCCGCCGTGCCGCGGGGCGCGGGCCTCAGCCCTGGGTGGCCGCGGCCTGCAAGGCGATGCGGTCCTCGCCCGCGTACACGTTCATGTTGCTGCCGCGCAGGAAGCCCACCAGGGTCAGGCCGGTCTCCGCCGCCAGGTCCACGGCGAGCGACGAGGGCGCCGACACCGCCGCCAGCACCGGGATGCCGGCCATCACGGCCTTCTGCGCCAGCTCGAACGAGGCCCGGCCCGACACCAGCAGGATCACCCGGGACAGCGGCAGGTCCCCGTTCTGCAGGGCGCGGCCCACCAGCTTGTCGACCGCGTTGTGCCGGCCCACGTCCTCCCGTATGTCCAGCAGTTCGCCCGCCTCGCTGAACAGGGCCGCGGCGTGCAGACCCCCGGTCCGGTCGAAGACCCGCTGGGCCTCGCGGAGCCGGTCGGGGAGGCTCGCGAGCAGCGCGGGTTCCACCCGGACCGGGGGAGTGTCGGCGATGGGCCAGCGCGCCGTCGTACGGACCGCGTCCAGGCTGGCCTTGCCGCACAGGCCGCACGAGGACGTCGTGTACACGTTGCGTTCCAGCGTGATGTCCGGGACGACGACATCGGGGGAGGTCCGTACGTCCACCACGTTGTACGAGTTCGAGCCGTCCACGGTCGCCCCCGCGCAGTAGACGATGTTCTGCAGATCGTATGCGTTCGCCAGTACACCTTCGCTGACCAGGAACCCGGCCGCGAGCGCGAAGTCGTCGCCCGGAGTGCGCATGGTGATCGCGAGCGGCTTGCCGTTGAGGCGGATCTCCAGCGGTTCCTCGGCGACCAGCGTGTCCGGGCGGCTGGAGACCGCGCCCTCGCGGATCCGGATCACCTTGCGTCGTTCCGTGACTCGTCCCATGTCCTGATCAGCCCCGGTTCTGTACGTACTGGTGGCCGGAACGGCCCTTGTCGCGGAGGCGGCCGCGGCCCACCGGGCGGTCGAGCGCGGAGGCGGCCCTCGCCGTCCCATTGTCCTGCACGCGCCCTCCCGCCGGTGCGGCGCGGTTCCTCACGCGGCGCTCCGCAGCGCGAGGAGGTCCGAGATGGCGTGCACGGTGCGCAGGGTGGGGACCTCCACACCGGTGATCTCCGCCAGCTCGACCACGGCCGCGAGAAGCACGTCGAGTTCGAGCGGCTTGCCGCGTTCCAGGTCCTGGAGCGTCGAGGTGCGGTGATCGCCGACCCGCTCCGCGCCCGCGAGCCGGCGTTCGATTGAGACACCGACCTCGCAGCCCAGGGCCTCGGCGACGGACAGCGTCTCGGCCATCATCGTCTCGATGACCTTGCGGGTGCCGCCGTGCAGACACATCTGCCGCATGGTGGCGCGGGACAGCGCGCTGATCGGGTTGAAGGAGATGTTGCCGAGCAGCTTGAGCCAGATGTCGTTGCGCAGCTCCGGCTCGACCGGGCACTTCAGGCCACCGGCCTGCATCGCCTCGCTCAGCGCCAGACAGCGCGCCGAGACGCTCCGGTCGGGTTCGCCGATCGAGAACCGGGTGCCTTCGAGATGCCGGACGACTCCCGGTCCCGCCAGCTCGGTCGCCGCGTAGACGACACAGCCGACGGCCCGCTCGGGCGCGAGCACCGCACTGACCGCGCCGTCCGGGTCCACGCTCTGGACGCGCTGCCCGTCGTAGGGGCCGCCGTGCGCGTGGAAGTACCACCAGGGGATGCCGTTCTGGGCGGCGACGACCGCCGTGGTCCCGTGCAGCAGGGGCTCGATCAGCGGCCCGCACGCCGCGTACGAGTTGGCCTTCAGACCGAGGACGACGAAGTCGACCGGGCCGATCTCGGCCGGGTCGTCGGTGGCGTGGACGCGGACCGTGAAGTCACCGCGCGGGCTGAGCACTTGGACACCGTGCTGCCTCATGGCCGCGAGATGCGGTCCACGGGCGACGAGATGCACATCGGCGCCCGCGCGATGGAGCGCGGCACCGACATAGGCGCCGATCGCGCCGGCACCGAGGACTGCGACTTTCACCGGAGACTCTCCGTTCGGTCGAGGGAGTACCGCGGAGGTGGCTGTCGTCGTGTCCGGGACCGGGCGGAGCCGGAGGCGAACACTGTCGACGAAATATTGTCTACAGTATGGAAGATGGAGCGGCAAGGGTTCCGGCAGGGACTGGAACGAGGGAAAGCGCGCAAGGGCCGACCCCGCCCCGCGCTAGCGTCGGTTCCATGATCGTATGGCTCAACGGCACCCACGGCGCGGGCAAGACGACGACCGGCCCGCTCGTGCAGCAACTGCTCCCGGACTCACGGGTGTTCGATGCCGAGAAGGTCGGCGAGACACTCATGGACATCACGCCGGGACTCCCCGCGACGGACAACTTCCAGCACTGGCCGCCCTGGCGCCCGCTCGTCGTCGAGACCGCCCGCCACGTCCTCGACTACACCGGCGGCACACTGGTGATCCCCATGACGGTCCTGGTCGAGCGGTACTGGCGCGAGATCAGCACGGGCCTCGCCCGACACGCCATCCCCGTACGGCACTTCGTCCTGCACGCCGACCAGGACACGCTCCGCGCCCGCATCGCGGGCGACGCCGTTCTCGGCCCCGACTCGCCCTTCAGGCTCCGGCACCTGGAGCCCTACGCCGAGGCGGCCCGCACCTGGCTGCACCGGGAGGCGGAGGTCGTCGACACCACGCACCTCACCCCTGCCGAGGCCGCCCGGCGGATCGCGGAGTCCGTACGGGGCTGAGGGCCGCGCCGCGCGCGGGAAGCGGCGCGAGAACAGGCGCCGGGGGAGAGCGGGTTCAGGTGCGTGCACCGGTCTCCGTACCGGTCTCCGTACCGGTTTCCGCGCCGGTGCGGGAGCGGGCGAGGGATCCCGGCGGCGACCGTTCGGCGCAGTCTGCATACCGCTCATCGCATACGGTCGACGCGCCGCCTTCTCAACTCCCGTGCCGCTCCCTACCGTCCGGGATCATGAGTCCCCCCGTCGCACCCCGGGCGTGGAGCCGCTGGCTGGTTCCACCCGCCGCCCTCTCCATACATCTCTCCATCGGCCAGGCCTACGCCTGGAGCGTGTTCAAGCCACCGCTCGAGTCCTCGCTGAACCTCAGCGGCACCCAGAGCGCGCTGCCCTTCCAGCTCGCGATCGTGATGCTCGGTCTGTCGGCCGCGTTCGGCGGCACCCTCGTCGAGCGCAACGGGCCACGCTGGGCGATGACCGTCGCCCTGGTCTGCTTCTCCTCCGGCTTCCTGATCTCCGCACTGGGCGCGGAGACGAAGCAGTTCTGGCTGATCGTCCTCGGCTACGGCTTCGTCGGCGGGATCGGCCTCGGCATCGGCTACATCTCGCCGGTCTCCACCCTGATCAAGTGGTTCCCCGACCGGCCCGGCATGGCCACCGGCATCGCCATCATGGGCTTCGGCGGCGGCGCGCTCATCGCGTCCCCGTGGTCGGCCCAGATGCTGAAGTCGTTCGGCTCCGACAACACCGGCATCGCCCAGTCGTTCCTCGTACTCGGTCTTTCGTATGCGGTCTTCATGACGCTCGGCGTCCTGCTCGTGCGGGTGCCGCGCACCGAGAAGCCCGTCGCGGACGCGCCCAGCGTCCTCTCGGGCGTCCAGGTCTCGGCCAACACCGCCGTACGCACACCGCAGTTCTGGTGCCTGTGGGTCGTCCTGTGCATGAACGTGACCGCGGGCATCGGCATCCTGGAGAAGGCCGCCCCGATGATCACGGACTTCTTCGCGGACACCTCCACCCCTGTCTCCGCCTCGGCCGCCGCCGGCTTCGTCGCGCTGCTCTCCGCGGCCAACATGGCGGGCCGCATCGGCTGGTCGACCACCTCCGACCTCATCGGCCGCAAGAACATCTACCGCGTCTACCTCGGCGTCGGCGCGGTCATGTACGCGCTCATCGCACTGTTCGGCGACTCCTCGAAGCCGCTGTTCGTCCTGTGCGCGCTGGTCATCCTCTCCTTCTACGGCGGCGGCTTCGCGACCGTACCCGCGTACCTGAAGGATCTCTTCGGGACCTACCAGGTCGGCGCGATCCACGGCCGGCTGCTCACCGCCTGGTCCCTGGCCGGTGTCCTCGGACCGCTGATCGTCAACTGGATCGCCGACCACCAGAAGGACGCGGGCAAACACGGCGCGTCCCTCTACGACACCTCCTTCCTCATCATGATCGGGCTGCTCGTCGTCGGCTTCGTCGCCAACGAACTCGTCCGGCCCGTCGACGCCCGCCACCACGTCCCCGCCCCGAGGGAGGCCGCAGATGTCGAACGACAGCAGTCAGAGTCCGCCTGACCGCAGGCCGCTCATCGCCTTCGCCTGGCTCTGGGTGGGCGCCCCGCTCGTGTACGGCCTGTACGAACTCGTCCTCAAGGCGAAGCAGCTGTTCACCGGCTGAATGTTCGGGCGACACCGACCGTCACAGGACGGATGACGGAAGCCGACAACCCGGACGGCAGTTTCCTGTGGCATCACCTGCCGCCGTACCCGCGAGTCACTGGCAACACTGGTGGATCCCGCTACCCAAGGCAACGAGGGGAACCACCCATGAACGGCACGCGGATCGCCGCCGTCGGCCACTACCAGCCCGCCAAGGTACTCACCAACAAGGACCTGGCGGGCCTGGTCGACACCAGTGACGAGTGGATCACCTCCCGGGTGGGCATCCGGACCCGTCACATCGCCGGACCCGACGAGCCCGTCGACGAGCTGGCCGCGCACGCCGCCGCCAAGGCCCTCGCCGCCGCAGGACTCACGCCCGGGGACATCGACCTGGTCCTCGTCGCCACCTCCACGGCCATCGACCGCTCCCCGAACATGGCCGCCCGCGTCGCCGCCCGCCTCGGCATCCCCTCGCCGGCCGCCATGGACGTCAACGTCGTGTGCGCCGGCTTCACCCACGCCCTGGCCACCGCCGACCACGCCGTCCGCGCGGGAGGGGCCACCCGCGCCCTGGTCATCGGCGCCGACAAGATGTCCGAGGTCACCGACTGGAGCGACCGTACGACCTGTGTCCTGGTCGGTGACGGAGCGGGCGCCGCCGTCGTCGAGGCCGCCGAGGAACCCGGCATCGGCCCGGTGCTGTGGGGTTCCGTGCCCGAGATGGGCAACGCGGTACGGATCGAGGGCACGCCCCCGCGGTTCGCGCAGGAGGGGCAGAGCGTCTACCGCTGGGCCACCACCCAGCTCCCGCCGATCGCCCGCAAGGCCTGCGAGAAGGCGGGACTGACCCCCGCCGACCTCGCCGGAGTCGTCCTGCACCAGGCGAACCTGCGCATCATCGAGCCCCTCGCCGAGAAGATCGGCGCCGTCAACGCGGTCGTCGCCCGCGACGTCGTCCAATCGGGCAACACCTCCGCCGCCAGCATCCCGCTCGCGTTCTCGAAACTCGTCGAACAGGGCGCCGTCCGCACCGGCGACCCCGTCCTGCTGTTCGGCTTCGGCGGAAACCTGTCCTACGCGGGCCAGGTCGTCCGCTGCCCGTGACCTGCGGCTCCGTTCGACGCGGCACCGGATGTGACGCGATCGACTCCCGTGGTCTCTGGCGGGTGTGCGCCGTAGACTGTAGACGATAGACAATCGATACTGGGCGGTACGGCTCCTGCCGTCCGTCCACTGTCCGCCGACCGCTGTCTACTGTCTGCACCATGCCGATGCTGCCCAGGAGGGGGACCGCGATGTTGTCGCAAGGACTGCCGCAAGGTGCCGTGCCCAAGCTCGAACGTCCGGGCCCGCTGCGCGACCGCGTCTACGAGGCCCTGCTCGAACTCATCACCACACGCGCCCTGCAGCCCGGCCAGCATCTCGTCGAGAGCGAACTCGCCGGACACCTCGGAGTGTCCCGGCAGCCCGTGCGGGAGGCCCTGCAGCGGCTCAACACCGAGGGCTGGGTCGATCTGCGGCCCGCCCAGGGCGCGTTCGTGCACGAGCCCACGGAGGACGAGGCCGACCAACTCCTCACCGTCCGCACCCTGTTGGAGGCCGAGGCCGCCCGGCTCGCCGCCGTCAACGCGGGCAAGGCGGGCATCACCGTCCTGGAGGAGCTGTGCGCCGAGGGCGAGCGCGCGGTCGACGCCGACGACGTGGACGCCGCCGTCGCCATGAACGCCCGCTTCCACGCGAAGATCATGGAGCTGGCCGGCAACGCCGTCCTGGCCGAACTCGCCGCGCAGGTCGACCGCCGGGTCCGCTGGTACTACACGCCGGTGGCCCGCCAGCGCGGCCTGTCGTCCTGGATCGAGCACCGCAGTCTGATCGACGCCATCGCGGCCCGCGACGAACTGCGTGCCGGCCTGCTGATGCGCGAACACACCGAGCACACCCGGCGGTCGTACCACGAGCGCGCCGACTCCTGACCCCGGGAGGGCGGTCGGCCCGGAGGATGCCCGCCGTCCCGGTGCCGGCGCGGCGCGATGGCCCTCCCGGCCGGGGAGGGCCACCAGCCGGTCCGACGACCGTGGCCGGCGAACTGTCAGGCTGCGGGCTGCGGTTGGTGAACCTGGGTCGACACCCGGTCGCCACGCCCTGGTTGACGCAGCAGCAGGGCGATGGCCGCCGCCACCATCGAGACACCTCCCGCGAGTGCGTACGCGCCGTTGTAGCCCCAGGCCGCGACCACCATCGAACCGAGGCCGCCGCCGAACAGGCCGCTGATGAGCTTTCCGCTGTACACCAGGCCGTAGTTGGTGGCGTTGAAGTTCTCGCCGAAGTAGTCCGGGGTCAGGGCGGCGAACATCGGGTAGAAGGCGCCGCCGCCGAAGCCGGAGAGGAAGGCGAAGAACAGGAACAGCCACTCACTGCGCAGATGGCCGGCCCAGATCACGCCGAACTGGGCGAGGCCCAGGACCAGGATGACGAAGACCAGGGTGAGTTTGCGGCCCCACAGGTCGGACAGCCAGCCGACGACGGCGCGGCCGATGCCGTTGATGACGGCCATGATGCCCATCGAGGACGCCGCCACCAGCGGACCGAAACCGACGTCCTTGGCGAAGTCGACCTGGAAGGAGATGCCGAAGATCGACACCCCGGCGGTGAGCACGATCGACAGCCACATCAGGGGCAGCATGCCGGTCCGGATGGCCTCCTTCGGGGTGAACTGCCGTACGGCGGGCGGGTTCTTGGCGAGACTCGTCGCGCTCTTGCCGCTGCCGCCGTGGGTCAGCGGGTCGATGTCGTGGGGCCACCAGTTCTGCGGCGGGTCCTTGAAGAAGAACGCGCAGCCGAACACCACGATCAGGATGTAACACCCGATCAGATCCAGGACCCGGTGGTAGTTCCCGGTGTCGAACGCGTAGTTGAAGATGAAGATGAACGGCAGCGAGCCGTACGCGAAGCCACCGTTGACGAACCCCGTGCGGGCGCCCCGCCGTTCGGGGAACCACTTGCCGACCATGTTGATGCAGGTCGCGTAGACGAGCCCCGCACCGACGCCGCCGATCACGCCGAAGCCGACGATCGCCAGCCACACGTTGCTCAGGTGCGACAGGGCCAGGAAACCGATGACGCACAGCACCGAGCCGATGAACATCGCCCGGCGCGCCGTCAGGATGCCCTTCTCGCGCATCCACCCCGCCGGGAAGGCGATACCGGCCTGGAAGAAGACCCAGATGCTGAGGATCCAGAAGGTGTTGCTCTGCGTCCAGCCGTGCGCGCTGGACAGGGTGTCCTCCGCCGAGCCGTACGCGTACTCGAAGACACTGATCGCCATCATGGCGATCCACGGCAGATAGATCATGATCTTTCGCGAGTGGCCGAGGATGTCCCGGTCGGTCTCGCCGACGCGGTAGACCCGGCCGTGGGCGTCGGTCACTTCACGGTAGGGACGGTTCGCGGCGCCGGATTCGTTCGTGGTGATGGGATCTGCGGTCATATCACGCCATCTCCTCGCCGAGCGGTTGCGGATTGGGCACGATGCGCCGGGCACTGGGCCTGCCCGGCGCCTTGAGGAAGAGCGCCAGCACCGCGGAGGCCAGGCCCACCGAACCGGCCAGGACGAACGCGCCGTGGTAGTCCCACTCACCCACGACGACCGCGCCCAGACCGGAGCCGACGAGCCCCGAGATCAGCTTCGAGCTGTAGACCATCCCGTAGTTGCCGGCGTTGTGGTTCTCGCCGAAGTAGTCGGCCGTCATGGCGGCGAACAGCGGGAAGATCGCCCCGCCGCCGAAACCCGAGACCATGGAACAGAACAGGAAGAACGGCATGCTGCCCATCTGGCCCGAGACCAGCACGCCGAACTGCGCCGTACCGAGCACGAGACACACGATGATCAGCGTGTGGCGGCGGCCGTAGCGGTCGGAGATCCAGCCGATGACCCCGCGCCCGGTGCCGTTCACGATCGCCTTGAGGGACATCGCCGTGGCCACGATCCCGCCCGCGAAGCCCATGTCCTTGCCGAACGGCACCTGGAAGGCGATGCCGAAGATGTTGATGCCGGCCGTGCACAGCAGACAGAACCACATCATCCAGAGCACGGGGGTACGGGCGGCCTCCTTCGGTGTGTACTGCTTGACCGCCGGCGGGTTCTTCTCCAACGCCCGCCGGATCCTGGGGTCTTGGGCCGCCTTCAGCGGATCGACGTGCGGAGGCCACCAGTTCTTCGGCGGATCGCGGAAGAACCAGCCGGCCGACGCCACCACCAGACACAGCCCCACGCCGACCAGACTCAGCAGCACCTTGTAGTTGCCGAGGTCGAGGACGGAGGTGAAGAGGAACACGAACGGCACGGAGCCGTAGGCGAATCCGCCGTTGACGAAGCCGGTCTTGCCGCCCTTGCGCTCCGGATACCACTTGCCGACCATGTTCACGCAGGTCGCGTACACCAGGCCTGCGCCGATCCCGCTGCACATGCCGAAGCCGAGGTAGGCGACGAGCACGTTCGGCGCGAAGGCCAGTGCCAGATAGCCCAGCAGGGTGCCGAGCGCGCCGAGCAACATGGCCGTGCGCGCCGGGAGTCGGCCGCTCTCGCGCAACTGCCCGGCGGGGAAGGCCACGGCCGCCTGGAAGAACACCCAGACGCCCATCAGCCAGAAGATGTGCCCACTGCTCCACAGATGCGCGTCATGGAGCGTGTCCTCCGCCGACGTGAACGCGTACTCGGCGGAACTGATGCCCATCATGCCCACCCAGGGCAGGACGACCATCCACTTGCGCGCCCGGCCCATGATGTCGGCATCGGACTCCCCGATGCGGTACATCCGGCCGTGACGGTCCGTCACTTCCCGGTAGGGGACGGACGTCGAGCAGTCCGTTGTTGCCATCGCTCAGTGCCCCTTGCGTCGAAAGTTGTGGCCAGCGCCCCCTGTCCATCGCCTTTCGCGTGCGCACGGGTCCCCGGGGCCGGCCGACCGCACTGTCGGCCGGCCCCACGTCGGCTCACGTCATGAACCACCGCCCAACAGGCCTGCCGCGCGCGCCCATCGGTACTTCGCGGCGAGCACCGCCACCGGCTTCTCCGTCGTGTACGGGTACGCCACCACCCCGCGCTCGTACAGGTACTGGCAGGCCTCCTCGACCTCCACGTCACCCGCGAGCGAGGCCACCACCGGCTTCTCGACGCCGCGTTCCCTGAACTCGGCGACCACCCGCGCGGTCAACTCGGCGAAGACCATGGGGGGAGTGACGATGGTGTGCCAGTAACCGAGGACCAACGCGTGGATGCGCGGGTCCTCCAGACCGAGCCGGATCGTCGCCGCGTACGTCGACGGCGGCTCGCCCCCGGTGATGTCGACCGGGTTGCCCGCGGCGCCGAAGGGCGGGATGAACGTCCGGAAGGACGCGTCCAGATCGGCCGGAATCTCCATCAGGGAGAGGCCGTTGTCGGTCACCGCGTCCGAGAGCAGCACACCGCTGCCGCCGGCGCCGGTGATGATGACGACGTTGTCCCCCCGCGGAGTCGGCAGCACGGGCAGCCCGCGCGCGTACTCCAGCATGTCGTTGAGCCCGGGGGCCCGGATGACGCCGGCCTGCCTGAGGATGTCGTCGTACACCGCGTCGTCACCGGCCAGCGCGCCCGTGTGCGAACCCGCCGCCCTCGCGCCCGCCGCCGTACGACCCGCCTTGAGCACCACGACCGGCTTGCGGGGTACGGTCTTCCGCGCCGCCTCGACGAACGCGCGGCCGTCCTTGAGGTCCTCCAGGTGCATCGCGATGCACTCGGTGTGCGGGTCCTCGCCGAACCAGGTCAGCAGGTCGTCCTCGTCCAGGTCCGACTTGTTGCCGAGCCCGACGATCGCCGACACCCCCGTCCTGGTGGTCCGCGCGAAGCCGAGGATGGCCATCCCGATGCCGCCGGACTGCGAGGTCAGCGCCACCCCGCCCTTCACGTCGTACGGCGTGCAGAACGTGGCGCACAGGTCCTGCCAGGTCGCGTAGTAGCCGTAGATGTTCGGGCCGAGGAGACGGACGCCGTGCCGTTCGGCGATCGCCACGATCTCCTCCTGGAGGGCGACTTCACCGGTCTCCGCGAACCCGGAGGGGATGAGGACGGCGTTGGGGATGTTCTTGCGGCCCACCTCCTCCAGCGCCGTCGCCACGAACCGGGCGGGAATGGCGAAGACGGCCACATCCACCTCACCGGGAACGTCCGTGACACTCTTGTACGCCTTGCGGCCCAGAATGTCATCGGCCCTGGGGTTCACCGGATGGATCTCCCCGGCGAAGCCGCCGTCGAGGAGATTGCGCATCACCGAGTTGCCGATCTTGCCCGGCTCGTTCGAGGCACCGATCACGGCGACCGAGGCCGGCTCCATGAGGCGGCGCATGGTCGTCAGGATCTCGTCGTGTGTATACCGTCGACGGGCCACCGGCTGCGATTCCGCGAGGATCACCCGGATGTCCGCCGCGACGGCGCCCTCCGGAGTCGCGATCACCGGATTGAGATCCACCTCGGCGATCTCCGGGAAGTCCGCGACCAGTTGGGACACCCGGCGGATCTGCTCGGCGACGGCCCACCGGTCGACCGCCGCCTGTCCGCGTACCCCGCGCAGGATCTCCGCCGCCCGGATCGAGTCCAGCATCGACAGCGCCTCGTCCGGGGTCACGGGAGCGAGCCGGAACGTCACGTCCTTGAGGACCTCGACCAGCACCCCGCCGAGCCCGAACGCGACGACCTTCCCGAACGTCGGGTCGGTCACCGCGCCGACGATCACCTCCTGCCCCTGCGGCAGCAGCTCCTGCACCTGGACGCCCTCGATGCGGGCCTGCCCGTCGTAGGCCCGCGCGTTGTCGACGATCGTGTGGAACGCGGCCCGTACCTCCGCCGCGCCCTCGACCCCGACGACCACTCCGCCGGCGTCGGTCTTGTGCAGGATGTCGGGGGAGACGATCTTCATCACGACGGGGCCGCCGAACCGCGCCGCGTACGCCACCGCCTCGTCGACGTCCGTCGCCAGTTCCTCGCCCGGTACGGCGATCCCGTACGCGTCGGCGATCACCTTGCCCTCGGGCGCGGTGAGCGCCAACCGCCCTTCGGCCCGCACGGAGTCGAGCAGCGCACGCACCCTGAGGGTCCGGTCCTCCGCCATCACGTCAGATCACCCCGTTCGACTTGAGCAGGCGCAACTCTTCGTCGCCGAGACCGAGTTCGCCGACGTAGACCTCTTCGTTGTGCTCGCCGAGCAGCGGTGAACCGGTCACGTGCACGGGGGAGTCGGAGAGCTTCAGCGGGCTGCCGACGGTGACGAACTCGCCGCGCTCGGGGTGCGGCACCGTCACGACCATCTCGTTGGCGACCAGCGACTCGTCCTCGATGATCTCCCTGGTCGACAGGATGGGCCCGCACGGGATGTTGTGGGCGTTCAGCCGCTCCAGCACCTCCCACTTGGGCAGCGTGGACGACCACTCCTCGATCAGCTGGAACATCTTGGAGAGCTGCGGCAACCGGGCCTCGGGCGTGGCCCACTCGGGATCGTCGCCCAGCTCGGGCCGGCCGATCAGCTCCGTCAGCGGCTTCCAGCCGACGGGCTGCACGATCACGTACACGTAGTCGTTCGGGCCGCCCGGCGCGCACTTGACCGCCCAGCCGGGCTGCCCGCCGCCGGACGCGTTGCCCGAGCGCGGCACCTCGTCGCCGAAGTCGTCGTTCGGGTACTCGGCGAGCGGCCCGTGGGCCAGGCGCTGCTGGTCGCGGAGCTTCACCCGGCACAGGTTGAGCACGGCGTGCTGCATGGCCACGTTGACACGCTGACCCCGGCCGGTGTGCTCACGCTGGAAGAGTGCCGCCAGTATCCCGGCTACTGTATGCACTCCTGTGCCCGAATCGCCGATCTGAGCGCCCGTGGCCAGCGGCGGCCCGTCCTCGAAGCCCGTGGTCGACATCGACCCGCCCATCGCCTGTGCGACGACCTCGTACGCCTTGAAGTTGGTGTACGGACCGTCCCCGAAGCCCTTGATGGACGCATACACGATGCGGGGATTGATCTCCTGTATGCGATCCCAGGTGAACCCCATACGGTCGACCGCGCCCGGCCCGAAGTTCTCGACCATGACGTCGGAGCGGCGGATCAGCTCGGTGAGGATCTCCTTGCCGCGCTCGGTCTTGGTGTTGAGGGTGATGCTCCGCTTGTTGCAGTTGAGCATCGTGAAGTAGAGCGAGTCGACGTCCGGGAGGTCGCGCAGCTGCTTGCGCGTGATGTCGCCGGTCGGCGCCTCCAGCTTGACGACGTCGGCGCCGAGCCAGGCGAGCAGTTGGGTCGCGGAGGGGCCGGACTGGACGTGCGTCATGTCGAGGACGCGGATGCCCTCAAGTGCCCTGGCGGTCATGGCCGTTCACCTCACTTGTACATCGTCTGGTTCATGGTTCCGGGGGCGTACGCGTCCGGGTCGACCCAGACGTTGATCAGCGACGGCTTGCCCGACTCCCGGGCCCGTCGCAGCGCGGGGCCGATGTCGGCGGGGTCGCGGACC
Source organism: Streptomyces sp. NPDC090083 (assembly GCF_044747445.1). Classification (NCBI taxonomy): domain Bacteria; kingdom Bacillati; phylum Actinomycetota; class Actinomycetes; order Kitasatosporales; family Streptomycetaceae; genus Streptomyces; species Streptomyces sp. NPDC090083. Next base: position 484,560 of record NZ_JBIVED010000001.1, on the reverse strand, counting down.
TCCTCGCCGTAACCGCCCAGCAGCTGGGCGAACTTGTCGTAGTGGACGTCGCCGAGGGTGTTGCCGACCCGCTCGCGCTCCAGGCCGTACTTGGCGGCCTGGCCGTAACGGATCTGGTTCATCGAGGAGTTGTTGCCGACGATCCCGACGAACGGGAGGTCGTAGCGGACGAGGGTCTCGAAGTCCCAGCCGGTCAGGGAGAACGCGCCGTCGCCGAAGAGCGCGACGACCTCCTTGTCGGGACGGGCCTGCTTGGCGGCGAGGACGAACGGGACGCCGACGCCGAGGGTGCCGAGGGGGCCCGGATCCATCCAGTGGCCGGGCGACTTGGGCTGCACGACCTGCCCGGAGAAGGTGACGATGTCGCCGCCGTCGCCGATGTAGATCGAGTCCTCGGTGAGGAAGTCGTTGATCTCACTGACGAGCCGGTACGGGTGGATCGGTGACGCGTCCGACCTGAGACTCGGCAACCGCTTCTCGATCGCGGCCTGTTCGACGGCCCGCAGCTCGTCGAGCCACTCCTTGCGCCGGGACGCACCGCCGTTGAGGCGTCCCGAGGCGGCCTCCGCCACCGACTTCAGGACGAGCCCCGCGTCCCCGACGATGCCGAGGTCGATGTCGCGGTTCTTGCCCACGGTGCGGTAGTCGAGGTCGATCTGCACGACGGTCGCGTCGGGGGAGAGGCGCTTCCCGTAGCCCATGCGGAAGTCGAAGGGCGTGCCGACGATGACGATGACGTCGGCGTGGGAGAAGGCGTGCCGCCGCGAGAGCTGGAAGTGGTGCGGGTCGCCGGGCGGGAGGGTGCCGCGGCCCGCGCCGTTCATGTACGCGGGGATGTTGAGCGTGCGGACGAGGTCGATGGCCGCCTCGGTGCCGCGCGTCGTCCACACCTGGCTGCCCAGCAGGATCGCCGGCTTCTCGGCGTGGACCAGCAGGTCGGCGAGCTTCTCGATCGCCTCGGGGTCGCCGGCCGTGCGGGTCGAGGCGCGGTAGGCGCCGGGCCTGGGCACCCGCGCCTTGCCCACCGGCACCTTCGCGTCGAGGACGTCGCGCGGTATCTCCAGGAAGGAGGGGCCCGGCGCGCCGTGGTAGCACTCGCGGAACGCCATCGACACCATGTCGGCGGCCCGGGCCGTGTCCGGCACGGTCGCCGCGAACTTGGTGATCGGCGTCATCATGTCGACGTGCGGCAGGTCCTGGAGTGACCCCATCCTGTGCTGGGTGAGGGCCCCTTGGCCGCCGACGAGCAGCATCGGCGACTCGGCGCGGAAGGCGTTGGCGACACCGGTGACGGCGTCGGTCGTACCGGGTCCCGCGGTGACCACCGCGCAGCCGGGCCTGCCGGTGATCCGCGCGTAACCGTCCGCCGCGTGGGCCGCCACCTGCTCGTGGCGTACGTCGACGACTTCTATGCCCTCGTCGACGCAGCCGTCGTAGATGTCGATGATGTGGCCGCCGCACAGGGTGTAGATGCGGTCGACCCCCTCGGCCTTCAGGGCTTTGGCGACGAGATGACCACCGGAAATCACGTCCTGGGTGTCGTCGGGCATGGCGGAGTCCTGTCCCTTCGTAGGGGGTTGGAACGCTCTCGCGGTACATTGCATACAGTCGACGAATACTGTATGAAGCTTGTTATCCCGCATCCGGTGGGTGGTGTCCAGGGGGCGTGCGGCACTTTTCGAGGGACTCGTGGTAGCTCCCGGGCAGACACAGTGGGCAGGAGCCGAGATGGACCTGTACGAGCACCAGGCACGGCAACTCTTCGAGGACCACGGCATCTTGGTGCCCCGGGCCGAGGTCACCGCCTCGTCCAAGGAGGCACGGGAGATCGCCCGCAGGCTGGGCGGACGCGTCGTGGTGAAGGCGCAGGTCAAGACCGGCGGACGCGGCAAGGCGGGCGGGGTCAAACTCGTCGCCGACCCGGCCGCCGCCGAACTGACGGCACGCCAGATCCTCGGCATGGACATCAAGGGACACACGGTCGGCAGCGTGATGCTGGCCCAACCCGTCGACATCGAGAGCGAGTTCTACGTCTCCTACGTCCTCGACCGCGCGGCGGGACGCTTCCTCGCCATCGCGTCGGCCGAGGGCGGTACGGAGATCGAGGAGGTCGCCGCCCGCCGGCCGGAGGCGGTGGCCCGCATCCACATCGACCCCGCCGAGGGCGTCACCTCGGCCAAGGCGGCCGAGATCGCCGACGCGGCCGGCCTGCCGCCGCAGACCGTCGACGTCCTCGTACGGCTGTGGGAGGTGCTGGTCCGCGAGGACGCAGTCCTCGTCGAGGTCAACCCGCTCGTCCGGACCCGGCAGGGACAGATCCTCGCCCTCGACGGCAAGGTGACCCTGGACGACAACGCCCGCTTCCGGCAGTCGCGTTGGGGAGGCGAGGACTCGTCGCACGACGATCCGCTGGAGGCCGTCGCCGCCGCGAAAGGGCTCAACTACGTCAAGCTCGACGGCGAGGTCGGCATCATCGGCAACGGCGCGGGCCTGGTCATGTCGACACTCGACGTGGTCGCCGGCTGCGGCGCCCGCCCCGCCAACTTCCTCGACATCGGCGGCGGGGCATCGGCCCAGGTCATGGCCGACGGACTGTCCGTCATCCTCTCCGACCCGTCCGTGACCTCGGTGTTCGTCAACGTCTTCGGCGGGATCACCGCATGCGACGCGGTGGCCGACGGCATCGTACGGGCCCTGGAAACCGTCGAGTTGACCAAGCCGCTGGTCGTCCGGCTCGACGGGAACAACGCGGCCAGGGGCCGGGCCGTCCTCGACGGTCACGCGCATCCGCTGGTCCAGCAGGCCACCACCATGGACGGCGCCGCCCGCCGGGCCGCCGAGCTCGCCGACGCACGCTAAGGAGCCGGGACATGGCGATCTACCTCACCAAGGAGAGCAAGGTCCTCGTCCAGGGCATGACCGGCGGCGAGGGCATGAAGCACACCCGCCGGATGCTCGCGGCCGGCACGGACGTCGTCGGCGGCGTCAACCCGCGCAAGGCGGGCCGTACCGTCGACTTCGACGTCCCCCAGTACCCGAACGGCCCGGGAGGCACCTCCATGGCCGTGCCGGTCTTCGGGTCGGTCGCCGACGGTATGCGGTCGACGGGAGCCGATGTCAGCGTCGTGTTCGTGCCGCCGGCCTTCGCCAAGGCCGCCGTGATCGAGGCCGCCGACGCGGGCATCGGCCTCGCCGTCGTCATCACCGAGGGCATCCCGGTCCACGACTCGGTCGCCTTCACGGCGTACGCCGCGTCGAAGGGCACCCGGGTCATCGGTCCCAACTGCCCCGGCCTGATCACCCCCGGCCAGGCCAACGCGGGCATCATCCCCGCCGACATCACCAAGCCGGGCCGCATCGGCCTGGTCTCCAAGTCCGGCACCCTCACCTACCAACTCATGTACGAACTCCGGGACATCGGCTTCTCCACCTGCGTCGGCATCGGCGGCGACCCCGTCGTCGGCACGAGCCACATCGACTGCCTCGCCGCGTTCCAGGACGACCCCGACACCGAACTCGTGGTCCTCATCGGGGAGATAGGCGGCGACGCCGAGGAACGCGCCGCCGCCTACATCCGCGACCACGTCACCAAACCGGTCGTCGGCTACATCGCCGGCTTCACCGCCCCCGAGGGCAGGACGATGGGCCACGCCGGCGCCATCGTGTCCGGTTCCTCCGGAACGGCGGCGGCGAAGAAGGCGGCGCTGGAGGCCGTGGGCGTCGCCGTAGGAAGCACGCCGACGGAGACGGCGCGGCTGGTGCTGGACCGTCTCGGCGCCGAGGAGCCGGCGAGTGACGTCACTCATAGCTGAGGTGCCGTGACTGCCGCGCTCCTCCGAGCGCAACTAGCTTCATACGCAAGGCCGTTCGGCCGTACAAGCAGCTAAGCCGTACACGGTTCAGCCGTGCAGCGGTTCGCGCGTAGGACGGCTCGCGCGTACGGCGATTCGTGCCGTGGACCGTTCCTGTTTCACCCCGCCCCGACTGTGCACCGAGAGCGGAGCAGAAGCATGGCATCAACCCTCACACCCGGCATCACCCCCACCCCCGCACCCTCCGTCCGTCCCCCGACCCTCAAGGCGGGCACGTCCTGGGAGGACGCCTGGCGGCGTTGTCTCGCCGTCGCGCCCGAGGCGTTCCAGGACGACCGTGTCCTCAACCTCTGGAACGCGGCCTGGCAGCGGGACGGCCGGGCCCTGCCCGCCACCACCCCCGTCGACGGCAGCCCCATCGCCGGGCCGCCCCGGCTCGACCGTTCCGCCGCCCACCGGGCCGTGCGTGCCTCCCTCGACCAGCACCGCGCCTGGCGCCATGTCCCGCTCGACGAACGGCGCGCCCGCGTCGCCGCCACGCTGGACGCGCTGACCGAACACCGTGAACTCCTCGCGTTGCTGCTGGTCTGGGAGATCGGCAAGCCCTGGCGGCTCGCGCAGGCCGACGTGGACCGGTCCATCGACGGTGTGCGCTGGTACGTGGACGGCATCGAACCGATGCTCGCCGGCCGCGGTCCACTGGACGGCCCGGTGTCCAACATTGCGAGCTGGAACTACCCGATGAGCGTGCTCGTCCACGCGATGCTGGTCCAGGCGCTGGCCGGGAACGCGGTCATCGCCAAGACCCCGACCGACGGCGGTGTCGCCTGCCTCACCCTGGCCGCCGCGCTGGCCGCGCGCGAGGGAATTCCGGTCACCCTCGTCAGCGGCAGCGGGGGCGAGTTGTCGGAGGCGCTGGTCCGCGCGCCCGAGATCGGCTGCGTCTCCTTCGTCGGCGGGCGCGACACCGGAGCCGCGGTGGCCACGGCCGTGGCCGACCTCGGCAAGCGGCACATCCTCGAACAGGAAGGACTCAACACCTGGGGCATCTGGCACCACACCGACTGGGACGCGCTCACCGCCGTCGTCCCCAAGCTCTTCGACTACGGCAAACAGCGCTGCACCGCGTATCCGCGCTTCGTCGTCCAGCGCGAGCTCTTCGACGACTTCCTCGCGGCCTACCTCCCGGCCGTCCGCAGCCTGCGCGTCGGACACCCGTTGGCCGTGCAGGACGCCCAAGACCCGTACCCGCGGCTCGACTTCGGCCCGTTGATCAACGCGGCCAAGGCCAAGGAACTGCACGACCAGGTGGCCGAGGCGATCGACCGCGGCGCCGTACCGCTGCACCGCGGCAAGCTGTCCGACGCCGACTTCCTTCCGGGGCAGGACACTTCGGCGTACGTCCGTCCCGTCACGCTCCTCAACCCGCCGCCGTCGTCCCCGCTGCACCACGCGGAACCGTTCGGACCGGTCGACACCATCGTCCTGGTCGACACGGAGGCGGAGCTGCTCGCCGCGATGAACGCGTCCAACGGCGCGCTGGTCGCCACCCTGTCCACCGACGACCGGGCGACCTACGACCGACTCGCCCCGCAGATAAGGGCGTTCAAGGTCGGCCACGGCACACCCCGCTCACGCGGCGACCGTGACGAACTGTTCGGCGGCTTCGGCGCGTCCTGGCGCGGAGCCTTCGTCGGCGGCGAACTCCTCGTCCGCGCGGTGACGTACGGGCCGGTGGGGGAGCGGTTGCCGGGGAACTTCCCGGAGTACCAGCTGATGCCGTGAGCGGCGGCCGGGCGGCGCTCGTGTCCGCTTCCGGCGGGCGCCGCCCGGGCGGCTGCGGCGGCGCCCGTGCCCAGGCTGTCGTAAGCCGTCACCCTCCCGGGTGATCAGGCGATCAGGTGATCAGGTGTGCTGACGATCAGCTCCAGGACGCAGTCGGGATACGGTCGGCGCATGGCCCACGATGAGCGTCCCGCGCCTCTGGAGTCCCGGCTCGGATACCTCCTCAAGCAGGCCCAGGCGCGGCTGGCGCGGGCGTCGGCCGAGGCGTTGGTGCCGCACGGAGTGGACGGGCACGAGCTGGGTGTGCTGGCGGTGCTGTCGGCGGGGGAGTCGTTGTCGCAGGTCGAGGCCGCCGGGCGGCTCGGGGTGGACCGCACCACGATGGTGTCGTTGATCGACGGCCTGGAGGACCACGGTCTGGTCGAACGCCGGCGCAGTCCGCACGACCGCAGGAAGAACATCGTCGAGCTGACTCCGGAGGGCCGGGACTGCCTGCGCAGGGCCGAGCAGGCCCGGCGCACCGCAGAGCGCCGCTTCCTCGCGCCGCTCGACGAGGAGGCGGCGGCGACCCTCGTCCGGGCACTCCAGACGCTGGTGATCGCCGAGCGCGGGTGAGCGGCGGGAACCGGCCCGCGGCCGTAGCCGATCGCTCACCCGCGGTGGCGGTTTCGCACAGGTCACCGGGTGTCCGCGAGCGGCTCCCGCAGGGACGGATATGCAGGTGAAAGGCGCTCCGAAAGCTTGGTATTGTTGTCCATGTCGCCGCGGGGAACACCCCCGGCCAGGCGGCAGACACCTGGTCCGGGTGGCGGAATGGCAGACGCGCTAGCTTGAGGTGCTAGTGCCCTTTATCGGGCGTGGGGGTTCAAGTCCCCCCTCGGACACAGCGAGACGCAACACCCGCCTCCGGCGAAAGTCGGAGACGGGTGTTCTGCTGTGTCAGGGGGAGTGCGTGTGTCGGGGGAGCGTGCCGGGACTCGGCCCGAGCCCTCAGCTCAGCGTGAAGTCGTCCGCCGTGACCGCCGACTGCCCGTACCAGCCGTGGACGTAGACCGTGACGGTTCCGGAGCTGCCGGTGGTGAAGGGGACCTTGAGCTGGTTCCAGGTCGTGTTGTTCGACCAGGTGCTCGCGGTGGCGCCGCCCGAGACTCCGAGGTAGGCGTACGGGCCCTGCACCCAGGCGGTGAGGGTGTAGCTCTTGTTGGGGGACAGGGTGACGGTCTGGTCGCACTCGGCGGTGCCGGCGGCTGTCGGGGTGACCTGGAGGCTGTGGCTGCCGCTGTGGACCGGGCTGGAGACCACCGCGCCGCCCGCCGCACACGTCCACGGGCTGAGACTCCCGGTCTCGAAACCGGCGTTGGTCAGTGAACCGCCCCCGCCGCCGGTCGTCGTGACCGTGAGTGTGTAGGTCGCGCTGTGGCTGCCGGACGCCGCGCTGCCCGTGACGGTGATCGGATAGCTGCCCGCGGCTACGGACGAGCCGACCGTCGCCGTCAGTGTCGAGCTGCCGCCCGAGGTCACGGACGGAGGACTGAAGGCGATGGTGACGCCGGTCGGTGCGCCGGAGGCGGTGAGGGCGACGGACTCGGCGCTGCCGGAGGCGACGGCGGTGGAGACGGTCGCCGTGGCCGAGCCACCCTGCGTGACCGACGCCGAGCCCGGCGACAGGGAGAGGGAGAAGTCCGTGCCGGTGCCTCCGCCGCCCCCGCCGCCCGTGCCCTCGTACGGTACGAACGCGTCGGTGAACGCGAGGCTGTTCTGGCTGATCTGGCTGCACGTGGGAAGGGAGTTGGCGTTTCCGCCGCATGCCTGGTCCCGGGTGATCGCCCAGAAGGCCAGCCGTCCGACGCCGTTCTGCGCGGCGAAGCTCTCCACCGTCTGCGCGTCGGCCAGCGTGAAGGTGGAACCGTCGTCGTTCTTGCCGATCATCGGCGTGATGCCGAGGTTGGCATAGGTGTAGCCGGAGTCGACCGACTGCATCTGCGCCAGCGTGGCCTTCGCCGCGGAGACCGCGCCCTGGCCCATCTCGGTGCCGGTGCCCGCGTAGTAGTCCATGGCCATGACGTTGACCACGTCGATCTTGATACCCGCGTTCTTGGCGGCCTTGAGGATGTTGACGCCGTCGTTCGTCAGCCCGCTCGTCAGCACCGGCAGGGTCATGGAGAACTGCAGGCCGGGGTTGGACGCCTTCAGGTCCTTCATCGCCTGCATCTGGCGGGCCGCCGCGGCGGTGTCCGCGATGGCGGCGCCCTCGATGTCGAAGTCGAGCTGGGTGACGCCGTAGTCGTTGATGATGGCCTGGTAGCCGGCGTCGATGCTGCTCTGAGTGGAGCAGGTCCAGGCGAGCGGTTCGCCGCTGGCCCCGCCGGAGGAGACGATGACGGAGGCACCTTCGGACTTGGCCCTGGCGATCTCGGGGTCGGTGAAGGAGTCGTTGCCGATGGGGAGCGTGTCGCCCCAGATCTGCGTACAGCCCACGCCGAGGACGAAGGCCGCGGTGTACGCCTTGAGGTGGTGGCCGGTGATGGCGGTGTCGAGCAGTCCTTCCTGACCGTTCGACATGTCGACGTAGGGGGCGACGGAGTAGACGCTGCTCCCCGCGGCGCTGCTTGCGGGGGCCAGGGCGACGGTGACGCCGGTGACCGAGAGCGCGAGGGCGGACACGGACGCCGCCAGTCTTGCCAAGTGCATGACAGTTCCCCTTTCGGGGGTGCCCATCGGGGCGGGGTGAGGGATGCGTGCGTGGTGACTGGATGCGGTGACGGAATGCGGTGAGGGGTGAGATGCCTGGGTGCGGTGCGGTGCGCAGGTGAGATGCGGGTGTGCGTCGTGCGAGTTATTGGTACATACCAAACAACTCGCCGGGCTCTCCGTCAAGAGGACTAGACCAACTTGGTTCGTGCCTCAACTCCCTTGCGGAGCAAGCCCGCCGGAGTCCTACGTCCCTGACGGGCCGACCGTGTGTCGACGTCGAGCCCGTGCTCCACGGCGCCCGCCAGGGGAGATGCGGATGGTCGGCCACCCCGTCGGCCGCGCGTGAACTCGGGCCGACGGCCACGCGGTTGGACCCTTGCCAACTTCACACCCAGAAAGTCGTGCCCGCCTCGTTGACATGCCATCGGCGCAGGCGTTTCACTCGACACTCGTGCATGGCAACGTTGTCAGGCCGTGGGAGCGACCAGGAACTGTTGCCTGTCGCCGGCGTTCCGGTGCATTCCGGCGCGCCGCCACCTGATGTGCGAAGCACGAACCGCTGCGGAGGCGACCGATGGTGAGACCCCGACGTCCAGCCGTGCCACGTGACCGAAACAGATTCCGCCAACGCCTTGCCGTCGTCTGCGTGTTGGGCATGACGGCCCTCACGCTTCCGGCGATCGGGACCGCCTACGCCGCGAGTTCCGCGACGCCGTCCCTGGTGACGGATCCCGCGTCCCTCGTCAACCCGCTCATCGGCACCTCCGGCGCGGTGGACACCTTCCCCGGCCCGGACATGCCGGCCGGCATGGTGCAGTGGGGGCCGGACACCACGCCCCACCGGCCCGACGGCGGCGGCTACGAGTACCAGGACAAGAAGCTCTCCGGCTTCAGCCTGACCCACATCTCGGGACCCGGCTGTCCCGTGGCGGGCGACCTGCCGATCCTGCCGGTGACCGGCGCGCTGTCGGGCGACCTCGGCAGTACGTCCGTCGGGTTCAGCCACGCCGACGAGAAGGCCGGCATCGGGAGTTACCAGGTCACCGACGCGAACGGCGTGAAGACCGAACTGACCGACACCACGCGCGCCGGGCTCGGCAGCTTCACCTTCCCGACGGGTCAACAGGCCAACCTGCTCTTCAAGTTGAGCGGTGGCGCGACGCAGGTGGACGGGACCCGCGTCCAGGTGGTCAGCACCAAGGAGATCAGCGGGGCGATCGACAGCGGTCACTTCTGCGGCGCCGGCAACCGGTACACGCTGCACTTCGACATCAAGTTCGACCGGCCGTTCACCGCGAGCGGCACCTGGGTCGGCGGCACCATCAACCCCGACGCGAAGTCGCTGAAGGCCGGAAAGGCCCAACTCGCCCCGCAGGCCGCCGAGTCGGCGCCGCTGAAGGAGAAGCACTTCACCGTCCCGGCCAAGCCGGCCCCGACGGTCCACGGGACCGGCGCCAAGGGCACGCCGTCCGCCACGGCCAAGGCCGCCCAGCCGCCCACCACCGGCGCCAACGGCATGTACCTCACCTTCGACACCTCCGCGAACCCCACGGTCACCGCGAAGGTCGGCGTCTCGTACACGAGTGACGCGGGCGCGGCGAACAACCTCGCCACCGAGATCAAGAACTGGAACCTCGGCGCCGTCGAGCGGGCCAACCACGACGCGTGGAACGCCGTGCTGAACAAGGTCCAGGTGGGCGGTGGATCCGCCGACCAGCAGACGCAGTTCTACACGGCCCTCTACCACGCGCTGCTGCATCCCAACGTCTTCTCGGACGACGACGGCCAGTACATGGGCATGGACAACCAGGTCCACAAACTCGCCAAGGGACAGAAGGCCCAGTACGCCAACTACTCGGGCTGGGACACGTACCGCTCCCAGACCCAGCTGATGGCCATGGCCGAACCCAAGGTCGCCTCCGACGTCGTCACCTCGATGCTCAACGGCTATGACCAGACGGGCCTGTTGCCCAAGTGGGCCTCGAACAACGGCGAGAGCTACGTCATGGTCGGCGACCCGGCCGCCGGCATCATCGCCGACGCGTACGCGTTCGGCGCGACGGACTTCGACACAGGCAAGGCCCTCGCCGCCCTCCAGCACGAGGCCACCGTCCCGAACAACGACCGCCCCGGCGAGGCGGTGCGGGACGCGAAGGGCTATCTCCCGCTCGACGAGAACGACTACAACTGCTGCAACTTCTACGGCCCGGTCTCCACTCAACTCGAGTACGACTCCGCCGACTACGCCATCGCGGCCTTCGCGAAGTCGCTGGGCAAGACGTCGGTCTACGAGAAGTTCGCCACCCGTGCCCAGGACTGGATGAACGTCTTCAACCCGCAGACCGGCTACATGCAGGCCAAGAACAAGGACGGCCAGTTCGCGAGCGGTTTCACCCCCGGCACCTCCAACGGCTTCGTGGAGGGAACCTCCGCGCAGTACACGCCGATGGTCCCGTTCAACCTCAAGCAGTTGATCCAGGCGCGCGGCGGCGCGAAGGAGTACTCGTCGTACCTGGACAGCCTGCTCGACGACATCACGAGCCCCGGCAACACGGATGCCGACCTGAGCAACGAGCCCAGTGTGGAGATCCCCTGGGAGTACGACTACACGGGCCAGCCCTGGAAGACGCAGGCAGCCGTCCGTGAGGCGCAGCAGAAGCTGTACTTCAACGCTCCGGTCGGCTCGTTCGGCAACGACGACCTCGGCGCGATGAGTTCCTGGTACGTCTGGTCCGAGCTGGGCATGTACCCGGAGACCCCGGGCACGGACACGCTCGCGCTCGGCAGCCCGGCCTTCCCGGCGGCCAAGGTGACCTTCGGCAACGGGAAGACGGTGCGGATCAACGCGCCGCAGGCCGCGACCGACGCGCCGTACGTGCAGTCGCTCGCGGTCAAGGGCCAGGCCTGGAACGCTCCGTGGCTGACCTACCAGAAGTTCCAGGGGGCCGGCTCCCTCGACTTCACGCTCGGTACGCAGCCCAACACCGCCTGGGCGTCCGCCCCTTCGGCGGCGCCGCCGTCGGACACCACGGGCGGCGGACGGGTGCTGGCCGCGACCGGTCCCGCGAACGGCCTGGTGCTCCAGCCGGGTTCGGCCGGTGACGGCACGCTCGACCTGACCAACCTGGGCAGTACGGCCGTCATCGTCGACTGGAAGGCGACGGCGCCCTCCGGCGTCACGCTGGACAGCGCGTCCGGTTCGCTGACGGTGCCCGCCGCGGGCAGTGCCGAGGCCAAGGTCCGGGTGACGGCGGGCGCGGACGAAGGGCTGTTCCCGGTCACGTTCGCGCTCACCGACCACGGCACCGGTGCGGCGCTGGCCGGGGCGTCCCTCCGGGTGGCGGTGGCCAAGGCCGGTGCGCTGTGGCCGTACGACACGAACGAGGGCATCTATCCCGACGGCGCCACCTTCTCGGGCGGGTTCGACGGCGGGGGCTGGGCCTTCTCGCAGAACGCGCTCGCGGCGGCCGGTGTCACCAGTGGTGCGCCTCTCACGGTCGACGGCATCGACTACACCTGGCCCACGGTGACGTCGGGTCAGCTGGACAACCTGGAGATGGCCGGACAGACCATCTCGATGCCGGCCGGCACGTCGGGTGCGTCGCTCGGGCTGCTGGGCACGGCGACCAACGCGCCGACCGACGGCAGCGGGGTCTCCGGCGCGGTGACCGTCACGTACACCGACGGCACCACCTCACAGGGGACGGTCACCTTCCCGGACTGGACCCTCAACGGCGGTTCCAGCAAGCCGATTCCGGGTGACACGACGGCCGCGACGACGGCCTACCGGAACACCGGGAGCGGCGGCCGGGACAGTGTGAAGACCTATGTCTTCGCCACGAAGGTCGCGTTGGACCCGTCCAAGCAGGTCGCGTCGATCACGCTGCCGGTGACGGGCTCGACGGGCACCGACCATCTGTTCTCCTACGGCTTCGGCCAGTAGGCGGGACGGGACGGAGGCCAGGGAAGGGGCCGGTTCCGGGCGCACGCCTGGGGCCGGCCCCGCCGGCAACGGGGTTGTCCCCGGGGTCGGTTGGGTCATTTGAGGTGGACCAGGATCCGGCCTGCGTTGGTCGGATCCGTCTCCACCCGGGCGTAGAGCTTCCTGAGGTGCTTCTGCGCCAGCACGGCCAGCACCCGCTTCTTCAGCTGGCCGGTTCCCTTGCCCGGGATGATCTGGACGGTGTCGACCCCGGTGGCCGCGGCCTTGAACAGGGTCTGCCGCAGGGCCGTGTCGATGGCGCGGTCGCTGCGGAAGACGGGGTGCAGATCCAGGGTGAGCAGGGCCATCGCCTCCGGGGTTCGGCATACGGTCGTGGCGGCCGGTTTCGCCATGGCCGACCGTAAGCCGTAGCCGGCCACGCCTCAAGGTGTACGTCCCTGGGCCGACAGGCCGCCCGGAAATCCACCGGAGGCCCGATGACGGCGCCCCGGGTCCGGCAGCAGGGTGGCGGCCATGGGTGAACCCGGAGAACTGACGAAGCGTCACAGACGTTCCTTGACGAGCCGGTTGGCGGCAGCCGCCGCCGTCCTCTGCCTCACCTCGGCCACCGTCGCTCTGCTCCCCGCCTCCTCGTCCGCCGTGACGGGACAGGGCGGCGAGACGGTGGCCGAGGGCGGGCACACGGTGCGGATCAGCCGGACCGAGTACGGCGTACCGCACATCCTGGCCCGGGACTTCGACGGGCTCGGATACGGATACGGGTACGCCTTCGCGCAGGACAACGTGTGTGAACTCGCCGACCACATAGTGACCTTGAGAGGTGAGCGGTCCCGGTTCTTCGGGCCCGACGGAGAGCCCGGCGAGGGCGACCCGGACCGTTCCAACCTCGCGAGCGACACGTACTACGGCGGACAGCTGCGCGCGGGCACCGTCCGTCAACTGCTGGCCCGGAAGGCGCCGTTGGGGCCGACCACCGAACTGCGCCGGATGGTCGAGGGATACGCCGCCGGGTACAACCGCTACCTCCGCGACACCGGCGTCGACCACCTCCCGGACCCCACCTGCAAGGGCAGGCCCTGGGTTCGGCCGATCACCGCGCTCGACCTGTGGAGCGTCGTCTACGACGTCAACAGGGTCACCGCGACCGTGCCGTTGGTCCCGGACATCGGCGATGCGAAGCCCCCTGCGGCGACTTCGTCCGGCACCGGCGGCAGCGCTGGTGCCCGCACCGCGTCCATTCCGGCGTCCACCGCATCCCCCCTGACACCCACCGCCCCCGGAATAGGCAGCAACGGCTGGGCACTCGGCCGGGACGCCACCCGGACCGGCAACGCGATGGTCCTCGCCAACCCGCACCTGCCCTGGGCGGTCGGCTACTTCCGCTTCTACCAGGTGCAGTTGACGATCCCCGGCACCCTGGACGTGTCCGGCGCCGGTCTCTACGGCACCCCGCTGGTCGAGATCGGCCACAACAGCACCCTGGCCTGGACGCACACCGCGAGCGACGCCCAGCACTCCTCCGTCTACGCGCTGAAGCTCGCGCCCGGCGATCCGACCAGCTACGTGCTCGACGGCAGGACCGTCCCCATGGACCGCCGCACGGTCCCGGTCACCGTCCGGGACGCGGAGGGAAGGCTGTCGACCGTCCAACGGACCCTGTACTCCTCGAAGTTCGGGCCCGTGCTGTCCACCGGCTGGACCACGACCACCGCCTACGCGATCCGTGACGCCAACACCGGCAACCTGCGCTCCATGAACACCTGGCTGGCCATGGGCAAGGCCCGCAACCTGAGCCGGTTCCGTGCCGCACAGGACACGACCCAGGGCGTCCCCTGGACCTACACCCTCGCGGCGGACACCAGCGGCAGCACCTACTTCACCGACTCCTCGGCCGTCCCGCACCTCACCGACGCCCAACTCCGGCGCTGCACCCTCCCGGAGGGCGACGGGCCCACCGCCCTGGACGGCTCCACATCGGCCTGTGCCTGGGGCAGTGACCGCGACGCGCTGGTGCCGGGCCTCTACGGACCGTCCCACCAGCCGAGGTCGAGCCGCACGGACTACGTCGCCAACTCCAACAACGGTCCCCAGTACGTCAATCCGGCAGCGCCGATCACCGGCCTCCCGGGTGTGTACGACACCGATCCCCGACTCGACGAGCGGGCCCGGCTCGGGCTGCGCATGATCGCCCAACGCCGGGACGGCACCGACGGGTTGGGCGCACCGGGGTTCACCGAGAGCACCCTGCGCGCGTCGATGCTCGGCAACCGTGTCCTGTCCGCGGAGACGGGCCGCGACGACGTGGTCGCCCTGTGCCGCGCCCGTCCGACCCTGAGCGCCACGGACGGCAGTCGGGTCGACGTGTCACGGGCGTGCGCGACGCTCGCCCGCTGGGACACCCGCGCCGACACCACCAGCCGGGGCATCGTCCTGTGGAGCACGTTCTACGACTTCCTCGCGGCCGACGGCCCGTTCGGCACCTGGCACCGCGTCCCCTACGACCCGGCGCACCCCCTCACCACGCCACGCGGCATCAACGGCGACGACCCGCGCGTCCCACACGCCCTGGCCGACGCGGTCCAGGACCTCGCCGCCCGTGACCTCCCGGTCGACGTCGCGCTCGGCGCCGTACAGAAATGGAACGGCATCCCGCTGCCCGGCTGCGACGTGGGCTGCTTCGACGTCGTGGAGGCCGGCCCCGACTCGGGCACCGGCACGCCGACCGCGGGCGCCTTCGGCAGCAGTTTCCTGATGACCGTCGAACTGACCCCCGACGGCCCCCGCGCCCACACCCTCCTCACCTACGGCGAGTCCGCGAATCCGGCATCGCCCCACTTCTCGGACCAGACCCGCCTGTTCTCGCGCAAGCAGTGGGTCGCGGAGCGCTTCACGCAGGCGAAGATCGCCGGTGACCCAGCGCTGGAGGTGACGACTCTGCGCAGGTGAGAGGGGTCGACGCGACGCGGGCCGGTCGTAACCCGGTTGCTCGGATGGCGGGTTGACTGGTCTATACCCTTGACTGGTACAGACCAATACGGTTCAGTGGGCGGGACATCCCCCACCACGGCCGCCCCCCCCACGCCGTGACCGGTCCGACCGGCCCGTGCGCACGAAGGCTCCGCTCCGCCCTGCCCTTCCGCGGGGAACGGCCGTGCTCCACAGAGGAGTTGAACCCTGTGTCGAGACGCCGCATCGCCGCAGTGCTGACCGCACTCGTCCTCGGTAGCCTGACGCCCGTGGTCCTACCCGCCGCCGGCGCCTCCGCCGCCTCCTGTTCGAGCTATCCCAACTGGGTGGCCGGCAAGTCGTACGTCACCGGCAACATCGTGCGCTACACCGATGGCAAGGCGTACATCGCCGAGCACGACAACCCGGGCTACGACCCGGTCATCAGCACCTGGTACTGGGAGCCGTACGCCTGCGACGGCGGTTCCGGCACGCCCGTCGGCAACTTCGTCGTGAGCGAGGCCCAGTTCAACCAGATGTTCCCGAGCCGGAACTCCTTCTACTCCTACAGCGGTCTCACCGCCGCCCTCAGCGCCTACCCGGGCTTCGCGAACACCGGCAGCGACACCACGAAGAAGCAGGAGGCCGCGGCCTTCCTCGCCAACGTCAGCCATGAGACGGGCGGGTTGGTCTACATAGTCGAGCAGAACACCGCCAACTACCCGACGTACTGCGACTGGAGCCAGTCGTACGGCTGCCCTGCCGGTCAGTCCGCCTACTACGGGCGCGGTCCGATGCAGCTCAGCTGGAACTTCAACTACAAGGCCGCCGGGGACGCGTTGGGCATCGATCTGCTGAACAACCCCTGGCTGGTGCAGAACGACTCGGCCGTGGCCTGGAAGACCGCGCTCTGGTACTGGAACACCCAGAGCGGTCCCGGCACCATGACCCCGCACAACGCGATCGTCAACGGCGCCGGCTTCGGCCAGACCATCCGCAGCATCAACGGCTCGGTCGAGTGCGACGGCAGGAACCCCGCACAGGTGCAGAGCCGCGTGGACGCCTACACGCGGTTCACCTCGATCCTCGGGACCAGCACCGGGGGCAACCTCTACTGCTGACGGTGCGGTGCGGGCACCGGCCGGACCACTCCATCGGCCGGTGCCCGTCCCACTCACGCGTTCCAGGGACATCACGTCCCCGCAGGTCAGACCCTGTGCGAGCGTTCCGGCTTCCCGTTTCCCCCGGTCGGTCGTAGCGGCTGGGACGGTTCGCCGTGCACGCTGCGGTTGTTCGACAGCGAGGCCCACCACGACCCGGTGGCCCGCCTTCCGGCACCGCATCCAGGGGGAACCCGATCATGTCCAGCACGACCTTCCGCCGCCGTACCGCGCTCCTCACCGCCGGCTTCGCCGCGGTCGCCTCACTCGCACTGACCGCCGGTGGAACGGGCCCGCACACCGGTGCCCTGCCCGCCCCGAACACCGTCGTCGACGCCGAGGCCGCGGCCTTCGGCACGACCGTCCCGAAGACGGGCCAGGGGACCAAGGCGTCCTCGGCCGGGGTCACTTGTACCGGCGCCAACACCAAGGTCACCGCGCGGACCGTGACGCGTCCGGTGAACCACATGCTGCTGACCGTCAAGAACACCGGCTCCAGGACCTGTCACCTGTACGGCTACCCGGCGCTCCGTTTCCAGTTCGCCCAGGCAGTGCCCCCGGTCGTCGAGGACTCGCAGCCGCAGGCGGTCACCACTCTCGACCCCGGACAGTCGGGCTACGCGGGCGTCAACCTCTCCAGCGCCGACGGCAGCGGCACCGGCGGCTACACCGCGAAGACCCTCGCGGTGATCTTCCAGAACCGCGCCCTCGACTTCGTCGGCTCCGGCGTCGGCGTCCCGCTGCCGGGCAAGGGCGTCCACATCGACAGCTCGCTGCGCACCACCTACTGGCTGAGCGACCCCCAGGACGCCCTCAGCTGGTAGGCGGCGCCGGCCGACCGCGGGCTGCCCCCGCCGACAGGGGCAGCCCCGCGCGAGTACCGCCAGGGGAGGTGCGGTGACGGGCGCCTTGCCATGACAGCCGTGGGGTTGACCAACACTGCCGGCACCCGTGACCTCCGTTCCCCTGGCGGTAGGAACAGCCTGGGGTGCCGGGTGGGGGCGGAGGGCGTGAACTCCTCGATTTCGGTGGGGATATCGGTGCACGTAGCGTCGGCTGGGGAGACAGCGGGGGTACGTAGGTACCGGATACCTACGGCGAGTTGGTGCCCCCGGGGTGGGCCGCGGCCAGGATCTCGGTACGCGAGGTGATGCCCAACTTGGCGAGGATGTGCTCTACATGGGCGTCCACGGTGCGTTTGGAGATGACGAGCCGTTCCGCGATCTCCCGGTTGGACAGCCCCTGGGTGACCAGCGCGGCGACCTCGCGTTCCCGGCGGGTGAGGGAATCGGCGGGGCGGTTGGCGGGCGTCGCGGTGCGGGTCGCGGGGATGCCGGGCGGTTCGTCCGCGTCCGCCCGTACGGCGTCCAGGAGTTCGCGGCCCGACATGCGGGCGCCCGCCGCCCGCCACCGTTCGTACGGTTCGTCGCCCAACGCCGCCCTCACCGCCCGCTGCTGGGACTCCTGTTCCTCCAGCAGCCGGGGGAGCATGCCGACCGGGTCGCCGCCGAGCCGTCGCGCGTGCTCCGCGTACCCCAGCAGCCAACAGGCCCGGACGTACCGCTTCTGCCCGGCCGCGTGCCAGGCCAGGCCCAGCGAGGCGAGCGCGGCGACCAGCACCTCGCCGATCTCGCCCGCCGCCTCCAGACCGCGGCGCAACGCCGTCGCGCTCTCCTCGGGGCGGCCGACGAGCCAGAGGATGACGCCCTGGACGGTGAGCGTGGAACCGTACAACTGGCGCTCTCCGCGCCCCTCCAGATACGTCAGACCCGTCTCGCACCATTCCAGCGCGCGGTCCGTGAAGCCCAACGCCGCGTAGAGCAGGGCCCCTTCGTAGTGGACGACGCCGATGCCCAGCGCGTCGTCGACCGCGATCATCCGGACGCGGACCGCGTCGAGCGCCGCCGAGCCCTCCTCCACGGCCCCGCCGAGCAGGGCCAGGGCGCCCAAGTAGCCCTCGCTGAACAGCTCGACGCGGCTCTCGCCGATCCGGCGTGCCATGTCGAGGGCCTGCGGGAACCGGTCCAGCGCCCTTTCCAGATCGGCCGTCCACACCCCGAACACGCCGGTCATGAACAGGCCCCAGGCCCGCACCGGGGAGTCCTGCGGGGCGAGCCCGAGCCCCTTGTCGATCCAGTACCGGCCCTCGGACAGCGTTCCCGCCGCCCGCCAGTACGCGCCGAGCCGGGTCGCCAGCCAGAGCGCGTCCGCCGCCCGGCCCTCGGTGGCGCAGCCGTACTCCAGGGCGGCCCGCACGTCGGCGATCTCCGCGCGCACGGCATGGTGCAGCCGGACCTGGTCCCGGCCCGTCAGACCGGTCCAGAAACGCTCGACGAGGTCGTCGTAGTGGGCGAAGTGCCGTCGCCGTACGGCCTCGGCGTCCTCCGTGCCGGCCAGCCGCGCGGCGCCGTACTCGCGGATGGTGTCCAGGAGCCGGTACCGGCCGCCGTCCTCGCCGATGCGCTGGACGACCGACTTGTCGACCAGCCCGATCAGGGCCTCGACGACCTGCTCGCCGTCGAGCCGGACCGTGCCGACCGGGTCGGTGCCCGCGCACACCCGCTCGGCGGCGGAAAGTTCGAAGGACCCGGCGAACACCGACAGCCGCGCCCACAGCAGTTGTTCCTGCGGTGTGCACAGGTCGTGGGACCAGTCGATGGCCGCGCGGAGCGTCTGGTGGCGGGTGAGTGCGGTGCGGCGCCCGCCGGTCAGGACCTCGCAGTGCCGGTCCAGGCGGGCGACGAGTTCCGCGAGGGGAACGGCCCGCAGGCGTACGGCGGCGAGTTCGAGGGCGAGCGGGATGCCGTCGAGGCGGTCGACGAGGGCGAGGGTGCTCTCGCGGTCGGCGCCGTCGAGGGCGGGACCCCCGGTGACGGCCGCGGCGCGCTGTACGAACAGGTCGACGGCGTCGGCGCGGGCCAGCGGGGCGATCGGCAGACAGCGCTCACCGGGCACGTCCAGCGGCTGCCTGCTGGTGGCGAGGACGCTCAGGCCGGGGGCCTCGCGCAGCAGGATGTCGCAGAGCATCGCGCACGCGTCGACCAGGTGCTCACAGGTGTCGAGGACGATCAGCATGCGGCGCCCGCGCAGGTGTTCCACGATGGCGTCCAACGGTGTCATGCCGGACTGTTCGGGCAGTTCCAGCACGCCCGCGAGGGTCGGCGGCACCAACTCCGGGTCGTGCAGGGCCGACAGCTCCACCAGCCGCACCCCGTCGGCGAACCGGTCCGCGACCGCGCGGGCCGCCCGCAGCGCCGTACGGCTCTTGCCGACGCCACCGGGGCCGACCAGCGTCACCAGCCGGGACCGGGCCAACTCGCCCTGGAGCACGGCGAGTTCTTCGACGCGTCCGACGAAGCTGGTCAACTCCACGGGGAGTTGACCGCCCCGCCGCTGTCCGAAGCCGTATCCCATGCCGCCCCCATACCCGTCCGCCAACCGGTCACCACAGCGTAGGCGAGTGACTCCCGAGCGTGAACGGTAGTCCAGTCCGGTGGGCGGGCGCGAGATCGCGCGGGCGCTCGGCGGCGCTCCGGTCAGGCGGCGCGCGCGCCGTTCACGCCGGGCTCACCCAGGCGCCGGTCTCCACGGAACGCACCATGGCGTCCACAACCGCCGCGCTGCGCACGGCATCCGTGAGCGTCGCGCCGTACGGCGTGCCCTCGGCGACGGAGCGCAGGAAGCGGTACGCCTCGATCACCTTGAGGTCGTCGTAGCCCATCGCGTTCGCCGCGCCGGGCTGGAACGCCCCGAACTCGCCGTCGCCCGGGCCGACATACACCGTGGTGACGGGCTGGTCCTGGTAGGTCGTGCCGCGGCTGACCGCCAGCTCGTTCATCCTGCGGAAGTCCCAGAACACCGCGCCCTTGGTGCCGTGGATCTCGAAGCCGTAGTTGTTCTGCTCGCCGACCGAGACCCGGCTGGCCTCCAGGACACCCCGGGCGCCGGAAGCGAACCGCAGCAGGCAGTTGACGTAGTCCTCGTTCTCCACCGGGCCCAACTCCCCTCCGGTGGCCAGCGCGTGGCCCGCCGTCGCACCGGTGGGGCGGGCCCGCTCCGGCAGGAAGATCGCCGTGTCGGCGGCCAAAGACGTGATGTCGCCGAGGAGGTACCGGGCCAGGTCGGCGCCGTGCGAGGCGAGGTCGCCCAGGACTCCGTGGCCGCCGCGCTCCAGCTCGTAGCGCCAGGTCAGGGCGCCGTCCGGGTGGGCCGCGTAGTCGCTGAAGAGGCGGACGCGGATGTGGGTGACCGTGCCCAGCTCGCCGGAGGCGATCAGGTCGCGGGCGGCCTCCACGGCGGGCGCGTTGCGGTAGTTGAAGCCGACCGCGCCCTGGACGCCGGCCTTCGCGACCGCGTCGGCCACGGCGGAGGCGTCCGCCGTCGCCAGGCCCACCGGCTTCTCGATCCAGATGTGCTTGCCGGCCTCGGCCATCGCGACGCCGATCTCGCGGTGCAGGAAGTTCGGCGCGGTGATGCTCACCGCCTGCACGCGCGGGTCGTCGACCACCTCGCGCCAGTCACGGGTGGTGGAGGCGAAGCCGAACTGCTCGGCCGCCTGCTCGGCCCGCCCGGGCACGTCCTCGGCGACCGTCACGAGCCGCGGTCGCACGGCCAGCTGCGGAAAGTGGTGCGGCACCCGGGCGTAGGCCTGCGTGTGCACCCGCCCCATCCACCCGAAGCCCACGACGGCAACACCGAGCGAGGTCACCATGACTGCCCTTCTTTGGACCGGTCCACAAACTGTCCCGGCAACACTCGAACCCATTCGTCCTAATGTCAAGACGTGGACGTCGACGCCGGGCATCCATGCCGTCTGACCAGGCCTTTCGTCGGGAGGGTGACGGCGTGGAAGCGGGTCGGTGCGCCGAGAACCCCGGTCTCCCTCACATCCGGGACCTCAGCACATCGACCTCGCACCCCGGCGCGAACGGGTCGAAACCGTGCTCGCTCAGCCAGCGGACGATCAGCAGGCTGCGCAGCGACCACCACGCGCGGATCACATCGAGGTCGACGTCGACGCCGTAGCCGATGAGGAGGTCGTCGAGGCGTTCCTCGTGTCCGAGGGTCAGGGTGGCGAGGTCGAACAGGGCGTCGCCCGGGCCCGCCTCGGACCAGTCGATGATGCCCGTCACCTCGTCGCCGTCGACGAACACGTGGGCGATCTGCAGATCGCCGTGCGTGAACAACGGCGTCCACGGCCGGAGCGCGGCCTCGGCGACCCGACGGTTGCGGGCGACCAGGTCGACGGGCAGGACACCGTTCGTCACGAGCCGTTCGCACTCACGGTCGAGGTCCGCCGCCAGCTCGTCGAGGCTCCTGCCCCGGCGGGGCCAGGGCGGCAACGGCGCGTCGTGCAGCTTCCGGATCGCGGCACCCGCAGCGGCCCACGCCGCCGGGGACGCGGTGGACGGCTCGCCGAGCCGGCCGAGCGCGGTGCCCCGGACCGCGGCGATGGCGAGCACGGGCGGCCTGCGCCACAGGACCTCCGGGGTCGGCACCGGCACCAGGCCCATCGCCTCGACCTCGACGTCCAGTCGCGCCTGATCGGCGTCCACCTTCAGAAACACGTCGCCGACGCGCAGGGTGGCACGCTCGGAGTGGGCGACGACGACCTCGACCTCATCCATGGGCGCCCAGTATTCCGGTGGCGACCACAACCCGCCCGGATTATCCACATCGCCCGGGTCCATGTCCCTCATAACCCGTTACGTCACCATCTACCCGTCCACGCTGGTACGTTGCTCGAACCTCGACATAAGGAGAGCCCTCCGTGGCCCCGCACGGGACGCGCCGCAGTCCGCCGGCCCTGTTCGCCCTCGCCGCAACCCTCGCGTTCGCGCTGCTGGCCGGACCGGCCTGCGTGCCCGGTGCCGAATCACCGCCCCCGCCCGCGCGAGCCACCCCGATCCGCCCGGCCGTTCCGTCGGCCACCTCGCCGGCCGACTACGGCGCCTACGTCGGCTACGGCGCCCAAGCCGTGCGCAGGGTCGCGGAGTTCGGCGCCTGGCTCGGCCGCCCCGAACCCCTCGTCGGCCACGCGTACCTCCCCGGCGACAACTGGAGCGACATCGAGGGCGCCTCCGCCGACCTCGCCCTCTGGGCCGACTGGCGCCGGGCCCGGCGGGACCGCCTGCTCGTCCTCAACGTGCCGATGCTGGACCGCAACGAGGCCCACCTCCCCGACAGCGTGGTCCGCACCGAACTCGGCCAGGGAGCGGCCGGACGCCACGACGACCACTTCCGCGTCCTCGCCCGGCGCCTGGTCCAACTCGGCCTCCCCGACGCGGAGATCGTCCTCGGCTGGGAGATGAACGGCACCACCTACACCCACCGCTGCGCCCCCGACCCCACCTCCTGGAAGCGCTACTGGACCCGCATCGTCACCGCGATGCGCTCCGTCCCGGGCCAGCGCTTCCGCTTCGACTTCACGCCCAACCGCGGCCGCGACGCGATCCCCTGGACCGACTGCTACCCGGGCGACCGCTTCGTCGACGTCATCGGCATGGACGCCTACGACGCCCCGCAGGGCCTGTCCTTCTCCCGCCAACTCACCGAGCCGTACGGCCTGTTGGCGCAGGCCGACTTCGCCCGCGCGCACCGCAAGCCCGTCGCCTATCCCGAATGGGGCTTGTACGAGAACGGCGACAACCCCACCTACATGCGCGGCATGCTCACCTGGATGGCCGCCCGGCACCCGCTCTACCAGACCATCAGCGACTACTGCCCCCACGGCGTCTGGCGATGCCGCGCCAACCCCAAGTCCTCAGCCGTGTACCGGTCCTTGGCGGGAAGTCAGCCATGAGAGGGGGGCCGGGGGCGACGGTACCGCCGCCCCCGGCCCCTCCCTTTTCACCGATCCCGAACTACCGCCCTACGGCGTCCACTTCACGTTCGGGTTCACCTGTCCGGTCCAGTTGAAGACCGCCATGTTGTCCCAGCCGTCCCCGCTCCCCGAGATGTTGGCCGGGTCCCAGCCGTTGCCGGTGACGGCGTACCAGGTCGGCTCCCAGTAGAAGACCCCGATCGCCCCCGCGCTGCGGGCCGTGTTCTGCACGGCGGTGAACTCCGCGCCCTGGCCCGCCCAGGTGAGCGGATAGCCCGTGCACCCCGAGGTCACCGAGTTCGCCGTGCTGTCCGCGTCGGACGTGGTGAACGGGTAGGCCGTCTCCGCGATGATGACGTCCTTGCCGTAGCGCGACTTCATGTCCGAGACGACGCTGCCCATGTTGGCCAGCGTGCCGTGCCACATGCAGTAGTAACTCAGCCCGGTGATGTCCCAGTTGACGCCCTGCGCCTTGATGCCGTCGTAGAACCAGCGGGCGTTGGCGTCGCTGTCCGCGTCGGCGGTGTGGATGATCACCTGGGTGGAACTGTTGCACGCCTTGGTCGCGTTGTAGCCCGACTTCAGCAGCAGGCCGAGGTTGGTGAAGTTGTTGTTGACGACCTTGCCGTCGTCCCACAGCATGCCGACGTTGATCTCGTTGCCGATCTGCACGCTGTCCGGGGTGGTGCCCTGTGACTTGAGGCTGTTGCAGACGTCGTAGGTGTAGTTGTAGACGTCGGTCTGCAGCGCGCTGATGCCGTGGCTCGCCCAGGCCGCCGGCTTGTACTGCTTGCCCGGGTCGGCCCAGGTGTCCGAGTAGTGGAAGTCGATCAGCAGCTTGAGGCCCTTGGCCTTCACCTGCTGCGCGTACGCCAGCACCTTCGCCTTGTTGTTGTAGCCGCTGGCGGGGTTGTTCCAGATCCGCAGGCGGACGTAGTTCACGCCGGCGCCCTTGAGGATGTCGAGCGGGTCCTTGGCGACGCCGTTCGCGTCGTAGTACTTGGCGCCGAGGTCGATGGCGCGCTGCGCGGACGAGACGTCGGCGCCGAGCATGGTGAGCGAGTTGGCGGCGGTGGCGTTCGTGGGGGTGAGCAGCGCCGCCGGCAGGGCGACTGCGGCCAGGAGCAAGGCGGCTTTGACTATGCGGCCCGGGCTTCTCACGGGGATCCCGACCTCCTTGGGTCGACTGACATGCGCATGCGGGTTAGTTCTGAGAACGTTCACAGTAGGAGAGGTGGCAGACACTGTAAATATGTGTGTCGGTTGTATTTCCCGCAGTTGGCAGGCCACAGTCTGCGGACTTATGAAGTGGGAACGTACACATCTCGAAGCGGGTAGTGGTACCGCGGTACTACGCCCGCGCCCTCAATGACCCCGCGGTACGACGGCTTCGGGGTCCCGCGCTCCTAGCGTTCACGGTGGACGGCCCAGTGGGGGCGCCGGCACGTGAGCGTGAGGGAAACCGATGATCGAGGCACACCAACTGACCAAGCGGTACGGGGAGAAGACGGCCGTCGACCGGCTGGACTTCGTCGTCCGGCCCGGCACGGTCACCGGCTTCCTGGGCCCGAACGGCGCCGGCAAGTCCACCACGATGCGCATGATCGTCGGCCTGGACGCGCCCACCGCCGGCACGGTCACGGTCAACGGCAGGCCCTACGCCGAGCACGGCGCGCCGCTCCAGGAGGTCGGCGCGCTTCTCGAGGCCAAGTCGATCCACCCCGGCCGCTCCGCGTTCGACCACCTGATGGCGCAGGCTCATACGCACGGCATCCCGCGCCGCCGGGTCGACGAGGTCATCGACATGACCGGCCTGCAGTCCGTGGCGAAGAAGCGGGCCGGTGCCTTCTCCCTCGGCATGGGCCAACGGCTGGGCATCGCCGCCGCGCTGCTCGGCGACCCGGCGACCGTCATGCTCGACGAACCCGTCAACGGCCTCGACCCCGAAGGCGTGTTGTGGATCCGCAACCTGCTGACCGGGCTCGCCGCGGGCGGTCGTACCGTCTTCGTCTCCTCGCATCTGATGAGTGAAATGGCGCTGGTGGCCGACCACTTGATCATCGTCGGACGGGGCCGGTTGCTCGCCGACACCACCGTGCGGGACCTGGTCCGGCACGCGGGCGGCGACACCGTCACCGTCGCCTCCGAACAGCCCGCCCGGCTGCGCGAGGTCCTCGCCGGACCCGGGGTCGAGATCACCGGCGAGGTCGGCTCCGAGGAACTGCACGTCACCGGGCTCACCGCGCGGGCCATCGGACTCAAGGCCGCCGAGCACGGCATCCCGCTCTTCGAACTCAGCGCGCGCACCGTCTCGTTGGAGCAGGCGTTCATGGACCTGACCCGGGACGCCGTCGAGTACCACGGCTCCACCACCGTCGAGATCCCCGGGAGGGCCGCGTGAGCACCGCCACCGTGACCGACAGCGCCGCACCCGCGCCGGCGAAACCGGACCGCCCGCACTACAAGGTCACCGGCCGTCGCGTGCTGCGCTCCGAGTGGGCCAAGCTGTGGTCCCTGCGCTCCACCTGGATCACGCTGGGCCTCGGCCTGCTGTTCCTGGTCGCGTTCGGCCTGATCGCCGCCGCGCACTACAAGTCCTCCTACGGATCAGGGCACTTGCGGCCGGACGACGCGAACTCCAGCGCGCTCGACATCTCCCTCTTCGGCACGAACTTCGCGCAGCTCGCGCTCGGTGTGCTGGGCGTCCTGGTGACCGCGGGCGAGTACTCGACCGGCATGATCCGCTCCACGCTCGCCGCCGTACCGCGCCGCCTGCCCGTGCTGTGGTCCAAGTCCGCCGTGTTCGGCGTGGTCGCGCTCGGCGTCTCCCTCGTCGGGGTGTTCGTCGCCTTCCCGATCGTGAGCGGCATCGTCTCCGGCACCCCCGCGGCCCTCTCGTTCTCCCACTCCGGAGTCGTACGGAGCCTGCTCGGCGCCGGTCTCTACCTCGGCCTGGTCGGTGTGATCGGCACCGCGCTGGGGGCGCTGCTGCGCTCGGTGGCCGGGGGCATCTCGGTGCTGGTCGCCTCGCTGATGCTGGTGCCCGGACTGATCTCGCTGCTGCCCAGCTCCTGGCAGGACGACATCAGCCCGTACCTGCCGAGCAACGCCGGCCAGGCGATGTTCGCGCTCACCCACGACGCGACGACCCTGTCGCCCGGCGCCGGACTCCTGGTCTTCCTGGGCTGGACGGCGCTCGCGCTGGCGGGGGCCGCCTACCGGCTGGTCCGGACGGACGCCTGAGCCCTGGGCGCCGGGTGTCCGACGCCCGAACGTCTCGCACCCGGCCCCACAATGAACAGGTGACCTCGATGAACCCGGACCAGTGGCACCGATGAGCCGCGACGACCCGGCTCACGCCCTGTTCGCCGAGACGGGCCTCCCGTGGAGCCACCCCCTGGCCGGCGGGCTGTCCCGGTTCGGCCGCCGGGTCAAGCAGGGCGACCGGCGCCACCCCTGGGTGCTGGACACCGGCCTGATGGCCGTGGTCGCGCTCATGTTCTGCCTGCCGGATCTGGTGGACGACGACCACGGCCGACGGCGCGGCTTCGACAACAGCTTCATCCATCTGCCCTGGCCCGCCACCGTCGCCCTCCAGGCCGGACTGGTGCTGCCGCTGCTGTGGCGGCGCCGCAGACCGACCCTGGCCTTCGCGCTGATCGCCGCGGTGTTCTTCGTCCAGGCCGGTCTCGGCGTCTGGCTGCGCGCCGACGTCGCCCTGCTGATCTCCCTCTACAGCCTCGTCCTGCACGGGCAGTTGAGGCGGCTGCCCGCCGCCTGCGCGGTCACCCTCGCCGCGCTGGGACTGTTCGCGCTGCGGCTGCCGTCCCAAGTGCCGGTGCTGGACGCGCTGTTCGTCCTGTTCAGCACGATCACGGCGGCCGTCGCGCTCGGCCTCGTGGTCCGAATCCGGCGTGCCCAGCTCGCCGTACTGCGCGACCGCGCGGCCCGCCTGGAGATCGAGCGCGACCAGCGCAGCAGACTCGCCGCCGCCGCCGAACGCACCCGGGTGGCACGGGAGATGCACGACATCATCGGCCACAACCTCTCCGTCATCATCACCCTCGCCGACGGGGGCGCCTACGCCACCGACCTCGCCCCCGAGCGCGGCAAGCAGGCCCTGCTCCTCATCGGCGACACCGGCCGCCAGGCGCTCGGTGAACTCCGGCGCATGCTGGGCGTGTTGCGGGTGCAGACCGCCGCGCCGGACGCGCCCGAACTCAGCCCGCAGCCGGGCGTCGCCGACCTCGACGCCCTGTGTTCCCGCATCCGCGCGGCCGGTCCCCAGGTCGTGTACCGCACCGGCGGTGAGCCGGCCGCCCTGGATCGCGGGGTCCAGCTCACCGTGTACCGCATCGTTCAGGAGGCCCTGACCAATGCGCTCAAGCACGCGGGCCACGACACCCGCATCGAACTCGCCGTGGAGGTCGAGGAGTTGAAGGTGCGCATCGACTGCCACGACACCGGCCCGGGCGACACCGCCACCGGCCCCGTGCCCGGCCACGGCGAAGGACACGGACTCGCCGGCATGCGCGAACGCGCCGCCCTCTACGACGGCACCGTCTCCGCGGGCCCCGCCCCGGGCGGCGGCTGGACGGTACGGGCCGTCCTCGACACCACCCCGCTCACCGGGACGACCGGGGGAGCGGCATGACGACCGTGCTCATCGTGGACGACCAGCCCCTCCAGCGCCTGGGATTCCGGATGCTGTTGGAGGCGACCCCCGACACCGAGGTGGTCGGCGAGGCGGGCCACGGCGGCGAGGCGGTCCGGATGGCCGCCGACCTGCGCCCCGACGTGATCCTGATGGACGTACGGATGCCCGGCACGGACGGCATCGAGGCCACCCGCCGGATCGTCGCGGCCGGCGACCGCTCCCGTGTCCTCATCCTGACCACCTTCGACCTCGACGAGTACGCCCACGAGGCACTGCGCGCGGGAGCCAGCGGCTTCCTCCTCAAGGACGCCCACCCCGAGGAACTCCTCGCCGGCATCCGCGCGGTGGCCTCCGGCGACGCCGTCATCGCACCCGCGCTCACCCGCCGCCTGCTCGACGCCTACGCCCGGCATCTGCCGAGGAGTTCCCCCGAGGGGCCCGCGACCGGTCCCGCGACGGACGACCCCCGCCTCCGCCCCCTCACCGAACGCGAACGCGAGATCCTCGTCGCCATCGGCCACGGGTGGACCAACGGCGAGATCGCCGAACGCCTGTTCCTCTCCGAGTCCACGGTCAAGACCCACGTCGGCCGCGTCCTCGCGAAGGTCGGCGCCCGCGACCGCATCCAGGCGGTGATCCTCGCCTACGACCTGGGCCTGGCCCGCCCCAACTCGCCCGACCGGTAGGCGGGGGAGGGTGTCCGCCGGTTAGGCCGGACGAGTGCCCCGCCGGTTGCCCGCCGAACCGCGAAACCCCTGCTCACACCCGGTTTCCCACCCGATCCCCCGACGGGCAACAGGAAACCCGTCGACCCCCTGACGGCCCCGGGACAGGCTGATCCCCGTCCGTACGAAGCACGTCCTGCGACGACGCAGGAGATCCGACAGGGAGACACATGCGCACGATGCTGGGTGCCGCCGCCGCGTTCGCCACCGCCGCCGTCACGGTGGTCGCGATGAGCGGAGCGGCCCAGGCGAAGCCCGCCGACGGGACCCCGTGGGACGGGTGTCCGTCCGGAGCGGTCTGCATCTACGGCGAGGGAGTCGTCCCCGCGAACAACCCGCACCCGACCGACGTGTACTACAGCTACGGCGCCCACAACCTCAGCAACCAGGTCGGCCAGCACTGGATCCTCAACAACCAGACCGGCGGCGCGTCCGTGAGCCTGTGCAACGGCTACAACGGCACGAACTGCACCGAGACGATCGCCCAGGACAACGGCCTCCTCCGCAACTTCACCCCCATCAACTCCATCGTCCTCAACCGCCCGTAGCCGGACTCCTCACCACGGGGAAGCGCTGCCGGGACCGGACCCCACACCGGTCCCGGCAGTCCCGCGTTCGTCTCTCCGGGTGAAAGTCCTGTCTCCGTGTCCGACCCCCGCAGTAGCCTGGGCATCCGCCGTCTCACGATCCGGGCAGGCCATGCCAGGGGGGACGCCTTGGGGGATCAGCACCACGACCACGCGGACACCGACCGGTCCGACCAACCGGCAGGCACCGCACAGGCCACACCGTCCTTTCCCGCGCAGCTGAGACGGCTGCGCAGGGAGCGCGGACTGTCGCTGGCCGATCTCGCACGCCGGACGCACTACAGCAAGGGCTATCTCAGCAAGATCGAGACCGGCGCCAAGCGGGCCACCGTCGACGTGGCCCGCCAGTGCGACCAGATCCTGCGCGCCGACGGCGCGTTGCTCCGCCTGGTGCGGGAGGCGGGGTCCGCCGAGCGCGGCGCCGGTGCGGCCGCCGACACCGCCGCGCCCGCCTGTCCGTATCGCGGACTGTCCGCCTTCACCCCGCAGGACGCGGCCTGGTTCTTCGGCCGGGAACGGTCCACGGCCGCGCTCGTCGAGCGGGTGTTCCAACGCGTCGGCGGCGGACCGCTGTTACTCGTCGCCCCGTCCGGCGCAGGCAAGTCCTCGCTCCTGAACGCCGGTCTCGTCCCGGCGCTGCGGCGCCCCGGCGGCTTCCCGATGCCCGGTGCCGAGCGCTGGCCGGTGGTCGCCCTGACCCCCACCGTCCATCCGCTGGACGAACTCCTCGAACGGACGGCGAAGGTCCTCGGCAGCGATCTCCGCCTCACCGCACGGGAGTTGACCGAACGGCCCGAGGCCCTGCTGGAAGCGGTCCGGGCCCGCTCCGACGGCGCCCCGCCCGGGCCCGACGGGCGCCGCCCGCCGCCGGTCCGGCCGGTGCTGCTGGTCGACCAGTTCGAGGAACTCTTCACCCTCTGCACCGACGAGAGCGAGCGACGGGCCTTCGTCCGGGTGCTGCGCGCGCTGTCCACCGGCGGCCCGGACCCCGCCGTCGTCGTGCTCGGCGTACGCGCCGACTTCACCGGCCGCTGCCTCGAACTCCCCGAACTGGCACCGGTGTTCACCGACGGTTTGTTCGTCCTGCTGCCCATGTCCGTGGCGGAACTGCGCGAGTCCATCACCCGCCCCGCCGAACTCGCCGGCGTCACCCTCGAACCCGGCCTGGTCCCCCTCCTCCTGCGCGACGCGGGCCTGCGCGACGAACCCGGCACCGGGCCGCACACCGCCACCCCCGACACCACCCCGTCCGGCGCCCTGCCCCTCGTCTCGCACGCCCTCCTCGCCACCTGGCAGCAGCGCGAGGGCACCACCCTCACCGTCGCCGGGTACGAGCGCACCGGCGGCATCCAGGGCGCCGTCGCCCGCACCGCCGAGACCGTGTTCGCCCAGCTGTACCCGGCCGAACAGCGCACCATCCGGCGGGTGTTGTCCCGCCTCGTCCATGTCTCCGACGAGGACACCGCCGCGACCCGCCGCCGCGTCGGCCGCGGCGCCCTGATGGAACAGCTCGCCGACGCGGACGCCGCCTCGGCCGCCCTCGACGTCTTCGTCCGGGCCCGGCTCGTCACCGTCGACCGTGACACCGTGGAGATCACCCACGAGGCGCTGCTGCACGCCTGGCCCCGGCTGCGCGACTGGATCCACGCCGACCGCGCCGGACTCCTCATCCACCAGCAACTCGCCCACGCCGCCGCCGAATGGGAGCGCGAGAACCACGACCCGTCCGCCCTCTACCGCGGCACCCGCCTCGACACGGTCCGCTCCTGGGCCGACGACCTCGACGGCCGCAGCCGCCTCGGCCCCCGCGAGGTCGCCTTCCTCAAGGCCGGCCAAGCCGAGGAGGACGCCCGCCGACAGCTGGCGAGACGTCAGATCCGGTTCCGCCAGGCCCTGTTCGCGACCCTCGCCGTCCTTCTCGGCCTCGCGGTGACCGCCGGAGGCCTCGCCTACCAGCAGCGCGCAGGCGCCCTGGACCAGGAGCGTGTCGCCCGCTCCCAGGCCCTCGCCGTGCAGTCCACCTCCCTGGCCGGCGGCCGGCCCGAGGCGTCCATGCTGCTCGCGGAGGAGGCCTACCGCACCGACCGCACCCCCGAGGCCCGCGGCGCCCTGCTGAGCACCCAGGCCCAGGCGTTCTCCGCCCGCCTCGTCGGCCGGCACGGGCCGGTCAACGCCGTCGCCTTCGCACCCGACGGCCGCCTCCTCGCGACCGGCGGCTCGTACGGCGCCGTACAACTGCGCCGTATCGCCGACCGCCGGACGACCGCCACGCTCCCGGTGCCCGGACGGGTCCGCGCGGTCGCCTTCGGTCCCGACGCGTCGACCCTCGCGGCGACCTCGTCGGACGGTCCGGTACGGATCTGGGGCACCGCCGACCACCGGCTGCGGACCCTGCTGCCCGCCGCGACCGCCGGCGCCCGCGCGCTCGCCTTCGACCCGCGCGGCCGTACCCTCGCGGTCGCCGGGGACGACGGAACGGTCCGGCTGTGGGACCTCGGCGCCGGCCACCCCACCGCGGTGCGGCTCGCCGGGCACACCGGCCGGGTCAACGCGCTGGCCTACGCCCCGGACGGCCGGACCCTCGTCTCGGGCGGCTCCGACCGGACCGTACGCCTGTGGGACACCGACCGGGGACGGCCGCTCGCCGTGCTCAGGGGGCACACCGACGAAGTGCTCGGAGTGGCCTTCGCGCCGGACGGCCGGAGCGTGGCCTCCGGGGGCGTCGACCGGACCGTACGCCTGTGGGACGTGGCCTCGGACCGGTCCACGGCGACACTGACCGGCCACAGCGACGACATCAACGCGGTCACCTTCACACCGGACGGCACGACGGTCGTCAGCGCGGGCGGCGACGGCACGACCCGCCTGTGGGACGTGCGGACGGGCCGGCCCGTCGCGGTCCTCGCCGGGCACACCGACTACGTGATGTCCGTCGCCGTGGACTCCACCGGGACGACGCTCGCCACCGGCGGCTTCGACCAGTCGGTGGTGCTGTGGGACCTGCGCGGCCCGGTGCTGACGGCCCGTCCCTTCACCGAGGTCTCGCAGTCCGCGTACAGCCCCGACGGCAAGCTCCTCGCGACCGCCGACGCCGACCACACCGTACGGCTGTGGGACGTGGCCGGGCGCCGGCTCGTCACCACGTTCAAGGGCCATCGCGAGAGCGTGTTCTCGGTGGCGTTCTCACCGGACGGTCGGACGCTCGCGTCGGCGGGTTCGGACGGCACGGTCCGGCTGTGGGACGTCCGGTCGCACCGCGCGCTCGCGACCCTCACCGGCCACACCGGCGACGTGTTCTCGGTGGCGTTCGCGCCCGACGGCCGCACCCTCGCCTCGGCGGGCTCCGACCGCACGGTCCGCCTCTGGGACCTCGCGGGCCGCCGTCAACTCGCCGTCCTCCACGGCCATACGGACTCCGCCAACGATGTCACGTTCAGCCCCGACGGCCGCACCCTGGCCAGCGCGGGTGACGACCTGACCGTCCGCCTCTGGGACACCGCGGCCCACCGCCCGCTCGCCACCCTCACCGGCCATACCGGCGCGGTGCGGGGCGTGGCCTTCAGCCCCGACGGCCGCACCCTCGCGAGCAGCGGCAACGACGGCGCCGTCCGCCTGTGGGACGTCCGCCACCGCCGCTTCGAGACCTCCCTCACCGGCCACACCGGCTCCGTGCGCGGTCTCGCCTTCTCGCCGGACGGCACGCTCCTCGCGAGCAGCGGCAGCGACCGCACGGTACGGCTCTGGGACGTCGCAGGACGGCGGCCGTGGGCCACCCTCACCGGGCACACGAACGCGGTGTGGGGCGTCGCGTTCGCCCCCGGCGGAGGGACCCTCGCGAGCAGCAGCAACGACGGGACCGTACGCCTGTGGGACCTCGACCCGGCCGCCCAGCTCACCCGGATCTGCCGGCTGCGCGGGGCGATCGGCCCCGAGGAGCGCAGGACGCTCATGCCGGGTCTGCCCGCGAACCCCGGCCCCGCGTGTGTGAAGCCGTGAGCGCCGACCGCCGGATGCCGCTGGTGGGAGCGGGTTTCCCAGGGGTTTCCCGTTGCCTCTCGGGGTGGGGTGACGCCGGGTCCTCGACCGGTCGGGCGGGGGTCGGCAGGCTGGTGCACGACCACGTACGGACCACAGAAATCGGGGGTCCCGGCATGCTCCGGCGGACCGGAATCATCGGCACACTCATCGGACTACTCGCCCTCGTCCTCTGGGCACCCTCGGCCGTCGCGGCTCCGGCCGCCGACGGCTGCGGTGTCCTCGCACCGGGCGCCTCGGCCGCCGCGCAGAGCGCGATCGCCGCGGCCTGCGCCCAGGTCGACGCGGGCACCTGGTACACGTGGGGCGGCGGCCACGGCGACACGCCGGGCGCCACCCTCGGCCACTACGACGGCGTGGACGAGGCCAGCAGGCACGACGGCGAGCGGGTCGGCTTCGACTGCTCGGGCCTGGTCCGCTACGCCTACGCGCGGGCCGCGGGCTCCGACATCCTCAACGGCGACGCGAGCGGGCAGTACTACACCACCCGCGCCGCCGCCCGCTTCACCGCGGCCCAGGGCCTCGCCCCGCTGCTCCCCGGCGATCTGCTCGCCTACGGCGACTCGGCGGACCTGCACCACATCGCGATCTACCTCGGCGCGGGCAGGATGGTCGAGGCCCGGCAGTCCGGCACGCATCTGATGGTCAGTGATGTCCGGCTGGGCGGCGACTACTTCGGAGCCGTCCGCGTCGACACCGGCGCCGTCACCGGCCATGTCTTCCGGACCTGGGGCACCGGCGTCTGGACGAAGACCGCACCCTCCGTCAGCGCCACCCGCGTGTACGCCTTCCCCGGTCCGACCAGCATCCGCGTCGAGTGCCAGAAGCACGCCGAGACCGTCACCTCCGACGGCTACACCAACGACGCCTGGGCCTATCTGCCCGACTACAAGGCATGGATGACCAACATCTACATCCAGGGCCCGGCCTGGCTGGACGGCGTCCCCACCTGCACCACCTGATAAATACCGTGCTCCGCGCCCCGGGCTTCCCTACACTCGCCCCATCCGATGACGAGTGAGGGGAGCCCGGCCGTGTGTCACACCACCGCTGGCGTCGCTCCCCGCTCCCGGTACGAGGTGATCCTCGTGTCTTTCGCCCTCCGGTGCCCGCCGCGCGGCCGGCCCCGGAACACCCGTGACGTGACAGCTTTCTGACGCTCCGTCAACTGCACTGTTCCGCACGGGAATCGCGCTGCCCTGCATGGAATCAATCTCGAAAGGCCACGGGCCGTGCGCACCGAACGCCCTCTCACCACACCGCTCTCCGCCGTCCGCAACCTGGGCATCCTCGCCCACGTCGACGCCGGCAAGACCACCGTCACCGAGCGGTTCCTCTACCTCACCGGCACCACCCACAGGCGCGGTGAGGTCCACGACGGCACCACCGTCACCGACTTCGACCCCCAGGAGCGCGACCGTGGGATCACCATCTTCGCCGCGGCCGTCACCTGCGCCTGGGACGGTCACCGGATCAACCTGATCGACACCCCGGGCCACG
Organism: Streptomyces sp. NPDC090083; assembly: GCF_044747445.1. Lineage (NCBI taxonomy): Bacteria > Bacillati > Actinomycetota > Actinomycetes > Kitasatosporales > Streptomycetaceae > Streptomyces > Streptomyces sp. NPDC090083. The sequence continues at coordinate 449,893 of NZ_JBIVED010000001.1, read as the reverse complement.
TCGACTTCGCCGACGAGGTGGAACGGTCCCTGCGCGTCCTCGACGGCGCCGTCGCCGTGTTCGACGCCGTCGCGGGCGTCGAGCCGCAGAGCGAGTCGGTGTGGCGCCAGGCCGACCGGTACGGCGTCCCGCGCATCGCCTTCGTCAACAAGCTGGACCGCACGGGCGCCGACCTCGACACGGCCGTCGCCTCCCTCCGCGAACGGCTCCATCCGGCGCCGCTCGTGGTGCAGCTGCCGATCGGCACGGAGGCAGGTTTCACCGGCGTCGTCGACCTGCTGCGGATGCGGGCCCTGGTGTGGACCGACGGCGACGACACGGCACAGGAACTCCCGGTGCCGGACGACCTGTTGGAGGAGGCGGGCCGGCGCAGACGACTGCTGGAGGAGGCGGTGGCGGAGCTGCATCCGGGCGCGCTGGAGGAGTTCTACGACGGATCGGCCCTGTCCGCCGAGACGTTGAGGGCCGCCCTGCGCGACCTCACCCGCACCGGCGAGGGCGTCGTCGTGCTGTGCGGCTCGGCCTACCGCAACCGCGGCATCGAACCGCTGCTGGACGCCGTGGTGGCGTATCTGCCGTCGCCGTCGGACGTCCCGGCGGTGCGGGGCATGTACGACGGCGGTGCGCAGGAGCGGGCGGCCGATCCTCAACTGCCGTTCTCGGCACTCGCGTTCAAGGTGAGCGCGACCGCGACCGGGCGGCTGACGTATCTGCGGGTCTATTCGGGCACGATCGAGAAGGGGGACACGGTGTGGGACCCGGGCGCGCGGCGCACCGAGCGGATCGGGCGCATCCTGCGGGTGCAGGCCGACCGGCACGAGCGGCTCGACCGTGCGGTCGCCGGGGACATCGTCGCGGTGATCGGACTCAGGTCGGCCCGCGCGGGCTCGACCCTGTGCGCGCCGGACGCCCCGCTCGTCCTCGAACCGCCCGCCGTCGCCGACCCGGTGGTCTCGGTGGCGGTCGAGGCCCGCAGGAGCACCGACACCGACCGGCTGACCTCGGCACTGGCCCGACTGGCCGAGGAGGACCCGTCGTTGACCGTACGCACCGATGGCGAGACCGGGCAGACGGTCCTGTCCGGCATGGGCGAACTGCACCTGGAGGTCGCGGTGGAGAAGATCCGCCGGGCCACCGGTGTGGAGGTCGCCGTCGGCCGGCCCAGGGTCGCCCACCGCGAAACCGTCGTGCGCGGGGTGTCCGGACACGTCTTCCGGCACGTCAAACAGGACGGCGGAGCGGGCCAGTTCGCGCACGTCGTGCTCGACGTCGAACCGCTGGACGGGCCCGGGTTCGAGTTCCGCTCGGCGGTCGTCGGCGGGCGGGTGCCGCAGGAGTACGTCCGCTCGGTGGAGGCCGGGTGCCGTGACGCCCTCACCGAGGGGCCGATCGGCGGCTTCCCGGTGACCGGGCTGCGCGTCACGCTGACCGACGGGGCGACCCATGTGAAGGACTCCTCGGAGCAGGCGTTCCGCACCGCGGGCCGCCTGGGCCTGCGGGAAGCCCTCCGCGCGTGTACGACGGTGCTGCTCGAACCGGTCGTCGAGGTCACCGTCACCGTGCCCGAGGACGCGGTCGGCGGTGTGCTCGGCGACCTCGCCGCCCGGCGCGGACGGGTCACCGGCTCGACCGCCCGGACGGGTTCGGCGACCGTCACGGCGACCGTGCCGCTGGCCGAACTCTTCGGCTACGCGACGCGGTTGAGGAGCCGGACGCAGGGCCGGGGCACGTTCACCGCCCGGCCGACGGGCTACGCGCCCGCGCCGGCAGCGGTGACCGTCCGGTGACGGTGGCGGGTGCGGACCGAAGGGGGAGCTTCGGCCCGCACCCGCCACGTACGCGGGACTCCGGGGGTGTCAGGGACCCCCGGAGTCTCAGTGCCCCCGGAGTCTCAGTGCCCCCGGAGTCTCAGGGGTACGAGACCACCGTGGACGGCACGGTCGACGTGCCCGAAGTGGGCGCGCCCGTCTCGTTGATGACGTGTTCGTACTGGCCCTGTCCGCCGAGCGAGACGACCAGCAGGTCGTGGAACTTCACGCCCGAACGGTTCGGCGCCGCGAAGCCGTTGTGCTGCACGATCGACGGGTTGACGTTGTAGTAGCAGTAGCTGCCCAGACCCCAGCCCTCGTGCGCGGTCACGTTGTCGGCGACCTTGTAGGCGGCGTAGCCCTTGACCGAACCGTTCTGGATCGCGGCCTGGTTGGGCGCGTCGTACGCCTTCTCGTTCTGGAAGAAGATCGTGCGCCCGCGCTCGCCGTTCCACTGCACGTCGTACTTGTTGAAGTGCTCCACGAACAGGCCGGTGGCCAGCACGTCCGCGCCGTTGACGACGAGGCCGTAGTCGGCCCGGTTGGTGTCCCAGCCGATGCCCGAGCCGTGGTCGGCACGCCAGAGCCAGGTGTGGTCGACGATGGTGTGCCGGTTGTTGATGACCATGCTGGTGGTCGCCTTGCCGGCGCCCGCGCCGCCGATGCGGACGAAGACGTCCTGCACGGTGGTCGGGTTCGCGGAGTGGTCCGTCGTCGTGCCCGACGGGCCGACCTCCAGCAGGGTGGCCGAGTTGACCGAGCCCGCGTCGATCAGGAAGCCCGCGAGGCGCACGCCGTCGACGTCGGCCGTCTTCAGCGCCGTGACTCCGTTGTCCGGGACCAGCGTCGCGTAACCCAGGCCCAGGACGACGGTGTTGGCGCGGTTCACCTGGATCGGCTGGTTCAGGTGGTAGATGCCCGGGGTCAGCAGGAGGTGGAGTCCCTGCGCGAGCGCCTGGTTGAGGGTCGCGGCCGTGACGCCCGGCTTCGCGACGTAGAACTGCGACAGCGGCAGCGAGGTGCCGCGCGGGGTGCCGTTGCCCCAGGTCACGCCGCTCGCGTTGGTGCGCTTCTCCGGGAGGAAGACGCGGTACTCGGAGCCGTTCAGGTACAGGAAGGGCTTCTCGCGGGAGACCGGGGTGGTGGCGAGGGTGGTGTACACCGGGTTCGGGAAGCCCTGCGCCGGAGCGCCCTGGACGCCCGAGAAGACCATGTTCCAGACGCCGTTGAGCCAGCCGCCGATCGCGCTGTCGCGGGTGTACCACTGCTGCTGCGAGTACGGCTGGACCTGGCCGTCGATCCGGCTGTCGGCGATGTAGCCGCCGCTGGCCCAACCGTAGCCGTTCGGGGCGAGGTTGAGGTTTCCGCGCACGTGCATCCGGCGGAAGGGGGCCGCCTGAGCCACGGCCCACCTGTTGGTGCCGCTCACGGGGACCAGGGCGAGGTTCTCCGCCGAACGCCAGAAGTTCTGGGTGGCGTTGCCGTTGAACCAGCCGGCGTCGACCGTGACGTCACCGTTGATGGTGGTGTCGTCGGGGGAGAGGCCGAGACCCGCGATCGAGGTGTAGAAGCCGAGTTGGGCGTTGAGCCCGGAGTAGGTGCCGGGCTTGAAGAAGACGGCGTAGCGGCCGGTGCCGAACTGGGCCGTCTCCTGCTGGGCGAAGATCTGGTCCAGCCTCGCCTGGATGCCCGAGGTCGAGGGGTCGAAGACGATGACGTTCGGGCCGAGGTCGCCGCCGCCGGGCAGCGCGCGCGGGGTCACCGCGGTGGTGGAGGTGGGGGTGGCGGCGGCGGAGGCGGGCGTCGGCAGCCCGGCCAGGGCGGACACCGCGGCGGCGGCTCCGAGGACGGCTCTGCGGGGAACTGAGGACATATGGCGGCTCTCCTTGTTCATGAAATGAACGCGGGTGGGGATGGGAGCGCTCTCTCGCGGGGGAATGCTTCAGGTCCGTGAACGCGGACGTCAAGAGGTGCGACCGAGTTCGACGAGTGGCGTCCAAACTCTTGACGCGTCTGACTTCCGAGGTTTAACTCACGTCCTAAATTAAGTCGTGAGTGCATTCCCTGAAGGGACACCCGGAGTATGCGCAGCATCCGAGCCGCGGCCGTAGGCGCCGTCACCATGTCACTCGCCCTAGCGGCCACGGCCTGCGGAGGCGGTTCGTCCACGGGTGGGGGATCCAACGACTCGCCCAAGACGCTCACCTACTGGGCCTCCAACCAGGGCGCCAGCATCGCCATCGACAAGAAGGTCCTGCAGCCCGAACTCGACAAGTTCAAGAAGCAGACCGGCATCACGGTGAAGCTGGAGGTCGTGCCCTGGTCCGACCTCCTCAACCGCATCCTCACCGCGACCACGTCGGGACAGGGCCCCGACGTCCTGAACATCGGCAACACCTGGAGCGCCTCCCTCCAGGCCACCGGCGCCTTCCTGCCGTGGACCTCGGCCAACTTCGCGAAGATCGGCGGCAAGGACCGCTTCGTCGACTCCGCGCTCGGCTCCACCGGAGCCACCGGCAAGGACCCGGCCGCCGTCCCGCTGTACTCGATGGCCTACGCGCTCTACTACAACAAGCAGATCTTCGCCGACGCCGGCATCTCCCAGCCGCCCGCCACCTGGGACGAGCTGGTCGCCGACGGGAAGAAGATCCAGGCGAAGGGCAAGCAGGTCCTCGGTGCCGAGGGCGCCAACGTCTCCGAGAACATCCACCACACCTTCGTCTTCGCCAAGCAGCACGGCGCCGACTTCTTCACCGCCGACGGCAAGGCCGACTTCACCAACGACGGCGTCGTGGCGGCCGTCAAGCAGTACGTCGACCTGATGGCCAAGGACAAGGCCATCCCGGTCGGCAACGCCGAGTACGCGCAGAACCAGTCCGTCAGCGACTTCGCCAAGGGCAAGACCGCGATGCTGATGTGGCAGTCGGCGTCCGCCAACCTCAAGTCCCAGGGCATGAGCGACAGTTCGTACGGCATCGCGCCGATCCCCGTGCAGTCCGGCACCCCGGGCACCGGCGCGCAGACCAACTCGATGGTGGCCGGCATCAACCTGGCCGTCTTCAAGAACACGAACAACCTGGACGGTGCCACCAAGTTCGTGAAGTTCATGACCAGCGACGCCGAGCAGAAGATCCTCAACACGGCGTACAGCTCCATCCCGCCGGTGAAGACCGCGCAGGAGGACACCGCGTTCAACACCCCCGCGAACGCCGTCCTCAAGGACACCCTCGCGAAGAGCGCCGCCGCGCTCCCGCAGGTCGCCGACGAGTCCCAGTTCGAGACGGCGGTCGGCACGGCCGTCAAGGACCTGTTCGCCGACGCCGCCGCCGGACGAGCGGTCACCACCGCGTCCGTCAAGGCGGAGCTCCAGAAGGCCCAGCAGCAGATGCCGGCGAAGTGAGTGCGACTGTGACGAGCACTGTCACCCCGGAGGCCGCCGTGCGGAAGGACTCTTCCGCCACGGCGGCCCCCGGGCCGCGCCGCCGCCGTACCGACCGGATCCGCCGCATCGGACTGCCGTACCTGCTCCTCCTGCCCGCGCTGATCCTCGAACTCCTGGTCCACCTGGTGCCGATGGTCATCGGCATCGTCATGAGCTTCAAGGAGCTCACCCAGTTCTACATCCGCGACTGGGGCACCGCGCCCTGGTCCGGCTTCGGCAACTACAAGGTCTCGGTGGACTTCAGCGCCCCGGTGGGCAAGGCGCTGCTGCACTCCTTCTTCGTCACGGTGGTCTTCACCCTGCTGTCGGTCGCCTTCTGCTGGCTGCTCGGCACGGTCACCGCGATCTACATGCAGGACAACTTCCGCGGCCGGGGCATCCTGAGAGCGCTCTTCCTCATCCCGTACGCGCTGCCGGTCTACGCGGCCGTCATCACCTGGGTCTTCATGTTCCAGCACGACAACGGCCTGGTGAACCACGTCCTGCACGACCAGCTCCACCTCACCGACAAGCCGTCGTTCTGGCTGATCGGCGACAACAGCTTCTACGCACTGCTCATCGTGCACGTGTGGAAGGGCTGGCCGTTCGCGTTCCTCATCGTCATGGCCGGCCTGCAGAACATCCCCAAGGAGCTGTACGAGGCCGCGTCCATCGACGGCGCGGGCATGCTGCAGCAGATCCGCCGCATCACCCTGCCGTCGCTGCGCCCGGTCAACCAGGTGCTGGTCCTGGTGCTGTTCCTGTGGACGTTCAACGACTTCAACACGCCGTACGTCCTGTTCGGCAGGTCGGCGCCCGAGGCCGCGGACCTCATCTCGGTGCACATCTACCAAGCCTCGTTCGTGACCTGGAACTTCGGCACCGGCTCGGCGATGTCGGTCCTGCTGCTGCTGTTCCTGCTCGTCGTCACCGGCGTGTACCTGGTGGTCACCTCACGCGGAAGGAAGGCGGCCCATGGCTAGCTCCTCGCTCTCCAGGTCGCCGATGGCGCCGCCCCGCTCGTTCCTCTGGTCGCGGCGGATCTTCCTCACCCTGCTCGCCGGCTTCGTCCTGGTGCCGGTGTACGTCATGCTCTCCAGCTCGCTGAAACCGCTCTCGGACGTCACGGGCAAGTTCCGCTGGCTGCCGAGCGGTCTCACGATCCGCCCGTACATCGACATCTGGTCGACGGTCCCGCTCGCGAAGTACTTCATGAACTCGCTGATCGTGTCCGTCTCGGCCACGCTCTGCTCGGTGGTCATCGCGGTCTTCGCCGCCTACGGCGTCAGCCGCTACGAGTTCCGCGGCAAGCGCGTCTTCACGGTCACCGTCCTGTCCACCCAGATGTTCCCGGGCATCCTGTTCCTCCTCCCGCTGTTCCTCCTCTACGTCAACATCGGCAACGCCACGGGCATCGCCCTGTTCGGCTCGCGCGGCGGCCTGATCCTGACGTATCTCACCTTCTCGCTCCCCTTCTCCATCTGGATGCTGATCGGCTACTTCGACTCCGTGCCGCGGGACTTGGACGAAGCCGCGCTGGTCGACGGCTGCGGACCGCTCGGCGCGCTGCTGCGCGTCGTCGTCCCCGCGGCGATCCCCGGCATCGTCGCGGTCGCCGTCTACGCCTTCATGACCGCGTGGGGAGAAGTCCTCTTCGCCTCGGTCATGACGAACGACTCGACCCGCACGCTCGCCGTCGGACTCCAGGGCTACTCCACGCTCAACGACGTGTACTGGAACCAGATCATGGCCGCCTCGCTGGTCGTCAGCGTGCCCGTGGTCGCCGGCTTCCTGCTGCTGCAGCGCTATCTCGTCGCCGGGCTGACGGCGGGCGCCGTCAAGTGACCGACCCGACCAACTCAGCTGACTGTGAAGGAACTTCAGTGACCATCGATTTCGCCGCACTCCCGCACGACTTCCTGTGGGGCACGGCCACCGCGGCGTACCAGATCGAGGGAGCCGTCGCCGAGGACGGGCGTTCGCCGTCGATCTGGGACACCTTCTCGCACACTCCCGGAAAGATCGAGAACGACGACAACGGCGACGTCGCCTGCGACCACTACCACCGCTGGCGCGAGGACATCGGCCTCATGCGCCGACTCGGCGCCAACGCCTACCGGTTGTCGGTCGCCTGGCCCCGGGTGATCCCCGGCGGCGACGGCCCGGTCAACCCCAAGGGCCTCGCGTTCTACGACGAGTTGGTGGACGGACTCCTCGAAGCCGGCATCACTCCCTCCGTCACCCTCTACCACTGGGACCTGCCCCAGGCCCTCCAGGACCGCGGCGGCTGGCCCGAGCGCGCGACGGCCGAGCACTTCGCCGCGTACGCCTCGGTCGTGGCCGAACGCCTCGGCGACCGCGTCACCCACTGGGCGACCCTCAACGAGCCGTCCTGCTCGGCCTGGATCGGCCACCTCGAAGGCAAGATGGCTCCCGGCTGGACCGATCTGACGGCTGCCGTCCGCGCCTCGTACCACCTGTTGCTGGGCCACGGCCTGGCCGCGCAGGCGATCCGCGCCGCCGCCCCGGACGCCCAGGTCGGCATCGTCAACAACCTCTCCACGGTGTTCCCGGCCTCCGACCGCGACGAGGACGTCCGGGCGGCCCGCCGGCAGGACGGCCACGTCAACCGCTGGTGGCTCGACCCGATCCACGGCCGCGGCTTCCCGGCCGACATGGTCGAGACGTACGGCGTCGAACTCCCGGAACAGCCGGGCGACCTGGAGACCATCGCGACCCCGCTGGACTGGCTCGGCCTGAACTACTACTTCCCGGCGACCGTCGCCGACGACCCCGACGGGCCGGCCCCCTTCACCCGCGCCGTGCGCCGCTCCGGCGTCCCGCGCACCGGCATGGACTGGGAGATCGACGCGTCGGGCATCGAGACCCTGCTGCTCCGCCTCACCGAGGAGTACGGCCCCCGCCGGATCTACGTCACCGAGAACGGCTCCGCGTTCCCCGACGTCGTACGCCCCGACGGCACCGTCGACGACCCGGAGCGCCAGGACTACCTGGTCCAGCACCTCGCCGCGTGCGCCTCGGCGGCCCGCAGGGGCGCCCCGCTGGCGGGCTACTTCGCCTGGTCGCTGCTCGACAACTTCGAGTGGGCGTACGGCTACGAGAAGCGGTTCGGACTGGTCCACGTGGACTACGACACCCAGGTCCGCACGATCAAGGGCGCCGGCCACCGGTACGCGGACATCATCCGCGACCACCGCGGCCGGGCGCGACGCGCGGCCTGACCGAGACCGTTCCGGTGGGTGCGGGCGGGGGAGCCCGCATCCACCGGAACACCGACAGCCCTCCTGCCCCAGCCGTCCCATCCATTCCGTCGGCCTCGAATCTGTCATGCGCACGTCAACAAGATCGGCACGTCCATCGCTCCTTCCGCCACCTCCTGCAAGGAGACCCGCATGCCGTCCCGCACCCTGCTCACCGCACTCGCCACGCTCACCACCGCGGCCCTGCTCTCCGCGGGCCCCGCCCTGGCCGCCCCCGCCCCGCGGGCCGCGGCCGCCGCGGCCTGGGACACCGACCGGGCGGCAGCCGCCTACGCCGCGAACCCGGCCGCGGTCACCGCCTCCGGGAGCGAGAACGCCGGCACCGCCCCCGGCCTCGCCTTCGACGGCAACGGCACGACCCGCTGGTCCAGCAACTTCGCCGACGACGCCTGGATCCGTCTCGACCTCGGCACCACCCTCCGCGTCGACCGCGTCACCCTCGACTGGGAAGCGGCCTACGGCAAGAGGTACGTCCTGGAGATCTCGAGGAACGGCACCGACTGGACCCCGTTCTACACGGAGACCGCGGGCACCGGAGGCTCGGTCACCACGAGCACGTACCCCCAGGAGGTGACGGGCCGCTACGTCCGCCTGCGCGGGGTGGAACGTGCCACGCCCTACGGCTACTCGCTCTACTCCTTCAAGGTCTACGGCGGCGAACCGGCGCCCGCGTCCACCACCCGCACCAACCTCGCCCTGAACCACCCGGCGTACTCCAACTACTACCAGCACAACGGCAATTCACCCGCGTACGTCACCGACGGCGGCTGGCCCGCCAACCTCAAGGACGACGCGAGCCGGTGGTCGAGCGACTGGAACGCGGACCGCTGGGTCTCGGTCGACCTGGGCGCGAGCTCGACGATCTCCACGGTCGACCTCTACTGGGAATCGGCCTACGCCGTCGACTACCTGCTCCAGGTCTCGGACGACAACTCCACCTGGCGCACGGTCTACGAGCCCTCGGCCGCCGACATCGCCGCCCGCCGGGCCGACGTCCAGTCCCCGGCCGACGCCACGGGCCGCCACGACACGGTGACCCTGCCCCAGCCGGTCACCGGCCGCTACGTCCGCATGCTCGGCAAGGAACGCCGCTCCTTCTACAACCCGGCGCCCTCCACGGCCCAATTCGGCTACTCGCTCTACGAGTTCCAGGTCTGGGGCACCGGCGGCAGCGCGGCGGCGGCCTACCCCGCCCTCCCCGGTGACCAGTCGGGCACCTACCAGACGACGTTCTTCGACGACTTCACGTCCGCCGCGCTGGACCGTTCCAAGTGGCGGGTGGTCAGGACCGGCATCGAGATGGGCTCGGTCAACGGCGAGTCCCAGGCGTACGTCGACTCCACGAACAACGTCCGTACGCAGAACGGCGAGTTGATCCTCGCGGCGAAGTACTGCAAGGGCTGCACCCAGGCGGGCGGCGGCACCTACGACTTCACGTCCGGCCGCATAGACACCCACACCCACTACGACTTCACGTACGGCAGGGTCAGCGCGCGGATGAAACTGCCGGTCGGCGACGGCTTCTGGCCCGCCTTCTGGCTGCTCGGCAGCAACGTCGACGACCCGTCCGTGTCCTGGCCCGCCTCCGGCGAGACCGACATCATGGAGAACATCGGCTACCCGACCTGGACGAGCACGGCCCTGCACGGCCCCGGCTACTCCGCCGACGGCAACATCGGCGCCCGCCAGACCTACCCGAACGGCGGCACCGCCGACCAGTGGCACACCTACGCCGTCGAATGGACCCCGACCGCGATGCGCTTCTACGTCGACGACAGCCTCGTCCAGGAGACCACCCGCAACAAACTGGAATCCACCCGCGGCGCCTGGGTCTTCGGCCACAACCAGTACGTCATCCTCAACCTCGCCCTGGGCGGCGCGTACCCGGCCGGCTGGAACCAGGCGACGACCCCGTACTGGGGGTTGCCGCAGTCGAGCGTCGACAAGGTGGCGGGCGACGGAGTACAGGCCGAGGTGGACTGGGTCCGGGTGGAGCAGAAGCGCTGAGAGCAGGACCGGCCCGGAGCGCGGAACCGGGCCGGTCCGCAGGTCAGCAGTCCCTGAACTCCGGTGACTGGTTCAGTACTTGGGCCCGCACCGACGTGAACCGCGCATAGGTCTCCCCTTCCAGGGCGGCCGGGCGGAACGCCGCCACCCGGTGGCAGTTCTGGAAGGCCAGGGCTACGCCGAAGTGGCGTTCCAGGCTGCCCCGGATCGCGTCGCTGGCCAGGGCGCGGAGGAGCTGGCCGCGTTCCTGTTCGGACGGGGGCGGGGTCTGGTTGTCGGTGAACTCCCTGGTGCCGTCGTTGAGTTCGGTGACGAGGCCCGCGATGAGGTCGTAGGCGTAGGGGAGGGACGTGCGGACCGTGTCCACGAAGTCCGCCTCGCGGATGTCACCGTGCTCGGCTTCGGCGAGGAGCTTCGGGGAGACGTCGAGAGACATGAAAAGGGGTGTCCTGTCCGGTGGTTGGGGTGGGAGGTGGGGAGTGGGCCGTCGTCAGGGGCGTCGTGTCGGGCCCGGTACGTAGTCCGGGTCGACCTGTGCCGCCAGGTTCAGGCCCGTCGCCCTGTCCGCCCAGGCCTGGGCGTTGCGCAGGTGCAACTCGACCGCGTGGCGGTGCAGGGTCGGCCAGTCGCGGGGACGGGCGTCGACCGTTTCGCGGAGGACGTTCAGGGCGTGGCGGTTGTGCGGTTCCAACTCGCCCTGTGCGCGGCCCTGTTCGGCGGCCCGGACCCAGGGGGACTGGACCAGGTGGGTCAGGAGGTCGTCTCCTGTCTCCTCCTTGAGGAAGAGGAGGTCGTCCTCGCCGGTGACCTTGTTGCCGATCACGGCGAGGCGGATGCCGAACTCCCGGGCGTGGTCGCGGTACTGGCGGTAGACGGAGACGCCCTTGCGGGTGGGTTCGGCCACCAGGAACGTGATGTCGAAGCGGGTGAACAGGCCCGAGGCGAAGGCGTCGGCGCCCGCTGTCATGTCGACCACGACGTATTCGCCGGAGGTGTCGGCGAGGTGGTTCAGGTACAGCTCCACCGCGCCGAGTTTGGAGTGGTAGCAGGCCACCCCGAGGTCGCTCTCCTCGAACGCGCCCGTCACCATCAGCGGAACATCACCCGCCCGGCCCACGTGCCGGGCGTGCACCTCGTCGTCGCCGAGCAGGCGGAGCAGCCGTGAGCCGCCTCCCGGTGGCGTGGTCTTGATCATGGCCTCGGCGGAGGCGATGCGCGGGTTGGTGCCGCGGAGGAAGTCCTTCAGTTCGGTCAGGTGGGCGGCCAGGGGCGGGGCGACGGCCGCTTCCGTGTCGGGGGCCAGGGCCTCGGCGAGGTGCTGGTTGATGTCGCCGTCGATGGCGAGCACGGGGGCGCCGGAGCGTGCCAGGTGGCGGGCGAAGAGGGCCGACAGCGTGGTCTTTCCGCTGCCGCCCTTGCCGACGAACGCGACGCGCACTACCGGTCCGCCGCCTTCGCCGTTTTGAAAATGAATGTCATGTGGGTAGGTTTTAGGGGCTGGCCGCGAGGCTGTCAAATCCAGTGGATCAAGGGTGATCCCGGGGGCTGCGTGCAGGGTGATCAAGGTTCGGGAGACTTAATGCATATGATGTGCAAGTGCTTGACTACTGCATCAGGGCGGCAGGCCCGGACGATGTCGACGGTGCGCGTGCCGTGATGCTCGACACCGTCTACCGCGACTTCGGGACCGGCTACGTGCCCCGCTGGCACGGCGACATCGTCGACCCGTCCGCCGCCTACCTCGCCCCGGACCGCCACACCCTCCTCGTGGCGCTCGACCCCGCCGACGGCACGGTCGTGGCGACCGCCGCCCTCGACTCGCGCGGACCGGCCCACCCGCCGAACCCGCGCGACCTCGCCGAGCGCTACCCCTCCGGTGGGACCGCGCAGCTGCGCCGCGTCTACGTCCGCCCCGCGCACCGCCGCCGCGGCCTCGCCCGGCGTCTCGTCGCCGACCTCCTCGCGTTCGCCGCGGCCGACGGCGGCTACCGCGCCGTATATCTGCACACCGATCCCGCCGTGCCCGGCGCGGAAGCGTTCTGGCGGTCGCTCGGGAAGGTCGTGCACGACGAGCGCGACGATCCCGGCGGCCAGGGCATCGTGCACTTCGAACTGGCGATGGAGCGATGACCGCGATGCGATTCCGGCGCTCGAACCCCGGCACAAGTGGGCCCGTCCAAAGGCGAGTCGGGTCGCTGCGGCGGTCCCGGCCGCTGCTCGCCCTCGTGCTCGCGCCGGTCCTCACCGGCTGCTTCGCCTCCGCCGGCGAGGAGACCGGGGAAGGCGCCGGGGACGGGAGGCCCGGTCTCCGGCTGCGGGTGGCGCTCGCGTTCCCGCCCGCCGAGAACCTCTCCCCGTACGGCGCCGACGCCACGATCCTCAGCCGCCTCGGTGTCACCGAGGGGCTGACCTCACTGGACGCCAATGGGTCCGCCGCACCCGCGCTGGCCCGGTCCTGGCAGCGGGAGAACGACCGGAGCTGGCTGTTCACCCTGCGCGAGGCGAGCTTCCAGGACGGAACCGATGTCACCCCCGGCCGGGTGGCCGCCGCCCTCGGTCACGCCGCCGAGGCGAAGCCCGCTCCCGCCGCTCTCTCGGGTGTCGCCCTCACCGCCGAGCCCGCGGGCGCCGACCGACTGCGCATCACCACCGACTCACCTGATCCCGTACTGCCGTTGAGGCTCGCCGGGCCAGCCCTCGCCGTGCTCTCCCCGAAGGCCTACGAGGGCAAGGGGCGCGTCGATCCGGTCGGCACCGGCACCGGTCCCTTCGAGCTGACGCACGTCACCGGTGCCACCTCGGCCACCCTCGACCGCTTCGACGACTACTGGGGCGGCCTCGCCCAAGCCCCCGGAATCGACGCACGGTTCATCGCGGACGGCACCGCCCGCACCAACGCGCTGCGCACCGGACAGGTCGACATCGCCGAGGCGATACCCGTCGCCCAGGCCGCCACCCTCGACGCGGACACCCGCCGCGAGACCGCCACCACCCGCACCACGAGCCTCCAACTCAACACCAGAAGCGGCGCGTTCAAGGACCCGAAGCTCCGCGCCGCCGCCCGCGCGGCCGTCGACACCGCCGCACTCGCCAAGGGTGTCTACGAGGGGCACGCCGACGCCGGCACGGGTGTCTACGGCCCCGCCGTCACCTGGGCCGCGGGCAAGCGCGAGCGACCGGCCGGGCGGGCCGGGGCCGCGGCGCCCGGCGGGCGGACCGTCACCCTCGCGACCTACGACAACCGGCCCGAACTCCCCGAAGCCGCCCAGGTGTTGAAGCAACAGCTCGAACAGGCCGGATTCAAGGTCGACCTGGAGGTGCGCGAGTACTCGCGGATCGAGAGCGACGCGCTGGCCGGAAAGTTCGACGCGTTCGTCGTCGCCCGCAACACCCTGGTGGACACGGGGGACCCGGTGGCCGTGCTCGCCAGCGACTACACCTGCGACGGCGGCTACAACCTCGCCCTGCTGTGCGACAAGGACGTGGACCGGGCCGTGGCGAAGGCCGAGGGCACCGCCGACACCTCCGCACGGCAGAGCGCGGCGATGGCGGCCGAGGCCGAGATCCTGGGCGCCGACGCCGTCGTGCCGCTCGTGCACCAACGGGTCGTCACCGGCGTCGGTCCGTCCGTGGAGGGCGTGCTCCTCGACCCGTACGAGCGCACCCTCGTCGGCCCCGGAACCCGGCGCTGACCCATGCCCCACCGCACGGCCACGCTCCTGTGGCGCGCCCTCCTCGCGGCTGCCCTGGTGTGTGCCGTGGGCCTGCTGCCCTGGCTCTCCCGCACCGACCCGGCGCTCACCGTCCTCAAGGCGCGGTCGGCGGAACGCGACCCCGACCCCGAAGTACTCGCCGCCGTCCGCGGCCAACTGGGCCTCGACGAAGGCCCGTTGCACCTCCTCGGCCAGTGGCTCTCCGGTCTGCCCCGCGGTGACGCCGGACGCTCCTGGATCTCCGGCGCCGAGGTCATGCCGGGTCTGCTCCAAGCGCTGGGCGCCTCCCTGCTGTTGATGAGCGCGGCGGCACTGGTGGCCGTCGTCACCGCAGGGGCTGTGTGCGCGCGGACGCTGCGGCGGGGCGGTCGTTCGGTGGAGTCGCCCGGCGCGCGGCCGGGGCGCCTGGCCCGCCGTCGATCCGCCCTCCCCGTGGAGGACGCCGGAGGCAGCGGCTCCGCCGTACTCGCCGCGCTCCCCGAGTTCCTGACCGCCTCCGTGCTCGCCACCGTCGTCGGGGTGCAGCTCGGGTGGCTGCCGGCACTCGGCTGGTACGGGCCGCGCTGGACGGTGTTGCCGGCGCTCGCGCTCGGGCTGCCCGCCGGGGCCGTGCTCGGGCGGCTGCTGGATGATCTGCTGCCGGGAGCGTTCGGCGAGCCGTGGGTGCGGGCCGCGGCGGCGCGGGGGCTGTCCGGGCGGCGGATCGCCCGGCAGGCTCTACGGCGGTGTCTGCCCGGACTGCTGCCCACCACGGGGCTGTTCGTCGTCGGGCTGACCGGCGGCGCCGTCGCCGTCGAGCAGATCTTCGACATCCCGGGACTCGGACGGACCACCCTCCAGGCGGCCCTGGCCCAGGACCTGCCCGTGCTCCAGGCCGGTACCCTCGCCCTCCTTCTCCTCGCCGCCGTCGCCGCCGGACTCACCCGGCTCGCGGCCCGGCTCCTCATCGGCCCCGCGCTCCGCGCCGACGCCCTCCCGTCCCTGCACGGCCCCTCCGCATCAACCGGCCGACGCACCCTGCCCGTTGTCCACGGAGCACTCCTCCTCGGCGTCGTCGCGCTCGGCCTGCCCCGCGATCCGCTCGCCCTCGACACCGGGATGCGGCTCCACCACCCCACCTGGGCCCACCCGTTCGGCACCGACGCGCTCGGCCGGGACCTCCTCGCCCGGGTCGCCCACGGTGCCGTCGACACCCTGGTACCGGCCCTCGCGATCAGCGCCGTCGCGCTCGGCACCGGTGTACTGCTCGGGCTGCTGCCCCGGATATCGGGGCCGCTCGTCGACACGGTGAACGCCGTACCGCCGGTCCTGGCCGCGCTGTTGGTCACCGCCGTCGCGGGCAGCGGGGCGGCGACCCCGGCCCTCGCCGTCGCCGCACTCGCCTGGACACCCCTCGCGGCACACACCTCCGCACTGCTCCGCCAGGAACGCGCCACCCTGCATGTGACCGCCACCCGGGCTCTGGGCGCGGGCCGTTGGCACATCCTGAGGCACGCACTCCTGCCCGCCGTGCTGCCGCCCGTCACCCGGCACGCGCTGCTCCGCCTGCCCGGTGTCGCCCTCGCGCTCGCCTCGCTCGGCTTCCTCGGCCTCGGCGCGCAACCGCCCGCCCCGGAATGGGGCCTTCTCCTCGCCGAGAACCAGCCCTACGCCGAACGCGCGCCCTGGGCCGTCCTCGCCCCCGCCGCCGTCCTCGCCCTCCTCGGAGCGCTGGCCGTCAGCGCGGCGCGAGGCGGGCAAGGGGCCAAGCGGAAACGGGAGGTGGCCGTCCGGTGACCTCCGCGACCCTCGCGCGGACCCCGCTCCCGGCCTTGCTCCGGCTGCTGATCCTCACCCAACTCGCCTTCAACATCGGGTTCTTCGCCGTCCTGCCGTTCCTCGCCGAGCACTTGGCGGAGGCGATCGGCATGGCGGGGTGGCTGGTCGGGCTCGTGCTGGGGCTCAGGACCTTCAGCCAGCAGGGGCTGTTCGTGGTGGGCGGGGCCCTCGCCGACCGATACGGCGTGCGGCCCGTGGTGCTCGCGGGATGCGCCCTGCGGATCGCCGGGTTCGGCTGGCTCGGGTACGCGGCGGACACCTGGTCCGTCGTCGGGGCCGTCCTCCTCATCGGGTTCGCCGCCGCGCTGTTCTCACCGGCGGTTGAGTCGGAGGTGGCACGGCAGGCCGTCGAGTGGGAGGCGGCGGGCGGGGGTTCACGCACCCGCGTGCTCGCCCTGTTCACCGTCTCCGGTCAAGTCGGCGCGTTCGTCGGCCCGTTGCTCGGGGCGCTGCTGCTCGCGGTGGACTTCCGGGTGGCCTGCCTGGCCGGGGCCGGGGTCTTCGTGCTCGTGCTCGCGGGGCACGCGCGGCTGTTGCCGCAGCACATTCCCGGGCGGTCGCGCGTAAGGGAGAGGGGCGGTGTACGGGCCCTGCTGCGCAACCGGCCCTTCCTGGCGCTGTGCTGTGCCTACGGCGCCTACCTCCTCGCGTACAACCAGCTCTACCTGGCGCTCCCCGACGAGGTGGAGCGCGCGGCGGGCTCGCAGGCGCCGCTGGCCTGGCTGTTCGCGCTGTCCTCGCTGCTGGTGGTGACCACGCAACTGCCGGTCACCCGGTGGGCGGGGGAGCGGCTCGACCCGCGCCGGTCCATGACGGCCGGGCTGTCGCTGATCGCCGTCGGGTTCGCGGTCGTCGCGCTGGCCCGGCCCGCCGAACTCGGCGGTGTCGCCGGGGTGTTGCCCGCGGCCGGCTTCGTCGTCCTGCTCACCCTCGGCCAGATGCTCATCGCCCCCGTCGCCCGCGCCTGGGTCCCCGACCTCGCCGAACCCGGCCGCCTCGGCCTCTACACCGGAGCCCTGTCCTCCGTCTCCGGCCTGATCGTCCTCCTCGGCAGCGCGGCCACCGGCACCCTCCTCGACACGGGGCTGCCGGCGGCCGTTCCCTGGCTGGTGCTGGCGGCCGTACCGATGGCGGCGGTCGCGCTGCTGCCCCGCCGGCCCCGCTCACCCCACCCGCCACCCCGCTCCCGCTGAACACCCCACCCCGTTCCCGCTGAACACCCCGCCCGTCACCCCCGTACCAACCCATGAACCGGATATGAGCTGCCCCCTAAACCGCCATCGGCGGCAACGGCGGCAGCGGCGCGTGGGAGGATCCGTCACCATGAGCGCTTCCCCGGCGGTTCGGAGTCTGCGCGCCGCGGTGTTCGCCGCGGTGTGTGTGCTGCTGGCCGCCGCCGGGCACGGGCTGGCCACCGGGGCCGTGCCGCCCTGGTGGGCGGACGGTGCCGGGTTCCTCGTCGTGTTCGTGATGGGGTGGCTGCTCGGCGCGCGGGAGCGGTCCCTGCCCGGTATCGGGGCCGCGATGCTCGCCACCCAGGCCGGACTCCACCTCGGGTTCGACGCCACCAGGCCCAGCGCGGGCGGCGGTATGGCGATGGCCGGGATGGCCCACATGTCGGGGCACGCCATGGCCCCCATGCGGCAGTCGCAGGCGATGACCCCGCACGCCGTGGCGGCGCACGTCGTCGCCGCGCTCGTCGCGTCCTGGTGGCTGCGGCGCGGGGAGGCCGCGCTGTGGTCGCTGCTGCGCTGGGCGGCCGTCGCCCTCGTCCCCGGACTCGCCGCCTGGTGGCGCGACGCCCCCGCACCCCAGCCCGCCCGCTCCACCGGCCGCCCCGGACGCACCACCGCCGACGCGGCCCCCCTGCGCCAGCTCCTCCTGCGGCACGCCGTCAGCCGCAGAGGACCACCGAGCGCGATCCCGTACCCGGCCTGATCACCCATCTTCCTTTTCCCGTACGGAGATCGCCTCACCATGTCCGCTCACCGCACCACCCTGCGCCGCGCAGGCACCGTCGCCGCGCTCGCCACCGCCGGAGTCCTGGCCGCCGCCGGGGTCGCCTCCGCGCACGTCACCGTCCACCCCGACAGCTACGCCAAGGGAGCCACGGACGGCGTGCTGACCTTCCGTGTCCCCAACGAGGAGGACAAGGCCGCCACCACCAAGGTCCAGGTCTATCTGCCCACCGACCACCCGGTCCTCGGAGTCCTGGTCACCCCGCAGGACGGCTGGACCGCGAAGGTCACCACCAGCAAGCTGAAGACGCCGGTCAAGACCGACGACGGCACCATCACCGACGCCGTCTCCCAGATCACCTGGACCGGCGGGAGGATCGGCGCCGGACAGTACGAGGACTTCAACGTCGCCTTCGGTCAACTGCCGGACGACACCGACCAGTTGTCGTTCAAGACGCTCCAGACGTACTCGAACGGCGATGTCGTCCGCTGGATCGAGGAGGCCGCGGCGGGCGACGACGAGCCGGAGAACCCGGCGCCCGTCCTCAAGCTCACCGCCAAGGAGAGCGAGGACGGCGACGGGACCCCGGCCGCCTCGGCCTCGGCGGCGGCCGGCTCCACGAAGTCCGACTCCGACTCCGACTCCGACTCCGCTTCCTCCTCGTCGAGCAGCGCGTCGAGCAGCGACTCGACCGCCCGCGGGCTCGGCATCGCCGGGCTGGTCGTCGGCGTCCTCGGCCTCGCGGCCGGCGCGTTCGCGATCGTGCGCAGCCGGACCCCGCGGTCGTAGCGGAGCAGCCCTGATTGCCGCGTAGTGCGCGGCACGCCAAAAGGCCCGGATCATCTCGTGATCCGGGCCCTTCGGCGCAACCGTCCCTACTGCGGGACGAGTTCCCGCAGCTTCTCCTCCGCCGGGATCTCCTCGACGCGACAGGTGCGCGAGGTGCGCCGGAGCCAGAGGATGTCGCGGCCGAAGGACCACACGAGCGTGCCGAGCGCGAGGGCCACCACGGCGAGGTTCGCCGCGTAGGGCAGCAGGTTCGAGCCCGCGAGGAGGAGCAGGACGCCCTGCGTGGCGGCGACCGTCTTGCGGGCGGTGCTCGGCGGCAGAGGAGCGTTGAGCCACGGCCAGACGCGGGCCGCGGCGACGAACGCGTAGCGCATCGCGCCGATCAGCAGCACCCACGGGCCGAGCCGGGTGGAGACGTAGACGCTGAGGACGAGGATCAGGAACGCGTCGACCTCCATGTCGAAGCGCGCGCCCAGCGCGGTGGAGGTGCCCGTGCGCCGGGCGACCTTGCCGTCGACGCCGTCCAGGATCAGGGCCACCGCCGTCAGTCCGACGAACAGGGTGACCGGCGGCGAGCTCTCGAAGGAGTCCGCGACCAGCGCGGTCACCCCGCCGACCAGGATCGCCCGGCCGAGGGTGACGCGGTTGGCCGGGCCGAAGGAACGGGTCCGGGTCCGGTGCAGGGCCTTGGACAGCACGGCCCAGGTGGCGACGGCGAACGCCAGGCCGGTCAGCCAGCCCGCCGGGCCCATCCCGATCGCCGTGCCGAGCAACGCCAGCAACAGGATCTGGACGCCCGCTCCCACAGCGGTCTCCTGCTGGACCAGCCTTGCTTCGTATGTGTTGTTCAGGGCCACCGCACACCCTCCGGCCGTATGACAGAGTCGATCAACGCCGCGTACTGTGCGCGGCCTGTGGTTACCCGTACGTGAACAGCTTCCCGATCGTTCAGGAGGATCCCGATGAAGCGCACCGCGAGGGCGTTCTGGATCGGTCCGCCCGGTCACGGCGAGATACGCGACGTCGTCCTGCCGGACCCCGCCGAGGGCGAGGTGGTGGTCCGTTCCCTGTGGTCGGGCGTGAGCCGCGGCACCGAGACGCTGGTCTTCCGCGGCGGCGTCCCCGAGAACCAGCACGCGATCATGCGGGCGCCCTTCCAGGAGGGCGACTTCCCGGGCCCGGTGAAGTACGGCTACCTCAACGTGGGAGTGGTGGAGGAGGGACCGGACGCGCTGGCCGGCCGTACCGTCTTCTGCCTCTATCCGCATCAGACGCGCTACGTCGTTCCCGCGAGCGCCGTGACACCGGTGCCGGAATCGGTGCCCGCCGGGCGGGCCGTGCTCGCCGGGACCGTGGAGACCGCCGTGAACGCGCTGTGGGACGCGGCGCCGCTGGTCGGTGACCGGATCGCGGTGGTCGGCGGCGGGATGGTGGGCTGCTCGGTGGCCGCGCTGCTGGCCCGTTTCCCGGGCGTACGCGTCCAGCTGGTGGACGCCGACCCGGCGCGCGCGAAGACCGCCGAGGCGCTCGGCGTCGGCTTCGCGCTGCCGGCGGACGCGCTCGGCGACTGCGACCTCGTCGTGCACGCCAGCGCCACCGAGCAGGGCCTCGCCCGAGCGCTGGACCTCCTCACGCCCGAGGGCACCGTCCTCGAACTCAGCTGGTACGGCGACCGGAAGGTCAGCCTCCCGCTCGGCGAGGCCTTCCACTCCCGCCGCCTGGTGATCCGCAGCAGCCAGGTCGGCACCGTCTCCCCGGCCCGCGCGAACCGCAGCTACGCCGACCGGCTCGCGCTCGCCCTCGACCTCCTCGCCGACCCCGCGCTGGACGCGCTCGTCACCGGGGAGAGCGACTTCGAGGAACTGCCCCGGCTGCTGCCGAGGCTCGCCTCGGGGGAGATCCCGGCGCTGTGCCACCGGGTGCGTTACGCCGACATCGGCTGAGAACCGTTCAATTCCGTACGAGCAAGCGCGTCTGACCTGAGAAAAGAGTGAGAGTGGGCTGAACAGGGGGAGGCGTGCAGCCGTACTACACGGCATCCCCCGGCAGGGTTCAGCCGGGGGACCAGACGCGCCGCACCTGGAGGGTCGTCCGTTGTTCAGCATCACCGTCCGCGATCACATCATGATCGCCCACAGCTTCCACGGCGAAGTGTTCGGTCCCGCGCAGCGGTTGCACGGAGCCACGTTCCTGGTGGACGCCACCTTCCGGCGCGAGCAGCTGGACGACGACAACATCGTCGTCGACATCGGACTGGCCACCCAGGAGCTCGGTGCCGTCGTCAGCGAGCTGAACTACAGAAACCTCGACAACGAGCCCGACTTCGCCGGGATCAACACCTCGACGGAGTTCCTCGCGAAGGTCATCGCCGACCGGCTCGCCGAACGGATCCAGAAGGGCGCGCTCGGTGACGGCGCCCGGGGTCTGACCGGACTCCAGGTCACCCTGCACGAGTCGCACGTCGCCTGGGCGAGTTACGAGCGTGCCCTGTGAGCGACATGACCATCGACCGCGCCCCCTCGCTGGGTTTCCTGCCCGCACAGCGCACGGCCTCCCGGAATGCCGAGATCATCCCCATGTCCCTGCGCACCGTGCACTTCGTGATGCCGGGCGGTGTCGACGACCCGGCCGCGCCGAGCGGCGGAAACGCCTACGACCGCCGCGTCAGCCTGGACCTGCCCGGCTTCGGCTGGCAGGTCGTCAAGCACGCCGTGGACGGCGAGTGGCCCCGGCCCGGAGCAGCCGCCCGCACCGAACTCGCCCGCGTGCTGCGCGAGTTCCCGGACGGCGCCGCCGTACTCCTGGACGGGATCGTGGCCTGCGGGGTCCCCGAGATCGTCGTCCCGGAGGCCGACCGGCTGAGCCTGGCCGTCCTCGTCCACCTCCCGCTCGGTGACGAGACCGGCCTCGACGCCTCCGTCGCCGCCGAACTGGACGCCAAGGAGCGCACGGTCCTGCGCGCGGTGCCCGCCGTCATCGGCACCAGCGAGTGGGCGGTCCGCCGCCTCGTCTCGCACCACGGCCTGGCCCCCGACCGCGTCCATGTCGCCACCCCCGGCGCCGACATCGCGCCCCTCGCCTCCGGCACCGACGGCGTTTCCCGCCTGCTGTGCGTCGCCGCCGTCACCCCGCGCAAGGGACAGCACCGGCTGGTCGAGTCGCTGGCCGCCGCGGCCGACCTGCCGTGGACCTGCGTCTGCGTCGGCGGCCTCGGCCACGACCCGGAGTACGTCGACCACCTGCGCGGCCTCATCAAGCGGTACGGCCTCCAGGACCGCCTGCACCTCGCCGGCCCGCAGGCCGGCGCCGAACTCGACGCGAGCTACGCCTCCGCCGACCTCATGGTCCTCATGTCGTACGCCGAGACCTACGGCATGGCCGTCACCGAGGCCCTCGCCCGCGGCATCCCCGTGCTGGCCACCGATGTCGGCGGGCTGCCCGAGGCCGTCGGCCGCGCCCCCGACGGAGGCGTGCCCGGCATCCTCGTCCCGCCGGAGGACCCGGCGGCCCTCGCCGCCGAACTGCGCGGCTGGTTCGGCGAGGCCGACGTACGGCGGCGGCTCAAGGCGGCGGCCCGGGGCCGGCGCGCGGCCCTCGACGGATGGGCCACCACGGCCCGCAGCCTGGCCGGCGTCCTCACCCGCCTGCCCAGCGAACCCCGGAGGGCGGCATGACGAACACGCAGTCCGCGGGGGCCACGGCACAGGCCGGACGGATCCCGGCGCAGCCGGGCCCCAGGGGCGTGCCGCTGGGCATGCTGGTCGCCCCGGCGCAGGCCGACGCGAAGGACCTGACGGCTGGAGGACAGCCGGGGCCGGAGGACACCATGGGCGGAACGGTCCGAAAGGACGCCGTCGAGCAGGCGGAGCCGGGTTCCGTGATCCCCGGCGCCGGACCCGCGAACCGGCCCGGCGAGCGGGCCACCGTACGGCTGCGGGACGTCGGCCCCGACGATCCGCCGCGCTACGCGCCCGAGTGGCTGGAGCTGCGGGAGGGCGCCGACGCCGTCGCGCGGGCGGGCGACCTGCTCGACCCGCTGCGCATCCGGCTCGCCAACCTCCCCGGGCGCTCCGGGGTCGTCATCCACGACCTGGGCTGCGGCACCGGCTCGATGGGACGCTGGCTCGCGCCCCGCCTGGACGGCCCCCAGCACTGGATCCTGCACGACCGCGACCCCTACCTCCTCCACTTCGCCGCCGTCGCCTCCCCGCGCGCCGCCGCCGACGGCAGCCGCGTCACGGTCGAGACCCGGCGCGGCGACGTGGCCCGGCTGACCCCGGACGCACTGGTCGGCGCCTCCCTGGTGACGGCCTCCGCGCTCCTGGACGTCCTCACCCGCGAGGAGGTCGAGGCCCTCGTCACCGCCTGCGTCGGCGCCGGCTGCCCGGCGCTGCTCACGCTGTCGGTGGCGGGCCGGGTCGAACTCACCCCGGCCGACCCGATGGACGAGGAGATCGCCGACGCGTTCAACGCCCACCAGCGGCGCGACGGACTCCTCGGCCCCGACGCCGTCACCGTCACCTGCGAGGCCTTCGCCGCGCACGGCGCCACGGTCCGCGTCCACCCGAGCGCCTGGCGGCTCGGCGCCGACGAGGCCGCGCTGACCGCCGAGTGGCTGCGCGGCTGGGTCGGTGCCGCCGTCGAGGAACGCCCCGAGCTGAAGGAGCGCGCCGACCGCTACCTCCGCGACCGCCTGGAGGCCTGCGCGGCAGGGGAGCTGAGCGTGCTCGTCCACCACAGCGATCTGCTGGCACTGGCCCGGCCGACGGGGGGCACACGATGAGCGTGGAGACGATGAGGACGGTCGCGCCGAGGCCCGGCACCCGCACCCGCAGGGTGCGCGCGGGCCGCTCCGCGCCGGTCGCGCCCGGCCTGCGCGCCGGGACCGCCGTGGAGGAGGTGCGATTGCGTCCCGGGCACGCCCCGGCGCTGCACAGTTCGGCCGTCTCCGGCGACCGTATCGGCGTGATCGTCGCCGCTCCGCGCTCCGGCGGCGACCGCGCCTCCGGTGCCCGGCGCGTGCTGCGCGCGATCCTGACCCGGGTGAACTCCCGCGCCGTACGCACCCACTTCGGCACCGTCGCCGGCACCGCCATCCTCGGCGTCCTCCTCTGGCGCCTCGGCACGGGCGTCTTCCTGGACGGCCTGCGCCGCATCGACGCGCCGACCCTGCTGATCGGGCTCGCCATCGGCGTGGTCACCACGGTGTTCAGCGCCTGGCGCTGGGCCCTGGTCGCGCGGGGCCTGCGCATCACGCTGCCGCTCGGTCCGGCCGTCGCCGACTACTACCGCGCCCTGTTCCTCAACGCGGCCCTGCCCGGCGGCATCCTCGGTGACGTGCATCGCGCGGTGCGCCACGGGCAGAGCGCGGGCGACATGGGCCGCGCCGTCCGCGCCGTCGTCCTGGAACGCGTCGCCGGACAGCTCGCGCTGGCCGTCGTCGGGGTGACGATCCTGCTCGGTCTGGACTCCCCGGTGATGTCCGAGGTCCGTAGCATCGCCCCGCTCGTCGTGCTCGCCGCCCTCGGAGCGCTGGCCGTGGTGGCCGCCGTCCGTATGAACCGCCCGGCAGCCGCCGCCCGCCGGGGCCGTGCCCTGCGCGCCACCCTCGACGAGGCCCGCGCCGGACTGTTCTCCCGCGCCAACTGGCCCGGCGTCACGGTCTCCTCGCTCGTCATCCTCGCCGGCCACCTCGCGATGTTCGTGGTCGCCGCCCGCGCCGCCGGATCCGCCGCCACCGTGGCCCAACTGCTGCCCATCGCGGTCCTCGCGCTGGTCGCCATGGGCCTGCCGCTGAACGTCGGCGGCTGGGGACCCCGCGAGGGCGTCACCGCCTGGGCGTTCGGCGCCGCGGGCCTCGGCGCGAGCAGCGGCCTGTCCGTCTCGGTGATCTACGGCGTGCTCAGTTTCGTCGCCGCGCTGCCCGGCCTGGCCGTGCTGATCGTCCGCTGGGGCGCGGGACTGCGCGCCGCCGGGTCCGGCACCGGCGTACCGGACCCGGCGTCCGCTCAGGCCTCTGCGGTCAGCACCGAGAAATACGCGCCGAAGGAATCGGCGAGGCTCGCCAGCAGTGCCTTCCCCTTTTCCGCCGAGCCGAGGGACGGGCGCCCGATGACGCCCGACTCGGTATAGCCGGACATACCGAGCGTCAGGAGATGGCGACGGTCGTCGGCGACGAAATCGGAGGTCTCATATCCGGGACGGATCAATTCGGGATGAGCGTGCAGGAGAATGGAGGTCTCGATTTCCCCCGCGTGCATATCGGTGAGCAGCGAGGTCAGCACCCCGGCCCGCTCCAGCGCCGTCTCCCAGTCCTCGGCGGCCGGGAACAGCGCCATCCGCTCGCCGCGCGCCGAGGACTCCTGAACGACGTTGCCCAGTACGTAGTTTCCGCCGTGACCGTTGACCACCACGAGGGTCTCGACCCCCGACCGGCGGAGAGAGTCCGCGATGTCCCGCACCACCGCATGAAGGGTCACGGAAGAGATGCTGACGGTCCCCGGCCAGGCCGCGTGCTCGTGCGAGCAGGCCATCGTCACCGGAGGGAGGAGATGCACCGGGTATGCCGCGGCGATCTCCCGGGCCACGGCACAGGCGACCAACGTGTCGGTCGCCAGCGGGAGATACGGGCCGTGCTGCTCGAAACTGCCGACCGGAAGGACGGCCACCTGTGCCGTGACCTCAGCCCCCCTGGCCCGCACGTCCTCCGTGGTGTCCGCCGGCACCAGTCCGTATGCCGCCGTCCGTGAGCCCGAACCATTCATTGTTTCACGGCCTTTCGTCTCTGCTTAGGAACCAGATCATGACAGAAAACATTGGCGTACTCGGCAAGAAGAAGTCTCCACAGCCCACCGGCGTGGAACGCGTCGTGAATGCTCCCTTGCCCACCGTGTACGGCAAATTCCAGGCGATCGGTTACCTGGACCACGACCGCGGTGACGAGCAAGTGGCCCTGGTCTACGGCGAGATCGGCACGGACGAGGTGCTCACCCGGCTGCACTCCGAGTGCCTGACGGGCGATGCCTTCGGCTCCCAGCACTGCGAGTGCGGCGACCAGCTGGACGCCGCGCTGCGTGCCGTGGTCACCGAAGGCCGGGGCATAGTCGTCTACTTGAGAGGCCACGAGGGCCGGGGCATAGGCCTGCTCGCCAAGCTGCGCGCGATGGCCCTCCAGGCGGAGGGCCTCGACACCGTGGAGGCGAACCTCGCCCTCGGCCTGCCCGTCGACGCCCGCGACTACGGCGTGGCCGCCGGGATCCTGCACGACCTGGGCGTTTCGAGCGTCCGGCTGATGTCCAACAACCCTCGCAAACGCGAGTCGTTGATCGAGCACGGCATCCAAGTCGTCGAAGAGGTGCCGCTGTTGATCGAGCCCTGCGAGAACAACATCACCTACCTCCGCACCAAACGGGAGCGGCTCGACCACCGGCTGCCCCATCTGGACGCGGTGGCGCACTGGTCCTGATTCCGGTGAGCGGAGTCCGGATAGGAAGAGGGAATGACCGACGACGTCCTCTTCCTCTCCGGCGACCGGGTCACGGACCTGCTCGACGCCGACGCGGCCATCGCCTCGCAGCGCGCGGCCTTCACCGCGCTCGGTGACGGCACCGCCGATCTGCCCGGCAAGATCATGCACCCGAGCCGCTTCGACGACAGCGTTGTCTTCGCCTACGTCTCCCGGCTGTCGGCGGACACCGGGGCGGTGGCGAAGTTCGGCAGCGTCAACCCGGCCAACGCGCGGACCCGACTGCCCACGATCCACGCGGTGATCAACGCCCTGGACCCGGTCACCGGGCAGTTGACCGCGGTCATGGACGGCACCGCGGTGACGACCCTGCGCACCGCCGCGGGCAGCGCCGTCGCCGTCGACGCCCTGGCCGCCCCCGACGCAGGCCGCCTCGCCGTCCTCGGCTCCGGCACCCAGGCCCTCGCCCACGTCCGCGCGATCTCCCGGGTCCGGGACCTGGCCTCCGTCCACCTGTGGAGCCCGAACCCCGGGCGGCGCACCCGTGCCGCCGAGACGCTGGCCGCCGAACTGCCCTGCCCCGTCGAGCCGTCGGCCACCGCCCGGGAGGCCGTCACGGGTGCCTCCGTCGTGGCGGCCTGCACGCTCAGCACCACCCCCGTGGTGCACGGCGAGTGGCTCGCCCCCGGCTGCACGGTCGTCAGCGTCGGCTCCTTCGAACCCACCCGCAGCGAGGTCGACCCGGACGTCCTGCGGCGCTCCGCGGCCATCGTGGTCGACGACCCCGAGACCGCCGCCGAGCACGCGGGACCGATCGTCGGCGCCCTGCGCGAGGGCCTGGTGGCCCCCGGCGACCTGATCCCGCTCGGCGCCGTCCTCACCGGCCGCCGCGCGGCCCGTACCCGACCCGACGACATCGTCTACTACAACAGCGTCGGCCTCGGCATCCAGGACGCGGCCGCGGCCTGGGCCGTCATCGACGCGGCCAAGAAGGAGCGCCCGTGAACCGTCAGGCAGAGGTCGTCGTCATCGGCGGCGGGGTCATCGGCACCAGCATCGCCTACCACCTGGCCCGCGCCGGCGTCCGGGACGTCGTCCTCGTCGAACGGGACGAACTCGCCGCGGGATCCACCTCCAAGGCGGCCGGCGGAGTCCGGGCCCAGTTCTCCGACGTCCTCAACGTGCAGCTCGGCGCCCGCAGCCTGGAGGCCTTCGCCCGGTTCGAGGAGGACACCGGGCACGACATCGGGTTGCACCGCGTCGGCTACCTGTTCCTGCTCTCCACCGCCGAGGACGTCGCGTCCTTCGAGACGGGCGTCCGGCTGCAGAACTCCCTCGGCGTGCCCAGCCGCATGATCGACCCCGCCGAGGCCCGCCGCCTCTCCCCGCTGATCAGCACCGAAGGCCTCCTCGCCGCCGCCTACTCACCCGACGACGGCCACTGCACCCCCGAGGCCGTCGTCCACGGCTACGCCTCCGCGGCCCGCGCCCACGGCGCGACGATCCTGCGCCACACCGACGTCACCGGCATCGAGACCCGCGGCGACCGCGTCACCGCCGTGGTCACGACCCTCGGCCGCATCGACACCCGCACGGTGGTCTGCGCGGCCGGCGCCTGGTCCAGGGCGATCGGCGCCATGGCGGGCGTGGACCTCCCCGTGCAGCCGCTGCGCCGCCAGATCGCGGTCACCGAACCGGTGACGGGACTGCCGCCGAACCTCCCCATGACGATCGACTTCACCACCAGCCTCTACTTCCACGCCGAGGGCCCCGGCCTCCTCGTCGGCATGTCCGACCCCGACGAGCGACCCGGCTACGCCACCGACACCCACGACCGCTGGATCCCCCGCCTCGCCGACGCCATGCACCGCCGCGCCCCCGACCTCCTGTCCCTGCGCCGCACCGGCGGCTGGGCGGGCCTGTACGAGAACACGCCGGACCACAACGCCCTGATCGGCGAGGCGACTTCGGTCTCCCGCTTCCTCTACGCCACCGGCTTCTCCGGCCACGGTTTCCTCCAGGGACCGGCCGTCGGCGAGGTCGTCCGCGACCTGTACCTCGGCCACGTACCCTTCGTGGACGTCAGCCCCCTGAGCGCCGGCCGGTTCGCGGCCGACGCCCCGCGTCCGGAGGTCAACCTGGTATGACCGAGCTCCAGCTGTGGCTCCGCCACGAGGTCCGCACGACCGAACGCCGTACCCCGGTGGTCCCCTCCGACGCCCGACGCCTCGTCGAGCACGGGGTGACCCTCACGGTCGAGGAGTCCCCGCAACGGATCTTCCCGATCGAGGACTACGAGGCGATCGGCGCCCGCGTGGCCCCCGCGGGCTCGTGGACGTCGGCGCCGCGGGACGCGGTGATCCTCGGCCTCAAGGAACTCCCGGACGATCCCGCCGAGTTGACCCACCGCCACATCTACTTCGGGCACGCCTACAAGGGCCAGCCCGGTGCGAGCGACCTGCTGAGCCGGTTCGCGGCCGGGGGCGGGGCACTGCTCGACCTCGAATACCTGGTGGACGACGACGGCCGCCGCCTCGCCGCGTTCGGCTTCTGGGCGGGCTACCTGGGCGCGGCCCTCGCCGTCCTCCAGCAGCGGGGCCGACTGGTCGCGCCGTTGACACCCACGTCGAAGGAGGAGCTGGACCGGACGCTCCGACCCGCCGCCGGTGACGCGGAGTTCGGCGCCGTGGTGATCGGCGCGCTGGGCCGCAGCGGACGCGGAGCACGCGGCGCGTTCGCCACGGCGGGGATCGACCCGACCTGCTGGGACGTCGCCGAGACCCAGGACCTCGACCGCGCGGCCCTGTTGGCCCATGACGTCCTGGTCAACTGCGTCCTGGCCACGACCCCCGTCCCGCCCTTCCTCCGCGCACCGGACCTCGACGACCCGGCCCGCCGCCTCCGCACCGTCTCCGACGTCACCTGCGACGTCGGCTCACCCCTCAACGTCCTGCCGGTCTACGACCGCACCACCGAATGGGACGCCCCGGTACGGCGGTTGCACACGAGCCCGCCGCTCGACCTGATCGCCATCGACAACCTGCCGTCCCTTCTCCCGAGGGAGGCCAGCACCGACTTCTCGGCCGCGCTGCTGCCCCACCTCCTGGACTTCGGGACCGGCGCGGCGTGGCGACGCGACCTCGACCTGTTCCGCACGACGTCCCGTGACCTCGGACTCGCCGTCGACGAAGGGGAGTTGGGACATGTCTGACGTGGTGCGCGCGAGCGGCACCGTCCACTGGATCGGCGCCGGACTGTCCACGGGCAGCGGACTCGGCCTGCTGTGCGACACCGCCGAGCGGGTGCGGCTGTGGCACCGCACCGAGGAGCGCGCGGCGCGGGCCGTCGAGCACCTGGGCCTGGCCGGGCGTGCCGAGCCGCGGGCGTTCGGACTCGACGCGCTCAGGGCCGAGTTGGCGCCGGGCGACGTCGTCGTCTCCATGCTGCCCGCACCCGAACACGCGGCGCTGCTGGCGGTCTGCGTGCGGCGGCGGGCCCACTTCGCCTGCTCCAGCTATGTGTCGGACGCCGTCCTGGAACAGGTGCCGGCGGCCGAGCGGGCCGGGATCGTCGTCCTCACCGAGGCCGGTCTCGACCCCGGCATCGACCACCTCTTCGCCCACAGCCTCGTCGCCCGCGCCCGGGAGGCGATCGGCGACGCGGCCTCGTACAGTCTCACCTCGTACTGCGGCGGGGTGCCCGCGGTGCCCAATGACTTCCGGTACCGGTTCAGTTGGGCCCCGGCCGGGGTGCTGGGCGCGCTGCGCTCACCGGCGCGGTACCTGGAGGACGGCGAGGAGACCACGGCCGAGCGCCCCTGGGAGGCGACCCGGCCGCATGTCGTCGACGGCGAGACCTTCGAGGTCTATCCGAACCGGGACAGCGTGCCGTTCATCGAGCAGTACGGCCTGCCCGCGGGCTGGCGTCCCCGGACCTTCGTGCGCGGCACCCTGCGACTGGACGGCTGGCTGCGGGCCTGGGACGCGGTGTTCGAGGAGCTGAAGGCGGGCGACGACGCCCGGATCGCCGGGCTGGCACGGGAGTTGGCGACCGCCTACCCCACCACCGACGCCGACCGCGACCGGGTCGTCCTCGCGGTGTCCCTGGACGTCAGGGGCGACACGGGCGAGACCTGGTCCGGCGGTTACCTGCTCGACCTGGTCGGCGACGAGGAGGAGAGCGCGATGGCCCGCTGCGTCTCCCGTCCCCTCTCCCTCGCCGTCCGCCACATCCTGTCCGACGACCTGCCGTCCGGGCTGAACCGGGCTGCGGAGACGGCGGAACGGTCACGGGAGTGGCTGGGCGAACTGGCGGGGGAGGGGCTGGAGTTCACGCTGACGGTCAGTCCGTGACCGCCTCGTGCATCAGCTGCTTCAGCTCGGGGATGATCTTCAGGGAGTGCTTCGGCCGCAGCTGGGTCATGAACTGCACGGTGAGGTCACGGCGCGGGTCCACCCAGAACGTCGTGGTCGCCGCGCCGCTCCACCCGAACGCGCCCCGTCCCATGGGGGTCTGGGTGCGCTCGGGGTCGATCACGACGGAGACGCTGAGGCCGAAGCCCATGCCGTCGTTGCCCGGCTCCTGGTGCGTCGGGCTGCCGAAGGCGCGCATGTCGGCGCCGCCGGGAAGGTGGTTGCTGGCCATGAGGTCGACCGTCTCGGGCGACAGCAGCCGTGTGCCGTCGAGTTCGCCCCGGCGGCGCAGGAACTCCGTGAACCGGTGCACGTCGTACGGGCTCGCCGCCATCCCGCCGCTTCCCGACAGGAACCGCGGCAGACCGCCCCGCAGCGGCAGCCCGGCGATCGGCTCGATCCCGCCGCCGTCGGCGTCGCCGTACAACTCCGAGAGCCGGTCGGCCTTTTCGTCCGGGACCTGGAAACCGGCGTCCGGCATCCCGAGCGGTCGGAAGATCCGCTCGGCGAAGAACTCGTCGAGCCGCTGCCCGGAGACCACCTCGATGACCCGGCCGAGCACGTTCGAGGAGACGGAGTAGTTCCACTGCGTGCCCGGCTCGAACTGCAGCGGCAGGCTCGCGTAGATGTCGGTCGCCTCGGCGAGGTTGGCGCCGGGCGGCACGGACGACTCCAGGTGCGCGTCCCGGTACAGGGCGTCGACCGGGTGCGCGTGGTAGAACGCGAAGGTCATGCCCGAGGTGTGGGTCATCAGATGCCGCACCAGCATCGGCTGCTCGACCGGCCGCGTCCTGAGATCGGCGCCGGAGCCGCTGTCGTAGACCCGCATGTCCGCGAAGGCCGGCAGATGGCGGCCGACCGGGTCGTCCAGGGAGAGCTTGCCCTCCTCCACGAGGATCAGCGCGGCGACCGCGGTGACCGGCTTGGTCATGGAGTAGATCCGGTACAACGTGTCGGACGTGACCGGGAGTCGGGCCGCGACATCGCGGTGCCCGTGCGCGGTGAGGTGGGCGACGCGACCGCCGCGGGCCACGGACACCAGGAAGCCGGGCAGGCGCTCCACGTCGACGTAGTGGGCGAAGTGCTGGTCCAGGCGGTCCAGCGCCTTCGGGTCCAGTCCGACCTCGCCCGGGTCGACTTCTTGTCGCAGTTGTGCCATGGCTCTCCTCCGAATTGCGTTCACGAGGTGGGGTCCCGCATACCCGGCCCCGGACACCTCGGAACTCATCGTCGCGCAGGAACACCTGTGCGGTCTGCCGTAACGGGGGGATGTGTGAGCGACGCGACTGTCCGCCCGGGCAGCACGAGACAGGTGAGGGCGCCGGTCAGGGCCAGCGCGGCGAGCGTTCCGAGCGCCGGTTCCCGGCCGCCGGCGGCCATCAGCGCGCTGCCCGCGGCGACCCCGAGCGCCGGCCCCACGTTCACCGCGGTCTGCTTGAGCCCGCCCGCCACCCCGGCCGACGCCACGTCCGCCTCCCGCACGACCACATGGGTCCCGGCCACCATGACCGTCCCGAACCCGGCCCCGAGCAGGGCGAAACCCGCGCACACCGCGACGGTGCCGGACGCCGCGGACAGCGCGAGCACGGCCAGGGCCACGACCACCATCGCCACGCCGGCCGTACGGCGGGCCCCGAACCGCCGCAGCAGCACGGCGGTAGCCGGTGCCGCGAGCACCATGGCGGCGGCCAACGGCAGCCCCCGCAGGGCGCTGTGGAACGGTCCGAGGCCCAGGGTGTCCTGGAGGAAATAGGTGACGACGAACAGCGTCCCGGAGAACGCGGCGGAGGCCGCCAGCAGCATCCCGAGCGCCCCGCGGATCGCCGCCGAGCCGACGACGTCCGGCGGCAGGAGGGGATGCGCGGTACGGCGTTCGTGCCGGACGAAGGCGAGGGCCGCGAGCGCGGACACCGCTAGCCCGGCGGCCGAACCGGGGAGATCCACCAGGGCCTGGACGAGCGAGGCGAGGGAGAGCGCGAGCAGCAGGGCACCCGGCAGGTCGAAGGGGACCGCCGCTGCCCGGTCCCGGTGCGGTTCCCCTGCGGTGAGGGCGAGCACGCCGAACAGCAGCGAGGGTCCGACGTGGAGGAAGAACACGGCCCGCCAGCCCACCGCCGCGGCCAGCGCGCCGCCCACCAGCGGCCCGGCGGCGGCCGCCACTCCGATCACGCTCGTCCGTACGGCGATCGGCATGCCGAGCCGGTCGGGCGGGAACGCGGCGCGCAGCATGCCGAGCGTGGCCGGTTGCAGCAGGGCCCCGAACACCCCCTGCACGACCCGGAGCCCGATCACCCATCCCACGCCGGGCGCGAGTCCGATCCCGGCCGAGGCGACGCCGAAACCGAGCATCCCGTACCCGAACACCCGCTGATGCCCGTACCGGTCCCCGGTCCGCCCGGCCGACACCAGCAGGCTCGCCACGGCGACGAGATAGGCGGTGCCGGTCCACTGGACCTGCGCGAGCGAGGCCCCCAACTCCCGCTGCAGAGTGGGCTGTACGACGGTGAGCACGGTCCCGTCCAGCGCGACGATCGCCGCCCCCGCCGCACTGCTCGCCAGCACGATCCGCCGGTGCGCCGTCATACGGCTGCCTCCGGGCCGAGGTGGGCGTCGAGAGCCGAGTGCAGCAGCAGGGTGAAGTCGTCGGCTCCGGTGGCGAGTTGGAGGCTTCCCCAGCGCCAGAGCTGGGCGATGCCGTGCAGGTTCGCCCACAGCGCGCCCGCGACCAGGCGGGCGTCGACGCCGGGACGGGCCCGACCGACCAGCTCCACCAGGACCCCGAACAGCGGCAGGCTGGTGTCCCGCAGCCCCAAGTGCCCGCTCTCCAGCAGGTCGTGACGGAACATCAGTTCGTACATGCCGGGATTGTCGTGCGCGAACTCCAGGTAGACGCGGCCCAGAGCCGTCAGCCGCGCGCGGGGCAGCGCCCCGGTGTCCGCCAGGGTCTCCGCCGCCCGCTCGCCCAGCTGGGCGAAACCGCGCCGGGCGATGGCGGACAGCAGCTCCAGATGGGTGGGGAAGTGGCGGCGGGGCGCCCCGTGCGAGACCCCGGCCCGCCGGGCGATCTCACGCAGGGTGAGGGCCTGCGCGCCTTCCCTCGTGACCAGGTCGACGCCGACGTCGACGAGGTGCTCGCGGAGTCCCGCTGCTTCCGATGCTTCCGAGTCAGGCATGGACACTGTCTACCAGCCTGCGGTAGACAGTGTCTACGGCCTGCCCGCCGGGGAATGGCGGATGCGTCGGGCCCGTTGAACCGATATGACCGAGAACACGGCACAAGACGACGCGGCACTCCTCCGGCTGCTCTCCGAAGGCCATGGCGGGGTGCTGGTGACCCTCAAGAGAGACGGCCGCCCCCAGCTGTCCAACGTCAGCCACGCCTACTACCCGGACGAGCGGATCATCCGGGTCTCCCTCACCGACGACCGCGCCAAGACCCGCAACCTGCGCCGCGACCCTCGCGCCTCCTACCACGTGACCAGCGCCGACCGCTGGGCCTACACGGTCGCCGAGGGCACCGCCGACCTCACCCCGGTCGCCGCCGACCCGAACGACGACACGGTCGAGGAACTCGTCCGCGTCTACCGCGACGTCCTCGGCGAGCATCCCGACTGGGACGACTACCGCGCGGCGATGGTGCGGGACCGGCGGCTGGTGCTCCGGTTGCGGGTGGACCGGGCCTACGGGATTCCGGTGGCGGACCGGCCGAGCTGACCCGCGCACGGTGGGCCGGGCGACGACGGCCGGCCCCGGGCCCGCGTGCACCGGCCGCCCCTGAAATCGGCCGGGGCACGCGGAGACCCCTATGGGTGGCGCAGGGCGGTGAGCGCCTTGGCGGCACCCTGCGCACGCAGGTTCACGAAGGCCGGTGTCACCGACAGTGGTGTCGCGTAGGACTTCAGTGTCACCGGGCCCTTGACGGTCCTACCCCGGTTGACGTCGTACCACGTGCCCGCGGGGAGACGGATGTCCCGTGACGCCGACCCGGTGAGGTTCGGTGCCGCGAGGACCGCCGGGCCCAGCATCCACTCGTCGTCGACCGTGTAACTCGGCCTGTCCTGGGGGAAGTCGAAGAACAGCGGTCGCACGATCGGGTCACCGGTCGTCCGCGCCCGCCGGACCTGGTCCCAGATGTACGGTGCGAGCCGCTCGTGCCGGGTGATCGCCTCGCGGTACAGGGCGACCGTCCGGTCGTCGTACGGCACCTGCTGACCGGTCGTCACATCCGTGGTGCCCGCCGGTGACGTCGACGCGTACATCAGCGGCATGTACGACGAGGACTGCGCCCAGCGCACCAACACGTCCTTCGCCGGCGCGGGTTGGCCCAGTGAGCCGCCGATCATGTCGGTCTCGACGAAGGGGTAGCCGATGGTGGACAGGGCGAGGTTCTGCGAGACGGACGCCTGGAGCGAGTTCCAGCCGGTGCCCTTGTCCACCTGCCGGACGACGAACCCGGCCTCGTGCGCCGCGCTGCCCCAGTGGACGCGGATGCCCGCGCCCTGGAGGTCGTAGGAGTCGGCGAGTTGTGAGCCGAGGCGCTGGTAGTCGGCGCGGGTGTATCCGGCGCGCGGGGCGCACCGGTCGTCGAAGAAGCGGGTGTCGAACTTCAGGCCGTCGACGCCGTAGGTGTCCATCAGGGTCTTCAGGTTGCCCTGGTACCAGGCCTTCGCGGCCGGGTTGCCGAGGTCGACGATGCCGGCGGTGCCGTTCCACCAGGTGACCGTGCACGGCTTCGTCGGGTCGGCCGCGTCGTGGAGGAGGTAGTCGTGGTCGGCCGCGTACTGGTAGTTGGTGGAGTCGAGGTTGATCCAGAGGGTGACCCAGAGGCCGAAGTCGTAGCCCAGGGCGTGGATCCGCGCGGACATCGCCTTGGGGTCGGGGTAGGCCTTCGGGTCGAAGGTCATGTTGCCGTAGTTGGACTCCCACTTGTCGTCGAGCTGGATGGTGTGGCCGTCAAGTCCCTCGTCGTGCAGGGCGGTTGCGTAGGCGAGGAGCTTCTCCTGGCTCACGTCGGTGTAGAACTGCGCCCACGAGTTCCACAGCGGCTTCTCGTACTGCTCGTACGGGGCGTCGCTCTGGCGCGGGGTGCCGACGACGCCGATGTAGTCGTCGTAGACCGCGCGCGGTGTCGACTCGACGAACACCGTGGCCCGGTAGGTGCCGCCCGAGTACACGCCGAAGCGGCCCAGGCCGTCCTGGCCGGCGTTGAGGGAGACGTCCATCGTGTCGCCGGTGTCGACGTACAGCCCGGCCGAACTCTCCGTGTACCAGAAGGGATCGACCATCTCGTAGGACGCCGGTCCGAAGTCCGGCTGCTCGACCTGCCCGGCGTCCAGCGGCCACGGCTGGTCGGTGTACGGGCCGCCGGACGGGGTGGTCGTCTCGCCGTGGCCGTACCAGTGGCCGGAGGCGGAGAGGCCGTAGACGAGGCTCAGTTCCGCCGCCTCGGCCCCCGTGACGTCCCAGTCGAGTCGGTAGCGGTCGGCGGCGGGGGTCAGGCGGGCCTCGACGCGCACGCCGGGGAGGGTCGTGGCGGCCGTCAGGGTGAGCACGCCGGCGTGCCAGTTCCAGCCGGTGAGGGTGGTCGCGTGCTGCCAGCCGGAGGGCGAACCGGCCCTGAAGCGGAGGGAGTCGGCGGCCGTCGCGAGGACCGTGCGGCCCGATCGTCGTGTGGTGAGGGCGAGTCGGCCGTGGGTCGGCACGGTGACGGAGTAGCCGGGAGCGTCGGCTGACGGCGGGACGTTCAGCGCCAGCGCGGCCGGGGAGGCGGAGACGGTCGGGCGGCCCGGGGTGTTCGCCGGGGTGCCGTGGGCCGTCGAGGGGAGGAACGCCATGGTCAGGGCGGTCGCGAGGAGGCAGCCGAACTTGCGGGAAAAGATGCGCACCACTCATGTCCTTCTGTGGGGGACGGGAGAGTCATGGGGTCGCCGTGCAGCAGCGCTGTTCTTTTCTGCTCGTTTTGGCCGATGTTCTTGCGTGAAACGTCATCTGTCAACGGCTGCGACCCCGCCCGCGGAGACCTGGCCCACGGCTTCACGTGCGTCGCCGCGTCCCGAGAGGCAGCAAGCCGAAACCCCCGGGCGCCGTCGTGAACGGCGCCCGGGGGCAGGGTGGTTGGGGAGCGAGGGTCAGGCCGTCACGGTCTCCGGGCGCGATGCCTCGCGGGGAGCACGGGTGCCGAGCAGTTCCGTCGGGACCCTGTGGGTCTCGCGCGCCGAGACCGCCGCGATGACCGGCGGGACGCAGAGGGCCGCCGTGAACAGTGCCACCGACGACCAGTCCGTGCCGTCAGGACCCGCGATCCGCGCGGCGAAGGTGACCGCGAACCCGGCCACGGCGAAGCCGATCTGGGTGCCGATCGCCACGCCGGACAGCCGGACGCGGGTCGAGAACATCTCGCCGTAGAAGGAGGGCCAGACGCCGTTCGCGGCGCTGTAGACCACGCCGAAGGCGACGATGCCGAGGATCAGGGTGAGGGCGTAGGAGCCGGTCGAGATCGCCCAGAGGTAGAGGAACATCGTGAGGGCGCTGCCGACCGCGCCGATCAGATAGACCGGGCGGCGGCCGATGCGGTCGGAGAGCGCGGCCCACAGGGGGATCGCGGCCAGCGCCACGAGGTTGGCGAGCGCGCCCACCCACAGCATGGACGAGCGGGACATGCCGACGGAGTCACTGGTCGCGTAGGCCAGCGCCCACACCGTGAAGATCGTGGAGACCGAGGCGATGAGCGCGCCCGCGATCACCCGCAGGACGTCCGCCCAGTGCTCGCGCAGCAGGACCACGAGGGGCAGTGCGACGACGCCCTCGGTCGCGGCCTGTTCGGCGAAGGCCGGGGTCTCCTGGAGGCTGCGGCGGATGAAGTAGCCCGCGACCGCGACCAGCACGCTCGCCCAGAAGGGGACGCGCCAGCCCCACGACAGCAGCTGGCTGTCCGGGAGTTGGGCCACGGCGAGGAACACGAGCGTGGCGATCAGCTGGCCGCCCTGGGTGCCGCCCAGGGTGAAACTGGTGAAGAAGCCACGCCGGCCCGGCGGCGCGTGCTCCAGCGTCATCGAACTCGCGCTGGCCTGCTCGCCCGCCGCCGAGATCCCCTGGAGGACCCGGCACAGCACGAGCAGCACCGGGGCCAGGCCGCCCACCTGGGCCCGGGTGGGCAGACAGCCGATGAGGAACGTCGACAGGCCCATCAGCAGCAGCGTGAAGATCATGATCTTCTTGCGGCCGACCCGGTCGCCGAAGTGCCCGAGGAACAGCGCGCCGACCGGCCGGGCCGCGTAGGCGACACCGAAGGTCGCGAGCGAGAGCAGGGTCGCGGTGGCAGGGTCCGAGTCGTCGAAGAAGACCTTCGGAAAGATCAGGGCGGCTGCGCTGCCGTAGATGAAGAAGTCGTAGTACTCCAGGGCGCTGCCGATCCAGGCGGCGGTGGCCGCCTTCTTCGGCTGCCCGACGGCGGTGGCGGGGACGGACACGGCTTGCTCCTTCGGGGGAACTCCACCGTGGGCGGAGTGAGCGGAGGCGGGGAGTGTGCGGCGGGGGACGCGGGGCGGGGCGATGGTGTGAGGGGAGTGGGGAGAGCAGGGGGCGCGGAGAGAGCGGGGGGAGCGGTGGCGCCGGGGCGTGGTTAATTAACCCACTGGGTAGTTAGTCTCGGTGGGTAGGGATGTTGCGCTCCCGTTTCGCGGGTGTCAAGAGGGGGCGTCCGGCGACTTCAGTCGGTCGCGCGCTCCGCCGTGAGGTAGGCGATCACCATGTCGCCCAGCATGGTCCGGTAGTGCTCGCGCTGCGCCGGAGCCACCAGGTCGCGGCCGAACAGGGCGCCGAAGGTGTGCCGGTTGGCGACCCGGAAGAAGCAGAAGGAACTGATCATCGCGTGCAGGTCGACGGCGTCCACGTCGGCCGTGAACAGGCCGGACCGCTGCCCCGCCTCCAGGATGCGGCGGATCACGTCGAGGGCGGGCGAGCCGATCCTGCCGAGCTTCTCGGAGGCGGCGATGTGCTCGGCGCCGTGGATGTTCTCGATGGACACCAGGCGGATGAAGTCCGGGTGCTGCTCGTGGTGGTCGAAGGTCAGCTCGGCGAGCCGGCGGATGGCCGCGACCGGGTCCAGGTGCTCGACGTCCAGGCCGCGTTCGGCCTCGCGGATCACGCCGTAGGACCGTTCCAGGACGGCGGTGAAGAGCTGTTCCTTGCCGCCGAAGTAGTAGTAGATCATCCGCTTGGTGGTGCGGGTGCGGGCGGCGATCTCGTCGACGCGGGCGCCGTCGTAGCCGGCCCGGGCGAACTCGTGGGTCGCCACGTCGAGGATCTCGGCCTTGGTGCGGGCGGCGTCGCGGATCCGCCCGTTCGGTCGTGCCGGTTCTTCGACGCTGGTCATCGGGTTCCTTCGGGCGAGGGGCCAGTGCCGGTGATTCTAGAAGCCGGTTGTCCGCGGGCGGACGCCGAGTCGGCCGCCGGGGCTTCCCGTGGGGCGGCGATGCTGATATAGCTAACATACTAGTTCGTACATTAGTGAGCCACTCAGGAGGGCCGCCGTGGCCGATGTCTTCAAGGACTCGTACGACGCCGAGGGCACGGCCGGCTCCGGGGCCGGAGGCGCGGACGGGTCCGGGCGGTCGTATCTCGTCGGGCTGATCGGTTCCGGTATCGGGCCCTCCCTCAGCCCGGCCCTGCACGAGCGAGAGGCCGACCGCCAGGGGCTGCGCTACGTGTACCGGCTCATCGACATCGACAAGCTCCGAGCGGGACCGGAGGTGGTGGGCGAACTGGTGCGTGCCGCCCGCGACCTGGGCTTCGACGGGCTCAACATCACGCACCCGTGCAAGCAGCTCGTCATCGACCACCTCGACGGACTCGCCCCGCAGGCCGAGGCGCTGGGCGCGGTCAACACCGTGGTCTTCGAGGCCGACGGCCGCGCGACCGGCCACAACACCGACGTCACCGGTTTCGCCGCGTCGTTCGCGCGGGGCCTGCCCGACGCACCCATGGAGCGGGTCGTCCAGCTCGGCGCGGGCGGCGCGGGCGCGGCCGTCGCGCATGCCACGCTCACCCTGGGCGCCGGGCGCGTCACCGTCGTGGACGCGCTGCCCGAACGCGCCACGGCCCTCGCCGCCGCCCTGAACCGTCACTTCGGCCCGGACCGCGCGACCGGCGCCACCCCCGACCGGCTGCCCGAACTGCTCGCCGCCGCCGACGGCATCGTCCACGCCACACCCACCGGCATGGCCGCCCACCCCGGACTCCCCTTCCCCGCCCGGCTGTTGCACTCCGGGCTGTGGGTCGCCGAGGTGGTCTACCGCCCGCTGGAGACCCAACTCCTCGCCACAGCGCGCGCGTTGGGCTGCGCCACCCTCGACGGCGGCGGCATGGCGGTCTTCCAGGCGGCGGACGCGTTCCGCCTGTTCACCGGCCGGGAACCCGACAGCGCGCGGATGCTCGCGCACATCGCGGAACTGGCCGGCGCCGTGCCCGCGCCCAAGTAGGGCCCTGTCCGGGCCGGGACGGATCGCCGTCCGCGCCGGACAGCAACCCGACCGGGCCGCACCCGGAGCGAGCCAGGACCCAGCCAGGACCGAGTCAGGACCCGATCAGCGAGGTACTCCGATGCGTACGTCCATTGCCACCGTCTCCCTCAGCGGCTCCCTGACCGAGAAGCTCACCGCCGCCTCACGGGCCGGATTCGACGGCGTCGAGATCTTCGAAAACGACCTCCTCGCCAGCCCGCTCACCCCCGAGGAGATCCGCGCCCGGTGCGCCGACCTCGGCCTGACCATCGACCTCTACCAGCCGATGCGGGACGTGGAGGCCGTGCCCGAGGCCGAGTTCGCGCGGAACCTGCGCCGCGCCCGGCACAAGTTCGAGCTGATGCGCAGGCTCGGCACCGACACCGTCCTCGTCTGCTCCAGCGTCTCCCCGCTCGCCGCGGACGACGACGCGCTCGCCGCCGCCCAGCTCGGCCGACTCGCCGACCTCGCCCAGGAGTTCGGGGTCCGGGTCGCGTACGAGGCACTCGCCTGGGGCCGGCACGTCAGCACGTACGACCACGCCTGGCGGATCGTCGAGGCCGCCGGGCATCCCGCCCTCGGAACCTGTCTCGACAGCTTCCACATCCTGTCCCGGGGCTCCGACCCGAAGGGCATCGCCGACATCCCCGGCGAGAAGATCTTCTTCCTCCAGCTCGCCGACGCCCCGCTGCTCGCGATGGACGTCCTGCAGTGGAGCCGCCACTACCGCTGCTTCCCGGGACAGGGCGGCTTCGACGTCGCCGGACTCGTGCGCCACGTCCTGAGCACCGGGTACGACGGGCCGCTCTCGCTGGAGATCTTCAACGACGTGTTCCGGCAGGCGGAGGCGGGCCCGACGGCGGTCGATGCCCAGCGCTCGCTGCTGGTCCTCCAGGAGACCGTCGGCCTGTCGCAGCCGCCCGCCCCGGTCGTCCCCACGGGCATCGCCTTCGCCGAACTCGTCACCTCCGACGCGGAACCCGTGACCGGGCTGCTCGCCGCCCTCGGCTTCACCCGCACCGCCCGCCACCACGGCAAACCGGTGGACCTGTGGCAGCAG
This sequence comes from Streptomyces sp. NPDC090083, assembly GCF_044747445.1. Lineage (NCBI taxonomy): Bacteria > Bacillati > Actinomycetota > Actinomycetes > Kitasatosporales > Streptomycetaceae > Streptomyces > Streptomyces sp. NPDC090083. Next base: position 408,660 of record NZ_JBIVED010000001.1, on the reverse strand, counting down.
GGCGAGGCCCGCATCCTGGTCAACACCGGCCCCGCCCTGCGCAGGGACGGCACCGCTCTCGCCGCGATCGGCCTGGAGTCACCGGACCCGGAGGGCGCCGCCCGCCGCGCCGAGGCCCTCCTCGCACCGGTCCTGCCCCGCCGCCGTACCCCCGAGGACGCCCGGCTCGACGCCGTGGCCGCACCCGACGGCACGGAACTCTTCTTCTGCGCACCGGACACCCCCGAACACCCGGGCTGGCGCGCCGACTTCGCCGACACCCAGGGCCAACTCCCGCAGGAGACAGGCCTCCGGCACCCCACCCTCGCTCAACGGCCCGCGGCCGTCCGGCGCATCGACCACCTCGCCCTCACCCAGCCCTGGCACCACTTCGACGAGGCGACCCTCTTCCACCGCGCCGTCCTGGGGCTCCGGGCACAGGAGAGCGTCGACGTCGCCGACCCCTACGGCCTGTTGCGCAGCCGTGCCGTCACCACCCCCGACGGCGGCGTCCGGATCGCGCTGAGCGTCGGCGCGGCCCCGGGCGAGGACGGCGCCCACGCCCAGCACATCGCCCTCGCGACCGACGACGTGGTCGCCGCGGCCCGCCGCTTCATCGACTCAGGCGGCCGGACGCTGCGCATCCCCGCGAACTACTACGACGACCTCGCGGCCCGATTCGACTTCGCCGAGGGCGAGTTGGAGACGTACCAGGACCTCGGCATCCTCTACGACCGGGACGCCGGCGGCGAGTTCCGGCACTGCTACACGCGGACCGTCGGCCGGGTCTTCTTCGAACTCGTCCAGCGCGAGCCGGGCTACCGGGGCTACGGCGCGCAGAACGCGCCGGTGCGGCTGGCCGCCCAGCACACCGCGAAGCGCCTCACTGGCGGCTGACGGTCCTGGTCACGCCGGTGACCACCGTCGTGGCGAGGATCCAGCCGGTGATGATCAGGGCGTAGGCGAGGTACTGGTACCAGCCGTCCGGCGCGAACGCCTCCTCCTGCCCGAAGGAGATCACCGGCAGCAGCAGGTCGAGGGTGTAGAACACCGGGTTGAAGTGCGGGGCCTCGGACGCCTTCAGGGCGTGCGGATGATGCAGACCGTAGGCGACGGAGCCGATCGCCAGCAGCGACAGCAGCCAGGCGCAGGCGCGCAGCGGGCGGAAGCCGTAGCCGACGGTGGCGTCCTGGACGTAGCCCCACACGCGGCCGTACCAGGGGCGGGTGCCGCGGAACCGGCGCTGCTTGGCGAGTTGGACCCGCCGGGCGGCCTGGTCGTCGCCGACGCGGCGGTAGGCGGCGGCCAACTCCTCGTAGGCGTGCGGTACATAGCCGTCGCCGTCGCGTTCCAGCATGGTCAGGCGGCGCTCGGCGGGCTCGTGCGGGATGAGCGAGGTGTAGGCGAGACTGGTGAGGTAGACCCGCTCCGGGAGGACCCGCGGCTCCAGCAGCAGCACGTCGATCTGGGCGTTGCGCAGCACCACTCCGCCCCGGACGGGCGGGCTCTCGCGCAGCCAGAGTTCGCCCATGGTGGTGCTGGACGCCAGCAGCGCGGAACCGCCGGGGTTGGACAGGCTCGTGTACGACAGGTCCAGCCGGCCCGAGATGCGTGCGCCGCGCAGGCCGACCCAGCCCTCCACCCGGGCCTCCCGCAGCAGGAAGTTGCCCTCCACGGCGAGGACTTCGGCGTCGACGGCCGAGCCCCCGGGGTTGCGGAAGTCCACCGTGTTGAAGTGGACGGACCCGGCGACGCTCGCGCCGCTGAGCCGTATCTGTCCCCGGGTGCGCAGCCCCGTCGCCCGCAGATCGTCGCCCACGGCGGCCTGGTTGAGCTGGAGCACCGGCTCCTCCGCGGCCGGGGCGATGATCTCCGCGCCCTCCATGAACAGGCTCCCGGCGATCTTCGCCCCGGCCAGCCGCACCACTCCGCGGAACCGCGACCGGGTCAGCCGCAGGACGCCGTCGACCCGCATCGCGTGGGCGGTGAGACCGGGCAGCACCGAGTCGCCGAAGTTGAGTTCACGCAGGCGGGAGGCGTAGAAGCGGGGCACGTCGTCGAAGTGGCAGTACCGCAGCCGGACGGGCTGGTCGATCGTCGCGTACTGGAGGTCGAGCCTGCCGGTGATCCGGGCGCCCGCCAGGCTCAGCGACGCTATCTCCCCGGCTTCCCTGGGCCCGTTGAGCACCAGGGCCCGCAACACGTGGGCGCGGATGGTCCGTTCGGGCCCCCAGCCGTCGCCGAGGGCCACGTCCTCGTCGTCCGCCGTGCGGAAGTCGACGGACTCGCCCAACGGGAAGGCCCGCCAGACCTGTTCCTCGGCCGGTGTCAGATCGGTGATCTCCATCAGGCGGGACTCTAGCCGGGGCGGGCGTGCGGGCACAGAGGACGGCGACGGCCCGGACCGCACGCCAACGCGCGGTCCGGGCCGTGGAGTTGTGCCGTCGCTACGGCCGGGTGTTCCACTCCGCGATCACCGGGCGGTCGTGCTCGGTGGACAGCCGGCTGACCGTGCCGGTGGCCAGCTGGAACAGGCGGCCGTCCGCCGCGGGCAGTCCCAGCCGCCGGGCGGTGAGGACGCGCAGGAAGTGCGCGTGGGCCACGAGGATCACGTCACCGTCCACCAGTGAGGCGTCCACCCGCTTCAGGACCTGGTCGGCGCGGGCGCCGATCTCGTCCGGGGACTCGCCCGGGTGCCCGGCGGGGCCCGGCGGCACCCCGTCGGTCCACAGGTACCAGTCGGGGCGGGTGCGGTGGATGTCGGCGGTGGTGACGCCCTCGTAGGCGCCGTAGTCCCACTCGTGCAGGTCGGGGTCGGGTGCGGCCCCGGTGATGCCCGCGAGTTCGGCGGTGCGTATCGCACGGCCGAGCGGACTGGTCAGTGCGAGAGCGAAGGCCCGGCCCGAGAGGAGCGGAGCGAGGGACGTGGCCTGTCCCTCGCCGTGCTCGGTGAGGGGCAGGTCGGTCCAGCTGGTGTGCTGGCCCGACACGCTCCACTCCGTCTCGCCGTGGCGGACCAGCAGAAGATCCCCCACGGCGCGCCTACTTGGACTCGACGGCGTGGCCGCCGAACTGGTTGCGCAGTGCGGCGACCATCTTCATCTGCGGTGAGTCGTCCTGGCGTGAGGCGAACCGGGCGAACAGGGAGGCGGTGATCGCGGGCAGCGGCACGGCGTTGTCGATGGCGGCCTCGACGGTCCAGCGGCCCTCGCCGGAGTCCTCGGCGTAGCCCTTGAGCTTGTCCAGGTGCTCGTCGTCGTCGAGGGCGTTGACGGCCAGGTCCAGCAGCCAGGAACGGATGACCGTGCCCTCCTGCCAGGAGCGGAAGACCTCGCGGACGTCGGTGACGGAGTGGACCTTCTCCAGCAGTTCCCAGCCCTCGGCGTAGGCCTGCATCATGGCGTACTCGATGCCGTTGTGGACCATCTTGGAGAAGTGGCCCGCGCCGACCTTGCCGGCGTGGACGAAGCCGAAGTCGCCCTCGGGCTTGAGGGCGTCGAAGACCGGCTGGACCTTGGCGATGTTCTCGGCGTCGCCGCCGACCATCAGGGCGTAGCCGTTCTTCAGGCCCCAGACGCCGCCCGAGACGCCCGCGTCGACGAACCCGATGCCCTTGGCGCCCAGTTCTTCGGCGTGCTTCTCGTCGTCCGTCCAGCGGGAGTTGCCGCCGTCCACGATGACGTCGCCGGCCTCGAGCAGGTCGCCCAGCTCGTCGATGACCGACTGGGTCGGGGCGCCGGCCGGGACCATCACCCAGACCGTGCGCGGAGCTTCGAGCTTGCCGACCAGTTCGGCCAGGTCGCTCACGTCGGAGACCTCGGGGTTGCGGTCGTAGCCGATGACGGTGTGGCCCGCGCGGCGGATGCGCTCGCGCATGTTGCCGCCCATCTTGCCGAGACCGATGAGGCCCAACTTCATCGCAGTCATGTCAGTTTCACTTCTTCCGGAGAGTGCGGTAGGCGGCCACGAGGGCGGCGGTGGAGGAGTCGAGCCCGGGGACGTCGGCGCCGTCGGTGAGGGCGGGTTCGACGCGCTTGGCGAGGACCTTGCCGAGCTCGACACCCCACTGGTCGAAGGAGTCGATGTTCCAGACCGCGCCCTGGACGAACACCTTGTGCTCGTAGAGGGCGATCAGCTGGCCGAGCACGGAGGGGGTCAGCTCGCGGGCGAGGATGGTCGTCGTGGGGTGGTTGCCCTTGAACGTCTTGTGCGGCACCAGTTCCTCGGGCACGCCCTCCGCGCGCACCTCGTCGGGCGTCTTGCCGAACGCCAACGCCTGCGTCTGCGCGAAGAAGTTGGCCATCAACAGGTCGTGCTGCGCCGTGAGCCCGTCACTCAGCTCGCCGACCGGGTTGACGAAGCCGATGAAGTCGGCCGGGATCAACTTCGTGCCCTGGTGGATGAGTTGGTAGTACGCGTGCTGACCGTTGGTGCCGGGTGTGCCCCACACCACCGGGCCGGTCTGCCACTCCACCGGATTCCCGTCCCGGTCCACGGACTTGCCGTTGGACTCCATGTCCAGCTGCTGCAAGTAGGCCGTGAACTTGGAGAGGTAGTGCGAGTACGGCAGTACGGCGTGCGACTGGGCGTCGTGGAAGTTGCCGTACCAGACGCCCAACAGACCCAGCAGCAACGGCACGTTGGACTCGGCGGGTGCGGTGCGGAAGTGCTCGTCGACGAGGTGGAAGCCGTCGAGCATCTCGCGGAAGCGGTCCGGGCCGATGGCGATCATCAGGGAGAGACCGATCGCCGAGTCGTACGAGTAGCGTCCGCCGACCCAGTCCCAGAACTCGAACATGTTGTCCGTGTCGATGCCGAAGTCCGACACCTTCCCGGCGTTCGTCGACAGCGCCACGAAGTGCTTGGCGACGGCGTCCTGACCGGCCTTCAGCTCGGTGAGGAGCCAGTCGCGGGCGGAGGTCGCGTTGGTGATCGTCTCGATGGTGGTGAACGTCTTCGAGGCGATGATGAACAGCGTCTCCGCCGCGTCGAGGTCGCGGGTCGCCTCGTGCAGGTCGGCGCCGTCCACGTTCGACACGAACCGGACCGTCAGACCGCGGTCCGTGAAGCTGCGCAGCGCCTCGTAGGCCATCGCCGGACCGAGGTCGGAGCCGCCGATCCCGATGTTGACGACGTTCCTGATGCGCCTGCCGGTGTGGCCGGTCCACTCGCCGGAGCGGACCCGGTCCGCGAAGCCGGCCATCTTGTCGAGCACCGCGTGGACCTGCGGCACCACGTTCTCGCCGTCGACCTCGATCACCGCGTCACGCGGCGCGCGCAGAGCGGTGTGCAGGACCGCGCGGTCCTCGGTCACGTTGATCTTCTCACCGCGGAACATGGCGTCCCGGAGACCGAACACGCCGGTGGCGGTGGCGAGTTCCTGGAGCAGGGCGAGGGTCTCGTCCGTGATCAGGTGCTTGGAGTAGTCGATGCGCAGATCGCCGACGGTGACGACGTACCGCTCCGCGCGCTCCGGGTCCGCGGCGAACAACTCACGCAGCTGCGGGCTCAGACCGGCCGCGCGGTGGTCCTCCAGCGCGACCCACTCCGGGCGCCGGGTGAGCTTGGGGGAGTCAGGCATGACGGGCGGTCTCCTTGGTGCCCTCGGCCCGCAGGGCGATGGCGTACATCTCGTCGGCGTCGAGGCGCCGCAGCTCCTCGGCGATCAGTTCGGAGGTGGTGCGGACCTTCAGCGCGAGGGTGCGGGAGGGCTGTCCGGGAAGGGTCAGCGTGGCCAGCGGGCCGTCGGGGCGGTCGATGACGACCTCGCCGCCCGCCGTGCCCAGCCGGACGGCCGTGACGACCGGTCCCGCCGTGACCACGCGCTCGATCTTCACCTTGAGGCGGGCCTCCAGCCAGCGGGCCAGCAGCTCGGCGGCCGGGTTGTCGGCCTCGCTCTCCACGGCACCCGAGGTGATCTTGGACTTGGCCTGGTCGAGGGCCGCCGCCAGCATCGAGCGCCACGGCGTCAGCCGGGTCCAGGCGAGGTCGGTGTCGCCGGGCGCGTAGGAACGGGCCCGGGAGTCCAGCGCCACCAGCGGGTCCGCCGCCGCGTACAGGTCGGTGATCCGGCGCTGCGCGAGGGCGCCCAGCGGGTCCTTCGCCGGGACCTCGGGGGCGTCCCCGGGCCACCAGACGACGACCGGCGCGTCCGGCAGCAGCAGCGGCAGCACCACGGAGTCGGCGTGGTCGGACACCTCGCCGTAGGTCCGCAGCACGACCGTCTCGCCGGTGCCGGCGTCGGCGCCCACCCGGACCTCGGCGTCGAGGTGCGAGTTGGTGCGGTCGCGCGGGGTGCGCGCGTGCCGCTTGATGACGACCAGGGTGCGCGAGGGGTGCTCGTGCGAGGCCTCCTCGGCCGCCTTGATCGAGTCGTAGGCGTTCTCCTCGTCCGTGACGATGACCATCGTCAGGACCATGCCCACGGCAGGGGTGCCGATGTCGCGGCGACCCTGCACCAGCGCCTTGTTGATCTTGCTTGCCGTGGTGTCGCTCAGGTCGATCTTCATGGCCTGCGCCAGCTCCGTCCGTCTCGTGCGAGCATCTCGTCCGCCTCCTCGGGACCCCAGCTGCCCGAGGAGTACTGCGCGGGCCTGCCGTTCTGTGCCCAGTACTCCTCGATCGGGTCGAGGATCTTCCAGGACTCTTCCACTTCCTGGTGGCGCGGGAACAGGTTGGCGTCGCCGAGCAGCACATCCAGGATGAGCCGCTCGTACGCCTCGGGGCTCGACTCCGTGAACGACTCGCCGTAGGCGAAGTCCATGGACACGTCCCGGATCTCCATCGAGGTGCCGGGCACCTTCGAGCCGAAGCGGACCGTCATGCCCTCGTCGGGCTGGACCCGGATGACGATCGCGTTCTGGCCCAGCTCCTCGGTGGCGCTGGAGTCGAAGGGGGAGTGCGGGGCGCGCTTGAAGACGACCGCGATCTCCGTGACGCGCCGGCCCAGGCGCTTGCCGGTGCGCAGATAGAAGGGGACGCCCGCCCAACGGCGGTTGTCGACCTCCAGCTTGACGGCCGCGAAGGTGTCGGTCTTCGACTGCGGGTCGATGCCGTCCTCCTGGAGGTAGCCGACGACCTTCTCGCCGCCCTGCCAGCCCTCCGCGTACTGCCCGAACACCGTGTGCTCGCCCAGTTCCTCCGGCAGCCGCACCGACTTCAGCACCTTGAGCTTCTCGGTGAGCAGCGCCTCCTCGTCGAAGGCGATCGGCTCCTCCATGGCGGTGAGCGCCATCAGCTGCAGCAGGTGGTTCTGGATGACGTCACGGGCCGAACCGATGCCGTCGTAGTACCCGGCGCGCCCGCCGATGCCGATGTCCTCGGCCATCGTGATCTGGATGTGGTCGACGTACGACCGGTTCCAGATCGGCTCGTACATCTGGTTGGCGAAGCGCAGCGCCAGGATGTTCTGGACGGTCTCCTTGCCGAGGTAGTGGTCGATGCGGAACACCTGGTCCGGGTCGAACACCTCGTGCACGATCTTGTTCAGCTCGCGCGCGCTCTTCAGGTCGCGGCCGAACGGCTTCTCGATGACCGCGCGCCGCCAGGAACCCTCGGGCGCGTCCGCGAGGCCGTGCTTCTTCAGCTGCTGGACGACCTTCGGGAAGAACTTCGGCGGTACGGAGAGGTAGAACGCGTAGTTGCCGCTGGTGCCGCGCGAGGTGTCCAGCTCGTCGACGGCCGCGCGCAGTTGCTTGAACGCGGTGTCGTCGTCGAAGTCGCCGGGGATGAACCGCATGCCCTCGGCGAGCTGCTGCCAGACCTCCTCGCGGAACTCGGTCCGCGCGTGCTCGCGCACCGAGTCGTGGACCACCTGCGCGAAGTCCTGGTCCTCCCAGTCGCGTCGGGCGAACCCGACGAGGGAGAAGCCCGGCGGCAGCATGCCGCGGTTGGCCAGGTCGTAGACGGCCGGCATCAGCTTCTTGCGGGACAGGTCGCCGGTGACACCGAAGATGACCAGCCCGGACGGGCCCGCGATACGCGGGAGCCGGCGGTCGCGCGCGTCCCGCAGCGGGTTGTCCCAGTCGTCCGTCAGGGCGTCGGTGATCTCCTCGACGGTCAGGTCCCGCACGGCCGGTCCGGCCGGTTTCGTCTCGGGAAGTTCCTTGCTCATTCCCCGTCGACCCCCTTGCTGCTCAGCGACTTCGCGACGGCGTCCAGCAGGTCCTGCCAGGCCACCTCGAACTTGGCGACGCCCTCGTCCTCCAGCTGCTTGACGACGACGTCGTACGAGATGCCCAGCCGCTCCACGGCGTCCAGGTCGGCGCGGGCCTCGGCGTAGCCGCCGGTCACCGTGTCGCCGTGGATGTCGCCGTGGTCGGCGGTGGCGTTCAGCGTCGCCTCCGGCATGGTGTTGACCGTGCCGGGCGCGACCAGCTCGTCGACGTACAGGGTGTCCTTGTACGACGGGTCCTTCACGCCGGTCGAGGCCCACAGGGGGCGCTGCTCGGTGGCCCCGGCGGCGGCCAGAGCGGTCCAGCGGTCCGAGGAGAAGACGTCCTCGTAGGCCTCGTACGCGAGCCGCGCGTTGGCGAGGGCGGCCCTGCCCTTGAGGGCGAGTGCCTCGTCCGTGCCGACGGCGGTCAGGCGCTTGTCGATCTCGGAGTCGACACGGGAGACGAAGAAGGAGGCCACGGAGTGGATGGTCGCCAGGTCGATGCCCGCCGCGCGGGCCTTCTCCAGGCCGGCCAGGTAGGCGGCCATGACCTCGCGGTAGCGCTCCAGGGAGAAGATCAGCGTGACGTTGACGCTGATGCCCTGGCCGATGACCTCGGTGATGGCCGGGAGACCGGCCTGCGTCGCCGGGATCTTGATCATCACGTTGGCGCGGTCCACGAGCCAGGCCAGCTGCCTGGCCTCGGCGATCGTCGCCTCGGTGCGGTGGGCGAGCCGGGGGTCGACCTCGATGGAGACCCGGCCGTCCCGGCCGCCCGTCGCCTCGTGGACCGGGCGCAGGATGTCGGCGGCGGCGCGGACGTCGGCGGTGGTCATCATGCGGACGGCCTCGTCGACCGTCACCCTGCGCACGGCCAGGTCGGCCAGCTGCTCCTCGTAGCCCTCGCCGGAGCCGATGGCGGCCTGGAAGATCGAGGGGTTGGTGGTGACACCGACGACGTTCCTGGTGTCGACGAGTTCGGCGAGGTTGCCGGACTCGATCCGCTTGCGCGACAGGTCGTCCAGCCAGATGGAGACGCCCTCGTCGGACAGGCGCTTGAGAGCTCCCGCGGTCGCGGTCACTTCGGTCACTGTGATCATCTTCTTTCTGGCGATCGGATCAACCGCGCGCGGCGGCAAGGGATTCCCGTGCCGCCGCGGCGACGTTCTCGGCGGTGAAGCCGAACTCGGCGAAAAGGGTCCTGGCGTCGGCGGAGGCGCCGAAGTGTTCGAGGGAGACGATGCGGCCTGCGTCACCTGTGAACCGGTACCACGTGAGACCGATCCCGGCCTCGACCGCAACGCGGGCCTTCACGGACGGCGGAAGGACACGGTCGCGGTACTCGCGCGTCTGCTCCTCGAACCACTCCACGGACGGCATCGACACCACCCGGGTGCCCACGCCCTCGGCCTCCAGCCGCTCCCGCGCCTCGACGGCGAGGTGCACCTCGGAACCGGTCGCGATCAGCACCACGTCGGGGGTCGGGGCGGAGGAGTCCGCGAGGACGTAACCGCCGCGCGCCGCATCGGGGTTGGGCGCGTAGGTCGGCACACCCTGCCGGGTCAGCGCGAGACCGTGCGGGGCGGGCTTCGTGGCGTGCCGCTTGAGGATCTCGGCCCAGGCGACGGCCGTCTCGTTGGCGTCGGCCGGGCGCACGACGTTCAGGCCCGGGATGGCGCGCAGCGAGGCCAGGTGCTCGACCGGCTGGTGGGTGGGGCCGTCCTCGCCGAGACCGATGGAGTCGTGCGTCCACACGTACGTCACCGGGAGCTGCATCAGCGCTGACAGGCGTACGGCGTTGCGCATGTAGTCGGAGAAGACGAGGAAGGTGCCGCCGTAGACACGGGTGTTGCCGTGCAGGGCGATGCCGTTCATCTCGGCCGCCATCGCGTGCTCGCGGATACCGAAGTGGATCGTACGGCCGTACGGGTCGGCCTCCGGCAGCGGGTTGTCCTTCGGCAGGAAGGACGACGTCTTGTCGATGGTGGTGTTGTTCGAGCCGGCCAGGTCGGCGGAGCCGCCCCACAGCTCGGGCAGGACCGCTCCGAGTGCCTGGAGCACCTTGCCGGAGGCGGCGCGGGTGGCGACCGAGGAACCCTCCTCGAAGACCGGCAGGGACTGCTCCCAGCCCTCGGGGAGCTGGCCCGCGACGACGCGGTCGAAGAGCTTCGCGCGTTCGGGCCGGGCGCCGCGCCACTTGTCGATCCCCTTGTCCCAGGCGGAGTGCGCCTCGGCGCCCCGGTCCAGGGCCCTGCGGGTGTGCGCGATGACCTCGTCGGCGACCTCGAAGGACTTCTCCGGGTCGAAGCCGAGGACGCGCTTGGTGGCGGCGATCTCCTCGGCGCCGAGCGCGGAACCGTGCGAGGCCTCGGTGTTCCGGGCGTTGGGGGCGGGCCAGGCGATGATCGTGCGCATCGCGATGATGGAGGGGCGCCCGGTCTCGGCCTGCGCCGTCCTGAGCGCCGTGTACAGCGCGTGGGGGTCGATGTCGCCGTCGGCGGCGGGCTCGATGCGCTGGGTGTGCCAGCCGTAGGCCTCGTACCGCTTGAGGACGTCCTCGGAGAAGGCGGTCGCGGTGTCGCCCTCGATGGAGATGTGGTTGTCGTCGTAGACGAAGACGAGGTTGCCGAGCTTCTGGTGGCCGGCGAGCGAGGAGGCCTCGGCGGAGATGCCCTCCTCCAGGTCGCCGTCGGAGACGATCGCCCAGATGGTGTGGTCGAAGGGCGACTCGCCCTCGGGTGCCTCGGGGTCGAACAGGCCGCGCTCGTAGCGGGCGGCCATGGCCATGCCCACCGCGTTGGCGACACCCTGCCCGAGGGGTCCTGTCGTGGTCTCCACACCGGCCGTGTGCCCGTACTCGGGGTGACCAGGCGTCTTCGACCCGTGCGTGCGGAACGCCTTCAGGTCGTCGAGCTCCAGCTCGTACCCGGCGAGGTACAGCTGCGTGTACAGCGTCAGCGAGGTGTGGCCGGGGGAGAGGACGAAGCGGTCACGTCCGGTCCACTCGGGGTCCGCCGGGTCATGACGCATCACCTTCTGAAAGATCGTGTACGCGGCCGGAGCCAGTGCCATCGCGGTGCCCGGGTGTCCGTTGCCGACCTTCTGGACCGCGTCAGCGGCCAGGATGCGTGCGGTGTCGACGGCGCGGCGGTCGAGATCGGTCCACTCGAAGCTGTCAGGTGTATGGGCGTTCATCTTCAAGAAGTCCTCGGTAAGAGCGGCAGAACTGCTCGGACGCCTTCAAATCTAAAAGTCTGACTTTTATGAGGGAAGGTGCCGGTGTGTCAGCCTGTGGTGAAAGTGGGACACCGGGATGAGCGGCGAGGCGGCACGAGAAGGACATGACGGACAGAACTATCCACAACGTCGGCGGTGACGGCGACGCGATCAGAACGTTTCCCTTCCCCGTCGATCTGAGCGTCTGCGGCGTCGGCATGCAGGTCGGCCCGATGGGCACCGGCCGCACCTGGCACGCCGACGCGCCCCTGCACCGCGTCCACCGCATCGACTTCCATGTGGTGATGCTCTTCTCCGGCGGCCCGGTCCGCCACATGATCGACTTCGCCGAGTACGAGGCCGGCGCAGGCGACGTCCTGTGGATCCGCCCCGGCCAGGTCCACCGTTTCTCCCCGGCCGGCGAGTACCGCGGCAGCGTCCTGACCATGCAGCCCGGCTTCCTCCCCCGCGCCACGGTCGAGGCGACCGGCCTCTACCGCTACGACCTCCCCCCGCTCCTGCACCCCGACGAGCCCCGCCTCGCCGCCCTGCGCGCCGCCCTGGACCAGCTCCGGCGCGAGTACGAGGACACGGAGACCCTCCCGCTCAGCCTGCACACCTCGGTCCTGCGGCACTCCCTGACGGCCTTTCTGCTCCGGCTCGCGCATCTCGCCGCCAGCTCGGCCGAGGACGCCGCACGCCAGGCCGACACGACGTTCACCCTCTTCCGGGACGCCGTGGAGCAGGGCTTCGCCACCAACCACAGCGTCAGCGCCTACGCCGATGCCCTCGGCTACTCCCGCCGCACCCTGGTCCGCGCCGTGCGCGCCGCCACCGGCGAGACCCCGAAGGGCTTCATCGACAAGCGCGTCGTCCTGGAGGCGAAACGGCTGTTGGCCCACACGGATCTGCCGATCGGCCGGGTGGGAGCGGCGGTCGGCTTCCCCGACGCGGCGAACTTCTCCAAGTTCTTCCAGCAGCACACGGATGTGACACCGGCCGGGTTCCGGGCGGAACTGCGCTGACGGACCGGGGGCGGGCGGGGGCGGGGAGTCGGCGCAGAGGGGCCAGCGAGCATGGAGCGAGCCAGGAACGAGCGAGGAGCGAGCAAGGAGAAGGGGCCCCACGCGTGCGCGTGAAGCCCCTCTGTCCCGTGGGGAGTCGGTGTCAGTGGCCGAAGTCGAACCAGTTGACGTTCACGAAGTCCGCCGGCTGGCCGCTGGTGAAGGTGAGGTAGACGTCATGGGTGCCGGTGACCGAGCTGATGTTCGCGGGGACCGTTCTCCATGACTGCCAGCCCCCGGTGCCGGCCAGCGCGAAGCTGCCGACCGGGGTCGCGGTGGGGCTGTCTAGGCGCACCTCGACCAGGCCGCTGACCCCGCTCGCGGCGCCGCTCGCGACCCGGGCGTTGAACTGGGTGGCCGCCGTGGAGCCGAAGGCGACGCCCTTGTAGAGCGCCCAGTCGCCGTTGGCTATCGAGCCGATGTCCTGACCGCCGCCCGTGTCCGTGGTGGTCTCGGTGACCGTGCCGGACTGGCTGTCGTAGGACTCGGCCTGGATCGCGCTGTACGCGTCCCGGCTGCCGGTCGGCGGGGTCGTGGTACCACTCCCGCCGCCCGCCGACGAGAGCACCTGGACGTAGTCCACCGTCATCGGGTGGTTCGGGTCGGTGGCGCTGGTGGGGCCGCCGCCGAACGCGTCCGGGAAGCCGCCGCCCATCGCCACGTTCAGGATGATGAAGAAGCCGTGGTTCGTCGCGTTGGCCCAGGTCGTCGCGTCGACCTGACTTGACTTCACCGTCTCGAAGTTGACGCCGTCGAGGTAGTAGCGGATCTGCTCGGGACTCGTGGACCGGTCCCATTCCATGGCGTACGTGTGGAAGCCCGCCTGGCAGGTCGTGCCGGTGCACGACGTCGAACCGCCGATGCCCGTCGTCTCGTTGCACGGACCGCCCGGGTTCGTGCCGCAGTGCATCGTGGACCAGTCGGTGTTGAGACCCTGGACGTTCTCCATGATGTCCAACTCGCCCACGCCGGGCCAGTTCTGGTAGTTGCCCCGGAACGGCGCGCCCAGCATCCAGAACGCGGGCCAGTAGCCGAGCGCCGACGAGCCGGTGACATTGGGGAGTTGGATGCGGGCCTCGACACGCAGCTTCCCGCCGGCCGGCGGCTGGAAGTCGGTGCGGTTGGTCTCGATGCGCCCCGAGGTCCAGTTGCCGGAGGCGTCCCGGCGCGGGGTGATCAGCAGGTTGCCGTTGCCGTCGAGTGCCACGTTGTTGGTGGAGGAGGTCATCGTCTCGACCTCGCCCGTGCCCCAGTTGGCCGCGCCGCCCGGGTACGAGGTCCCGGTGTCGTACTGCCAGTTGGCGGTGGACACACCGGTGCCCGCGGCGCCGTTGAAGTCGTCGAGGAACACCTGCGTCCAGCCGGAGGGCGGTGTGGGCGCGGAGGCGTTCGCGGGCAGGGTGAAAGCGGTTGCGGTGGCGGCGGCCAGACCGAGGGTGCTGAGGACGGCGATGAGGACACGCCGTAAGGGACGGGGTCTGCGCTGCCTGTCGGAGGTGTCGCTCATGGCTGCCTCTCGGGTACGGGGTGGGGGTGCGAGTGCGGTTGCCGCGCCCGTCTGAGAGCGCTCTCAGACAGTGGGTGCGCGGTCAATGTGCTCTCAGCCACTCCGGACGTCAAGAGGTGAAGCCGGGAAAGTCCTTTCGGCGGGCGGGAGTTCAGGGGGTGAATACGGTGAAAGAGGAGGTTTCCGCTCCGCCTTTCGGCGCGACGGTCCTAGACAGCGCTTCCCGTCTTCCACTCCGCCCACGACAGGTTCCAGCCGTTGAGACCGTTGTCCGCCGCCACGGTCTTCTCGCCGGAGTTCTTCACGACGACGACGTCACCGAGCATCGAGCTCTCGTAGAACTTGTAGCCCGCCACCGAGGTGTCGTTCGCGCCCTTCGCGTCGTGCAGGCCGACGCAGCCGTGGCTGGTGTTCTCGCTGCCGAACACCGACGTGGACGCCCAGTAGTTGCCGTGCACGAACGTGCCGGAGGTGGTGAGGCGCTGGGCGTGCGGGACGTCCGAGATGTCGTACTCGTCGCCGAGGCCGACCGTCGAGGACTCCATGCGGGTCTGCTTGAACCGCTCGCTGATCACCATGATCCCGGACCAGGTGGTGTGCTGGGCGTTGCCGCCGCTGACCGGGTAGGTGGCCAGCGTCGTGCCGTCGCGCTTGACGACCATCTCCTTGGCGGCCAGGTCCACCGTGCTGATCTGCTCGCGGCCGATGTGGAAGGTGACGTCCTTGGACTGCACGCCGTAGACGCCGTCCTGGCCCTCCACGTCCTTCAGGCGCAGGCTGAGCGTGATCTTCGTGCCGGCCGCCCAGTACGTCTCGGGGCGGAAGTCGAGCCGGGTGTCGCTGAACCAGTGGCCCACGACCTCCACGGCGGGATCGGCGGTGACGGTGATCGCCTTCTGGACGGCGGACCGGTCCTCGACCGCGTGCGTGAAGTTGATCGAGACGGGCATGCCGACGCCGGAGGTGGAGTTCGCCTCGGGGGTGAAGTAGCCGACGAAGGTCTCGCCGGGCGACTTCGTGGTGAAGGTCAGCGTCTGGGCGGCGGCGCCCCGCGGCTGCGCGGCGACCGTGTACTTCGTGCCCGAGTACGGGTTCCTCGCGGACGTCCATGTCGTCCTGGCGTCGTCGAAGGTCCCGGCCAGCGTGGAGCCGTCGTTGCCGGTCACCTTCACCGCGGCGAACGTGCCGTCGGTCACCTTCACGGTGACCGGAGCCGTGAAGTCGGCCTTCCTGGTGCCGTCGGCGGGCGTGACCGTGACGGTCGGCGCCTTCGCGGCCTTCGCGGACGCCGTCGCCGACGCACCACCGCCGGAGGACGAGCTCTCCGCGGCCCCCGCCGAACCGCTGCAACCGGTCAGCACGGCGGCCGGCACCACCCCGAGCACGGTGAGGACCCCACGACGGGACCACCTCTCCGACTGCTTCTCGGACCGGTTGGATATGTGCGACACGCCCACGGCAGGCCTTCCTCCGCATGTCGCGCACACGCCCTGGCCGTACGCGACGAGATCACCAGTGCCGTTGCATCCTGCGTCACGTCCATGGGTTGAATCTTTGAATCACAGGGGCTCCACCTGAGATTCCTGTGAAGAGAGCCTGAAAGAAGGCCTGAAACCACGGTTGCCGGACGCTTCCCGAGTGTGAACAGAGTATGAAGGCGCCGACCGGTGTCCTGAGTATCCGGTGAGATCCCCTGTCCCGCCATGGCTTCCCCACCCGACCGGTCGGAAGAGTGAGAAAGGAACCGAAGGCGGAGTTCCGTTTCGGCGGCTCCGCGGCAGACCACGCCGGAGGTATTCGTGACCGAAGTCCGCACGCGGCCCACCGTGGCGATCGTCGGAGCGGGCGCGGCAGGCACCCTGACCGCCGTCCAGCTCTGCGAGACCGCCACCCGCCGCCGGACCCCCCTCGACCTGGTACTGGTCGACCCGGCCCCGGAAGCCGGCCGCGGCACGGCCTACGCCACCCCCGATCCACGCCACAGGCTCAACGTCCCCGCGGGCGGCATGAGTTGCTACCCCGACGACCCCGGTCACTTCACCCGCTGGCTGTGCCGCCACGGTGAACCCACCGTCAGGGGCACCGACTTCGCCACCCGCTACCGCTTCGGCGCCTATCTCGCCGACACCCTCGCCCAGGCCGTCGTCCGCTCCCACGGCACGGTCTCCGTACGCCGGCTGCGCACCCGCGCCGAGCGCTGTACCGGCACCCCCGACGGCCCGGTGGAACTCCACCTCGCCGACGGGGGACTCCTCACCGCCGACGGTGCCGTCCTCGCCACCGGCCCCGCCGCCCCTACGGCCGCCTGGGCCCCGCCCGCGCTGCGTACCTCGCCCCGCTTCGTCGACTCGCCCTGGAAACCAGGTGTGTTGGACGCCGTGCGCGAGGACAGCGCCGACGTCCTCCTCGTCGGCACCGGCCTCACCGCCGTGGACCTCGCCCTCACCCTGGACCGTCCCGAACGCACGGTCCACGCCGTCTCCCGCAGCGGACTCCTGCCCCAGCCCCACGCGTTGGGCCCGGCCGGCGCGATGGAGGCACCGGACTGGCCCGACGACCCGACCCTGAGCGGACTGCGCCGGACCGTCTACCGGCACATCAGCCGCTCTGTCCGCACCCACGGCGACTGGCGCCCCGCCCTGGACAGTCTCCGCCCGCACACCGCACGCCTCTGGCACAGCCTCACGCCCGAGGAACGCGACGAGTTCCTCGGCGGCGAGGGCGCCCTCTGGAACACCCACCGCCACCGCATGGCCCCCGCCACCGCCGAGTCCCTGACCCGCGCCCGCACCGCCCGCCGCCTCCGGCTCCACACGGGCACGATCACCGATGTGGCGCGGTCCGGCGAGCGGTTGACGGTGACGCTGTCCAACGGCCGTGCGGTGCACGCGGGTTGGGTGATCGACTGCACCGGACCGGGACAACGGCTCGAAGACCCGTTGTGGCGCTCCCTGTTCGAGTCCGGCACGGCCGTGCCCGGTCCGCTCGGCATGGGGGCCGCCACCCGCGACGGACGCCTCCTCGACGCCCAGGGCCGCTGCGTACGACCGCTGTTCACGCTCGGCGCCCCCAGACGCGGGGAACTCTGGGAGACGACCGCGATCCCCGAGATCCGCGTCCAGGCCGCCACCCTCGCCCGGCACCTCCTCGCCCCGCCGCCGCGCCGCACCCGCCGCAGGCCCGTCGACGGACTCGGACTCCCGCTGTCCACCCACGCCGAGGCCGCCACCGCCTACCGCAACGGACTCGACCGGGTCCTCAAAGTGCGCGCCGGAGCCGAGGCCGCCTTCGCCCGCGCGGTCGCCCTCGACCCCGGATTCGCCCTGGGACACGCCGCGTTGGCCCTCCTCGGCCACGAATGCGGAGCCGCCGTCGACGTCCCCCGGGCACTGGCCGACGCCCAGCGCAGCGCACGCGAACGCGCCGACGAACGCGAGCGGTCCCTCGTCGACGTGATCACCCGCAGGGTCCGATCCACCGACGGGGACCGCGCGTTGATCCGCCACCTCGGCACCCACCCGGCCGACGCGCTCGCCCTCGCCACCGCCGTCCCCACCATCGCCTTCTCCGGCGTCACCGACCTGGACGACGACTTCGCCCTACGGCTCGTCGAGCGCACGTCCCCGGCCTACGACGGGCACTGGTTCCACACCTCGCTGCTCGCGTTCCTCCGCCAGGAGCAGGGCCGGCTGCACGAGGCGGGCGAACTGGCCCACCGCGCCCTGGCGGTCGAGCCCGCCTCCGGCCACGCCGTGCACGCGCTGGCCCACGTCCACTACGAGTCCGGCGCCCACGAGGCGGGCCGCGACTGGCTGGACCGCTGGGTCTCGGGGCAGGGCCGGGGCGCGGTCCACCGGGCCCACTTCTCCTGGCACATCGCCCTGCACGAACTGGCGTTGGACGACCCGGCCGCCCTACGCAGGCGCTGGTTCGCCCAGTTGGCGCCGGGACGGGTGACCGGGATGCGTGCCCTGGTCGACTCGGGGTCCCTGCTGTGGCGGGCCCGGCTCAGCGGCAACTGGCAGGGGGAGCAGCCTACTTCGGACGTCCTGGACTCGGTGACCCGCGAGGTGCTGGAGCGCCCGGCGACGGCGTTCACGGCCCTGCACGCGGCGGTGGCGCTGACGGCGGCCGGAGACCTCCCGGCCCTCCGCCGTCTGCGCGACCACGCGGCGGGCGCCGACCCGGTGCAGCGCGAGGTCATCGCTCCCCTCTGCGATGCCTTCGTCGCCCTCGTCGAACACCGCTTCCACGAAGCCGCCCACGGCCTCGACGCGCTGCTCCCGGTCCTCCGCAGGGTGGGCGGCAGCGCGGCCCAACGCGAGGTCGTGGAGGAGACGTTGCTGTACGCGCTGGTGTCCGCGGGGCGGTGCGACGCGGCACGACGGCTGCTCGACGCGCGGTTGGACCGCACGGCGGCGCCCCGGGACCGGCGGATGCTGGCGGGACTCCCCGGATGAGTTGAGCGGAGGACGGGGGTGTGCCGGGGTGGACGTCGGCCGGTCGGTGCACGCGGGCCCGGTCCGGGCCGGGAAGGGCGCCGTCACGGCTCGGGGCGCCACCCCAGTGCCCGCGAGATGCCGCGCGCCGCGAGCCGCACCGCCGGGACCAACGCCGGTACCTGGGCGTCCGCATGAGGCACCACGACCGACACCGCCGCCACCACCGCACCGCCCGGACCGCGCACCGGCGCGGCCACCGAGAGCGCGTCGTCCGTGACCTGACGGCTGCTCACCGCCACGCCGGTGTGCCGTACGTCGGCCAGGACCCGGCGCAGTCGCACCGGATCGGTGATCGTGTACGGCGTGAAGGACGCCAACGGCCCGGCGCAGTAGGCCTCTTGGCCGTCCGGGGCGTCGTGGGCCAGCAGGGCGAGGCCCACTCCGGTGGCGTGCAGGGGCCAGCGGGCGCCGACCCGGATGTGCACGCCGACCGCCGAACGGCCCGAGATCCACTCGGTGTAGACGACCTCCGACCCGTCCCGCACCGCCAACTGCACGTTCTCGTGCGTCGCTTCGTACAGGTCCTCCAGGTACGGCAGCGCCAGCTGGCGCAGGGCGAGGCCGCGCGGGGCGAGCGCCGCGACCTCCCACAGCCGCAGGCCCACGTGGTACGTGCCCGTCGTGTCCCGTTCCAGGGCGCCCCACTCGGTGAGGGCGCCCGCGAGCCGGTGGGCGGTCGTCAGGGTGAGGCCGGCGCGGCGGCTGATGTCGGACAGGGACAGGGCAGTGTGCGTGTGGTCGAAGGCGGCGAGCACGGCGAGCAGCCGGTCCGGCGCGGAGCGCGTGGCGGGCGCCGCCGCCCGGGGGATCACCGAGGGTCCCGTCGGGATGGCCGGTCCGGTGGCCGGTGCCGGCCGGGCGGTGGCGGCGGGCCCGGTGGCCGTGGCGGCCTCGGCAGGCGTGGCGGAGCCCGCCGTCGTGGCGGAGCCGGCGGTCGTCGTGGACCGGGTGGTGGGCATGGCCGGGCCTCCGTCCGGGGTCAGGCGAGTCCGTCCTCGGCGACCCGTTGCAGCAGGGTGTGCAGGGTCGCGCGCTCGGTCGCGTCGAGCGGGCCCAGCAGTTCGTTCGTGACGCGCAGGCCCGCCTCGTCCGTGTCGCGGAGGAAGCCGCGGCCGTCCGCCGTCAGGACCACGATGCGGCTGCGGCGGTCGTCGGGGGAAGGGCGGCGCTCGGCGAATCCGAGTTTCTCCAGGTCGTCCACGAGGCCGACGATCGCGCTCGGGTCGTAGCCGAGGCGGGTGCTCAGTTCGCGCTGGAGGGCGCCCTCGGTCGTGGCCAGGAAGCGGAGCAGCGCGTAGTGGCGCAGGCGCAGGCCCGACTCCTGGAGGAACGTGTTGAAGAGCTGGCCCGACCGCAGGCCCAGCCGGTACATGAGGTAGCCCGTGTCCGCGTGCAGCCCGCGCATCCACGGCTCGTGCGCGTCGATCGGCGGGTTCGCGGCGTGCGGCTGACGGGCGATGGCGGGCTCCCTGGGTCGAGGCCCCGGGCGGGGCGTGCGGTGGTCCGGGGCCAGTCTGACGCACCTGGCCCGTCGGCAACAACTATTGACGTCAACAATTATTGCTCTTAGCTTCGATCTCGTAGCCGCACCGGTGCGTCAGCAGCCGCATCGCGATGCACCGCCTTGTGAAGGGACCCCTCGTGCCCAGCATCGATCTGACCGGCAAGGTCGCCGTCGTCACCGGCAGCGGCCGGGGCCTCGGCCTCGCCTACGCACACGCCCTCGCCGCCCACGGCGCGTCCGTGGTCGTCAACGACATCGACGAGGCGGTGGCCGACCAGGCCGTGAAGTCGATCGCCGGGGCGGGCGGCACCGCCGTCGCCGAGGTGGTCCCGGTCGGCACGGCGGAAGCCGCCGAACGGCTGGTGAACCGTGCCGTCGCCGAGTTCGGGCGGCTCGACGTCCTGGTCACCAACGCGGGCATCCTGCGCGACAGGGTGCTGTGGAAGATGACCGACGACGACTTCGACGCGGTGATCACCACCCACCTCAAGGGCACCTTCACCTGCGCCCGCGCCGCCGCCGTGCGGATGCGCGAGCAGGGCGGGGGCGGCAGCCTGATCCTGGTCGGCTCGCCCGCCGGCCAGCGCGGCAACTTCGGCCAGACGAACTACGCGGCCGCCAAGGCGGGCATCGCCGCCATGGCCCGCACCTGGTCGATGGAGCTGGGTCGCGCGGGCATCACCGTGAACGCGATCGTGCCGGTCGCCGCGACCGCGATGACCGAGACGATCCCCGCGTTCGCGCCCTACGTGGAGGCGCTGAAGAACGGCGAGCCCCTCCCCGACGTCCTGCGCAAGGGCGAGGGCTTCGGCACTCCCGAGGACTGCGCGGCACTCGTCCCGTTCCTGGCCTCCGAGGCCGCGCGCGGCATCACGGGCCAGGCCATCGGCATCGGCGGCGACAAGGTGGCACTCTGGTCCCACCCGCGGGAGATCAGCACGGCCTACGCCGACGGCGGCTGGACCCCCGACACGCTGGCCGACGCCTTCACCGCCTCGGTCGGTGCCGAACTCCAGTCGGTGGGCATCCCCGCACCGAAGCTCCCGGAGGCGTGATGACACCCCCCATGGACCTCGAAGGACTCGTCGCGATCGACGTCCACACCCACGCGGAGGTGTCGTCGAAAGGCCACTCCTCCCTGGACGACGACCTGCACGACGCCTCCTCCGCCTACTTCAAGGTCGAGGGCAAGCGGAAGCCGACCCTGGAGGAGACCGCCGCGTACTACCGCGAGCGGAACATGGCCGCCGTCGTCTTCACGGTCGACGCCGAGTCCGCGACCGGCACCGAGCCCGTCCCGAACGAGGAGGTCGCCGAGGCCGCCGCCGCCAACGCCGACGTCCTCATCCCCTTCGCCTCCATCGACCCCTTCCGCGGCAGGGCGGGCGTACGGCAGGCCCGCCGCCTGGTCGAGGAGTACGGGGTGAGGGGCTTCAAGTTCCACCCCAGCATCCAGGGCTTCTTCCCCAACGACCGTGCCGTGGCCTACGACTTGTACGAGGTCATCGAGGAGACGGGCGCCATCGCCCTCTTCCACACGGGCCAGACGGGCATCGGCGCGGGCGTCCCGGGCGGCGGCGGCATCCGTCTCAAGTACTCCAACCCGCTGCACGTGGACGACGTCGCCGTCGACTTCCCCCACCTCAGGATCATCCTGGCGCACCCGTCCTTCCCCTGGCAGGACGAGGCCCTCGCCGTCGCCACCCATAAGCCGGGCGTGCACATCGACCTCTCCGGCTGGTCCCCGAAGTACTTCCCGCCGCAACTCGTGCAGTACGCCAACACCCTGCTCAAGGACAAGGTCCTCTTCGGCTCCGACTACCCCGTCCTCACTCCGGACCGCTGGCTCGCCGACTTCGAGAAGCTGCCCATCAAGGACGAGGTCCGCCCGAAGATCCTCAAGGAGAACGCCGCCCGCCTGCTCGGCCTGACCTGAGGGATGCCGGATGCGCAACGAGGGACTGGGGTCCTGGCCCGCCCGCCGGGCTCGGAAGACCCCACGCCGTACGGCTCTGGTCCACGGCAGTTCGTCGACGGACTACGGCACATTGCATACCAGGACCACCCGCCTGGCCCACGCCCTCCGGGCCCGGGGCCTCCGCCGCGGCGACCGCATCGCCTACCTCGGCCCGAACCACCCCGCCTACCTGGAGACCCTGTTCGCGGCCGGCCTCCTCGGCGCGGTCTTCGTCCCCCTCAACACCCGCCTCGCCGGCCCCGAGATCGCCCACCAACTCACCGACTCCGGCGCCCGGATCCTCCTCTACGACCCCACGCACACCGGGCTCGTCGCCGGACTGCCGGGCAGCACCGACGTACGCGTCTACATCGAAGTCGGCCCGGAGTACGAGGAGTTGATCGACTCCGCCGCGGACGAGCCGATCGACGAGCCCGTCACCGCCGACGACACCTGCATCATCATGTACACCTCGGGCACGACCGGCCGCCCCAAAGGCGCCATGCTCACCCACGGCAACCTGACCTGGAACGCCCTCAACGTCCTCGTCGACACCGACCTCGTCGCCGACGAACGGGCCCTGGTCTCCGCCCCGTTGTTCCACACGGCCGGGCTCAACATGCTCACCCTGCCGGTGCTGCTCAAGGGCGGCGCCTGCGTCCTGGTCGCGGCCTTCGACCCGGCGGCCACCTTCGACCTCGTCGAACGGCACCGCATCACCTTCATGTTCGGGGTCCCGACGATGTTCGACCAACTCGCCCGGCACCCCCGCTGGGCCGACGCCGACCTCTCCTCGCTGCGCATCCTCACCTGCGGCGGCTCCCCGGTCCCGTCCCCGCTGATCGCCGCCTACCAGGAACGCGGCCTGACCTTCCTCCAGGGCTACGGCATGACGGAGGCCGCGCCCGGCACCCTGTTCCTGGACGCCGAACACGCGCGGAGCAAGGCGGGCTCGGCGGGCGTGCCGCACTTCTTCAGCGACGTACGGGTGGTGCGGCCCGACCTCACCCCCGCCGACGTCGGCGAGACCGGCGAGATCGTGGTGCGCGGACCCCATGTCATGCCCGGCTACTGGGGGTTGCCCGAGGAGACGGCCGCGGTCTTCGCCGACGGCTGGTTCCGCAGCGGGGACGCGGCACGCGCCGACGAGGACGGCTACGTGTACATCGTCGACCGCATCAAGGACATGATCATCTCCGGTGGGGAGAACATCTACCCCGCCGAGATCGAGGACCTGCTGCTCGCCCACCCCGACATCGTGGAGTGCGCGGTGATCGGGGTCGCGGACGACACGTGGGGCGAGGTGCCGCGCGCGGTCGTCGTCCCGCGCGAGGGCGTCCCGCTCGACCCCGCCGAGGTGCTCGCGTCGCTGGCCGGGCGGCTCGCCAGGTACAAGATCCCCAAGTCGATGGTGGTCGCGGACGAACTCCCGCGCACCGCCTCCGGAAAGCTCCTCAAGTCCCGGGTGCGCAAGCGCTTCGGGGACCGGCAACTCCCCTAAGGAACGGGCTACTCATGAGCATCACCGTCAACGGCCTCGACGCACTCAGGAAGCTCGCGGGCAGCGACCTCGGCACCAGCGAGTGGATCGAGGTCACCCAGGAGCGCATCGACACCTTCGCCGACGCGACGGGCGACCACCAGTGGATCCACGTCGACCCGGAGAAGGCCGCGGCCGGACCGTTCGGCGCGCCGATCGCGCACGGCTATCTGACCCTGTCCCTCTTCATCCCGCTCTTCACCGAGCTGCTGGACGTCGAGGGCGTGTCCACGAAGGTCAACTACGGCCTGGACAAGGTCCGTTTCCCCGCACCGGTGAAGGCCGGCTCGCGGATCCGGCTCGCCGCGCGGCTCGCCGCCGTCGAGGACGTACCGGGCGGGGTGCAGATCGCCGTCGAGGGCACGATCGAGATCGACGGCGGGCCAAAGCCCGCCGCCGTCCTGCGGAGCCTCTCGCGGTTCTACGTCTGACGGACGGTCACGGTCGACCGTCGTGCGGGTACCGCCGCCCGTCTACTGCTGCTTGTACGCGTACACGCTCGTCGACACCTGGCACACGCCCGGCTGGACGACCTCGGCCCGCAGTGTGCCGCTGTTCACGTCGTAGTCGATGCCCTCGGCCTCGAACGTGCCCGTGCAGATGCTGCGTTGGGGCAGCGCGAACAGGCTGGTGACCGTGCCGGTGACCGGCTGGCCGTCCAGCTTGTGCGGCAGGTCGACCTGGAGGAGCGGGCGGATCTCGGGGAACTTGGTCCCCGACGCGTCGTCCGAGACGCACACCAGCCGGGTGTCCGTCACGAAGTCGCAGCCCTGGATGTCGTTCACCGTCCGGTCCAGGGTGATCTGTCCGGCCTGCGGCAGCGCCCCGCCCGTCTTCGGGGTGGAGGCGTTGAGCAGGGGAGTGGGGAAGACCTGGAGTCTGGACTGGTCGCCCCACTCGCCCGACACCATCCACTGCGTGTCCGGCGAGATCGCGTCGAACGAGTTGTTGATCTTCTCGCCCGGGTCGAGGGTGTGGACGTACGTGTAGCGCGTCCCGGACGGCGTGGTGACCGCGAACATCTTGGACGTGCCGGTGTCGGCGCCCTGGTAGGCGTCGAAGACGTAGCCGTTCGCGATGTCCGGGTCGCCGATGTGGTTCCAGCCCTGGATGCGCAGATCCAGCGGGATGGACGCCAGCCCGCGGTACAGCAGCGAGCCGTCGGCCCGACTGGCGACGCCCTCACCGCCGCCGAGACTGCCGGTGTAGGCCGTGCCGGTCTCCACCCAGGTGGTGGAGGCCGCCGCCGAGGAGGTGCTCACGCCGAGCGTGAGCGCACCCAGTAAGGCGGCGAGGACAGTCAGTTGACGCTTCATCAGATACCTGCCAGGTCGACGAAGATGGGGTTGGAATAGAACCATGTGTCGGCCCACGGGTCACCGTTGCCGGGCTCGTGGGGGATCGGGCCGTGCGGGTCCACCGAGGCGCCGAGGTAGCCCGTGCCGTGCCGTTCGCCGTCGCTGCCGCGCAGCCGCAGATAGAAGGACTCGTCCCCGGCGGTCACCGGGACGCGCAGGGTGTACGTCCCCTTGCGGCCGCTGACGTCCGCCGTACGGACGACCTTCGTGTCCGGCGCCCGCCACGCGTCCCGGTCGGCCACCGCACCGCGCACCGCGCCCCGGATGACGTCCACGTGCGCCAACTCCGGCAGGATTCCCTGGCTGTTGGGGCGCGAGGCGGTCGTCACGGTGATGTTCAGGGTGAGCCGGTCGCCCCTGCGGACCCGCAGCCGGCCGCCCAGTGTGACCCCCCGGCCGTGGTCGCAGTCCCGCTTCAGGCGGACGTCGAGCCCGTCCAGCAGATGCCCGTGGTCCACCCAGACCCGGCCCGCGCGCAGGCCCGCCATGACCTCGCGGTAGCCGTAGCGGGTCACGCCCACGTGGGTGCGGCTGAACTCGCCGGGCCAGAAGTCGCTGCCGGGCTGCTCGGAGTCGGTCCGCACCGGGTCGGGGAGCCTGCCGGTGTTGTCGAAGTTCTGCCCGTCGGGCCAGGCGCCGTTGGCCCAGGTGTCGTGGACCGTGCGGTGGTTGTCGGAGTTGGTGGTGATCGAGAAGAGCCGCCCCTCGGCCAGCATCGAGTCCCACAGGCCGCCGACGGTCGCCGTCGCCCAGTCGAAACCGCCGTAGGTCACGTACGCGCCCTCGGGGTAGCCCGACCAGGACTGGTCCGACGGCTTGTTCTGGTACTCGCCGCGGACGGACGTCGCACCGCCCCAGCCGGGCAGGGCCGCGCCCTGGGCGCCGGGCGCGCCCTCCATGCCGATCATGATCTCGGGGGCCGCGTCCCGCCAGGCGCGTATCTCGTGCGGGGAGTCGATGCCCAGGCGCAGCGGGTGGTTGGCGAGGACGAGGACGTCGTCGACGTAGCCCGAACGGCGTTGCTCCGCCAGCCACTTGACGGCCTTCACGGCGTGGGCCTCGTTGCGGGCGGTGTCCGCGTCGGCGGCGCCGCCCTTGTCGTAGCCCAACAGCTTGCCGTCGTAGGCGAGTTCGAACCGGGTGAGCAGATCCACCTCGTGCCGGCTCGGCGCGGCGAAGATCGTGCAGTGCTCGGCCGCCGGGATGTACCACTCCAGGCCCTGGAAGATCAGCTGACGGGGGTTCGCGGCACGTGCCCTGAGGATCTCCGCGTGCTCCAGCTTCGCGCCGTAGGAGGCGTGTCCGAAGTTGGAGTGCTCGTTGAAGACCATCCAGTCGAGGCCGTACCTCGCGGCGGCCCGCGCCTGCTGGGAGAACGTGTACTTCGCGTCGTGGCTGTACACGGAGTGCACGTGGTGGTCGCCGACGAGGTAGGCGAGGCGCGGGTCGTCGCCGCCGTAGCCCCGGCCGGCCGCCGCCGCGGAGGTGGCGAGCGGGCCCGCGCCGAGGGCGAACGCGGCGCCGAACAGGCCCGCGCGGCGCAGGAGTCGGCGTCGGGAGACGCCTTGTGCGTCGAGGTCGGCGGGGGAGACGGACGGGTCGGCCCAGGTGGGCAGCTGCTGCTCGGTCATGATGGCTCGGAAGTCCTCTGGGGTGTGGAGGGCTGTCAGTGGGTCATGAAGGAGGTCACGGGCAGCGCCCGGGAGACGATCCGGACGTCGCCGAGGCGGCCGCGCAGGATCTGGTCGATCCTGTCCGCGTAGGTGTAGCCGCCGAGCAGCCAGGGCAGGCCGGCCGAGGTGAGGCCCACGGCGGACGCCTTCGGATTGCGCACGACCGGGCAGCCGTCGACGTACAGCGTGGTGTGCCGGCCGTCGTTGACGACGGCGAGGTGCGTCCAGGTCTCCAGCGGGGTCTCCTGGCCCCAGTTGCTGGCGATGCCCTCCTGGTCGAGCGGGCGGACGGCCCACTGCGGCTCGCGGTCGTTGGACAGGGACAGAGTGGCGAGCGGCTCGTCCGGGTCGTCGGCGGTCTTGCCCGCGTCGCCGCCCGTGCCGGTCCGGCTCACCAGTCCGGACCAGGCGTTGTGGTCGGGGTCCCAGTCGGCGGGCAGCCGGAAGAACGCCTCGATCGTGTAACCCCGTTCGAACGTCGCGGAGTTGAGCGGCGCGCGGTCGGCCGTGCGCAGGTAGGCGCCCTTCAGCGGCGACTTGTGGCCGGTGAACTCCAGGCTGCCGTGGGCCGGTTGGTCGGGGTGGTGGTCCGCCGACCAGCCGAGCGTGCCGCCGCCGACCGTGACCACGGTGAGGTCGTTGCCGTGGCCGGACAGGTCGCGGACGGTGCCGGACACCGGGGACTCGAAGCGCCAGTAGGCCGCCGTGCCCGGGATCACCAGCTTCGACGCGGGACGCGCCGCACGGGCCGGCACCGGGTCGAAGCCGGCGAAGCGGTCCGCGAAGTCGATGCCGACGGAGAACCGGTCGGCGTCGCCGCTGAGTTCGATCTCCCGCCGCTCCAGCTCGTTGAGGCCCTTCGCCGCCCGGCCCAGGATCCACGGCGACACCGTCTCGACGTCGATGACATCGCGGTCCAGGTCGAAGTGGTAGAGCCGGATCATCGCCGCGCCGCCGAAGTAGCGGTTCTGATAGTTCGTCAGGTGCAGGTGGACGTCGTTGCCCGCCTTGTTTTTGCGGGTCGCCCGGCCGGCGGGCCAGTAGTGGCCGTTCAGGGTCAGGAAGATCTGGTCGTGGTCCGCGACGAGCCGGTCCCACAGCTGCTGCCCGTAGTCCGACAACGTGTCGTCGGCCACCACGAGTTCGTGGGTGGTGAGGACGACCGGCGTCCTCGGATGCTGCGCGAGGACGTCCTCCGCCCAGGCGTAGCCCTGCGCCGACAGCCGCCAGTCCAGCGCCAGCACCAGCCACTCCCGGCCGGCGGCCCTGAACACGTGGTACGTGTTGTAGCCGTCCGAAGAGGCCCCGCCGAAGGTGGACTTGTTCCTGAAGCGGCGCGGGCCGAACGTGTCCAGGTACGCGGACGCGCCGCGCTGGTCGTCCTTGGACGAGTCGATGTCGTGGTTGCCGGCCAGCACGCTGTAGCCGACGCCGCGCCGGTCCAGGAGCTCGAACGCCTCCCCGATCGCGGCGCATTCGGGCGCGGCGCCGTTCTGCGTCAGGTCGCCCAGGTGGGACAGGAAGACGATGTTGTCGTCCTTGCCGTGCTCCAGGAGGTAGCGCAGCGAGGCCTCGACGGGCGCACTGTCGATGCTGGGTCCGTCGAACAGGTACTGGGTGTCCGGCATCACGGCGAGCGTGAAGCGGCGGCTGTCGGTGTCGGGCCGCCAATGCGCCGCCGCGGAACCGGAGTCCGGGGCCGCCTCGGCGCCGCCCGGCAGTGCGACGCCGGCCGTGGCGGCGGCGCCGAGCAGGGCGGTCGCCCGCAGGAAGGTGCGTCGTCCGGCGCCGGCTTGCGCGCTCTCGCACCGCTCCTGCTCGTGTTCGTGGTCATGCGAAGTGCACACATGTGCTCCGTACGGGATGAGTGCTCGTGAGAGCTGCCGGGAACCGGTGGTTCACAGAACGCGCAGGGTCCAGCTCCAGCGATGGACACCCGGTGCGACGAGATACCGCGCCGATGTGTCGGGGCCGCACGACGCCGTGCCCAACCCCCGGTGCGCCGCGTCGAGTTGCACCACGCAGGACGCGCGCGGCACGAGTTCGTCGTGATGCCGTACGGCGGTCAGGTCGTCGGCGCGATGGCGGCTCACCGAGACCTGGCGGGGCTCGTCGAGGTCGACCGCGAGACCGGTGGCGTCCGGTGCCGACAGCGTGAACCGCCGTACCCCGTGCCGCCCACCGCTCTCCTGCGGCCGCAGGTACGGGGTGAACAACTCGTCGACGGGGACCGAGTGGTGGCCCACGGGCGCACCCGTGCTGCGGTCGGGGTACGACTCCCAGGGACCCTGACCGAACCACTCCAGCAGATCGAGCCCCGCCACCGTCTCGAACACCGTGCCCACCCGGGCCACGTCGTCGAACTCGGCGGGCAGTTCGGCCGATTCCTCGATCCTGACCCCGCCCTCCACCGGCGTGAACACCTGGCAGTGCCGGATCACACCGGTGGCCCCGGCGTACTCGGCGACCGTGGTGATCCTCCCCCAGCCTTCGGCCGGGGGGACCCCCATCTCGCTTCGCTCGCCGTCACGCCGTACCGAGACGACCTTGCGGACCAGCGAGTCGAGCCCCCAGGCCCGCCAGCGCGCGGCCATGCCCCCCAACTCGTCGTTGTCGGTGGGCGCCCGCCACAGGGACAGCGTGGGGGCGACCGTCAACAGCGGGTGGAGCAGCAGGCCTTCGCCGTCGACCTCGACCCGGCCGCCGCCGACCGCGGGCGTCGCCACCGGCGTTGCCGCCCGCAGCCGCACCTGGGGCGCGCAGACGTCTGTGCCGCGCGGTGCCCACGGCTGGTCCTCGGCCGTCGTCACGCGCAGCGTCAGCCAGGCCTCGCCGCCGTCCTCGGGCAGCGCGAACGGCAGCGGTACGGCCACCGTCTCGCCCGGGCACAGGGCGGGCAGCTCGGCCGGGGCGGTCAGCGTACGGCCGTCCGCGAGGGCCAGCTCCCAGGTCCCGGCGAGCCAGTCGAGGCCCCGGAAGTGCTGGTGGTTGCCGAGGACGACGCCCTCGTGCCGGAAGCGCTCGATGCGCACCGGCGCGGAGATCTCCCGGTGCTCGAACATCACCGGCTTGGGGGTGCGGTCGGGGAACACCACGCCGTCCGCGATGAACACGCCGTCGTGGACCGCCTCGCCGAAGTCACCGCCGTACGCCCAGCGTTGGCCCGGCGCGGTGACACCGTTGTCGTACAGCCCGGCGCCCGCGCGGCCGGTGGGTCTTCCGTCGCTCACACGCTGCAGGATCCCGTGGTCCCAGAACTCCCAGATGAAGCCGCCCTGAAGACCCGGGGTGGACTCGATGGCAGCCCAGTGGTCCGCGAGGGTGCCGTTGCTGTTGCCCATCGCGTGCGAGTACTCGCACTGGATCAGCGGCCTGGTCTGCTCACCGGACAGCGCGTGCGCGACGCAGTCCTCCAGCGGCGCGTACATCGGGCAGGCGATGTCCGAGGCGAGGTCCGGATCGGCCCAGCCGCGCTTGGCGGCGCCCTCGTACTGGATCGGTCTGGTCGGGTCGTGGCGCCGGACCCAGCCGGCGGCCGCGTCGTGGTTCGCGCCGTAGTCGGACTCGTTGCCGAGCGACCAGATGATCACCGAGGGGTGGTTCTTGTCGCGCAGGACCATCCGCGCCGTGCGGTCCACGAACGCGTTCAGATAGCGCGGGTCGTCCGCGATCTCGTGCGCGTGGTCGTGCGACTCGATGTCCGCCTCGTCGACGACGTAGAGCCCCAGCTCGTCGGCGAGGTCGTAGAGCGCCGGGTCGTTCGGGTAGTGCGCGGTGCGGATCGCGTTGAAGCCGAACCGCTTGAGCAGCACCAGGTCCGCGCGCATGTCGTCGTACGACACGGTGCGGCCGGTCAGCGGATGGAAGTCGTGCCGGTTGACGCCCCGGATGTACACGCGCTCGCCGTTGACGAGCAGGTCCCGGCCGACGATCTCCACGTCCCGGAACCCGATGCGCCGGTACGACGTGTCGGCGACCGTGCCGTCCGCGCGGTGCAGCCGGACGGTGAGGCCGTACAGCTCGGGCGTCTCGGCGTTCCAGGTGCGCACCTCGGGGACGACGGCGCGCATGCGGGCCTCGCCGAGGAAGTCGGAGACCCGGTCGTCCTCGGCGTTGAACCGGTCGAACTCCGTTTCCTGGGTGAGGAGTTGACCGTCGAGGTCGCCGGAGACGTACCATCCGCCGGGCAGCGCGCCGGCCGTGTCCCGCACCTGGCAGTCGACGCGCAGGGTGCCGTCGTAGGACGCTCGCACGGTCACGTCCGCGAGATGCAGCGGATCGGTCGCGTACAGCAGCACCGACCGGGTGATGCCGCCGTGCCACCACTGGTCCTGGTCCTCGATGTGCGAGGCATCCGACCACTTGACGACGGTCAGCCGTACGGTGGCCCGTCCGCCGGGGCGTACGAGATCCGTGAGGTCGAAGTCGGCGGCGAGGTGGGAGTCCTTGGAGACACCGACGGGCCGCCCGTCCACATGCACCAGCAGCACGGTCTCGGCCGCCCCGACCTGGAGCACGATCCGCCGCCCGGCCCAGCCGGCCGGGACGTCCACCTCGCGCTCGTAGACCCCCGTCGGATTGTCGACCGGCGACAGCGGCGGGAATTCCGCATACGGCATACGGACGTTCGTGTACTGCGGACGGTCGTCCGTGTCCTGCATGGTCCAGGCGCCCGGCACGTACGACGAGGACCAGGTCTCCGCGAGCGGCGCGTCCGGCGCCGGCAGCAGCTGGAAGCGCCAGTCGCCGTCGAGGGGTACGGCCCCCGCACGGCGGTCGACGGCAGACATGGGCAACCGCCCCCAGGAGGTCACCTCGGGTGACTCCCAGGGGCGGAGCGCGAGCAGCGGGTCGGTCATCAGCGGATGGCTCCCTTGCCGAGGTCGCCGATGATCTGCTTGGCGCCGACCGCGAACACGATCAGCAGGGGGATGAGAGCGAGGAGCGCGCCGGTCATGACCATTCCGTAGTCGGTGGTGCCGTGGGTCCCGTTGAGCTGGGACAGGGCCACCTGGAGGGTGACGTTGTTCGGGTTGGTGAGGGCGATCAGGGGCCAGGCGTAGTCGTTCCACTGGCCCATGAAGGTGAAGATGCCGAGGAAGGCGAGGCCCGGCCGGACCACCGGGAGCGCCACGTGCCAGTACTGGCGCAGGAAGCCGGCGCCGTCGATGCGGGAGGCGTCGAGGAGTTCGTCGTGGATCGCGCTCTTCATGTACTGGCGCATCCAGAAGATGCCGAACGCGTTGGCCGCCGCCGGGACGATCAGCGCGGTCATCGAGCCGATCCAGCCGAGCTTCGCCATGATGACGAACTGCGGGATGGCCGCGAGCTGCGCGGGCACCATGAAGATGACCATCAGCGTCGCGAACAGCACGTTCTTGCCCGGGAAGCGGAACTTGGCGAAGACGAACGCGGCGAGCGAGTCGAAGAGCAGGACCAGGAAGGTCACCGACCCCGCGACCAGGACCGAGTTGAACATCGAGCCGAAGAAGTCGATGTTGTCGAAGAGGCTGCGCACGTTCTCCAGGAAGTGCGTGCCCGGCAGCAGCTTCGGCGGGTAGGAGAAGATCTCCGACGAGGTGTGCGTCGACATGATCACGGCCCAGTAGAACGGGAAGGCCGAGATCAACACGCCCAGGATCAGGGAGACATGGAGGCCGATACCGCGGCTCCGGGTGCCCCGGATGCCCTTCGGTCGGCGGGTGCCGTGGAGGAATGCCATGGTGACCGACTCCCTAGTCTTCGCCCCGGCGCTGCACCAGCCGCCAGTTGACGATGGAGAAGAGGATGACGACGAGGAAGATGCCCCAGGCCACGGCGGCGCCGTAACCGAAGTCGTTGTTGTCGAAGGTCTGTTGGAAGAAGTACAGGACCATCGTCTGGCCGGAGTGGCCCGGACCGCCCGCGAACGTCGAGTCGTTCGAGGTGTTCTGCAGCAGCACCTGTGGTTCGGAGAAGCTCTGCAGACCGGTGACCGTCGAGATGACGAGCACGAACAGCAGCACCGGGCGCAGCATCGGCAGCGTGATGCGGAAGAACGTCTGCACCGGTCCGGCGCCGTCCATCCGCGCCGCTTCGTAGAGTTCGCCCGGGATGGTCTGCAGACCGGCGAGGAAGATGATCGCGTTGTAGCCGGTCCACTGCCAGGTCATCAGTGTCGCGATGGCGATCTTGATGCCCCACGGGGTGTTCAGCCAGGCGATCTGGTCGAAGCCCACGGCCTGCAACAGGGCGTTCACCAGGCCGAAGTTGGTGGAGAACACCGAGCCGAAGACGATCGCGATGGCCACCACCGAGGTGACGTTCGGCAGGAAGTAGGCGAAGCGGTACACGTTCTTGAAACGGACCGCCGAGTTGAGCATCACCGCGGTGACCATGGCGAGGAAGATCATGGGGAACGTCGCCAGCGCCCAGATGATCAGGGTGTTGCCGATCGAGTTCCAGAAGTCGGTGTCGCTCAGCAGGTACGTGTACTGCGACAGGCCCGCCCACTCCATGGAGCCGAGGCCGTCCCAGCGGTGCAGGGAGAGGTAGAACGAGAACCCGACCGGGATCAGCCCGAAGCAGAGGAACAGCAGATAGAACGGGGAGATCGCGGCATACAGATGCCAGTACTTGCGGAAGCCGCTCCGGGGCCGCGAGGGGGCGGCCGAACTGCCCACGGCGGCAGGGGGCTTGTCCAGTGCGGTGGCCATCAGTGGGTCACCCCCAGGTGGTCCGCGATGCGCCGGCACTTGCTCATGGCGTCACTCCAGGCCTTCTTGGGGTCCTTGCCGAGGACACCGACGTTCTTGATCTCGTCCTTGAGGGGCTGCCCGAGCGCGATGTCGAACGGGCTGTTGTAGGCGACCGTGATCTTCTGCGCGGCCGGCCCGAAGACGTCCATCGTGTCCTGGCCGCCGAAGAACGGGTCCGGAGCACGCAGCGTCTTCAGGTCGTAGGAGGCCGGGGTGGACGGGAACAGGCCCGCGTCGACGAAGCCCTGTGCCTGGTTGGCCGGGTTCAGGACCCAGCTGATGACCGCGAAGGCCTGCTCGGGCTCGCGGCACGCCTTGGTGATCGACAGGAACGAACCGCCGATGTTGGCCGGCCGCACCGGCATCTGGGCAACGCGCCAGTGTCCCTTGGTCTTCGGCACACCGGTCTTGATGTCGCTGGTGGCCCAGGACGCGTTGAGCTGGCTGGGCAGCTTGCCGTCCTGCACGGCGGAGAGCTGGTCCGGTGTACCGCTGACCAGATCCGAGACGATCCCGCGCTGCTTGGTCTCCACCGCCAACGCCCAGGCCTGGCGCACGTGTTCCTGGTCGCCTATGAAGTGCCGGTCCTTGTCGACGTACCGTTTGGAGCCCTGGTTCACCGCGTTCTCGAAGATGCTGTTCACGTCGGTGACGAGGTAGGTCCCGGGGATCCGCTTCCTGAGCTGCTCGCCCGCCGCGAAGAACTTCTCCCAGGTGTTCAACTCCCGTGAGACGTCGGCGGGTTCGTACGGCAGTCCGGCCTTGCGGAACACGGCGTACTGGTAGTAGTGCGCCACGGGTCCGCAGTCGATGGGGAAGCCGACCATCGTGCCGTCGTCGGCGATGCCCTGCTGCCACTTCCAGTCCAGGTACTGGCTCCTGTACTTGTCCGCGCCGAGCGTCCTGAGGTCCACGAACTGGTGGGCGTTGGGCAGATAGGACGCCATGTCCTCGCCCTTGAGGCCGGCGATGTCGGGGATGTGGGCCCGGCCGGCCATCGTGGTGATCAGCTTCGACCGGTAGTAGCCGCCGATCTTGATCGCCTGGAGGTCGACCGAGCTGTCGTAACGCGCCTTGGCGTTTTTGACGACCGTGTCGCCGAGGCCGCCGTCCCAGTACCACAGGACCATGTTCCGGCCGGTGGAACCGGTCGGAACGGCACAGCCGGACGCCAGGCCGCCGAGCGCCGTGGCGGCCGTACCGGCCAGGCCCGCACGGAGCAGGCCTCTTCGTGAGAGCCGCACAGCTCCCACCGCCTTTCGGATCTGTTCGATCTGTTCGGGTCGTGCATACGAAGGGGTGAAGTGGGGGGACTCGCAGGGGAGTTGCAGGGACTTCGGGGAGGGCTACTCCCGTGCGGGGGGAGTGACGGGCGCGTATCTGACGGGCGGGCCGGGGTCCGCCGGGATGCGGTCGGCGAGGAAGCCGTACGTGCGCCGCAGTTCCGGATCGCGGACCGTACGCAGCCAGCGGTCGACGCCGTACCAGCCGGGCGCCGCCGGTGCGCCGCCGTGGTGCTGGACGGACAGGCCGGCGGCGAGCACCGCGAACCGCAGCCGTTCCTCCAGCGGCCAGCCGCCGAGCGAGGCCGTGACGAAGCTCGCGCCGAACACGTCGCCGGCGCCCGTCGCGTCCAGGACGTCGACGGACAGGGCCGGGACCTCCGCGTACTCGCCGGTCGTCTGGTCGACGGCGATCGCCCCGTCGCCGCCCCGCGTGATCACCGCGACCGGCACCAGCTCGGTGAGCGTGCCGAGCGCCGCGACCGCGCTGTCGGTGCGGGTGTAGGCCATCGCCTCGGCCTCGTTGGGGAGGAAGGTGTGGCACAGGGCGAGCTGGTCGAGCAGGTCGCGGGACCACTGCTCGGTGGGGTCCCAGCCGACGTCGGCGTAGATCTGCGTGCCGTTCGCCGAGGCCTTCGCGAGCCATGCGCGCGGCTCGGCCTCCAGGTGCACCAGTGCCGTGCGGGCGTCGGGCGGGTCGCCCATCAGCACGTCCTGGGAGTACGGCGGCTCCTGGCCGTGGGTGACGAGGGCGCGGTCGTCGCCGTAGGCGAGCGAGACGGTGACGGGGGTGTGCCAGCCGTCCGCGGTGCGGGACATCGAGAGGTCGACGCCCTCCTGGCCGGCGAGGATCTCATGGCAGTAGGCGCCGTAGAAGTCGTCGCCGAAGACCGTGGCCAGGGACGTGCGCAGACCGAAGCGGGACGCGGCGACCGCGAGGTTCGCGATGCCGCCCGGGCCGCAGCCCATGCCGCCGGTCCAGATCTCCTCGCCCGGGGTCGGCGGCTGCCGCAGACCGGTGAGGACGAGGTCGTAGAAGAGCAGCCCGGTCAGCAGCACATCGGCCCGGTCGTCGTCCACGCGCAGATCCTCTCGTCGGCACGTCAGGGGAGAGCTCGTCAAAACTCTTCATTTCGGTGACCGGAATCGTGCGCTGTCCGACGAGATTGGTCAATACCCAAGCAGAACTGAGCATAGAAATGATTGAAGATGACGAGTAGTGTTCGCGGCGTGCTGGCAGAACGACGACATCAACTCATCCTGCGGGCCCTGCGCTCCGGTGGCCCCGCGGCCGTGACCGATCTCTCCGAACAGCTGGGTGTGAGCCCGGCCACGATCAGGCGTGATCTGCTCAAACTTGAGGAGGACGGACTCCTCACGCGCGTCCACGGCGGCGCCGTGGCCGACGAGGGCGACCAGCCCTTCGCCGAGGTCGCCGAGGTGCGGGTGGCCGAGAAGGACGCGATAGCGGCACGCGCCGCGGCGATGGTCGCGGACGGCCAGTCGGTCCTCCTCGACATCGGCACCACCGCCTACCGGCTGGCCCGGCAGCTGCACGGCCGCCGGCTCACCGTGATCACCAGCAACCTCGTCGTCTACGAGGAGCTGGCCGACGACGAGGGCATCGAACTGGTGCTGCTCGGCGGGATGGTGCGGCGCGAGTACCGCTCCCTGGTGGGCTTCCTCACCGAGGACAACCTGCGCCAGCTGCACGCCGACTGGCTCTTCCTCGGCACCAGTGGAGTGCGCCCCGGCGGGCAGGTGATGGACACGACGGTCGTCGAGGTGCCGGTCAAACGGGCCATGATCAAGGCCGCCGAGAAGGTCGTCCTGCTCGCGGACGCGCAGAAGTTCCCGGGTACGGGGATGGCGAAGGTGTGCGGTCCCGAGGACCTGGACGCCGTGGTGACGAACGCCCCGGTCGACCCGGCGACACGCTCCTCCCTGGAGGAAGCGGGCGTCGAGGTCGTCGTGGCAGGAAAGGTGAAAGCGTGAAGCTGACGATTCTGGGCGGCGGCGGGTTCCGGGTGCCGCTCGTCTACGGGGCACTCCTCACGGACCGCGGCGAGGGCCGGGTCACCGAGGTGGTGCTGCACGATCTCGACGACGGCCGACTGTATGCGGTCGCCCGTGTACTGGCCGAACAGGCCGCCGCCGTCCCCGACGCGCCCACCGTCACCGCCACCACCGACCTGGACGAGGCGCTGCGCGGCGCCGACTTCGTCTTCTCCGCGATCCGCGTCGGCGGCCTGGAGGGACGGGCCGCCGACGAGCGGGTGGCCCTCGCGCAAGGCGTCCTCGGCCAGGAGACGGTCGGCGCCGGCGGTATCGCCTACGGCCTGCGGACCGTCCCGGTCGCCGTCGACATCGCCCGGCACGTGGCCCGCCTCGCCCCCGATGCCTGGGTCATCAACTTCACCAACCCCGCGGGCCTGGTCACCGAGGCCATGTCCCGCCACCTCGGCGACCGCGTCATCGGCATCTGCGACTCCCCGGTCGGCCTCGGCCGCCGTATCGCCAAGGTGCTCGGCGCGAACCCGCGCGAGGCGTTCATCGACTACGTCGGCCTCAACCACCTCGGCTGGGTCCGCGGCCTGCGCGTCGCCGGCCGCGACGAACTCCCGCGCCTGCTCGCCGACCCTGACCTGCTCGGCTCCTTCGAGGAGGGCAAGCTCTTCGGCACCGACTGGCTCCAGTCGCTCGGCGCCATCCCGAACGAGTACCTGCACTACTACTACTTCAACCGCGAGACCGTCCGCGCCTACACCGAGGTCGAGAAGACCCGCGGCGCGTTCCTCCGCGACCAGCAGGCCCAGTTCTACGACGAGATGAAGCGCCCCGACACCTCCGCGCTCACCGCCTGGGACCGCACCCGCGCCGAGCGCGAGGCGACCTACATGGCGGAGAACCGCGAGACCGCCGGCGCCGGCGAGCGCGACGAGGACGATCTGTCCGGCGGCTACGAGAAGGTCGCCCTCGCCCTCATGCGGGCCATCGCGCGCGACGAGCGCACCACCCTCATCCTCAACGTCCGCAACCAGGGCGCGCTGTCCGTCCTGGACACGGACGCCGTCATCGAGGTGCCGTGCCTGGTCGACGCCAACGGCGCCCACCCGGTCGCGGTCGCCCCGCTGCCCGACCATGCCACCGGCCTGGTCTGCGCGGTCAAGGGCGTCGAGCGCGAGGTCCTCACGGCGGCGGAGAACGGCTCCCGTGCGACGGCGGTGAAGGCCTTCGCCCTGCACCCGCTGGTCGACTCGGTCAACGTCGCACGCCGGCTGGTCGAGGGCTATACCGAGGTCCACCCGGGCCTGGCGTACCTTAAGTAGGCATCCGTACAGTAAGCGCTTTCCCCGAGAGCGTTTCCCCGAGTGCCCCGCGACGGGTTCCCCGCGGCGGGCTCTCGGCAGCTTCCCCCGTTCTCAGCAGCTCCCTGGTTCCCTGGAGACCTCCCATGCACGACGAACGCCGCCGGATCGAGGAGCGCGTCGAGCGCGCCCACAACCAGCGCATCAAGCCCGCGATCTACGCGGCCACCGCGCCCCTCACGGTCGAGGCCTGGCAGGCCCCCGGTGAGCCGGTCTCCTTCGACGAGGCCGC
The DNA here is from genome assembly GCF_044747445.1 of Streptomyces sp. NPDC090083. Lineage (NCBI taxonomy): Bacteria > Bacillati > Actinomycetota > Actinomycetes > Kitasatosporales > Streptomycetaceae > Streptomyces > Streptomyces sp. NPDC090083. The sequence goes on along the minus strand of NZ_JBIVED010000001.1, from coordinate 370,585 downwards.
GGCGGCGCCGTACGCGCCGTTCGCCATGGACACCCCGTGGGGTCCGCCCTGGGGCACGACCTGGTTCCGGATGCACGGGCAGGTGCCTGCGGAGTGGGCCGGGAGGCGGGTCGAGGCCGTCATCGACCTCGGCTTCGTCGGCGACTGGCCCGGCAACCAGGCCGAGGCCCTGGTCCACCTGACGGACGGGACACCGCTGAAGGCGGTCAACCCGCTCAACCAGTACGTGGCGATCGCGAACCCGGCCGAGGGCGGCGAGGTGATCGACTACCTGGTCGAGGCGGCCTCCAACCCCGACATCCTCGCCAACGACTTCGCGGAGCCGACCCCGCTCGGCGACGTCCTGACGGCGGGCGACCGTCCGCTGTACACATTCCGACGCGCCGACCTCGCCGTCCTCGACGAGGAGGTCTTCCACCTCGACCTCGACGTCCAGGTGCTGCGCGAACTGATGCTGGAACTGGGCGAGCACGACCCCCGCCGCCACGAGATCATGCACGCCCTGGACCGCGCCATGGACCTGCTCGACCTCGACGACGTCGCCGGTACGGCCGCCGACGTCCGGGCCGCGCTCCGGCCGGTGCTGGCCAAGCCCGCCAACGCCAGCGCGCACATCGTCTCCGGCGTCGGGCACGCGCACATCGACTCGGCGTGGCTGTGGCCGATCCGCGAGACCAAGCGCAAGACGTCCCGCACCTTCTCGAACGTGACGTCCCTGGCGGACGAGTACGAGGACTTCGTCTTCGCCTGCTCGCAGGCCCAGCAGTACGAGTGGGTGCGCGACAACTACCCCCAGGTGTGGGCCCGGATCCAGGAGTCCGTCAAGCGCGGCCAGTGGGCGCCGGTCGGCGGCATGTGGGTCGAGTCCGACGGCAACCTGCCCGGCGGCGAGGCCATCGCCCGCCAACTCGTCCACGGCAAGCGGTTCTTCATCGAGCACTTCGGCATCGAGACCAAGGGCGTCTGGCTGCCCGACTCCTTCGGCTACAACGCGGCCTACCCGCAGCTCGCCAAGCTCGCCGGCAACGAGTGGTTCCTCACCCAGAAGATCTCCTGGAACCAGACCAACACGTTCCCCCACCACACCTTCTGGTGGGAGGGCATCGACGGCACCCGCATCTTCACGCACTTCCCGCCGGTCGACACCTACAACGCCCGCTTCAGCGGCGAGGAGATGTCCCGCGCGGTCCGCAACTACCGGGAGAAGGGCAACGCCACCCGCTCCCTGGCCCCCTTCGGCTGGGGCGACGGCGGCGGCGGCCCCACTCGCGAGATCATGGAACGGGCGCGCAGGCTCGCCGACCTGGAGGGTTCCCCGAAGGTCGTCGTCGAGCATCCCGACGAGTTCTTCGCCAAGGCCCGCGCCGAGTACCCGGACGCCCCCGTCTGGGTCGGCGAGCTGTACCTCGAACTCCACCGCGCCACCTACACCTCCCAGGCCCGCACCAAGCAGGGCAACCGGCGCAGCGAACACCGGCTCCGCGAGGCCGAGTTGTGGGCCACCACGGCCGCGCTGCACGCGCCGGGCTACGCGTACCCGTACGAGAAGCTCGACAAGCTGTGGAAGACGGTGCTGCTGCACCAGTTCCACGACATCCTGCCCGGCTCCTCGATCGCCTGGGTGCACCGCGAGGCCGAGGCCGAATACGCCCGTGTGGCAACGGAGTTGGAGGAGCTGACGACGGCGGCCGTGGCCGCGCTCGGCGGCGGCGGGACCCGTGTCTTCAACACCAGCCCCTTCGACCGCGCCGAGGTCATCCGTACGGCGACCGGTGTGCCGATGTACGCGACGGTCCCGGCGAACGGCAGCGCCCCGCTGGCCGCCGAGTACGTCCCGCAGGCGGTGACCGTCACAGACCGCGTCCTCGACAACGGCATCGTCCGCGTCGAACTCGCCGACGACGGCACCCTCGCCTCCGTGCGCGACCTGCGCCACGGCGGCCGTGAAGTCCTCGCCGACCAGGGCAACCTGCTGCGTCTGCACACCGACCTCCCGAACTACTGGGACGCCTGGGACGTCGACAAGCACTACAAGAACCGCTTCACCGACCTCCTCGACGCCGACTCCATCACCGTCGTCGACCAGGACCCGCTGCTCGGCGCGATCCGGGTGGAACGGTCCTTCGGCAAGGGCTCGAAGATCGTGCAGACGATCACCGTCCGCGCGGGCAGCGCCCGCATCGACTTCGAGACCGACATCGACTGGCACGAGGCCGAGAAGTTCCTCAAGGCGGGCTTCCCGGTGGACATCCGGGCCGCGCACTCCTCCGCCGAGATCCAGTTCGGCCACATCCAGCGGCCGACGCACACCAACACCAGCTGGGAGGCGGCCCGTTTCGAGGTCTCCGGCCACCGCTGGGTGCACCTCGCCGAACCGGGTTACGGCGTCGCCGTCATCAACGACTCCACCTACGGCCACGACGTCTCCCGCACGGTCCGCGAGGACGGCGGTACGACGACCACCGTCCGCCTGAGCCTGGTGCGCGCCCCGCGCATCCCCGACCCCGGGGCCGACCAGGGCAGGCACCGCTTCACGTACGCGCTGCTGCCCGGCGCGAGCATCGAGGACGCCGTCGCCGAGGGCTACGCCCTCAACCTCCCGCTGCGGGTGGCCGATTCGGACGGCGCCCCGGACCCGGTCGTCTCCGTGGACGGCGACGGGATCACCGTCGAGGCGGTCAAGCTCGCCGACGACGAGTCCGGCGACGTCGTCGTCCGCCTCTACGAGTCGAACGGAGGCCGGGCGGAAGGCGTCCTGCGGACGGGCTTCCCGCTCGCGGACGCACGCGTCACCGACCTGCTGGAGCGACCGCTGGCGGACGAGGTCACCGTCGACGGCGACTCCGTGGCCGTGTCCCTGCGGCCGTTCCAGATCCTGACGCTCCGTCTGAAGCGGGCGGGCGCGGGCCGGTAGAACCCCAGGGGGCGGGACCGGTAGTCGCACACCGGTTCCGCCCCCTGGCCGTTCCCGATCCCGGCGGGGGCCGGGAACCGGAGCCGTGCCGGGATCGGGACGGCTCCGGAAGCGGTCCGCGTCTCAGGGGGCGGACCAGTTCCCATGAAGAATTAAGAAAACGGTAAATGGCCAGGTCGGCGGCGCTTTTCGGCCGGTCTCCGCGTGCGGTGTTCGACTCCGCGACACCTGGAGTTCGCCTGCTCCCTCTGGGATCCGGGGGTACGGCGAGAGAAAGGTGTCAGCATGCGAGACCCGCGGATGTCCGCGATCGGCAAGGGACTCAGGCGGCGGGGGAGGCTGATGGCGCAGGCGGTCAGCCCGCCGCGCCGCCACCTGGACGCGCTGCCCGCTCCCCGGCCCGCCGCCGACGGCTACACCGCGCCGCGCGCCCCGCGCCTGGTGGACTCGCCGGTGTTCGTGCTGTCCTCGGTCCGCTCCGGGTCCACCCTGCTGCGGGTCCTGATGAACAGCCACAGCCGGATACGGGCCCCGCACGAGATGCATCTGCGGACCCTGCACGTCCATCTCTCCCGCGAGTTCACCGACGACGCGATGCGGGCGCTCTCGCTCGACAAGGAGGAGCTGGAGCACGTCCTGTGGGACCGCGTGCTTCACCTCGAACTGGAGCGCAGCGGCAAGGACGTCATCGTCGACAAGACCCCGCCCAACACCCTCATGTGGCCGCGCCTGCACCGATGTTGGCCGCACGCCCGGTACATCCTGCTGCTGCGCCACCCCGGCGCGGTCGTCGCCTCGCTGACCGCCCGCCGGGACGACCCCGACCACGAGGCGATCCGCGCCGAGGTCCTGGGCTACGCCGAGAAGCTTGAGGAGGCCCGGCAGCATCTCGACGCCCATGTGATGACGTACGAGGACCTCACCGCCGAACCGGAGAGGGTGACCCGCGGGCTGTGCGCGTACCTCGGTGTCCCCTGGGAGAGCGGCATGCTCGACTACGGCAGCAAGGACCACGGTGCCTACCGGCCCCAGCTCGGCGACTGGAGCAGCACGCTGAAGTCTGGCCGGGTCCAGCCCGCCCGCACCGCCGATCCGGCCGTTGAACTGCCGCCCAGGCTGGCGGAGTTGGCGCGGGCGTGGGGGTACCCGGAAGAGGCACCCCCACGCTGACGCTCAGCCGGTGAAGCCGGCCGTGATGGACGTGAACTGCCAGGTGCTCTGGTTGATGCCGGAGCAGTTGCTGACCACGCCGCCACCGGCGCACGGCCGGTCGCGGTTCACGGCCCAGTAGGCGAGCCGTGCGATGTGGTGCGTGTTGGACCAGTCGCGGATCTGGGTCCAGATCGCCGGAGTGGTGTTCTCCTGCTGGTCGCTGAGACCGTTCATGCCGGAGATCCCGATGTGCGCGTAGGCCGTCGCGTCGTCCCACCCGAAGGTGGACTTCAGCTTGGTCTTCAGGCCCTCGGCCGCGGCGACCGTGTTGCCGTACATGTCGGAGCCGCCACCGAAGTCGAACGGCATGATGGTGAAGACGTCGATGCCGGCGTTGAGTGACTGCGCCTGCTCGATGAGCCGGTTGCCGTAGGACGTCGGGCCGGTCGTCGAGGTGCCGAAGGTGACGATCGTGCGCAGGCCCGGGTTGTTGGCCTTGACGGTCTTCAGCGCGGTCAGGATCTTCGCCTGCACGGCCTCGTTCTCGAACTCGTCCGTGTTCTCGATGTCCATGTCGATGGCCTTGAGGCCGTAGGCGCTGATCACCTTCTGCAGGGCCCCGGCGAGCGCGCTCGCGGAGGAGCAGTTGGCGCCGAGCTTGCTGCCCTGCCAGCCGCCGAAGGACGGCACGACGTCACCGCCGGCCGCGCGGATCTGGTTGATCGCGGTCTGGTCGACCCCACCGGTCAGCGGTCGGCTGCCGTCCCAACTCGGGTTGCAGCCACCGGAGTCGAGCACGAACGCCATCGTGAACCACTTGACGCCGGTCGCGCTCATCACCGTGCTCGGGGCCGGCGGATCGCCCCAGCCCTCGTAGAGATACGGCGCGGCCTGGGTGAACTTGGTGCCGCCGCCGGTGTCGGCGCTCGTCGTGACGCTCACCGCGTTCGAGGCCGGCGAGGTGTTCCCGGCAGCGTCCCGCGCCTTCACGGTGAACGTGTAGGCGGTACTGGCCGAGAGCCCGCCGACCGTCCCGCTGGTGCCGGAGACGCTGAGGACCTGGTTCGCGCCGCTGTAGACGTCGTACGACGTGACACCCACGTTGTCCGTCGCGGCGCCCCAGGAGAGCGACACGCTGGAGGAGGTCTTGCCGGTCGAGGTCAGGCCGGTCGGCGCGGTCGGGGCCTGGGTGTCGCCACCGCCGCCACCGCCCGGACCGTCGAGGCTGATGTCGTCCGCGTAGTAGGTGCCCTGCGCGTACCAGCCGTGCACGTAGATGGTGGCGCTGGTCTGCGAGGCGCCGGTGGTGAAGGACGTCGTCAGCTGGCTGTACGCCGACGGGGACGAGGTCCACGTCGAGGAACCGCCGTTGACACCGAGGTAGACATAACTGCCGCGCACCCAGCCGCTGAGCGAGTACACCGTGTTCGGCTGCACGGAGACCGTCTGGGAGCACTGTGCGGTGTCGCTCGAACTCACCGCACCGGCAAGGGACTTGGAACCTCCGTGCACGGGCGAGGAGACGACCGAGCCGAGGTTTCCGGAGCAGGACCAGGGGGAGAGGCTGCCCGACTCGAAGCCGGGGTTGGTCAGGACGTTGGCCGCCTGCGCGGTACCGGGCAGCGCGATGGCCCCGGCCATGGCCAGGGCGGCGGTGCCGAGCAGGGCGAGGAGCCGGTGTCTGGAACGTCTGAGTCTGTTGCGCACGCGATCTCCCTGAAGGAATGGGGGTTCGGGAGGACAGGAGGGTGCGCAACCAAGTTGGTATGGACCAATCACGGTGTCAAGATGCGACGCCATGATTGGTCCATACCGGTGTGAAGGTGCGGGGAGGGGCAGAAGTCAGGCGCGGGCGGCGGCCCGGCTGCCCGCCTCCGAGGTCTCCGTCGCCGGCTCCACCTCGCTCCGCACCGGTGCGGGCGCCGCCGGGAGCAGCGGCTCCGACTCCTCCGCACGCTGGTGCGGGAGCGACACCGGACGCAGCTGACGCGGGCCCGAGACGACCGCGTAGTCGGCGCCCAGGAACGGCGGCTCCATCGTGCCCGGGTCCTCACCGAGCGCCAACTGCACAGCCGCCCAAGGGGCGTTGACCCCGCACAGCGACAGCTGGTGCAGACCGCCGGCCGGGCGGGTGTTGACGTCCATCAGCACCGGCTGGTCGCCGAGCATGCGGAACTGGATGTTGGACAGGTAGTGCAGTCCGAAGCCCTCCGCGATCCGGCGGGCCGGCTCCAGCCACTGCTCGTGCAGGGTGAAACCGCGACGGCGGCCGTTCTTCGTGCGGCCCACCGCGAGCCGGACCAGGTTGTCGGGGCCGGTCAGACAGTCCACCGACACCTCCGGCTCCTCCAGCCGCGGCATGACCAGCCAGTCGACCTGCTCGTCGGCCTGCTCCAGCGCCCCGACGACCGTGTCGAGCGGGACGTAGGGGCTCGGGAAGCCGTTGAGGTGCATGAGCGAGAAGGGGGCGCGCGTGATCACCCGGAAGCCCACCCCGCCCGCGCCGGACGCCGGCTTGAAGCACGCCTTGTGGCCGGCGGCCTCCAACTCCTCGACGGCGGCGACGAGTTCAGGGGCGGTACGGACGCGCCACCACGGCGGTACGGGCACGCCGATCGCCTGGACGGCCTCGTACGCGATCACCTTGTCGTGGAAGACGGCGACGGCCTCGGGGGTCGGCGCGAGCAGGGCCGTGCCCACCGCCTCGAAGTCCGCGCGGTGCGCCACGATCTCCGACTGGTGCAGCCGGGGCACGAACACGTCGATACCGCGACGGGCGCACTGGTCGAGCGCGAACTCGACGTACGCGGCCGGGGAGAGGCCCTCGGGCTCCAGGTCGGCGGTGTCGGCGGCGGCCAGCACGGGGGAGTCCGCGTCGCCGTGCGTGGCATGGATCTCGACGGCCCGATCGCTGGGATTTCTCCGCAGCTGATCCATGAAGAACACGTTCTCCGCGTACGTGCGGTTGAGCCAGACGCGTACGCGAGAGACCATGCAGGGCCGTCCTTTCGGGTTCGCGGGCACGGCGGAGCAGGGCCGTGCCCGGCCAGGGTGTTGGGAGGTACACCAAACCGCCCTCGGCGAAGAGGCGTTCGTGGCGGTGGTGTTGGGGCGATCATACGGCTTGCGAAGGGTGCCGCGTGCAACGCCCGTGTTACGGATTTCCCGATGGTGCCCAGCCGGCACATGAACTCCCGTCGCGGCAGCGCCCGACCTTGCCCGTTCCCGCTCGCCCGCCGTGCGGACGGCACCTCGTGCCGCCTGCCGTCTTGTCGCGGAACGGCCCGATGTGATCTCTTAGGCTGCATCGTGCGCGTGGAAGGGGCGAGGGTGGAGTCGACGGCCGGCGGTGCCGGACAGCTGCTGGCCATCAGCGACCTGCACATCGGGTACGCCGAGAACCGCGCCCTGGTCGAGAACATGCGGCCCGTCACGGACGACGACTGGCTCATCGTGGCCGGTGACATCGCCGAGACCGTGGCCGACATCCGCTGGGTCCTCGAACTCCTCGCCGGCCGCTTCCGCAAGGTCCTCTGGGCCCCCGGCAACCACGAACTGTGGACCCACCCCAAGGACCCCGTCACCCTGCGCGGCGTCGCCCGCTACGACCATCTCGTCGCCCTGTGCCGGGAGTTGGGGGTCGTCACCCCCGAGGACCCCTACCCCGTCTGGGAGGGCGCGGGCGGCCCGGTCGTCGTGGCCCCGCTCTTCCTGCTCTACGACTACTCGTTCCTCCCGGCGGGCTGCGCCACCAAGGACGAGGGACTGACGTACGCGCACGGCACCGGCATCGTCTGCAACGACGAGTTCCTGCTGCACCCCGATCCCTACCCCAGCCGCGAGGCCTGGTGCCGAGCCCGGGTCGCCGAGACCGAACGCCGGCTCAGCGAGATCCCCGACACCCTCCCCACGGTCCTGATCAACCACTACCCGCTGGACCGGCACCCCACCGAGGTCCTCTGGTACCCCGAGTTCGCCATGTGGTGCGGCACCACCCTCACCGCCGACTGGCACCGCAGATTCCGCGTGGACACCATGGTCTACGGCCACCTCCACATCCCGCGGACCACCCATCACGAGGGGGTCCGCTTCGAGGAGGTGTCCGTGGGATACCCCCGCGAGTGGCAGAAACGCCCCGGACCCCCGGGCCGACTGCGCCGCATCCTGCCGATGGAGGTCGGAACCGGTGATCGAGGAACTGCTTCCGGACTCCGTGGTGACCGTGGAGACACACGGTGACGAAGAGTTCCGCGACGCCCCGCTGTACCCCGAGGAAGAGGCCCGTGTGGCGCGCGCGGTGCCCAAGCGCCGCCACGAGTTCGCGACCGTACGCGCCTGTGCCCGGCGTGCCATGGAGAAGCTCGGCGTGCCCCCGCAGCCGATCCTGCCCGGCGCGCACGGCGCACCGACCTGGCCCGCCGGGATCATCGGCAGCATGACCCACTGCGACGGCTACCGCGCCGCCGCACTGGCCCGCGCCGGCGACCTCGCCTCCCTCGGCATCGACGCCGAACCCCACGCCGCGCTCCCGGACGGCATCCTCCCGACCGTCTCCCTGCCCGCCGAACAGGAGCGCCTGGCACGCCTGACGGCGCGGCGGCCGGGCGTGCACTGGGACCGGCTCCTGTTCAGCGCCAAGGAGTCCGTCTACAAGGCGTGGTTCCCCCTCACGGGCAAGTGGCTCGACTTCTCCGAGGCCGACATCGAGGTCCTCACCGATCCGGGCGAGGAAGCACGCGGCGGTCTGCGCGCCCGCCTCCTGGTCCCCGGCCCGGTCGTCGACGGCGTACGGCTCGACGTCTTCGAGGGCCGCTGGATCGTCGGCCGCGGACTCGTCGCCACGGCGATCACGGTCCCGCACCGGTGAACGGCCCGGCCGCTCCCCGCCCCTGACGCACCGCCCCTCGGCTCACCCCTCCGGACACCAGCTCTCCAGCAGCCGGAAGAACCCCTCCTCGTTGCCCGCGAGGCCCGCGTCCGTCAGGGCCTGGTCCGCCTCGGCCAGCACCGAGGGCGGCACCAGCACCGGGCGTGCGCCGGGAGGCGCGTCGAAGGCTGCTCGGACCGTGTGCAGCAGCCGGAGATACGCCTGGACGGCGGCGCGTTCGCGGTCGGTCATCACTGCGGTCTGCATAGGACGGCTCTCCCCTGGTCGGCATCGCGTGCCTCCGCAGAGCGGTGGCACGACTCCAGCTTGCCGGGTGCCACTGACAATCCGGTTCCGGCGGGCGCCGGTTCGCCCGCTTAGCGGAGGCGAAACGTCCCCGAAACCCCCGGTGGAACAGCGGCCCTACGCTGGAGGGAAGGGCTTTCGGCGCCCGCGTGCGGGCGGATCGACAGGAGGCGAGTGCGTGGAGGACGTCCCGGTACGGCGCCCGGCGCGCGCCGCACGACTGCGCTCGGTGGGCGCCGCGGAACTCGCCCTGCGCTACCGCGTCGTGCACGGATACCGCCGCGCCTTCCGCATGGCCGGCAAGGGCCCCGTCCTGGTCCTCATCCACGGCATCGGCGACTCGTCGGCGACCTGGACCGACCTGATCCCCGACCTCGCCCGCACCCACACGGTCATCGCCCCCGACCTCCTCGGCCACGGCGCCTCCGACAAACCGCGCGCCGACTACTCGGTCGCCGCCTACGCCAACGGCGTCCGCGATCTGCTCACCACCCTCGGCATCGAGTCCGCGACCCTGCTCGGACACTCGCTGGGCGGGGGAGTGGCCATGCAGTTCGCCTACCAGTTCCCCGAGCGCACCGAACGCCTCGTCCTCGTCAGCGCGGGCGGCGTGGGCCGCGAGGTCAACCCGGTGCTGCGGCTCGTCACGCTCCCGGGCGCCCATCTCGCCCTGTCCGCGCTGCGACTGCCCGGCATGCGGCTCCACGTCGGCCTCACCGTCGGCCTGCTGAAGCTCCTCGACACCGACCTCGGCCGGGACGCCCCCGAACTCCTCACCCTCGTCGACGCGTTGCCCGACGAGACCGCCCGCAACGCGTTCATCCGCACCCTGCGCGCGGTCGTCGACTGGCGGGGCCAGGTGGTGACGATGCTCGACCGCTGCTACCTCACCGAGGGCATGCCGACCATGCTGCTGTGGGGCGACCGGGACAGCGTGGTGCCGGTACGGCACGCGCACGGCGCCCACGCGGCCATGCCCGGCAGCCGGCTGGAGATCTTCGAGGGCGCGGGCCACTTCCCGTTCCACGCCGACCCGGCCCGATTCCTCGGCCTGGTACGGGAGTTCACCGCCACCACCAGCCCTGCCCACTGGAGCCGCGAGCACTGGCGCGACCTGCTGCGCGAGGGACGCCCGGGTGTCACGGCCGAGGGCGAAGCGAGGGAACGGGACCTGCGGGAGGCGAGCGAGCGCAGCGCCACCTGACGGCGGACCGGTCCTGCGGCCGACCGGTCCGACGGCGGGCCGGTGCGCAGGACCGGGCGTCACGGCGTCGGGGTCGGTGCGCCGACGAGCCGTCAGCTACTGTCCGCGCGGCCCCGGATACCCGAGCGACGCCTCGATCCGCCCCGCCAGATGGTCATGCCGGGAGGGCTCCCGCAGGGACGAACCGGCCAGCCACGTACGGCACTTGCTGGCGAGCAGCAGGCCGAAGCTCTCGGCCTCCCGCTCCTCGGCCAGCTCGAACCGGCTGCGGGCGGCCACCGTGAGGACGGTCGCGCGCAGCGCCGCCTCGTCGACGGTCGCGCCGAGCAGCCGGGAGGCCACCCGGACACCCTCCACGTGCGGGCCGCAGTGACCGGCCGTCATGTGCCACAGCTCATGGCCCAGGATCACCAACTGGTGGTCGGGCGCGGTGCGTTCCTCGATCACGACGAGATCCTGGTCCGCCAGGTCGAGCCACAGCCCGCTCGCCGTGCAGGCCGGGAAGGCGGCCGTGCGGAACTGCACCGGGCGGCCCCGGCGACGGCTCATCGCGTCGCACAGCGCGGTGTACAGGTCGTGCGGGCGGGCGGGCGCGCCGAGGCTCAGCTCCGCGACCAGCTCGGCGCACAGGCGGCGCATCTGCCTGCCGATGCCGACAGTTCTCCCGCGGGTCACGACTCGGGCCGCTTCACGCTCTCCAAAAGCATGTCCAGCCACTCGGCGACCTTGTCGCGGTGCTGGTCGGTGGGCAACTGCGCGGCCCGCCAGGCGATTCCGCGCACTCCGTGATCCTGGAGCAGCCGCTCCAGCGGGTCCTCCGCCGCCTCGGCCGCCGCGCGTTCGCGGTCGGCGAGCTTCTGCAGCAGCTCCTGCTCGGTGCGCTGGAGGGCACCCGCGAGGGCTTCGGGGTCCTCGGCCGTGAGGAACCCGGCGTGCACCCGGAAGAAGCGCTGGAGCGCGTCGCAGTGCTCCATGGTGGGACGCCGGTCGCCGTTGATGAGCGCGCCCGCCTGCTGCCGGGACATGCCCGCGCCGTCGGCGATCTCCTGCTGGGTGTACCTGCGCCCGTTGGGCTTGAGTCTGGTGCGGCGCAGCAGCCCGAGACGCTGCAGGAACCGGGCCTGCACGTCGGGTTCGCCCGCGGGACGCCCGCTCAGCAGGGCTCTGACCACGGACTCCGGGACACCGCAGGCGACGGAGATCCGGCCGATGTGGAAGACCTCGGACCGGGGGACGTCGAGCCGTTCGGCGAGCGCGGTGACGCGGTCGACGACGCCGGGCAGCAGAGCGGTCGCCGTCGTGCCCGGTACCTCGAAGCCATCCGACACCGACAGATCTCCTATACGTATTCCACAGGCTTCTCACAAACGGGGGCCGTGAACATCCCGGAGAGTAGCGGTTCGTTCGAACTCGCATCCAGGTCTCGCCACAACTGTGGCCAATTTCAGCCGTCAACCAGCATGAAATGCCACGATAGTTGACACGACTCGCGTCGGGGCAGCAGGATCAAGGCGCCGCGAGAAGGCCGCATAGGCAAGAGGGGTGACCTCCCGATGGCGTATCAGGCAGGTGGGCAGCGGTCCGCGCCGCGACCCGCCCCCGAGAGTCCCGAGGCCCAGGCGTATCTCCTGGACTACGCCACGCTGTTGGAGGCCGTCCCTTTCCCGTCCGTCGTCGTGGACCACCGTTGGGACGTGGTGTCGACCAACGGCGCCTTCAAGTCACTTTTCCGGGCGGTCGGCCCGCATCCCACAGCGATGCCCGGTGACAACTTCCTTCGTTTCGTGCTCTTCCACCCCGACGCGAGCAGTGTTCTCGGTGCGCACGAGGCGAGTTGGTGCCTGCCGATGCTGGCCCACTTCGCCGCCGCCCTGGAGAGCCACGGACACGACCACGGCCTCCAGGCGATCCGCCGTGACATCGCCCAGGACCCCCTCATGGAGGCGGCCTACCGGCAGGGCCTGCCGCACTGGATCCGCGCGGTCGGCGAGGAGGCCGTGGAGCACGACGGCGCGGTCCGACCGCTGCTCCACCCCGACCCGCGCTGGGGTGCCACCGAGTGCCGTGTCGTCTGCGAGACCCCCAAGACCCTTGAGAACATGGGCTACACGCGCCTGACACTGGTCCTGCGCGAGGCCCGCCGCACACCTCCGGCGAGTGTCCGCAGGGCGGGTCGCGGCGCCGGTCACCTGAGGGTGGTCACGGCGTCCGAGTGAGCGCCGGCTCCGCATGGCCGTCCCAACAGGGCGCCCGTGCGGCCGAGTTCCGCCACTGCTCCAACTCCCACTCCACGCCCTTGAGTTCCACCGCTGCTCCAACTGTCCTCCTGCCGTGCCGAGTTCCGTCACCCCTCCGCGACGACCAGCACCAACGGCACCCCGTCGCACGGCACCAGCCGCGCCCCGCGCGCGAACCCCGCCCGGCCCGCAGCGAGCGCCTCGGCGAAGTCCGGGCCCTTGCTCAGCGAACCCACCAGATGCCGGGGATCGGTCGAAGCGGCCACCCGCCCACGGGCGTTGACCAGTCGGGCCGGACCCGGCAGCCGGTGCAGCATCGGCATCACGGCCGCCTCGAAGTGCCGTAGATAGACGTCCGCCGCGGCCACCCCGGTGAAGCGGCCCTCGGTCAGGACCGGCGCGGACAGGGTGAGGCTGTACTCCTCCGAGCAGAGGTAGTCGACGTACGGTCCCGCGACCGCCCGCTCGCCGGTGTCGCGGGGCAGCGCGAACCAGTCCCAGTGCGTGTAGTCCGCGTACGCCGAGTGCTCGGGATCGAGGTCGGGCAGCAGCGGCCGTATGCCACCGTCCGAGGTGGTCTGCCACCACTCCAGCCATGCCGGTACGTCGGCCAGCAGCCCCGGCGCGGCGACGAAACCGACGCCGGACACCAACTCGTGCCGGGTGAGCCGGAGATGGAGGCCCGGGCGGAGCGCGGCGAGGTCCGCGGTCGCCGGGCGGCGGCCCTGTGCGGCCACCTTGGCGAGCAGCGCCGTCGTGTCGGCGCGGGTCGCGGCCACGGCGTCGAACACGGACTCCAGAGCCGAGCGGACCCCGGCCGCGACGGACTGTTCGGGTGCCGTGGCCGGTGTTGCCGTCGCGAGGCTCATGCGTGCCCTCCAGCAGACGGGGAGCGGACGCGGTGGCGGCTACAGGGCGAGCCGCCGGGCGATGAGCCGGGCCGTCGATTCCTGCACGCACCGCTCGGCCAACTCCCTGGCCGAATCGTGGGCCCCATCTTGCACGGCCGAGATTACGGAGCGGTGACGGTCTGCGGCTTCTTCACGATATTCGTCGCTCCCGAGCACGAGACACAGCAGCGCGCCGACCTCGGTCTGCAACGCGACCTGTTCCCGGGTGAGGCGGGCCGACTGCGCGGCGGCGGCCAGCTCGACATGGAAGCGGCCGTACACCCGGCCGCGCGCCGCCGCGTCCTCGGCCTGTGTCAACTCATCGGCCGTACGCCGGAGTTGGAACAGATCCTCGGCCTCGGTGCGCTCCGCGGCGAGCCGGGCCGCGGTGCCGGACAGGGCCGCCCAGTGGTCGCCGAGGTCGCGCAGCTCCTCGGTGCTCCAGCCGCGCAGCCGGACCATCAGCCGCTCCTCGCCCGGGACTTCGGGCAGCGACACGAAGCTGCCGCCGCCGCGCCCCCGCCGGGTGGTGACCAGACCCTGCTGGCGCAGCGCCATCAGCGCCTCCCGCAGGGTCACCGTGGACACCCCGAGCTGCCCGGCGAGCTCGCTCTCGCCCGGCAGCTGCTCGCCGTCGGCGAGCAGTCCCAGTTCGATGGCGTCCCCGAGCCGGCTGACGACGGCGTCGACCCGCGCCCTGTTGTCGACCGGGGCGAAGACGGCTTTTCGGGCGCCGCCGTTGATGTGCTGCTCCTGGTTCACGGCCACCACCTTGCACGTTGACTCAAGCTTTACCCTAAGGGGGCCTTGAGATTTGAACTATGACTTCATATGTTTCCGTGCAACGTTACGGAGCACCAGAAAGGTTCCCGCCCATGGAGGGGATTGCGATCCGGCTGCGGGATCTGCGGAAATCGTTCGGCGAGACCACCGCGGTGGCGGGGGTCGACCTGGAGATCGCGGACGGCGAGTTCTTCTCGATGCTCGGCCCGTCCGGCTCGGGCAAGACGACCGTGCTCCGCATGATCGCCGGCTTCGAGAGCCCGACCGGCGGCACCATCGAACTCGCCGGCCAGGACGTCACCGGCCTCGCCCCCTTCGAGCGCGACGTCCACACCGTCTTCCAGGACTACGCCCTCTTCCCGCACATGACAGTCGAGGAGAACGTCGCCTACGGCCTCAAGGTCCGCAAGGTCCCCAAGCCGGAACGCCTCACCCGTGCCCGAAAAGCCCTCGCGGAGGTACGACTCGACGGCTACGGCAGGCGCCGCCCCGCCCAGCTCTCCGGCGGCCAGCGGCAACGCGTCGCCCTCGCCCGAGCCCTCGTCGGCCGCCCCGGCGTCCTCCTCCTCGACGAACCGCTCGGCGCCCTCGACCTCAAGCTCCGCGAGCAGATGCAGGTCGAACTCAAGTCGCTCCAGCGGGAGGTGGGCATCACCTTCGTCTTCGTCACCCACGACCAGGAGGAGGCTCTCACGATGAGCGACCGCGTCGCCGTCTTCAACGAGGGCCGCATCGAACAGGTCGGCACCCCCGCCGAGGTCTACGAACGCCCGGCGACCCCCTTCGTCGCCTCCTTCGTCGGCACCTCCAACCTGCTGGCAGGCGAGTCCGCCCAGCGGATCGTCGGCACCCCGGGCACCTACAGCATCCGGCCCGAGAAGATCCGCGTCCTCAAGGACGCCGCCGAACCCGGCACCCCGGACCACGAGAGCGCCGCCGGCACCGTCGCCGAAGTCGTCTACCTCGGGGACTCCACCCGCTTCCTCGTCGATCTCGACGCCGGCGGCCGGCTCACCGCGCTCCAGCAGAACCTGGAGACCTCCGCCGAGGACGTCGCCGCCTACCGCGGCAGCCGGGTGCGACTGCAATGGCACCGACGCCACACGGTGCACGTGCCCGACCCCCGCTGACCCGCCCGCTCCCGCACCCAGCGCCCACCCCCGCACCCAGCGCCCGACCCCGCTCCTCACCCCGCTCTTCTTCCAGCTCTTCTCCCGTCTCCTCACCCATCTCCTCCACCCATGGAGAACGCCGTGCGTCTCACCCGAACCCTCCAGGTCACGGCCTGCGCCGCCGTCCTGCTCGCCGCCACCGCCTGCGGCTCCTCCGACAGCGGCTCCTCCGGCGGCGGCCTCAACCCCCCTGATCTGAAAGCCCAGTCGAAGCTCGGCAAGAGCGAGGGCGAGGTCAACCTGATCGCCTGGGCCGGCTACGTCGAGGACGGCTCCAACGACCCCAAGGTGAACTGGGTCGCCGGCTTTGAGAAGCAGACCGGCTGCAAGGTCAACTCCAAGGTCGCCGCCAGCTCCGACGAGATGGTCAAACTGATGAAGACCGGGGAGTACGACGCCGTCTCCGCCTCCGGTGACGCCTCCCTGCGCCTCATCGCGTCCGGCGACGCGGCGCCCGTCAACACGGACCTGGTCCCCAACTACAAGGACGTCTTCCCCGATCTGAAGCTCCAGGCCTGGAACTCGGTCAAGGGCAAGGCCTACGGCATCCCGCACGGCCGCGGCGCCAACCTCCTGATGTACAACACCCAGAAGGTCTCCCCGGCCCCCACCTCCTGGGCCGCGGTCTTCGACGACGCCTCGCAGTACAAGGGCCATGTCACCGCCTACGACTCACCGATCTACATCGCCGACGCGGCCCTCTATCTCAAGGCCACCCAGCCCGGGTTGAAGATCAAGGACCCCTACGCGCTCGACCAGAAGCAGTTCGACGCCGCCGTCGCGCTGCTCAAGAAGCAGAACGCGGACATCGGTGAGTACTGGGGCGACTACCTCAAGGAGATCTCCGCCTTCAAGAGCGGTGACTCCGTCGTCGGCACCACCTGGCAGGTCATCGCCAACCTCACCGCCGCCGAGGGTGCCAAGGTCAAGGCCTTCGTCCCCAAGGAGGGTTCGACCGGCTGGTCCGACACCTGGATGATCTCCGCCAAGGCCAAGCACCCCAACTGCGCCTACCAGTGGCTCAACTGGATCGTCTCCCCGAAGGTCAACGCCCAGGTCGCCGAGTACTTCGGCGAGGCCCCCGCCAACGCCAAGGCCTGTGCCGAGACCAGCGACAAGAACTTCTGCACCACCTACCACGCCGCCGACACCGCGTACTGGAAGAACATCGCCTTCTGGAACACGCCCATCGAGCAGTGCCTCGACGGACGCACCGACGTCAGGTGCGTGCCGTACGCGAAGTGGGTCCAGGCCTGGACCGAGATCAAGGGCTGATTCATGTCCCTGCCGACCCGGACCGCGGGGGCGCTGTACCGGCGCCCCCGGCTGCGGCTCTCCCTGCTGCTCACCGCGCCGCTGCTGTGGCTCGCCGTGCTCTATCTCGGCTCGCTCGGCGTGCTGTTCGTCTCCGCGTTCTGGACGACGGACTCCTTCACCTCCCAGGTGGTGAAGGTCTGGTCGACCGACAACTTCCACGAGCTGTTCACGGTGCCCGTCTACCGCCAGGTCATCCTGCGCAGCATCGGCGTCGCGCTCGGCGTCACGGTCCTGTGCGCGGTGATCGCGTTCCCGCTCGCCTTCTACACGGCGCGCGTCGCGAAGGCGCGGTGGCGCCCGCTGCTGGTGGTCGCCATCCTCACCCCGCTGTGGGCCAGTTACCTCGTCAAGGTGTACGCGTGGCGGCTCATCCTGTCCCAAGGCGGCCTGGCCGACTGGGTGTTGAAGCCGTTCGGGCTGAGCGGCCCCGGGTTCGGACTGCCCGCCACCGTCCTCACCCTCACCTATCTCTGGCTGCCCTACATGGTCCTGCCGATCCACACCGCGCTGGAACAGCTGCCCGCCAACCTCCTCGACGCGTCGGCCGACCTGGGCGCGCGGGCCGGGCGGACCCTCCGGTCGGTGGTGCTGCCGATGGTGCTGCCGTCCGTCGCCGCCGGATCCGTCTTCACCTTCTCGCTCAGCCTCGGCGACTACATCACCGTCCAGATCGTCGGCGGCAAGACCCAGCTCATCGGCAACCTCGTCTACTCCAACATCGAACTCGACCTGCCCATGGCCGCCGCCCTCGGCACCGTCCCCGTCGTCGTCATCGTGGTGTACCTGCTCGCGATGCGCCGCACGGGCGCGCTCAGCAGCCTGTAGGCAGACCTCCACAGCCTCCGAAGGGGGTGACTCGTCATGCGACTCTCCCGTTCCGCGCGCATCGCCCTGCGCGTGGCCGCCGGGTTCGGCTTCGCGGTGATCTACGTCCCGCTCCTGCTCGTCCTCGTCAACTCCCTCAACCCGGACCGCAGCGCGAGCTGGCCGCCGTCCACCCTGACCTTCCACTGGTGGTCGGTCGCCTGGCAGAACTCCGGTGCCCGCACGGCCCTCTGGGTCTCCGTGAAGGCCGGGCTCGGCGCCACCGCCATCGCCCTCGTGCTCGGCACGCTGATCGCCTTCGCCGTGGCCCGGTACCGCTTCTTCGGCCGCGACGCCATCTCCTTCGTGGTCGTCCTGCCGATCGCGCTGCCCGGCATCGTCACGGGCATCGCCCTCAACTCGGCGTTCAGCACGGTACTGGAGCCGCTCGGTGTGGGCCTCGGCCTGTTCACGGTGATCGTCGGGCACGCGACCTTCTGCATCGTCGTCGTCTTCAACAACGTCGTCGCCCGCCTGCGACGCACCTCCGGGTCGTACGAGGAAGCCGCGATGGACCTGGGCGCCGACAGCTTCCGCGCCTTCGCCGACGTCACCTTCCCACTGGTGCGCTCGGCGCTCCTCGCGGGCGGACTGCTCGCGTTCGCGCTGTCCTTCGACGAGATCGTGGTCACCACGTTCACCGCCGGGCCCGGCATCGAGACCCTGCCGATCTGGATCTTCAACAACATGACCCGGCCCCAACAGGCCCCGGTCGTCAACGTGGTGGCCGCCGTGCTCGTCCTGCTCTCCGTGCTCCCGATCTACGTCGCCCAGCGGCTGTCCGCCGACACGGCCACGGCCAGCCGCGTCTGACGCCTCGTCGACCATGCGGGGGAATACGCCGGACGACTGGTCACCCTCCCCTCCTCGGGCGGGTGACCAGCCGACGCGTTCAGCCCGCGAACTCCCGCATCCACGCCTCGACTTCGTCGGCCGAGCGCGGCAGCCCCGCCGACAGGTTCTCGTACCCGTCGGCGGTCACCAGCAGGTCGTCCTCGATCCGCACGCCGATGCCCCGCCACTCCTCCGGCACCGTCAGGTCGTCGGGCTGGAAGTACAGGCCCGGCTCGACGGTGAGCACCATGCCCGGTTCCAGGACCCCGTCCACGTACTCCTCGCTCCGCGCCTGCGCGCAGTCGTGCACGTCGAGCCCGAGCATGTGCCCGGTGCCCGCCATCGTGAACCGCCGCTGCAGCGCCAGCTCGTAGGCCCGCTCGACCGGTCCCTCGATGAAGCCCCACTCCACCAGCCGTTCCACCAGCGACCGTTGGGCCGCCTCGTGGAAGTCCCGGTACCGCGCGCCCGGCTTCACCGCCGCCATGCCGGCCTCCTGGGCCTCGAACACCGCGTCGTAGACCTTGCGTTGGACGGGGGTGAACGTGCCGTTGATCGGGAGGGTGCGGGTGACGTCCGCGGTGTAGAGGCTGTGCGTCTCGACCCCCGCGTCCAGCAGGAGGAGTTCACCGGGGCGCACCGGGCCGTCGTTGTCGGTCCAGTGCATGATCGTGGCGTGCTCGCCGGCGGCGCAGATCGAGCCGTAGCCGACATGGTTGCCCTCGACGCGCGCCCGGCGGTAGAACGTGCCCTCGATCCAGCGCTCCGAGGTGGCGACCGCCTGGGACAACTCCCGTACGACATCGGTGAATCCGCGCACCGTGGAGTCGACCGCGCGGCGCATCTCGCCGATCTCCCACGCGTCCTTGACCAGCCGCAGCCCGGAGACGGCCGTCTCGAACTCGTCGTCGCGCTGCTCGTCGGTGTCGAGGGCCGCGTCCAGGTCCGGGGCGACCCCGCGCACGATGCGGGTGGGGGTCCCGGAGGCCTTCGCGAGGTCGTCGGCGAGCGTGCGGATGTCACGGCAGGGCAGGCCGAGCAGGAGGGCCGACTCGGCCAGGGTGCGGCGGCGGCCCATCCACAGCTCGGCGGTGTAGCCCGTCCAGAACTCGTCGCTGTCCCGGCTGTCGCGGGGGAGCTGGTAGCAGTGCGCGTCGTGGCCGCCGTCGGGGCGGGGCTCCAGGACGAGGGCGCCGTCGCGGGCCTGGTCGCCGGTCAGGTGCACATAGCCGGAGTACGGGCGGAACGGGTGGTGGTCGTCGTTCGAGCGGATCGCGAGGCCTCCGGAGGGCACGACCAGCCGCTCGCCCGGGAAGAGCGCGGACAGCGCGGCACGACGGCGTGCGGCGTGCGGTGCCTGCTCGGTCGGCTCCAGGTCCGTGCGCTCGGTGTCGGCCCAGCCGGTGCGCATCAGGGCGGACAGCTCGTCGGAGATTCCTCGGTACAGACCGTTCTTTCGGCCCTTGGCCACGACGGGCACCTCTTCCGTGTGTGGTGATTCCGGTTCCGTGGGTGGTGGTTCCGGGTGGGTGACATTCGGTTCGGAACATACCCAGCTAGAGAGACATGTGACATAGTACTGCCGTGAGCAAGCGACTGACCTGCGACGTCGTGGTCGTCGGAGCCGGAATGGTGGGCGCGGCCTGCGCCTTCTACGCGGCCCGGGCCGGCCTCGACGTGATCGTCGTGGACCGTGGCCCGGTCGCCGGCGGCACGACCGGGGCCGGCGAGGGCAACCTCCTCGTCTCCGACAAGGAACCCGGCCCCGAACTCGACCTCGCCCTCCTCTCCGCCCGCCTGTGGACCCAACTGGCCGAGGAGATCGGGGACTTCGTCGAGTACGAGGCGAAGGGCGGCCTCGTCGTCGCCTCCACGCCCGACGGACTCGCCGCGCTGGAGCGCTTCGCCGAGCAGCAGCGTGCCGCCGGGATCGTGGCCGCACCGGTCCGGGGCGACGCCCTCCACGACCTCGAACCCCACCTCGCCCCCGGCCTCCCGGGCGGCGTGCACTACCCCCAGGACAGCCAGGTGATGCCCGCCCTGGCCGCCGCCCACCTCGTCCGCGTCTCGGGCGCCCGCCTGCTCACCGGCCGCACGGTGACGGACGTACTCCTCACGCCGGACGGCACGGTCGACGGCGTCCGCACGGACCGGGGCGACCTCCTCGCCCCCACGGTCGTCAACGCGGCCGGCACCTGGGGCGGCGACCTCGCCGCCCTCGCCGGGGTCACCCTCCCCGTCCTCCCGCGCCGCGGCTTCGTCCTCGTCACCGAACCGCTCCCGCGCCTGGTCCGCCACAAGGTGTACGCCGCCGACTACGTGGCCGACGTGGCCAGCGACTCGGCCGCCCTGCAGACCTCACCGGTCGTGGAGGGCACCGCCGCCGGACCGGTCCTGATCGGCGCCAGCCGCGAACGCGTGGGCTTCGACCGGGAGTTCTCGCTGCCGGTCGTCCGGGCCCTCGCGGCGGGCGCGACCAGGCTGTTCCCCTTCCTGTCCGGCGTCCACGCGATGCGCTCCTACCTCGGCTTCCGCCCCTACATGCCGGACCACCTCCCCGCCATCGGCCCCGACTCCCGCGTCCCCGGCCTCGTCCACGCCTGCGGACATGAGGGCGCCGGCATCGGACTCGCCACCGGCACAGGGCACTTGATCGCCCAGCTGCTCTCCGGCACGACCCCGGACCTCGACCCGGCACCCTTCCGGCCCGACCGCTTCCCCGAGGAGGAGCCCGCGTGAACTCCCCGCTGCACCTGGCCGACGCCCACCCGGGCCCGGCCTTCACGGTCACCCTCGACGGACGTGACATCGAGGCCCTGCCCGGCCAGACCGTCGCCGCCGCGCTCTGGACGTCAGGCGTGACCTCCTGGCGCACCACGCGCGGCGAGGGCCGCCCGCGGGGAGTCTTCTGCGGGATCGGCGTCTGCTACGACTGCCTCGTCACCGTCAACGACCGCCCCAACCAACGGGCCTGCCTGGTGCCCGTGCACCCGGGAGACGCCATCCGCACGCAGGAGGGAACGGGTCACGATGACTGACGACCGACCGCACCTCGCCGTCATCGGCGCGGGCCCGGCGGGACTCGCCGCCACGGTGGCCGCCGCCGCCCACGGCGTCCGCGTCACCCTGATCGACTCGGCGCCCCGGGCCGGCGGCCAGTTCTACCGCAGGCCCGCCGCCGAACTCGACGCCCGGCGTCCCCAGGCCCTGCATCACCAGTGGCGGACCTGGGAACGGCTCGCCGACTCCCTCGCCCACCACGTGGCGGCAGGCCGCGTCACGCATATGACGGACCATCATGTCTGGCTCGTGGAGCGGGGGTTGAAGGGCACGCCCGGAGCCGCCGGACCTGTCGGCTTCACCGTGCACGCCCTCCTCGGTCCCGCCCAGGAGACCTCGGCCGAGGTGGGCGCGGACGCCGTCCTCCTCGCCACCGGCGGCTACGAGAAGGTCCTCCCGTTCCCCGGCTGGACCGTTCCGGGAGTCCTCACCGCGGGCGGCGCCCAGGCCATGCTCAAGGGCAGCCTCGCCGTCTCCGGCCGCACCGCCGTGGTCGCGGGCACCGGTCCGCTCCTCCTCCCCGTGGCGACCGGCCTCGCGGCGGCGGGCGTCGAGGTGGCCGCGCTCGTCGAGTCCACCGACCCCAGGGCGTTCCTGCGGCGGACCCGCGCGCTCGCCGCCCAGCCCGGCAAGATCGCCGAGGGCGCTCAGTACGCGGCCCGGCTCCTGCGCCACCGTGTCACGTTGCTCACCCGGCACACGGTCGTGGAGGCGCACGGCGACGACCGGCTGGAGGCGGTGACCGTCGCCGCGCTCGACGCCGACGGGCGGGCGAGGCCCGGCACCGAACGCCGGATCGCCTGCGACACCCTCGCCGTCGGCCACGGCATGCTCCCGCACACCGACCTCGCCGAGACCCTGGGCTGCCGGCTCGACGGGACCGGCGTCCACGTCGACGACGAGCAGCGCACCGACGTCCCCGGCGTCTGGGCGGCCGGCGAGACCACCGGCATCGGCGGCGCCGCCCTCTCCCTCGCCGAGGGCCACATCGCGGGACGCTCCGCCGCGGCGCGCCTCAACGGCGCGGAACCGGACCGGAGTTCGTGGGCGCCCGCCGCCAGGTCCCGCGGCAGGCTGCGGGAGTTCTCCGCCGCGCTCGACACCGTGTACGCGCCGCCCGCCCACTGGACCGACCTCGTCACCGACGACACCGTCGTCTGCCGCTGCGAGGAGGTCACCGCGGGAGCGATCCGCGAGGCCGTGGACGGGCTCGGCGCCGGAGACGTCCGCACGGTGAAACTGCTGACCCGGGCCGGGATGGGCTGGTGCCAGGGGCGGATGTGCGGGCCCGCCGTGGCGGGGCTGACCGGGTGCGCGCTCACACCGTCCCGGCGGCCGTTCGCCCGACCCGTGCCGCTGGGGGTGCTGGCCCGCGCCGGGGAGACCCGGGACGCGGAAGAGACCGAGGACGACTGACCGCCGACCATTGACCGCACCCGGTATCTCACCGCACCCGGTACCCGACCGCAGCGTCCGAGCAACAGTAAAATGTCACACCCCATTGAGAGGGGACTCCTCATGACCTCCACGTCCACCGCCACCACCCCCGCGAACCGCCCCTGGCGTGGCGTCCTCGTCGCCACCGCGCTCCCGCTCACCGACGAACTCGCCGTCGACCACGACAAGTTCGCCGAGCACTGCGCCTGGCTGGTCGAGAACGGCTGTGACGGCGTCGTCCCGAACGGTTCGCTGGGCGAGTACCAGGTGCTCACCCCGGAGGAGCGCGCCAAGGTCGTCGAGACGGCGGTCGCCGCGATCGGCGGTGCCCGGGTGATGCCCGGCGTCGCCGCCTACGGTTCCGCCGAGTCCCGCCGCTGGGCCGAGCAGGCCCGCGACGCGGGCTGCGCCTCCGTGATGCTGCTGCCGCCCAACGCCTACCGGGCCGACGAGCGTTCGGTCCTCGCGCACTATGCGGAGGTCGCGAAGGCGGGCCTGCCGATCGTGGCGTACAACAACCCCATCGACACCAAGGTCGACCTGGTGCCGGAACTGCTCGCGAAGCTGCACGGCGAGGGGTACATCCAGGCCGTCAAGGAGTTCTCCGGCGATGTCCGCCGGGCCTACCAGCTCGCCGAACTCGCCCCGGAACTGGACCTGTTGATCGGCGCAGACGACGTCCTGCTGGAGCTCGCGCTCGCGGGTGCGAAGGGCTGGGTGGCCGGTTACCCGAACGCGCTGCCCGGCGCGAGCGTCGAGCTGTACCACGCGGCCGTGGACGGCGACCTGGCCACCGCGAAGAAGCTGTACGAGCAGCTGCACCCGCTGCTGCGCTGGGACTCCAAGGTCGAGTTCGTGCAGGCCATCAAGCTGTCCATGGACATCGTCGGCCGGCACGGCGGCCCGGTCCGTCCGCCGCGCGTCCCGCTGCTGCCCGAGCAGGAGGCGACCGTGCGGGCGGCGACGGAGAAGGCGGTCGCGGCGGGGCTCGCCTAGACAACGGCACCACGGTCCACCGGAATCCACCAGGAGCGTCATGCGCAGCAAACTCGTCCTGCACGCCGTCGACTCGCACACCGAGGGCATGCCCACCCGTGTGATCACCGGCGGGATCGGCACCATCCCCGGTGCGACCATGAACGAGCGGCGGCTGTACTTCCGCGAACACCGCGACCACATCCGGCAGTTCCTGATGAACGAGCCGCGCGGCCACTCCGCGATGAGCGGTGCGATCCTGCAGCCGCCGACCCGCCCCGACTGCGACTGGGGCGTCGTCTACATCGAGGTCTCCGGGTATCTGCCGATGTGCGGGCACGGCACGATCGGTGTCGCCACCGTGCTCGTCGAGACGGGCATGGTCGAGGTCGTCGAACCGGTCACCACCATCCGGCTCGACACCCCGGCCGGGCTCGTCGTCGCCGAGGTCGCCGTGGAGAACGGCGCCGCCCGGCACGTCACCCTGAAGAACGTCCCGTCGTTCTCCGTCGGCCTGGACCGCGAGATCACCCTCGCCGACGGACGGACGGTGACCTACGACATGGCGTACGGCGGCAACTTCTACGCCATCCTGCCGCTGGACGAGTTCGGGCTGCCCTTCGACCGTGCCCGCAAGGACGACATCATCAAGGCGGGCCTGTCCCTCATGGAGGCGATCAACGCCGAGGAGGAGCCCGTCCATCCCGAGGACGCCTCGATCCGCGGCTGCCACCATGTCCACCTGTACGCGCCCGGCGCCACCGCCCGGCACTCCCGGCACGCGATGGCGATCCACCCGGGCTGGTTCGACCGCTCGCCCTGCGGCACGGGCACCAGCGCCCGCATGGCGCAGCTGCACGCACGCGGCGAACTCCCGCTGCACACCGAGTTCGTGAACGAGTCCTTCATCGGCACCCGGTTCACCGGACGACTGCTCGACACCACCGAGGTCGCCGGCGTCCCGGCGGTCCTGCCCAGCTTCACCGGCCGCGCCTGGATCACCGGCACCGCCCAGTACCTGCTCGACCCCGCCGACCCGTTCCCGGGCGGATTCGTCCTCTGATCCGGGGATAATGGCGGGTCACGCGTGACATTGCATCATGAGGAGATTCGATGGCCGTCCAGCGCGCCAGCGCCCCGACCAGCACCGCTCCGGACCTGCCCACGCTGGGCGGCAGGAAGAGCAGCTACCGCGAGCGGGTCGTCGACGCCCTGCGGGCCGCGATGATCGCGGGGGAGCTGCGGCCCGGCGAGGTGTACTCCGCCCCGACGCTCGCCGCCCGCTTCGGCGTCTCGGCGACCCCGGTGCGCGAGGCGATGCTGGACCTCGCCAAGGAGGGGCTGGTCGACACCGTCCCGAACAAGGGGTTCCGGGTCACCGCCGTCTCCGAGAAGCAGCTCGACGAGTACACCCAGATCCGCGCCCTGATCGAGATCCCCACGGTGGTGGGGCTCGCCGCAAGCGCCGACCCCGTCTCGCTGGAGGCGCTGCGCCCGGCCGCCCGGGAGATCGTCCACGCGGCCGTGGCCGGCGACCTCATCGCCTACGTCGAGGCCGACACCCGCTTCCATCTCGGACTGCTCGCCCTCGCGGGCAACGCCCACCTCGTCGAGGTCGTTGGTGATCTGCGGGGGCGCTCGCGGCTCTACGGGCTGACCGCGCTCGTCGAGGCCGGACGTCTGCTGGCCTCCGCCCAGGAGCACTTGGAGCTGCTGGACGCGCTCGTGGACCGGGACGAACGGGCCGTGCGTGAGATCATGACCCGGCACCTGGGACACGTCCGCGGCCTGTGGGCCGCCCACGACTGACGGGGGCCGGGAGCGGCGATCGGCTTGATCCGACCGCCCCATAACGCAAACCACTTGCGTATCTTGCGCTATTCTTGCGCACATGACGCGACGACTTGCTGAGGTGGCGAAGAAGGTCGGGGTCAGCGAGGCCACGGTCAGCCGGGTGCTCAACGGCAAACCCGGTGTCTCCGAGCCCACCCGGCAGGCGGTGCTGTCGGCCCTCGACGTTCTCGGCTACGAACGGCCCACGCAGCTGCGCGGTGAACGCGCGCGGCTCGTGGGCCTCGTACTGCCCGAACTGCAGAACCCCATCTTCCCCGCCTTCGCCGAGGTGATCGGCGGCGCGCTCGCCCAACTCGGTCTCACCCCGGTGCTCTGCACCCAGACCAAGGGCGGGGTCTCCGAGGCCGACTACGTGACGCTGCTGCTGCAACAGCAGGTCTCCGGCGTGGTGTTCGCGGGTGGGCTCTACGCGCAGGCGGACGCCCCGCACGACCACTACCGGCTGCTCGCCGAGCGCAACATCCCGGTCGTCCTGGTCAACGCGGCCATCGACCACCTCGGTTTCCCCGCCGTGTCCTGCGACGACGCGGTCGCCGTCGAGCAGGCCTGGCGGCACCTCGCCTCCCTCGGTCACGAGCGCATCGGGCTCGTCCTCGGCCCCGCCGACCACATGCCGTCGGCGCGGAAGCTGACCGCCGCGCGGGCCATCGCGGCGGACCTGCCGGACGAGTTCGTGGCCCGGGCGATCTTCTCCATCGAGGGCGGGCACGCCGCCGCCTCCCGGCTCATCGACCGGGGCGTCACGGGCATCATCTGCGCCAGCGACCCGCTCGCACTGGGTGCGGTGAGGGCCGCGCGGCGCAAGGGACTTGATGTTCCAGCGGAAATTTCCGTCGTCGGTTACGACGATTCCGCCTTCATGAACTGCACCGAGCCCCCGCTGACCACCGTCCGCCAGCCCATCGAGGCCATGGGCCGGGCCGCCGTGGAGCTGCTGAACTCGCAGGTCGGCGGCACCGCCGTACCGGCCGAGGAGCTGCTCTTCGAACCGGAACTGGTAGTGCGTGGTTCCACCGCGCAAGCCCCGCGCGGCTGACCGGCACTCTGCTGTCGAATAATTACAGATTCTGCGCGACATCTTGCGGACGGATGTCGGCGGTGCTTGAGTGTGCGGCGCCCACCGCTCCTGCCCAGAGGGGTCCACCGATGAGAAGCACCGGGTTCCGCCGCACCTTCGCCGCGATCGGCGTCTGTTCTCTCGCGCTCACCGCCGCCGCCTGCGGGTCCGGCGACGACTCGGCGAGCGGCAAGACGCGCATCACGGTCAACTGCCAGCCGCCCAAGAGCGCCAAAGTCGACCGCTCGTTCTTCGACTCCGATGTCGCGGCCTTCGAGAAGAAGAACCCCGACATCGACGTCGTCACCCATGACGCGTTTCCCTGCCAGGATCCGAAGACCTTCGACGCGAAGCTCGCCGGCGGCCAGATGGAGGACGTGTTCTACACGTACTTCACCGACGCCAAGCACGTCGTCGACATCAACCAGGCGGCCGATCTCACGCCGTACATCAAGGAGTTGAAGAGCTACGACACGCTGCAGAAGCAGCTGCGGGACATCTACACCGTGGACGGCAAGATCTACGGCATCCCGCGCACCGGCTACTCGATGGGCCTGATCTACAACCGCAAGCTCTTCCAGCAGGCCGGTCTCGACCCCGACAAGGCGCCCACCACCTGGGCCGAGGTCCGGGCCGACGCCAAGAAGATCGCCGCACTCGGCAACGGCACCGTCGGCTACGCCGACTACAGCGCCCAGAACCAGGGCGGTTGGCACTTCACCGCCGAGATGTACTCCCAGGGCGGCGACGTCGTCAGCGCCGACGGCAAGAAGGCCACCATCGACACGCCCCAGGGCCACGCCGTGCTGCAGAACCTGCACGACATGCGCTGGACCGACAACTCGATGGGCAGCAAGCAGCTCCTCGTCATCAACGACGTGCAGCAGCTGATGGGTTCGGGCAAGCTCGGCATGTACCTCTCCGCGCCGGACAACATCCCGATCCTGGTCAAGGAGAAGGGCGGCAACTACGACGACCTCGCCCTCGGCCCGATGCCCGGCGGCCAGGGCACGCTCATCGGCGGCGACGGCTACATGTTCAACAAGCACGACACGCCCGCCCAGATCCGCGCCGGCCTCAAGTGGCTCGACAACATGTTCCTCACCCCGGGCAGCGGTTTCCTCGGCGACTACGCCCGTGCCAAGAAGTCCAACGCCCCCGTCGGACTGCCCGAGCCCCGGCTCTTCACCGGCGCCGCCGACGCCAAGGACCAGCAGGTCAAGAAGGCCAACTCCAATGTCCCGGTGCAGAACTACCAGGCCTTCCTCGACGGCAACCAGTCGCTCCAGATGAAGATCGAGCCGCCGGACGCCCAGCAGATCTACTCCGTCCTCGACGGGGCCGTCTCCGCCGTCCTCACCAAGAAGGACGCGAACATCGACCAACTCCTCAAGGACGCCTCCGGAAAGATCGACGGCATCCTGGCCCGGGGCTGACCCGATGACCCGAACGGCCACCAGGCGACCCGTCGAGACGACCCACGTACGGCAGGTCCAGGCGCCGCCCCCGGCAGGGGGCCAGGGGCGGCGCCGCCTCCTCGACCAGGCCCGCGCCTACGCCTTCCTCATCGGCGGCCTGATCTGCTTCGCCCTGTTCTCCTGGTACCCGGCGATCCGCGCCGTCGTGATCGCCTTCCAGAAGTACACGCCCGGCTCCCCGCCCGAGTGGGTCGGCACCGCCAACTTCACCCAGGTCTGGCACGACCCCGAGTTCGCGTCGGCCTGGCGCAACACCCTCGTCTTCACGGTGCTGGCCCTGCTCATCGGCTTCGCGATCCCCTTCGTACTCGCCCTGGTCCTCAACGAGTTGAGGCACTGGAAGGCGTTCTTCAGGGTCGTCGTCTACCTCCCGGTGATGATCCCGCCGGTGGTCACGGCCCTGCTGTGGAAGTGGTTCTACGACCCGGGAGCCGGCCTCGCCAACGAGACGCTGCGCTTCCTGCACCTGCCCACCTCGAACTGGTCCAACGGCACCGACACCGCCCTCGTCTCCCTGGTGATCGTGGCCACGTGGGCCAACCTGGGCGGCACCGTCCTGATCTACCTGGCCGCGCTCCAGTCCATCCCGGGCGAGCTGTACGAGGCGGCCGAACTGGACGGCGCGAGCCTGCTGCAACGCGTCCGGCATGTGACGATCCCTCAGACCCGTTTCGTCATCCTGATGCTGATGCTCCTTCAGATCATCGCCACGATGCAGGTGTTCACCGAACCGTTCGTCATCACCGGCGGCGGACCCGAGAGCGCCACCGTCACCGTCCTCTACCTCATCTACAAATACGCCTTCCTCTACAACGACTTCGGCGGCGCCTGCGCGCTCAGCGTGATGCTCCTCGTGCTGCTCGGTGTCTTCTCGGCCCTCTATCTGCGGCTCACCCGATCCGGAGAGGACGACCTGTGACCACCCGCACGCTGCTCTCCCCGGCGAGCCTCGCCCGACCGCGCGGCAGGGCCGTCTACTGGACCGTGTTCAGCGGCGTCGTCGTGCTCTTCGCCCTCGCCTTCCTCTTCCCGGTGTACTGGATGGTGACCGGCGCGATGAAGTCGCCGGACGAGATCGCGCAGACCCCGCCCACGATCGTGCCCCACCAGCTGCACATCAGCGGGTACACCGACGCCTGGGACCTGATGCAGCTCCCGGAGCACCTGTGGAACACGGTGGTCCAGGCCGCCGGCGCCTGGGCGTTCCAGCTGGTCCTGTGCACGGCCGCCGCCTACGCCCTGTCCAAACTGAAGCCCGCCTTCGGCAAGGTGATCCTCGGCGGCATCCTGGCGACGCTGATGGTCCCGGCGCAGGCCCTGGTCGTCCCCAAGTACCTGACCGCCGCCGACCTCCCGCTGATCCACACCAGCCTGCTCAACAGCCCGCTCGGCATCTGGCTCCCGGCCGTCGCCAACGCCTTCAACCTGTATCTCCTCAAGCGGTTCTTCGACCAGCTCCCGCGCGATGTCATGGAGGCCGCCGAGATCGACGGCGCAGGGAAACTCCGCATCCTGTGGTCCATCGTGCTGCCCATGTCCCGGCCGGTGCTCGGCGTCGTGTCGATCTTCGCGCTCGTCGCCGTCTGGCAGGACTTCCTGTGGCCGCTGATGGTCTTCTCCGACACCGACAAGCAACCGATCAGCGTGGCACTCGTCCAGCTGTCGCAGAACATCCAACTGACCGTGCTCATCGCCGCGATGGTGATCGCGAGCATCCCCATGGTCGCGATGTTCCTGGTCTTCCAGCGGCACATCATCGCCGGTATCAGCGCGGGCAGCACGAAGGGCTGACGCCGCCCCCTCGACGCCCCCCGACCGAAAGGCCAGCACCGTGGGACAGCCCACCCCTGCCCAGAGCCACGACGACTGGTGGCGCACCGCCGTCATCTACCAGGTCTACGTCCGCAGCTTCGCGGACGGCGACGGCGACGGCACCGGCGACCTCGCGGGAGTCCGCTCCCGGCTGCCGTATCTCGCCGAACTCGGCGTGGACGCCCTGTGGTTCAACCCCTGGTACCTGTCACCGCTGAAGGACGGCGGCTACGACGTCGCCGACTACCGCACCATCGACCCGGCCTTCGGATCGCTCGCCGAGGCCGAGAAACTCATCGCCGAGGCGCGGGAGCTGGGAATCCGCACGATCGTCGACATCGTGCCCAACCACGTCTCCGACCAGCACCCGTGGTTCCGTGCCGCCCTCGCCGGCGGACCCGAACGCGAGCTGTTCCACTTCCGCCCGGGACGCGGCGAGCACGGTGAACTCCCGCCCAACGACTGGCCGTCGCAGTTCGCCGGCTCCACCGAACCGGTCTGGACCCGGCTGCCCGACGGCGACTGGTACCTCCATCTGTTCACCCCCGAACAGCCCGACCTCAACTGGGCCCACCCGGCGGTGCGCCAGGAGCACGAGGACATCCTGCGCTTCTGGTTCGAGCGCGGTGTCGAAGGCGTCCGCATCGACTCGGCGGCCCTGCTCGCCAAGGACCCGGACCTGCCCGACTTCGTCGACGGACGCGACCCGAACCCCTTCGTCGACCGCGACGAACTCCACGACATCTACCGCTCCTGGCGGGCCGTCGCCGACGAGTACGGCGCGATCTTCGTCGGCGAGGTCTGGCTCCCCGACACCGAGCGCTTCGCCCGCTATCTGCGCCCCGACGAACTGCACACCGCCTTCAACTTCTCGTTCCTGTCCTGCCCCTGGGACCCGGACCGGCTGCGCGCCTCGATCGACGAGACCCTCGCCGAGCACGCCCCGATCGGCGCCCCCGCCACCTGGGTGCTGTGCAACCACGACGTGACCCGCACGGTCACCCGCTACGGCCGCGAGGACACCGGCTTCGAGTTCGCGACCAAGGCCTTCGGCACCCCGACCGACCTCGCCCTCGGCACCCGGCGCGCCCGGGCCGCCGCCCTGCTCTCACTGGCCCTGCCCGGTGTGGTCTACCTCTACCAGGGGGAGGAGCTGGGGCTGCCCGAGGTCGAACTGCCCGCCGACCGTATTCAGGATCCGATGTACTTCCGCTCCGGCGGCACCGACCCGGGCCGGGACGGCTGCCGGGTGCCGCTGCCCTGGGCCGAGGACGCGCCGTACGCGGGCTTCGGTTCACGGGGCGAGCCGTGGCTGCCGCAGCCGGCCGACTGGGCATCGTATGCGGTCGACCGTCAGCAGCGGACCGTCGACTCCATGCTCAACCTGTACCGCCACGCGATCCGCCTCCGGCCGGTCTTCGGCGACGGCCCCCTCACCTGGCTGCCCGCCTCCGACGGTGTGCTCGCCTTCACCCGCGCGGAGGGCGTGATCTGCGTGGTCAACCTCGCCGACGCGCCCGCCGACCTCCCCGCGCACACCCGGCTCCTGCTCACCAGCGGCCCCCTGGACGACCAGGGCAGGCTGCCGCGGGACACGGCGGCCTGGCTGCACACCGCCTAGCCGCCGGCCTCCGGCCGCCACCCCGCATCCGCTGTCCCCGCACCCCCACCTCGAAGGGATCGGCACATGCACAGCACCATCCTCCCCTCCCTCAGGCGCATGCCCGTCATCGGTACGGCTGTCGCGCTCGCCGCCGGCACGCTCGTCGCCCTGGCTCCCGGCGCCGCCCACGCGGCCCCGGGCGCCACCCTCCCCTTCACCTCCGTCGAGGCCGAGTCGGCCACCACCACCGGCACGAGGATCGGCCCCGACTACACCCAGGGGACGGTCGCCTCCGAGGCGTCCGGGCGGCAGGCCGTACGGCTCGGGTCCGGGCAGCGGGTCGAGTTCACCGTGCCGCGCGCGGCCAACGCCGTGAACGTGTCCTACAACGTCCCGGACGGCCAGAGCGGCAGCCTCGACGTGTACGTCAACGGCGTCAAGATCAGCAGAACCCTCCCCGTGACGTCCAAGTACTCGTACGTCGACACCAGTTGGATCGCCGGCGCCAAGACCCACCACTTCTTCGACAACGCGCGCCTCCTGCTCGGCCAGAACGTCCAGCAGGGCGACAAGGTCGCGCTGGTGGCCACGGGGGTCCAGGTCACCGTCGACGTCGCCGACTTCGAACAGGTCGCCGGGGCCGCCGCGCAGCCCTCCGGTTCGGTCTCCGTGGTCTCCAAGGGCGCCGACCCCAGCGGCGCGGGCGACTCCACCCAGGCCTTCCAGGACGCCATCTCCGCCGCGCAGGGAGGAGTGGTGTGGATCCCGCCGGGCGACTACCGGCTCACCTCCTCGCTCAGCGGGGTGCAGAACGTGACGCTGCAGGGCGCCGGTCAGTGGTACTCCGTCGTGCACACCTCGCGCTTCATCGACCAGACCAGCTCCTCCGGCGGCGTCCACATCAAGGACTTCGCGGTCATCGGCGAGGTCACCGAACGCGTCGACTCCAACCCGGACAACTTCGTCAACGGATCGCTGGGACCCGGCAGTTCGGTCTCCGGGATGTGGATCCAGCACCTCAAGGTCGGCCTCTGGCTCACCGGCAACAACGACAACCTCGTCGTCGAGAACAACCGCATCCTCGACACCACCGCCGACGGCCTCAACCTCAACGGCAACGCCCACGGCGTCGTCGTCCGCAACAACTTCCTCCGCAACCAGGGCGACGACTCCCTCGCCATGTGGTCGCTCAACTCCCCGGACACCAACAGCAGTTTCGAGAACAACACCATCTCGCAGCCCAACCTCGCCAACGGCATCGCGATCTACGGCGGCACGAACATCGCGGTCAGGAACAACCTGGTCTCCGACACCAACGCCCTCGGCAGCGGCATCGCGATCTCCAACCAGAAGTTCCTCGACCCCTTCTCCCCGCTCGCCGGAACGATCACGGTCGACGGCAACACCCTCGTCCGCACCGGCGCGATCAACCCCAACTGGGGCCACCCCATGGGCGCGTTGCGCGTCGACTCCTACGACAGCGCGGTCAACGCCACCGTCAACATCACCAACACGACGATCAGCAGCAGCCCGTACAGCGCCTTCGAGTTCGTGTCCGGCGGCGGGCATGGCTACTCCACCGGAAACGTCACCGTCAGCGGGGCGAACGTGCAGAACACCGGCACGGTCGTCGTCCAGGCCGAGGCACAGGGCGCGGCCAAGTTCAGCAACGTACAGGCCGCCGGGGTCGGGGTGGCCGGCATCTACAACTGCCCCTACCCGTCCGGCTCCGGGGCCTTCACCCTCACCGACGGCGGCGGCAACTCCGGCTGGAGCAGCACCTGGTCGGACTGCTCGGCCTGGCCGCAGCCCGGCCAGGGCACCCCGCCCCCGGACCAGAACGCCAACCTCGCCAAGGGCCGCCCGGCCACCGCGACCGGCTCGCAGGACGTGTACACGCCCGGCAAGGCGGTCGACGGCGACGCGAACTCCTACTGGGAGTCCGCCAACAACGCCTTCCCGCAGGCCCTGACGGTCGACCTCGGCGCCAACCGGGCGGTGCGCAGGCTGGTGCTGAAGCTGCCGCCGTCCTCCGCGTGGGGCGCGCGCACGCAGACGCTGTCCGTGCTGGGCAGCACCGACGGCTCGTCCTACTCGACCGTCGCCGGCTCCACCGGCTACCGCTTCGACCCGGCGTCCGGGAACACCGTCACCGTCGCCCTGCCCAGCGGCACGAACCTGCGCTACCTGCGGCTCAACGTCACCGCCAACACCGGCTGGCCCGCGGCGCAGTTGAGCGAGGTGGAGGCCTACCTCACTTCGTGAGCCGGTCCTGCACCGGGAGAGTCCCGCGCTTCGCCGCCTGGATCTGCTCGTAGACATGGGTCCGCAGTTCGGCGAAGCGCGGGGCGACCCGGGTGTGCAACTGGTCGCGTTCCAGGGGCAGATCGACCTTCAGCTGCTCCTGAACGACGGTCGGGGACGCGGACAGCACGACGACCCGCTCGCCCAGGTAGACGGCCTCGTCGATGTCGTGCGTGACGAACAGGATCGTGATGCCGCGCTCCCGCCACAACCCCCGCACCAGGTCCTCCAGATCGGCCCGGGTCTGCGCGTCGACCGCCGCGAACGGCTCGTCCATCAGCAGGACCTCGGGCTCGTAGGCGAGCGCGCGGGCGATGGCGACCCGCTGCTGCATCCCGCCGGACAGCTGCCACGGATACGCTCCCGCCGCCTCCGTCAGACCGACCGACTCCAGCGCGTCCGCGACCAGTTCGCGCCGCCGATCCTTCGACACGTCCTTCTGTTTCAGAGGGAGTTCGACGTTCTCGCCGACCCGCATCCACGGGAAGAGACTGCGTCCGTACTCCTGGAACACGAACGCCATCCCGGGCGGCGGACCGGTCACCTTCCGTCCGCCCAGGAGGACTTCGCCCGCGGTGGGCGCGAGCAGGCCGGCCATGCATTTCAGCAGGGTCGTCTTGCCGCAGCCCGACGGGCCGACGAGACAGACGAGTTCACCGGCGTCGACGGTGAAGGTGAGGTCCCGTACCGCCTCCACCCGGCGACCGGAACCCTCGTAGACCTTCCGCAGGCCGGATACGTCGAGTTGCGCGTGCATGGACCGCCCTTTCATGAGCGTCACGAGGACCGGCGGGTGGCGGCGCGCAGGCCGTGGTACCAGCCGAGCACCCGCCGCTCGACCACCTGGAAGACGACGGAGAGCAGGAATCCCAGGATCCCGAGAACGAGGATGCCCGTCCACATGTCCGGTAGGGCGAAGCTGCGTTGGAACTGGACGATGGTGAAGCCCAGTCCGTCGGTGGCCGCGAACATCTCGCTGATGACCATGAGGATGATCCCGATGGACAGCGCCTGGCGCAGGCCCGCGAAGATCTGCGGGCTCGCCGAGCGCAGCACCAGCGAGCGCAGCCGGGCGAGGCCCGTCACGCCGTAGGAGAGGGCCGTCTCCTTCATGACCGGGTCGACCGCGCGGACGCCCTCGACGGTGTTGAGGAGGACGGGCCAGACGCAGCCGCTGGCGATGACGACAATCTTCATCGTGTCGCCGATGCCCGCGAACAGCATGATGACCGGGACCAGCACCGGAGGCGGTACGGCGCGCAGGAACTCCAGGACCGGTTCGCACACCGCGCGGACCCGGCGGTACGAGCCGATCACCGTGCCGAGCGCGACACCGACGACGGCCGCCGTGGCGTAACCGGCCGCGAGGCGCAGGACGCTGGGCAGGACGTCCGTCCTGAGGCGGTGGCCGGTCCATACGTCGGGGAAGGTCGTGAGGATCGTGCGCAGCGGCGGCCAGTACACGTTGGTGCTGCCGTCCGAGGCCAGCCACCACAGGGCGATCAGGACGGCCGGGAGGGCGACGACGAACAGCAGCCGGATCAGGGTCCGCCTCACACCGTCACCTCCCCGCGCACCGACTGGTGCCAGGCCAGCGCCCGCCGTTCCACGGTGCGCGCGCCCACGTTGATGACGAGCCCCAGCAGTCCGGTCACCACGATCAGCGCGTACATCTCGGGCACGGCCTGCGAGCTCTGGGCGACCGCGATGGTCGCGCCCAACCCCGGTGCGCCGATGACCAGTTCGGCGGTGATGGTGAGGATCAGCGCGACGGCCGCCGCGAGCCGCACGCCGGTCATGACGTACGGCAGCGCGCTCGGCCACAGCACGTGCCGGACCCGTGCCCAGGTGCCGAGACCGTACGACCGCGCCGTCTCCTCGGCGACCGGGTCCACGTCCTGGACGCCGTAGAGGACCTGGATCAGGATCTGCCAGAAGGAGGCGTAGACGACGAGCAACAGCACCGACTTCAGCTGGGTGCCGTACAACAGCACGGCCAGCGGGATGAGGGCGACGGACGGGATCGGGCGGAGGAACTCGATCGTGGAGGCCGTGGCCTCGCGGAGGTGGGGGACCACGGAGAGCAGGACGCCCGCGGCGATGCCCGCGCCGACGGCGATCGCGAGGCCCAGGGCCCAGCCGGTCAGGGTGTCCCCGAGGGCCGACCAGAACGCGCCGTCCGCGAGCTCGTCCCAGAACGCGGAGGCGATGCGGCTGGTGGGCGGGAAGTAGGCCTGCTTGACGATGCCGACGCGCGGCACGACCTCGCCGAGGGCGAGGAAGGCCGCGAGCCCGGCCGCACCGAGTGCGGTGTTCTGTCCCTTCACGGCAGCAGCTTGTCCAGGTCGGGGGCCGTCTTGAAGAGGCCGTCCGTCACGCTCAGCCGCGCCAGCGCCTCGATCGACGAACGATTCGGGTCCGCGGGCCACTTGGGCAGGATCACCTTGGCCAGCACACTGGCGGGCACCTTCGTGTAGGTGGCGACGATCTGCCGGACCTCGTCCGGGTGGGCGTCGGCGTAGGCCAGGGACTCGGCGGTGGCCTCCTGGAACTTCTTCACGGTGTCCGGGTTCTTCGCGGCGTACGCCAGCGAGGTGAAGTACATGGCGACGGTGAGGTTCTTCGCCACGTCCACCATCGGCCAAGCGATCTGCTGGGCGCCCTGGCTCAGCATGGTGGTCAGCGCGGGTTCGACGGCCATGGCGGCGTCGATCTGGCCCTTGTCCAGCGCGGCCGGCATCTGGTCGAAGGCCAGCTCGACGAACTTGACCTTGTCCGGGTCGCCGCCGGCCTTGCGGACGGATTCGCGGACGGCGGTCTCGTTGATGTTCTTCAGCGTGTTGACCGCGACCTTCTTCCCCTCCAGCTCCTTCGCCGACTTCAGGCTGCTGCCCTTCTTGACGACGAGCGCGCCGAAGTCCTTGCCGGACACGCCCGTTGAAGCGACGCCGTTGGCGATGGCCTTCACCGGCACGTTCTGCGACTGGGCGAGCATCAGCGAGGTCATGTTGGAGAAGCCGAACTGGAACTGGCCGCTGACCACTCCCGGCACGATGGCCGCGCCGCCCTGCGCGAGGGTCATCGACAGTTTCAGGCCGTGCTTGCCGAAGAAGCCCTTCTTCTGGCCGAGGTAGAGCGGGGCGACGTCGACGATGGGGATGACGCCCACCTTGACGGTCGTGGTGCCTCCGGACGACGCGCTCTTCGACGAACCCGACCCGCCGGACGAGCCGCAGGCCGCGGTGGCGAGCAGAAAGGTGCCGACCGTGAGGCCGGCGAGCAGACGACGCATGGCTCCTCCTGTGCAGACAACGGTGTTCCGACAGGCTGTGCGCACAGCGCACAGGGGTGCTCTTCTTGGTGTTCAGCGGGAAGGTAGAACCCGGCGTCCGACCGGGTCAATGGTTTGGCTAACAAAATTGTTGACAGTTATCGAAATGCGCTTCTACCGTGCTCCCGGGGCGCACCCCGTGCGCCCGACGGGAGGCGACGATGCCTGCGGCAGTCCGCGCACCGCACTTCGTGAGGTCCTTCGAGCGCGGCCTCGCCGTCATCCGCTCCTTCGACGCCGAGCACCCCGCGCGCACCCTCAGCGAGGTGGCCCGCGCCTGCGAACTCACCCGTGCGGCGGCCCGCCGACTGCTGCTGACCCTGGCCGATCTCGGCTACGTCCACTCCGACGGGCGGCTCTTCCGGCTCACCCCGCGCGTCCTGGAACTCGGCCACGCCTATCTCGCCGGCTCCACGCTGCCGCGGACCGCGGCCCCGCACCTGGAGCAACTCGTCGCCCGGACCGGGGAGTCGGCGTCCCTGTGCGTCCTCGACGGCGACGACGCCGTCCACGTCGCCTGTCTTCCCGCCCGCCGCGTCCTGGCCGTCACGATCACCGTGGGCACGCGGCAGCCCGCCCGCGCCACCGCGGCGGGCCGGGTGCTCCTCGCCCATCTGCCCGCCGGGGAACTCGACGCCGGGCGCCCAACCGGCTTGCTGCGCAGGGAACTCGACCGGATCCGGCGCGAGGGGCACGCGCTGGTGGACCCGGAGCTGGAGGAGGGCCTTCGCGCGGTCGCCGCCCCGGTGCGGGACCGGGACGGCGCGGTGGTGGCCGGCGTGAGCATCGGGATGCCCGCGGGCCGGTGCTCCGTCGACGCCGTACGGCGCGACCTGCTGCCTCAACTCCTCGCCGCGGTCGCCCTGATCGAGAGCGACCTGAGCATCACAGATCCAGCACGAGCCGCTTCCCCCGGCAGCGCGAGACACAGATGAGCATCGTCTCCCCGGCCGCCCGCTCCTCCTCGCTCAGCACCGAGTCCCGGTGGTCCGGCACGCCGTCCAGGACATCGGTCTCGCAGGTCCCGCAGGTGCCCTCGGCGCAGGAGAACAGCACCTCGACACCGGCGGCGCGCACGGTGTCCAGCACGGAGACGCCGACCGGGACGGTGAGCGTCCTGCCGCTCTGCTCCAGCACCACCTCGAACTCGCCGTCGGCGCCCACCACGTGGACCTTCGGCCGGAACCGCTCCACGCGCAGGACGTCGCCGGGACACCGTGCCTCGACCGCGTCGAGCAGCGGCCCGGGACCGCAGCAGTAGACGAGGGTGCCCTCCGGGACGTCGTCGAGGACGGAGGGCAGGTCGAGCAGCCCCGCCTCGTCCTGCGGAACGACGGTGACCCGGTCGCCGTAGCGCCCCAACTCCTCGGTGAACGCGAGGGAATCGCGGGTGCGACCGCCGTAGAGCAGGCTCCACTCGGCGCCCGCCGCCTCGGCGGCGGCCAGCATCGGGAGCAGCGGGGTGATGCCGATGCCGCCCGCGACGAAGCGGTAGCGAGGGGCGGGCTCCAGGCGGAAGTGATTGCGCGGGCCGCGCACCCGCACCTTGTCGCCCTGCTCCAACTGCCCGTGCACATAAGCGGATCCGCCACGCCCCTCCGGCTCCCGCAGCACCGCGATCCGCCACGCCGTACGGTCCGCCGGGTCGCCGCACAGCGAGTACTGGCGCTCCAGACCCGGGCCGAGCAGGACGTCGATGTGGGCCCCCGGTTCCCAGGGCGGGAGTCGCTCGCCGAGCGGATGGCGCAGGGTGAGGGCGAGGACCCCGTCGGCGGCGAACTCCTTCGTCCCCACGACGAGTTCGGCTTCGAAGTCGTTCATGCGCCGGCTCCCCGCGGTGCGTCGACCGTGTGGCCGCGGGGGTGGGCGAGCATCCACTCCCACATCTCGATCGGGTCCTGGGAGGTGTGCTCGCGGCCGCAGTGGCAGGTGCCGTGCAGGACGTCGGTGCCCGGCAGCCAGTCGATGCGGTAGACCTCGCCGGTCGGAGCGGTCACTGGACCCTCTCCACGGGCTTGGCGCCCTCCTCGGCCAGCCGGGCCAGGATACGGCGGGCGGCGAGACCGCCGGTGTCGATGTTGATGCTCAGCTCCTGGTAGCCGGAGCGTTCCGAACCCAGCGTCCTCTGCAGGAGGTTGAGGGCGTCGACGTCCTGCATGACGACGGTGTGGTTGTTGCTCCGCAGGAACTCGGTGACCTCGGCGTCGGCCGTGGCCCAGTCGCGGGAGACCGCCCAGAAGTCGTAGACCCTGCCGTCCGACGAGGGGGTGATGGCGTAGGTGATCTCGGTGTGGAAGCCGTTCGGGTCGCTGCCGTCCTGCTCGGGGAGCACACCGACCGGGGCGATGCGGCTGTGCAGCAGATACAGGCAGGGCGCGTGGTACTCGATGTCCTGCCAGCGGGTGATCCGCCCCTGTATTCCGGTGGACCTGGCGTAGAACGGCGGGCACTCGGCGTCGTCCATGTGCCGGCTCACCCGCACGACGCCCGCGCCCTCGTCGACCTCCGTGGTGATCGGAGTCTCGGCGACCTCGGGGGAGCCGATGTAACCGCCGTGCAGATACGTCTCGTGGGACAGGTCGAGGAGGTTGTCGACGAGGAGGCCGTAGTCGGCGTCGATCGGCTCCATGCCGCTGACGGTGACCCAGTCGGGGGAGGCGAGATGCGGGGCGCGGGGGATGATCCCCGGGTCCGCGAGCGCCGGGTCGCCGATCCACACCCAGATCAGCGCGTCCTGCTCGGCCACCGGGTAGGAGGCGACACGGGCGGTGCGGGGGACGCGTTTCTGGCCCGGCACGTACACGCAGGTGCCCGTCGTGTCGTAGGTGAATCCGTGGTAGCCGCACACGACCCGGTCCCCGTCGAGACGGCTCTCGGAGAGCGGGAACCGGCGGTGCACGCACCGGTCGTGGAGCGCCACGGGCGTGCCGTCGTCCTCGGTGCGGTAGAAGACCAGGGGCTCACCGAGGATCGTCCGGCCGAGCAGGTCGCGGCCGACCTCGTGGCTGTAGGCGGCGACGTACCACTGGTTCCTGGCGAAGGCGGTGATGTGCGGCATGGGTGATCCCGTCCCTGTCGGCGGGGCTCCGTCGCCCCGCGTGCCGTGGTTGGAATCAGGGTCGTGACGGGGGCGGGGGCGCGACAAGGCGGCTTCTGCCAGACGGAAGGGTTTCGGGGGCGGGGGAGAGGAGGGCGGACACGTGCGGTGCGCGCCTTCGGGCCCGCCCTCGTCCGATCCGCCGCCGGCTCCGCCCCCGGGCTGCCGTACCTTCTTCTGGACCGACCGCACACCTGGCCCGGGAGCAGCAGCATGAGCGCGAGGACGACGACGGGGAGGACCGGGGCGTCCGGCTCGGCGTGGGCGCCGTTGGCCCGGCCGGTGTTCCGGGCGCTGTGGATCGCCCAGTTCGTGTCGAACATCGGCACCTGGATGCAGACCGTCGGCGCGCAGTGGCTGCTGCTCGGGCACGGGGCGACCATGGTGACGCTGGTGCAGACGGCGTCGAGTCTGCCGATCGTGCTGCTGGCACTGCCGTCGGGTGTGCTCGCGGACCGGTTCGACCGGCGCGGGCTGCTGCTCGTCGCGCAGGTCGCGATGTTCGCCGTGTCGGCGGTGCTGACGGCGCTGGCCTTCGCCGACGCGCTGTCCGCCGTACCCCTGCTGGTCCTCACGTTCCTGCTCGGCTGCGGGACCGCGCTGATGGGCCCGTCGTGGCAGGCCATCCAGCCGGAGCTGGTGGAGCGGGAGCAGTTGGGGCAGGCGTCGGCGCTGGGCGCGGTCAACATGAACCTCGCGCGGGCGGTCGGTCCCGCGCTCGGCGGTGTCGTGGTCGCGGCGGCGGGCGCGGGCTGGGTGTTCGGCTTCAACGCGCTCTCGTTCCTCGGGATCGCCGCCGTGCTGCTGCTGTGGCATCGCCCGGAGTCCACCGTTCCCGCCGCCCAGCGGGAACGCCTCCTGACCGCGCTGTACGCGGGCCGCCGCTATGTGTGGAACGCTCCGGGCGTCCGCCGGGTCCTGCTCCGCACCGCCCTGTTCATCCCCGGCGCGGCGGCCCTGTGGTCGCTGCTCCCGCTGATCGCCGCCGACTCGCTCGGGATGGGCTCGGGCGGTTACGGCCTGCTGCTCGGCGCGGTCGGGGCCGGCGCCGTGGGAGGCGCGTTCGCACTGCCGTGGCTGCGCCGGCACCTGGGGATCAACGGCATCCTGGCCGCCGGTGCCGTCCTGTTCGCCCTCGTCCTGTCGGTCCTCGCGACCGTGCACACCACCTGGGTCGCCGTCCTCGTGCTGCTGCCCGCCGGGGTGGCCTGGATCGGCGTGCTGTCCACCCTCAACGCGGCGATGCAGACCCGGCTCCCCGGCTGGGTCC
This sequence comes from Streptomyces sp. NPDC090083, assembly GCF_044747445.1. Classification (NCBI taxonomy): domain Bacteria; kingdom Bacillati; phylum Actinomycetota; class Actinomycetes; order Kitasatosporales; family Streptomycetaceae; genus Streptomyces; species Streptomyces sp. NPDC090083. The sequence goes on along the minus strand of NZ_JBIVED010000001.1, from coordinate 328,767 downwards.
GGGCCCGCGGTCTCGCCGTCTACCTGCTCGTCTTCCAGGGCGGCCAGGCCGTCGCCGCCCCTGTGTGGGGCGCCCTGGTCCAGTGGCTGGGCCTGACCACCGCCCTCCTCGTCGGCGCCGTGGTCATGCTGCTCGGCGCGCTCACCCTCCTCCGCTGGAAGCTCTACGGCATGGAGGGCATCGACCCCTCCCTCTCCGACCACTGGCCGACCCCGCCGCTGGTCTTCGAGCCCGGCCCCGCCGACGGACCGGTGCTCGTCTCCGTCGTCTACCGCGTGGGACCGGACGACCGCGCCGCGTTCATCGACGCCATGGACCGTGTCGCCCTGTCCCGTCGCCGTACCGGCGCCCTGACCTGGGGCCTCTTCGAGGACGGCAACGAACCCGGCCGGTTCGTCGAGAACTACCTCGTCGGCTCCTGGGCCGAGCACCTGGCCCAGCACCACAACCGGCTCACCACCACCGACCGGGACTTCGAGGAGCGCGCCCGCGCGCTCCTCCTGCCCGGCACCGGACCCGAGGTGACCCACGCCTTCGACGCCACCGCGGGACCGGTGGTCACCGGGACGCGGACGCCCTCCTCCTGACGAACTCGGGGCGGGCAACGGCCCCCGGAATCAGGCCTGTTGCCGACCCCGGCGCTCAGCCCGCGGCGGCGGTGAGCGCCTCCAGCGCACTGGCCTGGGTCCGCCAGTCGGTCTGGTTCGGGCCGGTGCCCGCCCAGCGCTCGCCGAGGGCGTTGAGCGTGGACCGGTCCGCCGCCCACAGGGTGTCGGCCTGCTTCTGGAGGTAGGCCCGGTAGGTGCCGGAACCGGTCGCCTGCGCGAGATCGGCGAGGTTCCGTACGAAGATGCCCTTGAACTGCTTCTGGTTGTCGTCGCAGGACGCCGAACCGACGTCGCAGGACTCGGTGAGCACTCCGCCGGACGTCAGCGCGGGACTGCTGACCGCCGCGTCCGCCAGCGTCCGCGCCGTCGTCAGCAGCGAACCGTCCCCCGTCGACCTCCACAGTTGCGTGAAGGCGCCGATGGCCAGGCCCTGGTTGTAACTCCACACGGTGGAACCGTTGTTGGCGCACGACGAGGACAGTCCGTCGTTCACCAGACCCGAGGAGTTGATCATCCCGCTGGCCTTGTACCAGGCGGCCGACGTCCGCGCCCGCTGCAACCACACGGTGTCGCCCGCGATCCGCTGGTGCAGCGCGGTGGTCAGCCACAGGTACTGCCCGTTCGTCACCGCGTTCTTGTAGGTCCGCTCCCGGTCCCACCACACACCGCCGCCGCAGGTGCCGGTGTCCCAGTACTGCTGGATGTAGTCGGCGATGGTGACCGCCTCGTCGAGGTACCGCGCGTCGTGCGTGTAGTCGTAGGCGTCGATCCACGCGATGGCCCACCACCCCGAGTCGTCGATCGCCCGGCTGATGAAGTCGCCCTCGATCGCGTCCGAACTGCGCGTCCCGGCCGGGAACACACCCTTGTTCCGGTCGAAGGTGCGGGCGATGATCCAGTCGTAGTCGTGCGTCCCGGTCGTCCTCGCGAAGTCGATCACGGCGGTGAGGGTCGCCGCCGAGTTCCACCAACTGCTGGGCCACCAGCCGTTGTAGGGGTCGTACGACGTCATCAGCGCGTCCGCCGCCGCGCGCGCCCGGGTCGGCACGGGCCGGTACCAGGCGGTGCAGCTGCCCTCGTTGTGGCTCGCCTCCCGGCCGCAGGCCCGGACCGCTCCACCGAAGAGGAGGCCGCGTGGATCGCGGGTGGCGTACATCGCGGTACGGGTCGTGGTCGCCCCGGACGGGGTGCTCGTACGGCCGAGGGAGGAGCCGTCCGGCCAGCTCGAACCGCCGTCCCAGGACCGGTCGAGCCAGATCTCGTCACCGGCGCCACCGGTGTCGATGCTTCCCCAGGCCATGGAGTTCTTCTGGTCCACGTGGAGCCGAATCGTCCGGCCGTACAAGGTGGTCGAGGGGATCGGCTGGTCGTCGCCCGCCGCCTGGGCCGGGCTCGTGCCGTCGCAGACGGTGTCGCAGACCGTGGGGCGGACCCAGTCCGTGCAGCCGACGCCGGCCGCGTCGCCGCAGGCCCGGACCAGGCCGCGCCGGTGGTCGCGCGGGTCGGTGATGTTGTACATCAGCGTCCTGGTACCGGTCCATGTGCTCGGGATGCTCGCCTTGCCGAGCAGGCCGTCCCAGGTGGCGCCGCCGTCCCAGGACCGGTCGAGCCAGACCGCGTCGCCGGTCGTGCCGCCGTCGATGCTCGCCCACGCCATGTCGTCCGCGTCGGACACATGGAGCCGGACGATCCGGCCGTTGAGATTCCTGTCCGGTACTGGAAACGTTTCCTGCCGTGCCTGCGACGGGTCCAGCGTGTCGCAGGACAGGACGCACACCTGGGCGGCGGCGGACGCGGGCGACGCGAGGGGGACGAGTGCCACGACCGCGAGGACGGCCGTCAGGAGAAAGCTGAGGAACCGTGGTCCGACAACGATGTCGAAGCTGCGTGGGGGCACCGGGACTCGCCTCGATTTCACGATGGGGGGACGCGGGCCGGCGGGTGCGGCCGGGGCTTTCGGCTCGTGGTGGGGTGAGCCGGGCGTGAATGGATTCAGCACGGGATCAATGGTCCGAACCTGCACCCGTCTCCGAGGCAGTGAACTCGCTTGGCGCGACCCTGTCAATGCGGCAAGAACGGGTTGTTGCGCGGGAGTTGGGCGGAAGACGATGGTCGACATGACGGGTTGACACCCGCTTTTCGGGCGCCCATCATCGGTGCGAACTTCGGCGAGTCATCTCGCACCCCCGTTGCCGCTCCCGCCTCAGGCCCTCGCGGCCGGTCGGATTGAATCGATTCACCATCCGGCGGGGGGAGTTGAGCAGCGGGTTCCCCACCGATCCGGGAGGTACTGATGCGTCGTCGCCGACCACCGCCGGGCCGAAGGCCCCGACCAAGACGCGCGGTCGGGCTCACCGCGGTGGTGGCCGCCGCGCTGGCGCTGACGCCCGCACTGTCCGCGGGAGCGGCGGCCGCGCCCCCGACGCTCGCGACCACGGCACCGGCAACACCCGCTCCCCGAGCGGTACGTGACGTGCCGAACTACTCGCCGACCTCCCGCACCCTCAAGCCGACCGCCGTCCACCGCACGTCCGGCAGCGTCGCCAACCCGACGAACGTGCTCGACGGCCGGGCGACCCGGGTCTCCGGCTCGCAGTCGGCCGTCACGCTCGACTTCGGGAAGGAGGTCGGCGGGTTGGTGACGTTGTCCTTCGGGGGCGTCCTCACGCCCTGAGCGGCCCGGTGCGTCCGGCGGCCTCCACTCCCCGCGTGACCGGAGGCCGCCGGATCACTCCGGATGCGCGACCGCGTCCTTCTGCAGCTGCACGGCGGCCAGCAGACTCAGCCGCGGCTCCGCCTTGCGCAGCGCCCGCACCGCCTCGACCGAGGCGGGGTCGCCGGCGAAGCCGACGGAGTCCAGCCGGGACCGTACCCAACGCGCGTGCAGCCGGCCCTCGTCGGCGGCGGCCGTGGACTCGACGAGCGCGACGGCGCGTTCCAGGCCGGGGCGCTCCTCGGGAGACGCCCCGGCGAGTGCCTCGCGCAGAGCCGCCGCCACCACGTCCGAGTCCCGGACGGTCAGTACGAAGGTGTTCTTCTTGCTCAGTCCCGTGATTCCTGTCATGGGGCCCAGCCTGTCCCTCGTGTCCCGGGTGTGCAAAGCGACTTGAGGAGGCTCAGAGGGAAGAGCGCGGGGAACGGAGCGCAGGGAAGAGCGCTACGCGTCCTCGTCCGCCGCCGTCAGGGCGAAGGCCAGCAACGCGGTCGTGGTGAAGTCCAGCGAGGGCTCCACCGTCTGCCAGGCGCCGACGTCGTCCACGTACCGCGACCCCTTGCCGTCGAAGTCGGTCCAGGCTCCCGACGGCGGGGCGGCGGTGCACTTCCTCATGGTGGGGAACCTGTTCAACTCGGCGAGTTGGTCTGCCGCGTTGGGGCCGTTGACCACCGCGCCGCGCAGGATCGCGCCCTTCCCGTCGAGGCTGCCCCGGAGGTTGGCGACCTGGTGTTCCGGGCAGTGCGGGTAGACCTCACCGGCGCCGATCATGAAGCTGGTGCCCCACGGGTTGGCGCCGAGCGCCCAGCCGCGCTGCCGCCCGGCGAAGGCGTCGTAACGCGTGTCCCCGGTGGCCCTGGCGTAGAGGCGGGCGGTGGCCACCAGCCCGAACGTGTGCGGTACGGCGTCGAAGTCGTCGTAGACCGCGCCGGCACCGAACGGGTCGTGCGCGCCGCGGCCGACCCCTTCCTCCAACTGGCGGCGCAGGTCCCTGTCGAGGTCCGCGGCACCGATTCCGTTGCGGTGCGCGCCGTCCAGGGCGGTGCTCAGGTCGGCGTGGGCCAGGGCGCTGACGTCCGCGACGTCGAGGGTGCCCTTCACGTCGGAGTCCAGGTAGGCCTTGGCCCAGTGGGCCGCCTCGCCGGTCCAGGCGGTCTCCCGGTCGTCGCCCAATGCCCGTGCAGCCAGGGCCAGTTCGGCTCCGGCGAACTCCATGTCGTCCTGCCAGGAGTCCTCTGGGTAGAAGGCGCTGGGGAAGGCGGTGACGAGCGGCTCGTCGGGGTCGTGGCCGGTGTCCGCGAGGTCGTGGACGGCGGCGGCCTTGTCCAGCCACTCCCGCGCCAGGTCCGGGTCGGAGTCGGCGGTGCGCTGCGCGGCGAGGGCGAACACCGCGGCCACCCGTCCCGCGAGGCTCGGTGTGATCGGCCCGCCCGGTGTGTTGGCGCGGAACACCGGCCGGTGCTTGACCGGGTAGTCCGGGTCGCCGGGCGCCACATCGAGCCGGTCGTCGGCCTCCGGCAGCCGCCACACGTCGTGATCGGTGCGCACGGCGTCGTTGCCCGCGCCGATGCCGACCTGTGCGTAGAGCGTCCCGCTGTCGCCGTCCCACATCCTGTCCAGCCACTCCAGCCCGTGCTCCGCCTCGGCGGACAGCGCGTCCATGTCGGGCAAGTCCCGCTCGGCGAGCAGGAGTTCGGCTGTCGAGTAGGAGGTGGTGCCGGTGAACTTGAGGAAGTCGCCCGCGTCGAACCAGCCGCCCGAGACGTCGGTCGTGACACCCGTCGGGGTCAGCCGCTCGTCGAGGAGTTCCTCGCCCGCCTCGTCGTAGTGCGGGTCGCTGTAGACGGTCGCGTCCTCGTCGGCCAGATGGGACGGGCCGTGGGACAGCCCGCCGGGCACCACGTCGGCGCCGTCGCGCTGGGCCTGGAGGAAGCGGACGTTGTCCCGGACGAGCGGGGTCATCAGCTCGCTCGCGTCGGCGATCCGGAAGGCGGGGGAGCGGCCGGACGCGCTGCCGGACAGGACGATGCGGTAGGTGCCGGGCCGGTCCAGCACGGTGAGGTCGACGGTCCGCACCGACGGGAACCTCGCGTTCCAACGGCCGGTGACGGCACCGAGCCGGCCTGCCGTGACCACCTCGTCCCGCGCGTCCACGACCTTGAAGCGCGCTCCCGCGAGCGCCTTCGTGGGCCCCATCACGTACGCCCGCTTCGCCTCGCCGCGCACATAGCCGACCTGGTCGACGCGGACGGCCACCGTCGGGGCGGACGGGGTGACGGCCTCGCCGTAGACGTTGAGGCCGACGAGTACGGCGCCGACGGTCACGGCGGTGGTGGTGACCAGCAGGACTGGGCTGCGCAGTGCGTTCATGCGTCCACGGTGCCGGGACCTTCATGAGATGACGATGAGGACCCCGGATGCGCGTCCGCGGGGAGGCGGAGTTCGGCGAGGAGACCGCCGCCGGGGGCGTCCGTGAGACGGGCGGTGCCGTGGTGCAGACCGGCGACCCAGCGGACGATGGCGAGGCCCGCGCCCGTGCCGGGCCCGGACCCGGTGACCCCGCGCGCGAACACGCGCTCCCGGTCCGCGGGCGGCACGCCCTCCCCGTGGTCGCGGACCGTGACAAGGCCCGGCGTGACGGCGACCTCCACCGGCGAACCGGCCGGCCCGCCGTGCCGCTGCGCGTTCTCCACCAGGTTGCGCACGGCCTGCGCCAGCAGATCCGGGTCCCCGCGCACCACCACCGGCTCGGCCGTCACCGTCACGCTGTCGTGGTCCGGCAGCTCCTCGACCGTGGTCTCCACCAACTGGTCGAGCCGCAACGGCACCAGCTCCACCCGCTGCGCCCCCGACTCCAGCCGCGCCCGCGCGAGCAGCCCGGTGACCAGCCGGCTCAGCCGGTCCACGAGCCGCAGCGCCTCCTCGGACGACCCCGTCCGCTCCACCACCAGCCGCAGCGTCGCCAGCGGGGTCCGCAGCTCGTGCGCGGCCTCGGCCAGGAACTGCTCCTGCCGGCCGAGCCCGAGCAGCGCGGGCCGCATGGCCCGACCGGACAGCAGATGCCCTACGGCCGCCGCGCAGCACACCAGCGCCGTGCAGCCGAGGGCGAGCCAGCGCACCAGGAGGTCGTGGTCGTGCTCGCTGCGCGCCAGCTCCGTGCCGACCAGGACGGCCGCCCCGATCCGGTCGTCGTCCCAGACCGGCGCCGCCGCCCACCGCAGCCGCCCGCCCCTGGCGGCGGAGGCGCTGACCTGCACCGTCTCCTGTTCGTCCAGGACGCGGTGCCAGATCTCGTCCAGCCGGTCCGCGCCGGGCAGCGACGACCGCCCCGGTACGACGTTCCGCGCGGTCGGCGACTTCCCGGGTGCCGCCTGCAGCACCGCCAGCACCTGGGCGCCCTGGGCGAGTTCGTCCTCGCGCAGCGGCTCAAGATGCAGGACGCCCGCGTCGAACCAGACAGCCCGCGACAGCCCCGCCGCACGGCTGCCGACCTCGTGGTCGAGGCCGGAGCGGCGGGACGCGGAGTCGATACGGATCGCGACGACGGCGAGGACGACGAGGCAGGCCGCGGTCGTCGCCGCGAACAGCAGCGTCATCAGCCGGCGGGTGCGGCGCAGCCGGGCCACGGCGGGCGACGTGCCGGGGCGGTTCACGCCTCGCCGCCCAGGCGGTAGCCGACCCCGCGCACCGTCGCGATCGGGTCGGGGGGCCCGAGCCGTCTGCGCAACTGCCCGATCAGCACGTCCACCACGTTGGACATCGGTTCGCTCGCCTCGTCCCAGCAGCTCTCGATCAGCGCGCTGCGGGTGACCACCTCGCCCGCGCGGAGCATGAGCAGTTCGAGCACCGCGAACTCCTTCGCGGAGAGGCTGAGCAGGACCCCGGCCCGGGTCACCCGGCGTCGTGGCAGGTCGAGTTCCAGGTCGCCGGCGCGCACGACGGACGGGCGCGCGGGCTGCTCCCTGCGGCACAACGCCCGGACGCGGACGACCAGTTCGGCGAAGGCGAACGGTTTGACCAGGTAGTCGTCCGCGCCGTGCTCGAAGCCGGCCACCCGGTCGCCGACCGTGTCCAGCGCCGTCAGCAGCAGGAACGGCAGCACCGACCCCGCGCGCCGGTGCGCGGCGAGCAGCGTGAGGGAGTCGCCGTCCGGGACCGAGCGGTCGGCCACGACACAGTCGTAGCGGTTGACGGAGAGTTTGAGGTCCGCCTCGGCCAGCGTGCGCGCGAGGTCCACCGCGAACCCCGCGTCACGCAGTCGGGCGGCGACGACGGGACCCAGTTCGGGGTCGTCCTCCAGGACCATGACGCGCATGGCCCGGAGCTTAGGCGACGGCGGGCCGCGCGCCCGGAGGCGCTGCGCCGGGTGCGCGGCCCGCCGCCCCGCGTGATCAGCTGCCGGGCACGGTGTCCTCGAACGTGGTGCCCGCGCCGCGGTACGCCGTCACCTTCGCGGCGACCTGCGCCGGGGTGAGGACCTGGTCCTTGACGTGCAGGACGTAGTCGACCTGCTCGTCGTAGGCCCGTGGGGTGGAACTGGTCAGGCCGCCGAAGTCGATCAGCCACTGGTTGAAGTTGATCGACATCGGCCGCTCCGGGAGGTACGCGGCGTCGTGGGTGCCGAAGAGCCGGCCGTCGATGTAGTACTTGATGCTGTTGTCGTCGATGGTCAGCACCAGGTCGTGCCAGCCGTTGTAGCTCTGCCGGCCCTCGGTGTGCTGGTTGACGGCCACCCACGGGTCGGCCTGGTAGGTCTCCCAGGACGTCGTGTAGAGGATGTTCGAGCTCTCGCCCCAGCCGCCGTTGGGGAGGTACTCGAAGTCGTACTCGGAGTAGTCGTCCGCCATCGGTGCGGTGAGGTCGTTGATGGTGAAGAACGTCTGGACGAGGTGGTCGCCGTCCGGGCCCGACGTGGGAGCGTCGTTGAACCTGACCCGGGCCGCGTAGGTGCCGTTCTTGAACTTCCGCGCCGCGGTGACGACTTCGGTCTGCTTGGTGCTCTCGCCGGTGCCGGAGGTCGACGTCTCCAGGTTCATCACGGAGCTGCCGCCGGTACTGGCGAAGGTGACGTTCTCGGGCGCCCAGGTGGCGCCGGAGACACCGGGGCCGCCGGAGCTGGAGCGCACGCTCCAGCCGTGCGCGGAGATCTTGGGGTCGCTGTGGCCGCTGTAGTTGAAGTCGTCGAACAGCGTGGCGCCGGTGGCCGGGGGGTCGGTCGGCGGGTCGGTGGGCGGGTTCGTCGGGTCGTTGCCCGCGGGCGCCTGGCCCCACAGGGTGGTGCCCGCCAGCTGCGCGGTGACCTTCGACCAGTCGGCGTACGACGTCTGCGAGGCGCCGAAGGAGTAGTCGTCGCTCTGGGTCAGCGTCTGCCACGTCGACTGGTAGAAGCGCAGCTGCAGGTCACCGGTGTCGGTGCCGGGCGCGAGGGTGCCGGCGCCGGAGGTGAAGCCGATCTCCAGGTAACGGTCCGCTGTGGCCGTCGGGTTGGCGAGCGTGCCGAAGGTGCCGGTGACGTTGGCGCAGCCCTTGACGGCCCAGGAACACGCGAAGCGGTAACTCGCGCCCGCCGAGTCCGCCTTGAAGTAGTAGCGCAGCCTGACGTTCGCCAACTGCACTGTGGTGGAGCCGGTGTTGCGCACCTTGAACCAGGGCTCGGACTGGTCGGCGGTGGCTCCGGTGGCGCTCGTGCGGTACTGCACGCTCAGACCGTCGCCCGCCGCGCTCGCGGTGGACGGCATGGCGGTGAGCGCGGCGGCGCCCAGGGCCACCGCGACGGCGGCGGACGCGGCGGCGCGCACTCTGTTCTTCGCGTATCTCATGGTGGGGCCTCTCCAGAAAGGTGGGGTGATTCCGGAACGGACATATGAGGGGCGGTACGTGGGCGCGGGACGGGCCGGGGCCGGAGAAGGGACGGGCGGGGTCGCGGGCGGCGGGGGACGGCTCAGGGGTGGTACGTGACGCCCAGCGCGTCGAGCCGGGCGGTGTGCGCGTCCAGCCGGCTGCGGAAGTCCGCCCAGTCGGTCGCCCCGCTCCAGGCCCGGTCCGCCAGCGCGCACAGCCGGGGATACGTGAGGTACTCGATCTGCTCGGGCGTCCTCACAAACTCGGTCCACAGCTGCGCCTGGGTGCCCGACACCCGCTCGGCGGCGCTTCGTTCGGCGCCCTCGGGCACCGGATCGTGGTCGTGCACGGCGCGCAGATCGACGACGTCGCCGGGCTGGGCCGGAGGCTCGCCCGGGTCCTGGGACTGGGCGTAGTCGAGATAGGTCGCCCGGTGGTACGCGCTCACCACGGGGTGGCCGCGACGGGCCGCCGTCAGGGTGTGGGCCGCGTCCCGCCAGGTCATCACCGTGAAGTCCAGGGGGAGTTCGGCACCCGTCTCGGCCCAGGCGACCGGCCGCCGTCCGTGCCGCACGAGGAAGTCGCCCATCCGCCCGAGGAACCAGCCGTGCAGCGCCGCCGGGCTCGACAGGCCCTGCGCCAGGGCCCGTTCGCGGGCGGCGGCACTGTCCGTCCACTCGGAGGTGGGGCACTCCTCGCCGCCGATGTGGAGGTACGGCGAGGGGAAGACGTCCATGACCTCGTGGAGGACGGTACGGCAGAAGTCGAGGACCTCGTCGTGGACGCCGAGGACGGTGTCGCACACGCCCCAGCGGGTCCAGACGTCGAGGGTGCGGTCGGGGCGGTTGCCCAGTCCGGGATAGGCGGCGAGCGCGGCTCGCACATGTCCGGGCATCTCTATCTCCGGCATGACGGTGACACCGCGAGCCGCCGCGTAACCCACCAGACCGGCGAGTTCGGCGCGGGTGTACGAACCGCCGTGCGGGACACCGTCGTACACGTCGCCGCCCGCGGGCCCGACGAGGGACTCGGCGCGCCGGCCGCCGATCTCGGTGAGCTTCGGGTAGGCGGAGACCGGCATGCGCCAGCCCTGGTCGTCGGTGAGGTGGAGGTGGAACACGCCGATCTTGTGCAGGGCCAGCAGGTCGACGTACCGGCGCAGATACGCGACGGGCTGGAAGTGCCGGGCCACGTCCAGCATCGCGCCGCGCCACGGGTGCCGGGGCAGGTCGGTGATCTCGACGCACGGCAGCTCCCACCGGAAGCCGGGCCGCGGCGACGCCGACAGGGCCTGCGGGGGCAGGAGCTGACGGATCGTCTGGATGCCGCGCAGCAGGCCGGTGAGGTGTGCGGCACGCAGGAGGACGGCGTGCGGGGCGACGGTGAGGCCGTAGCCCTCCTCGCCGAGACCGGCCAGGCTGGGGTCGAGGGTGAGGGTGAACTGTCCGTCGGGGGAGGATGGCAGGGGCAGTCCGGTGGCCGGGGCGAGCAGGGTGCGCAGCAGGTCGGCGGCCGGTTCGGCGCCCGCGCCGATGTGCAGGGCGGTGCCGGCGTCGAGCGTGAACAGGCCCGGCCGGACGGTGGACTTGGTGGGCCGGGGGACGAGAGCGAGCGCGGAACGCTGTGCGGGCATGGATCGTCTCCGGGACGGGGGCGTACGGGAACTGACCACCTGACCAGTGAAGCCCACTGGACAGCTCACCTCTCGATGTGGGGTCGAAGGTGGCATAGACCAATACGGGCGTCAACCCCTGCTGCGGTAAGGGGACTTGGCGTGCACGGCCGTACGGATCGGATGGATCACCGGCCGGTGGTGGTTACACTGCCCAGATCGACAGGGCAACTGCGGGCAGCAGTTGGTCAACTGGTCAAGTGGAAACCCGGGGGCTCCGCGCATGAGGAGTACGACATGAAGGCCGACGCGCCAGGGGCGGTGCTCAAGCGGGAGCGGGTCCGGGACTTCATCCTCGACCTCGTCGAGTCGCACCACCCGGGGGACGCGATCCCCTCGGAGCGCGCCCTCTGTGCCCAACTCGGCGTGTCCCGGCCGACGTTGAGGGCGGCGGTGGACGAACTCGTCGCCTCCGGGCTGCTGGTGCGGGAGCACGGGCGCGGCATGTTCGTGGCCCCCGAGAAGATCACCCAGGAACTCGTCGCCGGCGAACGGTCCATGACGGCGCCTCAGGCCTCCGGGGCCTGGTCGAGCCGGCTGCTGGAGTTCACCACCATCCCGGCCGGCGCCCGCGTGGGACGCAGGCTGCGGCTCTCGCCCGCGGCCGAGATCGTGTACGTGGCGCGGCTGCGGCTGGTCGACGGCGCGCCGATGGCCATCGAGCACCTGCACATCAGGGCGGACCTCGTACCCACCCTGTCCGCACGCGAGCTGGAGGCCGGCGACCTGTACGAACACCTGCGGGAACACCACGGAGTGCACGTCCAGGAAGCGGTCCAGGCGATCGAGCCCACGGTCGTCACCCGCGCCGAGGCCGAACTCCTCGACGTCCCGGAACTCTCCCCGGCCCTCCTCTTCGAACGCCTCACCACGGACACGGCGGACCGGCCGGTCGAGTACGTCCACTCCGTCTACCGGGGCGACCGCTACCGCATCGTCTCCCGCCTCACCCTCGGCCCTGCCCTCACGGCCCCGTCGACACCGCTCGGCCACCACCCGGGCATCCCTCCGGGCGACTTCGCGCACCGGGACACGATCGCCGCCTCGACGCGGGGGGACATCCAGAAGGGAGGCTGACGACACCCCGGCGGATCCGCGGGAACAGGTCCAGGAGGCCTACCGGCAGGTGTGGCGACGGCTCGCGCGCGGGAGGATCGTGCACAGCCCGGTTCCGCCCGACCGACGCCCGCACCGGCCGCCGCACTCCGCGTCCGGCACCCGCGCGCCGACCGCTCTCCACGGAGGACCCCATGTCCGTACGCCGTATCGGCCTCGTCGTCCACCAGGGGCGCGAGACCGCCCGGGACGCGGCGGCCGCCGTGCACGCCTGGAGCGAGGCCCACGGCGTCCGCTGCACCGAGATCGACGTGTGGGCCAAGGACCACCACCGCCGTACCGGACGCGCGGAGGCCGAGGCCGCGGGCAACCCCGACCTCGTCGTCACCCTCGGCGGCGACGGCACCTTCCTGCGCGGCGCCCGCATCGCGGTCAAGAGCGGAGCCGTGGTCCTCGGCGTCGACCTCGGCAAGGTCGGCTTCCTCACCGAGGTCCCGGCCCACGACATCGGCGAGGCCCTCGACGCCGTCCACGAGGAGCGGGCGATCGTGGAGGAGCGCATGACCCTGACCATGCGGGCCTCCCGCCCCCTGGACATCCCCGAGGAGATGGAGGCCCTGCTGCGGTACGGCCGGGGTCCCGCGCTGCCGCCGCCGCGGGTGCGGCCCGAGACCACCGAGGGCGGCGGCTGGGGCTGCGCGCTGGACGTGACCGCGCTCAACGACGTCGTCCTGGAGAAGCTCGCCCGCGACCGGCAGGTCGGGGTCGGCGTCTACCTCGCCGGACGACTGCTCGCGACCTACTCCGCCGACGCGCTCGCCGTCGCGACCCCCACCGGGTCCACGGCGTACAGCTTCGCCGCCGGCGGACCCGTCCTGTCGCCGCACATGGACGCGCTCGTCTTCACCCCGATCGCCCCGCACATGACGTTCGACCGCAGTGTCGTCGCCGCCCCCGACGAGCCCGTCGGCCTGCGCGTCCTGCCCCACTCCGGCCAGGCCGCCGTCAGCGTCGACGGCCAGCTCCGCGGTGTCCTCGACCCCGGCGACTGGATCGGCGTCTTCCGCGCCCCCCAGCGCGTCCGCCTCGTCCGCCTCCGCCCCACCGACTTCTACGGCCGCCTGCGCGACCGGTTCCGTCTCACCGACGCCCCCGCCAACGCCCAGGACGGCCCCTCGGAACCCTTCTTCCGGCCGGACACTCCGGTCCCGCCGGACCTCGCCGGGATGCGCCTGCCGCCGCCCGGCGTGTAGGCCACCCGTCGCCCCCGCACGTACGGGGGAGTTTCACATGGGCGCCACCGGACCCTTCCCTGACGTTTGTTGCACTTGGAACACTCGCACCGCGCGCATTTCGCCATGTTCCGGCCGGCCGCGCGTCAGGATGAGAGGTGCCTCACCCATGTCCGAAGTCAATCGGCGTCGCTTTCTCCAACTCGCCGGTGCCACGACGGCGTTCACCGCGCTGTCGAACAGCATCGAGCGGGCCGCCGCGCTCCCGGCCAACCACCGGTCCGGGAGCATCGAGGACGTCGAGCACATCGTCGTCCTGATGCAGGAGAACCGTTCGTTCGACCACTACTTCGGGTCGCTCAGAGGCGTCCGGGGCTTCGGCGACCCGCGTCCGGTCGTGACCCGGCAGGACGGGAAACCGGTCTGGTACCAGTCGGACGGCACGAAGGACATCCTTCCGTTCCGCCCCGAGGCCGACGACCTGGGCCTGCAGTTCATCCAGGACCTCCCGCACAGCTGGAACGACGGGCACGCCGCGTTCGACGGCGGCAAGTACGACAAGTGGGTGCCGTCCAAGGGCTCCACGACGATGGCGTACCTGACCCGCGAGGACATCCCCTTCCACTACGCCCTCGCCGACTCCTTCACCATCTGCGACGCCTACCACTGCTCGTTCATCGGCTCCACCGACCCGAACCGCTACTACATGTGGACGGGTTACACCGGCAACGACGGTGTCGGCGGCGGCCCCGTCCTCGGCAACGACGAGGCCGGCTACAGCTGGACGACGTACCCCGAGCGCCTGGAGAAGGCCGGGGTCTCCTGGAAGATCTACCAGGACGTCGGCGACGGCCTCGACGCGAGCGGGGGCTGGGGCTGGATCTCGGACGCCTACCGCGGCAACTACGGCGACAACTCGCTCCTGTACTTCAAGCAGTTCCAGAACGCGAAGCCGGGCGACCCGCTCTACGACAAGGCCCGCACCGGCACCGACGCCACCACGGGCGAGGGCTTCTTCGACCGGCTGAAGGCCGACGTCAAGGGCGGCACGCTGCCGAAGATCTCCTGGATCGTCGCCCCCGAGGCGTTCACCGAGCACCCCAACTGGCCCGCGAACTACGGCGCCTGGTACGTCTCCCAGGTCCTGGACGCGCTGACCTCCGACCCGAAGGTCTGGGCGAAGACGGCCCTGTTCCTCACCTACGACGAGAACGACGGCTTCTTCGACCACGTGGTCCCGCCGTTCGCGCCGGGCTCGGCCGCGCAGGGCAAGTCGACCGTCGACGCGGGCCCCGACTTCTTCAAGGGCAGCGCGGGCAACCCGGCCGGCCCCTACGGCCTGGGCCAGCGGGTGCCGATGATCGTCGTCTCGCCCTGGAGCAAGGGCGGTTACGTCTGCTCGGAGACCTTCGACCACACCTCGGTCATCCGGTTCATGGAGGCCCGCTTCGGTGTCCACGAGCCCAACATCTCGCCCTGGCGGCGCGCGATCTGCGGCGACCTGACCACCGCGTTCGACTTCTCCCGGACGGACGTCAGGAAGGTCCCGCTGCCGGACACCGACGGTTACCAGCCGCCGGACAGGAACCGTCACCCGGACTACGTGCCGACCCCGCCCGCCAACCCCGTGCTGCCCCGGCAGGAGCGCGGGCAGCGCCCGGCCCGGCCGCTCAAGTACGCGGCGGCGGTGGACGGTTCGGCCGACCCGGCGACCGGGAAGTTCACGCTCACCTTCACCTCCGGCGCGAAGGCCGGCGCGGGCTTCCTGGTCACCTCCGCCAACCGGACGGACGGGCCCTGGAGTTACACCACCGGGGCCGGCGCGTCCGTCTCCGACGCCTGGAACTCGGCGTACTCGAACGGCTCGTACGACCTGACCGTGCACGGTCCGAACGGCTTCCTGCGCGCCTTCAAGGGCCCCGGCAGGACGGCGGGCCCCGAGGTCACCGCCCGCGGCTGCGGCGACGACATCGAGCTGACCTTCACCAACAAGGGCTCCGGCACAGTGCAGTTGAAGGTCGTGAGCGGCTACGGCGGTCGCGCTGAGACCGTCAAGGTGCGGGCCGGCGCCACCGTACGGCACACCGTCGACCTCGGCGCCAGCAAGCGGTGGTACGACCTGACGGTCACCTCCGACGGCGACGCGACGTTCCAGCGGCGATTCGCCGGACATGTCGAGAACGGCCGCGCGGGGGTCAGCGACCCAGCGTTCGGGACCGTCTGAGGGGCTTGCCGGGAGCCGGTTGTTTTCCGGGGCACTCGCGGTAGTGTGCCCCGGTGACCACGCATTCGAACACACCTGCAGGCTGGTACCCGGATCCGCACGGAGCGCCCCAGACGCTCCGGTACTGGGACGGCGCGAAGTGGACCGACCACACCAACGCGGACCAGCAGGGCAAGGCCGCCCCGCAGCAGCCGCAGGCCGTGCCGCAACAGCAGTCGGGGCCGGACCCGCGGGTCCAGCGACAGGTGCAGCAGCAGGCCGGGGTCGCCGCGGGCGGCCCCGGCGGCGGCAGCCTGTTCAGCGAGCCGGTGCTCGTGGTGAACCAGAAGGCCAAGCTGATCGAGCTGACCAACGAGTACAAGGTCATGGATCAGAACGGCAATCTGATCGGCTCGGTCACCGAGATCGGCCAGAGCACGCTGAAGAAGGCGCTGCGCTTCGTCTCCAGCCTCGACCAGTTCATGACCCACCGGCTGGAGATCCGCGACGCGTACGGGCAGCCGCAGCTGGTGCTGACCCGGCCGGCGAAGATCATGAAGTCCAGGGTGATCGTGTCCCGTCCGGACGGCTCGACCGTGGGCGAGATCGTCCAGCAGAACATGATCGGGAAGATCAACTTCGCGCTGAACGTGGACGGCCGGCAGATCGGCGCGATCAAGGCCGAGAACTGGCGGGCCTGGAACTTCGCCATCGTCGACCACACGGACAACGAGGTCGCCCGGATCACCAAGACCTGGGAAGGCCTCGCCAAGACGATGTTCACCACGGCGGACAACTACGTCCTGCAGATCCACTACCAGCTGCCCGAGCCCCTGTTGAGCCTGGTGGTGGCGACGGCGCTGACCGTCGACACCGCGCTCAAGCAGGACTCGCGCGGTCTCGGCTGAGCCCGCTCAGAGCGCGGTGAGATGCCCCGGCGCGGACTTCCGCTCCGGCTGCCGGGGCAGCAGCCCCGGTTCGGCGGACGCCGACCGGGGCTCCAGTGCGAGTACGGCGGCCACGGGATGGTCGTCGTACTCGTGGGGCAGCGGTACGGCCGGGGAGACCCGGGTCAGCAGGACCACACCCCAGGACGCGAGTCCGGCTCCCGTCAGGGCGAGGAGGATGCCGGCCGCGCCGCCCTGGAGGCGTTCGCCCAGCAGGGCCAGGCCGATCGCCGCGGCCGCCACCGGGTTCGCCAGGGTCACCACCGCCAGCGGAGCGCCGAGGCCGCCGCGGTAGGCGGTCTGCGAGAGCAGCAGCCCGCCCGCCGCGAACACCGCGACCAGCAGGGCCACTCCGACCACCTGCATGCTCAGCACCGGACCCGAACGGTCCGTCGCCGCGACCGTCACGGTCTGCGTGAGCGCGGAGGCCACACCCGAGGCGACACCGGACGCCGAGGCGTGCCGCAGACCGGGCTTCGCGCCGCGGCGGGCCAGCAGGCCGATCAGGGCGGAGGTCGCGCCCGCGACCGCCAGCGCCTGGGGAACGCTGAGGACCTGGTCCGGCTGCGGGCCGGACGCCGTGACCAGCAGGGCCGACAGGCCGAGCAGGGTGAGGGCGGTGCCCCGCCACTCGACCGGCGTGACCCGCCGCCCGGCCACGCGGGCGCCCATCGGGACGGCGGCGACGAGGGTGAGGGCTCCCAGCGGCTGGACGAGGGTCAGCGGGCCGTACTTGAGGGCCACGACGTGCAGCAGCGCGGCCGACGCGTTCAGGACGACCGTCCCCCACCAGGAACCGGTGGCGAGCAGGCGCAGCGTGCCGGCGTCGGAGTTGCGCGAGGCCAGCCGCTCCTGGGCCACGGCCGCCGCCGCGTAGGCGACCGCCGAGAACAGGGACAGGACGACGGCGACCAGGGTGGCGCTCATCGGCCGGCTCCGACGAGAACCGGCGCTTCCACGGGGAGCCGGGGCCGGTCGCGGCCCGCCGTCGTCGCCGTGCGGTGCGGGGGACGGATCAGCGCGAGGGTGATGCCGAGCATGGCGGCGGCCACGATCGAGTCCAGCCAGTAGTGGTTCGCCGTGCCCACGATCACCGTCAGCGTGACCAGCGGGTGCAGCAGCCACAGCCAGCGCCAGCGCGAGCGGGTCGCGACGATCAGGCCGATCGCCACCATCAGGGCCCAGCCGAAGTGCAGGGAGGGCATCGCCGCGAACTGGTTGGAGAGGTGGTCGCTGGTCGGCGGGCCGTAGACCGAGGGGCCGTAGACCTTGGCGGTGTCGACCAGGCCGGTCGCGGCCAGCATGCGCGGGGGTGCGAGGGGGAACACGAACGGCAGCACGAGGGCGGCGGAGGTGACCGTCGCGAGGACGCGGCGGGCCCAGACGTAGTGCGCGGGGCGCCGCAGGTACAGCCAGACCAGGAAGGCGACGGTGGCCGGGAAGTGGACGGTCGCGTAGAAGGTGTTCGCGATGTGCACAAGGGTGTCGCTGTGCAGCAGCACCGACTGCACCGAGCCCTCGCCGGGAAGGTGCAGCGTCCGCTCCAGGTCCCACACGTGCCCGGCGTTGTGCAGGGCCTCACGGGTGTGGCCCGTCGCCAGCTGGCGGCCGAACTTGTAGACGAGGAAGAGCCCTGCGACGAGCAGGAGCTCACGGACGAGCGGGGGCCGCGCTATCGCGCTGGTCCCCTTCTCTGCAGGCTCGGTGCGGGCATTCATCCCCCGGCCCCTTCGCTGACGGTGGTGCGTGTGGTGGTGCAGGCAGGGTTTGTGACCCCGCGCGCGGTCCGAACTCATCGGTACGAATTCGTTCCGATACGCCAGTGTACCGATACGAGCGTGTACCGATACGGCGTGGTACCGGTACACTGGCGTATCGATAGCGAAACGAGACACACTGGAGAGCGGACCTCTAGTCCGCGGACCGAGCGAGGAGACGAGCCATGACGTCGCAGGCTGAGGACGCACCGGACACGGTCGCCGCCTCGCGCCGCTCCAAGATCACGCCCGAGCGTGAGCGGGAGTTCTTCGACGCCGTGCTCGAACAGATCCGGGAATGCGGGTACGACTCCGTCAGCATGGAGGGCGTCGCCACCAGCACCCGGTGCAGCAAGTCCACGCTCTACCGGCAGTGGGGGACCAAGCCCCAGTTCGTCGCCGCCGCGCTGCGGGCCAATCGCCGGGTGCACTTCACCGGCATCGACACCGGGTCCCTGGCGGAGGACCTGCGCCAGGCCGCGCGGGCGGCGGGCGCCTGGTCGGCGAAGGACACGAAGCTCGTCTCGGCGCTCGGTCACGCCGTCATCCAGGACAGCGAACTCGCCCAGGCGGTGCGCGAGGCTCTCGTCCATCCCGAGATCGCCGCGCTGGAGGACATCCTGCGCCGCGGTGTGGAGCGCGGCGAGATCGCGCCGGACCACCCGGCCCTGCCGTACGTCCCCGCCCAGATCTTCGGCGTCCTGCGGGCCCGCCCGGTCCTGGAGGGCTGCTACGCCGATCCCGACTACCTGGTGAAATTCGTGGAGGCCGCGGTGCTGCCCGCACTCGGACTCACCTGAGAACCAGGCCGCCGTCCATGGGATGACTGGACGGTGACCTGCTCGCGCCGCACCGTGGGGACGGGGGCGGCGCGCACCCCCCGGCCGGGTGGGGTTCCTCTTGAGCGGAGAGGCGCCCCACCCGGCCGACCGGTGTGCGGGGCCGGATCAGATCTTCTGCCCGTTGTCGCCGGTGCCCGAGGACACCTTGATGCCCGAGGTGATCTCGTCGATGACGGACTGCTTCTGGCCGACGTCGACACCGAAGCGGACCACGACGATCTGGTTCGTGCGGGCGGGCGAGGGGAACGCGAGCGACTCGACGTAGCCGTCGGAACCCTTGCTGGTGACCGCCTTCCAGCGGACCATGTAGCCCTTCTGCCCGGCGACCGTCACGGCCTTGGACGCCAGCACCTCGTGCGAGGTGATGCTGCCGTACGTCGTCCCGCCGTAGGACTCCTTCGCGTTGGCCGCGATGTCCGCCTTCGCGACCTCCTCGGCCGTGCTGCCCTTGGTGCCCAGCACCACCGCGGGCGCGGAGTACGCCCCGCCGTCGGTGCAGGTCTGGGCGGTGTTGCCGGGGCACTTGTACGAGGTGTTCGACGTCACCTGCGCGCCGATCTCGATGACCTGGCCGTACCAGTCGGACGGGACGGGCAGGCTGATCCCGTCGAGCGAGTCGGTCACGTCGCCGCCGGCCGGGACCTTCGGCTGCGCGGACTGGCTGGGCGCGGGCGTCGCGCCGCCGGAACCACCGGAGCCGCCGGAACCACCCGTCCCGCCGGACCCGCCGAAGGGTCCGCCCTGGCCGCCGTTGCCGCCCTGGCCCTCGGGACCGCCCTGACCGCCGGTGCCGCCCTGCCCGTTCGGCGCCTGCTGCGGGTTGGCCTGGTTGCCGTTCCCGCTGCCGTTGTCGGACAGCGCGTACGCGCCGACACCGATGGCGGTCAGCACCGCCACCGCGACGGCCACGGCTATGCCCGTGCGCAGACCGCGGCGCGGCGCGGCCGGGGGCGCGGCGGGATACGCCGGGTACGCCCCGCCGTACGGCGGCTCCGTCGGGGGACCCCATTCACCGGCCGAACCGGCCGGGCGGGTCCGGTCCGTCCATGCCGTGCCGTCCCACCAGCGCTCGGCGGCGGGACCGTCATTCGTCTGCCCGGGATCGGGGTACCACCCGGGGGGAGTCACCTGCGTCATGCCCCTACCGTATGAGGCGTCGGTGAAAGCGGGATGAGAGGATCCGGCTCGCATCCCGGGGAGCGGCGGCCAGGGGCTCCTTCGTCCGGCCCCGGACCAGCCGCGGCCTCACTCCAACACCAGCCGCACAGGCCCCCGTTCGGCCGCCGGAGGCACCGTCCACCCCGCTCTCCCCGGTGTCACGGACCCGAGCACGCTCGGGTGCCGGGCGCCCGTGCTCGCCGGGACCGTGCCCGGGAGGCCGTGGGCCGTCAGGAAGCCGAGGACCGCGAAGGCGTAGGCCTCCTTCGCCGCAGCGGGGAGGCCCAGCTCGTCCGAGGTCCGGAGCGGGACGCCGGCCAGCTCGGCGGCGAGGAGGGCCATCAGGACCGGGTTGCGGGTGCCGCCGCCCGAGGCGACGACCTCCGTCGCGGCCACCGACCGCACCGCGTCCGCGACCGTGCGGGCCGTGAGGAGGGTGAGGGTCGCGATGACGTCCTCGGCGGACAGCGTGCCCAGACCGGCGAGCGCGTCCCGGAGACTGCCGAGGTGGAACAGCTCCTTGCCGGTCGTCTTCGGGGCGGGGAGCGCGTAGTACGGCTCGCTCGACAGCCGCTCCAGCAACGGCTCGTGGACCGTTCCGCGGGCCGCGAGGGCGCCCTCCGCGTCGTAGCCGAGACGCCCGCCGCTGAAGCCCCGGGCCGCCGCGTCGATCAGGGCGCAGGCCGGTCCCGTGTCGAAGGCCGTGCCGTCGGGGGCGGTGAGGTTGGCGATCCCGCCGAGGTTGAGGGCGACCGGGGTGCCCGGACGGCCGCGCAGCCACAGCAGGTCGACGAGGCTGACGAGCGGCGCGCCCTGGCCGCCGGCGGCGATGTCGCGTGGCCGGAAGTCGGCCACCACGGGCAGCCCGGTCGCCTCCGCGATCCAGGCGGGCTGCCCCAGCTGCAGCGTGCCGCGCGCCGCGCCGTCCGCCACCCAGTGGTAGACGGTCTGCCCGTGCGAGGCCACCAACTCGGCCCGCCCGTCGCACAGTTCGGCGTTCGCGCGGACCGCCGTGGCGGCGAAGGCCCGCCCGATCAGCGTGTCCAGCCGGCAGACCTCGGCCAGCGTCGTCGCGGCCGGCGGCAGCGCCGCCGCGAGCGCCTCCCGCAGGTCCTCGTCGTACGGCTCGCTCACCATCCCGAGCGGCTTCAGTACGACGCTGTCACCCACCAGGCGCAGATCGGCCGCCGCCGCGTCGATCGCGTCGTACGACGTCCCGGACATCAGCCCGATCACCCGCATCCGCTTCCTCCCGACTCCCCGTTCCCGCGGGGTTCCTGGTGACGGTGAGCGCGAGCGCGCTCACCGCGCAGGCCGCCGCCGCGTAGTAGGCCGGGACGTCCACGTTCCCGGTCCGCCGCACGCTCTCGGTGATGATGAGCCCGGCACACCCCGAGAAGACGGCATTGGACAGGGCGTAGGCGAGTCCCAGACCGGTGTACCGCACACCTGTGGGGAACATCTCCGCGAGCATCGCCGGACCCGGACCCGCCATCAGCCCCACCACCGCACCCGCCCCGAACACCGACACACCCTTCAGCGTGTCCGAAGTCCCCCCGTCCTGAAGGAGGTCGAGCAGCGGCACGGACAGGACCACCACCAGCGCGGCCCCCGCCAGCATCACCGGCCGCCGCCCCACCCGGTCGCTCAGCAGCCCCGCCGGGAGGATCGTGACCGCGAACCCCGCGTTGGCCAACACCGTGGCCAGCAAGGCCTGTTGGAAGCTCGCGTCCAGCGTGCTCTGCAGATACGACGGCAGCACCACCAGGAAGGTGTAGCCCGCCGCCGCCCACCCCATCACCCGCCCGGCGCCCAGCGCGACCGCCCGGCGGACCTCGCGCGCGGACGGCACCTCCCGCACCGCCCCGCTCCGGAACGCCGGTGTCTCGTCCAGCCGCAGCCGGAGCCACAGCGCGCCGATCCCCATCGGCAGCGTCAGCAGGAACGCCAACCGCCATCCCCAGTCCGCCAGTTGACCGGCGTCGAGGACGGTCGCCAGCAGCGCCGCCACCCCGGCCCCGCCCAACAGCCCCAGCGCCACGGTGAACGACTGCCACGCCCCGTACAGCCCACGCCGTCCCGGCGGCGCGCACTCCGTGAGCAGCGACACCGCACCCCCGAACTCCCCACCCGCGGACAGTCCCTGAAGGATCCTCAGCACCGTGAGGAGCCAGGGCGCGAGGGCGCCGACGGTCGCATACGTGGGCAGGACGCCGATCAGCGTGGTCGCGCCGGTCATCAGCGCGATCACCAGGACCAGCACCGGCCGCCGCCCCACCCGGTCGCCGAGCCGGCCGAACAGCGCGGCGCCGACCGGCCGGAAGAAGAACGCCAGCGCGAACGAGGCGTACGTCCGCACCAGCCCCTCGGCCGCGCCCGCGCCCTCCGGGGTGAAGAACCGCGCCGCGATCACCGTCGCGAAGTAGCCGTAGACCCCGAACTCGTACCACTCGATGAAATTGCCCACCGACCCGGCGACCAGCGCCCGTGCGGCAGGCCTGTCCGGGCATGGTCGGGAATGATCGGAAAACACCTTCATTTAGCGCCTCTTGACCGTTCGTCACGCGCGGGGACACGGCTGACGGACCTCCGTCATCCGTTGTGGCAACAGCTGCCCGGACCGGCCTCCACTTCGGCATCCGGACGGCTAGGCTCAAGGGCTGTACGTCATTCGGGCTACTGGGGAGGTACGGGATGACGGAGGAACGGCCTCCGAAGGCGTCCTCGGCCTCCCTGTGGGAGCGCGAGGACGCGCTCGCCGGTGTGGCGGAGGCGCTCGACGCGCTCTGCGCGGACCGGTCCTCCTCGGGCAGCCTGCTGGTGGTCAGAGCCGAGGCCGGATTCGGCAAGACCGCCCTGCTCGCCGAGACCCGCCGCATGGCCGAGGCACGCGAGTGCGTGGTCTGGCAGGCCCGCGGCGGCGAGACCCTCAAGTCCGTCCCCTTCAACGTCGTACGGCAGTTGCTCCAGCCCGCGCTCATCTCGCTGATGCCCGAGGAGACCCGCGAGTACCTCGGCGACTGGTACGACATCGCGGGCCCCGCCCTCGGCATCACCGAACCCGGCGAGCGGCAGGCGGACCCGCAGGGCGTGTGCGACGGACTGGTCGCCGCGGTGCGCCGCCTCGCCAAGCGCGACTGGCCGCTGGTCCTGCTGATCGACGACGCCCACTGGGCCGACCAGGAGACCCTGCGCTGGCTCGCCGCGTTCGCCGAACGCCTCGACGACCTCTCCGTCCTCATCGTGGTCGCCCGCAGGCCCGGCGAGGTCACCGGCGAGAGCGCCCGCTACCTGGACGCCATTTCCGCCACCGCGGGCCCGCCGACCACCGTCCTGGAGTCCCTCACCCCGACGGCCACCGCCGGGCTCACCCGCGCCACCCTCGGCCCGCACGCCGACGGCGCGTTCTGCCGCGAGGTGTGGGCGGTCACCGACGGCAACCCGTACGAGACCGTCGAACTGCTCGCCAAGGTGAAGGACAGCGGCCTCGCACCCGTCGAGGACTCGGCCGCCGAGCTGCGCGAACTCAACCGCTCCGCGCGCGGCGGCGGACTCGTCGCCCGCCTCGACGACCTGGGCTTCGAAGCCACCCGGTTCGCCTGGGCCGCCGCCATCCTCAGCACCGGCATCTCGGTGAGCCTGGTCGCCAAGCTGGCCACCATGGGCCGCGACGAGGCGGCACGCTGCGCGGAACTCCTGCGCACCGCCCGCATCCTCACCGCACCCGACCCCGCCGCCTCCCAAGCGGGCGCGGGCGAGCTGGAGTTCGTCCACCCGCTGATCGCGAGCGCCGTCTACGACTCCATCCCGGGCGGCGTGCGGACGGCCATGCACGGTATCGCCGCACAGGTCGTCACCGACTCCGGACTCGGCGCCGCCTCCGCCTCACGGCACCTCCTCCAGGTGCACCCGGACGACGACCA
The DNA here is from genome assembly GCF_044747445.1 of Streptomyces sp. NPDC090083. Classification (NCBI taxonomy): domain Bacteria; kingdom Bacillati; phylum Actinomycetota; class Actinomycetes; order Kitasatosporales; family Streptomycetaceae; genus Streptomyces; species Streptomyces sp. NPDC090083. Next base: position 304,815 of record NZ_JBIVED010000001.1, on the reverse strand, counting down.
GGAACTCGTCGAGCAGCTGCGCGAAGCGGCCCGCGAACACCTCTCCATCGGCGCCCCGGACGCCGCCCGCCGCTGCCTGGAGCGCGCCCTCCTGGAACCGCCGCTCGCCGAGACCCACGCGCGCGTGCTCTACGAACTCGGCTGCGCCACCCTCCTCACCGCGCCCGCCACCACCATCGGCCACCTCCAGACCGCCCTCGGCATGCCCGGACTCGACGGCCACGCACGCGTGGACGCCGTGTTCCGTCTCTCCCAGGCGCTGACCCACAACGACCAGCTGGAGGAGGCCGTCCGCACCGTGGAGGCGGAGGCCGCCCGGCACGAACCCGGCGCCGCCCGGATGCGGCTCCAGGCCGTCCAGTTCATGTGGGAGGGCATCTACGCGGGCGAGAGCTCCTCCCCGGGACGCTCCGAACGGCTCGCCGCACTCGCGGGCACCTGCGCGGGCCGGGACAACTCCGAGCGGGCCCTGCTTATCCTGCGCGGCTTCGACGCCATGACCCACGGCGAGAACGCCGAGGAGGTCGTCGAGCTGTGCGACCGCGCCCTCGTCAACGGACGGCTCGCGCCGGGACTCGGCTGGACCGACACCGAGTGGGGCCTGGAGATCCTCATGATGCTGGCCAGCTCGTACGCCTACACCGACCGCCTCGACCGCGCCGAGAGCCTGTACAACGAAGCCCTGCGCGCCTACGTGTCCGCGGGCTGGAGCGGCGGCCATCTCTCCCTGGCGCACGCCTACATCGGCCTCGGCCACCGGCGGCGCGGCCGTCTCCGCGAGGCCGAGACCTCCCTGCGCGAGTCCCTGCGCCTCGCCGAGCGCGTCGGCCGCGGACTGCCCCTGTACTGGTCGGCCACCTGCAACCTCGTCGACACGCTGCTCGCCCGCGGCCATGTCGACGAGGCCTGGGCGATCGCCGAGCAGTACGGGTTCGCTCCGCCGTACCCGTCCACCATCGTGCTGCCCGATCCGCGCTGCGTGCGGGGCCGGCTGCTGCTCGCCGTCGGCCGTACGAAGGACGGCATCAACGAACTGGAACAGGCCGCGAAGGCGGCGACGGTCCGCGGTCACCACAACCCGGTGCTCGTGCCCTGGGCCGTGGACCTCGCCCGCGCCCTCGCCGTCGAGGACCCGACCCGCGCGGCCCAGCTCGCCTCCGACGCACGCCGCCAGGCCGAGCACTTCGGGACGGACACGGCGATCGGTGAGGCGCTGCGGTGCGCGGCGTCGCTGGAGACGGGCCAGCGGGCGGTACGGCTCGCCGCGCAGGCCGTCGCGTATCTGGAGTCCTCGCCGTGCCAGTACGAGCACGCGGCGGCGCGGGTCGAGTACGGGATCGCGGCGCGGTCCGTCGCGGAGATCAACAGAGGCCTGACGCTCGCGCGTTCGTGCGGGGCGGACGGCCTGGTCACCCAGGCACGGGAGGTGCTGGAGACGGGACGGGGGTTGCGGTGAGCCGTTCGTGGCCTGCGGCCCTGAAGGCACAGGCTGACCGTTGCTTTTGAGGGGCGCGGGGAACTGCGCGACCGGCCACGACGTAGCCGCGGACGACGCTCGACAGACGCCCCCACCCCCTCAGTCGCCCTCTTCGGCCAGAACCCGCTGAGCCACGGCGAACGCCGAGTTGGCCGCAGGCACCCCCACATACACGGCACTCTGCAGGAGAACCGCGCCGATCTCGTCCGGAGTGAGCCCGTTGCGGCGGGCCGCGCGGACGTGCATCTCCAGTTCGTCGTAGTGGCCGTGGGCGATCAGCGCGGTCAGCGTGATCATGCTCCGCTCGCGCCGCGACAACGTGGGATCGGTCCAGATCTCGCCCCACGCGTACCGGGAGATGAAGTCCTGGAAGCGGGCCGTGAACGGCGTCTGCCGGGCCTGGGACCGGTCCACATGGGCGTCGCCCAGCACCTCACGACGGACCTCCATCCCGCGCCTGGCGCCGCCGTCCAGGTGTGCGCGGAGCGCGGTGAGGACCGCCTCCGGGCACTGCGCGGGGGCCAGATGGGAGGCGCCCGGGATCTCGACGAGCGCCGCGCCCGGCACCGCGTCCGCGATCTCCCGCAGATGCGCGGGCGGGGTCGCCGGGTCCGCGCGCCCCGCGACCGCCAGGGTGCGCGCGCCGATCTCGGGGAGCCGCTCGCGCAGATCGAACGCGGCGAGCGCGTCACAGCACGCGGCGTACGCGGCGGGGTCGGCGTCGCGCTGGTCGGCGACCAGCTCCGGGACGGTGAACCCGGGCGTGAACCAACGGGAGTCCGCGCTCTCCACCAGCCAGTCCAGGCCCTCGCTCCGTACCCGCGCGGCCCGTTCCCGCCACGGCTTCGCCCCGTTGAAGTGGGCCGAGGAGCAGATCACGGCGAGCGAGGTGATCCGCTCGGGACGGTGCACGGCGAGGTGCAGGCCCACCGCACCGCCCAACGACACGCCCGCGTAGGCGAATCGGTCGATCCCGAGGGAGTCGGCCAGCGTCAGCACCAGATCGGCGAGGTCTCCGACCGTGGCCCCGGGACCGATCAGTCCGGGCGCCGAACCGCCGTGTCCGGGCAGGTTCCAGCGGATCACCCGGTGCGTGACGGACAGTTCGGGCGCGATGGCGTCCCACAGGGCGTACGACGTGCCCAGCGAGGGGCCGAGGAGGAGCGGGGGAGCGGAGGCCGGGCCCTCGGCACGGAAGGTGAGGAGTTTCTCGGTCAACGTCGCTCCAGCGCACGGTCGGTGAGGGCTCCGGCGGAACCCGTGTAGCGGGCGGGGTCGGTGGGTGCGGAGAGGTCGAGGTCCTTCAACTCCGGCTGCTCGGCGAGCAGTTCGGCCAGAGGACGGCCCTCGGCGTACGCCTGCCGGGCGACCTCCGTGAGCAGCTCCTTCGCCCGGGTCCTGCCCAGCAGCGGCGCCAGCTCGGCGGAGAGCCGCTCGGAGACGATCAACCCGTGGGTGAGATCGAGGTGTTCACGCATCACGTCCGGGTGCACCCGCAGCCCCTCGGTCAGTTCGACGGCGTCGCGCGCCGCGCCGCCGACCAGCCGCAGCAGCTCCCGCAGCGGTTCCCACTCGGCGTGCCAGGCGCCGGCCGGCCGCTCGTCCTCGGCGACCAGCGAGCCGTGGAGGACGGCCGCGAGCTGCGGCGCCCGGCGCGCGGCGGCGGCGATCAGCGTGGCCCGTACGGGATTCGCCTTGTGCGGCATGGCCGACGAGCCGCCGCCGCTGCCCTCGGAGACCTCGGCGATCTCCGTGCGGGACAGCACGAGTACGTCGGCGGCGGCCTTGCCCAGCGCGCCCGCCGCGAAGGCGAGGCACCCGGCGAGATCGGCGATGGGCGTCCGGAGCGTGTGCCAGGGCAACTGCGGTGCCGTCAAGCCGAGTTCGCGGGCGTACGCGTCCGGCAGCGCGAGCGGGTCCGCCGCGCCGTACGCCGTGAAGGCGGCCAACGTGCCCGCCGCGCCGCCGAGTTGGACCGGCAGCGTGTCGCGAACAGCCCGTACCCGGTCCCGTGCGTCGAGCACCAGGGACCGCCACCCTGCCGCCTTCAGCCCGAACGTCGTCGGTACGGCGTGCTGGGTGAGCGTGCGGCCCGGCATCGCGGTGTCGCGGTGGGCGGCGGCCAGCCGGGAGAGCGCCTGTGCCGTGCGGTCCAGGTCGGTCAGGATCAGGTCCAGGGTGCGGGACGCGACCAGCATCGTGGCGGTGTCCATGATGTCCTGGCTCGTCGCACCCCGGTGGACGTACGGGCCGTACTCCTCGCCGACCGCCCGCGTCAGGTCCGCGACCAGCGGGATCACCGGGTTTCCGCCGGCCCTGGACCGTTCCGCGAGGGAGCGTGCGTCGAAGCGGTCCGCGTCGGCCGCGGCGGTCACCGCCGTCGCCGCCTCGGCGGGGGCGAGGCCCAGGGCGGCCTGGGCGCGGGTGAGGGCGGACTCCGCGTCGAGCAGGGACCGCAGAAACGCGGTGTCGCCCGTCGCGGACGCGGCGGCGGAGCCGGTCCACCCGGGGGCGAGCAGGCCGGTGCCCGACGGGTCGTCGACTGTCACTGGAACTCCAGGAACACCGTCTCGCCTTCGCCCTGAAGGCGGATGTCGAAACGGTAGGTGCCCCTGCCCTCGTCCCGCGCGATCAGCGTGTCGCGGCGCGCCGGGTCGAGCCCCGACAGCAGCGGGTCCGCGGCGAGGGCCGGCCCGTCGTCCGGGAGGTAGACGCGCGTGAAGAGGTGCACCAGCAGTCCGCGCGCGAAGACGCACGCGCTGAGGTACGGGGCGCTGCGGCCGCGCGCTCCCGGCCGCAGCGTCCGTGCGTACCAGTGGCCGTTGGCGTCCGTCTGGACGCGGCCCCAGCCGGTGAACTCGACGCCGTTGCGGCCGAGATAGCCGCCGCCGGCCGGGTCGCGCCGGATCGAGCCGTCGGTCGTGGAGACGTTCCCCTCGGGGTCGGGGCCCCAGAGTTCGACGAAGGCGTCGGGGAGCGGTGTGCCCTCGCCGTCGTAGACGTGGCCCTGGACGGTGATCGTGTCCGGGTGCCCGACCGGGGCGATGTCGCCGCCGCCGGGGAAGGGCAGCGCGTAGCCGTAGAAGGGGCCGACCGTGTGCGACGGGGTCGGCAGCACGGACTCCGGGCGGCTGGTGTCGATGGTCGTCATGGCGGGTCAGCGTCCTTCTTCGATCCAGGTGGCGTGCGGGCCGTCGAGCACGATGTCCCAGCGGTAGCCCATCGAGAACTCGGGCACCGACAGGCTGTGGTCGTAGGTCGCGACGAGCCGCCGGCGGGCCGTGTCGTCCGTCACCGACTGGATGATCGGGTCGTACGGGAACAGCGGGTCGCTCGGGAAGTACATCTGCGTGACCAGCCGCTGTGTGAACGCCGAGCCGAACATCGAGAAGTGGATGTGCGCCGGGCGCCAGGCGTTGACGTGGTTGCGCCAGGGGTAGGGGCCGGGCTGGACGGTCGTGAAGTGGTACGTGCCCTCGTCGTCGGTCAACGTCCGGCCCACGCCTGTGAAGTTGGGGTCCAGCGGGGCGTCGTGCTGCTCGCGCTGGTGGGCGTAGCGGCCGGCGGAGTTGGCCTGCCAGATCTCGATCAGCTGGCCGCGGACCGGCCGCCCCGACCGGTCGAGCAGCCGTCCGGAGACGGTGATCCGTTCGCCGATCGGCTCGCCGTTGTGCTGCCGGGTCAGGTCGTTGTCGATCTCCGTGATGTCCCGCTCGCCGAAGGCGGGCGAGGCCAGTTCCACCAGTTCCGGGTCCTTCGAGACGTCGATGGTGACCGGCGGCTGTTTCGGGTGGCGGAGCAGGGAGGAGCGGTACGGGGCGTAGTCGCGGCGCGGATGGTGCTCGACCGGCGCGCCGTCGGCGACCCGCTTCTCGTACGTCGCGTGCTCCGCCGCTATTTCGAGGTCGATGTCGTGCTGGGTGAGCGTCATGGGGTTCCTACCGTTCGAGGAGGAGGGCCAGGCCCTGGCCCACGCCGATGCAGAGGGTGGCGACGCCAACTCCCGTGCCCTTGCGGGCGAGTTGGTGCGCGACGGTGCCGGCGAGCCGGGCGCCGGAGGCGCCGAGCGGATGGCCCAGCGCGATGGCACCGCCCTGCGGGTTGAGGATCGCGGGGTCGAACTCGGGCCACTCGGCGACGCATCCGAGCACCTGCGCGGCGAACGCCTCGTTCAGTTCGAGGACCGACAGGTCGTCAAATCCCTTGCCCGCCTTGGCGAGTGCGCGGTTGACCGCCTCCACGGGGGCGAGTCCGAAGTACTGCGGGTCGATCGCGGAGACGCCGGTGGCGCGGACGCGGGCGAGAGGCTCGCGGCCGGTGGCCTTCAACCCCTCCTCGTCGACCAGGAGCAGGGCGGCGGCACCGTCGTTGAGGGGGGACGCGTTGCCCGCGGTCACCGTGCCGTTCTCGGGCCGGAAGGACGGCTTCAGCTTGGCCATGGCGGCGAGGGAGGCGTCCGCGCGCACGGATTCGTCGGCGGCGAAGAGGGCGGGGTCGCCCTTGCGCCGCGGGACGGCGACGGGGGCGATCTCTCGGTCGAGGAGTCCGGCCGCCTGCGCCTGGGCCGCCTTCCGGTGACTGGCGAGCGCGAACTCGTCCTGCTGTTCGCGGCTGATCTTGTGCTTGTCGGCGATCAGCTCCGCGCTCTCGCCGAGCGGGATGGTCCACTCCGGGTTCATGGCCGGGTTGACCATGCGCCAGCCGAGCGTGGTCGAGTACAGCTCGGTGTGCCCGGCGGGGAACGGCCGGTCCGACTTGGGCAGCACGTACGGCGCCCGGGTCATCGACTCCACCCCGCCCGCCACGGCGATGGAGGCGTCCCCGACCGCGATGGCGCGGGCTGCCTGGATGACCGCTTCGAGGCCGGAGGCGCAGAGCCGGTTGACCGTGACGCCCGGCACGGAGGTGGGCAGGCCCGCGAGGAGGACGGCCATGCGGCCGACGTTGCGGTTCTCCTCGCCGGCGCCGTTCGCGTTGCCGAAGTAGACGTCCTCGATGCGGGAGGGGTCCAAGTCGGGGGTGCGGGCGAGGAGTTCACGCAGGGCGTGGGCGGCGAGGTCGTCGGGGCGAACGGAGGCGAGGCCTCCGCTGTACCTGCCGATGGGGGTGCGGACGGCATCGACGATGTAAACTGAGTTCACAGCAGGCCTTCCGTGACGGTGAGTTTCGCGTCGGTCTTGGCGACGATCTCCTCGACGCCCACACCGGGCGCGGTCTCGATCAACACGAGACCGTCGGGCGACACGTCGATCACCCCGAGATCGGTGATGACTCGGTTCACACACGCCTTGCCTGTGAGCGGCAGCGCGCACTCCGCGAGGATCTTCGGGGAACCGTCCTTGGCCACATGGGTCATGACGACGATGACGGTCCGGGCGCCGTGGACGAGGTCCATCGCCCCGCCGATGCCGGTGATCATCTTGCCGGGGATCGCCCAGTTCGCCAGGTCGCCGCCCGCCGACACCTGCATGGCACCCAGCACGGCGACGTCGATGTGCCCGCCCCGGATCATCCCGAAGGAGAGCGCGGAGTCGAAGAAGGAGGCACCCGGCAGCACCGTCACGGTCTCCTTGCCGGCGTTGATCAGATCCGGATCGACCTGGTCGTCGGTCGGATACGGGCCGGTGCCGAGGATGCCGTTCTCGGATTCGAGGATCACCTCGACGCCCGGCGGGAGGTAGTTGGGGATCAGGGTCGGCAGGCCGATGCCGAGATTGACGTACTGCCCGTCCTGAAGTTCGCGCGCCGCGCGGGCCGCCATCTGCTCGCGTGTCCAGGCCATCAGCTGCTCACCGTCCGCTGCTCGATCCGCTTGTCGGCGGCCTGCCCGGGGGTGAGGGCCACCACCCGCTGCACGAAGATCCCGGGCAGGTGCACCGCGTCCGGGTCGATCTCGCCAGGCTCGACCAGCTCCTCCACCTCGGCGATCGTCACCCTGCCCGCCATCGCCGCGAGGGGGTTGAAGTTCCGGGAGGACTTGTTGAAGACGAGGTTCCCGTGCCGGTCGCCCTTCGCGGCGCGGACCAGGGCGAAGTCCGTGCGGATACCGCGCTCCAGGACGTACTCGGTGCCGTCGAACTCCCGCACCTCCTTCGCCGGGGAGGCGAGCGTGACGCCGCCCGAGCCGTCGTAGCGCCAGGGCAGTCCGCCCTCGGCGACCTGGGTGCCGACGCCGGCGGGGGTGTAGAAGGCGGGGATGCCCGCGCCGCCCGCGCGCAGCCGCTCGGCGAGGGTGCCCTGGGGGATCATCTCGACCTCCAGTTCCCCGGCGAGGTACTGGCGGGCGAACTCCTTGTTGGCGCCGATGTAGGAGCCGGTCACCCGTGCGATGCGGCCCGCCGAGAGCAGGATCGCGAGGCCGGACTCCATGGCCCCGCAGTTGTTGGAGACCACGCCGAGGCCGCCGACACCGCGTTCGTGAAGGGCCTGGATCAGTACGTTCGGCACACCGCTCAGCCCGAAGCCGCCGACCGCGAGCGTCGCCCCGTCCGGCACATCGGCCACGGCCTCGTCGGCCGTGGCGACCACCTTGTCCATCCGTGAAGCTCCGTCCCGTTCGAGCGCCCGGTCAGCAGATAGTCAGGGCACTGAGCATTTCGGTGAAGTTTCCTTCACGCTGTCACCGCGGCGGCCTGCCGTCAAGAGCCGGGAGAAGTGCCGGGCCAGGACGGTGCACGAGACTGGACTCGGTCTCGGGGTCGCCGAGTATCGTTCAGTGCACGGACGAATCCGATATCGGGAGGGCACATGGCCGCGGTGGACCTCACCACCCACCCCGGGCACCTCGCCCGGCGGCTCCAGCAGGCGCACTACCTGCTGTGGAACACGATGGTCTCCGAGGAGACCACCTCACCGCAGTTCGCGGTGCTCAACGCGCTCGTCGACGAACCGGGGCTCGATCAGCGCACGGTGGGGGAGCGGGTGGGGCTCGATCGGTCGACCATCGCCGAGGTGATCAGCCGGCTGAGTCGGCGCGGGCTGCTCGACAAGGTGCGGGACGCCCAGGACGGGCGGCGGTTCCTGTTGCGGCTGACCGGAGACGGGGTGCGGGTCCATCGCAAGCTGGTCGTGCGGACGGCTCGGATGAACCAGGTGTTCCTGGGGCCGCTCTCCGCCGACGAGCAGGGGGCCTTCTTCGATCTCATCCAGCGGGTGTCGGACGCGGCGGAGGGGCTCCGGAATCCTGGGGAGCCCCTGGTCGCGCAGCGGTAGGTGAAGGGGCCGTCTTTTTCGTCGCGGTCGGTGGGGGGCTGGGCGCGCAGTTCCCCGCGCCCCTGCAGGGCGCTTCCGTCCCGCGTGTGTCACGACTTCGCGTAGATCACCCAGACCTGGCCCTGCGCGAAGTTCATGGGCTTGCCGTCCGGGGTCGTGAACCGGGTTCCGTCCGTGGCCTTCGGGCGCTTCCAGTCCACGCTGTAGGTGCGGCCGTCCCGCAGGACGTCCGCCTTTCCGGAGCCGACGGTCACGGTGTACGGCGTGTTGTTGCCGAGGACGTCGTGGTAGGCGGACCTGCGGATCTTGACGTACTGGACGACGACCGTCGCCGGAGCGACCCGCTTGCCGTCGGTCGTGACGGTGGGGGTGCCGTCCTCGGTGACCAGCCAGCGGTGCCTGTCGCCCGACCAGGTGAAGGCGAAGCGGGCCGCCGGGTAGCGGACCGTGCGCGAGGCGGTGGGCTTGCCGCCCGCGGGGGCCGCGCCGTAGACGAAGCCGGTCGTCAGGGCCGCCGCGCCCGGGGCGGAGGACATGAGCCGCTCGGGGCGCAGGTAGAGGTTGTGCGGGGCGACCTTGCCGCCGCCCCGGTAGTAGGCCTGGCCCTCCTCGTCGGGCGACGCGGACCGCAGCGGGGCCTTGTCGATCAGCGGGAGGAGCTTGCCCTGCGCGCCGGAGAAGGCGAGCGTCGGGTCGTGGAACTGGCGCAGCAGCTCCAGGTCGGACACGCGGGCGCTGCGCACGGGCCCGACGGACCGCGGGAACCGGGTCGCGAACACCGCCATCAGCCTGCTCAGGCCACCCTCGACCTGCTCCGCGTACACGATGTCGGCCGCGTCGAGACCCGTCTGCGGGCGGGCCTCCGGCACGTTGTCGATCTTCACCGCGAGCACCGGGCCGGCGGCGGGAGCGGTCGTGCCGCTCGCGCTCGGGCTCTGCGCCGGGGACTGGCTCGGTGTGTGCCCCCGTCCGTCGTCGACGGACCCGCCGTGCTGTGCGGTGCAGCCCACCGCCAGGGAGGCCGTCAGCGTGGCGGCCAGGAGCGCCGCTCTCTTCGCGCCGCTCCGCCGGGGTGCTCTCTGTGCCATTCCCACCGTTGCCACCAAGTCTGTGTTTTCGATTGTGCGCTTATCAGTTCATTGGTGGCCTTACCCGCTTGGTCGTGCTGGTGCGCGCTGATTGCGCCGATCGGCCCACTACAAGATGCGGAAGGGGTCAGTCCGGCGCACCCTGCGTGCCCAGGATCTCCCCGAGGTCGTAGCGGACCGGCTCCTCCAGCTGTGCGTACGTGCAGCTCTCGGGCGTGCGGTCCGGGCGCCAGCGGCGGAAGCGCGCCGTGTGCCGGAAGCGCGCGCCGTTCTCCATGTGCTCGTACGCCACCTCGGCCACCCGCTCCGGCCGCAGTGGCACCCATGACAGGTCCTTCTTGCCCGACCAGCGGCTCGGCGCCCCCGGCAGCCGGGCCGACTCGTGCGCGGCCTCCTCCGTCCAGGCCGCCCAGGGATGCCCCGCCGTGTCGTCCATGCGCAGCGGCGCCAGCTCCTCGATCAGCTCGGCCCGCCGTTTCATGGTGAACGCGGCGGCCACGCCCACATGCTGCAGCGCGCCCCGGTCGTCGTGCAGACCGAGCAGCAGGGAACCCACGACCGGGCCGCTCTTGTGGAGGCGGTAGCCGGCGACGACGACGTCCGCGGTCCGCTCGTGCTTGATCTTGAACATGGCGCGCTCGTCCTGCCGGTAGCCCAGGGCCGGCGGCTTGGCCACGACACCGTCGAGCCCGGCGCCCTCGTACTGCTCGAACCAGCGTCGTGCCACCTCGATGTCGGTGGTCGCGGGCGCCAGATGCACGGGCGCGTCCACGCCGGACAGCACCCGCTCCAGCAGCGCCCGACGGTCGCCTAGCGGCACGTCGAGCAGCGACTCGTCGGCCAGGGCCAGCAGGTCGAAGGCGACGAAGGAGGCCGGGGTCCGCTCGGCCAGCGTCCGCACCCGCGAGTCGGCCGGGTGGATGCGCTCGGTCAGCGCGTCGAAGTCGAGCCGTCCGTCCCGCGCGATCACGATCTCGCCGTCCAGCACACAGCGGTCCGGGACCCGCTCCTTCAGTGCCGCCACCAGCTCGGGAAAATACCTGGTCAGCGGCTTTCCGTTACGGCTGCCCAGCTCGACCTCGCCGCCGTCGCGGAACACGATCGCCCGGAAACCGTCCCACTTCGCCTCGTAGTGCATGCCCGGCGGAATCCTCGCGACCGACTTGGCGAGCATGGGCTTCACGGGCGGCATCACCGGCAGATCCATGGTCCGATTCTGCTCCCGTACGTCGCTCGCCGCCCGGTATGCGATGTCCGTGCGCCGGGCCTACGGTGGCGAGCATGGGCGAAGCGGTGGAACTGGAGGCGGGCGGCCGGACCGTACGGCTGTCCAGTCCCGGCAAGATCTTCTTCCCGGAGCGGGGCTTCACCAAGCTGGACCTCGCCCGGTACTACATCGCGGTCGGCCCCGGGATCCTCCGGGCGCTGCGCGACCGCCCCACCACCCTGGAGCGCTACCCGGACGGGGTCGAGGGCGAGAACTTCTTCCAGAAACGGGCGCCCAAGAACATGCCCGACTGGATCCCGACCGCCCACATCACCTTCCCCAGCGGACGCAGCGCCGACGAGATGTGCCCCACCGAACAGGCCGCCGTCCTGTGGGCAGCCCAGTACGGCACGCTCACCTTCCACCCCTGGCCGGTACGCCGTGGCGACGTCGACAGCCCCGACGAACTTCGCATCGACCTCGACCCGCAGCCCGGCACCGACTACGACGACGCGGTCCGCGCCGCCCACGAACTACGCGCCGTGCTCGACGAGTTCGGCGGTCTGACGGGTTTCCCCAAGACCTCCGGCGGACGCGGTCTGCATGTCTTCGTGCCGATCGAACCGCGCTGGACCTTCACCCAGGTCCGCCGCGCGGCCATCGCCGTCGGCCGCGAACTGGCCCGCCGCATGCCCGACCAGGTCACGGTCAAGTGGTGGAAGGAGGAACGCGGCGAACGCATCTTCGTCGACTACAACCAGACCGCCCGCGACCGCACCATCGCCTCCGCCTATTCCGTACGCCCCCGCCCGCACGCCCCCGTCTCGGCGCCGCTGCGCTGGGACGAGGTCGGCACCGCGCACCCCCGCGACTTCGACCTGGTGACGATGCCGGCGCGTTTCGCCGAACTCGGCGACGTGCACGCGGACATGGACGACCACCGCTACTCCCTCGACGCCCTCCTCGAACTCGCCCGGCGTGACGAGCACGACCACGGGCTGGGCGATCTGCCCTATCCGCCGGAGTATCCGAAGATGCCGGGTGAGCCGAAGCGGGTGCAGCCGAGCAGGGCGCGGAAAGGGCGCGGCGCGGAGGCCGGGGGCGGTGCGGACGCGGACTCGGGTAAGGACGCGAACTCGGGTACGGCCGCGGACGCCGGTTCGGGTGCCGGCTCCGATGCCGCCCCCGAGGGATCATGAGCGTATGACCCGCCTGCTGACCCGGAGCGATCTCGCATCGCTGCTGGAGCCCTCGGCCTGCCTCGCCGCGCTGCGCGCCGGGTTCCTCGCCAGGGGGGACGCGGCGGCGATCCCGGGTCAACGGGTGCGCACCGACCTGCCGTTCGACGGTACGGCGACCGCGCTGCTCCCGGGACTGCTGCCGGGCATCGAGGCCTACACCGTGAAGGTCAACTCCAAGTTCCCCGATGCGCGGCCCGCGTTGAAGGGCGTGCTGTGTCTGCACAGCGGTGCGGACGGGGAGTTGCTCGCCCTGCTGGACTCGGCGACGGTGACCGCGTGGCGCACGGGTCTGGCTGCCGCGCTGGGCACGCATGCCCTCGCGGGGGCGGGGGAGGGCGCGGTGGTGGGGGTGATCGGGGCGGGCGCACAGGCCGAGTTGATGGTGCGGGGGCTGGGCGCGCTGCGGTCGTACGGTCGACTCGTCGTCCACGACACGGACGCCGGGCGTGCCGGTGGGTTCGCCGTACGGCACGGCGGCCGGGTGCTCGGCTCGGCGAAGGAGATCGCCTCGGCCGCCGACATCGTCCTGCTGTCGACCTGGTCCCGCGTGCCCCTGCTGTCCCTCGCGGACACCAGGCCGGGCCAGCACCTCACGAGCCTGGGCGCCGACGAACCGGGCAAGCGGGAACTCGCCCCCGATCTGCTCGACGAGGCCCTCGTGGTCGTCGACGACCGTCGACTGGTCGAGTCCGTAGGCGTGTTGGCCTCGACGGACATCGACACCACGCTGGGCGACGTGCTGCGCGGCGACCATCCGGGAAGGGCCGATGCCGAGGCGCGTTCCGTCTACGCCCCCGTCGGAATGCCGTGGCAGGACCTGGCCCTCGCCTGGCTGGCGTACGAGCGGGCGGAGCGGGACGGGGTGGGGCGGCGGGTGGATCTGCTGGGGTGAGGGACCGACGGGCCGACGGACGCACGCGTGCCGTGAAGCGGGTGGTGGGTCGGCGGGGCGCCCGGTCGCAGCAGCCTCTCACCGGCCGGTTCGGCCGCGGCTATCCTGATCCGCATCATCGAGGGGGGTCCAGACGTGACCGAGACAGCACCGCGTCCCACGCTGGAGGCCGTGGCCGCGCGGGCGGGGGTGTCGCGGGCCACCGTCTCGCGTGTGGTCAACGGCGGGGACGGCGTGCGGGAGTCACTCGTCGAGCGGGTCCGGCAGGCGGTGGACGAACTCGGGTACGTCCCCAACCAGGCCGCCCGGAGCCTGGTGACGAAGCGGCACGACGCCATCGCCGTGGTGATCGCCGAACCGGAGACCCGGGTCTTCGCCGATCCCTTCTTCGCCATGCAACTCCGGGGCATCAGCAAGGAGTTGACCGCCCACGACTCCCAGCTCGTGCTGCTCCTCACGGAAGGCCGGGACGACCACGCCCGCGTCGGCCGCTATCTCGCCGGCGGACATGTGGACGGCGCGCTCGTCTTCTCCCTGCACCTGGAGGACCCGCTGCCCGGGCTGATCCAACGGGCCGGTGTCCCCACGGTGTTCGGCGGCCGGCCCGGCTGGAGCGAGGGGACACGGGCGTCCGGGCCCACGGTGTACGTCGACTGCGACAACCGGGGCGGCGCCCGCGAGGCCGTACGGCATCTCGTCGGGCTCGGCCGGACCCGGATCGCGCACATCACCGGTGCGCTCGACCAGACCTCCGCGGTGGACCGGCTCGACGGGTTCCGGGACGTCATGGTCGACGTCGATCCGCGGCTGATCGTGGAGAGCGACTTCACCCCGGGTGGCGGTGAGCGCGCGATGCGGGAACTCCTCCGCGACTGCCCCGACGTGGACGCCGTGTTCGCCGCCAACGACCTCACCGCCTACGGCGCCATGAAGGTGCTGCGCGAGGAGGGGCGGCGAGTGCCGGAGGACGTGGCGGTGATCGGCTTCGACGACATGCTCCCGGTCGCCGAACAGACCGAGCCCCCGCTCACCACGGTCCGCCAGGACATAGAGGAGATGGGGCGGCTGATGGCCCGCCTGTTGCTGCGCGGGCTCGACCGGCGGGGGGCCCATGACGGTGTCGGAGGGGCACCGTCCAGCGTGATCCTGCCGACGACGCTCGTGCACCGGGCGTCGGCGTGAGGGGTGGGTGCGTGGTCGCGCGGGTCCGGCGGCAGTAGGGCGGGGTGTGCGGTGTCCGGGGCTCAGCGGGGCGGTCCACGCGGTGGGTGCGCGGAGCCGTGCCCCGCGCACTCCGCGCGGGACCCGGCACCCGTCACTCCGCGCGGGACCCGGCACCCGTCACTCCGGATTCCGACCGAACTCCCCCCGCCTCGCCTCAGCCTCGCCTCAGCCCCGCCTCCGTCACGCCGGAGGCGCCTCGCTCTTGATGACGGCGAAGCGCGCGCCGTGCGGGTCGGTGAGCTGGGCCATGCGGCCGACGCCCTCCATGTCGGTGGCCGGCACCGCGACCCCGCCGCCCGACTCCTGGGCCTTCGCCACCGTCGCGTCGACGTCGGTGACCTCGAAGTACGCGAGCCAGTACGCCCCGGACGCCGCGCCGTCCGGGCCGATGTCGAGCGGGACGATGCCGCCGAACATCGCGTCCTCACCGGCACCGGACGGGTTGACGCAGGTGTAGTCGACGCCCGCCATGGGGGCGGCCGAGGTCTCCAGGCCCAGCGCCGTGTTGTAGAACGCCGCCGCCGCGGCCACGTCCGGTGTGTACAGCTCGACCCAGGTCAGCGAGCCGGGGTCGCCCGCGACGTCGACTCCCTTGAGCTGTCCCGGCTGCCAGATGCCGAACGCCGCGCCCGCCGGGTCCCTGAGGATCGCCATGTGGCCCTGGCCCATCACGTCCATGGGCTGGAACAGGACCGCGCCGTGCGCCTGTTCCACCGTCTTGGCCGTGGCCTCCGCGTCCGGGCTCTGGAAGTACACGCTCCAGGCGGACGAGGTGTGCTCCGCGGGCAGGGGCATCCCGCCGGCGACCGTCCTGCCGTCGAGCTGGAAGAAGCCGTAGCCGCCGGCCTCGGGTCCCGCCGACTGGAACTGCCAGCCGAAGAGACCGCCGTAGAAGGAGATGGCGCTGTCGATGTCGGGGGAACCGACGTCCAGCCAGTTCGGAGCGCCGTTGACGAAACGGGTGGTGAGCATCATTGCCCTCCTGATTGAAGGGTCCCGTCGGGAAGGGCCCGTTCTCTGCACTGCCGAGTCTCGCACCGCCCACTGACAATCGCTGCCGGAGTGACGCCGCCGGACGCGGCGGGTCGTGGAGACGGCATCGGTCACCCTCGGTGACCGCGGAAGTTCTCCGTGTTTTCCTGCGGGTTCCGCGCGCCGCCGTGCGCCCGTGCGGGACCGGGGCCATCATCGGGGCGGCCGGAGGTCTCGGAGCGTGGCGTTGATCCCGCGTTGATGGAACGTTTTTCACCGGGCGGCACGATCCTGGCCATGCACATCGACACGATCACCGCGCCCGACCTGGACTGGCAGCAGGAGGCGTTGTGCGCGCAGACCGGGGCGGACTTCTTCTTCCCCGAGCCGGGCAGCTCGGTCAGGGAGGCCAAGCGGATCTGCGGCATGTGCCCGATCCGCACCGCGTGCTTGGAGTACGCCCTCGACAACGACGAACGCTTCGGAGTGTGGGGCGGCCTCTCGGAGAAGGAACGGCTGGAGATCCGCCGCACCGGCTCCCGCTGAACGAGGCCGCTTGTTCGGTGCGGTGTGCGCGGGGGCGTGCGGTTAGGATCCGGGGGCGCACCCGGGCGTAGCGCAGAGGCAGGCGCAAGCGTCCTGCACGGACGAGGCACATCGGTTCGAATCCGATCCCCGGGCTGCGTCCGGGGGCCCTGTAGAGCAGAGGCAGACTCGCCGCCTTGTCAGGGCGGATACGCCGGTTCGAATCCGGCCGGGGCCCCACTTCATGGCACGGCCGGGGCGGGGAACGATGACGGACGAGGGCGGGATCACCGAGGCGGAACTGGCCGCCTTCCACCGGACGGTGGGCAGGCTGCGGGAGCTGCCCGTCGACGATCCGGTGCGGCTGCGCGCGGAACAGGTCGCCGCGTCCTTCGCCCGCGACGGTCGGCTGCGCCGCCGCAAGAACCGCGGCGCCGAGCTGTCCGCGGCAGACGCGGCGGTGATGGCGGCGACCGCGACCGGGGCGGTGGACCGCCGCGAGGACGCCCCACTGGCTGCCGTGCGGGAGTCCGCGGTGCGCGCGGACGCGGGCGGTGCCTATCGCAAACCGCGCGGCTGCTATGTCTGCAAGTCGCCCTATCGACAGGTGGATTCCTTCTACCACCGGCTGTGTCCCGCGTGCGCCGCCGACAACTCCGCCCGCCGGAGCCTGAGTACGGATCTGAGCGGGCGCCGGGCGCTGCTCACCGGCGGCCGGGTGAAGATCGGTTTCCAGCTGGCGCTGATGATGCTGCGGGACGGCGCGGAGGTACTGGTCACGTCCCGGTTCCCGCACGACGCCGTGCGCCGCTTCCGTGCCGAGCCCGGCAGCGGGAAGTGGCTCGACCGGCTCACGGTCCTCGCCGTGGACCTGCGCGACCCACGCCAAGTGCTCGGCCTCTGCGAGGAGTTGCGGCACTCGGGCGAGCCCCTCGACATCCTCGTCAACAACGCCGCGCAGACCGTACGGCGCCCTGCGCAGTCGTACGCCCTGCTGGCCGCCGGGGAGCGGGAGGCGTTGCCGGAGGGGGCGCGGCAGGCGCCCGGTTTCACGCCGATGCGGATGGTCGCGGGCGGGGCCTCGGCGCTGCCCGTCGTGCTGCGCGAGGCCGACGAGGCCGGACTGCTGCCCGATCCGTCCCCGGAGAACTCCTGGTCGGCCCGGCTCGGCGCCCTCGACCCGGCCGAGGTGCTGGAGACCCAGCTCGTCAACGCCCTTGCTCCCGCGCTCCTTTGCGACCGGCTGCTGCCCCTGCTGCTCGCCTCGCCGCGCCCGCGCCGGTACGTCGTCAACGTCACCGCCGTGGAGGGCCGGTTCGCCGTCCGCAACAAGACGGCCGGGCATCCGCACACCAACATGGCCAAGGCCGCGCTCAACATGCTCACCCGCACCAGCGCCGCCGAACTCGCCGACCAGGGCGTCCACATGTGCGCCGTGGACACGGGCTGGATCACGGACGAGAACCCCGCCCCGAAGAAGGGCCGCATGGCCCGGGCCGGTTTCCGCACCCCCCTCGACATCGTCGACGGCGCGGCCCGCGTCTACGACCCGATCGTGCGCGGCGAGGCCGGCGATCCGGTGTCCGGGGTGTTCCTCAAGGACTACCGGGAGGCGGCGTGGTGATCGGCGACGGAGGGAACGCGCAAGCGGGGGAGGGGAGTGGGGAAGGGAGGTGCGAGTCGCCCACGGCTGAGTCTGCCGCCCCGGACCACGCCACCCCGAACCCTGCCGCCTCGAACCCAGTCACCCCGGACCACGCCACCCCGAAGCCTGTCACCCCAAATCCTGCCGTCCCGAAGCCTGTCACCCGGAACCCCGCGCCTCCGACGATCGCCTTCGCCGGTGTCCCGTACGTCCGGCCGCGTCCGGTCGCGGAACTCGGACCGCTGCTCGACTGGTTGCGCGCGGGTCGCCCGGCCGGCGAGCGCCTCGACTTCGCGGTCGGTACGGCGCTGCCCGACGGCCGACTCGACCTGTGCAAGCAGGAGCTGGGGGCCGAGGGTGCCGCACTGGTCTCGGCCGCGCTGGCCCAAGGACCCTCTCCCGTACGGCACTTGCTGCTGGGCACCGACGGGCTCGGGGACGCGGGGGCCGAGGCCGTGGCCGGGGTGAGCGGTGAGGTCGAGACGCTCTACCTCGGCTGCAACGGGATCACGGCCGGCGGCGCCTGCCGGATCGCCGACCAGCTGCGCGCCTCGCCGCAGGTCGTCACCGGTGTGTGGCTCAAGCGCAACCCGCTGGGCAGCGGAGGCGGCCGGGCGGCGGCCGAACTCATCGCGTCCGCACGGTCGTTGCGCACCCTCGACCTCGTGCAGACCGGGCTCGACCCGGCCGGGGCGGCCGTCCTCGCCGACGCGCTGCTCGCCGCCGCCGACAACGGACGCCGGATCGAGCGCCTCTTCATCGGCGGCAACCCGCTCGGCGCGGAGGGCACCGCGCCGCTCGCCGCCGTCGTCGCGGCCGGCGCCGTCGACGAACTCTACGTATCCGCAGCGCAGTTGGGGGACGCGGGCGCCCTTCTCCTGGCCGACGCCCTGGAACGCGCCCCCTACGGACGGCTCGTGCGGCTGTCGGTCGCCAGCAACGGCATCGGTCCGCGGGCCGCGGCGCGGCTGGTGACGGCGGCCACCGCGGCCGGGGTCGCGCTGCTGGACCTCGGCCGGGTGCGGGCGGCGGCCGTGCTCGGCGCGGCCGACAACCACGTCGATCTGCCCGCCGCCGAAGCCATCGCCGGGGCCCTCGTGGCCGCCGAGCACCGCCTCGGCCACCTCGTCCTGTCCCACACCGGGATGCGCAGCCGCGAGGCCCACCGGCTCCTCGACACGGCACCCCGCGCGCTCACCCCCACCCGCTTCGTCCTCGGCCAGGGCATCGCCGCCAGCATCAAACGCCGCCTGGAGACCCTCACCGCCCACGTCCCCCGGCCCGCGCTCGCCCCCGATGTGGCCGCCGTTCGCAGCGTGCACCGCACGGCGCGGCCGGGAGAGGGCGAGCACGGGGTCAGCGACGCGCCAGGCCGGTGAAGACGTCGGTCCAGAACCGCTGTTGCTGAGCCGACGCCCCCACCAGATACGTCGCCCGGAGCTTCGCCGGCAGCAGCGCCACCATGCGGGCCACCACCGCGCGGTGCTTCTTCAGCTGGGACAACTCGGCGTTCGCGAGGATCTGGTGGACCACGTCGCTGTCGTCGGCGCCCTCGTCGGTGTGCTCGGCCGCACGGCGCAGCCGGGCCTCCCAGGCGTCCGCGTCCCGCGCGAGTTCCCGCAGGCCCGTGACCGGGCGGCCCCTGAAGCGGTCGATCAGCGCGGTGAGCGGCACGGGCGCGTACTCGCCGTCGCCGAGGTAGACCGTCGCCATCTCCAGCGGCAGGCCCCGCCGGTGCAGCTTGATGAGCCGCTCCAGCGTGCGCTTGGTGATCCAGGCGCGGCCGTCGTCGTCGATGTCGTGCTTCCACCACTCCAGCACCGTCTCCGCGTCCGCGCCGTACCGCGCGAGCAGCCACTCGTTGGCCGGGATGTCCTCCGGCTCGACCGTCAGCGAGGCCGTGAACCGTGTCGCCTGGGCGATGTTGTTCCGCGAGACCAGGAGTTTGCGGCCCAGGTGGTACGGCGGGTTCTGGACGGCTATCTGCGCCCGGAGGTTCTCGATCCGCCGGCCGGCGAGCGACCACTCCTGGGTGATCTCCATGAGCTTGGCGAACGCGGCCTTGTCCTTGGGGCGGTTGTACTCGTCCCACACGATCGCCTTCGGCCCGGGGCCGGTGAAGTTCGCGGCCAGCAGGGTGTCCAGGGTGCCGTCCGCCGACGGGATCGGCGCGCACAGGTCCTCGACGTTCGTCACCGGCAGCGAGAAGTACAGCGGGTCCCGGCCCAGGCCCGCGCGCACGGTCTCCCTGACCAGCTCCGTCTTGCCGCATCCGGGCGGCCCCTGCAGCAGCACCGTCCAGCGGTTGCGCAGCGCGGCCCGGACCACCTGGCGCACCGGGTCGGGGATCGTGGCCGGGTTGGGTACGCCCAGGGCCTCGGCGACGCGGTCCAGGACTTCCGCCGTGCGGTTCTGTCCGGGTCTCCCGTCCGCGCCCGGCTCGGCGAGACGCAGCCGCTCGCCGTCGATCAGGGGCAGGCCCCAGCGGAGCGGGAGGCCCTCCTTCGCGTTGGCCAGGACGTGGTCCAGCGTGCGCGGGGAGAGCAGCTCGCGCAGCGCGGGCGAGAGGGAGGCCCAGACACCGAACACCGGACCGAGGTCCCAGGGGCGGTACTTGGCGGCCAGGTGCTCGCGCCAGGACGTGTCGTTCGCCGTGATCCGCATCGTGACCATGCGGTCGAGCAGCGCGAGGTCGCCGCGTCTGGCCGAGGTCTCGGACAGCGACTCGTTGTCCGTGAGGAAGACCCCGACGCAGCCCAGGGCACGCAGATCGTGCTCGCCGAGCGTCCAGTCGCAGGCGACCTGCATCAGCTGCGACTGGATGGTGTCGCCCGCCTGCAGCGAGTCGTCGATGAGCAGCACGAACGGCGTGCCCGGCTTCAGCTGGTCCATCACCAGCTGCCGCAGCACCAGTTCACCGGTCTCCGGGTCCCGCACCGGCGCGTTCACCAGCAGGTCGTCCGGCGTCAGGTTCGCCGCCGGGACGTACACCAGCGCGGTGCCCGGGTGGGCCCTGCCGATGTGCGAGAAGAACGTCGCCGTCTTGCCGATGCCGTGCTCGCCGAAGATCTGCCCGGTCTGCCCCATGTCGATCATCGCGTCGATGAACGACTCCAGACGCGACGGCTCGGCCCGCCCGCGCCCGGTCGCCGGGGCTGCCGACCGCTCTGTCTCCCGCGCTGTCTCCGTGGTCATCTACCGCGATCCTGTCGTGACGCGATGGCAGTCCATCGCGGGGTGGTGCGTCTCGGGCCAGTCGCTGCCGCCCTCGGTGATCAGCCAGATCCACTTGTCCGGCTCGGCGGGCGTGATCGGCGGGGCGTATCCGTCCGTGAGGACGACCACCGCGTCCGGGATGACGTCGAACCGCCGGCCGCCCACCTCCGCGCGTCCCTCCACGTAGTCCGCGACTGCCTGGAAGCTCGTGCCGCCACCGCCGTAGACCCGCTCGCCCGGCCGGAACGGCATCACCACCGCGTCGAAGGACAGCCAGTGCGCCTCGACGCCGTCGATGCGGCCGACGAGTTCGGTGAGCCAGGCGATCACCTGGTGGGGCATCGAACCCGAGGTGTCGTAGGCGATGACGAGGACCTTGTCGCGGACCGGGCCGCGGCGGGAGAGCATCGGGTCCTGGCCGAGGGCCGCGAGGAGGGCGCCGCGCTTCTTCGGGTACACCAGCCGCTCGCCGTCGCGCAGTTTCGAGCCGAGGACGTCGACCAGCCAGCGCTGCCACCAGTGGACCGTACGCGTGCGTGCCGTCTCGCCGCGCAGGACGCCCGCTCCGAGGTTCCCCCAGATCCGGCCGGCCCGCGCCGAGCCCTCCTCCGTACGGCCCATCAGGTCGAGCAGCTCCCGCTCCGCGCCCGTGTGTCCGCGCCGGGCCGCCAGCAGGGAGTTCAGCAGCGCGGACGACGTCACCGCGTCCACCGTCTCCTGGTCGGCCGGTACCAGGCCGTCCACCAGGTGCACGCACAGGTGCCGCTCCGGGACCGGAGGGTGCCGCATGCGCTTCAGCTCGCCGTACACCTTCATGTCGGTCGCGACGAACTCCTCATACGCCACCGGCTCCAGGTCGTGCGCGGTGAGGTCCTCGTGGTACAGCCGGTGGATCTCCCGGGGGTCGACGCCCGTCGGCCGGCCGTCCAGCAGGGGCAGGCCGGTGCGGCCGAGGCGGACCAGGGCGACATGGTTGATGGAGACCTCGGCGGCCAGCTCGAAGACCGGGTCGTCGCGCAACTCCGGATCGGCGAACAGATGGCGCTGCACCAGATGCCTGGCCTCGTGGAAGAGCACGAACTTCACGCCGTCCAGGCCGAGTCGGACGAAGAAGTCCGGGTTGAAGAGCAGCAGGCAGGAGCCGTCGCCCGAGGCGACCACGGCCGCCGTGTCCACCGCCGTCGTCGGGATCTGATGATGGCACTTCGCGTACAGCCAGGACGCCACCGCCGACTCCGTCAGCCCGAAGTCCAGCAGTGCCGCCTCTTTCAGCCGCCGCGCCTCGGCGACCGTCGCCGGGTCCGCGGGGCGGTACCCCTCCAGCGCCCTGCGGTCGGCCAGATCGACCACAGGGGCGCGCCGGCCCCGCTCCCCGTACGCCATGTCACGCCCCCCCGCGCCGTGTTTCCCCCGTGCCTCAATTGGTACCAGGCCGCACTGACATCGGGCCAAGGCATTACGCTCGCCTCAAGGGCGGGGCCGTAGCGCAGAGGCAGGCGCACTGGTCTCCAGAACCGGGACACGCTGGTTCGAATCCAGCCGCCCCGCCCCCCCTGCCGGTCGCCCGGCCCGGCTCAGGCGACCGCGCCCGCCGTCACCACCAGCTCCACCGTGTTCCCGTGGAACGTGTTGATCAGCTGCGCCAGCACCGACCAGGCGTCCTCGTGGCCGGCCAAGTGCTCGCGCACGAGCGGGCGCAGGGCGTCCTCGGCCTCGGACACGCGCGCGGGGAACAGCAGCCGACCGGTGGACAGCACCTTCAGGACCTGTGCGGCGGGGCCCCAGGCGGTCGCGTAGTCGGCGGGGCCGTCCAGCACGCCGGCCTCCTCCACGCGGCGGGTGAACTTGCGGTGGGTGCCGAACCGCGCGCGCAGCGCGGGTGGGCAGTCCGGGCGGACGGACAGCGCCCAGCGCGCGTAACCGGGCAGCGGGCGGTCCCCGTCCGCCTCCAGGACGGCCTGCCAGTCGGAGCGCTCCAGGACCATCGTCGCGGCCGTCCGCGCGGACTGCATGGAGGTGCCCTCGCGCAGGGCACCGACCAGGCCGAAGCGGGTGTAGTTCTCGGGGACCGGCGGTTCCGGTTCGCTGCCGAGGCCGTCGACCACGGTCAACGGCCCCTCGCGGCCGGGGCCGAACGGCACGCCTCGCAGGATGGCCCGGCGCATCGCGTTGTCCGCCGACACATGGCGCCAGACACCGAGGTTCAGGTCCGGATCGTCCTCCTCCAGAACCCACAGCAGCACGGAGGCCGGCACGGGAGTCCTCGTCCAGGACCACATCTCGACGTTGCGCCGTGCCTCGGGAGTCCGCTCGGGATCCGGCTCCGGGAGGCCGATCCGGCGCCGTATCCGCGCGGCGTCCCCGCTGTCGATCAGGCCGAGCAGGAAGCCGACCGCCGCCCCCGACGCGCTGTTGTCATGCATGGCGGCATGATGCCGCAGGCCGGCCGTGTCCCGCACCGGTGATTCGGTCGCCGGTGCGGGAGGCCGGGACGGGTCAGGCGCTCGCGCGGGCCGCCATGCGGGCCTTGCGGATCGCCAGCTTCTCGTCGAACCTGGCGGCCTCGGAGTCCAGGCCGCCCATGTAGAGGGCGATCTCCTCCTGCGCCTGGCGGCCCTCGGGGCCGAGACCGTCGACGTCCATGACCTTCAGGAAGCGCAGAACGGGCTGGATGACGTCGTCGTGGTGGATGCGCAGGTTGTAGACCTCGCCGATGGCCATCTGCGCGGCGAAGCGCTCGAAGCCGGGCATGCCGTGGCCGGGCATCCGGAAGTTGACGAGGACGTCGCGCACGGCCTGCATCGTGAGGTCGGGGGCCAGCTCGAACGCGGCCTTCAGGAGGTTGCGGTAGAAGACCATGTGCAGGTTCTCGTCGGTCGCGATGCGCGCCAGCATGCGGTCGCAGACCGGGTCGCCCGACTGGTGGCCGGTGTTGCGGTGCGAGACGCGGGTGGCCAGCTCCTGGAAGGCGACGTAGGCCACGGAGTGCAGCATCGAGTGCCGGTTGTCCGACTCGAAGCCCTCGCTCATGTGCTGCATGCGGAAGGCTTCCAGCTTGTCCGGGTCGACCGCGCGGGAGGCGAGCAGGTAGTCCCGCATGACGATGCCGTGCCGGCCCTCCTCCGCCGTCCAGCGGTGCACCCAGGTGCCCCAGGCGCCGTCGCGGCCGAAGAGGGAGGCGATCTCGTGGTGGTAGCTGGGGAGGTTGTCCTCGGTGAGGAGGTTCACCACGAGGGCGATGCGGCCGATCTCGGTGACCTTGGACTGCTCCTTGCCCCAGGCCTCGCCGTCCTCGAAGAAGCCGGGGAAGTTACGGGCGTCGCTCCACGGGACGTACTCGTGCGGCATCCAGTCCTTGGTGACCTTGAGATGCCGGTTGAGTTCGGTCTCGACGACTTCTTCCAACGCGTACAGCAGCTTGGCGTCGGTCCAGACTGCGGGGCTGCCGAGGTGCGGGGAAGTGATCGTCACGGGGACTCCAGGGGGACGCGGTGCACAACCGAACAAACCGGCGAGCGGGGCCGGTGGTTGCAGAACTTACGGAATCGTAGGCTACGAAACCGTAGGTTACGAGACCGTAGGTTAAGGGTGCTGTAAAGATCGCTGTTCAGGTCGCCTCTCCGGGGAATCCCGGGCCACCGCAGGAGTCCAGGTCCCGGCGCCGAACGGGCGGTTCGATCACCCGGTCAGGCGTACAGGTCCCGGAGCCGAACCGAGAGGCACGTCACACATCCTTCGAGTTTCTCGAACTCGCTGATGTCCACCACGACCGGCTCGTGGCCGAGATCGCTCAGCAGATCGGCCGTCTTGGGCGCGCTCGCCGCCATCAGCAGCTTGTCGCCGCCGAGCAGCACCACATGGGCGCCGGCCTCCTCGGGCACCGACAGGAAACGCGGGAAGAGCGAGGGCCGGTCCACCTTCGGGATGTGTCCCAGCACCGTGCCGTCGGGCAGCGCGGTGACCGCCGACTTCAGGTGCAGCACCTTGCTCACGGGCACGCTGACCACCCGTGCCCCGAGCGGCTCGAACACGGCCCGCAGCTGCTGCACGCCGGCCGCGTTCGTCCGCCCGCCCCGGCCGACGTAGATCGTGTCGTCGACCTTGAGGACGTCACCGCCCTCCAGGGTGCCCGGCTCCCAGACCCAGTTCACCGAGCAGCCGAGCCGGGCCACCGCCTCCTCGACCCCGCCGGTCTCCTCGCGCCGGGACTCGGCGCCGGGCCGGGCGATCAGCGCCACGTTCCTGTACATGACCACCGCGTCCTCGACGAACACGGAGTCGGGGCAGTCGTCGGCCGGGTCCACCTCGACGGTCTCCCAGCCGTGCACCCGCAGCGCGTGCGTGTACGCCTCCCACTGCTCAAGGGCCTGCTCGACGTCGACCTTCTCCCGCTCGATGTGCGTGACCAGGCCTTCGGCCAGGCGCGGGCTGGGGCGGCGGACGAGCGCCTTCTTGCTGGGCACGAGCGGGACTCCGTATCGGCGGGATCGTTTCGGTGCCGTTGTCGCGGCACCGGTTGGCCATCATGCGTCACCCGTCCGTGCCGACAAAACCCCTGCCGTGAGGATGTGGCCCTCCTGAGATGCGCCCGGGACCTCAGGCCGGGTCCGCCACCTCCTCCGGTGTGATCGTCCGCAGCTCCCCGTCCAGCAGCAGCCAGCGGGTGATCCCGATCGACTCCAGGAACGGCAGATCGTGACTGGCCACGACCAACGCCCCCTCGTACGACTCCAGCGCCGAGGTCAGCTGCCGCACGCTCGCCATGTCGAGGTTGTTCGTCGGCTCGTCCAGCATCAGCAGCTGCGGGGCGGGCTCCGCGAGCATCAGCGCGGCCAGCGCGGCCCGGAAGCGCTCGCCGCCGGACAGGGTCGCCGCCTGCTGGTCGGCGCGGGCGCCCCGGAACAGGAAGCGGGCCAGCCGCGCCCTGACCCGGTTGTTGGTGGCACCCGGCGCGAAGCGGGCCACGTTCTCCGCCACGCTCAGCCCGTCGTCGAGGACGTCGAGCCGCTGCGGCAGGAAGCGCAGCGGCACATGGGCCACCGCCTCGCCCGCCACCGGCTCCAGCTCACCGGCGATCGTGCGCAGCAACGTCGTCTTGCCCGCGCCGTTGCGCCCGATGAGCGCGATCCGCTCCGGCCCGCGCAGATCGAGACCGCCCGCCCGCGCGCCGTGGGCGAGTTCGAGGTCCATGAGGGTGAGGACCTGCCGGCCCGGCGGCACGGCGGTGTACGGCAGGTCGACGCGGATCTCGTCGTCGTCCCGTACGGCCTCCACCGCCTCGTCGAGCCGCTCCTTCGCGTCGGCGAGCCGCTCCTCGTGCAGGATGCGGTGCTTGCCCGCGGACTCCTGGGCGGCCCGCCTGCGCGCCCCCATGACGATCTTCGGCTCGCGCTTCTGCTCGAACATCTTCTGTCCGTACTTTCGGCGCCGGGCCAACTTGACCTGGGCGTCGGACAGTTCGCGCTTCTGCTTGCGGAAGTCCGCCTCGGCGACGCGCACCATCCGCTCGGCGGCGTCCTGTTCGGTACTGAGGGCCTCCTCGTAGGCGGAGAAGTTCCCGCCGTACCAGGTGATCTCCCCGGCCCGCAGATCGGCGATCTGGTCGACCAGGTCGAGGAGTTCACGGTCGTGGCTCACCACGATCATCACGCCCGGCCAGGACGCGACGGCCGCGTACAGCCGCTTGCGCGCGTACAGGTCGAGGTTGTTCGTCGGCTCGTCGAGCAGCAGGACGTCCGGCCTGTCGAGCAGCAGCGCGGCCAGCCGCAGCAGGACCGACTCGCCGCCCGACACCTCGCCGATGGTGCGGTCCAGGTCGATGTGCCCGAGGCCGAGTTCACCGAGGGTGGCGAGCGCCCTCTCCTCCACGTCCCAGTCGTCGCCGAGGGTCTCGAAGTGCTCCTCGGAGGCGTCGCCGGCCTCGATGGCGTGCAGCGCGGCGCGCCGTGCGGCGATGCCGAGGGTCTCGTCGACGCGCAGGGCGGTGTCGAGGGTGACGCTCTGCGGGAGGTGTCCGACCTCGCCCGCGATCCGCAAGGTGCCTTCGGCCGGGACGAGTTGACGGGCAATCAGTTTCAACAGGGTCGACTTGCCGGACCCGTTGACGCCGACCAGTCCCGTTCGGCCGGGACCGAAGGCGACGTCCAGGTCCTCGAAGACAGAGGTGCCGTCGGGCCACGCGAAGGAGAGGGAGGTACAGGTGACGGAGGTATGCATGAGGGCCTCGCGGTGCTTGATGCGGTCGGTGGCGGACGCGTAGCGAGACACCGCGAGGCGGGAGAGAGGTCCCGGGGGCAGAGGGAAAGGCCCTGTTCCGGAGGACGGCTCGTACGCCGAGGTCGTACACGACGGACACACCTCAGGGGTGTGTGACGCGGTGTCTCAGAACCTCAGACGAGCAACGTCCTACTCCTATCGACGGCAACAGAACCGACGCCAACGCTACGGACGCCTCCGGAAGCCTGTCAACGCATTAAACGGGCGCCCCCGCCCCTCCGCGCGGCAGCGCGCGCCCCGCCACGTCGATGTCGCATTCCTGCCAGCCCGAGGGTGCCGGAGGCTGCTTGAGTGGGCCGTATGACGAACCAGAACACCCTCCGCGACCGCGCCCTCGCCTTCCGCGCGCTGCATGTGCCGGGACGTCCGCTCGTCCTGCCGAACGCGTGGGACGCCGCGAGCGCCCGCATCGTCGAGGACACGGGCGCGGCGGCCGTGGCGACCACCAGCGCGGGCGTCGCCTGGGCGCTCGGCGTCCCGGACGGCGACCTGCTGGGCCGGGAGCGGGCCGTGGCGGCGGTCGCCCGGATCGCCGCGAGCGTCGCCGTACCGCTGAGCGCCGACATCGAGAGCGGCTTCGCCGAGGACCCGGCGGGTGTCGCCGACACGGTCCGCGCGGTGCTCGCCGCGGGCGCGGTGGGCGTGAACATCGAGGACGCGCTCTACGGGAGCGATGCCGACGCCGTGGGCGCCCTGCGGCCCGTCGCCGAGCAGGCCGAGCGCATCGCCGCCGCCCGCGAGGCCGCCGACGCGGAGGGAGTGCCGCTGTTCGTCAACGCGCGCATCGACACGTTTCTGCGGGGCGCCGGGGGAGTGGACGCGACCCTGGAGCGGGCCGCCGCGTTCCGGGCCGCGGGAGCCGACGGGATCTTCGTCCCCGGGACCGTCGAACCGGGAACGGTCAAGGAACTCGCCGACGGGATCGACGCACCGCTCAACGTGCTCGTCGGCCCGGGAGCGCCGCCGGTCGCCGAACTGGCCGCGCTGGGCGTCGCGCGCGTGAGCGCGGGCTCCAGCGTCGCGCTGGCCGCGTACGCCGTGGTGCGCCGTGCCGCGCGGGAGCTGCTGGACACGGGAACCTACGGCGAGCAGACCGGAGGACTCGGCTACGGCGAGCTGAACTCGCTGCTGGAGCAGGGGCGTTAGCTCAGCAGGCGTCCCGCATCAGCTCGGCGAGGTCGTGGTCCAGGTCGAGCTGGAGGTGTTCGAGACCGGCGGGCACCAGCTCGCCGGTGGCCTGGAGGAAGCGGCGCACCTCCGACGAGTGGATGTGCACGACGGCGGTGCCCTCCGGGGCGTGGAACTCCAGGACGGTGCGGTCGAAGCCGTAGGGCCGCACCCGGACGTCGCCCTGGCCCTCGGGGCGGTGCAGGCCGGCCGCGAGGAGTTCCCTGGCGAAGGTCCAGCAGACCTCGACGCCCTCCAGGGTGGCCGGCGCCGGGAAGGTCATCCGGACGGCGAACGGGTCCCGCCGGTCGTAGTGCAAGGTGGCGGGGATGCTCGGCATCCGTGGTGCTGCGGCGACGAGACGGGCCTCTACGGGCTGCTCGATGACGATGGACAACGCCTTGCTCCCTTGTGTGACGCGGTGCTGCTGCGGTGACGGCCGGACGGTCTCCCGAAAAGATTCCGGAACGGACCCCGGAGTGGATTGGTCCGCACTGGAAGAGACGCCGGAACGGGCCGATCCGTGCACATGAATTTCGAGTGACCTCTGTCACCGCCGCCCATACACGCCCAAGGCGGACGCGGGCAGCTGGACGGCCCCCGGGGAGTGGGCTAGCTTCGCCCGCCATGAGGCGCATGGGGATGACGCGACGGACGGGACGTACGTACCGGGGCATGGCGGTGGCCATGGCGTGCGGGGCGGCACTGGCCGCGCTGACCGCCGTACCGGCGCAGGCGCGGGACACGGCGCACCGGGCTCCGCACTGGGAGCCGAAGGACAGCGGGGCCGCCGGCGTGCGGTTCCGGGGGCTCTCGGCGGTCAGCCGGAACACCGCGTGGGTGGCCGGCACGGCGGGCACCGTGCTGCGCACCACCGACGGCGGGGCGAGCTGGCGGAACGTCTCGCCGCCCGGCACCGCCGACCTCCAGTTCCGTGACGTCGAGGCCTTCGACGCGCGGCACGCGGTCGTCCTGGCGATCGGCGAGGGCGAGACGTCCCGCGTCTACCGCACCGACGACGCCGGAGCGACCTGGACGGAGTCCTTCCGCAACACCGACGCGAACGCCTTCTACGACTGCATGACCTTCTTCGACAGCCGCCACGGCCTCGCGATGAGCGACCCGGTGGACGGCAGGTTCCGCATCCTGTCCACCGGCGACGGCGGACGCTCCTGGACGGTGCTGCCCACCACCGGGATGCCGGCCGCGCTCGACGGCGAGGCGGGCTTCGCGGCGAGCGGGCAGTGCCTGGTGAGCTCGGGGCCCCGGGACGTGTGGCTGGCCACCGGCGGGGGCGCACGCGCGCGTGTCCTGCACTCCGCGGACCGCGGCCACACCTGGACGGCGTCCGACACGCCGATCCCGGCCGGTGACCCCGCGCGCGGGGTGTTCGCCCTCGCCTTCCGCGACCGTACGCACGGCCTCGCGGTCGGCGGCGACTTCACCGCGGGCGCGCCGTCCCCGCGGGCGGCGGCCGTCACCGGCGACGGGGGCCGCACCTGGCGTCCCGCCACGACCCCGCCGCCCGCCTACCGCTCCGGCGTCGCCTGGCTGCCCCGCAGCCGCACCACGGCCCTCGCGGTCGGCCCCACGGGGACGGACCTCACGACCGGCGCGGGCCGCACCTGGAGGACCGTCGACACCGGCTCGTACGACACCGTGGACTGCGCGCCCGACCGGGGCTGCTGGGCGGCGGGGGAACTCGGCCGCGTGGCGCGGCTGGAGAACTGAGGAGCGGGGACCGGGCGGGGTCACCACGGACCCCGCCCGAGCATCCCGTCCCCGGGCTCCCCGTACGCTCGGCACCACCATGACGACCGTAGACATCCCCGCGGGCTGGCCCGCGACCGAGGAACAGGCCCGCGCCGTGCAGGACGAGTTGCGGGAGCGGGTGGTGACGGACGAACCCGGGCCGCCGCCGGGCACCGGACACGTCACGGGAGTCGACGTCGCCTACGACGACGAGCGGGACGTGGTGGTGGCCGCGGCCGTCGTGCTGGACGCGGCCGGCCTCGCCGTCGTCGCCGAGGCCACAGCGGTGGGCCGGGTCTCCTTCCCTTATGTACCGGGGCTGTTGGCCTTCCGCGAGATCCCCACGGTGCTGGCCGCCCTGGAGGCGCTGCCCTGCCCGCCGGGCCTGGTCGTGTGCGACGGCTACGGTCTCGCCCACCCCCGCCGCTTCGGCCTCGCCAGCCACCTCGGCGTCCTCACCGGCCTGCCCACGATCGGCGTCGCCAAGAACCCCTTCACCTTCACCTACGACGATCCCGGCAGCGCGCGCGGCTCCTCGTCGCCGCTCCGCGCGGACGCCGGGGAGGTGGGCCGGGTCCTGCGCACCCGGGACGGTGTGAAGCCGGTGTTCGTCTCGGTCGGCCACCGGGTGACCCTGGACAACGCCTGCGCCCACACCCTCGCGCTCACTCCGGAGTACCGCCTCCCGGAGACGACCCGCAGGGCGGACGCGCTGTGCCGGCGGGCGCTGCGGGAGGCGACCGCGTGAGCCTCCGGGAGCGGGTCTCCGCGTACGTGATCCGAGTACCTGGCGCGATCTGAGTACCTGTACGGATGCGACGACAGCCGCGTGGCCGACAGGCTGTCCGCATGACAACTCACCGTTCCCCGAAGCCCGTTGCCCACCCGAGCCAGCCCGTCGAGCGCGCCGTGACCATCGCGCTCGTCCTGTCGGTGGCGGCGGGCTTCGCCTGGATCGGCGGCATGATCTACACGCTGTGGCCGTGAAGCCGGGGTGCGCGGCCTAGGGAAACACACGAGCCCCACACCGCAACGAAGGGTGTGAGGCTCGGACTTGAGCGCCGGGCAGGCCTTGCACCTGCATTTCCCCGCGGGAAGCGAGGCGTCTTTCCTTGGACCACCGACGCGCGACCCGACTCCGGATGTTCCGGCGACCGGCTCATGATCCAGCATATCCCATGCCGGAGACCAGTCCGAACTCCCTTGCGGGAGGGGCCAGTACGGGGTCCGGCGCAACTCCCGCCGGGTGAACGGCGTCCAGTCGATGCCGCGTCGCGCGGTCAGGCGCGGGCGGCCGGCAGTCTCACCGGGTCGCGGCCACCCGGAACGTGATGCCGGCGGCGCGGAGCCGTTCGATCAGGGTGTTGCCCATGGCCGCCGCTGTCGTCACCTGGCCCGCGGTGGGCGGGAGTTCGTCGAGGGCGAGGGAGAGGGCCGACTCGGCGAACATCTTGGCCGTCTCGTCGTAGCCGGGGTCGCCGCCCGCGACCTCGGTGAAGACCCGTCGGCCGCCGCCCTCGCCGACGAACTTCACGGAGAACCAGCTCTTGGCGCGCTTCTCGGGGCTCGGTCCGTCGCCGGGCTTCAGCCGGCCGGACAACCAGCGCCGGGCGGGCGGGAGTTGGGCCGCGGTGAACAGGGCACCGGCCGCCGTGACCCCGCCGAGCGCCATCGGGAGGTGCCGTGCGGCCGCGTAGTGGCGGTAGCGGAAGTCGGGGCCGTAGCGGTCCAGGGCCTTCGCGGACCGCTGGACGATCTGCGGGTCGATGGTCGGCAGGGGGACCGCCCAGGAGCCGATCTCCCCGGCGAACCGCGGTGCCCCCATGGGCGCTTCGGCCCGGCGGCCCACCAGGCGCGGTTCGTGGCGGCGCCGCTCCCGGGCCGCGGCCAGCAGGTGCCGGCCGCGCGCGAACTGGTTCAGGGCGCTGCCGAACGTGCCGCCGGAGAACATCGCGTCGGCGGTCACGAAGCCGTCCACCGTCAGGGGCACCCCTTCCGGAAGCTGCTGGACCGTGAAGTACGCGCCCAGGTCGTGCGGGATCGAGTCGAAGCCCGCGCAGTGCACCAGCCGTGCCCCGGTCTCCCGCGCGCGTGCGTCGTGGCGGACGTAGGTCAGGTCGACGAACTCCGGCTCGCCGCTGAGGTCGAGATAGTCGGTGCCGGTGTCCGCGCAGGCGGCGACGAGGTCCTCGCCGTAGGTCACGTAGGGGCCGACCGTCGTGGCCACCACGCGCGCGTGCTCGGCGAGTTCGCGCAGCGAGGACGGGTCGGAGACGTCGGCGCGCAGGACGCCCGCGGCCGTGCCCCGGGGCAGCCGTTCGCGCAGCCGCTTCAGTTTCAGCTCGTCCCGGCCGGCGATCGCCCAGCGCAGGCCCTCGGGCGCGTGCGCGGCGAGGTACTCCGCGGTGAGCGCGCCGACGAAGCCCGTGGCTCCGAAGAGCACGATGTCGTAGGGACGGTCCGTCCTGTTCAGCCTGCTCATGACACTCCTGTCCCGCAGCTCGTGCCGCTGTCGGTGGCTGAGGCTAGCGTGAAGGGCGCGGAGTTCGACGACGAGCCCGGAGGTATGAGGTGGC
This sequence comes from Streptomyces sp. NPDC090083, assembly GCF_044747445.1. Taxonomy (NCBI): domain Bacteria; kingdom Bacillati; phylum Actinomycetota; class Actinomycetes; order Kitasatosporales; family Streptomycetaceae; genus Streptomyces; species Streptomyces sp. NPDC090083. Next base: position 272,345 of record NZ_JBIVED010000001.1, on the reverse strand, counting down.
CGTGCGCAGGAACGCCTTGGAGAAGCGGGCGAAAACACGCGAGTTCGCCCGCGGGCTGCCCGGCGGGTGGCCGCCGGCGTCGGCACCGGCGGTCGCGGGTGACGGCGGGTACGGTGGCTAAGCGCTTGCTCGCCCAGGTCTTGTGCCGAGCGGAACGCGTTCTTTAGCATCATCGGTGTTACATCGGTTGTGTCACAGCTGGGGGCTGGATGACAGCGGCAACGACGCCCGGGCACGGCCCGCTCTCCGGCGTGCGCGTCGTCGAACTGGCCGGGATCGGCCCCGGCCCCTTCGCGGGCATGCTCCTCGCCGACCTGGGCGCCGACGTCGTCCGCGTCGACCGGCCCGGCGGCCCCGCACTCGGCGTGGCTCCCGAGTACGACATCACCAACCGGAACAAGCGCTCGGTCCTCGTCGACCTGAAGTCACCCGAAGGCCCCGCGCGCGTGCTCGACCTCGTGCAACGCGCCGACATCCTCATCGAGGGCAACCGCCCGGGCGTCACCGAACGCCTCGGCGTCGGCCCCGACCCCTGCCTCGCCCGCAACCCCCGGCTCGTCTACGGCCGGATGACCGGCTGGGGCCAGGACGGCCCCCTCGCCCGGCGCGCCGGGCACGACATCGCGTACATCGCGCTCACCGGCACCCTCGGCATGATCGGCAGCCCCGGAGAGCCCCCGCCCGCCCCCGCCAACCTGCTGGGCGACTACGCGGGCGGCGCCCTGTACCTCGTCGTCGGCGTCCTCGCCGCCCTGCACCACGCGCGCGCGACCGGCACCGGCCAGATCGTCGACGCGGCCATCGTCGACGGCACCGCCCACCTCTCCGCGATGATCCACGGCATGCTCGCGGCCAGCAGCTGGCAGGACCGGCGCGGGGCCAACCTCCTCGACGGCGGCTGCCCGTACTACGGCACCTACGAGACCGCCGACGGCGGGCACATGGCGGTCGGCGCCCTGGAGCCGCAGTTCTACGACCGGTTCGTCGACCTCCTCGGCCTCGCCGACCTCGCCGACGCCCGCCGGGACTGGACCCGCTGGGGCGAACTGCGCGAGGCGGTCGCGGCCCGCTTCCGCAGCCGTACGCGAGACGAGTGGACGGACGTCTTCGCGGGCACGGACGCCTGCGTGGCGCCCGTGCTGTCGCTGCGCGAGGCCCCGCACCATCCGCACCTCGCCGCACGCGGCACATTCACCGAGCACGGCGGGATCACCCAGCCCGCCCCCGCGCCCCGGTTCTCCGCCACGCCCACCGCGGTGCGCGGCGGACCCGCCCAGCCGGGCGCCGACACCTCCGGCGTGGCCCGCGACTGGGACGTGCCCGGACTCGTCGACGCCGCGGAAGACTCCCGTCGAGCCGCAGAAGATCTTCACCGAGCCGTCGAAAACCCTCATTGAAAGGCTTGTCAGTGAGCACCGAAGCGTATGTCTACGACGCGATCCGCACCCCGCGCGGGCGCGGCAAGGCGAACGGATCCCTGCACGGCACGAAGCCCATCGACCTGGTCGTCGGACTCATCCACGAACTCCAGGGCCGCTTCCCCGACCTGGACCCGGCCGCGATCGACGACATCGTCCTCGGGGTCGTCAGCCCTGTCGGGGACCAGGGCTCCGACATCGCGCGGACCGCGGCCATCGCCGCCGGACTGCCGGACACGGTGGCCGGCGTCCAGGAGAACCGCTTCTGTGCCTCGGGTCTCGAAGCCGTCAACATGGCCGCCGCCAAGGTGCGTTCGGGCTGGGAGGACCTCGTCCTCGCCGGTGGCGTCGAGTCGATGTCCCGGGTGCCGATGGCCTCGGACGGCGGGGCCTGGTTCAACGACCCGATGACGAACCTCGCCGTCAACTTCGTGCCCCAGGGCATCGGTGCCGACCTGATCGCCACGATCGAGGGGTTCTCCCGGCGCGACGTGGACGAGTACGCGGCCCTCTCGCAGGAGCGCGCGGCCACCGCCTGGAAGGAGGGCCGCTTCGACCGGTCCGTCGTCCCGGTCCTCGACCGCAGCGGCCTCGTCGTCCTCGACCGGGACGAGCACCCGCGCCCCGGCACCACCGCCGACTCCCTCGCCGGGCTGAAGCCGTCCTTCGCGGACATCGGCGAACTAGGCGGCTTCGACGCCGTGGCCCTGCAGAAGTACCACTGGGTCGAGAGGATCGACCACGTCCACCACGCGGGCAACTCCTCCGGCATCGTCGACGGCGCCTCCCTCGTCGCCATCGGCTCGAAGGAGGCCGGCGACCGCCACGGCCTCACCCCGCGCGCGCGGATCGTCTCCGCGGCCGTCTCCGGCTCCGAGCCGACCATCATGCTCACCGGACCAGCGCCCGCCACCCGCAAGGCCCTCGCCAAGGCCGGGCTGACCATCGACGACATCGACCTCGTCGAGATCAACGAGGCCTTCGCCGCGGTCGTCCTGCGCTTCGTACGGGACATGGGCCTGTCCCTGGACAAGGTCAACGTCAACGGCGGCGCCATCGCGCTCGGCCACCCGCTCGGCGCCACCGGAGCGATCATCCTCGGCACGCTCGTCGACGAACTGGAGCGCCAGGACAAGCGCTACGGCCTCGCCACGCTGTGCGTCGGCGGCGGCATGGGCATCGCGACGATCGTCGAGCGCATCTGAGACCCCGGCGGCCACCGGAGCCCTCCCGTGGACACCGGAGCAGCTCCGGGCCACCCGAGGCCCGCGCGGCCATCAGAGACTTCTACGGAGAACCCCTCATGACCGAGAGCACCACCATCCGCTGGGAACAGGACGACACCGGCGTCGTCACCCTCGTCCTCGACGACCCGAACCAGTCCGCGAACACCATGAACGCGGCCTTCCGCGACTCCCTCACGGCGATCGCCGACCGCCTGGAGGCCGAGCGCGACTCCATCCGCGGCATCATCGTCACCTCCGCCAAGAAGACCTTCTTCGCCGGCGGCGACCTGCGCGACCTGATCCGTGTCACCCCGGACACCGCCCAGGAGTTCTTCGACGGCGGCCTCGCCGTCAAGCGGAACCTGCGCCGCATCGAGACCCTCGGCAAGCCCGTCGTCGCCGCGATGAACGGCGCTGCCCTGGGCGGCGGTTTCGAAATCGCCCTCGCCTGCCACCACCGCGTCGCCCTCGACGCGCCCGGCTCCAAGATCGGCTGCCCCGAGGTCACCCTCGGCCTCCTCCCCGGAGGCGGCGGAGTCGTCCGCACCGTACGGCTGCTGGGCATCGCCGACGCCCTGCTGAAGGTGCTCCTCCAGGGCACCCAGTACAGCCCGCGGCGCGCCCAGGAGAACGGCCTCGTCCACGAAGTGGCCGCCACCCCGGACGAGTTGATCGCCAAGGCCCGCGCCTTCATCGACGCCAACCCCGAGTCGCGGCAGCCCTGGGACACGCCCGGCCACCGCATCCCGGGCGGCACCCCCGCCCACCCGAAGTTCGCTGCCAACCTGCCCGCCTTCCCGGCCAGCCTGCGCAAGCAGACGGGCGGCGCGCCCTACCCGGCACCGCGCAACATCCTCGCCGCCGCCGTCGAGGGCGCCCAGGTCGACTTCGAGACCGCCCAGGTCATCGAGACCCGCTACTTCGTCGAACTGGCCGTCGGCCAGACCTCGAAGAACATGATCCAGGCGTTCTTCTTCGACCTCCAGGCCGTCAACTCCGGCGCCAACCGCCCCCAGGGCGTCCCCTCGCGCCCGGTCCGCAGGGCCGCCGTCCTGGGCGCCGGGATGATGGGCGCCGGCATCGCGTACGCGTGCGCCCGCGCGGGCATCGACGTCGTCCTGAAGGACGTCACCCCGGAGGCGGCGGCCAAGGGGAAGGCGTACTCCGAGAAGCTCTGCGCCAAGGCCGTCTCCCGCGGCCGTACGACACAGGAGAAGGCGGACGCGCTGCTCGCCCGCATCACGCCCACCGCCGACCCGCAGGACCTCGCGGGCTGCGACGCGGTGATCGAGGCCGTCTTCGAGGACACCTCGCTCAAGCACAAGGTGTTCCAGGAGATCCAGCACATCGTCGAGCCCGACGCGCTGCTCTGCTCCAACACCTCCACCCTCCCGATCACCGCCCTCGCCGAAGGCGTCGAGCGGCAGGGCGACTTCATCGGGCTGCACTTCTTCTCGCCGGTCGACAAGATGCCCCTGGTCGAGATCATCAAGGGCGGGCGCACCGGCGACGAGGCGCTCGCGCGCGCCTTCGACCTGGTCCGCCAGATCAAGAAGACCCCGATCGTCGTCAACGACTCGCGCGGCTTCTTCACCTCACGGGTGATCGGCCAGTTCATCAACGAAGGCGTCGCGATGGTCGGCGAGGGCATCGAGCCCGCGTCGATCGAGCAGGCCGCCGCCCAGGCCGGCTACCCGGCCAAGGTCCTGTCCCTGATGGACGAGCTGACACTCACGCTCCCGCGCAAGATCCGCAACGAGTCCCGGCGGGCCGTCGAGGAGGCGGGCGGCACCTGGCCCGGCCACCCCGCCGAGGCCGTCATCGACCGCATGGTCGACGAGTTCGGCCGCCCCGGACGCAGCGGCGGCGCGGGCTTCTACGACTACGACGAGAACGGACGGCGTGCCGGGCTGTGGCCGGGCCTGCGCGAGCACTTCACCCGTGACGGCGCGGAGATCCCCTTCCAGGACATGCAGGAACGCATGCTGTTCTCCGAGGCGCTCGACACGGTCAGGCTCCTGGAGGAGGGCGTGCTGACGTCCGTCGCGGACGCCAACATCGGCTCCGTCTTCGGCATCGGCTTCCCCGGCTGGACCGGCGGTGTCCTCCAGTACATCAACGGCTACGAGGGCGGCCTGCCCGGCTTCGTGGCACGCGCGCGTGCGCTCGCCGAGCGCTACGGGGAGCGGTTCACGCCGCCCGCGCTGCTGGTGGAGAAGGCGGAGAAGGGGGAGGGCTTCAGCGACGCGCGCTGAGGCACGTGCCGCGAGTGGCTCAGCCGTCCCGGTCCTCCGGCGACTCCTTGAGCCACTCGCGGAGCTCCTCGCGCAGCGACCGCTGAAAGGTCGTCAGAAGAGCCTGCACGACCAGGGGTTGCATGTGCGCGGACAGCGATCTCACGTCCTGCGCGGCCCGTTGGGAGACCTCCCCGCGCAACACCTCGGACAACGCGCGGGCCGCCGCCCGGGAATGCTCGATGAGCACGTTCCGGGACGCGAGGATCGCCTCCTGGGAGACCGGTACGTCGAGCAGCTGCACACCGAGCCGCAGCAGCCCCGAGTCGACACGGTACGAGGCCCCGTCGGCCTCGCCCTCCGCCCCGGCCTCGACCACGCCCATCGCGACGAGCCGCTCCACGTCCTCCTCGCCCAGCGTCCGCCCCGCCCGCCGCTCCAGCTCCCGCCGGTCCAGCGTCTCCGTGCCCTCCGGCGCCCACGACGCGACCACCGCGCGGTGGATCGCGAGGTCGTGCGCGCTGAGATCCGGCGGCAGCTGTGCCACGTAGCGCTCGATCGCGGCGAGGGTCATGCCCTGCTGCTGCAACTCCTCGATCAGCGCGAGCCGCGACAGGTGCTCCTGCCCGTAGTGCCCGACCCGCCGCGCTCCGATCACCGGCGGCGGGAGCAGCCCCTTGGTGCCGTAGAACCGGACCGTGCGGACCGTGGTACCCGCCCGCGCGGCCAGTTCGTCGATCGTGAGCGTCGGCTCCCCGGTGTCGGTCGTCATGTGCAGCAGTATCGCTGTCTCACCACCACTGTGAAACCACGCCGGGGCCGTTGTCAGTGCCGCCGTCTACGGTGGTCGGCATGGGGGAGATCAACTATGTCCGGGGTGACGCGACCGTTCCGTCGGTCAAGGGCGTCAAGGTGATCGCGCATGTCTGCAACGACATCGGCGGCTGGGGCAAGGGCTTCGTGCTGGCCCTGTCTCGCCGCTGGCCGGAGCCGGAGAGGGCGTACCGGGCGTGGCACCGGGACCGCGCTTCCAACGACTTCGGCCTGGGCGCGGTCCAGCTCGTCCGGGTCGAGCGCCACGTGTGGGTGGCCAACATGATCGGCCAGCACGGGACGCGCACAGGCAGCAAGGGCGTCCCCGTGCGTTACGAGGCGATCGGCACCGCGCTGACGGACCTCGCCGAGCGGGCCGCCGGACTCGACGCGTCCGTCCACATGCCCCGCATCGGGTGCGGGCTCGCGGGCGGCAGATGGTCACGCGTCGAACCGCTGGTCACCGAGAGACTGGTGGACCGGGGGATCGCGGTGACCGTGTACGACCACGGGGACTGACGGGCCCGAACCGGCGTGCGCGGGACGGGACTTGCGGGGTTTTCTGCAAGTGCTTGCACCGCGCCGCCGGTGACTGCTTGACTCGCTGCCCGTATCCGAGAGGGAGAGCCATGAGCCGCGACATCGACGTCCTCGTCCTCGGCGGCGCCGGAGTGGACACCATCGTCCACGTCCCCCAGCTACCGCTCCCGTACGCCGACAGCTACATGATCGACCCCGGCATCCGCACCCGCGCCGGACAGACCGGCGACTTCGTGGCCCTGGGCCTCGGCGCGCTCGGCCTGCGCACGCACCACCTGGACATGCTGGGCGCCGACCCCGAGGGCGACCTGGTCCGCGCGCTGCACCGCGACCACGCCATCCCGCTCACCGACGTCCCGCAGCCGGCCGGCACCAAGCGCGCGGTCAACCTCGTGGGCCCCGACGGCCGACGCCTCTCCCTCTACGACGCGACCCGCACCCACCCCGACGACCGCCTCCCGGAACCCACGGTCCGCGCCCTCGCCACGCGAAGCCGGCACGCCCACGTCTCCATCACCCAGCCCTGCGCCCACGCCCTCCCGCTGCTGCGCGCGTCCGGCCTGACGATCTCGACGGACCTGCACAACTGGGACGGCAAGGACCCCTACCAGGAGGAGTTCGCGCACGCGGCGGACATCGTCTTCCTCTCCACCGCCGCCCTGTCCGGCAGCCCCGAGCGCACCATGCGAGCCATCGCCGAACACGGCCGCGCCGACCTGGTCGTCGCCACCGCCGGAGCGGAGGGCGCCTACCTCCTCGCCGACGACGAGCTGACCCGCGTCCCACCCGTCACCCCGCCCTCCCGGCCCCTCGACTCGAACGGCGCGGGAGACGCCTTCGCCGCGGCCTTCCTCTACGGCTGGCTCAACCGCGAGACCCCGCAACGCGCCGCCCTGTACGGCGCGGTCGCGGGGGCCCATGCGTGCACGGTGCCGTCCACGGAGACGGCCCCGATCACCCGCGGCGAACTCCTGTCACGGGCCGGGGGCGGTGCCGTCTAGGGGCGCGGGGAACCGCGAGACCAGCCATGATCGGCCCGCGGTTCCCGCACCACTGCATCACTGCACCACGCGGACGGTCAGTGCACGTCGTTCGTCGCCGCGATCTTCTTCCACGACCTGGGCTGCACCGGAACCCCGGAGGTCTGCGCGACGGCCGCGCTCCGGGCCGCCGGAGCCGCGGGCTTGGACGGCTGGAACAGCCAGGTGTCGAAGAGCGCGGCGAGCGACTTGCCGGAGACCTGCTCGGCGTAGGCCCGGAAGTCCGCCACGGACGCGTTGCTGTAGGCGTGCTCCGTGGGCCACCCCTTCAGAATGGCGAAGAACGCGTCGTCACCGACCTCGTTGCGCAGTGCCTGGATGGCCAGCGCCCCCCGGTCGTAGACGGGCAGTTCGAACTGGTCGTCCGGACCGGGGTCGCCCGGCGCGATCGTCCAGAACGGGTCGTCCGCCGGATGCGAGGCGTACACGTAGTCGGCGAGCTGCTGCGCCGTCCCCTCGCCCTCGTGCTCGGACCACAGCCACTGCGCGTACCGGGCGAACCCCTCGTTGATCCAGATGTCCTTCCAGCCCTTCAGCGACACGTCGTCGCCGTACCACTGATGGGCCAACTCGTGCACGACGACCGAGGTGTTGGCGCCGTTCGCGAACTGCTTCGGGCTGTAGTAGACGCGGGTCTGGGTCTCCAGCGCGTACCCGGTGGTCGTGTTGGGCACGTACCCGCCGGCGGTGCTGAACGGATACGGCCCGAAGTAGCCGCTCAGCCAGTCGACGATCTCTCCGGTCCGCTCGACACTCGCCCGCGCGGACCCGTCGTTGTCGCCGAGGTCCTTGCTGTAGGCGTTGATGACGGGCACACCGCCGTCCGAGGTGCTGGTCGTGATGTCGAACCTGCCGAGGGCCAGCGTGGCCAGGTAGGTCGCCTGCGGCTTGTTCTGCCGCCAGTTGTAGCGGGTCCAGCCGAGCTGTGAACTCGTCGACTGGAGCGTGCCGTTGGAGATCGCCTGGGTGCCGTCCGGCACCGCCACCGACACGTCGTAGGTGGCCTTGTCGCTGGGGTGGTCGTTGCTCGGGAACCACCACCACGCCGACTCGGGCTCGTCCGCCGCCACCGCGCCGTCCGGCGTGCGGTGCCAGGTGGTGAAGCCGTACGCGCTCTTCGTGGACGGCACCCCGCTGTAGCGGACGACGACCGTGATCGGTGTGTCCTTGGGCAGCGGGATCCTCGGGGTGATCTCCAGCTCGTGCTGGCCCGAGGTCGCGAAGGTCGCCCCGGCGCCGTTGACCCGGACCTCGCTGACGTCGAGGAGGAAGTCCAGATCGAACCGCGACAGGTCCTGCGTGGTCTTCGCGAGGATCGTCGCCGTACCCGTCAACTCGTCGGTGGCGGGCTGGTACCGGAGCCGCAGATCGTAGTGCGAGACGTCGTATCCGCCGTTGCCGTAGAACGGGTAGTAGGGGTCGCCGATGCCCGGAGCGCCGGGGGAGTAGCTTGCCGCCGATGCCGGGATCGCCAGCATGAGGGAGGCCGCCGCGAGGGCGCCCGGCGCGATGATTCTGCGGTGCACGAGAACTCCAAGTCGTAGGGCTCCGGTACGAGATGAGGAGCCATGGGGGGCCACGAAGGTCGAAGTGCCGTAGGTTTCGGTCCACCGAGTCTGTCCGGAGGCTATTCACTCCCTGTGCCCCCGCGCCTGTCCACGGCCCCACCTGTCACACGATCGCCATTCGGCCGTCACGACCCCGAGTGCCTCTTCCTGCACGGGAGTTGGCCGATGTACCGTCCGCGCATGCCGAAACGCACGAGCTTCACGATCTGGAGATCGCTCGCGACCGCGGCGATCGCCGCCCTCCTGGCCGCCTTCCTCACCCCGGCGACGGCCCAGAGCGCCCCGCAGGAGAGCCGGCCCGTCTACTCCTACGCGAACGCGGTCCGCGAGGCCGTCTGGGTGGACACCGGACTCGACGGCGACGGCGACGGGAAGACCGACCGGGTCGCCGTCGACATCGTCCGGCCGAGCGAACCCGCCCGCCAGGGCCGGAAAGTCCCCGTCATCATGGACGCCAGCCCCTACTACTCCTGCTGCGGACGCGGCAACGAGAGCCAGCTGAAGACCTACGACGCGAGCGGCAACGTTGTCCAGATGCCGCTGTTCTACGACAACTACTTCGTGCCGCGCGGCTACGCCTTCGTCGGCGTCGACCTCGCCGGCACCAACCGCTCCGACGGCTGCGTCGACGTCGGCGGACGCTCCGACATCCAGTCCGCCAAGGCCGTCGTCGACTGGCTCAACGGCCGCGCCAAGGCGTACACGACCCGCACCGGAACCGTGCGCACACAAGCGAGTTGGACCAACGGCAGGACCGGCATGATCGGCAAGAGCTGGGACGGCACCATCGCCAACGGAGTGGCCGCCACCGGCGTCAAGGGCCTGAGGACGATCGTCCCGATCAGCTCCATCTCCTCCTGGTACGACTACTACTTCGCCCAGGGCGCCCCGCTCTACGACTCCGGCCCCGACTGGCTGTCCGACGCCGTCGAGAGCCCCGGCGCACAGGCCGGCTGCGCGGCCGTACAGCGGAAACTCGTCGACGGCGCCCCGCGCACGGGCGACTGGACCCCGCTGTGGACCGAGCGCGACTACGTGAAGGACGCGAGCAAGGTCAAGGCGAGCGTGTTCCTCGTGCACGGCATGCAGGACCTCAACGTCCGCACCAAGAACTTCGGCCAGTGGTGGGACGCCCTCGCCAAGAACGGCGTCGAGCGCAAGATCTGGCTCTCCCAGACCGGCCACGTCGACCCCTTCGACTACCGGCGCGCCGACTTCGTGGACACCCTGCACCGCTGGTTCGACCACGAACTCCTCGGCTACGACAACGGGATCGACCGCGCGCCGATGGCCGACATCGAACGCCACCCCGACCAGTGGGTCACGTCGGCGACCTGGCCGCCGCGCGGCACCGCCACGATCACCCTCCACCCGGCGCAGGGCAGCCGGCCGGGCGTCGGCACACTCGGCCTGCGCACCGGCTCGGGCACCGAGACGTTCACCGACAACCCGCGGGAGAGCGAGACCGACTGGGCCGCCGCGATCGACCGGCCGACGTCGGACAAGGCGGGTTTCGTCACCGGGCCCCTCACCGGGGACCTGCGTCTGTCGGGCTCCTCGAAGGTGACGGTCACCGCCACGCCCACCACGTCGACGGCCCATCTCTCGGCCGTACTCGTGGACGTCGGACCCGACACCATCCGGGACTACGCCGACTCGGCCGAGGGCATCACCACGCTCACGAACCGCACTTGCTGGGGTGAGAGCACCGCCGGCGACAGTGCCTGCTTCCTCGCGACCCAGACCAAGACCGAGGCCGTCGACTACAACGTCGTCAGCCGCGGCTGGGCCGACCTCGGCCACTACGCCTCCGCGACGAAGGGCGTACCGCTGACCCCGGGCAAGGCGTACACCATCACCCTCGACCTCGCGGCGACCGACCACGTCGTCCCGGCCGGCCACCGCCTCGCCCTGATCGTCGCGGGCACGGACAAGGACCTCATCGACCCGCCGTCCACCACCCCGACCCTCGCCCTCACCCTGTCCCGAACCTCGGCCCGACTCCCGCTCGTCGGCGGCGAATCGGCGTTCAGGAAGGCCACGGCGGGCACCCGTTCCGCGGCCCCCGCGTCCACGCCCCTGGACGGCGTACGAGCACCGCGATCCGCACAGCGGGTACCGGGGAACTGACCGGCGGCGGTACGGCAGTACGGCAACACGGCAGTACGGCTTGACGGTTTGACCGGAACGGCGGAGCGAAGGTGCTCCGCCGTTTCGCGTTCCGCGGGCGGGAGTGATGGCGTGCGGGGCCTACGGGCGGAGCGGAGCGGGCCGCGCCGGGTTCATCGGCCCGCACTCACTCCCACCAGGTCCGCCGCCTCCCGCGCACACCCCCACGCGACGGTGATCCCGGCCCCGCCATGACCGTAGTTGTGCACCAACGCCCTTCCCCCGCCCAGTACTTCACGCTCCAGCCGGACCGAGGGCCGCGTCGGCCGCAGCCCCACCCGGTGTTCCAGGACGCGGGCCCCGGCGATCTCCGGACGGAAGGCCGCGCAGCGGGCGATGATCGCCTCGGCGGTCGCGGGGTCGGGCGTCATCGACCAGGCGTCCTCCTCGGCGGTGCCGCCCAGGATGAGACCGCCCGGCTGCGGGAAGAAGTACGTGGACGTGTCCGCCGAGTGGCCGACCGACGTCAGCCAGGTCGTGATCCCCGGGTTCTCCACGACGACCAGCTGCCCGCGCACCGGCCGCACCGAGTGATCGGGCACCAGGTCGAGGGAGTCCAGCCCGGTGCAGTTGACCACGACGGACGCCGGCACCTCCCTGAGATCGGCCACCGACGCCTCCTCGACGGTCCCGCCCAGGTTCAGGAACCGGTCGCGCAGCCAAGGGAGATGGACCGACATGTCGATCAGCGGCAGCCGGGCCCACAGCCCGCCGCCCGCGAACTCCTCGGCCCGCGCCTCCCGCAGCCCCGGCACCCGGGCCGCCCACGACCCCAGCTCGTCCAGCCGGGTCTCACCCTGTACACCCTCGACCAGCCGTACGCCCGTCTCCTCGGGCCGCGCCGCCAACTCCTGGTACACGACGAGCGATTGGAGCGCCCACTCACCGACCAGCGGCTCCGGCTCGATCCGGTACGGCCACCACAGCGCGCCCGCGACCGCCGAGGTCGTCAGCTCGACCGGCTCCCGTGTCCACACCCGCACCCGCGCCCCGCGCTCCGCCAGTACGACGGCCGTCGTCAGTCCGATGACGCCGCCGCCGACCACGATCACATCGCCACTCATGCCGGTCTCCATGCGCGGACGGTAGCGGACCGGGCCGTGCGCTGCCGAGCCCCCACCGCTCCCGGGCCCGCGAGCTCACCTCGCGGTGCCGGGTGCGCCGGACCGATTAGGATCGGCGGTCTGATGACTGCCACTCTCGTCGCCAAGAATCTCGCCGCCGGACACGGCGACCGCGCCCTCTTCACCGGACTCGACCTCGTCGTCGCCCCCGGTGACGTGATCGGCCTCGTCGGCGCCAACGGCGCGGGCAAGTCCACCCTGCTGAGGATGCTCGCCGGTCTGCTCGCACCGGAGGAGGGCGAACTGCGTCTCTCCCCGCCGGCCGCGACCGTCGGCCATCTCCCGCAGGAGCCGGAGCGCCGCCCGGGCGAGAGCGTGCGCGCCTTCCTCGCGCGCCGCACGGGGGTCGCCGAGGCCCAGCGGATCATGGACGAGGCCACGCAGGCACTGGTGGACGGCGCACCCGGCGCCGACGACGCGTACTCGGCGAGCCTGGAGCGCTGGCTCGACCTCGGCGGCGCGGACCTCGACGAACGGGCCGAGGAGACCGCCGACACCCTGGGGCTCGCCGTCGACCTGGACCAGCCGATGACGTCCCTGTCCGGCGGCCAGGCGGCGAGAGCGGGCCTGGCCTCGCTGCTGCTCTCCCGCTACGACGTCTTCCTGCTCGACGAGCCCACCAACGACCTGGACCTCGACGGCCTGGAGCGCCTCGAACGCTTCGTCTCCGGCCTCCGCGCGGGCACGGTCGTCGTCTCCCACGACCGCGAGTTCCTCACCCGCACGGTCACCAAGGTCCTCGAACTCGACCTGGCCCAGAACCGGATCAACCTCTACGGCGGCGGCTACGAGGCGTATTTGGAGGAGCGGGAGGTCGCGCGGCGGCACGCCCGCGACGACTACGAGGAGTACGCCGACAAGCGCTCGGCGCTCCAGGACCGGGCGCAGATGCAGCGCGGCTGGATGGACAAGGGCGTCAAGAACGCCCGCCGCAAGGCGAACAACGACAACGACAAGATCGGCCGCAAGTTCCGCAGCGAGGCGAGCGAGAAGCAGGCGGCGAAGGCCCGGCAGACCCAGCGCATGATCGAACGCCTCGACGTCGTCGAGGAGCCCCGCAAGGAGTGGGAGCTGCGCATGGAGATCGCGTCCGCGCCCCGCTCGGGCTCGGTCGTGGCGAGCCTGCGCGACGCCGAGGTACGGCGCGGCGACTTCGGCTTCGGACCGGTGTCCCTCCAGATCGACTGGGCGGACCGGGTCGCGGTGACCGGCGCGAACGGCGCGGGCAAGTCGACGCTGCTCGGCGCGCTGCTCGGCCGGATCCCGCTGGACGCGGGGCACGCGACGCTCGGCTCGGGCGTCCTGGTCGGCGAGGTCGACCAGGCCCGCCAGTTGTTCCACGGCACGGAGTCCCTGCTCGACGCGTTCTGCGCGGCCGTCCCGGACACCGAACCGGCCGAGGTCCGCACCCTGCTCGCCAAGTTCGGCCTCAAGGCGCACCACGTGATGCGCCCCGCCGCGACCCTGTCACCGGGGGAGCGGACGCGCTCCGCCCTGGCCCTGCTCCAGGGCCGGGGCGTCAATCTCCTGGTCCTGGACGAACCCACGAACCACCTCGACCTGCCGGCGATCGAGCAGTTGGAGTCGGCGCTCGACGCGTACGAGGGGACGCTGCTGCTGGTCACGCATGATCGGCGGATGCTGGACGCGGTGCGGGTGACCCGGCGGCTGGAGGTCGCGGACGGGAAGGTGACGGAGGCGCGGTAGCGCTTCGGTCGCGCCGTTCCCCGCGCCCCTGTTTCCAGGGGCGCGGTCCGCGGGGTGTCGTGATTCCGACGGCTCCTCTTCGTCGCCGCCGAGCGTCTTCACCCCAGGGGCCCGGGGAACCGCGCGACCAGCCACAACGGACCCGCAGCTCCCCACCACCTCACCGGCACGAACCGTCAGCGCTTGCCCTTCTTGCCCTGGTCCAGCAACCCGGCCTTCCGCAGGGCGTCGGCCATCGCGCTGTTGGCCGGCGGAGCAGCCGCCTGCCGCGAACCGCCGCCGCCCTGGCCGCCCTGACGCTGCTGGCGTTGCTGCGGCGGACGCCCACCGCCCTGCTGCCGGCGTTCGCCGCCGCCCTGCTGGCGCCGCTCCCCGCCGGAGGCCGCCGCCTCGTCGTCCAGGCGCAGGGTCAGGGAGATCCGCTTGCGCGGGATGTCGATGTCGAGGACCTTCACCTTGACGATGTCGCCGGGCTTGACCACGTCACGCGGGTCCTTGACGAACGTCCTGGACAAGGCGGACACGTGCGCGAGGCCGTCCTGGTGGACGCCGATGTCGATGAACGCCCCGAACGCGGCGACGTTCGTGACGACGCCCTCCAGGACCATCCCCGCGGTCAGGTCGGAGATCTTCTCGACGCCGTCCTTGAACGTGGCCGTCTTGAACGCGGGCCGGGGGTCGCGCCCCGGCTTCTCCAGCTCCTTGAGGATGTCGGTTACGGTGGGCAGACCGAAGGTCTCGTCCACGAACTCCGTCGGCTTCAGCGAGCGCAGCACCGACGTGTTGCCGATCAGCGACGCCACCTCGCTGCCCGCGCTCTTCACCATCCGCCGGACGACCGGGTACGCCTCGGGGTGCACGCTGGACGCGTCGAGCGGGTCGTCGCCGCCCCGGATGCGGAGGAAGCCCGCGCACTGCTCGTACGCCTTCGGGCCGAGCCGTGCCACGTTCTTCAGCTGCGTGCGCGAGGTGAACGGGCCGTTGGTGTCGCGGTGCGACACGATGTTCTCGGCGAGGCCGGAGGTGATGCCGGAGACGCGGGAAAGCAGCGGCGCGGAGGCGGTGTTGACGTCCACGCCGACGCCGTTCACACAGTCCTCGACCACCGCGTCCAGCGAGCGCGACAGCTTCACCTCGGACAGGTCGTGCTGGTACTGGCCGACGCCGATCGACTTGGGGTCGATCTTCACCAACTCGGCCAGCGGGTCCTGGAGTCGGCGCGCGATGGAGACCGCGCCGCGCAACGACACGTCCATGTCCGGCAGTTCCTGCGAGGCGAACGCGGAGGCCGAGTACACGGACGCGCCGGCCTCCGACACCATCACCTTCGTGAGGTTCAACTCCGGGTGCTTCGTGATGAGTTCACCGGCGAGTTTGTCGGTCTCGCGGGACGCCGTGCCGTTGCCGATCGCGATCAGGTCGACCGAGTGCTGGGCGGAGAGCCGGGCCAGCTTGGCGAGGGCGTCGTCCCACTTGTTGGCCGGCACGTGCGGGTGGATCACGTCCGTGGCCACGACCTTGCCGGTCGCGTCGACGACGGCCACCTTCACGCCCGTACGGAAACCGGGGTCCAGGCCCAGCGTGGCGCGGGTGCCGGCCGGGGCGGCGAGCAGCAGGTCCCGCAGGTTCGAGGCGAAGACGTTGACCGCCTCGTCCTCGGCGGCCGTGCGCAGCCGGAGCCGCAGGTCGATGCCGAGGTGCACGAGGATGCGGGTGCGCCAGGCCCAGCGGACCGTGTCCTGGAGCCACTTGTCACCGGGGCGGCCCCGGTCGAGGACCTGGAAGCGATGGGCGACCATCCCCTCGTAGGACGAGGGGCCCTCGGTGGCCTCCTCGGGCTCCAGGACGAGGTCGAGGACCTCCTCCTTCTCGCCGCGCAGCATCGCGAGGATGCGGTGCGAGGGCAGCGCGGTGAAGGGCTCCGAGAAGTCGAAGTAGTCGGAGAACTTGGCGCCCGCCTCCTCCTTGCCGTCCCGCACCTTCGCGGCGAGCCGTCCGCGTCCCCACATGCGCTCACGCAGTTCGCCGATGAGGTCGGCGTCCTCCGAGAACCGCTCGGTGAGGATCGCGCGGGCCCCGTCCAGGGCGGCCTGCGGATCGGCGACGCCCTTGTCGGCGTCGACGAACGCGGCGGCGGCAGCCAGCGGTGCCACGCTCGGGTCGCCCAACAGGCCCTCCGCTAGCGGCTCCAGACCGGCTTCGCGGGCGATCTGCGCCTTGGTGCGCCGCTTGGGCTTGTAGGGGAGGTAGATGTCCTCAAGGCGCGCCTTGGTCTCGGCGCCCCGGATCTGCGCCTCCAGCTCGTCGGTGAGCTTGCCCTGCTCGCGCACCGATTCGAGGATCGCGGTCCGCCGCTCCTCCAGCTCCCGCAGATAGCGCAGCCGCTCCTCGAGCGTGCGCAGCTGCGCGTCGTCGAGCATCTCGGTCGCTTCCTTGCGGTAGCGGGCGATGAAGGGCACCGTCGACCCGCCGTCGAGCAGCTCGACGGCGGCCTTCACCTGCCGCTCCCGTACGCCGAGCTCCTCGGCGATCCTGCCTTCGATGGACCCTACGAGGGGTGTCGTCACGCCCGTACCGCCTTCTCCACTGAGGTTGCGCGGCAATTGTGGCAGGTGGCACCGACAACCGGGGATCAGGGCGCTGTCCTGCGGGTCCTTTCGCTAGCTCTTGCCGAGCAGATCCCGGGGAAACGCCCCGGCGGCGAGCGCGTGCCGCGCGAACCCGGTGGCCAACTCGGTCAGACGTACGACCCCTTCGGCGCCCAGGTGTGCGTACGGCGCCCGGTCCAGCCGGTCGGTCTCCGACTCGATCCCGGCCCGCAGGGCGACCCCGGCCTCGGTCAACTCGCCGTCCCCGTCGAGCAGTCCGCGCGCGCGGAGCCGTTCCGTGGTGGCGTCCCATTCCTCCTGGTTCCAGCCGCGGGTGCGGAACACCCACTTCGGGGTCGTGCCCCTGCCCGTCGCGGTGTGGGTGACCACGGCCTCCAGGCCGTCGAGTCCGGCGGACAGCAGGGCGGCCAGATGGCCGTCGCCGCGGTGCTCGCGCAACAGCGTGGCCGCGTGGAAGTAGGCGAGGTGCGGCTCCTCGGGGACCGGCAGGTCGGCGTACGCCGCGTACAGGGGGCGGGCCGGGCGGGTGCACGCCTCGGTGGCCCGCAGCGCCAGCCGTGCGGCCTCCGCCATCTCCTCCGACGCCACGACGTCCTCGCCGAGCAGCCGCCGAAGGGTCGCGTCGACGGCACGCGCGCGTGCGTGAAGGCACTGCTCCGGGGAAGCGGTCTCCCAGACGGCGGGCACGTGCCGGGCCACCAGGTCGTACTTGTAGTTGTAGAAGGCCGCCGTCAGGGTGCCGGGGCCGACCGCGCCCATGGCCGCCGCGCGGACGGCGAAATTGACGGCCCCGGGGTGGGTGATTCCGAGCGCGCCGAACTCCTTCCCCAGGTCGGGCGAGAAGTAGAGCGTGGCGTGCAGGGAGTTGAGCGCGTTGTGGCAGCGGCGCCCGGCACGGGGATCTACGGCGGCAGTAGTCATGCCCCTCACGTTACTGACTGGTCGGTAAGACATGGAAGCGCGGATACCGCATGGCAGGAAAGGTGGGGTATCTGTCGTTGCGGCCATCACCCGGGGCACGAAGAATCGACGGTATGCGAACCGTCCTGATGGTCCTCTTCGACGACGTCCAGAGCCTCGACGTCACGGGTCCCGCGGAGGTCTTCGCGGGCGCCGAGGCGCAGGTCCCGGGGACGTACCGCATCCGTACGGCCTCCCTGGACGGCGGCCCGGTGCGCACCTCCGGCGGTCTGACCGTCGTACCGGACTCGTCCCTCGCCGACGCGCCCGCCCCGCACACCCTCCTCGTCCCCGGCGGCCCGGGCACCCGCGGCCCCGACCCGCGCGTGACCGGCTGGCTGCGCGCGCACGGGCCGCGCGCGGAGCGGCTGGTCTCCGTGTGCACCGGGGCGATCCTGCTCGCCGAGGCGGGCCTCCTGGACGGCCGCCGGGTCACCACGCACTGGGCGTACTGCGCGAAACTCGCCCGCGACCACCCCGCCGTCGAGGTCGACCCCGACCCGATCTACGTCCGCGACGGCCACGTCTCGACGTCGGCCGGCGTCACCTCGGGCATCGATCTGGCCCTGGCCCTGGTCGAGGAGGACCTCGGCCGTGACACGGCCCTGGCCATCGCCCGCCACCTGGTCGTCTTCCTGCGCCGCCCCGGGAACCAGGCCCAGTTCAGCGCCCAGCTGGCCGCGCAGACGGCCCACCGGGAACCCCTCCGGGAGGTCCAGCAGTGGATCACCGAGCATCCCGGCGGCGACCTGAGCGTGGAGACCCTGGCCGCCCGCGCCCGCCTCTCGCCCCGCCACTTCGCCCGCGCCTTCCGGTCCGAGACCGGCATGCCTCCCGGCCGCTACGTCGACCGCGTCCGCCTCGAACACGCCCGCCGCCTGCTGGAGGACACCGCCGACGGCATCGAGGAGATCTCCCGGGCCAGCGGCTACGGCACCCCCGAATCCATGCGCCGGGCCTTCCTGAAGGCCGTCGGGACACCTCCGGCGGAGTACCGCCGCCGCTTCCACCCGGCCACCGGCTGAACGCCGGACGGGGACAGCGCCCCGTCAAGGACGCGGGGAACTGCGCGGCCGGCCGCGACGGGCCCGCAGTGCGTGAACCACCTGAACCACATCCGGCATCCACCGAACAGGAAAGGTCCTGATGCAGATCGCCATCGTCCTCTTCGACCGCTTCACCGCCCTGGACGCCGTCGGCCCCTACGAGACCCTCGGCCGCCTCCCGGACGCGGAGACCGTCTTCGTCGCCGAGCGGACCGGCCCCGTCCGCAACGAGAGCGGAAACCTGGCACTCGTCGCCGACCGCACCCTCGCCGACGTGCCCGCCCCCGACATCGTGGTCGTCCCGGGCGGCCCGGGGCAGACCCCGCAGATGGAGAACGCGGCCCTCCTGGACTGGCTGCGCACCGCCGACGTCACCAGCACCTGGACGACCTCGGTCTGCACGGGCTCCCTGCTGCTGGCCGCCGCCGGGCTGCTCGACGGGCGCCGGGCGACCTCCCACTGGCTCGCTCTGGAGCAGCTGAAGCGGTTCGGTGCCGAGCCGACGGGGGAGCGGGTCGTGACCGACGGGAAGTACGTCACCGCGGCCGGGGTCTCCTCCGGCATCGACATGGGACTCACCCTGCTCGGCCGGATCGCCGGTGACGAACACGCCCAGGCCGTACAGCTGTTGACCGAGTACGACCCGCAGCCGCCCTACGACGTGGGGTCCCCGCAAAAGGCTCCCGCGCACCTCGTCGAGAGGTTCCGGGCGAACAGCCGGTTCCTCATGACGTAGTCCCGGAACCGGTCCAGGTGAAGCGCGGCTCCCGGCGCTCCAGGAACGCGGCGACGCCCTCCGCGGTGTCGCCGCTGCCGCGTGCCTGGGCGGCCCAGTAGGCGTCCCTGTCCGTACGGCCGTCGGCGAACTCCTTCGCCGACGCCTGGGTCAGCTGCGAGCGGGAGACCAGCACCCGGGTGAACTCCGCGACCCGCTTGGCGAGTTCGCCCTCGGGCAGCAGCTCGTCGACGAAGCCCGTGCGCAGCGCCCGCTCCGCGTCGATCAACTCGCCCGAGAACAGCAGGTACTTGGCGGTCCCGGGACCGACCAGCGACACCAACCGCCTGGTCGCGGAGGCCGGATACACGATCCCGAGCTTCGCCGGGGTCACCCCGAACAGCGCGCCCTCCTCCGCGAACCGCAGATCGCAGGCCGCCGCCAACTGCGCCCCGCCGCCCACACAATGCCCCCGCACCGCCGCCACCGTGGGCTTCGGGAACGCCGCGAGCGCCTCCTCCGCGAGCACCGACAGCGCCTGCGCCGCACCGGGCTCCGAACGCAGCGTCGAGATGTCGGCCCCGGCGCAGAACGTCCCGCCCTCACCGGTCAGCACGAGCGCCCGTACGGCCGGATCGGCGGCCAGCGTGTCGAGCAACGGCGGCAGCGACCGCCACATCTCGGCGGTCATCGCGTTGCGCTTGCCGGGGTGGTGGACGACGACGGTGGCGACCGAGTCGGTGACGTCGTGCAGCAGGCGGGGCTCCATGGGCCGGATGCTACGTACAACCCGAAGAGTTCGCGAAGTCGGTACGAGTCGGACAGAGGCGGTCTCTTGGTCGACCGGTCCCCGCAGCAACGATCGGAAAGCGTCCGATACCTGCTGACTTCTGTTCAGTCATCCGGGGTGGCGCGGGTCGATGCCAACACTCGTCGTGTGGTGACAATCGAGCGCAAGGGTGGCGACCGGACGATGGAGAACCGCGGGCGTGGGTCGGCCCCGCGCCCAGAAGGCGGCAGAGACGATCCCCCGGATCCCGGACCGGATCCCGCTCCCGCCCCGGATCCCGCCTCCGCCCCGCCGGGCCCGCTGCCGTACGAGGGAGTCTGGCGGTTCACCGCCTCCGCCGTCGACGTCTCCGTCCCGCAGGCGCGGCACGCCGTGCGGGACCTGCTCCTCCGGCAGGGCGTGCCCCTCTCGGACGACGTGCTGCAGGGGCTGCTGCTGATCGTCTCCGAGCTGGTCACCAACGCGGTCCGGCACGCGGCGCTGCTGTCGCCGGTCCTCGCCGTGGAGGTCGCCGTGGGGGCCGAGTGGGTGCGGGTGTCCGTCGAGGACAACCACCCCTACCGCCCGACCGCCCTGGTGGCCGACCACGACGAGACCGGCGGCCGGGGGCTGCTGCTGGTGCGCGAGGTGACCCGGGAGGCGGGCGGGGTGTGCGACGTCGAGCACACCGCGAGCGGCGGCAAGGTGATCTGGGCCGCCCTGCCGCTCACCCGCGCGCAGCTGCCGTAGCGCCGCTCACCAGCCCGCGGACGGGCCCGTCAGCTCCCTGACCGCCGGACGGGCCGCGTCCAGCACCGTCATGAACCAGGACGAGAACGGGTCCTTCGCGTGCCGCTCCGCCAGCTCGGCGGCGGTCACGAACGCGGTCGTGCCCACCTCCTCCGGGTCGGGCCGCAGCGCGGACTGCACCATGCCGACGAAGAGGTGGTTGTACTCCTGCTCCACCAGACCGGAGTCCGGGTCCGGGTGGTTGTAGCGGACCGTGCCCGCCTCGGCGAGCAGCGTCGGGGACACGCCCAGCTCCTCGTACGTCCGCCGGGCGGCCGCCGCGAAGGGCGCCTCGCCGGGGTAGGGGTGGCCGCAGCAGGTGTTGGACCACACGCCGGGGGAGTGGTACTTGGCGAGCGCCCGCTGCTGGAGGAGGAGCCGGCCCTGCTCGTCGAAGAGGAAGACGGAGAAGGCGCGGTGCAGCTGCCCCGGCGGCTGGTGGGCGGCGAGCTTCTCGGCGGTGCCGATCGTCACGCCGTCCTCGTCGACCAGTTCGAGCAGGATCGCTTCAGCGGTGCCGTTCGACGAGCTGTGCGTCGCGGTGGCAGGTGTGGTCGGCATACCCATCCTTCACATCGGTCCTCGGGCCAAGTCTGCCGTACGCATCAGGCACTCTCGGCAGTTCATCGTGCCCGGCGCGGCGACTGGGGAACCGTCCGGGGGTGGGTCCGCGGCCGTACGGACAAGGGTGTTCGCCGGACGGGCGCACTCCGTCGGAACCGGTCGAATCCTGTCGGTCCGGGGGCCCGGACGAGCACCGCCCGGGTGTCAGTGGCAGAGCTTCGCCTCGTGCTCCGCGTGGCCGCGGGGCTCCAGCTGGAAGGTGCAGTGCTCCAGGTCGAAGTGGTCGCCGAGGCAGCCCTGGAGTTCGTGGAGCATCTTCTCGTTGCCGATGGCGTTCAGCACGTCCGAGCGGACGACGACGTGCGCGGAGAGCACCGGCATGCCCGAGGTGATCGTCCACGCGTGCAGATCGTGGACGTCCTCGACGCCGTCGAGCGCCAGGAGGTGCGCGCGCACCTCCCGCATGTCGACGTCCTTGGGGGCCGACTCCAGGAGGACGTCCAGGGTCTCGCGCAGCAGCTTCAGCGTGCGGGGCACGATCATCAGGCCGATGGCGAGGGAGGCGACCGGGTCGGCGGCCTGCCAGCCCGTGGTCAGGATCACCACGGCCGAGACGATCACCGCGAGCGAGCCGAGCGCGTCCGCGGCGACCTCGAGGAAGGCGCCCCGCACGTTCAGGCTCTCCTTCTGGCCGCGTACCAGCAGCGTGAGGGAGATCATGTTCGCGACCAGGCCGATCAGGCCGAACACGACGGTCAGCCCGCCCTCGGTGTCGGCGGGCGTGACGAACCGCTGGACCGCCTCGTACAGGACGTAGCCGCCGACACCGAGCAGCAGCAGGCAGTTGGCGAGCGCGGCGAGGATCTCCGCGCGGGCGTAGCCGAAGGTGCGGTTGCCGGACGCCGGGCGGTTCGCGAAGTGGATCGCGAGGAGGGCCATGCCGAGGCCCAGCGCGTCCGTCGCCATGTGGGCCGCGTCCGCGATGAGCGCGAGGGAGTCCGCGAGCAGCCCGCCGACCACCTCGACCACCATCACGGTGATCGTGATCCCCAGCGCGACGCGCAGCCTGCCCCGGTAGGCGGCGGCCGCCGTACCGGTGCCGGGGGCACCGTGAGCATGCCCGTGGTCGTGCCCTGCCCCCATGGGAAGCCGCCCTCCTGATCACCGCTCCGGATCACTGCTCCGGTCCCTGCTCCGGTCCCTGCTCCTGATCACAGTGAACTACGGGTGGGGGGTATCCGGCAACGCGGTACTGAACACCGTTGTCATATGCGCTGACCTGCGCAAACGAACCGCAGGCCAGGGTGGAGCGGGGCTCAGCCGCCGTGGTGCGCCTGCCACCCGCGCCATGCCGACTCGACCATCTCCCGCACCCCGCGCCGGGCCGTCCACCCAAGCTCCGCGGCGGCCCGGTCGGCGGACGCGACCGCGCGCGGGGCGTCACCGGGACGCCGCCCCTCGACGACGGCGGGCCGCCGGTCCCCGGTGACCTCGCCGATCACCGTGACCAGCTCGCGGACCGAAACCCCTTCCCCGCGGCCGATGTTGACCGTCAGGTCGCCGCCCGCGTCCCCGCCGGCCAGGCGCCGGGCCGCCGCCAGATGCGCCTCGGCGAGATCGGCCACGTGGATGTAGTCACGGACGCAGGTGCCGTCCGGGGTCGGATAGTCGTCGCCGAAGATCCGCGGGGCCTCGTCCCGGGTGAGCCGGTCGAAGACCATGGGGACGATGTTGAAGACCCCGGTGTCCGCCAGCTCCGGCGCCGCGGACCCCGCCACGTTGAAGTAGCGCAGGCACACCGTGCCGATGCCGTGCGCCGCGCCCGCCGCCCGGACCAGCCACTCGCCGGTGAGCTTGGTCTCGCCGTACGGGTTCACCGGCGCGCACGGGGTGTCCTCGGTGATCAGGTCCGTGCCCGGGTCGCCGTAGACCGCCGCCGAGGACGAGAACACGAACCGCCGGACGCCGGCCTCGGCGACCGCGTCCAGGAGGGCCGCCAGGCCGCCCACGTTCTCGCGGTAGTAGTACGTCGGCCTTGCCACCGACTCGGCCACCTGCTTGCGTGCCGCGAGATGCACGACCCCGGTCACCCCGTGCTCGGCGAACACCCGCTTCAGCAGGCCGCCGTCCAGGGACGAACCGCGCACGAGCGGGACGGCCGCGGGGAGTCGCGCGGGGTTGCCCGCGGAGAGGTCGTCCAGGGCGACGACGCGCTCTCCGGCGTCCGCCATGGTCCGTGCCACATGGGCCCCGATGTATCCGGCTCCGCCGGTGATCAGCCAGGTCATGGGCGTTCACCCTATGTCGGTACGGAGAGGGCCTCCGCTATGTCCCGCGATGCCCGGTCTGGCGGGTGCGGTTTGTCGGCCGGGGCCCGAATCCCTGATGATGATCTCGGCGGAGGCGCTGACAGACCGTGTTGATCAGGCCATGAACGGCCGGTGAACACGGGCTTGAGAGCATCCGATAGCCTCTGCCGACACGCCGCCCGGGTGTCACCCGACGGGCGCCACCACCATGCACATGACCGGCGCCCGCGCGTCGGCACTCAGGGAGTGAGTTCGGTTGTCGACCGCCATCCTCACCGGTCAGCCGGTCCCCGGATCGACGATCGAGGCCGATCTCACCTCGCTCGGCTTCGACGTCCGGACCGCCGCCGACACCATCGAGGCGGAGACGCTTCTCGCGGCCGTCCCCGGTGACCGGCGCGTCGCCGTCGTGGACGCCCGCTTCGTCGGCCACCTGCACGCACTGCGCCTCGGCCTCACCGACCCGCGTTTCCCGCTCGCCGCGGTACCGGGCGCCGTCACCGCCCAGCCGGCCGGCCGCCAGGCGCTGACCCGCGCGGTCGCCCGCGAGCACACGGCCGGCGGCGGCACGGACCTCCTGGACGACCTCGCCGACCGTGTCGTCACCGCCCTCGACGCCGACGGCTGCGCCGTGCACCGCCCCGAGCTGGGCAGTCTCGTCGCCACGGTCCCCACCGACCCGCAGGCCCGCAACGAGGCACGCCAGGCCGTCGCCGCCGTCGACGACGAGGCCGTACGCCTGAAGTCGGCCGTCAAGTCCCGCGACGGCTTCTTCACCACGCACTTCATCAGCCCGTACTCCCGCCACATCGCCCGCTGGTGCGCCCGCCACGGCCTCACCCCGAACCAGGTCACCACCGCGTCCCTGCTCACCGCGCTGATCGCGGCGGCCTGCGCGGCCACCGGCACCCGTCCCGGCTTCGTCGCGGCCGGCGTCCTGCTGATCGCGTCCTTCGTCCTGGACTGCGTCGACGGCCAGATCGCCCGCTACGCCCTGAAGTACTCGACGCTCGGCGCCTGGCTCGACGCCACGTTCGACCGGGCCAAGGAGTACGCCTACTACGCGGGCCTCGCGCTGGGCGCGGCCCGGGGTGGCGGCAGCGACGACGTGTGGGCGCTCGCGCTCGGCGCGATGATCCTGCAGACCTGCCGGCACGTCGTGGACTTCTCGTTCAACGAGGCCAACCACGACGCCACCGCCAACACCAGCCCCACCGCCGCCCTCTCCGACAAGCTCGACAGCGTCGGCTGGACGGTCTGGGTGCGCCGGATGATAGTTCTGCCCATCGGCGAACGATGGGCGATGATCGCCGTCCTCACGGCCGTGACGACCCCCCGCATCACCTTCTACGTCCTCCTCGTCGGCTGTGCCTTCGCGGCGACGTACACGACGGCCGGCCGGGTGCTGCGCTCGCTGACCCGCAAGGCCCGGCGCACGGACCGGGCGGCACAGGCACTGGCCGACCTCGCGGACAACGGCCCGCTGGCGTCGTTCGCGGCCCGCCTGAACCCCGGCCGCCTCGGTGCGCCGCTCCTCCTCGCGCTCGTCGGCACGGCGGTCCTCGTCGGCTCCCTCTTCTCCGGCGTCACCTGGGCCCCCGTGGCGGGCGCCCTCGTCTACGCGGTCGCCGCCGGGCAGGCCCTGTCCCGCCCCCTCAAGGGCGCCCTCGACTGGCTGGTCCCCCCGGTCTTCCGGGCCGCCGAATACTGCACCGTGCTGATCCTCGCGGCCGAAGCGAAGGTGAACGGAGCACTTCCGGCGGCTTTCGGCCTGGTGGCCGCCGTCGCCTACCATCACTACGACACGGTGTACCGCATCCGCGGCAACGCCGGGGCGTCCCCGGCCTGGCTGGTGCGCGCCATCGGGGGGCACGAGGGGCGGACGCTGCTCGTCACCGTTCTCGCCGCCGCACTCACCGCGTCGCAGTTCACGGTCGCGCTCACGGTCCTCGCCGTGGCCGTGGCCCTGCTGGTGCTCTTCGAGAGCATCCGCTTCTGGGTGTCCGCAGGGGCGCCCGCCGTACACGATGAAGGAGAACCCGCATGATCGGCCTCGTGCTGGCGGCCGGCGCCGGACGGCGTCTGCGCCCCTACACCGACAGCCTTCCCAAGGCTCTGGTGCCGGTGGGCCCCGCGGGCATAGAGGGCGAACCGACGGTCCTGGACCTCACCCTCGGCAACTTCGCCGAGATCGGTCTGACCGAGGTCGCGATCATCGTCGGCTACCGCAAGGAAGCCGTCTACGAGCGCAAGGCGGCCCTGGAGGCGAAGTACGGCCTCAAGCTCACCCTCATCGACAACGACAAGGCCGAGGAGTGGAACAACGCCTACTCCCTCTGGTGCGGACGTGACGCCCTCAAGGACGGCGTGATCCTCGCCAACGGCGACACCGTCCACCCGGTCTCCGTCGAGCGCACGCTGCTGGCCGCCCGCGGCGACGGCAAGAAGATCATCCTCGCGCTGGACACCGTCAAGTCCCTCGCGGACGAGGAGATGAAGGTCGTCGTCGACCCCGCCAAGGGCATGACGAAGATCACCAAGCTGATGGACCCGGCCGAGGCGACCGGCGAGTACATCGGCGTCACCCTCATCGAGGGCGACGCCACCGCCGACCTGGCCGACGCGCTCAAGACCGTGTGGGAGACCGACCCCCAGCAGTTCTACGAGCACGGCTACCAGGAACTGGTCAACCGCGGCTTCCGCATCGACGTCGCCCCGATCGGCGACGTCAGGTGGGTCGAGATCGACAACCACGAGGATCTGGCCAGGGGACGGGAGATCGCGTGCCTGTACTGACCCGGCTGATCCCCTCGCCCGTCGTCGTCGACATCCGCGCGGGTGCCCTCGACGACCTGGCCTGCGTCCTCGCCGACCAGCGCATCTCGCACTCCGGCCGGCTCGCGGTCGCCGTCAGCGGCGGCTCGGGTGCCCGGCTGCGCGCGCGCCTGGAGCCGAGCCTGCCCGGCGCCACCTGGTACGAGGTCGGCGGCGGCACCCTCGACGACGCGATCCGGCTGGCTGGCGACATGAAGGCGGGCCACTACGACGCGGTCGTGGGCCTCGGCGGCGGCAAGATCATCGACTGCGCCAAGTTCGCCGCGGCCCGCGTCGGCCTGCCCCTGGTCGCCGTACCGACGAACCTCGCGCACGACGGCCTGTGCTCGCCGGTCGCCACCCTCGACAACGACGCGGGCCGCGGCTCCTACGGCGTGCCGAACCCGATCGCCGTCGTCATCGACCTCGACGTGATCCGCGAGGCACC
The DNA here is from genome assembly GCF_044747445.1 of Streptomyces sp. NPDC090083. NCBI lineage: Bacteria > Bacillati > Actinomycetota > Actinomycetes > Kitasatosporales > Streptomycetaceae > Streptomyces > Streptomyces sp. NPDC090083. Next base: position 245,483 of record NZ_JBIVED010000001.1, on the reverse strand, counting down.
GGTTCGCTTCGTGCGGGCGGGCATCGGGGACGCGATCTCCAACGTCTCCGCCATCGCGGACTGGGAGCTCGCCAACCGCGTCAAGGGCGAGAAGATCGACGGGCTCGCCGCGGCCATGGCCCGGCAGGCGGGCGAGGCCGTCCTGCGCCACCCCGGCGGGGTCGGCGACAACGCCTTCCTCCAGGTGCTCGCCGAGGCGCTGGTCCTCACCGGTGTCGCCATGTCGATCTCCGGCGACTCCCGGCCGGCCTCCGGCGCCTGCCACGAGATCAACCACGCCTTCGACCTGCTCTTCCCCAAACGCGCCGCCGCCCACGGTGAGCAGTGCGGACTGGGCGCGGCCTTCGCGATGTACCTCCGCGGGGCCCACGAGGAATCGGCCTCCATGGCCGAGGTGCTGCGCCGGCACGGACTGCCGGTCCTGCCGGAGGAGATCGGCTTCACGGTGGACGAGTTCGTCCGCGCCGTGGAGTTCGCTCCGGAGACCCGCCCCGGGCGCTACACCATCCTCGAACACCTCGACCTGAAAACCGACCAGATCAAGGACATCTACGCCGACTATGTCAAGGCCATCGGTAGCTGAACTCCGTCCCGTCGTCCACCCCGCAGGGGTGAAGGACCGGCGCAGCGGTGAGCACTGGATGGGACGCCTCTACATGCGTGAGGTGTCCCTGCGGGTCGACCGCTACCTGGTGAACACCAGGGTCTCGCCCAACCAGCTCACGTACCTGATGACCGTCTTCGGCGTGCTCGCCGCCCCGGCGCTGCTGGTGCCGGGGATCACGGGCGCGGTGCTGGGCGTGGTGTGCGTCCAGATGTACCTGCTGCTGGACTGCGTCGACGGCGAGATCGCCCGCTGGCGCAAGCAGTACTCCCTCGCGGGCGTCTACCTCGACCGCGTCGGCGCCTACCTGACCGACGCCGCCGTGCTGGTCGGCTTCGGGCTGCGCGCCGCCGACCTGTTCGGCAGCGGCCGTATCGACTGGCTGTGGGCGTTCCTCGGGACGCTGGCCGCGCTCGGCGCGATCCTGATCAAGGCCGAGACCGACCTGGTCGGCGTCGCCCGCCACCAGACCGGCAAGGCGCCCGTCCAGGAGTCCGCGTCCGAGATGCGGTCCTCCGGGATGGCGCTGGCCCGCCGGGCCGCGTCCCTGCTGAAGTTCCACCGGCTGATCCTCGGCATCGAGGCGTCCCTGCTGATCCTGGTCCTGGCGATCGTCGACCAGGTCCGCGGCGACCTGTTCTTCTCGCGGCTCGGCGTCGCCGTACTGGCCGGCATCGCGCTGCTCCAGACCCTGCTGCACCTGGTGTCGATCCTCGCGTCGAGCAGGCTGAAGTGAGCGGCCTGAAGGTCGGCGCGGTGATCATCACCATGGGCAACCGCCCCGACGAACTGCGGGCGCTGCTCGATTCGGTCGCCAAGCAGGACGGCGACCGGGTCGAGGCGGTCGTCGTCGGCAACGGCTCGCCCGTCCCGGACGTCCCCGAGGGCGTCCGGACCGTGGAGCTGCCCGAGAACCTCGGCATCCCCGGCGGCCGGAACGTCGGCCTTGAGGCCTTCGGGCCCGCCGGTCGAGATGTCGACATAGTGATGTTCCTCGACGACGACGGGCTCCTCGCCCAGCACGACACCGCCGAGCTCTGCCGGGAGGCCTTCACCGCCGACCCCCGCCTCGGCATCATCAGCTTCCGCATCGCCGACCCGGAGACCGGCATCACCCAGCGCCGGCACGTCCCGCGCCTGCGGGCCTCCGACCCCATGCGCTCCTCCCGGGTCACCACCTTCCTCGGCGGCGCCAACGCCGTCCGCACGAAGGTCTTCGCCGAGGTCGGCGGCCTCCCGGACGCGTTCTTCTACGCCCATGAGGAGACCGACCTCGCGTGGCGGGCCCTCGACGCCGGCTGGATGATCGACTACCGGGCCGACATGGTGCTGTTCCACCCGACCACCGCGCCCTCGCGGCACGCGGTCTACCACCGCATGGTCGCCCGCAACCGGGTCTGGCTGGCCCGCCGCAACCTCCCCGCGCCCCTCGTCCCCGTCTACCTCGGGGTGTGGCTGCTGCTCACGCTCCTGCGCCGCCCCTCGCGCCCGGCCCTGCAGGCCTGGTTCGGCGGGTTCAGGGAGGGCTGGAGCACCCCGTGCGGGCCGCGCCGGCCCATCCGCTGGCGTACCGTGTGGCGGCTGACCCGGCTGGGCCGTCCTCCGGTGATCTGACCGGCTCGCCGGGCGGCTGACCGGGTGCCCGGCACCCGCACGCCCCCCGGACCGTATCCCTCGTCGGATACGTGTCGCGTTCTGTAGCACAATTCCGTAAGACGAACGCAAGACGATCGTAAGACGCATCCAAAGATGAGGGCTTCCACTCTTGAGTGAGACAACGCATGACGGCGGAATCGCGGTGAGCCCGCGCCCGTCGCCCGACGCAGGCCTCACGGCGGCACAGCTCGCCGCCAAGTACGGGCTGTCCGTGAGCGGTGCCCGCCCCGGACTCGTCGAGTACGTCCGGCAGCTCTGGGGCCGCCGGCACTTCGTCCTGGCCTTCTCTCAGGCGAAGCTGACGGCCCAGTACAGCCAGGCCAAGCTCGGGCAGCTCTGGCAGGTGGCGACCCCGCTGCTGAACGCGGCCGTGTACTTCTTCATCTTCGGAGTCATCCTGAAGGCGTCCCGGGGCATGTCCCGTGACGTGTACATCCCGTTCCTGGTCACGGGCGTGTTCGTGTTCACCTTCACGCAGAGCTCGATCATGGCGGGCGTGCGGGCGATCTCCGGGAACCTCGGCCTGGTGCGCGCGCTGCACTTCCCGCGCGCCTCGCTGCCGATCTCGTTCGCGCTCCAGCAGCTCCAGCAACTGCTGTTCTCGATGACCGTGCTGTTCATCATCGTCATCGGCTTCGGCAGCTACCCGGGCCTGTCCTGGCTGCTGATCTTCCCGGTGCTGCTGCTCCAGTTCCTCTTCAACACCGGGCTCGCGCTGATCGTCGCGCGGATGGGCGCCAAGACCCCGGACCTCGCCCAGCTGATGCCGTTCATCCTGCGCACCTGGATGTACACGTCGGGCGTCATGTTCTCCATCAGCAAGATGATGGAGGGCCGCTCCGAGGTGTTCGTCCGCCTGCTCCAGGTGAACCCGGCCGCCATCTACATGGACCTGATGCGCTTCGCGCTCATCGACGGCTACGGCGCGTCGAACCTGCCGCCGCACGTGTGGGCCATCGCCACCTTCTGGGCCGTGGTCCTGTTCGTCGGCGGCTTCGTGTACTTTTGGAAGGCTGAGGAGCGGTACGGCCGTGGCTGAGCAGAACACCGAACGGAACCTTGCGGACGGCGACCAGGGAGACCTGATCCCCACCGTCGTCGCGGACGAACTGCACATCGTCTACCGCGTGCACGGCGCCAAGACCGGCAAGGGCAGTGCCACATCGGCCCTCAGCCGCATAGTCAAGCGCGGCGAGGAGCGCGGGGTGCGCAAGGTGCACGCCGTCAGGGGCGTCTCCTTCGTCGCCTACCGGGGCGAGGCCGTCGGCCTGATCGGCTCGAACGGCTCCGGCAAGTCGACGCTGCTGCGCGCCATCGCGGGCCTCCTCCCGGCGGAGAAGGGCAGGGTCTACACCAACGGCCAGCCGTCCCTGCTGGGCGTGAACGCGGCCCTGATGAACGACCTCACCGGCGAGCGGAACGTCATTCTGGGCGGCCTCGCCATGGGCATGTCCCGTGAACAGGTCAAGCAGCGCTATCAGGAGATCGTCGACTTCTCCGGTATCAACGAGAAGGGCGACTTCATCACCCTCCCGATGCGCACCTACTCCTCGGGTATGGCGGCCCGGCTGCGTTTCTCCATCGCCGCCGCCAAGGACCACGACGTCCTGATGATCGACGAGGCGCTGGCCACCGGCGACCGCAAGTTCCAGGTCCGCTCCGAGGCGCGGATCCGTGAACTGAGGAAGTCCGCGGGCACGGTGTTTCTCGTCAGTCACAACAACAAGTCGATCCGCGACACGTGCGACCGAGTGCTGTGGCTGGAACGCGGCGAACTCCGGATGGACGGCCCGACCGACGAGGTTCTCAAGGAGTACGAGAAGTTCACGGGCAAGTAGTGCGCTCGCATAGGGGCCGCAAAGGCCCATAACGCTTCCCAGGGCCCCGCCGGAACTGCTCCGGTGGGGCCCCGCGTCTGCAAAGGAAACGTCAACTCGGCCTCGCCCAAGGAATCTTGACGCCAATCGGTGTGTTGTTGTGATGTGCAGGACACCCCGAGGAAGCTCGATGCGTTGTACAACGTAAGCTGTACCGGTGCCGAATAGCGGCAAGTGGGGCGATAATGCGCGACACCCTTCTTCGGGTATCCGTGCGGACGACTGGGCGGCGTGTCCGAAATAGTGTGTATTGGGTCGGCAGTGTAGAACGGGAGATGTGACGGCAATGGCTACGGAAACTCCCCAGCTCACCGAAGCATGTGCCGTCCCCGCCCCTGGCAGTGAGCGGTGACGGGAAGCGGCGAAGCCGGCACCGGCGATCCGGAGCGCGGCACACTCGACAAGGCCGCGGGTGAGAACTTCCCCGTGGCGCCTTTCTTCCTGCCCCGGGCCTGGCGCACCGACCTCATGGCGGTGTACGGATTCGCCCGTCTCGTCGACGACATCGGCGACGGCGACCTGGCCCCCGGCGGCGCCGACGCGCGCCTGCTCGGCGTTGCACCCGCGGAGGCCGAGGACCGCCTGGTCCTCCTCGACGCCTTCGAGGCCGACCTCCACCGCGTCTTCGACGGCACCCCGAGCCACCCGCTGCTGCGCCGCCTGCAGCCCACCGTCCGCCGCCGCGCGCTGACCCCCGAGCCCTTCCTCGGCCTGATCGCCGCGAACCGCCAGGACCAGCTCGTCACGCGCTACGAGACCTACGACGACCTCCTCGCCTACTGCGAGCTGTCCGCCAACCCCGTCGGCCGCCTGGTCCTCGGAGTCACCGGCACCGAGACCCCCGAGCGGGTCCGGCTGTCCGACGCGATCTGTACCGCACTTCAGATCGTCGAACACCTGCAGGACGTGACCGAGGACCTCGGCCGCGACCGCATCTACCTGCCCGCCCAGGACATGAAGCGCTTTCACGTCCAGGAAGCGGATCTCGCCACGCCCTCCGCGGGCGCGTCGGTGCGCGCACTGGTCGCCTACGAAGCAGAACGCGCCCGCGATCTCCTGAATGAAGGCGCCCCCCTGGTGGGTAGCGTCCACGGCAGATTGAAGCTGCTGCTCGCGGGGTTCGTGGCGGGGGGGAGGGCGGCGATCCGGGCGATCGTCGCCGCCGAATACGACGTACTTCCCGGCCCGCCGAAGCCCGGCAAGATCCAGTTGCTGCGTGAGGCGGGCGTGACTCTGCGAGGAGAGGGGTGATCCGGACCGTGGAGTCTGCACCGCACATGTCCGCGCCGGTACTCGCCGCCTACAGCTACTGCGAGGCCGTCACCGGACAACAGGCACGGAACTTCGCCTACGGCATCAGACTGCTCCCGGCGCCCAAGCGCCGGGCCATGTCCGCGCTGTACGCGTTCTCCCGGCGTGTCGACGACATCGGCGACGGCACGCTGGAGACCGAGGTGAAGGCGGCGCGCCTGGAGGACACCCGGGCGCTGCTCACCCGGGTCCGCGAGGGCAAGGTCGAGGAGGACGACACCGATCCGGTCGCGGTCGCCCTCGCGCACACGGCCGAGGCCTTCCCGGTCCCGCTGGACGGCCTGGACGAGCTGATCGACGGCGTCCTGATGGACGTACGCGGCGAGACCTACGAGACGTGGGACGACCTGAAGGTCTACTGCCGGTGTGTCGCGGGCGCGATCGGGCGGCTCTCGCTCGGCGTGTTCGGCACGGAGCCCGGCGCGCGCGGGGTCGAGCGCGCCCCGGAGTACGCCGACACGCTGGGGCTCGCGCTCCAGCTCACCAACATCCTCAGAGACGTCCGCGAGGACGCCGAGGGCGGCCGGACCTATCTGCCCGCCGACGACCTCGCGAAATTCGGCTGCTCGGCCGGGTTCGACGGGCCGACGCCACCCGAGGGCTCCGACTTCGCGGGTCTCGTCCACTTCGAGGTGCGACGGGCCCGCACCCTTTTCGCCGAGGGCTACCGGCTGCTCCCCATGCTCGACCGCCGCAGCGGCGCCTGCGTCGCCGCCATGGCCGGAATCTACCGCCGGCTGCTGGACCGCATCGAGCGCGAGCCGGAGGCCGTCCTGCGCGGCCGCGTCTCCCTGCCCGGCCGCGAGAAGGCCTACGTCGCGGTGCGCGGCCTGTCCGGCCTGGACTCCCGGCACGTCACGCGGAGGACGCTCAGGAGGCGCGCCTGATGGACGGAGTGGGCCGAGGCGATGTCACCGGAGGAATGCGGCAGGCAACCCTCCGGTGCGGAGCGGCGTCCCTGACTGCAACGGTCCGCCGTGGCTGGTTCGAGTGCCTCGGCGGGCGCGCAGGGGGGAGTGCACGATGAGCGACGGGACGCGGGCCGACGGGCTGCCCGCCGGTCCGGCGACGGGACAGGCCGGCCGGCATGCCGTCGTCGTCGGCGGCGGACTCGCCGGCATCACCAGCGCGCTCGCGCTGGCCGACGCCGGAGTCCGCGTCACCCTGCTCGAAGGCCGCCCGCGCCTCGGTGGGCTCGCCTTCTCCTTCCAGCGCGGCGAGCTGACCGTCGACAACGGACAGCATGTCTACCTGCGCTGCTGCACCGCCTACCGCTGGTTCCTCGACCGCATCGAGGGCGCCGCGCTCGCTCCGCTGCAGGATCGTCTCGACGTGCCCGTACTCGACGTGAACCGCCCCGAGGGACGCCGGCTCGGCAGACTCCGGCGCGACGCGCTGCCCGTGCCGCTGCATCTCGGGCGCAGCCTCGCGACGTACCCGCACCTCTCGCTCGGCGACCGCGCGAGAGTGGGCCGTGCCGCGCTCGCGCTCAAAGGGCTCGATCTCGCCGATCCGGCCCTGGACGCGCAGAACTTCGGCACCTGGCTGACCGCGCACGGTCAGTCGGCACGCGCCGTCGAGGCACTGTGGGACCTGGTCGGGGTCGCCACCCTCAACGCGGTCGCGGGCGACTCCTCGCTCGCCCTGGCCGCGATGGTGTTCAAGACCGGTCTGCTCTCCGACCCGGGCGCGGCCGACATCGGCTGGGCACACGTCCCGCTGGGCGAACTGCACGACCGGCTCGCCCGCAAGGCGCTCGACTCCGCGGGCGTGCGCACCGAAGTCCGTACACGCGTCACCTCCCTCTCTCAAGACGGGAACGGAGGCTGGAGCGTTCACTGCCCCGGCGAGACGATCGAGGCCGACACCGTCGTCCTCGCCGTACCGCAGCGCGAGGCACACGAACTGCTGCCCGACGGAGCCCTCGACGACCCCGGGCGACTGCTCGCCATCGACACCGCGCCGATCCTGAACGTCCACGTCGTCTACGACCGCAAGGTGCTCGCCCGCCCGTTCTTCGCGGCGCTGGGCACCCCGGTGCAGTGGGTGTTCGACCGGACCGACGCGTCCGGGCTGAAGGACGGCCAGTACCTGGCGCTGTCCCAGTCCGCCGTGCACGACGAGATCGACGAGCCCGTGGCGGCGCTGCGGGAGCGCTACCTCCCCGAACTGGAGCGGCTGCTGCCCGGTGCGCGCGGCGCCGAGGTGAAGGACTTCTTCGTGACCAGGGAGCGCACGGCGACGTTCGCTCCCGCCCCCGGCGTCGGACGGCTGCGGCCCGGCGCCCGCACCAAGGCCCCCGGCCTGTACCTGGCCGGAGCATGGACCGCCACAGGGTGGCCCGCGACCATGGAGAGTGCGGTCCGCAGTGGGGTGAGCGCGGCGGACGCCGCCCTCGCCGCCCTGGGCCGGCCCCGCCCCCGTCACCTCTTCGAGTTCGAGGAGGCGGCGTGATGCTCGACCAGCATGCGGCAGGTCCCCGCACCCCCGGTCGCACGACAAGAGGAGAGACTGTGCCCACTGTGCCCCCGGCCGAGACGGCTGCCGACGCGGTGGACGTGTCCGCGCTCCTGGAGCGCGGCCGGACCCTTGCCACACCGGTGCTGCGGGCTGCCGTGGACCGGCTGGCTCCCCCCATGGACACCGTCGCCGCCTACCACTTCGGCTGGATCGACGCCGAGGGCAAGCCGGCGGACGGTGACGGCGGCAAGGCCGTGCGCCCCGCGCTCGCCGTGCTCTCCGCCGAGGTCACCGGCGCCGCGCCCGAGACCGGCATCCCCGGCGCCGTCGCCGTCGAACTGATCCACAACTTCTCGCTGCTGCACGACGACCTGATGGACGGCGACGAGCAGCGCCGCCACCGGGACACCGTCTGGAAGGTGCACGGCCCCGCCCAGGCCATCCTCGTCGGCGACGCCCTCTTCGCGCTGGCCAACGAGGTCCTGCTGGAACTCGGCACCGTCGAGGCCGGCCGCGCCACCCGCCGTCTCACCACCGCGACCCGCGCCCTCATCGACGGCCAGGCGCAGGACATCTCCTACGAGCACCGCGACCGCGTCAGCGTCGAGGAGTGCCTGGAGATGGAGGGCAACAAGACCGGCGCCCTGCTCGCCTGCGCCTCCTCCATCGGGGCCGTCCTCGGCGGCGCGGACGACCGCACCGCCGACGTCCTGGAGAAGTACGGCTACCACCTCGGCCTGGCCTTCCAGGCCGTCGACGACCTCCTCGGCATCTGGGGCGACCCGGAGGCCACCGGGAAGCAGACCTGGAGCGATCTGCGCCAGCGCAAGAAGTCCCTGCCCGTGGTGGCGGCGCTCGCGGCGGGCGGACCCGCCTCGGACCGGCTCGGCGAGATCCTCGCCGCCGACGCCAAGAGCAGTGACTTCGAGAACTTCTCCGAGGAGGAGTTCGCGGCCCGCGCCGCGCTCATCGAGGAGGCCGGCGGCCGCGCGTGGACCGCCGAAGAGGCACGCCGTCAGCACACCATCGCCATCGAGGTCCTCGACACCATCGACATGCCCGACCGGGTTCGGGCACGGTTCACGGCGCTCGCGGACTTCGTCGTCGTACGAAAGAGATGATCACTATCGGTCGAATAGCCCTCGCGTAGTCGCCGGCCGGTGCCGCGAACGAACGAGCACCGGCCGACGGCGGACCCACAGCAGAGACATGCCACTGCACGAAGGGGAAGCCATGACAGCGACGACCGACGGAAGCACCGGGGCCATGCCTCCCCGTGTTGCCGCGGCCAGCGAAACCGACATCAACACCCCCGTGGCGGCCGGGGTGCACGACGCCGCCGCACTCGCCGTACAACGCGCCACCGACTTCCTCCTCTCCCGGCAGGACGCCCAGGGCTGGTGGAAGGGCGACCTCGAGACGAACGTCACGATGGACGCCGAGGATCTGCTGCTCCGTCAGTTCCTGGGCATCCGCGAGGAGTCGACGACCCAGGCCGCCGCCCTGTACATCCGCGGCGAACAGCGCGAGGACGGCACCTGGGCGAGCTTCTACGGCGGACCCGGTGAACTCTCCACCACCATCGAGGCGTACGTCGCCCTGCGGCTGGCCGGCGACGCGCCGGACGCACCGCACATGGCGAAGGCGTCCGCCTGGGTCCGGGAGCGGGGCGGTATCGCCTCGGCCCGTGTCTTCACCCGGATCTGGCTCGCGCTGTTCGGCTGGTGGAAGTGGGACGACCTGCCCGAACTCCCGCCGGAACTCATGTACTTCCCGACCTGGGTACCCCTCAACATCTACGACTTCGGATGCTGGGCCCGGCAGACCATCGTGCCGCTGACGGTGGTCTCCGCGAAGCGGCCGGTGCGGCCCGCGCCCTTCCCGCTCGACGAACTGCACACCGACCCGGAGCATCCGAACCCGGTCAAGTCCCTTGCCCCGGTGGTGAGCTGGGACGGCGCCTTCCAGCGACTCGACAAGGCGCTGCACCTCTACCGCAAGGTCGCCCCGCGCAAGCTGCGCCGGTCCGCGATGAACGCGGCGGCCCGCTGGATCATCGAGCGGCAGGAGAACGACGGCTGCTGGGGCGGCATCCAGCCGCCCGCCGTGTACTCGGTGATTGCCCTGCACCTGCTGGGCTACGACCTCGAACACCCCGTGATGCGCGCGGGACTTGAGTCGCTGGACCGGTTCGCGGTCTGGCGCGAGGACGGGGCCCGGATGATCGAGGCCTGCCAGTCCCCGGTGTGGGACACCTGCCTCGCGACCATCGCGCTCGCCGACGCGGGCGTGCCCGCCGATCACCCCCAACTGGTCAAGGCCGCCGACTGGATGCTGGGGGAGGAGATCGTCCGCCCCGGCGACTGGGCGGTCAAACGGCCCCAACTGCCGCCGGGCGGCTGGGCGTTCGAGTTCCACAACGACAACTACCCCGACATCGACGACACCGCCGAGGTGGTGCTCGCGCTGCGCCGGGTCAGACATCACGACCCGGACAGACTGGACCGGGCCGCCGGACGCGCGGTCCGCTGGAACCTCGGCATGCAGTCGAAGAACGGCGGCTGGGGCGCCTTCGACGTCGACAACACCAGCCCGTTCCCCAACCGGCTGCCGTTCTGCGACTTCGGCGAGGTCATCGACCCGCCGTCGGCGGACGTCACCGCGCACGTCGTCGAGATGCTCGCCGTCGAGGGCCTCGCCCACGACCCGCGCACCCGGCGCGGCATCGAGTGGCTGCTCGCCGAACAGGAGCCGGACGGCTCGTGGTTCGGCCGCTGGGGCGTCAACTACGTCTACGGCACCGGGTCCGTCGTACCGGCGCTCGCGGCGGCCGGTATCCCCGGCTCGCACCCGGCGATCCGGCGCGCGGTCGGCTGGCTGGAGACCGTGCAGAACGACGACGGCGGCTGGGGCGAGGACCTGCGCTCCTACAAGTACGCCAAGGAGTGGAGCGGCCGGGGCGCCTCGACCGCCTCGCAGACGGCCTGGGCGCTGATGGCCCTGCTCGCGGCGGGGGAGCGGGACTCCAAGGCGGTGGAGCGCGGTGTGGAGTGGCTCGCGACGACCCAGCGGGAGGACGGGTCCTGGGACGAGCCCTACTTCACCGGCACCGGCTTCCCGTGGGACTTCTCCATCAACTACCACCTCTACCGGCAGGTCTTCCCGCTCACCGCGCTCGGCCGCTTCGTGCACGGAGAACCGTTCTCCCAGCCCGCCTGCTCCCCGGCCGAGGGGGGCTGATGAGCCCACAGCCCGCCGGACCGCCGCTGCTGATCGCCTGCGCGCTCGGCATCGAGCACCTCGCCCTGCGCGCGGGCGACCGCTCCGGCGCCGACGGGCCGGTCACCTTCCTCAGGACGGGGATGGGGCCACAGGCCGCCGAGGAGGCCGTCTCCCGGCGCCTCGCCGACCCGGCGCTGGCCGAGGCCGCCGTACTGGCCACGGGTTTCTGCGCCGGACTCGCCCCCGGTATGCACCCCGGCGACCTCGTGGTCGCCGGGGAGACCAGGGAGGCGCGCGGAACCGTTCCGTGCGTCGGTACCGAGCTGCTCGTCAAGGAGCTCGCCTGGGCGCTGCCCGGACGTGCCGTCCACACCGGTCCTCTGACCGGCTCCGATCACATCGTCCGCGGACAGGAACGGTCGGACCTGCTCGCGACCGGCGCGATCGCGGTCGACATGGAGTCGGCGGCCACGCTGCTGAGCGCCGTGCGTACGGGCGCGCGCCCGGTTGCGGCCGTACGGGTGGTCGTGGACGCTCCTGAACATGAACTCGTCCGGATCGGCACGGTGCGCGGTGGAATATCGGCTTTCCGCGCTCTTCGATCCGTTCTTCCCGCTTTTTTCGAATGGCACCGTTCTTTGCTGCTCCCCCGGAGGTGAGCCAGATGGCCATGCCGCTGCGCCAGTCCATCAAGGTCGCTACATATTTGGCCGAACAGAAGCTCCGCAAGAGGGACAAGTTCCCCTTGATCGTGGAGCTGGAACCTCTCTTCGCATGCAACCTGAAGTGCGAGGGCTGCGGCAAGATCCAGCACCCGGCGGGCGTGCTCAAGCAGCGCATGCCGGTGGCGCAGGCCGTCGGGGCGGTGCTCGAATCCGGTGCTCCGATGGTGTCCATCGCGGGCGGTGAGCCCCTGATGCACCCTCAGATCGACGAGATCGTGCGGCAGTTGGTGGCGAAGAAGAAATACGTCTTCCTCTGCACCAACGCGATGCTGCTCCGCAAGAAGCTGGACAAGTTCACGCCCTCGCCCTACTTCGCCTTCGCGGTGCACATCGACGGGCTGCGTGAGCGGCACGACGAGTCCGTCGCGAAGGAGGGTGTGTTCGACGAGGCGGTGGAGGCGATGAAGGAGGCCAAGAAACGCGGCTTCCGGGTCACCACCAACTCGACCTTCTTCAACACGGACACCCCGCAGACCATCATCGAGGTGCTCAACTTCCTCAACGACGACATCAAGGTCGACGAGATGATGATCTCGCCCGCCTACGCCTACGAGAAGGCGCCCGACCAGGAGCACTTCCTGGGCGTGGCGCAGACCCACGAGCTGTTCAAGAAGGCATTCGCGGGCGGCAACCGCCGCAAGTGGCGGCTGAACCACTCGCCGCTCTTCCTGGACTTCCTGGAGGGCAAGGTCGACTTCCCGTGCACGGCCTGGGCGATCCCGAACTACTCCCTCTTCGGCTGGCAGCGCCCCTGCTACCTGATGAGCGACGGGTACGTCCCGACGTACCGGGAGCTGATCGAGGACACCGACTGGGACAAGTACGGCCGCGGCAAGGACCCGCGCTGCGCCAACTGCATGGCGCACTGCGGCTACGAGCCCACCGCCGTCCTCGCCACCATGGGCTCCCTCAAGGAGTCCCTGCGGGCCATGCGCGAGACCGTCGCGGGAAACCGCGACTGACGCCATGACCGCTGTGTCCCTGGGCGTCCCCGAGATGCCGGTCCGGCCGATCGCCCCGCGGCGTGTGTCGCGGCAGATCCAGGTCGGGCCGGTGGCGGTCGGGGGCGGGGCCCCCGTCTCGGTCCAGTCGATGACGACGACGCGTACGTCGGACATCGGCGCCACCCTCCAGCAGATCGCCGAACTCACCGCGTCCGGCTGCCAGATCGTCCGCGTCGCCTGCCCCACGCAGGACGACGCGGACGCGCTGGCCACCATCGCGCGCAAGTCGCAGATCCCGGTGATCGCCGACATCCACTTCCAGCCGAAGTACGTCTTCGCCGCGATCGAGGCCGGGTGCGCGGCGGTTCGCGTGAACCCCGGCAACATCAAGCAGTTCGACGACAAGGTCAAGGAGATCGCGCGGGCCGCGAAGGACCACGGCACGCCGATCCGGATCGGGGTCAACGCCGGTTCCCTGGACCGCCGTCTGCTCCAGAAGTACGGCCGGGCGACGCCCGAGGCGCTCGTCGAGTCGGCCCTGTGGGAGGCGTCCCTCTTCGAGGAGCACGGCTTCCGCGACATCAAGATCTCCGTCAAGCACAACGACCCCGTGATCATGGTCAACGCCTACCGGCAGCTGGCCGCGCAGAGCGACTACCCGCTGCACCTCGGGGTCACCGAGGCCGGTCCCGCCTTCCAGGGCACGATCAAGTCGGCGGTCGCCTTCGGGGCGCTGCTCGCCGAGGGCATCGGCGACACCATCCGGGTGTCGCTGTCCGCCCCGCCGGTCGAGGAGGTCAAGGTCGGCCTCCAGATCCTGGAGTCGCTGAACCTCAAGCCCCGGCGGCTGGAGATCGTCTCGTGCCCGTCCTGCGGGCGGGCCCAGGTCGACGTCTACCGGCTGGCCGAGGAGGTCACCGCGGGACTGGAGGGCATGGAGGTGCCGTTGCGCGTCGCGGTCATGGGCTGCGTCGTCAACGGACCCGGTGAGGCGCGGGAGGCGGACCTCGGGGTCGCCTCCGGCAACGGCAAGGGCCAGATCTTCGTCAAGGGCGAGGTCATCAAGACCGTGCCCGAGTCGAAGATCGTGGAGACCCTCATCGAGGAGGCGATGAAGATCGCCGAACAGATGGAGCAGGACGGCGTCGCGGCGGGGGAGCCGGCCGTCACCGTGAGCTGAACAGCACGGACCGAAGGGGGCCCGACGTGACGATCCTGGAGAGCATCCGCCAACCACGCGACCTGAAGTCGCTGTCCGAGGCGGAACTGGGCGAACTGTCCGAAGAGATAAGGGAGTTCCTGGTCCACGCGGTGGCCAGGACCGGCGGTCACCTCGGACCCAACCTGGGCGTGGTGGAGTTGACCGTCGCGCTCCACCGCGTCTTCGAGTCCCCGGCCGACCGCATCCTGTGGGACACCGGCCACCAGAGCTACGTGCACAAACTCCTGACGGGCCGTCAGGACTTCTCCAAGCTGCGCGGCAAGGGCGGCCTGTCCGGCTACCCCTCGCGCGAGGAGTCCGAGCACGACGTCATCGAGAACAGCCACGCCTCCACCGCGCTCGGCTGGGCCGACGGTCTCGCCAAGGCCCGCCAGGTGCAGGGCGAGAAGGGCCATGTCGTCGCGGTCATCGGCGACGGCGCGCTGACCGGCGGCATGGCCTGGGAGGCGCTGAACAACATCGCCGCCGCCAAGGACCGGCCGCTGATCATCGTCGTCAACGACAACGAGCGCTCGTACGCGCCCACCATCGGCGGCCTCGCCAACCACCTGGCGACCCTGCGCACGACCGACAGCTACGAACAGGTCCTCGCCTGGGGCAAGCGCGTCCTGCTGCGCACCCCGGTCGTCGGCAACACCGTCTACGAGTCGCTGCACGGCGCGAAGAAGGGCTTCAAGGACGCGTTCGCCCCGCAGGGCATGTTCGAGGACCTCGGCCTCAAGTACGTCGGCCCGATCGACGGACACGACATCGGCGCCGTCGAGTCCGCGCTGCGCCGCGCGAAACGCTTCCACGGCCCGGTCCTCGTCCACTGCCTCACCGAGAAGGGCCGCGGCTACGAACCCGCCCTCGCCCACGAGGAGGACCACTTCCACACCGTCGGCGTGATGGACCCCCTCACCTGCGCACCCCTCGCCCCTTCCAACGGCCCTTCCTGGACCAGCGTGTTCGGCGACGAGATCCTGCGCATCGGGGAGGAGCGCGACGACGTCGTGGCCATCACCGCGGCCATGCTGCACCCGGTCGGCCTCGGCAAGTTCGCCGCGAGGTTCCCCGACCGGGTGTGGGACGTGGGCATCGCCGAGCAGCACGCGGCGGTGTCGGCGGCGGGCCTGGCGACCGGCGGGCTGCACCCCGTCGTCGCCGTCTACGCCACCTTCCTCAACCGGGCCTTCGACCAGCTCCTGATGGACGTGGCCCTGCACCGGTGCGGGGTGACGTTCGTCCTGGACCGCGCCGGGGTGACCGGAGTCGACGGAGCGTCGCACAACGGCATGTGGGACATGTCCATCCTCCAGGTCGTGCCGGGGCTCCGCATCGCCGCCCCGCGCGACGCCGGCCAACTCCGGGCCCAGCTGCGGGAAGCGGTCGCCGTCGACGACGCGCCGACCCTCGTCCGCTTCCCGAAGGAGTCGGTCGGACCGGAGATCCCCGCGATCGACCACGTGGGCGGCCTCGACGTCCTGCACCGCGCCACGGAGACCCCCGAGGTGCTCCTCGTCGCCGTCGGTGTGATGGCGCCGGTCTGCCTCCAGGCCGCCGAACTCCTCCAAGCGCGGGGCATCAACTGCACGGTCGTGGACCCCCGTTGGGTCAAACCCGTCGACCCGGCGCTCCCCGGCCTCGCCGCCGGGCACCGCCTCGTCGCCGTCGTGGAGGACAACAGCCGCGCCTCCGGAGTCGGCGCCGCCGTGGCGCTGGCGCTCGGGGACGCCGAAGTCGACGTACCCGTACGGCGGTTCGGCATCCCGGAGCAGTTCCTCGCACACGCCAAACGCGGGGAGGTGCTCGCCGACATCGGCCTCACACCCGTCGAGATCGCCGGACGGATCAGCGCAAGCCTGGCGGTCAGGGACACGAACGCCGGCACAGCCAAGGAGAAACCCGAATGACCAAGGAGTTCGACCTCACCGCGCTGCTGGCCGAGCGCGGAGCCGAGCGCTACGAGCTGCACGCCAAGTACCTCAACCACCAGCTCCCGCGCATGCTCCACACCATCGGCTTCGACAAGGTCTACGAGCGGGGCGAGGGCGCCTACTTCTGGGACGCCGAGGGCCACGACTACCTCGACATGCTCGCCGGATTCGGAGTGATGGGCCTGGGCCGCCACCACCCCGTCGTCCGCAAGGCGGTGCACGACGTCCTCGACGCCCAGCTCGCCGACCTCACCCGCTTCGACTGCCAGCCGCTGCCCGGCCTGCTCGCCGAGCGACTCCTCACCCACAGCCCGCATCTGGACCGGGTGTTCTTCGGCAACAGCGGTACGGAGGCGGTCGAGACCGCGCTCAAGTTCGCCCGCTACGCCACCGGGAAACCCCGCGTGCTGTACTGCGACCACGCCTTCCACGGCCTGACCACCGGCTCGCTGTCGGTCAACGGCGAGGACGGCTTCCGTGACGGCTTCGCCCCGCTGCTGCCCGACACGGCCGTACCGCTCGGCGATCTCGACGCCCTGGCGCGGGAGTTGAAGAAGGGCGACGTCGCCGCCCTCGTCGTCGAGCCGATCCAGGGCAAGGGCGTCCACGAGGCACCGCCCGGCTATCTGCGCGCCGCGCAGGAACTCCTGCGTCAGCACAAGGCGTTGCTCATCGCCGACGAGGTGCAGACCGGCCTCGGGCGCACCGGCGACTTCTACGCCTACCAGCACGAGGAGGGCGTGGAACCGGACCTGGTCTGCGTGGCCAAGGCGCTGTCCGGCGGGTATGTGCCCGTCGGCGCGACGCTGGGCAAGGACTGGATCTTCAAGAAGGTCTACTCGTCCATGGACCGGGTGCTGGTCCACTCGGCGAGCTTCGGGGCCAACGCCCAGGCCATGGCGGCCGGCCTCGCCGTGCTGTCCGTCATGGAGAACGAGCAGATCGTCGCCAACGCCCGTGCCACCGGGGACCTGTTGAGGACCCGGCTCGCCGCGCTGGTCGACACGTACGAACTGCTCGCCGACGTCCGCGGCCGGGGTCTGATGATCGGCATCGAGTTCGGCAGGCCCAAGTCGCTGAAGCTGCGCAGTCGTTGGACCATGCTGCAGGCGGCGCGCAAGGGCCTGTTCGCGCAGATGGTGGTCGTACCGCTGCTCCAGCGGCACCGGATCCTCACGCAGGTCTCCGGCGACCACCTGGAGGTCATCAAGCTGATCCCGCCGCTCGTCATCGGTGAGCGCGAGGTGGACCGGTTCGTGGACGCGTTCACCGCCGTGATGGACGACGCGCACAGCGGCGGCGGGCTGATGTGGGACTTCAGCAAGACCCTGGTGAAGCAGGCGGTGGCCAACCGGTAGGAGGCGCTGCCCGGCGAGGCACTGCCCGGCGCCGAGGGCGGGCCGCGAAGGTTTTTGCCCCTGAGGCAAGAAATTTGCCGCAGGGGCAAAAGTCGGGCTGAATGGAGGACATGAGCTCCTCCGAGACGTGGCCGGAACCGCCGGCCGGGCCGGCCGACGACCTGCCGGCCACCGTCGCACCACAGCTCCGCGCGCTGCGCCGCCGCGCCTCCCTCACCCTGGAGGCCGCCGCCCGCTCCGCCGGGCTCTCGCCCGCCCATCTCTCCCGTCTGGAGACCGGGCAGCGCCAGCCCTCGCTGCCGATGCTGCTCGCGCTCGCCCGTATCTACGGTACGACAGTCTCGGATCTGCTCGGCGAGACGGCCACCGACCGGGACTCCGTCGTCCGCGCCGCCGACATGGAACCGACCCGCGCGGGCGGCTGGACCTACTGGCAGGCCGGCGCCCCCGGCCGCGGGATGCAGTCCCTGCGCGTCCGTATCCCGCACGGTTCCCAGGGCGACATCGTGCGTGTCCACCCCGGTGAGGAGTGGCTCCACGTCCTGGCCGGCCGGCTGCGGCTGCGCCTCGGCGACACCGCGCACATCCTCGCGCCGGGCGACAGCGCCCACTTCGACTCGCTGACCCCGCACCGCCTCGCCGCCGCCGACGAGGACGGCGTCGAGGTCCTGTTCGTCCACACCCTGCTGCAGAGCCCCACGGCCACCCTGTGCCTGGGCCCGATCACCGGAGAGACGCCATGAGCGGCAACAACATCGAGGACAAGTTCCCGCGCGCCCTGTGGATCCGGCTCATCATCTACATCGCCGTCGGCCACCTCTTCGCGGCCTTCATCTACCTGCTGTTCTCGGTGGGCGCCAAGTAGCCCGCGGCGGCGGCCTGTCGAGCCGGCTCGGCCGCCGCGGCCGGTTCAGTCGAGCAGCCGCTCGCGCAGCCGCTCCCGGATCTCCGGGGTGATCCCGAGTCCCCGCTCCAGGTACGTGTCCACGTCGCCCCAGGTCTCCTCGACGGTCTCGAAGGCCGCCGTCAGATACTCGGCGCGGGCGTCGAAGAGCGGGCTGAGGAGCTCCATCACCTCGGGGGCGTAGGCCGCGGCGGAGGAGCCGCTGCGGTGCACCTTGTAGCGACGGTGCTTCGCGTTCGACTCCAGGTAGTCGGCCACGATCGCGTCCCGCTCCACGCCGACGGCGAGCAGGGTCACGGCTATCGACAGACCCGCGCGGTCCTTGCCCGCCGCGCAGTGCATCAGCGCGGGGACACTGTCCTCCGCGAGGGAGCGCAGCACCTGGGAGTGCTCGGCGGTGCGCTCCGTGACGATCGTGCGGTACGACGCGATCATCCGGGCGGCGGCCTTGCCGTCGCCGAGGATCTCGCGCAACTGCTCCATCTCGCCGTCGCGGACCATCTTCCAGAACTCGGAGCCGTCCGCCGGGTCGGTCAGCGGCAGGTTCACATTGCGCACACCCGGCAGCTCGACGTCGGGACCCTCCAGCTTCTGGTCCGACGCGTTGCGGAAGTCGAAGATCGTGTGCAGGCCCAGCGAGCCGAGGAACGCGGCGTCCTCCTCGGTCGCGTGCGCGAGATGGCCGCTGCGGAACAGCACCCCGTGCCGCACCCGGCGACCGTCCACCGTCGGAAGTCCGCCCACGTCCCGGAAATTGCGCACTCCGGACAACTCCGGCTCGGTCGACGGAATCTGCTGCGTCACGAGGACTCCTCCCACTCGGCCCGGCGGCGCGGCTCACCGGCGGGCACGTTCTCGACGATACGACATGAATTCCCCAGGCAATCAGTTGTCCACAGGCGTTGCCTCGCAGGCCCCGCGCCGTTGATGATGTTGGTGCTTGAGTGGACTTGTTCGAATCTGTGAGGGACTTGATGTTGGAGATCGCCGAGAACGGCCGTACATGGGTGCTGTCGGGCCCGACGAGCAGCTACGCCGTCCATCTCACCGAGCAGGACGAGCTGCTCCACCTGCACTGGGGCCCCTCGATCGCGCTGGCCGACGCCGAGGAGCTGGCGGCCCGCCCGCTGCCCGACGCCTCCTCCTTCGAGTCCCGGCTCGACGGCCGCGAGGAGTACCCCGTCGAGGGCGGCCCCCGCTTCGCCCGCCCCGCCCTCTCCGTGCGCACGCCCGAGCGACGCGGCACGGAGTGGGCCTTCGAGCGCCACGACACCGAGGGCGACGAACTGCGGCTGCGCTTCCGGGACGGCGGTCTCGTGATCACGCTGCACTACCGGACGCGCGGCGACGTCGTCGAGCGCTGGACGACCCTCGACAACGACGGCGCCGAGCCCCTGGAGCTGCTGCGCGCCGACTCCGCGACCTGGACGCTGCCCGAGCGCGAGGGCTGGCGGCTGTCGCAGCTGCACGGCCGGTGGGCCGCCGAGTCCCGGCTGGTGCGCTCCGACCTCACCTACGGGGAGAAGGTCATCGGCAGCCGCCGCGGCCACACCGGACACCAGCACCTGCCCTGGGTCGCCCTCGACACCGACGCGACCGAGGAGCGCGGCGAGGTCTACGGCTGCGCCCTCGGCTGGTCGGGGTCCTGGCGGCTCGCCGTGGCCCAACTCCCCGACGCGCGCGTGCAGATCACCGGCGGCGCCGGGTACGACGACTCCGGGCTGCTGCTCCTGGCGCCGGGGGAGTCGTTCACCACCCCGGTCTTCGCCGGCCTGTGGACCGACACCGGCCACGGCGGCGCCAGCCGCATCTGGCACGCGTACCAGCGGACGTACGTCATCCCGGACGCGGACCAGGACCGGCCGGTGCTCTACAACTCCTGGGAGGCCACCCAGTTCGACATCTCCGAGGACCAGCAGGAGGTGCTCGCGCGGCGGGCGGCGGCGATGGGTGTCGAGCTGTTCGTGGTCGACGACGGCTGGTTCGGCGCCCGCACCGGCGACCGCGCCGGGCTCGGCGACTGGACGCCCAACCCGGACCGCTTCCCCGCCGGCCTCAAGCCCCTCGCGGACCGCGTGCACGCCCTGGGCATGCAGTTCGGCATCTGGGTCGAGCCCGAGATGGTCAACGCGGACAGCGACCTGTACCGCGCACACCCCGACTGGGTGCAGTACCAGGAGGGGCGGAAGCGGACGGAGTTCCGCAACCAGCTCGTCCTGAACCTCGCGCGCGAGGACGTCCAGGAATACCTCTGGGAACAGCTCCACGGCCTGCTCTCCAGCGCCCCGATCGACTACGTGAAGTGGGACTTCAACCGCTGCTTCACCGACGCGGGCTGGCCGGGCGAGGGCTACCCGCAGCGCCTCTGGGTCGACCATGTGCGCGCCCTGTACGGCCTGTTGGACCGGTTGCGGGCGGCCCACCCGGGCGTCGCCTTCGAGTCCTGCTCGGGCGGCGGCGGCCGGATCGACCTCGGTGTCATGAGCCGCACGGACCAGGTGTGGACCTCGGACAACACCGACCCGCTGGACCGGCTCGCCATCCAGCACGGCTTCAGCCAGATCCACCCCGCGCGCGTGATGGCCGCCTGGGTCACCGACAGCCCCAACACCCAGCTCAACGGCCGCGTCAGCAGCCTGCGCTTCCGGTTCGTGAGCGCCATGGCCGGTGTGCTCGGCGTGGGCGGCGACCTCTCGGAGTGGACCGAGGAGGAGCTCGCCGAGGCCCGCCGCTGGGTGGACCTCTACAAGGAGATCCGGCCCCTGGTGCAGCACGGCGACCTCCACCGGCTCCGCCCGCCGACGGGCGGACTCAGCGCCGTGCAGTACGTCCGCGGCGACGAGACCGTCGTCCTCGCCCTCCTTCAGGCACAGCACTACGGCGAGCCCCTCCTGGCGCTCCGGCTGCGCGGGCTCGACCCGACGGCGTCGTACGAATGCCTCGAAACGGGCGAAGTCCACCGGGGTGCCGTGCTGTTGCACCACGGACTGCGGACCGGTCTGCGCGGTGACCTGGATGCGACGGTTCTCCGACTGCGTCGCATCTGATCCTTCTGTCCCAATTGCAGCCTTCGTTCCAACTCGCTCTGGAATAAAGGAACCTGGGGTTCGTGTACGTGAGCAGCGTCATATCCGTGACCGTGCGTCGTTAGTCATGTTCACGTAATTGACAAGCTTCCGCTGGGGAATTGAAGAGCGGAGTCCCGGGGGAATTCACGGAGGGTGACGGTGAATTCCTCCGGCGGATCACAAGAAACGCATATCCGTGGAACCTCCTGCTTGTCCCTTTGCGTCTTCCTCGCTTACGTTCGCCACCAATCCGGACGGACGCCCAGTCCTGCCGCCGACCGGACTTCGCATCCACTCACCCGTATGCGGCAGGAGCGGGGGACCCACAGGCAAGACGCCTGTTCCGGTCTCCGGAACGGGCTCGGGGTTAAGCCGCGTCCCGTGCGCGGCCGGGCATCTCCAGCCCGAACCCGACAGCTCACCTCGCAGGCGCCGGAGAGGAATTCGCCATGCCCGCGAAGGGTAAGCACCGCCGCCCGAAGCCCCAGCGCTTCACCCGCTCGATAGCCGTCGCCGGAACCGGCGGCGCGGCACTCGCCCTTCCGCTCATGGGTGCCACCGGCGCCCATGCGGCGACCACGACGTCCGCTCCGGAAAAGGCGGTTCAGTCCGTTCCGGCGGCCGAGAAGACGGCGGCCGAGAAGTCCACCTCCGCCAAGTCGGCGCGCGTCACGACGTATTCGGTGAAGTCGGGCGACTATCTCTCGAAGATCGCCGAGGAGCAGGACGTCACCGGCGGCTGGAAGAAGATCTACCGCGACAACCGCGAGGCCATCGGCGGCAACCCGTCGATGATCCACCCGGGCCTGAAGCTCTCCCTCGGCGAGAAGGCCACGACGAGCGGGACGGACACGGCCAAGTCGTCGACGCCGTCCGGCACTTCGTCGTCGTCCTCGTCTTCCTCGTCGTCCTCCGCTTCTTCCTCCTCGAAGGAGTCGTCGGCCACGCAGAGCTCCGACACCAGCACCTCCACCGGCTACGGCCTGCCCGTGGCCGGCGGCACCATCGGTACCGGCTACCGCGTCGCCGGCAGCATGTGGTCCAGCGGCTACCACACGGGCGTCGACTTCGTCGTCCCGACCGGCACCACCATCAAGGCGGTCGCCGCGGGCACGGTCGTCTCGGCGGCCTACGACGGCGCCTACGGCAACGAGGTCGTCATCCGCCACGCGGACGGCGAGTACTCGCAGTACGCCCACATGTCGCAGCTGTCCGTCTCGGCCGGCCAGACCGTCACCGAGGGCCAGCAGATCGGCCTCTCCGGCGCGACCGGCAACGTGACGGGACCGCACCTGCACTTCGAGATCCGGACCACGCCGTACTACGGCTCGGACGTGGACCCGGTCGCGTATCTCCGCTCGCACGGCGTCACCGTCGGCTGACATCGGGCCCGGCACGGGCACCCCACATCACCGAAGGCCGGACCCCGATCCCCGGGTCCGGCCTTCGGCGTATGGCAGTTCCGGCATCAACGCCCCTGGTCAGAGAGTTATTCCGACTTTGGACAACCCTTTACGAGTGGCTTATCTCACCGTCCGTCAACCCCTAAATACGATCGCGTAGGTCACAGGCGAGGGTGAATTATGGTTGCCGTGGCTAACGATTCGAAGAGTGACAGCAGAACAGTGATCGGGTCGTACGTGGCGGTGGGGGACAGCTTCACCGAAGGCGTCGGCGACCCCGGGCCCGACGGTGCGATGGTCGGCTGGGCCGACCGGTTCGCGGTACTGCTCGCGGATCGCCGGCCCGAGGGCGACTTCGCGTACACCAACCTCGCCGTGCGCGGGAAGCTGCTCGACCAGATCGTGGCCGACCAGCTCACCCGGGCCAAGGAGATCGGCCCCGACCTGGTCTCCTTCTGCGCCGGCGGCAACGACATCATCCGCCCCGGCACCGACCCGGACGAGGTCGCCGAGCGCTTCGAGCGCGCGGTCGCCGACCTCACCGGCGCCGTCGGCACCGTCATGGTGACGACCGGCTTCGACACCCGGGGCGTGCCCGTGCTCAAGCACCTGCGCGGCAAGATCGCCACCTACAACGGACATGTGCGCGCCATCGCCGACCGTTACGGCTGCCCGGTGCTCGACCTGTGGTCCCTGAAGACGATCCAGGACCGGCGAGCCTGGGACGGCGACCGGCTGCACCTCTCTCCCGAGGGGCACACGCGCGTGGCGCTCCGTGCCGGACAGGTCCTCGGCGTGGAGGTCCCGGCCGACCCGGACCAGCCCTGGCCCCCGCTGCCGCCGCGCGGCCCGCTCGACATCCGGCGCGACGACGTCCACTGGGCGCGCGAGTACCTGGTGCCGTGGATCGGACGCCGCCTGCGCGGCGAGTCCTCGGGCGACCACGCGGAGGCGAAGGGCGCGCTGTCTCCCGACGCCATCAAGATGCGGATCGAGGCGGTGGCCTGAGGCGAGGCCAGGGGAGAGGTCGATCAGGACGTCGTCAACGCGGCCCGGTCGAGCCCCAGTTCACGGGCGAGCGCCTCGTCGACCCACTCCAGGGCACGCGCCCGGGACACCGTTCCGGCGTACGCCGTCATCTGTACGGCGAGGCCGTCGAGGAGGGCCGTGAGGCGCAGCGCCGCACCGCTCGGGTCCGGGCAGTGGAACTCGCCCGCGGTCACCCCCTCGGCGACGACCTCGGCGAGGGCCCGCTTCCACTGCCGGTCGAGATCACGCGTGACGTCCAGGAGAGCGGGTTCGCGCAGCGCCGCCGCCCAGCCCTCTATCCACAGCCGCCACCCCTTGGCCTGCCCGGTCGGCGCGTACCAGCGCACCGCTGCCCGCAGCCGGCGCACCGCGGTCGTACGGCGGCCGAGGAGCTTGCGCAGATGCGCGAGGTCGTCCTCGGCGGCGAAGGCGAACGCGGCGGCGACCAGTTTCTCCTTGGTCGAGAAGTGATAGAGCACCAGCGCGTTGCTCACCCCGAGCGCAGAGGCCACGTCGGCGATCCTGACCGCCGCCACGCCCCGCTCCTCGATCTGCTCCACGGCGGCACGCAGCAACTCCGCCCGCCGCTCCGCCACGCCCAACCGCACTCTCGCCACGCGGTCACCCTAATCCGTCGCCCACTGGGGTATCGCCCCGTACGTCACCGGTACCAGCCGAACCGCTCCGCGATGACCGGCAGCCGGTCCGCGACGATCGCGTGCGCGGCGGCGCGCGGAGTCGTCCGGTCGGCCTCCGCGCGGGCCAGCATCAGGTCGATCAGGGCGCGCATCGACCGCCGGGTGTGGGCGAACGCCTCGTCCGCGTCGGCGCCGATGTCGCCGAAGAGGGTCCACCACCACCAGGCGTTCGTCCCGGAGTTCACGACGACGTCCGGCAGCACGACGACCCCGCGCGCGGAGAGCAGTTCCTCCGCCTCCGGGAGGACCGGCATGTTGGCGGCCTCGACGATCCAGCGGGCGGTGACTCCCCGCTGGTTGGTGGTGTCGACCGCGTACGACACCGCCGCCGGGACCAGGACCTCCGCGTCCACCGACAGCCAGTCCTCACCGGGCAGTTCGAGGTCGCCGGGGCGCAGCACGGCACGGTCCACGGTGCCGTACGCGTCCCGGGCCGAGAGCAGCGCGTCGATGTCCAGCCCGCCCGGGTTCACGATCGTGCCCTTGATGTCGGCGACGGCGACGAGCGTCAGCCCCGCGCGCGTGAGGAACCGCGCCGTGGCCCCGCCCATGGTGCCCAGGCCCTGCACGGCGACCCGCGTCCCCGTGTACGGCACGCCCGCCCGGTCCAGCGCCGCGAGCACCGACTCGGCGACCCCGCAGCCACCGACCAGTTCGTCCAGACCGATGCCGTCCACCTCGACCGCGAAGGCGTCGGCGAGCCGCCGCCGTGCCTCCGTCTCGTCGTCGAGCAGCGGATACACGGCCTGGATCGACGACACGAGCCCCGCCTCCGCGGCGGCCCGCTCGACCAGGTCCTGGGTGAGCCCGAGATCCTCACCCGTCGTCCAGAAGCTCTCGATGTACGGCCGCATGGCGCGCAGGTACCGCACGAGGACGCCGTACGACTCCGGGTCCTGGGGATCGCAGTCGATGCCCCCCTTGGCGCCGCCCAGCGGGACGTAGCGGCCCTCCGGGTCGTAGTGCAGAGCCTCTTTCATGGTCATGCCCCGGGCGAGCCCGGTGACCTCGGCGAGGGTGCAGCCCGGCCGCATCCGCAGGCCCCCGCTGGACACCCCGCGCACCAGCCGGTCGACGACCAGGAAGCCCTGGCGGCCGGTGACGTGGTCGGTCCAGGTGAGCGACATCAAGGGGGCGGTCATACGAGCTCCTCGGGGCACCGGCCGGCAGGACGCGTGCCGAAGCGGTCGACCGGACAGCGGTTACTGAACGGCGAGTCAGTATCGGAAGCGGTGTCCGGTCCTGTCAACGCGGGACCGGATCGCTCCGGAGCGGGGTCAGGCCCCTTCCGTACGAGGTCGAGCCCCTTCCGTACGAGGCCGGGTCCCCGCCCGCCGTGTCGTCCCCCGGCGCGGAACTTTGGGCTTTCTTTGGAAAGCGGGCTCCGTGAAGCCGATGCGACGGCGTTGTCACAGGGGTCGACCATAATGGAAAGCCTGACCGACTCCACCTGGAGGAACCGTGACCGGAATCCGTACCCTCAGCTCCGGGCTCCGCGCGCTGCAGCCCGAGGCCTTCGGCGCGGACCCGAGCGGCGAGCGCCTGGCACGCATCCGTAGATCCCCCCATTTCAAGGACGGGGTCTTCCAGAACCCCGGCGGCAACACGAGCGTCCGCCCCTCCGGCGGCGCCATGCGCGGGATGGGCAAGTCCTACCTCGACAAGGAGGAGCGCGCCCGCCGCGCCCCCACCGGCATCCTGCCCGTGCACGCCACCACCCTCGCCGACCTGGCCAAACCCGCGGCGACCGGCCTGCGGCTGACCTGGATGGGCCACTCCAGCGTGCTCGCGGAGATCGACGGCCACCGGGTCCTCTTCGACCCGGTCTGGGGCGAGCGCTGCTCCCCGTTCCCGTTCGCGGGACCCAAGCGGCTGCACCCGGTGCCCCTCCCGCTGGCCGCGCTCGGCCCGGTCGACGTCGTCGTCATCTCGCACGACCACTACGACCACCTGGACATGCCCACGATCAAGGCGCTGGCCGGCACGGACACCCTGTTCGCCGTCCCGCTGGGCGTCGGCGCGCACCTGGAGCACTGGGGCGTGTCCCCGGACCGGCTGCGCGAGCTGGACTGGCACGAGGAGACCAAGGTCGGCGGCCTCACCCTGACCGCGACCCCGGCCCGCCACTTCTGCGGGCGCGGGCTGCGCAACACCCAGCACACCCTCTGGGCCTCCTGGGTGGTCGCCGGTGACGAGCACCGGATCTACCACAGCGGTGACACCGGCTACTTCGACGGCTTCAAGGACATCGGCGCCGCGCACGGCCCGTTCGACGCCACGATGATCCAGATCGGCGCGTACAGCGAGTTCTGGCCCGACATCCACATGACCCCGGCGGAGGGCCTGCGCGCCCACCTCGACCTCCAGGGCGGTCAGCCGCACGGGGTGCTGCTGCCGATCCACTGGGGCACGTTCAACCTGGCGCTGCACCCATGGGCCGAGCCCGGGGAGTGGACCGCGGACGCGGGGGAGTCGGCGGGCCAGGCCGTGGCCACACCGAGGCCCGGCGAGCCGTTCGAGCCGGGCGGCACCCTGACGACGGACCCGTGGTGGCGCCCCTTCGGAGGCAGGGTCGACCGGCACTGGCACACCGCGACCCCGGCCGGGCCGGAGGCGGAGCAGTCGGCGACCCCGGCGGAGCTGGACCTCGCGAGCGAGCGCTGACCCCAGCCGGTCCGAGCCGGGAAAGCTCGCCCCGTCATCACTTTCCGTGATGTTCGGGGGTGTGACTGCGGGGGCCGAGCCCTCAGGGAAAGCCCCTCGCGATCCGGTCGCGGGTGGGTGGGACACGAACGTCAGGGGCCGGTGGGCGGCAATGCCCACCGGCCCCTGACGTTTTTTCATGACCGGTTCCGATCAGGCACGATCGGTTCTTTGTCCTTCTTCGGCATGTCGTCGAGGAGGTAATCGGTCTGTCGTCCGAGTCCTCATACCAGAGCGGGACGGTCTCCGGAGGAGTTTGTCAACTGCCCATCGCACCTGATGCGTTGGCGACTACTGTGAGTGTCCGTCGGGCGACACGGGGCCGAATTCTTCGGCTCCCTCGACCGGCACCGCGATGGCGTACGCCCGAATCGCGCACCCCGCGCGAACAAACCGGCCCGACGCACCACGTACGAGGACGCCGATGTCTCAACTCCGTGCACCGGCCGCACGCGCAGACCGCCGTGAGGGCGGCCGGCACGGGCGACCGGCCGCCCGCCCCGTGCCCGCACTGCCCGATACCCACATACGTCCCCAACTCCTGCGCCTGGCCGTGCTGCCGCCCGTCGCGGTCGCGCTGAGCGCCAGCGCGGCCGTGCTGTTCACCGTCCGATCCACCGGAGCACGGACCAGCCTCACCCTCTGGGGCGTCCTCGCCGGCGCCACGTCCGTGACCTTCGCCGGCATCCTGATCGCCGCCGTGGCCGCGGGCCGCGCCGCGAGTTCCGTCAGCGACCGCATCGGCGCCCTGCGCCGCAGCAGCGCGCGCGGCGAGGCCGACCTGCGCGACCTCGTCGAGGCACTCCGCCGAGGCGAGGGCCCGCCGGAGCGCACGCCGCGCGGCAGGCCCCCCGGGGACGCGGACGACTTCGACCTCCTCGCCGCCGACCTGGCACACGCGCACGACGGCGCCGTCACCGCCGTCGTCGCGGCCGCCCAGCTCTCCAGTCAGGCGGGCAGCGAACAGAAGGTCGAGGTCTTCGTCAACCTCGCCCGGCGCCTGCAGTCCCTGGTGCACCGGGAGATCTCCCTCCTCGACGAGCTGGAGAACGAGATCGAGGACCCCGACCTGCTCAAGGGCCTCTTCCACGTCGACCACCTCGCCACCCGCATCCGCCGCCACGCGGAGAACCTCGCCGTCCTCGGCGGCGCCGTCTCCCGCAGGCAGTGGAGCAACCCGGTCTCCATGACCGAGGTGCTGCGCTCCGCCATCGCCGAGGTCGAGCAGTACTCCCGGGTGAAACTCGTGCCGCCGATCGACGGCACCCTGCGCGGCCACGCCGTGGCCGACGTGATCCACCTGCTGGCCGAACTCGTCGAGAACGCCACGGTGTTCTCCGCCCCGCACACCCAGGTGCTGCTCCGCGTCAACCTCGTCACCTCGGGCCTCGCCGTCGAGGTGGAGGACCGGGGCCTCGGCATGCCCGCCGGTGAACAGAGCCGTATGAACGCCCTGTTGACCGACCCCGACCAGGTCAACGTCGCCAGCCTGTTGGCCGACGGCCGCATCGGTCTGTTCGTGGTCTCCCAGCTCGCCCGCCGCCACGGCATCCACGTCCGCCTGCAGACCAACATCTACGGCGGGACGCAGGCCGTCCTCGTCGTCCCGCAGGCCCTGCTGGGTACGGCGGCGGGCGCCCCCGGAGCCGTGGGGCAGCCGCAGGACACCCTGGGCGGAGGGCAGCAGCTCGTGCCGCCGCAGCAGGTTCCGCAGATTCCGCGTGGCGCTGCGCAGGGCGAAGCGCGGGGTGGGACCGAGGGCGGTGCTCGACAGGCCGTCTCTCAGGGCGCCCGGGGGCGGCATCAGCGTGAGGCCGGGTCACCGGGACGGCACCAGCGGCGGGACTCCGCACCGTCCGCCGCACCCGCATCCGCACCTGCACCCGCACCCGCGCCGAACGGTGGCGGACCGGTGCCGCTGCCCGTGCGCGGTGCCCACGCGGAGCGCCCGAACCCCTTGGAGGCCGTGCCCGGGATCCGCGCCGACGACCGGCGGACCGTGGCGGAGAACGTGACCGCGGCGCCCGTGCCGCGCGGCGGAGCCGTTCGCGGCACGATGGGCAAGCCGCCCCAACTGCCGCGCCGCCGTGCCCAGGAGCACATCGTGCCCCAACTCCGCGACGGCCCGGCCCCCCGTCAGGACACCGAGAACCCGGCCGGCCACGACCCGGGTCTGATGGCCGCGTTCCAGCGCGGGATCGGCCTCGCGGAGGCGCAGCAGCACATGGAGGCGGCGGAAGCCGCGGAGGCCGCGGGCGGGGCCGTGCCGCTGGACCGCCTGGACGGCGTCGAGGTGGCCGCATCGCACCTGGCGGCGGACCACATGCCGTCGGACCACATGGCCGCGAACCACATGGCCGCGAACCCCATGGCGGTCGACCATACGGCGGCGGCCCCCATGGAGAGCGGGCACATCAACGGGGCCGACACGACCGGCGGCGTCCACACCGGCGGTGTCTACATGAACGCGCTCCACGCGGAATCCTCCGCCCTGGACGCGCACACCCCCATGGACCCGTCGCACATGTCGGCCACCCACATGGGTTCCGGCTATATGGACACCGCGCTCCACCGCTACACGTCCCACGCGGCGACAGCGCACACCGAGACGGACCGGTTCACCCTCGCCCCCCACAGGGACGCGGCCCCCACGCCCGAAGCGCACAGCCATGTGTCCGGGCACGACCACGACCTCACCGTCCGGCACGACGGGAGCGCATCAGCCGGATGACCCCGCAGG
Source organism: Streptomyces sp. NPDC090083 (assembly GCF_044747445.1). Lineage (NCBI taxonomy): Bacteria > Bacillati > Actinomycetota > Actinomycetes > Kitasatosporales > Streptomycetaceae > Streptomyces > Streptomyces sp. NPDC090083. Next base: position 215,643 of record NZ_JBIVED010000001.1, on the reverse strand, counting down.
CGCGTACCCCCACGCCCCCTCCTACCCACACCCCCACGCCCACCCACACCCCCACCCGCGCTCCCGCGGACCTTCGGACCCCAAGGAGTCGATCCACCATGGCGAGCGATGCGCCGACCGGCCAGCCGACCGGCCATGTATCCGATCTCGACTGGCTGATGAGCGGCCTCGTGCAGCGCGTGCCGCACACCACCAGCGCGGTCCTGCTCTCCTGCGACGGGCTCGTGAAGTCGGTTCACGGGCTCGACCCCGACAGCGCCGACCACATGGCGGCCCTGGCCTCCGGGCTGTACTCCCTCGGCCGGAGCGCGGGCGTCCGCTTCGGTGACGGCGGAGACGTCCGGCAGGTCGTCGTCGAACTCGACTCGACGCTCCTCTTCGTCACCACCGCGGGATCGGGCACCTGTCTCGCCGTGCTGGCCGGCCGCGAGGCCGACGCGGCCGTCCTCGGCTACGAGATGGCGATGCTGGTCAAGAGCGTCCGCCCCTACCTCGTGACCGCGCCCCGGCAGCACGCCGTCGATTCCCCTGCGATGAGGCCTTGAGCGTGGCGACGGCCGGCGACGGGCCTTGGTTGGACGACGCGGCCGGACGTCTTGTGCGCCCCTTCACGGTCAGCAACGGCCGTACCCGGCCCTCCGTCGCGCTCGACCTCCTGTCGCAGGTGATGGCCACCGGAGCCACCCCCCTCGGCTATCTCGGACCCGAGCACGCACAGGCCCTCGACCTGTGCCGCGCGCCCGTCTCGGTGGCCGAGGTCGCCGCCCATCTGAAGCTTCCGGCCGCGGTCACCAAGGTGCTGCTGTCGGACCTCGTCGACTGCGGGGCGCTGACCACCAAGCCACCCGAGTTCCACCACAACCCCACTGACCGGTCTCTTCTGGAGGCAGTGCTCGATGGACTACGACGACAGCTCTGACTACGAGAGCGGCCACGATCCCTTCCCCACCGCGCTGAAGATCCTGGTGGCGGGCGGCTTCGGCGTCGGCAAGACGACCTTCGTCGGCGCGGTGAGCGAGATCGCGCCGCTCAGCACGGAGGAGCTGCTCACCACGGTCAGTGCCGCGACCGACGATCTGGAAGGGATCGAGAACAAGGTCGAGACGACCGTGGCGATGGACTTCGGCCGGATCACCCTCGACCCGGAACACGTGCTCTACCTGTTCGGTACGCCGGGACAGGAGCGGTTCTGGTTCATGTGGGACGAGCTGTCCGAGGGCGCCCTCGGCGCGGTCATCCTCGCCGACACCCGCCGCCTGGAGGAGTGCTTCGCGGCCGTCGACTTCTTCGAGCAGCGCGGCCTCGGCTTCATCGTCGCGATCAACGAGTTCGACGGCTCCTACCGCTACGACCCCGAGGAGGTGCGCGCCGCCATCGATCTCGACCCCGGCATCCCCGTCGTGCGCTGCGACGCGCGGATCTCCAGTTCGGGCGTCCAGACCCTGCTGACCCTCGTACGCCATCTCATCGCCCACGCCCCGGCCCATGCGCCCAGCCATGGTGCCCATATGTGATCCCCGCACACCGCCACGGAGGTCCTCTATGACATACGTCCCCATGGACGGAGTTCGCCCATGAGCTACGACCCGCCGCGTCCGGCCGGTCGACTGCTGCTCACGCCGGAGGACAAGGAGGCTCCTCAACGGCGGCGCAGGCTGCGCGGGTTGGGCCTCGGGGCGCGTCCGGACCCGGCGCTCGACGCCTTCGCGGACCACCTCGCCGACCTGACCGGTGCGCCGTACGCGATGGTCAACTTCATCGACGAGAACCGGCAGTTCTTCGCCGGTCTGCACACTCCAGGCGGCGCCGGACTGCCCCGGCCCGGGTCGGGAGGGGAGCACGCCAAGCCGGAGGTGGGGCGGCAGCTGGCGCGTGACTATGGGTTCTGCCCCCATGTGGTGGTCCGACGCAAGGCATTGGTGCTGGAGGACGTCTGCGACTATCCGCGGTTCGCGGGCAATCCGGTCGTCGACGAGTTCGGCATCCGCTCCTATCTGGGGGCGCCCCTGCTCGACTCCACGGGGATGGTGCTGGGCACCGTGTGTGTCGTCGACACGGAGCCGCGGCCGTGGGGGAAGCCGGGTCTGGAGACGATCAAGTCGACGGCGGCGGAGCTGGTGGCCCGGCTCGAACTGCTCGGCGGGGGATAGTCCGCGAGTTCAGCGACCGGTGGACCGTACTTCCCGGGCGGGCGCGGACTGTCGTACCGCCATCGGTCGACGGCGGGGGAAGCCGAGCCGCAGGACGGCGGCGGCGACGGCCGCGGCGAGGACCACGGCGGCGGCCAGGAGCAGGGCCGGGCGGTAGCCGTCGTGCAGGAGCGGGGCCACGGCGAGCGGGCCGAGGATCTGGCCGACGGAGTAGCCGGCCGTCAACAGGGCCACGGAGCGCGGGAACCGCAGCTCCGCCCCGGCGGCCAGGGCGAGCGTGCTCACCCCGATGAAGGTCGCCCCGAACAGCACCGCCGAGACCAGGGCCGCCGCCACTCCGCCGACCAGCGCGGGCAGCGCGATCCCGACCGCCTGGATCACCAGCGCCGCGCACAGCAGACCGGGCCGCGACCGACGGCGCCCGAGCCGCGCCCACACCGCGGACGACGGTACGGCGGCCAGCCCCACGAGCACCCACGCGCCGCCGCCGATCCAGCCCGGGGCGCTCTGCCCGATCGCGGCGACGAGGAAGGTGCCGGCGACGATGTAGCCGACGCCCTCCAGCGTGTAGCTCGCGAACAGCGCGCCGAACCACGGGTCGACCACCGCGTCGGGGGCGCCGGCCGAGGGTGCGGGCACGGCCTCGGGCGACAGCTTCCACGCGGCGGTCGCGAGCACTGCGGCGAGGGCCGCCGAGGACCACCACGCGACCTGCCAGTCCGCCGCGGAGCGCACGGCGAGGACCAGCAGTCCGGACAGCGCGATACCGGCGCCCACGCCTCCGAAACCCCAGCCGGGCATGTGGGCGGGGTGGTCGCGCAGCCGGCCGAGGAGCGAGCTGACCGCGACCACGAAGATCAGCGCGCTCGCCACCCCCGCCAGCAGACGGAGGGCGATCCACACCGCGGTGCTGTGGGTGGCGGGCATCGCGGCCAGCGTGCCGACCAGCAGGACGAACGAGCCGCGCAGGACCGCGCGGGAGCGGACCAGGGCGGGCAGGAGGGTGCCCGCGAGGGCGCCGACGAGGTAGCCGGCGTAGTTGGCGGTGGCCAGGTGGGCACCGGCGCCGGTGGAGAGCCCGGCCTGTGTGTGCATCAGCGGGAGGATCGGGGTGTAGACGAAGCGGCCGACACCCATGCCCGCCGCGAGGGCAGCGGCGACCCGCGTGACGTGGGTCCAGGGAGACAGGAGGGGGCCGCCTCCCGCCCGGGGCGCGGGAACCGGGGCGTCATGGCTCATCGTGATGAAGTCCCTTATGGGTAGGGGGATTTACTCCGTGTGGCCCGGGTCGTTCGGGTGCGGTTCCAGAGGGGTGACGGCGAAGGTCATCCACGCGTGGAGGGGCAGGGTGCCGAGCACCTTCTCGTGGAGTTCCTCCTCGTCGGCGGCGCGCCACACGCCGATGCTGCGCCGTTCACCGACCGGGCGCCACAGCCGGACGAGACGGCCGGTCGCGGCCAGCTCGCGGGCGCGCTCGGCCTCGGCGGCGCGGCGGCGGCCGACCTCCTCCTCAGGGGTGCCCTCGGGGACCGTGGTGGTGATCTCGACCAGGAACTCTCGCAGCATGATCTCGCTCCGTTCGGGGCTCCACGGCGGGGCGCCGGATGTCCGTGCCCTCATCGTGGCCCGGGACCGGCCCGGCCGCCACGACGGGCTCGCTCCCTGCTGAGAGGCCCGGCCTCCCAGCCCGCGTAGCATGACGGACGTGGAGCTGCGCCAGCTGAGGTACTTCGTCGCCGTCGCCGAGGAGCTGAACTTCGGCCGGGCCGCCGACCGCCTCCTGATCGCCGGGCCCTCCCTCTCCCAGCAGATCAAGGCCCTCGAACGCGACCTGGGCGTACGGCTCTTCGACCGCGACCGCCGCTCGGTCGCCCTCACCCCGGCCGGCGCCGACCTGCTCCCGCACACCCGCGCCCTGCTGGAGCGGGCCGACGACCTCAGGCGCCGCGCCGGACGGCTCGCGGGCTCCGAGGCGGTCCGGCTCGGCTACGTCAACTGGCTTCCCGCGGACCTGGCGACGCGTACCGCCGGGGTGGCGCAGGTGCATGTCGACGCGTGGGTCGCGCCCTCGCACACACAGGCCGCCCGGGTCGCGGACGGCAGCCTCGACCTCGCCGTGTGCTGGGTGCGGGACGCGGACCTGGAACGGCACGGACTGAGCGCCCGGCTGCTCGGCGCCGACCGGCTGTACGCGGTGTCCACGGCCACCGGCACCGGCACCGGTGACGTGCGGGCCCGCGACACCACCGTCCTCCTCGACGACGACACCCATTCCTGGTCGTCCTGGAACGACTACGCCGAGCGGCTCGCCCACGACACCGGGGCGCACGCCGTGCCCATCTCCGACGGCGGGATCACCGGCCCCGCGTTCTTCGACCACGTCCGCCGCAGCCGCCGCCCGATCGTCAACTCGCCCAAGGGGCAGACCGCTTCGCTCCCGTCCGACCTGGTGCGCCGCGAGATCACGGAGCCGTCCGTGCACTGGACCTGGTCGCTGGTGCGGCGCGGGAGCGAGACCCGTGCCGCCGTGCTTGCTGCCGTGGACGCGCTCTGCGACGGCGTCGGCGACCTCGGGCTGCGCGCCCCCGACGCCTGGCTGCCCGAGGGCGACCCGCACCGCTGACGTGGGGCCGGCCGGCGGGCGGGATCGACCGGGAGCACATCCTCCACCGCCAGGCGTCACGCCTCCGAAGGCTGTGAAGGAAAGCTGCGGCACGGCTTAAGAAATCCTCGATGGACCCGGGCGCTCGGGTGGGGCAGATTGCTCACAGAATCCACCCCACCCCCGGAACGGGCCCGTTCGGCGTGCCCGCGCCCGGGACTCACCCTCAGGAGCCGTTGCGTTGAAGGCGCTGGTCAAGGAGAAGGCGGAGCCCGGGCTGTGGCTCGCGGACGTCCCGGAGCCCGCCGTCGGAACCGGCGACGTACTGATCAAGGTCCTGCGGACCGGTATCTGCGGCACCGACCTGCACATCCGGAACTGGGACGGCTGGGCGCAGCAGACGATCCGCACGCCGCTGGTGCTCGGCCACGAGTTCGTGGGCGAGGTCGTGGCGACGGGCCGGGACGTCGCCGACATCGCCGTCGGTGAACTGGTCAGCGGCGAGGGCCACTTGGTGTGCGGCAAGTGCCGCAACTGCCTCGCCGGGCGCCGCCATCTGTGCCGCGCCACGGTCGGGCTCGGCGTCGGACGGGACGGGGCCTTCGCGGAGTACGTCGCGCTGCCCGCCGCCAACGTGTGGGTGCACCGCGTCCCCGTCGACCTCGATGTCGCCGCGATCTTCGACCCGTTCGGCAACGCCGTGCACACCGCGCTGTCCTTCCCGCTCGTCGGCGAGGACGTCCTGATCACCGGCGCGGGCCCGATCGGCCTGATGGCGGCGGCCGTCGCCCGGCACGCCGGTGCCCGGAACGTCGTCGTGACCGATGTGAGCGAGGAACGCCTCGCCCTCGCCCGCAAGATAGGCGTGAGCCTCGCGCTGAACGTGACGGACGCTCAGATCGCCGACGGACAGAGCGAGTTGGGGCTCCGTGAGGGCTTCGACATCGGCCTGGAGATGTCCGGTCGCCCCGAGGCGATGCGCGACATGATCGCCAACATGACGCACGGCGGCCGGATCGCCATGCTCGGCCTCCCAGCCGAGGAGTTCCCGGTCGACTGGTCCCGCATCGTCACCTCGATGCTCACCATCAAGGGCATCTACGGCCGTGAGATGTTCGAGACGTGGTACGCCATGTCGGTCCTGCTGGAGGGCGGCCTCGACCTCGCGCCCGTGATCACCGGCCGCTACGGGCACCGCGACTTCGAGGCGGCGTTCGCGGACGCCGCGAGCGGCAGGGGCGGCAAGGTCATCCTGGACTGGACCGCGTAGATCCCTCCGGACGCGCAGATCCCCTCCGGGCCGCGCAACTCCCTTTCGGCGAAGGAACTTTAGGAGCTTCCCCCATGTTCGACTCCGTGCGCGACGACCTCCGCACCACCCTCGACGAGATCCGCGCCGCCGGGCTCCACAAGCCCGAGCGCGTGATCGGCTCACCGCAGTCCGCGACCGTGAACGTCACCGCGGGCGGCCGTCCCGGCGAGGTCCTCAACTTCTGCGCCAACAACTACCTCGGACTCGCCGACCACCCCGACGTCGTCGCCGCCGCACACGCGGCCCTCGACCGCTGGGGCTACGGCATGGCGTCCGTGCGGTTCATCTGCGGGACCCAGGAGGTGCACAAGGAACTGGAAGCCCGGCTGTCCGCGTTCCTCGGCCAGGAGGACACGATCCTCTACTCCTCCTGCTTCGACGCCAACGGCGGTGTCTTCGAAACCCTGCTGGGCCCGGAGGACGCGGTCATCTCCGACGCCCTCAACCACGCCTCGATCATCGACGGCATCCGCCTCTCCAAGGCCCGCCGGCTGCGCTACGCCAACCGCGACATGGCCGATCTGGAACAGCAGCTGAAGGAGGCGTCCGGCGCCCGCCGCAAGCTGATCGTCACCGACGGCGTCTTCTCCATGGACGGCTACGTCGCCCCGCTCCGCGACATCTGCGACCTCGCCGACCGCTACGGCGCGATGGTCATGGTCGACGACTCCCACGCCGTCGGCTTCGTCGGCCCCGGCGGCCGGGGCACCCCGGAACTGCACGGCGTCATGGACCGCGTCGACATCATCACCGGCACGCTCGGCAAGGCCCTCGGCGGCGCCTCCGGCGGCTACGTCGCCGCCCGCGCGGAGATCGTCGCGCTGCTGCGCCAGCGCTCCCGGCCGTACCTCTTCTCGAACACCCTCGCCCCGGTGATCGCCGCGGCCTCCCTCAAGGTGCTCGACCTGCTGGAGTCCGCGGACGACCTGCGCGTCCAACTCGCCGAGAACACCGCGCTGTTCCGCCGGAGGATGACGGAGGAAGGGTTCGACATCCTCCCCGGGGACCACGCCATCGCCCCCGTGATGATCGGCGACGCGGCGGTGGCCGGACGGATGGCGGAGCTGCTGCTGGAGCGGGGCGTGTACGTGATCGGGTTCTCGTACCCGGTGGTGCCGCAGGGGGCGGCCCGCATCCGGGTCCAGCTCTCGGCGGCGCACTCCACGGAGGACGTGAACCGGGCGGTGGACGCGTTCGTCTCCGCGCGGGCCGAACTGGCGGGGTGAGGTCGGGCCTCCGGCCCCTCCACCCCGGCCGCGCCCACACCCTCGGACATATTGCGATAATCGGTCCCATGATCGAAGCGCGGCGGCTCCACATCCTCCGTGCGGTGGCCGACCACCGCACCGTGACGGCGGCGGCCGCCGCGTTGTACCTCACCCCCTCGGCGGTCTCGCAGCAGCTCGCCGCGCTGGAGCAGGAGACCGGACACCGGCTGGTCGAGCGCGGCGCCAAGGGCGTACGGCTGACCCCGGCCGGCGAGATCCTGCTCAGTCACACCAACGTGGTCCTGGCCCAGCTGGAGCGGGCCGAGGCGGAGCTCGCCGCGTACGGCTCGGGCGCGGCCGGCACGGTGACCGTCGCCGCGTTCGCGACCGGTATCGCGGAGGTCGTGGCGCCCGCGGTGACCCACCTCTCCCGGCTGGCCCCCGGAATCCGCCTCCGCGTCCAGGACGCCGAGGGGGACGCCAGCCTGCCGATGGTGCTGGACCGCCAGGTGGACGTCGCCGTCGCCGTCGAGTACCGCGGCGCCCCGCCCGCCGACGACCCGCGCCTGACGCACCTCCCGCTCTACGCCGAGCCGTTCGACGCGGTCGTCCCGGTCACCCACCGCCTCGCCGACGCCGACGAGGTCCCCCTCGCCGAACTGGCCAAGGACCCCTGGATCGGCCCCTACCCCGGCAACCCCTGCCACGAGGTCGTCGTCCTGGCCTGCGAGAACGCCGGGTTCCAGCCCCGCCTCGAACACTCCTCGGACGACTTCCGCGCGGTGGTCGCCCTCGCCGCGGCCGACGCGGGCGTGGCCCTCGTCCCCCGCTCGGCCCTGCGCGGCACGGACCTGACGGGAGTCGTCGTCCGCCCTGTCGACGGGGTCGCCCCGACCCGCCGCGTCTTCGCCGCCGTACGCCGCGGCGCGGAGGAGCACCCGCTGATCCGCCCGGTACTGGACGCACTGGAGGAAGTGGCCCGGACGTAACCTGGATGTTTCATATCTGGGATACCGTCCCGGATATGAAACAGCACGAGGCGGAGACCGCCGTAGACCCCATGGATGCCCGGCTCGGCGCCCGGCTGGCTGCCCTGCGGGCCGAACGCGGCTGGTCCCTGGGTGAGTTGGCGGAGCGCAGCGGGGTGAGCCGGTCGACGCTCTCGCGTGCCGAACGCGCCGAGATCAGCCCCACCGCCTCCCTCCTCAACCGCCTCTGCGGCGTCTACGGCCGCACCATGTCCCACCTCCTCAGCGAGGTGGAGGCCGAACCCGCCCTGCTGGTCCGGGCCGCCGGTCAACCGGTGTGGGAGGACCGCACCGCCGGTTTCGTACGACGGACCGTGTCGCCCCCGCACGCCGGGCTGCGTGGCGAACTCGTCGAGGGACGGCTTCGCGCGGGCGCCGACATCGCCTACGACCGGCCGCCCGTGCCCGGCCTGGAACAGCACATCTGGGTCCTGGAGGGCGCCCTCCAGGTGACGGCGGCGGACGCCGAGCACGCGCTGGACACCGGTGACTGCCTGCGGCTGCGGGTGTGGGGGCCGACGCGGTTCCGGTGCCCGGGACCCGACGACGTGCGCTACGTCCTGGCGGTGGTGCTGCCGTGAAGACGACCGTACGGCGCCTCGACGCGCCCCAAGTCCTCGCTGCCGCCGATGAGTTGGCCGATCTACTGACCGACACCGTGGCCGACGGCGCCTCGATCGGGTTCCTCGCGCCCCTCGCGCGCACGGCTGCCGTCGACTGGTGGCGGGAGCGCGCCGACGCCCTGGCCGTCGGTCACCTCGCCGTCTGGGCGGCGCTGGGCGGGGACCGGATCGTCGGCACGGTGAGCCTGGCCTTCCCCGGCCGGCCCAACAGCCGCCACCGCGCCGAACTGGTCAAGCTGATGGTGCACCGGGACGCCAGGGGCGCCGGCCTCGGCCGCCGTCTCCTGACCGTCGCGGAGGACGCGGCCGTCGCCGCCGGCATCACCCTGCTCCACCTCGACACCGAGACCGACAGCCCCGCCGAACACCTCTACCGCTCCGCGGGCTGGACCCGGGCCGGCGTGATCCCGGACTACGCGGCGAGCCCGGCCGGGGTGCTGCGGCCGACGACGCTCTACTACAAGCGGGTGGGGACGGGCGCGGGGGCGGACGGTCGGCCGGCGCCGATGGACGGCCCCTCCGCGTGAGGGCGGCCACGCTCACCAGGTGATTGTCAGTGGCAGCCGCTATCTTGCGACGCATGCCGGATGCCGAAGACGTACGCCGTATCGCCCTCTCCCTCCCGGACACGACGGAGAAGATCGCCTGGAGCATGCCCACGTTCCGGGTCGCCGGGAAGATGTTCGTCACGCTGCCCGAGGAGGAGACCTCCATCGCGGTGCGCTGCCCCAAGGAGGAGCGCGACGAACTGGTCCTGGCGGAGCCGAAGAAGTTCTGGGTCGCCGATCACGAGGCGGCCTTCGCCTGGGTGCGGGCCTACCTCGCCGGGCTGGACGGCGAGGAGGAACTCCGTGACATCCTCGCCGACTCCTGGCGCCAGGCGGCCCCGCCCCGACTCCTGGAGGCCTACCCCGAGTTGGGTCTGCCGTCCGGCGAGTGACCTTCTCTCGGGCGTTGTCAGTGGCGCATGGCATCATCCGGAAGCGGGAGTGGGAGCCGGGACGGAGGGGGATCCGGCTCCCACCCGTACGGAGTTCATGAACACCGGCGGGGCGCCGCGGGGGCGGCGGTCGGGGGAGGGGGCGGTGCGGGATGACGGGGACGTCGTCGAATCCGGCAGACGAGGTGCCGGGCGGGGTGGTCGGCGGAGGCGGTGACATCGTTGCCGACGCGCTGCCCCGGCTGGTGCAGAAGAGCGACGGAGTTCGCGAACGGCCCGTCTGGTCAAGGGACTTCGCCCTGTTCTTCGTGGCCCGCGCCGTCGCCCGGCTCGGCGACACCATGCTGCCCGTGGCCCTCGCCGCCGGCCTGCTGGAACACGGGTACGGCGCGGGCGCGGTCGGCCTCGCCATGGCCTCGACGGCCGCCGCCTTCGCGGGACTCGTCGTCTTCGGCGGTGTGATCGCGGACCGCTTCAGCACCCGCAGGCTGATGATCGGCGCCGACCTGGTGCGCCTCGGCACCCAGTCCCTCGCCGCCGCGCTCTTCTTCACCGGCCACGTCGTGCTCTGGGAGATCTGCGCGATCGGCTTCGTCAACGGCGTGGCGGGCGCGGTCTTCCAGCCCGGCGTGGCGAGCACCGTGCCGAGACTCGCCTCCGACATCCAGGGCGCGAACGGCGCGATACGCATCGCCGAGTCCTCCGCCCAGCTCGCGGGTCCCGCCGTGGCGGGCGTACTCGTCGGACTCACCTCGCCCGGCGGCGTGTTCGCGGCCCACGCGGCCACCTACGCGGTCAGCGCCCTGTGCCTCCTACTGCTCCGGCTGCCCCCGCTCGCACCGGGCAGCCGCGAACCCGGCCACGGCTCGGGCGCCTTCAAGGCCGATCTGGCCGAGGGCTGGCGGGAGTTCAGGGCGCGCAGCTGGCTCTGGGGAGTCATCGCCGTCTGGTGCCTCTACATGATCGCCGTCTGGGGCCCGACCGTCCCGCTCGTGGCGACCCAGGTCGTACAACAGCACGGCCCACGCGCCTACGGCCTGGTCAACTCCGCCCTCGGCGCGGGCACCGTCGTGGGCGGTCTCCTCGCCCTGCGACTGCGTCCGCGCCGGATGCTGCGCGCCGGGGCGGTGGCCCTGTTCGCCTTCGCGGGTTTCCCGGCGACGGTCGGGGCGGGGCTCGGCGTCCCGGCGATGGCGGCCGGAGCGGCGGTCGCCGGGGTGGGCATGTCCTTCTGGGGAGTGATGTGGGCGACGAGCGTCCAGACCCAGGTCCCACCGGACGTCCTCAACCGCATCCACGCGTACGACGTGGCGGGCTCCCTCGCGATGATGCCGGTCGGCCAGGCGTTGGCGGGCCCCGCCGCCTCGGCCCTCGGCACCGACCACGTCCTGCTCGCCGCGGGCGCGATGAGCTTCGTGGTGCCGACCACCCTGCTTCTGATACCTGCCGTCCGCGGACTGATACGCGCCGACGCGATCACGACCGGCGCGAGCGCCTCCGGCACCGCGGCGCCACGTGAACGGGCGTGCCCGCAGGAGAGTTGACGGCACCAACGGGGTCCGGGTGCAGGTGCGGGCGTGGCCGTACGCCGGGCGCCGGTCCTGCCGGCCAGCGGCCGCCGCGTCCCCGTCATCCGCCCAGAAAGCCGCCGATCCGTTCGCGCAGGGTCCGCGGGTCGAGGCCGTGGGCGGTCAGGTGCTCGGTGATCGTGCCGTAGCGGCGGAGTTCGGCGCGTCCCACCCCGAGGCCGAGGACGCGGTGGGGTACGTCGGCGAGCGCGTCGTTGGCCGCCGTCGTCGAGGTGCCCGCGAGGTACGGCTCGACGAGGACGACGTCCGTGCCGGCGGCCCGGGTGGCGGTGCGCACCGCGTCCGCGTCGAAGGGCCGTACGGTCGTGGCGTACAGGACGGTGACGTCGAGGCCCTCCGTCGCGGCGAGGACGTCGTCGAGCATCGGCCCCACGGCGACGACCACACCGGAGCGGCCCTCGCGGACGGTGTGGAAGCGGGCGCCGTCGACCGGGCGGGCCTCGGCGTTCGACTGGACGGAGAGTCGTACGTAGACCTTGTCGTCGCCTGCCGCGACCGCGTGCCGGAGCAGGGTCTCGGCCTCGTCGGGGTGGCCCGGGACGTGCACGGTCCAGCCGTCCAGGGTGTCGAGGAGGGCCACATCGCCCGGCGCCATGTGCGTGACCCCGCCGGCGGGCCAGTCGAAGGAGGCCGCCGCGCTCACCAGGACCGCGCCGACGCCCTGGTGTCCGAGGTCCAGCTTGACCTGCTCGAAGGGCCGCTCGACGAGGAAGCTGGCGAAGGTGTGCACGATCGGGCGCATGCCGGTCAGGGCGAGGCCCGCTCCCGCCCCGACGAGCAGCTGCTCGCGGATGCCGACGTTGATCACCCGCTCCGGATGCCGGAGCTGGGCGTCCGCGAAGCCGTCCCTGCCGATCTCGGCGAGGACGACCGCGACCCGCGGATCCTCGTCGAGCAGCCGGGAGACGACGGGGGCGAACCGGTCACGCATGGTGTCCATGGAGAGCCTTTCTCGATGTGCCGGTGAGGGGGAGGGAGGTCAGGCGGACTTCGGCTCGACCCGGGCCACGACCACATGCGGCCGGCCGGGGTGCGGTGCCGTGAAGGCGGCGTACAGCGCTTCGTGGTCACGGCCGTCGACCGTCACCGCGGACCAGCCCGCGGCCTCGAAGCGGGCGGCGATGCCGCCGGGGCGGGCGTGGCTGGCGGAGGAGTTGTCGACGACGACGGTGTGCAGCCGGTCCAGTCCGGCGGGTCCGGCGAAGGCGATGGCCTCGTGGTTGCTGCCCTCGTCCAGCTCCGCGTCCCCGACCAGCACCCAGACCCGCGGTGCGGTGCGCCCCTGGGCGCGCAGCCCCAGCGCCGTCCCGACGGCGATCGGCAGCCCGTGCCCCAGCGAGCCGCTGCCGATCTCGGCGCCGGGCACCAGGACCCGGTCGGGGTGGTGGCCGAGCGGCGAGTCGTAGGCGCCGAAGTCCGGGAGCCACTCGGCCGGGACGAATCCCTTGGCGGTCAGCACGGCGTAGTACGCCATCGGCCCGTGTCCCTTGGAGAGCAGGAACCGGTCCCGCTCGGGGTCGTCCATCCGTTCCGGGGTGACCCGCAGGACCCGGTCGTAGAGCACCCACAGCACGTCGAGTGTCGAGGTCGCCGCCGGGCCGTGCTTCTCGTCGCCGGTCATCAGCCCCATGAGGCGGGGCAGGTCGCCGTGTGTGTACGTGCGGCTGTGTTCCGTCGTGGTCGTCATGCGGACGATCGTGCAACCTCAACCAAACTTCAGGTCAAGCGGCGAGAAGGATGTCGCGTCGAGTCGGCCGGAAGCCGGTCCCGTCCCGAAGAAAGGCGTGCGCGATCACCGACGGGAGTGCGGTATTGTTTCCCTGCGCGTTCAGCCAGGGGAAACCCCAGGTCAGACGGGCATCGGGACGTGGCGCAGCTTGGTAGCGCACTTGACTGGGGGTCAAGGGGTCGCAGGTTCAAATCCTGTCGTCCCGACTGGAGACAGTCGTCGATCAGGGCCGCTTTCGGAGGCATCCGAAAGCGGCCCTCGGTCGTTGTGGGGGACCGGAAGCCCCTCCGGCCGGAGCGGATCCGGCAGTCCGGCGGGCGATGAACAGGGCCTTCCGTGTGCCGCCGCCCACCTGGCGTGAAGCGGTTAACCAGAGGTGAATTATTGATTGCCTCCAGGCGTACAACCCTTCGCCCCGTCCTCGCGTCGAACTGGCGTGCAACGGCGCGCCGCCGTCGCGGGAAGTCCTGTGGGGGGATCCCTTGTCCATGATCGTCCGTTGGTTGTGTGCCGCCCTGCGTGTTCGCGGGAGAGCCGACCTTCTGCTCGTGTTGCTGTTCGCCGCCGGCTTCGCCGCGCTGCCCGTCTTCGCACTGCTGCCGTCCCTGTGGGGCTTCGCCGCCGCGTCCGCCGTGAGCTACCTCGTGGACGAGGCCCTGCACGTCCGGGCGCCGCAGTTCGTGCGCAGGCTCGCGGCCCTGCAGCTCGACCGCACCCTGCGGTTCGCCTTCCGGACGCTGATGCTGCTCGCCCTCGCCGACCGGATGGAGGCCCCGGACCGGATCCTGGTCGCCGGACTCGCCGTCTTCGGCGCCCACTTCACGCTCGTGATGCTGTATTCGGCGGTGCATCACGCGATCAGCCGCCGGCGCGTGCTGCCGGTGGCCGTGCGCAACCTCGACATGAGCGGGGCCGGCATCCAGAAGACCCCGCCGGCGTTCCTCTACCGGCGGTTCCTGCGCAAGCTGCTGCACCTGGACCTGCCCGCCCACGCGGGGCTGCTGGTGGCCCTCGGGGCCGGGGCCTGGTATCCGGCCGTGATCGGCTACGCGCTGACGGCCGTGGCGGCGGTGGCCGCCGTGGCGGTTCTGCTGATGGAGTTCCGCCGGGCCCGCCGGATGCCGGCGAAGGACCGGATGATCGCCGAGGTCAACCGGCAACTCGCCGGCTACCGGCCGGAAGTGGCCCTCTACTTCAGCTTCGCCGCGGTCTCCCGGGACTTCATGTACCAGGTCAACATGTGGATCGAGACGCTGGAGAAGCTCGACCGGCGCCCCGTGATCATCCTGCGTGAGCAGGCCTCGTTCCGGTACCTGAGCCGTACCTGGATCCCGGTCCTGTGCGTACCCAAGGCCGACGACCTGGCCGAGCTGGAACTGCCGGACGTCCGGGTCGTCCTGTACCCGGGGAACGCGGGCAAGAACGTGCACATGCTGCGGGTCGCCGAGGCCAAGCACGTCTTCATCGGCCACGGCGACAGCGACAAGCTCGCCAGCAGCAACCGGGTCAGCAAGGTGTACGACGAGATCTGGGTGGCCGGACGGGCCGGGCGCGACCGCTACCAGCGGGTGCGGCACGCGATCAGCGACGGCGCGATCGTCGAGGTGGGCCGCCCGCAGCTGTCGTCGATCCGGCTGCACGCCGACCACGTACCGGGCCCGGTGCCGGTCGTGCTGTACGCCCCCACCTGGGAAGGATGGAGCGACGACGACTGCCACACCTCCCTCATCCCGATGGGCGTGCCCCTGATCGAGCGGCTCATCGCGCAGAACGTACGCATCATCTACAAGCCGCACCCGCTCACCGGCCGCCGCTCGCCCGAAGCCGCCGCGGCGGACCGTGCCGTCCGCGAACTGCTGACCGCCGACAACGAACGGCGCGGTGCCGCACGGGCGCTGACCACGGTCGCCGTCGGAGCGCGGCTGCGGGAGATCCAGGACCGCATCGACGAACTGGCCGGACGGCGCAGCGGCGACTACACCCAGCAGACCCGCGACGCACGCATCCCCGACCGCGGCGACACCGCCGAGTGGCACGCCCTGCACAGCGAATGGCACCGGCTCTTCTGGGAGAGCCACGAGCCGCTCCGGCACCACGCCATCCTCGGCCAACTGCCCACGCTCTACGAGTGCTTCAACCAGGCGGACATGCTCATCAGCGACGTCTCCTCGGTCGTCGCCGACTTCGTCGCCAGCCTCAAGCCCTACGCCCTGACCAACGCCCACGACCTCCCCGACGAGGAATTCCGCGCCGCCTACACCACGGCCGGCGGCGCCTACCTCCTCGACCGCGCCTGCACCCGCCTGCCGGAGATCCTGCGCTCGATCCGTGAGCCGCGCCACGATCCGATGGCTCCGCACCGCTCCGACTTCAAGGAGTACGTCCTGGGCACGGACCGGCCCACCTCCATGGAGCGCTTCAACACCGCGGTCAACACCCTGTCCGAGAAGGCCGCGGCGGAGCGGGGCGAGTACGTGACGCACCGGGACCAGCACGCTGTCAGGGAGTCGGCGTAGGGAGTCGGCTCAGGTCGCGTTCCCAGGAAGTCCTGGTCGCGAGCCCCGCGCCCTGCCCGGTGGACCCCACCGGGCAGGGCGCGGGGCTCGGTCGTTCCCGGGTCGCCCTCGCTCCCTCCGTGATCACCAAGAGCTGTTAAAGAAGCGTCAAGAACATGTAAGGTTCCGAAGGGCTCCGGGGAAGCGGATCAGCGATGGGGCGATCACCGGCCGGAGGTCAACGGGCCTGCGGAGCGCCCGGGATGCGGGCGGTACCGCCGTGCGAAACGGCCGCTGTCGGCCCGCGCGCGCCACCCGGCACCCCGCCGAACACCGGCCGCCGCGACCGTCCCGACCGACCCGGCGTCGCCGGGCCCGGGCCCGCTGCCGGGCGGCCCCGTGCCGCGGTGAGCGACCGCGCCGGGAACCGACAGAGAGGAAGCAGGAGACAGACATGGGTACTCCACGCGTGAGCAGTACACCGCTGCCGGGAATCGGTGTCCGCTACGACCTGACGACACGCGAGCAGCGCCGCCTGTCGGTGGTCGCGCACCGGGACGGAGAGCGGACGCTGAACGCGTACCGTTCGGACGATCCGGACGCCTGTGCCCTGTCCGTACGGTTGACGACGGGAGAGAGCGCGGCGCTCATCGACGCGCTCCTGCCCGAGCACCACAGCCCGAACCTGCTGTCCACGACCGAACTCGGACTGGTCGCCGAACGCGTGCAGTTGTCGGCGCTGTCGTACTGGAACGGCCGGCTGCTGGGGGAGACCCGGATGCGTACCGAGACCGGCGTCTCGATCGTGGCCGTGCTGCGCCGGGCCGAGGCCATCCCGTCCCCGACCCCCGACTTCCGGCTGGCCGGCGGCGACACGCTGATCGTGATCGGCACCCGCGAGGGCGTCGAGGCGGCCGCCGCGATACTCGGGCGGGAGTGATCCGATGCATTCGTCCGCGAGGTTCCTGATCGAGTTCGGCGCGATCATCCTGGCCCTGGGACTGCTGGGCCGGTTCGCCGCACGCTTCCAGTTCTCCCCCATCCCCCTCTACCTGCTCGCCGGGCTCGCCTTCGGCGAAGGCGGGCTGCTGCCGCTGGGCACCAGTGAGGAGTTCGTCGCCATCGGCGCCGAGATCGGCGTCATCCTGCTCCTGCTGATGCTCGGCCTGGAGTACACGGCGAGCGATCTCGTCTCCAACCTCAAGACCCAGTACACCGCGGGTCTCGTCGACGCTGCCCTCAACGCCCTGCCCGGAGCCGCCATGGCCCTGCTGCTCGGCTGGGGTCCGGTCGCCGCTGTGGTGCTGGCCGGGGTCACCTGGATCTCCTCGTCCGGAGTCATCGCCAAGGTCCTCGGAGACCTGGGCCGCCTCGGCAACCGCGAGACCCCCGTCATCCTGAGCGTCCTGGTCCTGGAAGACCTCTCCATGGCCGTCTACCTGCCGATCATCACCGCGCTGCTGGCCGGCACGGGCCTCGCGTCGGGCAGCATCACCCTGGTCGTCGCCCTCGGCGCCGCCGCCCTCGTCCTCCTCGTCGCGGTCCGCTACGGCCGCCACATCTCCCGTTTCGTCTCCAGCGACGACCCCGAGAAACTGCTGCTGGTCGTGCTGGGCCTGACCCTGCTGGTGGCCGGTCTCGCGCAGCAGCTCCAGGTCTCCGCCGCCGTCGGCGCGTTCCTGGTCGGAATCGCGCTGTCCGGCGAGGCCGCGGAGGGCGCCCACAACCTGCTCTCGCCGTTGCGGGACCTGTTCGCCGCCGTGTTCTTCGTCTTCTTCGGCCTGCACACCGACCCCGCCAGCATCCCGCCGGTCCTGCTGCCCGCGCTCGCCCTCGCCGTCGTCACCGCCGGCACGAAGATCGCCACCGGCTACTGGGCGGCCCGGCGCGCGGGCATCTCCGCCAAGGGCCGTTGGCGGGCGGGCGGCACGCTGGTCGCCCGCGGCGAGTTCTCCATCGTCATCGCCGGACTCGCCGTCACCGCGGGCATCGAACCCTCCCTCGGCCCGCTGGCCACCGCGTACGTGCTGATCCTGGTCATCCTCGGACCGCTCACCGCCCGCTACACGGAACCCCTGGCCACCTTCCTGACCGCACGGCGGCGGGGCGGTTCCGCCCCCTCGGCCGACGCGGAGGAAGTCCCCAACAGCACCGCCCAGGAACCCCACGAGGTGGCGTAGAGCCGCTGCGTCCACCGCCCCGGACCTGCCCGCGGCCTTCAACGCCCCATGGGCGGAAGGCGGTTGACGGGCGGGACCGGGGCGGCGTGCGTGCGGGGGACCGGGTGAGGGTGAGGTGGAGGTGCGGACGCGCCTGTCGTCCCGGCTCTCGAAGGTCCAGGCAAGAGGCCGTTTTCCCGGCGACGGGAAGGCGGCCTCCGTCGTGTCCGCGGGGTGATGGCCGCGGGCCGGTGCGGGGCCGGTTCGCGGAGGCGTCGAGAGCGGTGGCACCGGAATCGCAGCCGCCCGGCCGGGCCCGGCGTCGGCTCTCGCGCGCTCCGGGTGAGCGGCTGCGAACGAAGCCGGCGGCGTCGTAGGCGACTTGGCGGGTGTGGTGCGGGTGGCTCGCGTGGGGCGGTCGGAGCGGTTCTCGTGGTGTCTCCGCGCGTCCGCCTCACCTTTTTTCGCCGGATCGGACGGCTCGTGAGGTGTGCCGTACGGGCGTGGGAATCGGCCGCTTCGGCACGTGGTGCGGTTGGGGCAGGTGTCGAGTGGGCATCGGAGGCGGTCCGTTCGGCGCGCACGATCATGGAGCGGACGGCGACGGTCCGGCCGAGGTCGTCCTCGACGTCTGCCTGCGCAAACGGAGCGGCGAATACCAGTACCGGGTGCCGTCGATCAGTGCCGGGACGCCCCGGGCCGCCGGTGCCGTCGGTGCGGCGGACTGCCGCCATCGCGGGGCGCAAGGGACATTTTCCGTCACCGAAGCACCCGCGAAAGTTCATCGATCCATGGACTCGCCTTTCAAATCTTGAGCACAAAATCCACACAGACCTCTCTTCAGGCGGCCCAAGATGGTCTAGATTGACCGTGCTTTCGCAGGGTGTGACACCGGGCGACAAAAGATGATCTATGGGTCCGGCGTTGTGGACGGCCGCCGGCCGCGCCTCTCGCACCGGACGTGGGGGTGATCAGTTCTTGGAGTTCGAGGGGGACGTGCAAGTCCGCTGCCGCCGGGGTCGTTGACGCAACTCCGGGACAGCCGGGATGCCATACGCCGGGGCGGTGGCTTTCCGAGGGGGAACAGCGCTGAGGGGGCCTCTCGAGGGGGAGGCGCAGTGCGGAGGGCGGGGACCCTCCGTAGGGGGCGAAACAGTGTGAGGCGGCGACGCCGAACCACTGGGGACCTTGGGGGGTTCTGTGCGACAGGGGGGAATGGTCGACCCATTTCCGTCGGCGCGTGGGCGTCTGACGGACGGGGCGATCAGCAGTCCGGCGACCGACTGGGAACAGCGGTACCGCCGCACCGTCATCTTCAGCGACACGGTGGCCACCGCCTTCGTGGTGGCGGCGATCGGCGACTTCTTCGGGGCGAGGGACGCGGCCAACTGGCATGAGAAGTGGGGGATTCTCGCCTTCGGCACCCAGCTGCTGGTGCTGGGCGCGCTGGCGGTGAGCCGCTCGTGGTCGCCGGCCGTACTCGGCCAAGGCGCGGAGGAATTCCGCCGGTTGGGACGTTCGCTGTTCACGGCGACCGTCGTGCTGGCGCTCGGCGGGATCGCTCTGACCTCGCGCAACATCAAGCTCTGGATCTTCGTCGCGATCCCGGCGATCGCGCTCGTCACGATGACCGAGCGGTACGTGCTCCGTCTCTGGCTGCACCGGCAGCGCAACGAAGGACGATGCCTGAGACCGGTGCTCGCCGCCGGGAGCCCGGCGACCGTGCGCGATCTGATCAGCCGGACCCGCAAGTTCCCGCACCTCGGCTGGCGGGTGGAGGCGGTGTGCACGACAGACGGCCGAGGCATCGACGGCGACCAAGGCGGCCTCGACGGCGACCAGTTGGACGGGGTGCCGGTCATCGGCAGGCTGGAGGACGTCGCCAAGTACGTCCGCCACGACGGCTACCGGGTCGTCGCCGTCACACCGGATCCGCACTGGTCGCCGCAGCGGCTGCAGCGGCTGGCGTGGAACCTCGAGGGCAGCGACGCCGAGATGATCGTGGCGCCCGTGCTGATGGAGGTGGCCGGCCCGCGGCTGCACGTCGACGCGGTGCTCGGGATCCCGCTGCTGCGGGTCAGCATGCCGACCTTCACCGGGGGCCGCCGGGCGATCAAGGGGGTCGTCGATCGGCTTGGCGCAACGATTCTGCTGGTGCTGTTCGCGCCGCTGATGATCCTCGTAGGACTGCTCGTGCTGATGGACAGCCGGGGCGGGGCCTTCTACCGGCAGCGCAGGGTCGGCAAGGACGGCCGCGAGTTCACCATGCTCAAGTTCCGCACCATGGTGGCCAACGCCCACCAGGCGCGTGCCGAACTGGCCGACCGCAACGAGGGCGCGGGCCTGCTGTTCAAGCTCCGCCGGGATCCGCGGGTGACCCGGGTGGGCACGGTGCTGCGCCGGTACTCGATCGACGAACTCCCGCAGCTCTTCAACGTGCTCACCGGAGAGATGTCGCTCGTCGGACCGCGGCCCCCGCTGCCGGAGGAGTCCGCCGAGTACGGCCCGGACATCCGAAGACGGCTGCTGGTCAAGCCCGGCCTCACCGGCCTGTGGCAGATCAGCGGACGCAGCGATCTGCCGTGGGAGGAGGCGGTCCGCCTCGACCTGCGCTACGTGGAGGACTGGTCGCTCGCCCTGGACACGGTGATCCTGTGGAAGACACTCCGCGCCGTGCTCCACGGGCAGGGGGCCTACTGATGCGCGGGGGTCGTCCGACCGACGCGCGGACCGCAGGCCGAAGGGGCCTGCATGGGGGGAGAGACCGGTCATGAGAGTCAGCGTCTTCGGGCTCGGTTACGTGGGCTGTGTGTCGGCCGCGTGCCTGGCCAGCATGGGCCACGAGGTCATCGGGGTGGACGTCAACCAGGTGAAGGTCGACCTGGTCAACGACGGCAAGGCACCCGTGGTGGAGGAACGCATCGGCGAACTCATCGCCGAGGTCGTGCGCACCGGCGCGCTGCGCGCCACCCGTGACGTCCGCGAGGCGGTCGCGGACAGCGAGGTGTCGCTGATCTGCGTGGGCACCCCCTCGGAGCCCAACGGCAGCCTGTGCACCACCTACCTGGAGCGGGTCACCGAGGAGATCGGCGCCGCGCTCGCCGAGCGGGGCGGACGGCAGACCGTCGTGTTCCGCAGCACCATGCTCCCCGGCACCTGCCTGAACCTGCTGGTGCCGATCCTGGAGAAGCACGTCGGCGGCACCGCCGGCGTGGACATCGGGGTCGCGGTCAACCCGGAGTTCCTGCGCGAGGGCACCAGCGTCAAGGACTTCTTCGACCCGCCGAAGACCGTCATCGGCGAACTCGACCCGGCCAGCGGCGACGCCGTGGCCGCGCTCTACGAAGGCCTGCCCGGCGAGGTGTTCCGGGTGCCGATCCCGACCGCCGAGGCCATCAAGTACGCGGACAACGCCTTCCACGGCCTAAAGATCGGCTTCGCGAACGAACTGGGCGCCGTGTGCCAGGCCCTCGGCGTGGACTCGCACCAGGTGATGGACGTCTTCCTCGCCGACCGCAAGCTGAACATCAGCCCCGCCTATCTGCGCCCCGGCTTCGCCTTCGGCGGCTCCTGCCTGCCCAAGGACCTGCGCAGCCTCGTCTTCGCCGCACAGCGGGCCGACGTCTCCGTCCCCATCCTGTCGCACGTGCTGGCCTCCAACGCCGACCACCTCCAGCGCGCGGTCGACCTCGTCGAGCGCACGGGCCAGCGCAAGGTGGGCCTGTTCGGACTGTCCTTCAAGCCCGGCACCGACGACCTCCGCGAGAGCCCGCTCGTCGAACTGGCGGAACGGCTCTTCGGCAAGGGCTACGACCTCAAGATCTACGACGCCAACGTCAGCCTCTCCCGGCTGCTCGGCGCGAACCGCGAGTACATCGAGAGCCGCCTCCCGCATCTCGCACAGCTGCTCGCCGACTCCGTCGACGAGGTGCTGGAACACGCCGACGTCTGCCTGGTCGGAACCAGGGACCCGGCCGTGCTGTCGGCGCTGCCCCACACGGGCGGACCGGCGATCGTCGATCTCATCCATCTCCCCGACGCCGACGCGCGCCGGGCCGAGCCGGGGTACATGGGCCTTGCCTGGTGACACGAACAGCGGCGACGGGACGAACCGGCGCGCGCTGATCCTGGTGGAGAACCTGTCGGTCCCCTTCGACCGGCGGGTGTGGCAGGAGTGCACCACCCTGCGCGACGCGGGCTGGGAGGTGCACGTCATCTGCCCCCGGGGAGAGAAGCGGGACACGGAGGCGGAGGCCGTGATCGACGGGGTGCGGATCCACCGCTACCCGTTGCGCGCGGCCACCGGAGGACCGGCCGGCTATCTGCGGGAGTACGGATCGGCGCTGTGGCACACCGTCCGGCTGGCCCGCAAGGTCGGCCCGGTCGACGTCGTCCACGCCTGCAACCCGCCCGACCTGCTGTTCCTGCCCGCCCTCTGGATGAAGCGGCGCGGCGCGCGCTTCGTCTTCGACCAGCACGACCTGGTGCCCGAGCTGTACCTCTCCCGGTTCGACCGCGGCGAGGACCTGCTCTACCGCGCCGTGTGCGCGCTGGAGCGGCGCACCTACCGGGCCGCGGACATCGTGCTCGCCACGAACGAGAGCTACAAGGACGTCGCGCTGCGCCGCGGCGGCAAGCGGCCGGAGGACGTCTTCGTGGTGCGCAGCGCGCCCGCGACCGACCGCTTCCAACCCGTCCCGCCGGAGCCGGAGTTGAAGCGCGGCAAGCCCCATCTGCTGTGCTACCTCGGCGTCATGGGCCCCCAGGACGGCGTCGACTACGCCCTGCGGGCCCTGGCGAAACTGCGCGACGAGCTCGGACGGACCGACTGGCACGCGGTCTTCGTCGGCGGCGGCGACGCCTTCGACGCGATGGTCGAACTGTCCCGGCAGCTCGGCCTCTCCGACCAGGTGCAGTTCACCGGGCGCATCCCGGACGCCGACCTGGTGCGCTACCTGTGCACCGCGGACGTGTGCCTCTCGCCCGACCCGTGCAATCCGCTCAACGACGTGTCGACGATGAACAAGGTCCTGGAGTACATGGCGATGGGGCGGCCGATCGTCTCCTTCGACCTCCGGGAGGCGCGCGTCTCCGCCGGTGACGCCGCCGTCTACGCGCCCGACGACGACGAGTCCCAGTTCGCCAAACTCGTCGCACTGCTCCTCGACGATCCCGAGAAGCGGACCCGGATGGGGAAGACCGGCCAGGAGCGGATCAGCGGACCGCTGTCCTGGAAGAACTCGCAAGCGTCACTGCTCGCCGCCTATGCCGCCGCCTGCCGGGACCACGCCCCGGTGTCCGCGGATGGGCCGCTCCGTACGGGGAAGAGGCCGCACCATTGAATGACGACACGATCCGCCTGGTCACGATCGGACGGATTCTCCGCCGGCGATGGCGGCTGCTGGCCGTCGTCGCCGTAGTGGGCGCGCTCTTCGGCTACGGCACCTCGGTGCTGCTGCTCCCGCCGCGCTACACGGCACAGGCATCGGTCCTGCTGCCCGGCCAGTGGGAAGAGCGCGAACTCCTGACCCAGGTGGACATCGCCACCAGTTCGGCGGTGGTCGACCGGGCCGCCGCCGCGCTCGACTGGAAAGGCGTGAACGGCACCGAGCTGCAGAAGGACGTGAGCGCCAAGGCGGACGACGGGAACATCATCAAGGTCTCCGGCACGGCCGACACCCCCGAGCGCGCACAGCGGCTCTCCGACCAGCTGGCCCAGCAGTTCGTCACCTTCGCCACCCGCATCGCGGGCGGCAGCACCGACCCCGCCGCGGACACGGCGACGGAGGCGCTGCGCAAGCAGGTGGCCGAGACCAACCGCCGTATCACCGAGCTGGCCGACTCGGCGGATCCGGGGCAGACCGTGGAGGGCGTGCAGGCCCGCACCGAACTGGAAGGCCTGCGCACCGGACTCCAGGACGCCATGAAGAAGCTGGAGGAGGCCAATCCGGCCACCGCCAAGGCCAGTATGGTCGTCATGGGACCCGCCCCCCGGCCGACCGGCGCCGCCGCTCCCACGAGGACGCAGCTCATCGGCGCCGGAGCACTGCTGTTCCTGCTGATCGCCGTCATCGCGCATCTCGCCGCCGCCCGGGTGAGCCGTCGGCTGCGCACCGAACCGGAGATCGCCGCCGCGCTCGGCTCGCCGTTCCTCGGCACCGTCGACGTACCCGGCGAACGGCACCGGCGCGAGGCCGGGGGCCACGGCGCACGGGCCCGGCTCCGCCGACTGCTCGGCACCGACGTCCGGTGGGACCTCCCGGCCCTCCAGCGCTCCGGCGACGAGGCCGAGCGGCGCCTCCGCTACCGGCGGGTGTGCTCCCGCCTGCGGGACCAACTTCCCTCTCCCCGATACCTGTTGGTCGTCGTACCGGAAGGCGACGAGGTCGCGCGGCTGGCCGCGGGACAACTCGTCTCCGAGGCCAAGGGCGACCCCCGGCTGCGGATCGTGGAGGTCTCGGTGGACCGGCCGATCGTGCCGGACCGCGCGACCGAGTCCGGTGCCCTCGCCGTCCTCAGCGCGGGGAACTGGACCGCCGCCGAACTCGCCGGCGTCGCCGAGGCGTGCGCGGACGGCGGCCACGAACTGGTCGGCGTCGTCGTCGCCGGCACGGTCCGCACCGGACCGCCGGAGACCGCCGACCGACTTTCCGACGACGCCACTTTGACGTTCGCGGTCCATGGCCACGCGACAGGAGATCCAGCGTGACGACGAGCACGACTGCGGAGTCGTCGGCCGCGACCCCGCTCATCGACCTCCAGGCCCTGGTGGTCGCGGTGCGCAGGCGCCGCCGCCTGTGGGGCGCCATGGCGCTCCTCGGAATGCTGGCCGGCGCGGCCGTTGCGGTCCTGATGCCGCCGGCCCCGGCCGCCGTGACCAAGGTGCTGGTCGCGCACCAGGAGGACCAGCCGAACGACACCGGGACGCTGATCCGCACCGACGCCCAGCTGCTGGCGACCTCACGGATCGCCGGCCAGGCCCTGAAGACCCTCAAGTCCCCGGAGAAACCGGAGGACTTCATGAAGGACTACCGGGGCACCGGACTGACCAACAACGTCCTCCAGATCGATGTGACGGGCAAGACCGACGCGGAGGCGGTGGCCCGCGCCAAGGCGCTGGCCGACGCGTTCGTCGCGGACCACGCCCAGCGCATCCAGGCCATCGCCGATGCCAACGCCCAGGGCCTGCTCGACCAGCGCGACCGCATGGAGACGGAACTCGCCGACGTCAACAAGACGATCGGCGGCCGGTCGCCCGACACCGACCCCAAGGACGCCGCGAACCTGGAGTCGCTCTTCGCCCGGCGGGCCGAACTCACCTCGCAGATCTCCGACTTCGGCCAGCGCGCCGAGGAGGCCCGCGTCGGCGCACCCCAGCTCGTCGCCGGCACGCAGATCGTGGACGCCCCGCGCGCGGTGGTGCACTCCCTGCCCAAGGCCCTCGTCACCGACGCCGTGGTCGGACTCGTCCTCGGGCTCTTCCTCGGGCTCGCGCTGGCCGCCGTCGGCGTGGTCGTCGCCGACCGGCCCGTGCTGCGCCGGGACGTCGCGGCCAACCTCGGCGCCTCGGTCATCGCCGAACTGCCGCGCCGCTCCGGCAGGTTGTGGCAGCGCAAGCGGACCCGGGCGGCCCGCGAACGCCTCACCACCACCCTGGCCCGCACCGCGCGCGGAGCGCCGGAACCGCTGTCGCTGCTGGAACTCGGCTGCGCGCGCAGCACCGCCGTGATCGCCCTCGGTCTCGCCCGGGCCCTGGGCGAGGACGGGCCGGTGACCGTCGTCGACGGCCTCCCCGGCACCCAGCTCTCCGGCCACCGGCCGAAACCGGGAGACCCCACGGTGGTCGGCGGCGAGCGCGCGGCGGCCATGTCCTCGCAGGACCAGCGGATCGGCGTCGGCTCGGTGGCGCCCGGCACCGCGTGGACGGACCTCCAGTACCTCGGCACCCGCACCGTGCTCGTCGTACGCGCCGGACACGCCAGCGCCTCCTGGCTGCACACCGTGGCCCGGCAGCTCGCGGACCAGGGCATCCCGGTCGTCGGAGTGGTGCTGATCGCCCCCGACCCGCGCGACCGGACCGACGGCACGCTGTGGGACGGGCTGGCCAACGCCCTGCGCGGCCGGACCGAGCGCCCGACCTGGCACAAGGCCGGGGGCGCCTCCCACGCCGTCCAGACGGCGGGGGAGGGCCGGCGGCGGCTCACCGAACGGCAGCCGATACGGACCGCACGGGTCCCCGACAACGACCAGGAGGTGAGGTAGCACGTGTGCGGCATCGCGGGCACGTACCGATGGCCTGACGGCAAGGCCGTCACCGACCGGCTCACCGACACCCTCGCCCACCGCGGCCCGGACGGCTCGGGCCGCTACGGCCACCCCCTGGGCGACGGCGAAGTACAGCTGGGGCACCGCCGGTTGTCCATCATCGACCTGTCCGAGACCGGCGCCCAGCCGATGGTGTCGGACGGCCTCGCCCTGACGTACAACGGCGAGCTGTACAACGCGCCCGAACTCCGTGCCGAACTGGCGGCCACCGGAGTGCGCTTCCGCGGCACCTCCGACACCGAGGTGCTCCTGGAGGCCTGGCGGCGCTGGGGCACGGACTGCCTGCACCGGCTGCGCGGGATGTTCGCGTTCGGCGTCTTCGACGAGCGGACCGGTGAACTCGTGCTGGCCCGCGACCAGTTGGGCATCAAGCCGCTGTTCCTGCTGCGGCGCGGCGGAGGCCTGATGTTCGCCTCCGAGCTCAAGGCGCTCGCCGCCGCGACCGGCAGGACGCTGGAGGTGGACCACGCGGCGCTGGTCGCCTCCCTCCTCTACTACTGGGTGCCGGACTCCCGCTGCGCGTTCCGCGAGGCGGAGAAGCTGCCGCCCGGGAGCTGGCTCAGGTGCCGTCCCGACGGACAGGTGGAACGCGGCAGCTTCTGGAACCTGAAGGACGTCGCCGCCGAGGGCCGGGAGCGGGCCCTGGCCGGTGACCGGCCGGACCTCGACGCCGTCGTCGAGGAGTCGACCCGGCGCCACCTCCTGTCCGACGTACCCGTGGCGACCTTCCTCTCCGGCGGCCTCGACTCCAGCTACCTGACCGCCCTGGCCGCCCGCCACCAGCCCGGGATCTCCGCCTACACGATCGGATTCCGCGCCGCGGACGCCAAGTTCGAGGCGATGCCCGACGACCTGCGCTACGCCCGCCAGGTCGCCGAGCGGTTCGGCGTCGACCTCCACGAGATCGAGATCGCCCCGAACGTCCTCGACCTGCTGCCGCAGATGACGTACAGCCTGGACGAGCCGATCGGCGACCCCGCCGCGATCAACACCTACCTGATCTGCATGGCCGCCCGGGAGGCCGGGGTCAAGGTGATGCTCTCGGGCATGGGCGCGGACGAACTGTTCGCGGGCTACCGCAAGCACTTCGCCAACCTGCTCGCGCTGCGCTACCAGCGCGTCCCGCGCCCGCTGCGGCGCGGAGTGTCCGGGATCGTGGACCGGCTGCCCGTCGCCTCGGCCAGCCGCGGCTACCGCTCGGTGCGCTTCGCGAAGCGGTTCCTGTCCTTCGCCAGCCTGCCCGAGGAGACCGCGTTCCGGCGCAGCTACACCATGTACGACCAGGACGAGCTGCTCGCCCTGATCGACCCGGACCTGGCCGGGACGGTCGACGACGTGATCACCGAGCACACGGACGTCTACCAGGACAACGACCTGGACGACTTCGTCAACCGCATGTGCCTGACCGACGCCCGCATGTTCCTGCCGGGCCTGAACCTCGCCTACACGGACCGCTCCAGCATGGCCGCCTCGACCGAGGTCCGGGTGCCGTACGTGGACGTCGAGGTGGTCAGGGCGGCGTTCGCGGTGCCCGGCAGCCGCAAGATCGTCGGCCGCCAGGGCAAGGCCGTCCTCAAGGAGGCGGCCACCTCGATCCTGCCCAAGGAGATCGTGTACCGGCCCAAGGGCCTGTTCAGCGCCCCGCTGCGGGCCTGGATGAGCCGGGACCTGGCACCGCTGGTGCGCGAGGTGGTCAACGACGGCGAACTCGTCCGGTCCGGGCTGCTGCGCCGCGACGCGCTGGCCCGGATGGTCGCCGAGGACGCCGCCGGACAGGCGGACTACTCCAAGCACCTGTGGCACGTACTGACCCTCGAGTACTGGTACCGCGACGCGACCTCGGGCACCGCCCAGAGCGCTCGGACGACGGCTTAGAAAACAGGAGTTCCGGTGAAGCAGGTTGTACAGAACTACAAGAGCGGCGAGCTGGCGGTGCTCGACGTTCCGGTACCGGGGTGCAAGCCGGGCGGGGTGCTGGTGCGCAGCGCCTACTCGCTGATATCCACCGGCACCGAGCTGATGAAGGTCTCCGAGGCCGGCATGTCGATGCTGGGCAAGGCCCGCTCCCGCCCGGACCAGGTGGCCAAGGTCATGCAGAGCGTGGCCACCAACGGACTGCCCGCCACCTACCGCAAGGTGATGGGCAAGCTGGACTCCTACACACCGCTGGGCTACTCGCTGTGCGGGGTGGTCGAGCAGGTCGGCGCCGGCGTCGACGACGTGAAGGTCGGCGACCTGGTGGCCTGCGCGGGCAACGAGCACGCGCTGCACGCCGAGGTCAACTGGGTGCCGAAGAACCTCTACGCCCCGGTCCCCGAGGGCCTCGCGCCGCGGCACGCGGCCTTCGGCACCGTCGGCTCGATCGCCATGCAGGGCGTCCGCCAGGGCGAGCCGCAGCTCGGCGAGGTGGCCCTCGTCATCGGCCTCGGTCTGATCGGGCAGCTGGTGGTGCAGCTCCTCACCGCCGCGGGAGTCCGCGTGGTCGGCGCCGACCCGGACCCGGCGCGCTGCGAGCTGGCCGAGCGCCTGGGCGCCGCTGCCTGCGGCGACCCCGCCTCGGCCGCCGTGGAGGCGGCGGTCGCCGAACTCACCGACGGCCACGGCGTGGACCAGGTCTTCCTGGCCGCCGGCGGCGGCAGCAACCAGCCCGTCGAACTGGCCGCCCGGCTCGCCCGGGACCGCGGCCGGGTCGTCGACATCGGCAAGTGCCGCCTGGACCTGCCCTGGAACGCGTACTACGAGAAGGAACTCGACGTCCGCTTCTCGCGCTCCTACGGCCCCGGACGCTACGACCCGTCGTACGAGCTGGAGGGCCGCGACTACCCGATCGGCTACGTCCGCTGGACCGAGCGCCGCAACCTGGCCTGCTTCCTCGACCTGATGGCCCGCGGCCGGGTCGACGTGGAGCCCCTGGTCTCCCACATCGCCGACTTCGACGACGCCGTCGAGACGTACCAGCGGCTCAAGGACGGCGAACTCAAGGCCGTGGCCGTGCTGTTCCGCTACCCCGGGCAGACGGAGGAGGCGGCGGAGCCGGCCGCCCCGGTGGTGACCGTGCCCGCGGTCCGCCGCGCCGGGGGCACGTCCGCCCCGGCCCGGACCGCCACGACCCCGGTGCGGCTCGCGTTCGTCGGCGCGGGCAACTACGCCACGTCCATGCTGCTGCCGCACCTGGCCCGGCGCGAGGGCGTCGAGCTGTCGACCGTCGTCACCACGACGGCGCTCTCCGGGGCCAACGCGCAGCGGAAGTTCGGCTTCGCCCGGGCGACCACCGACCTCGACGCCGTCCTCGGCGACAAGTCCGTCGACGCCGTGTTCGTGGTCACCCGGCACAGTTCGCACGCCGAACTGACCCGGCAGGCACTGCTCGCCGGCAAGACCGTCTTCGTGGAGAAGCCCCTCGCCCTCACCGAGGACGAACTGGCCGGAGTGCTCGCCGCCGTCGAGGAATCCGGCAACGACCGCCTCCAGGTGGGCTTCAACCGCCGTTTCGCACCGCTGCTCCAGGAGGCCAAGGACCGCTTCGGCGCCCGGACCGGCCCGGCGAACCTGCGCTACCTCGTCAACGCGGGCAAGCTCCAGCACGGCAGCTGGTACCTCCAACAGGGCGCCGAGGGCTCGCGGTTCGCCGGGGAGGGCGGCCACTTCATCGACACGGCGAGCTGGCTCCTCGACGCGGACCCGGTCTCCGTGTACGCGACGGCCGCACCCGGCAACGAGGACCTCCAGGTCGTCCTGCGCTACCCGGACGGCTCCACCGCCACCATCGGCTACGTCACCACCGGCGCCCCCGGCTTCCCCAAGGAGACCCTGGACCTGGTCGCGGACGGCAAGGTGCTGCGGCTCGACGACTTCGTCCGCGCCTCCGTCCACGGCCCGAAGAAGTGGGTCAGCTCGCGGCTGCCCAAGGCCCGCGACAAGGGCCAGAACGCCGAACTGGCCGCGTTCGTCAAGGCGGTTCGGACCGGCGGACCGATGCCGGTGCCGCTGGAGTCGCTGGTCGCCACCACGGCGGCCACCCTCGCCGTGCACACCGGCCTGGCCGGCGGCGCGCCGGTGACGTTGGCGAGGACGCCATGACCGTGACCTCGGGGAGCCCGGGCTGGTACCTGCGCCGGCTCTCCCGCATGGGCCCGCGCGAGATCGCGGGCCGGGCGGGCGACACCCTGCGCAGACGGCGCTGGCGGGCGACACCGCCCGACTGCCCGGCGGTCACCGGCGCCCGGTTCACCTCCGTCCTGCCCGCGGGCACGGTTGCCGAGGTGCCGCCGGACGCCGTGAAACGGCTCGTCGCCGAGGCGGACCGGCTGATGGGCGGGCAGGCCGAGTTCTTCGGTGTGATCCGAAAGGACCTCACCGACCCGGACTGGTTTCTCGACCCGAAGACCGGGCGCCGGGCCCCCTCGGGCTACGCCTTCGACGTGCCGTACCGCGACGAGGACCTGGCCGGGGACATCAAGCAGATCTGGGAGCCGTCGAGGCACCAGTACCTCACCGTGCTCGCCGCCGCCCACGCGGTCACCGGGGACGAGCGGTACGCCGAGCGGGTCGCCGCGCACCTGCGGGCGTGGTGGGCGGCCAACCCGCCGCTGCGGGGCGTGCACTGGATCAGCGGCATCGAGCTGGGCATCCGGCTGCTGTCCTGGGTGTGGATCCGCCGCCTCCTCGACGGCTGGCCGGGCGCGGCCGAGCTGTTCGAGGACAACCCGGTGGCCCACCAGCAGATCTGGCACCACCAGCGCTGGCTGGCCGCGTTCCCCAGCCGGGGCTCCTCGGCGAACAACCACGTCATCGCCGAGACGGCCGGGCAGGCGGCCGCGGCCTGCGCGTTCGACTGGTTCCCCTCGTCGGCGCGTTGGCGCTCCGACGCCCTGCGCTCGCTGGAGCGGCAGCTGCGCGCCAACACCTTCGTCTCCGGCCTCAACCGCGAACTGGCCACCGAATACCACGGACTCGTGCTGGAACTCGGCCTGGCCGCGCTGGCCGAGGCCGACGCCGCGGGCGTGCCGGTGCCCGGGGCGCTGCGGCTGGTGCTGCTGCGGATGACCGACGCGCTGGCCGCCGTGGTGGACAACCGGCTGCGCCCGCCCCGCCAGGGAGACGCGGACGACGGACACGGCCTGATCCTGGACGGTGCGGGCACCGACCGCTGGGGTTCGCTGCTGGCCACCGGCGAGGCGGTGTTCGGCCGGCTCGACTGGTGGCCGGAGGTGACCGGCACCGATGTGCGCACCCCGCTGCTGACCGCGCTCGTCGAGCCGTACGCGAAGGACGCGACCGCCCGGCCGGCGACCAGGCCCGACCGCTTCGCCGACGCCGGGCTCACGGTCCTGCACGGTCCGGAGGAGATCTGGTGCCGCTGCGACGGTGGTCCGCACGGCTTCCTGTCCATCGCCGCGCACGCCCACGCGGACGCGCTGTCCGTGGAGGTCCGGCACGACGGGACCGACGTGCTCGCCGACCCGGGGACGTACTGCTACCACGGGCAGCCCGAGTGGCGGCGGTACTTCCGGTCGACCCTCGGTCACAACACGCTGGAACTGGACGGGGCCGACCAGTCTGTCTCCGGCGGCCCGTTCCTGTGGACCCGGCACGCCCGCACCCGCGTCCTGGACGTGGACGACTCCGGTGCGGGAGTGGCCCGTTGGGCCGCCGAGCACGACGGCTACCAGGGCTCGGTGCACCGCCGCCGGGTCGAACTGACCGCCGTGAGCCAGGAGTTGACGATCGTCGACGAGGTGACCGGCCCGCGCCGGGACGTCCGGCTCGCGTTCCATCTCGGTCCCGCGGTCGCCGCCGACCTGGTGGGAAACCGCGCGATGCTCACCTGGATCCGGGAGGGCGAGGGCCGGTCCGCGGTGCTCGACCTGCCGCCGCAGCTGTCCTGGCGGGCGCACCGCGGCGAGAGCGAACCGCCGCTGGGCTGGTACTCCGCCGGATTCGGGCGCAAGGAACCCACCACCACGCTGGTCGGCACCGGCTTCACCGACGGCACGGACGGGTTCACCACCGTGCTCCGGTTCCGGGCCCAGGGGGGCGTGTGCGGAACATGAGAGTGCACCGGGCGCTGGCGGTCCTGCCGCTGGCGCTGCTCCTGCTGACGGCGACCGGCTGCGACAGCACGTCGAGCGCCCCGGCCGCGACGAAGCCGGACGCCGCGCCGTCCACGGACACCGCCGCCGCCCGGTCCGTGGCCCGGGTGTGCGCCAACCCCGCCGCCGGACCGGCCAAGGCGCCCGCGGGCGCGGTGACCGTGGACCCCGGAGTGGTCGGCGACCTGGCGGCGAAGACCAAGAAGAGCCCCCCGAACACCACGTTCTGGCTCAAGCCCGGTACCCACCGGCTCGAACGGGACCGCTACGCCCAGGTCATCCCCAAGAAGGGGGACCACTACATCGGCGCGCCCGGCGCGGTGCTCGACGGCGGGAAGGTCAACCAGTACGCCTTCACCGGCAACGCCCCCGACGTCACCATCCGCTATCTCACCGTGCGGGGATTCGTCGCGCCGCAGGACGAGGGGGTCGTCAACCACGACTCGGCCGACGGATGGATCGTCGAACACTCGACGATCAAGGACAACTCCGGTGCCGGACTGATGGCCGGTGCCCGTCAACAGGTCCGCGCCGACTGCCTGCGCGACAACGGCCAGTACGGCATGAACGCCTACAAGGGCAACGGCCCCCTCACCGGCCTGGTGGTCCAGGGCAACGAGATCACCGGCAACAACACCGGTGACTGGGAGCGGAAGCAGAAGGGCTGCGGCTGCACCGGAGGCATCAAGTTCTGGGAGGTCGACGGCGCCGACATCAGCGGGAACTGGGTGCACGACAACCGCGGCACCGGGCTGTGGGCGGACACCAACAACAACGACTTCCTCATCGAGAACAACGTGATCGAGGCCAACGACGGTGCCGCACTGATCTACGAGACGAGCTACAACGCGGTCATCCGCGACAACACGATCCGGCGGAACAACTGGGTCGAGGGCCGCAAGGCCGCCGACAGCGGCGACACCTTCCCCTACGCGACGATCTATCTGTCCGAGTCCGGCGGCGAACCACGGATCAAGGCCCGCACCCACAAGATCGAGATCTACGGGAACGTGCTGGAGAACAACTGGTCCGGGATCACACTCTGGGAGAACGCCGACCGGTTCTGCAACAGCCCGGCCAACACCTCGTCCGGTGACTGCACCCTCCTGGTGAAGAAGACGAGCACCTGTGTGAGACCGGCGATCACCAAGGCGCCGCTCTACTCGGACTGCCGGTGGAAGACCCAGTGGGTGGACATCCACGACAACCGCTTCGTGCTCGACGAGTCCGTCGTCAAGTGCACGGAGATGTGCGACCGCATGGCGGTGCTGTCCAACTACGGCACCTACCCGGACTGGTCGCCGTACCACGGCGACGGGGTGGCCGACGCCATCACCGGCAAGCAGCACAACCGCTGGCACCACAACGTCTACATCGGGCCGTGGAAGTTCGTCGCCGAGGACCAGGGCAAGGTGCTCGACTTCGGACAGTGGCAGACGGCGCCCTACCAGCAGGACCAGGGCAGCACCCTCGATCTCCAGGCCGGTGGTTGAGATGGAGGAGAACCTGACCCGCGGACCCGACACCGCACGGACGCCGTCCGACACCGCAGCGCGCCCGGCCGGCCCACCGAGGACCGTCGGGATCGTCTGGGGACTGCTGGTCCTCAACACGCTGGGCTCCGCCGGGGCCAGGACCATCGTGCCGCTGCCGCGCTCCCTGATCCAGATGGTCACCATGGGCTCGCTGGTCGCCGCGTTCGGACTGGCACTCCTGGTCAACCAGCGGGTGCGCGTCCGGCCCAGCGCCTACGTACTGCTGCTCAGTCTGCTGCTGGTGTCCAGCGCGATCTCCAGCGCGAGCCTGCAGTCCGGGATGGGCGCGCTGTTCCGCTGCTTCCGGCTGGCCCTCTTCGTCGGCACCCTGTGGCTGCTCAGCCGCTGGTGGGACGGCAGCACCACGTTCGTCCGCTACCACATCCGGGCCTACTTCGCGGTCCTCGCCTCCGTCGCCCTCGGCCTGCTCGTCGCCCCGGGCAAGGCCCTGCCCGGCCTCTACGGCGGACGCCTCGTCGGCGCGCTGTGGCCCCTCACCCCGCCGCAGATCGGGCAGTACGCGGCGGTCATCATCGGGCTCACCGCGCTGCTCGTCATCGGCAGACGGACCGACCGGACCAGCGCCGTGCTGGTCATCGTGCCCTCGCTGGTGCTGCTCGCGCTGACCCACACCCGGACGGCCACGCTCGGCCTGCTCCTCGGGCTGGTGCTGGCCATCGGCTCGCTCGTCCTGACCAGTGCCGCGGCCCGCCGCTTCTTCAGCTGGTCGGTGCTGGTCTCGGTGGTGGCCGCGGTCGGCTTCGCCTCCGCGCTCCAGACCTGGTTCCTGCGCGGACAGAGCCAGGAGAACTTCTCCAGCCTCACCGGCCGGGCCAAGGTCTGGCACGCCCTGCTGACCGCGCCCCGGTCCACCGCCGAGAAGCTGTTCGGCGTCGGCCTGGGCGACAAGTCGTTCGGCGGGCTGCCGATCGACAACAGCTGGCTGGCCGTCTACAACGAGCAGGGACTCATCGGCGTCACCCTCGTCGCCGCGTTCCTCGCCGTGCTCGGCGGCGTCGCGCTGCTGCGGCCGCCGTCGCTGGAGAGGGCCTGCGCGATCTTCCTCATCAGCTACTGCGCCATCGCCTCGTACACCGAGGCCGGTCTGGGCGACGCCTCGCCGTATCTGCTCCATCTCGCCCTGGCCGCCTCGCTGTTGGCCGCACCGGCGGCCCAGGCCGCCCCGCTCGTGCTGCCGCAGGCCCCGCGACGGCACGTCCCGCGCTGGGCCCGTCGATCGGAGGCGAAGTGAGCATGCACGTCCTCGTGGTGCACAACCGCTACAACTCGGCGCAGCCGAGCGGGGAGAACAACGTCGTCGACCAGGAGGTCGGGCTGCTGCGCTCGGCCGGCCACCGGGTCGAGGTGTTCGAGCGGCGCAGCGACGACATCGGCGCCCGCTCCCTCCTCGGCAAGGCCGCGGTGCCGCTCCTCGTGCCGTGGAACCCGGCGGTGCGCACGGAACTCGCCGCCCGGCTGCGCGCCGACCGGCCGGACGTGGTGCACGTCCACAACGTGTTCCCCCTCCTGTCGCCCGCGGTGCTGGCCGCCTGCGCCGACGCCGGGGTGCCCGCCGTCGCCACGCTGCACAACTACACCCAGGTCTGCCCGCCCGGCACACTCCAGCGGGACGGCCGACCGTGCACCGAGTGCGTCGGGTCGACACCGCTGCCCGCCGTCCGGCACGGCTGCTACCGCAACTCCCGGCTGGCCACCGTGCCGCTCGCGGTCAGCCTGTCGGTCAACCGGCGGCGCTGGTGGTCCGGCGTGGAGCGCTTCCTGTGCATCTCCGCGGCGCAGCGCGACGTCCTGGTGCGCTCCGGCATGCCGGCCGAGCGGCTGGCGGTGAAGCACAACTTCGTTCCGGAGCCGGGCAGTCGGCGGTCGGGCGACGGCGAGTACGTGCTGTATCTGGGCCGGCTCGCGGAGGCCAAGGGCGTGCGGCTGCTCATGACCGCGTGGGACGAGATCACGGCGGGCGGCGGGATCGGCGTACCGCTGATGATCGCCGGCACCGGGCCGCTGGAACCGGAGGTGACCGCCTGGGCGGCGGGCCGGGACGACGTGCGCTACGTCGGGCTGTACGACCCGGAGCAGTGCCGGCGGGCCGTCGCGCGGGCGGTCGCCGTGGTGGCGCCCTCGACGTGGCTGGAGGCGTTCGGCCTGGTGGTCGTGGAAGCGATGGCGGCCGGCGTGCCGACCGTCGCCGCCGGTCACGGCGCCTTCGTCGAACTCGTCGAGGACGGCGTCACCGGACTGCTGCACCGGCCGGGCGAGGCCGCCTCGCTCGCGTCCGGCATCCGCCGGATCGCGGCCGACCCGGCCCGCAACCGGGAGATGGGGCAGGCGGCCCGGCGCCGCTACGAGCAGGGATTCAGCCCGGCCGTCGGCCTGGATCGCCTGCTGGAGGAGTACCGGACCGCGATCGCGGGCCGGTCGGCAATGACTCGCGGTGGGGACACCCGCGCGAGCAGGGGGGATGGGGACAGAGCATGACACGATGCCGACTCTGCGGCTCGGAAGCGACCACGAGCGTCGTCGACCTCGGGGCGACACCGCCGTGCGAGAGCTTTCTCGCCGCGGACCAACTGGACCGGCCGGAGCAGACGTACCCGCTGAACCTGCGGGTCTGCACCGACTGCTGGCTCGCGCAGATCCCTCCGCTGATCACGCCGGAGGAGACGTTCAAGGAGTACGCGTACTTCTCCTCGTTCTCGACCTCCTGGGTCGAGCACGCCCGCACCTTCGTCGACGGCGCCGCGCAGCGCCTCGCTCTGGGCTCCGACTCCTTCGTGGTCGAGGTCGCGAGCAACGACGGATACCTGCTGCGGCACGTCGTGGACCGCGGGATCCGCTGCCTCGGCATCGAGCCGTCGGTGAACGTCGGTGCCGCGGCACGCGAGGCGGGGGTTCCCACGCTCACCGAGTTCCTGAGCCCCGACACCGGCTCCGCCGTCCGCGCCGAGCACGGCCCGGCGGACCTGGTCGTGGCCAACAACGTGTACGCGCACATCCCCGACGTGATCGGCTTCACCCAGGGGCTGCGCGCGCTGGTCGCCGACGACGGCTGGGTCTCCATCGAGGTGCAGCACCTGCTGACCCTGATCGAGGAGAACCAGTACGACACGATCTACCACGAGCACTTCCAGTACTACACGGTCGCCTCCGCGATCCGGGCCCTCGCCAGCGGCGGACTCACGCTCGTGGACGTCGAGTTGCTGCCCACGCACGGCGGGTCCATCCGGCTGTGGTCCCGGCCGGCCGAGGTCGCCGGGGAGCCCTCGCAGCGGGTGGCCGACGTGCTGGCCCGCGAAAAGGCCGCCGGACTGCAGGAGTTGTCGGGCTACACCGAGTTCTCCGCCCGGGTGGCCAAGGTCCGCCGGGACCTGCTGCGGTTCCTCGTCGAGGCGGCCGAGCGCGGTGAGACGGTCGTCGGCTACGGCGCCCCCGGCAAGGGCAACACCCTGCTCAACCACTGCGGCATCCGGCCCGACCTGCTCGCCTACACGGTCGACCGCAATCCGTACAAGCACGGCAGGTTCACCCCGGGCACCCGCATCCCGATCCTGCCGCCCGAGCAGATAGCCGCCGACAGGCCGGACTACGTCCTGGTCCTGCCGTGGAACCTGCGGGCCGAACTGGCCGAGCAGCTGTCGTTCGTGCACGAGTGGGGCGGCCGGCTGGTCTTCCCGATCCCGGAACTGAGCATCGTCGAGGGCGTCCTGAAGGAGGTCACAGCATGAAGGTCGTCCTGTTCTGCGGTGGTTACGGCATGCGCATGCGCAACGGAACCTCCGACGACGTGCCCAAGCCGATGGCGATGGTCGGCCCACGCCCGCTGATCTGGCACGTCATGCGCTACTACGCGTACTTCGGGCACACGGAGTTCATCCTGTGCCTCGGGTACGGGGCCCACCACATCAAGGACTTCTTCCTCAACTACGAGGAGACGACGTCCAACGACTTCGTGCTGCGGGGCGGGCGCACCGAGCTGCTGTCCACCGACATCGCGGACTGGACGATCACGTTCGTGCAGACCGGCATCGAGTCACCGATCGGCGAGCGGCTGCGCCGGGTCAGACACCATCTGGACGGCGACGAGATGTTCCTCGCCAACTACGCCGACGTGCTCACCGACGCCCCGCTGCCGGAGATGATCGACCGGTTCGCCGAGCGCGACGCGGGCGCGTCGATGATGGTCGTACCGCCGCAGTCGTCCTTCCACTGCGTGGAGTTGGGCGAGGACGGCCTGGTGGGCGGCATCACCGCGGTGAGCGACATGCCGCTGTGGGAGAACGGCGGCTACTTCGTGCTCCGCCAGGAGGTCTTCGACCACATACCGGAGAACGGTGACCTGGTCGCCGACGGATGCGCCCAACTGGCCAAGCGCGGACGGCTGGTGGCGCACCAGCACCGCGGCTTCTGGAAGCCGACCGACACGGTGAAGGAACGGGCCGCGCTCGACGAGGCCTACACCCGGGGCGACCGTCCGTGGGCCGTGTGGGAGCGGGACAGCGCCGGAGCCAGGGCGTGATCCGGCTCGGGGCCGGCCCCCTGGACCGGATCGTCGCGGTGGGCGCCCACTGCGACGACATCGCCATCGGCGCCGGCGGCACGCTGCTGACGCTGTGCCAGGACCGGCCGGGCATCCGCGTCGACGCGCTGGTGCTCTCCGGCGGCGGCAGCGAGCGGGAGCAGGAGGAGCAGGCCGCGCTCGCCGCCTTCTGCCCGGGCGCCGACCTGCGGCTGACCGTGCTCAAACTGCCGGACGGCCGGCTGCCCACGCACTGGGACGAGGCCAAGGCCGCGGTCGAGGAACTGCGCGAGCGGACCGACCCCGACCTGATCCTGGCCCCGCGCACCGAGGACGCGCACCAGGACCACCGCGGCCTGGCGCGGCTGATACCCACCGCGTTCCGCGACCACCTCGTCCTCGGCTACGAGATCGTCAAGTGGGACGGCGATCTCGGCCGTATGACGGCCTACCAGCCGCTGTCGCCGGAGACCGCCGAACAGAAGGTGCGGCTGCTCCAGGAGCACTACGCCTCGCAGCGGCACCGGCCCTGGTACGACCGGGAGGCCTTCCTCGGCCTCGCCCGGATCCGCGGTATCGAATGCCACGCGCGCTACGCCGAGGCCTTCGCCGCCACCAAACTCACGCTCAACCTGGGGGGTTGAACACCTTGCGCGTACTGCTGACCGGACACCAGGGCTATCTGGGCACCGTGATGGCACCCGTCCTCACCGCCGCCGGACACGAGGTCGCGGGCCTCGACTCCGGACTGTTCGCCGACTCCGTCCTCGGCCCGCGGCCCGCCGACCCGCCCGGCACGCGGGTGGACCTGCGCGACGTCACCGCCGAGCACGTGGCCGGTTTCGACGCCGTCATCCACCTGGCCGCGCTCTCCAACGACCCGCTCGGCTCACTGGCCCCCGAACTCACCTACGACATCAACCACCACGCGTCCGTACGGCTGGCGAAGCTGGCCCGCGACGCCGGAGTCGGACGCTTCCTGTACGCCTCGACCTGCTCCGTCTACGGCGCCTCGGGCGGCGACGGCCTGGTCACCGAGGACGCCCCGCTGCGCCCGGTGACGCCGTACGCGGAGTCGAAGGTCCGGGTCGAGGACGACGTCCACGCGCTCGCCGACGACGACTTCACCCCGGTGTTCATGCGCAACGCCACCGCCTTCGGCTACTCGCCCCGGCTGCGCGCCGACATCGTGCTGAACAACCTGGTCGGCCACGCGCTCCTCTCCGGCGAGGTGCTGGTCCTCTCCGACGGCACTCCCTGGCGTCCGCTCGTGCACGCCGCCGACATCGCCCGCGCCTTCACGGCCGCGCTGACCGCGCCGCGCGAGGCGGTGCACGACCGGGCCTTCAACATCGGCAGCGAGACCAACAACGTCACCGTCGCCGAGATCGCCGACCAGGTCGCCGAGGCGGTGGCCGGCGCGAAGGTCGTCATCACCGGCGAGAACGGCGCCGACCCGCGCTCCTACCGGGTGGACTTCTCCCGCTTCCGCACCGCCGTCCCCGACTTCGACTGCGAGTGGACGGTGAAGCGGGGCGCGCTCGAACTCGCCGACGCCTACCGGAAGTTCGGCCTGACCCAGGAGGACTTCGAGCAGCGCTTCACCCGCCTTGCCGTGCTCAAGGCGGCCTCCGGGAACGGCACCGTCGACGACACCCTGCGGTGGCGCCGATGACCGCAGTGGGCGAGGAGATGCACGCACTGGTGGAGCGGCTCTACCCGCTCTGCCGGAGCATCACCGGTGACGGGGTGCGCGCCACCCTGGACATCGTCGGCGAGTACGTCCCGTTGCGGGTGCACGAGGTGCCGACCGGGACCCAGGTCCTCGACTGGACGGTTCCGCAGGAGTGGAACATCCGGGACGCCTACATCGCCGACAGCACGGGCAGGCGGGTCGTCGACTTCGCCGCGTCCAGCCTGCACGTGCTCGGCTACAGCGTCCCGGTGTCGCGGACCATGCCGCTCGCCGAGCTGCGCGCACACCTGCACACGCTGCCGGACCACCCGAACTGGGTTCCGTACCGCACGAGTTACTACAAGCCGGAGTGGGGCTTCTGCCTGGCCCAGGAGACCCTGGACGCGCTGCCCGACGGCGACTACGAGGTGCGGATCGACTCCACCCTCGCCGACGGCCACCTCACCTACGCCGAGCACGTCGTGCCCGGACAGGTGGCCGACGAGGTCATCGTCTCCTGCCACACCTGCCATCCGTCGCTGGCCAACGACAACCTGGCCGGCATCGCGGTCGCGACCTTCCTGGCCCGCGCGCTGGCGGAGCGGACGCCGTACCACACCTACCGGTTCATCTACGCGCCCGGCACCATCGGGGCGATCACCTGGCTGGCCCGCAACGCGGAGCGCGTCGACCGGGTCAGGCACGGACTCGTGCTGGCCTGCGCCGGGGACGCGGGACAGCTGACGTACAAGCAGAGCAGACGCGGCGACGCGGAGATCGACCGCGTGCTGCGGCACGTCCTGACCGCGTCCGAACGCCCGCACCACATCAACGAGTTCACGCCGTACGGCTACGACGAACGGCAGTACTGCTCACCCGGGTTCAACCTCGGCGTGGGCTCGCTCAGCCGGACCCCGTACGCCGGGTACCCCGAGTACCACACCTCGGCGGACAACCCGGACTTCGTCTCCCCGGAGGCGATGGCCGACACCCTCGCGGTCTGCCGCGAGGCGTTCACCGTTCTCGACCGCAACCGGCGCTACCTCAACCTCAGCCCGTACGGCGAACCCCAGTTGGGCCGGCGGGGGCTGTACGACGCGCTCGGCGGCCGCAGCGACACCAAGCAGGCGCAGATGGCCATGCTCTGGGTGCTCAACCTCTCCGACGGCGAGCACAGTCTGCTGGACGTCGCCGAGCGGTCCGGGCTCCCCTTCGACAGCGTCGCCACGGCGGCCGACGCCCTGCACGAGGCCGGACTGATCAAGACATGACATCGACGACCGCCGACGGGGAGAAGGCCATGAAGCCGGCCCGGTCCGCCCGACGGGCCCTCGTCGGCCGGCTCTCCTGGGGACTGGCCGACCAGGCGGCCTCCAGCATCAGCAACTTCGCCGTCGGCATCTACGTGGCCCGCTCCCTCGGGGTCACCGCCTTCGGCGTGTTCAGCCTCGCCTGGGTGACCTACGGCGTGGTGCTCAACGTCTCCCGCGGCCTGGCCACCGACCCGCTCGTGGTCCGCTTCAGCGGAGTGCCCGAAGCGTCCTGGCGCGCGGCGGTGGCCCGCTCGACGGGCACCGCGCTGGGCGTCGGCACGGCTCTCGGAGTGCTCTGCCTGGCGGCCGGACTCGGCCTCGGCGGCCGGGTCGGGCCCGCCTTCGCCGCCCTCGGCCTCATGATGCCGGGGCTGCTGCTCCAGGACGCCTGGCGGTTCTCGTTCTTCGCCGCGGGCGACGGACGCAAGGCGTTCGTCAACGACATCGTGTGGGGCGTCGCGCTGATCCCCGCCATGGTGGTGGCGGCCCATGTCGACACCGTGGCCGCCTTCGTGCTCGCCTGGGGCGCCTCCGCCGCGGTCGCGGCGGGATACGGCTCCGTCCAGTCCGGCATCCGGCCCCGGATGGCACAGGCCCGCGGCTGGCTGCGCGAACAGCGCGACCTCGGCTACCGGTACCTGGTCGAGAACGTCAGCCTCAGCGGCGCGAGCCAGCTCCGGGCCTACGGCCTCGGCGTGATCGTCGGAGTGGGCGCGGTGGGCGCGGTACGCGGCGCCGAACTTCTGATGGGCCCCTTCCTCGCCGTACTGATGGGGCTCTCGCTGGTCACCGTCCCCGAGGCCGCCCGCGTGCTGCGCCGGGCCCCGCACCGACTGGGCAGGTTCTGCCTCTACCTCGGCGGGGGACAGGCCACCGGAGCCCTGCTCTGGGGCTCGGCGCTGCTGCTGATGCCGGGCCGGCTCGGCGAGCTGGCGCTCGGCGACGTCTGGCACGCCTCCTCGCACCTCCTCGTACAGATCACCCTCAGCGTCGCCGGGGCGGGCCTCGGCACCGGCGCCGCGGCCGGACTGCGCGCGCTCGGCGCCGCCAGGCGCAGCCTGCGCTGCCAGCTGTTCGCCTCCGCCTGCTACGTCGGCGGCGGGCTCGGCGGCGCGGCCGTCGGCGGCACGTCCGGCTCGGCCTGGGGCGTCGCCGTCGCGACCATCAGCGGCTCGGCCGTGTGGTGGCTGCAACTGCGCTCCGCCCTGCGCGAGCACCACCGCGATCCCATCCCCGAAGTGAGGACCTCATGACCGACCGACCGCGGCTGAGCATCGGCCTGCCCGTGTACAACGGCGAGGAGTACCTGGCCGAGTCGTTCGACGCCCTCCTCGGCCAGACCTACGAGGACTTCGAACTGGTCGTCTCCGACAACGCCTCGACCGACGGCACCGAGGCCATCTGCCGCAAGTACGCCGCGCAGGACTCCCGCATCCGCTACCTCCGGCTGCCCCGCAACATCGGCGCCACCCCGAACCACAACCACGTGCTGGCCGAGTCCCGCGGCGAGCTGTTCAAGTGGGCCTCGCACGACGACCTCTACGGCCGCGACCTCCTCACGCGCTGCGTGGAGGCACTGGACGAGCACCCGGACGTCATCCTCGCCCACACCGACCAGGCCGTCATCGACGGCGACGGCCAGGTGACCGTGCCCTACGAGTACACGCTCGCCACCGGCTCCCCGAGCGCGCCGGAACGCTTCCGCAGCCTGCTGTTCGAACCCGGCGGCGACGACTTCTACGGCGTCATCCGCGCCGACGTGCTGCGCCGGGTGAAACC
Organism: Streptomyces sp. NPDC090083; assembly: GCF_044747445.1. Classification (NCBI taxonomy): domain Bacteria; kingdom Bacillati; phylum Actinomycetota; class Actinomycetes; order Kitasatosporales; family Streptomycetaceae; genus Streptomyces; species Streptomyces sp. NPDC090083. Next base: position 172,555 of record NZ_JBIVED010000001.1, on the reverse strand, counting down.
GATGGACAGCTACCACCACGCGGACCGCACCTACGTCGCCGAGATCACCCTGCACGGACGCTTCCACCAGGTCCCGGAACTGCTCTACTTCCGCCGCGACCACCCCACCCGCGCCGAACGCGCCAACCCCTCCAAGCGCGCCCGCTGCGTCAACCTCGACCCGCGCCGCGCGGGCGTCCTGCACCCGACGCCCCGGCTGCTCACCGAGTACCTCTGGGGCTTCACGTCCGCGATCCACCGGGCACCCGTGTCCCCGGCCGACCGGCGCGCCTGCTACCGCCACCTGGCGTCCTGGCTGACCAGCCGGGTCCGGCCGGGCGCCGGCGAGCGGGTCGAGGACCGCGCCCCGGTCGACCCGGCCCAGCTCACGGTCTCCGTCGACGCCCTCGTCGCCGGACGCGAGGGGAGGCACGGATGACGTCGGCCCGCCAACGGCCGGTACGCGTCGGGGTGTTCGGCCTGCTCGGCTCCGGAAACCTCGGCAACGACGGCTCGCTCGAAGCCGTCCTCGGCCACCTCCGCGCCGACCACCCCGACGCGGTCGTGGACGCCCTGTGCGGCGGACCGGAGGCCGTGACGGCCCGGTTCGGGATCCCCGCCACCCGGATGCACTGGAACCGTGCCGAGTACCGCACCGCGTCCCGGCTCGGCTCGATCGCGTCGAAGGGCCTCGGCAAGTTCGTCGACATCTTCCGCACCGCCGCCTGGGTACGCCGCCACGACGTGGTGATCGTGCCGGGCATGGGCGTCCTGGAAGCCACCCTGCCGCTCCGGCCCTGGGGCTTCCCGTACTCCCTGTTCCTGCTCTGCGCGAGCGGCCGGCTGACCCGCACCCGGGTCGCGCTGGTCTGCGTCGGCGCCGCCGAGATCCGCAACCGGCCCACCCGCGCCCTGGTCCGCTGGTCGGGACGGCTGGCCGCCTACCGGTCCTACCGGGACGACCGGTCCCGGGACGCGATGCGGGCGATGGGCGTGGACACCGCGCGCGACGAGGTCTACCCCGACCTGGCGTTCTCCCTCCCCTCCCCGCCCGCGAACGCGCCCTCGGACGTGCCGGGCACGGTCTGCGTCGGCGTCATGGACTTTCACGGCGGCAACGACGACCGCGCCCGCGCCGACGAGATCCACGCCCGCTATCTCGACGGAACGATCCGGTTCGTCCGCACCCTCGTCGAGGAGGGCAGACCGGTCCGGCTGCTCACCGGCGACCGGTGCGACGACACGGTGGTCGCCGCGATCCTCGAAGCGGTGGACTCCCCGCTGGTCACCGCCGCCGAACCGACGTCCCTCGACGACCTGATGCACGAGATGGTCACCGCCGACACCGTGGTGGCCGTCCGCTACCACAACCTGATCTGCGCGCTGAAGACCGGAACGCCGGCGCTCGCGCTCAGCTACGCGGCCAAGAGCGACGCCCTCATGGACCGGATGGGCCTCGGCGCGTTCTGCCACCCGGCGCGCGAGGTCGACGCCGACCGGTTGCTGGAGCAATTCCGGGCGCTGGAGAAGCAGGCGCCCGAACTGCGGGCGACCCTCGTCGAGCGGAACCAGGCCGCCGCCCGCCAACTCGACGACCAGTTCGCCTCGTTGACCGCGGCGGTGTTCCCCGCCACCCACCACACGCACGCACGGCAGGAGTCTCCATGAAAGCCACCGAGGTCCCGGAGATCGCCGGCGCCTATCTCTTCGAGCCGACGCCCCACGCGGACGAACGCGGTTTCTTCTGTCGCACGTTCGACGCCGACGTGGTCCGCTCCGTGGGCCTCGACCCGGACGCCTTCGTCCAGGACAGCCTGTCCCGCTCGGTGCGGGGCGTGGTGCGCGGCCTCCACCTGCGCTCCGGCGCGGGCGAGGCCAAGCTGGTGCGCTGCTCGTACGGGCGGATCTTCGACGTCGTCGTGGACCTGCGGCCGGATTCCCCGACCTACCGCCATTGGACTTCCTTTGAACTGACAGGAGAATCACAACCAACTCTTTACATTCCGGCGGGATGCGCGCACGGTTTTCAGGCACTGACCGAAACGGCCGACACCTCGTACCGCATCGACCGCCCGCACGATCCGGCCGAGGACGTGACCATCGCCTACGACGACCCGGAGCTGGCCATTCCCTGGCCGCTGCCGGCCGCACTGATGTCCCAACGGGACCGGGAGGCACCGAGCCTCGCCCAGGTCCTGAAGCACAGAGAAAGATGAGGTCCCCGTGGACACCGAAGTGCTTGACCTGCCCCTGTCGCGGACCGCCAACGAACGGCTGCACACCATGATCCCCGGGGGCGCTCACACCTACGCCAAGGGCGACGACCAGTACCCCGAGAACCTGGCCCCGGTCATCAGCCACGGCAACGGTGCCCACGTGTGGGACGTCGACGGCAACCGCTACATCGAGTACGGCTCCGGCCTGCGGTCGGTCAGCCTCGGCCACGCCCACCCACGTGTGCTGGAGGCGGTGCGGCGGGAACTCGACCGCGGCAGCAACTTCGTCCGGCCGTCCATCGTGGAGGTCCAGGCCGCCGAGCGCTTCCTCGCCACGGTGCCGACCGCCGAGATGGTGAAGTTCGCGAAGAACGGCTCCGACGCCACCACCGCCGCGGTGCGGCTGGCCCGCGCCGCCACCGGGCGCCCGCGGGTGGCCATCTGCGGCGACCATCCGTTCTTCTCCGTCGACGACTGGTTCATCGGCACCACGCCGATGTCCGACGGGATCCCGGCCGCGACCAACGAACTCACCGTCGCGTTCCCCTACGGCGACCTGGCCGCCACGGAGCAGATTCTCAGCCGGTACCAGGGCGAGATCGCCTGCCTGATCCTCGAACCCGCCACCCACAGCGAGCCCCCGCCCGGCTACCTCGCCGGCCTGCGCGACCTGGCCCACCGGCACGGCTGCGTCCTGGTCTTCGACGAGATGATCACCGGCTTCCGCTGGTCCGAGGCGGGCGCGCAGGGCCTGTACGACGTCGTCCCCGACCTCTCCACCTTCGGCAAGGCGCTGGGCAACGGGTTCGCCGTCTCCGCGCTGGCCGGGCGCCGCGATCTGATGGAGCGGGGCGGACTGCGTCACTCCGGCGACCGGGTGTTCCTGCTGTCCACCACGCACGGCGCGGAGACGCACTCCCTCGCGGCGGCGATGGCCGTCCAGGCCACCTACGTCGAAGAGGGCGTCACCGCGCGGCTGCACGCCCTCGGCGAGCGGCTGGCCGCCGGGGTGCGCGAGGCAGCGGCCGGCATGGGCGTCGGCGACCACGTCCTCGTCCGCGGCCGGGCCAGCAACCTGGTCTTCGCCACCCTCGACGAGAACGAGCAGCCGTCGCAGCCGTACCGCACGCTGTTCCTGCGGCGACTCCTCGCGGGCGGGGTGCTGGCCCCCTCCTTCGTGGTGAGCAGCGCGCTCTCCGACGAGGACATCGACCGCACCATCGACGTGGTGGCCGAGGCATGTGCGGTGTACCGCAAGGCACTTGACGCCGCCGACCCCACCCCCTGGCTGGCCGGGCGCCCCGTGAAGCCCGTCTTCCGCCGCACGGCGTGACAGGTGACGTGATCCGACGTCAGCGGTGGTCCCGCCGACCGGGCCCGGGCATCCGGTCGGTGATCCGGTCGACCAGCCACGCGGTCGCCGGAACCACCGCCAGCGCGGTGGACCAGCCGCCGAGGGCGTCGGTCGGGTAGTGCGCGCCCAGCCCGACCTCCGCCCAGCCCATGATCGCGCCCGCCACCACGCCCGCCGCGAGCACCAGTGACGTACCGGCTCTTCCGCCCAGGCCGAGCCGGTCCGTCGCGAACAGCGCCGCCATGACGGCGAGCGCGGTCGCGAAGGCGGTGTGACCGCTCGGGTAGGACAGGTTGCCGGGCCCGTGGATGGTCCGCCCCACCACATGCTTGAGCACCGTGGTGGCCCCCACGGTCACGCCGGCGCCGACGACGACCAGCACCGCCGCACGGGGCCGCCGGAGCACCAGACAGCCGGCCACACCGGCCGCGATCACCATCGCCGACCCCACGGGTTCCCCCAGGAAGTCCAGGGCCAGGGCGACTTGGTGCCACGGCGCCCGCACACTGTCCGCCGTCGGCGGACGGATCCACCGGTCCACCGCCCCGGGTGCGCTGTGCCCGGCGTACAGGATCCCGAGCACGACCACCACCAGCGCGGCGAGGACCGCGACCGGCCCGAGCGACGGGCGCAGCGACGCCGGCAGCACCGACGGCACCGGACGGCCGGTCACCTCTGCATCGCGTCCGGCCGGCCCGGGGCGATGACCTTGTTCCGCTGAACGCCCGCCGTGATCCACCCCGAGCCCCCGTCGCATCCGGTCCACCCTCCACCGGCCACCCCGTGACCGCCCCGCGGACATCCGCTCCTGGGCTGTATGTCTCGGTGTGATCCCTCAGCACCCTAGCCGTTCCGGTCGGCGGAAACGGCGGGGGTGAGGGTGACGGTCTTGTACTCGACGTACTGGCCGAGCCCCACCGCTCCGTACTCACGGCCGATCCCGCTCGCCTTGTAGCCGCCGAAGGGGCCGTCGAAGGCGATCGGGGCCCCGTTGACCGTGACCGTGCCGGTGCGCAGACGACGGGCGACGGCGAGCGCGCGGTCCTGGTCGGCCGACCACACTCCGCCCGAGAGGCCGTACTCCGAGTCGTTGGCGATCCGCACGGCGTCGTCCTCGTCCTCGTAGGGGATGACGACGAGGACCGGGCCGAAAATCTCCTCCTGGGCGATCCGCATCGCGTTGTCGACGTCGGCGAAGACGGTCGGGGTGACGTAGTTGCCGCCTTCGAGGCCGGGCGGCACCTGCGGGCCGCCGGTGACCAGACGGGCGCCTTCCTCGATGCCGAGTTCGATGTACTCGCGTACGCGCTGCTGCTGGTCGGGTCGCACCATCGGGCCGATGAAGGTCTCGGGGTCGGCCGGATCGCCGACCTTGAGCGACTCGACGAGGTCCTTGAGGGCGGTCACGACCTCTTCGTAACGGCTGCGGGGTGCGAGGACGCGTGTCTGCGCGATGCAGGCCTCGCCGTTGTTCAGGAGGGACGCGAACTTCAGCCCCTGTACGGCCAGTCGGACATCGGCGTCGTCCAGGACGACGGCGGCCGACTTGCCGCCCAGCTCCAGGCTGACACGCTTGAGCTGCTCACCCGCGAGGGACGCGATCCTGCGGCCGGCCCGGGTCGAGCCGGTGAACGCGACCTTGTCCACATCCGGGTGCGACACCAGGTACTCGCTGGTCTCGCGGTCGGCGGGCAGGACGCTGATCACGCCCTCCGGCAGGCCGACGCGCTCCAGCAGTTCGGCGAGGAGTCCCATGCTCAGCGAGTTCTCCGGGGACACCTTGAGGACGACCGTGTTCCCGGCCAGCAGCGCCGGGACGACCTTGGCCAGAGCCGCCGAGAACGGCGAGTTCCACGGAATGACCGCCGCTACGACACCGATGGGCTCGCGGCGGACCACGCTCCGGGTGGGGGAGCCGGGGTCGGACGGCGTCAGCGTCTCCTCCCAGCCGAACTCCTCGGCCGCCTTGAGATACGCGCCCGCCTGACGGCCGAGCCCCGGTTGGCCGGCCAGTGTGAACCAGCTCGCCGAACCGTTCTCCGCGGAGATGAGCGCGGCGATCCGCTCGGCGTCGGCCGCGCGCAACGCGTCGAGCCGCCGGACGACGGCGATGCGTTCCGCGGGTGCGGTACGGGGCCACGGCCCCTCGTCGAAGGCGGCGCGGGCGGCGGCGACGGACCGGTCCACGTCGGCGGGGAGGGCCTGCGCGGCCCGGCCGATCACCGTGCGGTCGTGGGGCGACCGGATGTCGAGCAGGTCGGGGCTGCTCGGAACGGTCCACGAACCCGCGATGAAGAGGCGGTCGTAGGTGATCATGTGCGCTCTCCTGAAGGGCTGAGCTGCTGAAGGGCTGAGGGATTGCGGGGCTGCGGGGTGATCGAGCTGGGGCGGCCGGACAAAGGGGCGACCGTCTCAATAACTGTCACTTCAATGTAGCACTTGTACGTTGGAAGGCCACTCCACTGGGGTGGTACCTAGGTCAGGCTCCACATCGCCGACTATGCTTCGGCGGGTGAGAGCCGACGCCGTACGCAATCTCGAAGCCGTCCTGACGACCGGAGCGCGCATGCTCGCCGCCGATCCGGGCGCGAGCATCGCCGCCATCGCCGCCGAGGCGGGCGTCGACCGCCGTACCGTCTACCGGAGGTTCGCCTCGCGCGAGGAACTGCTGGCCGCGATCTACCAGGCGCGGGTCGAGGCCATCGAGCGGGCCGTCGAGGACGCCAGGCTGCGCGAGGCTCCCGTCGCCGTGGCCCTGCACCGGTATGTCGAGGGGATCGTCGGCGTCAACCGCAAGTGGCCCGTGGAACTCACCCGCATGAAGGCCGACGAGACGATCCGCGGACGGCGCGACGCCGTGATCCGGGAGGTCGACACCTTCCTGGAACGTGCCACCGGTGAGGGGCTGCTGCGCGCCGACACCCCTACGGCATGGGCGAGTTCACTGCTGCCGGAGCTCATGCACCTGGCCTCGCGGCAACTGCCCGAACTCACCGACGCCCAGGCCGCCGACATGGTCGTCGACACCTTTCTCCGGGGGCTCGGAGGCCGATGACGCCGGTGGCGCGCGCCGACCCGACTTCTTGACCCCCGTTCTGCCCTCCCTGATGCTGTGTTGCGACACGCGCGAGGCGTGCCGTAATGAGCAACATCGTGCTCAGGTCTCGAACCAGCCGAGGAGTGGCCATGACGCATCAGGTCCGTGCTGTCGTCGCGCGAAGCAAGGGTGCCCCCGTCAGTCTGGAGACGATCCTCGTTCCCGACCCGGGCCCGGGCGAGGCGGTGGTGAAGGTGCAGGCGTGCGGGGTCTGTCACACGGATCTGCACTACAGGCAGGGTGGTATCAACGACGAGTTCCCGTTCCTGCTCGGTCATGAGGCTGCGGGTGTGGTGGAGTCGGTCGGCGAGGGTGTCACCGATGTTGCCCCGGGCGATTTCGTGATCCTCAACTGGCGTGCCGTGTGCGGCAACTGCCGGGCCTGTCTGCGCGGACGTCCGCAGTACTGCTTCGACACCCACAACGCCAGGCAGAGGATGACGCTCCTCGACGGCACCGAACTCTCTCCGGCTCTCGGTATCGGTGCTTTCGCGGACAAGACGCTGGTGGCCGCCGGGCAGTGCACGAAGGTCGATCCGGCTGTGTCTCCGGCGGTGGCGGGGTTGCTGGGGTGCGGGGTGATGGCCGGTATCGGTGCGGCCATCAACACCGGGAACGTCGGTCGGGGTGACACGGTCGCCGTCATCGGGTGTGGTGGGGTCGGTGACGCGGCGATCGTGGGGTCGCTGCTGGCGGGTGCGGCGCGGATCATCGCCGTGGACATCGACGACCGGAAGCTGGAGAAGGCCCGCTCGATGGGCGCCACGCACACCGTGAACTCGGCGTCGGGTGATCCGGTGGAGGCGATCCGTGAACTGACCGGGGGCTTCGGCGCGGACGTCGTGATCGAGGCGGTGGGGCGCCCGGAGACGTACAAGCAGGCTTTCTACGCGCGGGACTTGGCGGGCGCGGTGGTCCTGGTGGGTGTGCCGACGCCGGAGATGAAGCTCGAACTGCCGCTCCTGGACGTCTTCGGGCGTGGTGGCTCGCTGAAGTCGTCGTGGTACGGCGACTGCCTGCCCTCGCGCGATTTCCCCATGCTCATCGACCTGCACCAGCAAGGGCGTCTGGACCTCGGCGCGTTCGTCACCGAGACCATCGCTTTGGAGGACGTGGAGAAGGCGTTCGAGCGGATGCACGGCGGCGACGTGCTGCGTTCGGTGGTGCTGCTGTGACGATCGCGGTGTTGCTGATGACGCGATGTGTTGCGTAGAAGGCAACGTCCGGTGAGGGCTTCGCGTGGCCTCTGAATGCCTTGACAACGGTTTGGGGCCGCCCTCAAACTGACGTTGCGCTTACCGCAATCCGTTTCGCTATACGCACCGAGGTGTCATGATGATTCCCGCGTGCCTTCTCGTGGATCTGCCGCGAGGCGAGGCCTACCGGCTCGACATCGATCCGCCGGTTTCGGTGTTCCACACCGAGGACGGCGAGGTCTTCGCCATCGACGACACGTGCACCCACCAGGACGCCTCCCTCGCGGACGGCTGGCTGGAGGGCTGCGAGGTGGAATGCCCGCTGCACGCCTCGAAGTTCGACCTGCGGACGGGAGCCGTCGACGCCCCGCCGGCGAAGCGCCCGGTGCGTACGCACGAGGTGCTCGTTCAGGACGGCATGATCTACGTCGTGCCGTCCACAGACGCCCCGAACCTGCCGCCCTGCGTCGCCGCCCGGCTCGCCGGGGGCCCCGCGTGAGGACCGTGGCCGTCGTGGGCGCCTCGCTGGCCGGACTGTCGGCGGCGCGCTCGCTGCGGAAACGGGGCTACGACGGACGGCTCGTCGTCATCGGCGACGAACCCCATCGCCCGTACGACAGACCACCGTTGTCCAAGGAGTTCCTCGCCGGGACCCTCGCCGAGGCCGACCTCGTGCTGGAGACGGAGGACGAGGACCTGCGCGCGGAGTGGCTGCTCGGCGTCCGTGCCGTCGGGCTCCGAGCCGACGGAGCCGAGCGGGTGGTGCTCCTCGCCGACGGGCGGGAGGTGCGGGCCGACGGTGTCGTCGTCGCGACCGGCGCGGTGGCGCGCAACCTGCCCGGCACGGAAGGCCTGGCCGGCGTGCACACCCTGCGCACCCTGGACGACGCCCGCGCCCTGCGGGACGAACTCGCCCTGGGCGGACGGCTGGTGGTGATCGGCGGCGGGTTCGTCGGCGCCGAGGTCGCCTCCACGGCGTACGCCCTCGGACTCGACGTGACGGTGATCGAAGCGGCTCCGACGCCCCTCGCAGGACCCCTCGGCGAGACCATGGGCGGGATCGTCTCCGCCCTCCACGAGGCCCATGGCGTACGGCTGTTGTGCGGTGTCGGGGTCAAAGGGCTGAGCGGGGAGGCCCGCGTCGACGCGGTACTCCTTGAGGACGGGCGGACGGTCCCCGCCGACACGGTCGTCGTCGGTGTCGGCGCGCGGCCCTGCGTCGAGTGGCTGGAGGGCTCGGGCGTCGAACTCGACGACGGCGTCAGGTGCGGCGCCGACGGCCGGACCGGTCTCGCCGGAGTGGTCGCCGTGGGGGACTGCGCCAACTGGTACGACCCGCAGACCGGTTCGCACCGGCGGGTCGAGCACTGGACCGGGGCCCGGGAGCGGCCCGACACGGCCGTGGGCGCGTTGCTGTCGTGGGGTGCGGAGGAGGCGGGGGCGCCGAGGCCGCCGTACTTCTGGTCGGACCAGTACGGCGTGCGGATCCAGTTCGCCGGTCACTCGGCCGGTGCCGACAGCGTGACCGTCGAGGAGGGCACCCCGGGCGACCGCAGTTTCCTCGCCGTCTACCGCAGGGCCGGACAGCCGGTCGCCGTGCTCGCGATGAACCAGCCGCGGCTGTTCATGCGGTGGCGCAAACAGCTTGCCGTGAAGCCGAGTTGACCCTTGTCCACGCCGTCCGGAGCCGCTCTTCCCGGCGTGTGCCCGACCGACCCACGACGTTCTCGGAGGAGTGCACTGTGACCTCGACCAGCCTGCCGGACAGCCTGATCGCCACCCTGCCCGGCTCCTCCTACACGGACCCCGGCATCTTCGCCCAGGAACAGGAGCGCATCTTCGAGACGATGTGGTTCTGCACGGTCCGCGCCTCCGACCTGGCCGCACCGGGCGCCTTCCGGACCGTCGACGTCGGCCGCGAGAGCATCCTGATCACCCGAGCCCGCGACCACTCGGTCCGCGCCTACTTCAACGTCTGCCGGCACCGCGGCGCCAAGCTCTGCACGGAGGAGTCCGGCGAGGTCAAACGCGCTTTCCAGTGCCCGTACCACGCCTGGACGTACGACCTGAACGGCAAACTCGTCGCCGCGCCCAACCTCACGAAGATGCCCGACGTCGGCCGTACCGAGTTCGGGCTCGTGAGTGTCGCGGTGCGCGAATGGCTCGGCTACGTGTGGGTCAACCTGGCGGAGAACCCGCCGTCGTTCGACGAGGACGTCATCGGCGAGGTGGTCACCCGGCTCGGCGACGTGGAGTCCCTCGACCACTACGACATCGACCATCTCTCGGTGGGCAGGCGCATCGTCTACGACGTGCGGGCCAACTGGAAGCTCATCATCGAGAACTTCATGGAGTGCTACCACTGCGCCACCATCCACCCCGAACTCACCGAGGTGCTACCGGAGTTCGCCGACGGCTACGCCGCGCAGTACTACGTCGGCCACGGCGCCGAGTTCGGCGAGGAGGTGCGCGGATTCACCGTCGACGGCTCGGAGGGCCTGGACCGGATCCCGGGGGTGAGCGACGACCAGGACCGCCGCTACTACGCGATCACCGTCAAGCCGCAGGTGTTCATCAACCTCGTGCCCGACCACGTGATCTTCCATCGCATGTACCCGGTGGCCGTCGACCGCACGGTCGTGGAGTGCGACTGGCTCTACCTCCCGCACGTCGTCGAGAGCGGCAAGGACGTCAGCCGGTCCGTCGAACTCTTCGACCGGGTCAACCGCCAGGACTTCGAGGCGTGCGAGCGCACCCAGCCCGGGATGAGCTCCCGGATGTACGCGAAGGGAGGCGTGCTGGTGCCCAGCGAGCACCACATCGGCGCGTTCCACGACTGGGTGAACGAGCGCCTGGGCATCGGGACCCACTAGGGGACCCAGAGCGAGGCTCCGGTTCAGCCCAGGTACCCCATGCGGTGGCTGATCTCCTCGGCCCCCTTCACCAGCACCGGAGCCAGCTCGTGCAGCCGCTCCTCGGTGAACCGGTACGCGGGGCCCGAGGCGCTGACGGCCGCGATGACCGCGCCGTCCCGGTCGCGCACCGGCGCGGCCACGGCGTGCAGTCCGACCTCCAGCTCCTCAAGAGTCCAGGCGTATCCGCGCTCCCGTGCCTCGGCGAGGTTCTTCTCCAGCTTGGTCTTCGAGGTCAGCGTGCGCGGGGTGACCTTCTTCAGGCCGGCCTCCGTCAGCAGCGCGGCGCGCTCCTTGGCGGGCAGGTGGGCCAGCAGGACCTTGCCGCTGGAGGTGGCGTGCAACGGGGTGAGTTCGCCCACCCAGTTGTGCGCGGTGACGGCGCCGGGGCCGCGTACCTCGTACAGGTTGATCGCGTACTGCTCCTGCATGACGGCGATGTTGACGGTCTCGCCGATCTCCTCGGCGAGCCGCTCGCAGACCGGGCGGCCCTGCTGCGTGATGTCGATACGGCCGGTGACCGCGCCCGCGAGCCGCACGATCCCGAAGCCGAGCCGGTACTTCCCGCGTTCGCCCGCCTGCTCCACCAGACCGCGTGCCTCCAGCGCCCCGAGCAGTCGGAACGCGGTCGACTTGTGCACGTCGATCTCGCCGGCCACCTCACTGACACCGGCCTCGCCGCGCTGGGCCAGGATCTCCAGCACGCTGATGGCACGGTCCACGGACTGCACTCCGCCGGACTGCGAACCTGACGTTTCAGTATCTGGACTGTAGTTGCTCACAGCGAAACTATACGCGTAGTGCGCTACAACGTGTTTACGGCGAGGACTCTGATCAGGCTCTTTTGCCTGGTAGGGCGCGGTGCGCGACCCCTCGACGGACGAGAGGTCACCGACGCCCCCCGTCGATGCGCCGCCCGCTGCCGCGCCCGACGCTGTCGCCTCACCGTCGCCTCGGCGCTGCCCTACCGCACAGGGGATGACGCGTCGCGCGAGGACGGCAGTTGGCCGACCGCCTCCTGCCAAGCGGCCTCAACTGCCTTACGTGCCTGGGTGGTTGCCTCGTCGATGTCGCCGGTGAGGTGTACGGGTTCGCCGACGTGGACATGGAGGTCGGGGCGGCGCAGCGGTGCGGTGACGACGCCGGCGATCTGCTTGATCCGACCGCCGGAGACGATCCGGCGGGCACCGGCGTGTCCGAGCGGGACGACGGGCGCGCCGGTGGCGAGTGCGAGCCGGGCCAGACCCGTACGGAAGGTGCCGGGTCCGTGGTCCGCGGAGTCCCGGCGGCGGGGGAGTCCGCCCTCGGGGTAGATCACCACGATCCGCCCGGCGGCGAGCGCCTCCGCCGCCAGATCCAGCGCCGCCGCCGCGCTACGGCTGCCCCGGTGCACCGGGATGTGGCCCTCGCGGGTGAGACGGGGGCCGAGGACGGGGACCTTCCACAGTCCCGCGGTGGCGAGGACGACCGGCTCGACACCCAGCCGGTGCAGCGCGGCCAGGACGAGTCCGGGGTCGGCGAGGGCAGTGTGGTTGGGCGCGACGATGCTGCCGGGGGCGATGGCGCGGGCCGTCCCGGCGGTGGTCACGGTCAGGCGGCCGAGAAGGGGGACGACGGTACGGGCGAAGGTGCTGAGCACGTGGTGCTGACTCTCTGATCTGCTGGTGGGGCCCGGAGTGTGGACGTTCCGTATCGTCACGCGACGGGGCGGCCGGGGGCATGAGTACGCGTACTCACCGCACCGGAAGTACGCCAGCCCGTGGACGGGATGCGGGCGGGAACGGGACGCCTCACCCGCTCCGGCACGGCATGCCTCACCCGCTCGGGAACGGCATTGTGAAGACTCCGCTGTCGTGCCCCACGACCACATCGGGACCCGCGAAGGCCAGGCAGGTGACGGCCACGTCCAGCAGCGTCTGCCGCACGGTGCCGGTCGTCGCCTCCCACACCCGCAGGCCATGTCCGTGCCGGCTGCCGCTGAGCAGGACGGTGCGGCCGTCGTGCAGCATGGTGGCGGCCATGACCGGAGGACCGGCGGTGCCCGTCGAGGGCGGCAGTCCCTCGCCCACCGGCGTTCCGGTGGCAGGGTCCCAGACCATGACCGCGCCGCGGGCGTCGCTGGTGGCCAGCAGGGTCCCGTCGACGGTGGGAACCGCCACGACAGCCGCCACCCGGTGTCCGGCGTCGCTGAGCGCGCGGTCCTTCAACTGCACGGCCGCGCCCGCGTCCCAGGGGTCGTCGACGGCCGGATCCCACAGGTGCACACCGCCCTGGGTGTCCACGGCCGCGACCAGTGTGCCGCCGCCGGAGACCGGGACCGCGGTGATCGAACCGATCGGACGCCCGGAGGGGTTGAGGCGCCCGACGGACTCGCCCGTGGCCGGGTCTCTGAGCCGGACCGCGCCCCGGGAGGTGGCGGTGACGAGGCGGGTGCGCCCGTCGGCCAGGGACACGCGGCACATCCCGGTCACCTCGCCGAGCCAGTTGGCCGCGGGTTCGAGCACGGGCCGTCCGGTGACGGCGTCCCACAGGCCGATCGACCCGCTGTCGCCTCCGCTCGCGAGCAGGACGCGGTCATCGCCGAGCGGCAGAGCCGTCAACGCGCGAACCCGGTCGGCATGCCCCGGCAGCGGGCCGTGGACGAGCCGGCCGTCGGCCGCGTCCCACAGACACACCCCGCCCCCGTCCCCGGCACCGGCTATGAGGGTCGCCCCACCGGGCACGGACACCACCGCCAGCGCGTCGACGCCGCCGGACGCACCCGGCACGGCTTCGGCGAACGCGGTCCTGCGACCCCAGGGCGCGCCGTCGGCCGTATCGAGCGCGTTCCCGTCCTGCCGTGGACCGGCCGGTGCCTCCGCCGCTTCAGCCGGTGCCCCGGCCGTATGCGGACGGGCGCCCTCCGGGCCCTCCACCAGGCCGTCGGCGACGGTCCAGCTCTGTTCGCAGTTCCAGCAGCGGAAATGGCCGGTGAGCAGGGCCAGTTGGCGGGCCCGTTCGGTTCCGGCCCAGTGCGGGGTGCCCTTGGCCGCGACCAGTCCGGCGACCAGGCAGAGGACGGCGGGACCCGGTGTCCCGGCGGGCACGCCCGCCGCCGCGACATCCTGTGCCACGCGCAGGAAGGGTTCCCATTCCTCACCCAGCGCGTCGGCCCGCAGCGCGTCGGCGACCTCGCCCCAGGGATGCCGTCCCTCACGGACGAGGTGCTCCAGATCGGTCAACTCCGGTGCTGCGAACGTCGGATGCACCGGGTCCACGAAGAACGTGAGGATCTCGGTGTCGTGCTCGCACCCGGGACACACCAACTGAAGGTAGCTCTCGCCGGGTTCGACATCCCACAGCGCCGCACCGATGTGGTGACCGGCGAAGGCGACGCAGCTCAGGGCGAGTTGGCCGCACACCCTCGCGGGCGCGCCGACGGTGAGGAGGCTCCGCAGGGCCGCCCGCTCGGCCAGCCGGAGCGCGCCGCCGAACCCCGCGTCCAGATCGGCCGGCACGGCGGGCCTGTCCTCCGCGGTCACGATGTAGCCCAGGTCCACCCAGAAGTCCACGGACTCCTCCGGTGGCAACGCCGCTGCCGCCTCGACGAGATGGGGCAGCGCGGCGTAGGCGCTGTCGGAGACGGTTCCGTCGGCCAGCAGGTCCTCCGTCATGGCCTCCCAGGTCTGCTTCCACCCGACGTCGGTGCCAGCGTGGGCCGTTGAGGACATGTGCGCCAGGAGCAGCCGCACCTCCTCGGCCGACACACCTTCGAGGTCACGCCAGCGCGGACTGTTCAGCGGCAACTTCGCAATCATGGGGTGAGTGTCGCAGCCGGCACCGACAACGGGCGGAGAGGCGGGGAGACGGAGGTGCCGGAGCGCCTCGGGCCGGGAAACAGAGCGGAAACCTGACCTCGCAGGTTGCGTGGCACGCAACCTAGTGCGTATAGCGCTACTCGTATTAGCATGCCTCGCGTATCTACGGCGCGAGCGAGACGAGAGATCATGGCTCCCCTGCAATACGACTTCGTCATCGTCGGCGGTGGATCCGCCGGCTGCGCACTGGCGAACCGGCTCTCCGCGGACCCGGCCCACCAGGTGCTCGTCCTGGAGGCCGGCCGGCCCGACTACCCGTGGGACGTCTTCATCCACATGCCGGCCGCGCTGACCTATCCCATCGGCAGCCGGTTCTACGACTGGAAGTACGAGTCGGAACCCGAGCCCCACATGGGAGGCCGGCGCGTCTACCACGCCCGCGGCAAGGTCCTCGGCGGTTCCAGCAGCATCAACGGCATGATCTTCCAGCGCGGCAACCCCATGGACTACGAGCGCTGGGCCGCCGACGCCGGCATGGAGAACTGGGACTACGCGCACTGCCTGCCGTACTTCCGGCGGATGGAGAACTGCCTCGCGGCCGATCCCGACGACGAGTTCCGCGGTCACGACGGGCCGCTCGTCCTCGAACGCGGGCCCGCCACCAACCCGTTGTTCGGCGCGTTCCTCGACGCCGTGCAGGAGGCCGGGTATCCGCGCACCGCCGACGTCAACGGCTACCGGCAGGAAGGGTTCGCGCCCTTCGACCGCAACGTCAGCCGGGGGCGCCGGCTGTCCGCCGCCAAGGCCTACCTGAAGCCCGTGCGCAAGCGGCCCAACCTCACCGTCACCACCCGCGCGATGGTCACCCGCGTCCTCTTCGAGGGCAAGAAGGCCGTCGGTGTCGAGTACCGCCACCGCGGCACGGTGCGGCAAGTGCGCGCCCGTGAGGTCATCCTGTCCGGCGGGGCGATCAACTCGCCCCAGTTGCTTCAGCTTTCGGGCATCGGCAACGCGAAGGAGCTGAGCGCGCTCGGCGTCGACGTCGTCCACGATCTGCCGGGCGTCGGCGAGAACATGCAGGACCATCTGGAGGTGTACATCCAGTACGCCTGCAAGCAACCCGTCTCCATGCAGCCGTACATGGCGAAGTGGCGCGCCCCCTTCATCGGGCTCCAGTGGCTCTTCCGGAAGGGGCCCGCCGCGACGAACCACTTCGAGGCCGGCGGGTTCGCCCGCAGCAACGAGGACGTCGACTACCCCAACCTGATGTTCCACTTCCTGCCGATCGCGGTCCGCTACGACGGGTCGTCGCCCGCGGGTGGCCACGGGTACCAGGTGCACGTCGGGCCGATGTACTCCGATGCGATCGGATCGGTGAAGATCAGGAGCAAGGACCCGCTGGAGCATCCCGCGCTGCGCTTCAACTACCTGTCCACGGAGCAGGATCGACGTGAGTGGGTCGAGTCCGTCCGGGTCGCGCGCGACCTGCTGAATCAGCCCGCGCTCGCTCCGTACAACGACGGGGAGATCTCGCCCGGGCCGTCCGTGGAGAGCGACGAGGAGATCCTCGCGTGGGTGGCCAAGGAGGGCGAGACGGCGCTGCATCCCTCCTGCACCTGCAAGATGGGGACCGACGAGATGGCGGTCGTCGACCCCGGGAGCATGCGGGTGCACGGGGTGGAGGGGCTGCGGGTGGTCGACGCGTCGGTGATGCCGTACGTGACCAACGGGAACATCTACGCGCCGGTGATGATGATCGCGGAGAAGGCGGCGGACCTGATCCTCGGGAAGGAGCCGCTGGCCGCGTCGGACGCCGTGTACTACCGGCACCGGGACGCCGCCCTGGGCGCTCCGCCCCCGGAGCCCCGACGACCCTGAAGGGGCCTAGGGGGTGTCCGCAAAGTCCTGTCTGACGGCCTGACCGTGCCGTCCGGCGTGTCAAGTCCCGCTCCCCGAAGCCGTATACGGCCCACCCTCACCGGAACACGACCGTACGGTTCCCGTCCACCATCACCCGGCTCTCGCTGTGCCACTTCACCGCGTGCGCCAGCACCTGCGCCTCCACGTCCCGCCCGACCGTGACCAGTTCGTCCGGGTCGAGCGAGTGGTCGACCCGGACCACGTCCTGGTCGATGATCTGGCCCTCGTCCAGTTCCGGCGTGACGTAGTGCGCGGTGGCGCCCACGAGCTTCACGCCTCGGTCGTACGCCTGCTGATAGGGGCGGGCGCCCTTGAAACTGGGGAGGAAGGAGTGGTGGATGTTGATGGCGCGGCCCTCCAACTGCTTGCAGAGGTCGTCGGAGAGGATCTGCATGTAGCGGGCCAGCACGACCAGGTCGACGTCCAACTCCCGCACCAGATCGAGGAGTCGGGCCTCCGCGTCCGCCTTCGTGTCCCTCGTGACGGGGATGTGGTGGAAGGGAATGCCGTACGTCGTCGCCAGGCCCTCGAAGTCCCGGTGGTTGGAGACGATCGCCGGGATCTCGATGTTGAGGGCTCCCGTGCGCCGGCGGAACAGCAGGTCGTTCAGGCAGTGGCCGAACCTGGACACCATGATCAGGGTCCGGGTGGGGGTGGAGGCGTCCCGGAGGGTCCAGGAGATGCGGTGCGCCTCGGCGACCGGGCCGAACCGGTAACGCAGTGTTTTCAGGTCGGCGTGCGGATCGGAAACGTCGAAGTGGACCCTCATGAAGAAGCGGCCCTTGAGCCGGTCGTCGAATTGCTGGCTTTCGAGGATGTTGCCGGAGTTCCGGACGAGAAAGCCGCTCACGGCGTGGACCAGCCCGGCGCTGTCCGGACACGAGAGGGTGAGGACGAATTCGCGGCCAGGGTGCGGTCGAGGGGACATGAGCGGCCTCCGTCGGTGCGTATTGCACAACAAGGTGAGCGATACGCAACATGGTTGAGCTCTGCGCCGCTCTCGGTCAAGAGGCGGCCGGGCAACGGGCCGCATGGTGAAATCGTCATCCGCCAACCCCTTGACGTATGTCTGCACATTCGCCAGGGTGTTCCACCACAAGCAATTCGGTGCACGATGCGCAACGGAATTCGCTCGAAGGGCTCCACACGTGGCAGACCTGTATGTGGACGGAGAATGGCGCGACGCGTCGGCCGGCGGGCACCGTGACATCCGCTGTCCCGCGGACGGTACGCTCACCGCGACCGTGTCCGAGGGAACGCGTCCCGACACCGAGGCCGCGATCGGTGCGGCCCGCCGCGCCTTCGACGAAGGGCCCTGGCCGCGCACCTCCGAACGGGAGCGCGGAGCCCTGCTGTCGCGCACCGCCGACCTCATCGAGCGTGACGCCAAGGAGTTCGCCCGCGCCGAGTCCCTGGACACCGGCAAGCGGCTGGTGGAGAGCGAGTACGACATCGCCGACGTCGTCTCCTGCTTCCGCTACTACGGCGGGATCGGGGGCACCGACGCCGGACGCGTCATCGACACCGGGCGCGACGACGCCGTGAGCCGCGTCGTCTACGAGCCCGTCGGGGTCTGCGGACTGATCACGCCCTGGAACTACCCACTGCTGCAGGCCAGTTGGAAGGTGGCTCCGGCGCTCCTCGCGGGCAACACCGTCGTCCTCAAGCCGAGTGAGCTGACCCCCTCCACGTCCATCCTGCTGATGCGCGCGCTGGAGGAGGCCGGGCTGCCCGCCGGGGCCGCCAATCTCGTGCTCGGCGCCGGGCCCGAGGCGGGGGCGCCGCTCTCCGAGCATCCCGACGTCGACATGGTCTCCTTCACCGGCGGCCTCGGCACCGGCAAGCACATCATGGCCACCGCCGCCGCGACCGTGAAGAAGGTGGCGCTGGAGCTCGGCGGCAAGAACCCCAACGTGGTGTTCGCCGACGCCGACTTCGAGACGGCCGTGGACTTCGCGCTCACGGCCGTATTCCTGCACTCGGGCCAAGTCTGTTCCGCCGGCGCCCGGTTGATCGTCGAGGACGCGCTGCACGACCGGTTCGTGGACGAAGTGGTGCGGCGCGCACGGCGGATCAGGCTCGGCGGACCCTTCGACCCCGAGGCCGAGACCGGGGCGCTGATCTCCGCCCGGCACCTGGAGAAGGTCGAGGCGTACGTCGCGGCGGGCGTCGCCGAGGGTGCCGTGCTGCGCTGCGGTGGCCGACGGCCGGACGAACCCGCCCTCGCCGACGGGTACTTCTACCCGCCGACCGTCCTCGACGGGTGCACGCAGGACATGCGCGTGGTGCACGAGGAGTCCTTCGGACCCGTGCTGACCGTCGAGCGCTTCACCGGCGAGGACGACGCGGTACGCATCGCCAACGACACCGAGTACGGGCTCGCCGGCGCCGTCTGGACCCAGGACGCGGGCAGGGCCCAGCGGGTCGCCCGGCGGCTGCGGCACGGCACCGTGTGGATCAACGACTACCACCCCTATGTGCCGCAGGCGGAATGGGGTGGCTTCGGACACTCGGGCGTGGGCCGGGAGCTGGGACCGACCGGCCTGGACGAGTACCGAGAGCCCAAGCACATCTGGCAGAACATCCAACCCAGGCCGCAGCACTGGTTCCGCGGCTGAACGCCGAAAAGAGGTCGATCGTGACCCCAGCACAGACCGAGGTGCCGCAGCGGCGCGGCACGCCCCAGGACTCGGGCCCCACCCCGGTCATATCCGTGCGCGAGCTGTGGAAGGTGTTCGGGCCGAAGGCGGAACAGGTACCCGGCTCCGAGGAACTGTGCGGGCTCACCCGCCGTGAGCTGATGGACCGCACCGGCTGCACCGCCGCCGTACGCGATGTGAGCTTCGAGGTCTCGCCCGGCGAGGTCTTCGTCGTCATGGGCCTGTCCGGCTCGGGGAAGTCCACTCTCGTGCGATGTCTGACCCGGCTGATCGAACCCACCGCCGGTGCGATCGTCTTCGAGGGCGAGGACATCCGGGACGCGGACGCGAAGCGGCTGCGCGAGTTGCGGCGGCACAAGTTCTCCATGGTCTTCCAGCACTTCGGGCTGCTGCCGCACCGCCGGGTCGTCGACAACGTGTCGTTCGGCCTGGAGATCCGCGGCATGAGCAAGGCCGAGCGCGGCAGACGGGCCCTGGAAGTCGTCGAGTTGGTCGGACTGTCCGGCTACGAGAACTCCTACCCCGACCAGCTCTCCGGCGGAATGCAGCAACGCGTCGGTCTGGCACGGGCGTTGGCCGGTGACCCGGACGTCCTCCTCTTCGACGAACCGTTCTCCGCGCTCGACCCGCTGATCCGCCGGGACATGCAGAACGAGGTCATCCGGCTGCACCACGAGGTCGGCAAGACCATGGTGTTCATCACCCACGACCTCTCCGAGGCCCTCAAGCTGGGCGACCGCATCCTCATCATGCGCGACGGCAGGATGGTGCAGTGCGGGACCGGCGACGAGCTGGTCGGCGCCCCCGCCGACGACTACGTACGCGAGTTCGTGAAGGACGTGCCGCGCGGCGACGTCCTCACCCTGCGCTGGATCATGCGGCCCGCCGTGGACGAAGACGCCCTCGACGGGCCGGAGTTGGGGCCGGACGTCGTCGTGCGCGAGGCCACACGCGCGGTCCTGGCGGCGGACCGGCCCGTCAAGGTCGTCGAGAACGGCAAGCTGCTCGGCATCGTCGGCGACGAGGAGATCCTCGCGGTCGTCGCCGGGCGGGAAGGCGACGCGTGATGACCGTCGCCGTGGAGAAACCGGAGCCCGCACAGCAGGTCGCGGACACCGCACCGGAGGTGAAGGGCGTACGGCGCACGGTGAGCCGGCCGATGATGGTGGCCGCGATCGTCGTCGTATGGCTGGTGCTGTTCGCCGTGCTGCGCGGGAAGCAGACGCTGACCCTGGCCGCGGCCGATCTCACCGGACTGCACCGCTGGTTCAACGACCTCAACGACTCGATCGGCGCCAACCGCAACTCCAACCCGCTCTTCCTCTACTTCTTCAACGAGATCCGGCTGGTCATCAACAACCTGGTGACCTTCGTCCAGGACCTCATCTCCCAGCCGAGCGGCGACCGGCCGGTGCCGCAGATCGGCTGGCTCGGGGTCGTCGGCATCGCCGGCTTCGTCTCCTGGGCCGTCGGCAACTGGCGCGTCGCGCTCCTCGCCCTGGCCGGGTTCGCCTTCTTCGGGCTGCAGGGGCTGTGGCAGGAGAGCATGGACACCCTGGCGCTGACCCTCTCCGCGGTCCTCGTCGCGCTGCTGTTCGCGATCCCGCTCGGGGTGTGGGCGGGACTCTCCGACCGGTTCAACCGGATCATCACGCCCTTCCTCGACTTCATGCAGACGATGCCGACCTTCGTCTACCTCGCCCCCCTCACCCTGATCTTCCTCATCGGCCCGGCCTCCGCCGTGATCGCCACGGTGATCTACGCCGCCCCGCCCGCGATCCGCATCACCGCGCACGGCATCCGCTCGGTACCGGAGACGACCGTGGAAGCGGCCGACTCGATGGGGTCGACGCGGTGGCAGTCGCTGCTCAAAGTGCTGCTGCCGATGGCCAAACGGACCGTGGTCATGGGCGTCAACCAGACGATCATGGCCGCCCTCGCCATGGTCACCATCGCGGCCCTGATCGACGCGCCCGGCCTCGGCAAGACCGTCATGCAGGCACTGCAGTCCCTCGACGTCGGTACGGCCTTCAACGCGGGCCTCTCCATCGTCGTCATGGCGATCGTCCTGGACCGGGTCACCACCGCGTCCAGCACGCGTGCGGAACAGGCCCGCGACTCCAGCGGGCGCTTCCTCGCGTGGCGCCGCCCGCTGCTCGGTTCGGGCGCCGTCGGCGTGGTGGTCCTCGTCTATCTGTCGCACACCTACCTCTGGGCCGCGCAGTTCCCCGGCGACGGCACCACCGGCACCCACATCGCCGACGCGGCCGACAGCGTGACCACCTGGGCGCAGGACAACCTGTCCGGGATCACCAACGCGTTCCGCGACGCGATCACCAACGGACTGCTCAACCCCTTCCAGTCCCTGCTCACCGACTCCCCGTGGTGGCTCGTCGGCGCGGCCCTCGTCGGGATCGGCGCCGTGGTCGGCGGCTGGCGCTCCGGGGTCACGACCGCCGTCTGCGTGGGCCTGCTCGTCGGCACCGGCGTGTGGTCGGACGCCATGACGACACTCGCCTCGACCGTCGTGGCGACGGTGCTGGTGATGGTGCTCGGCATCGCGTTCGGGGTGTGGATGGGGCGGAGCATGCTGGTGGACCGGGTGCTGCGGCCCACCCTGGACGCGGCGCAGGTCATGCCGCCGTTCGTCTACCTCGTGCCGTTCCTCGCCCTGTTCGGCGCGACCCGCTTCACCGCGATCGTCGCCGCCGTCGTGTACGCCGTACCGGTCGCCATCAAGATCACCGCGGACGGGGTGCGGGCCGTGCCCGAGACCACCGTCGAGGCGGCGACAGCGGCCGGGTGCAACACCTGGCAGATCATCACCAAGGTTCAACTCCCCATGGCACGCGGCGCCTTGACCCTGGCCACCAACCAGGGCCTGATCTACGTGCTGTCGATGGTCGTGGTGGGCGGCCTGGTGGGAGCCGGCGCCCTCGGCTACGACGTCGTGGCCGGATTCTCGCAGGGCGAGCTGTACGGCAAGGGACTGGCGGCGGGGCTCGCCATCGTCCTGCTCGGAGTCATGTTCGACCGGATCACTCAGGCGGCCGCGCGCCGAACCCGCGCTTAAAGGAGCACGACACCATGGCACGACACTGGCGAACCGGCGCGGCCGGCCTGGCCGTTCTCGGCCTCACCCTCACCGCCTGCGGCGGGGCGAAGGTCGGCGACACCTCATCGGGATCGAGCGGCGACAGCTCGGGCAAGTGCGGCACCTTCAACCTCGCGGTCAACCCATGGGTGGGCTACGAGGCGGACGCGGCCGTCGTCGCGTACGTCGCACAGCACCGGCTCGGCTGCACGGTCAACAAGAAGGACCTGAAGGAGGAGATCGCCTGGCAGGGCTTCGGCACCGGCGAGGTCGACGCCATCCTGGAGAACTGGGGTCACGACGACCTCAAGAAGAAGTACATCACCGGCCAGAAGACCGCCGTCGAGGCCGGCCAGACCGGCAACAAGGGCATCATCGGCTGGTACGTGCCGCCGTGGCTCGCCAAGGCCCACCCGGACATCCTGAACTACAAGAACCTCAACAAGTACGCGTCCGAGTTCAAGACCTCCGAGTCGGGCGGCAAGGGCCAACTCCTCGACGGGGACCCGTCGTACGTCACCAACGACGCCGCGCTGGTGAAGAACCTGAAACTCGACTTCAAGGTGGTGTACGCGGGCAGCGAGACCGCGCTCATCCAGGCGTTCCGCACCGCCGAGAAGAACAAGAAGTGGGTCATCGGCTACTTCTACGAGCCGCAGTGGTTCCTCTCCGAGGTCCCGCTGAAGAAGGTCTCCCTGCCGACGTACACGACCGGCTGCGACGCCGACGCGGCGAAGATCGCCTGCGACTACCCCGTCTACGACCTCGACAAGATCGTCAGCGCCAAGTTCGCCACATCGGGCGGCCCCGCCTACGACCTGGTGAAGAACTTCCACTGGACCAACGACGACCAGAACACCGTCGCCAAGTACATAGCGCAGGACAAGCTGTCCGACGACGCGGCGGCGAAGAAGTGGGTCGACGCCAACAAGGACAAGGTCGACGCCTGGCTCAAGTAGCCCTGGCGGAACTCCGGTCGACCATGCCCGGTGGGCGGTGCGCGCGGGTGCGCACCGCCCACCGGGCATTGCCGTGCGCAGCCCCCGTACGGCCCTGTCCAGGCCGGTGTTCCGGGCTGTTTCCCGACGTCGAGGACCCCTTGACACCCGCTCCTCGCGCCGGGCACATTGAGTTGCGCAACCTGAAGCATGTTGCGCAGACAGCAACCGGATTGCTTTCGAGCCGGAGGTGCGGCGATGGCGGGACCCCGAGTGGTCATCATCGGAGCGGGCGTCGTGGGGGCGGCACTCGCGGACGAGATCTCCGCACGAGGCTGGACCGAGGTGACCGTGGTCGACCAGGGCCCGCTGCCCGCCACCGGCGGCTCCTCCTCGCACGCGCCAGGACTGGTCTTCCAGACCAACTCCTCCAAGACCATGACCGAGTTGGCCCGCTACACGGTCGAGAAGTTCTGCTCCCTCGACGTCGACGGCAAGCCCTGCTTCCTCCAGGTCGGCGGCCTCGAAGTGGCCACCACCCCCGAGCGCGTCGCCGAACTCCGGCGCCGCCACGGCTGGATCACCGCATGGGGCGTCGAAGCCCGCCTGCTGAGCCCCGAAGAGTGCGTGGAACAGCACCCGTTGGTGAACCCCGACCGCGTGCTCGGCGGCCTCCTGGTCCCCACCGACGGCCTCGCGAAAGCCGTCCTCGCGGTGGAGGCCCAGATCCGCCGGGCCACCGGACGCGGCGTGACCTTCCTCGCCCGCCACGAAGTCCTGGACGTCCGGCAGGCCGACGGCCGGGTCACCGGAGTCCTCACCGACCAGGGCGAGATCCCCGCCGACATCGTCGTGTGCTGCGCCGGCATCTGGGGCCCGAAGATCGCCCGCATGGCCGGCATGAACCTCCCGCTGACCCCGCTCGCCCACCAGCTCGCGTGGACCGGTCCCGTGCCCGCCCTCGCCGGCCAGACCGAGGAAGCCGTCCGCCCGATCCTGCGCCACCAGGACGCCGACCTCTACTACCGCGACCGCTTCGACGCCATCGGCATCGGCTCCTACGGCCACCGCCCCATGCCGGTCTCCGCCGACGACATCCGCCCGTTCGACGAGGCCGAGGCCATGCCCTCCGTCCTCACCTTCACCGAGGGCGACTTCGCCGACGCCTGGACCGAGACACAGTCACTCCTCCCCGCCACCAAGGACGCGAAGATCGAGGAGGGCATCAACGGCCTGTTCTCCTTCACCACCGACAACTTCCCTCTCCTCGGCGAGAGTTCGGAGGTCAGGGGCTTCTGGGTCGCCGAGGCCGTCTGGGTCACGCACTCGGCGGGCGTCGGCCGCGCGATGGCCGAGTGGCTGGTCGACGGACACTGCTCCTCCTTCGACCTCCACGAGTGCGACGTCAACCGCTTCGAACAGCACCAACTCGCGCCCGCGTACGTCCTGGCCCGCGACTGCCAGAACTTCGTCGAGGTCTACGACATCCTCCACCCGCTCCAGCCGTCCGGAGATCCGCGCCCGATCCGCACCAGCCCCTTCCACACCCGCCAGCAGGAACACGGCGCGGTCTTCCTGGAGGCGGCCGGCTGGGAGCGCCCCCAGTGGTACGAGGCCAACTCGGCACTCCTGGAAGGCCGTTCGATCCCCACCCCGAACGACTGGGCCGCACGGTACTGGTCGCCCATCGTCGGCGCCGAGGCCCAGGCCACCCGCGAGACCGTCGCGATGTACGACATGACGGCCCTCAAACGCCTGGAGGTCACCGGCCCCGGCGCCGCCGGCTTCCTGGAGGGCCTGGTCACCGGCAAGGTCGCCAAGTCGGTCGGCTCGGTGACGTACACGCTGCTGCTGGACGAGGACGGCGGCATCCGCAGCGACATCACCGTCGCCCGCCTGGCCCGCGACCGCTTCCAGGTCGGCGCCAACGGCAACCTCGACCTCGACTGGCTCACCCGCCACCTGCCCGCCGACGGCACGGTCCAGGTCCGCGACATCACCCCCGGCACCTGCTGCATCGGCCTCTGGGGACCACTGGCCCGCAAGGTCCTCCAGCCCCTGACGGACGAGGACTTCACGAACGAGGGCCTCAAGTACTTCCGCGCGAAGCAGGCCTACATCGGAACGGTCCCGGTCACCGCCATGCGCCTGTCCTACGTCGGCGAACTCGGCTGGGAGCTGTACACCACCGCCGACCAGGGCCAGAAACTCTGGGACACCCTGTGGCGGGCGGCCCAGCCCCTCGGCGGCGTCATCGCCGGGCGCGGCGCCTTCAACAGCCTCCGCCTGGAGAAGGGTTACCGCTCCTTCGGCACCGACATGACCTACGAACACGACCCCTACGAGGCCGGCGTCGCCTTCGCCGTCAAGCTCGACAAGGGCGACTTCCTCGGCAAGGCGGCACTGGAACGCCGGAAGACCTCCGTACGGCGGCAGTTGACCTGCCTCACCATCGACGACCCGCACTCCGTCGTGATGGGCAAGGAACCGGTCTACGACGGCGAACGCGCCGTCGGCCACGTCACCAGCGCCGCCTACGGCTACACGATCGGCAAGGGCATCGCCTACGCCTGGCTCCCGGCCGGACTCGCCACCCCCGGAACCCCGTTGCACATCGGCTACTTCGACCGACGCGTCGAGGCGGTCGTCGCCGCGGAGCCGCTGTTCGACCCGACGATGTCCCGTCTCCGTGGCTGACCGGAAGGACACGAACGCCGTATGAACGCGCTCAACACCCCCCTGGCCGCACTCGACCCCGAGGTCCACGCCGCACTCCGCGCCGAACTGCGCCGCCAGCAGTCCACGTTGGAGATGATCGCCTCCGAGAACTTCGCACCCTCCGCCGTCCTGGAGGCGCAGGGCTCGGTCCTCACCAACAAGTACGCCGAGGGGTATCCCGGCCGCCGCTACTACGGCGGCTGCGAACACGTCGACGTCACCGAGCGGCTGGCGATCGAGCGGGTCACGTCCCTGTTCGGGGCGGGCTTCGCGAACGTCCAGCCGCACTCGGGCGCGCAGGCCAACACGGCCGTGTTCTTCGCCCTGTTGAAACCCGGCGACACCGTCCTCGGCCTCGACCTCGCCCACGGCGGCCACCTCACCCACGGCATGCGCCTCAACTACAGCGGCAAGATGCTGAACGTGGTCCCGTACCACGTGGGGGAGACCGACAACCTCGTCGACATGGACGAGGTCGAGCGCCTCGCCAAGGAACACCGGCCGCGGATGATCATCGCCGGATGGTCGGCGTATCCGCGGCAGTTGGACTTCGCCGCCTTCCGCAGGATCGCCGACGAGGTGGGCGCCCTACTGATGGTCGACATGGCGCACTTCGCGGGCCTCGTCGCCGCCGGCCTGCACCCCAGCCCCGTCCCGCACGCCCACGTGACCACGACCACGACCCACAAGACCCTCGGCGGCCCGCGCGGCGGAGTGATCCTCACCAACGAGGCCGACCTCGCGAAGAGGATCAACTCGGCCGTGTTTCCCGGCATGCAGGGCGGCCCGCTGGAACATGTCATCGCCGCGAAGGCGGTCTCGTTCAAGGTCGCCGCGTCCCCGGAGTTCGCGGAACGGCAGTCGCGCACGCTCACCGGCTCCCGCGTCCTCGCGGAACGCCTCACCCGACCCGACGTGGCGGCCACCGGCGTGAAGGTCCTCACCGGCGGCACGGACGTCCACCTCGTCCTGGTCGACCTGCGCGACGCGGAGCTGGACGGCAGGCAGGCGGAAGACCTGCTCCACGAGATCGGCATCACCGTCAACCGCAACGCCGTGCCCTTCGACCCACGCCCGCCCATGGTCACCTCCGGCCTGCGCATCGGCACCCCCGCGCTGGCGACCCGGGGCTTCACCGAGGAGGACTTCGCCGAGGTGGCGGACGTGATCGCGCTGGCCCTCCAACCGGCCCCGGACATCGCCGACTTGAGCGCCCGCACGCAGGCCCTGGCGGCGAAGCACCCGCTGTACCCGCACCTGTCCGAGGAGGGCGACCCCCGATGACCCCCCGCACCCCCGGCGCTGACCTCCCCGAACACCCCGACCGGCTCTGGCGCACCCCCGAGCCGAAACGCTCGTACGACGTGGTGATCGTGGGCGGCGGCGGCCACGGCCTGGCCACCGCCCACTACCTGGCCAAGAACCACGGCATCACCGACGTCGCGGTGCTGGAGAAGGGATGGCTCGCGGGCGGCAACATGGCTCGCAACACCACGATCATCCGCTCCAACTACCTGTGGGACGAGAGCGCGGGCATCTACGAGCACGCGCTCAAGCTGTGGGAGGGCCTGGAGGAGGAGCTGGACTACCCGATCCTCTTCTCGCAGCGCGGCGTCCTCAACCTCGCCCACAGCCTCCAGGACGTCCGGGACAGCGTGCGCCGCGTGGAGGCGAACCGCCTCAACGGCGTGGACGCGGACTGGCTCGACGAACGGCAGGTGAAAGAGGTCTGCCCGATCGTCAACACCTCACCGGACGTGCGCTATCCGGTCATGGGAGCCACCTACCAGCCCCGCGCCGGAATCGCCAAGCACGACCACGTGGCATGGGGACTGGCCCGTTCCGCCGACGCGGCCGGCATCGACCTCATCCAGAACTGCGAGGTCACCGGCCTCGACATCGTCGACGGCAGGGTGGTCGGCGTACGGACCACACGCGGCCCGATCGCGGCGGGCAAGGTGGCGCTCTGCTCGGCGGGCCACACATCGGTGCTGGCGGCGATGGCGGGCATCCGACTCCCGCTCCAGAGCCATCCGTTGCAGGCCCTGGTGTCGGAACTGCTGGAGCCGGTCCACCCGACGGTGGTCATGTCCAACGCGGTCCATGTGTACGTGAGCCAGGCGCACAAGGGCGAGCTGGTGATGGGCGCGGGCATCGACTCCTACAACTCGTACACGCAGCGCGGCGCGTTCCACATCATCGAGGAGCAGATGGCGGCGGCGCTGGAGCTGTTCCCGGTCTTCGCCCGCGCGCACGTCCTGCGCACGTGGGGCGGCATCGTGGACGTCACCCCGGACGCGTCCCCCATCGTCGGCCTCACCCCGGTGGACAACCTGTACCTCAACTGCGGCTGGGGAACGGGTGGTTTCAAGGCGACCCCGGGCGTCGGCTGGGTCTACGCGCACACCATCGCCCACGACACGCCCCATCCCCTCAACGCCCCCTTCTCGCTCGACCGTTTCACCACAGGCGCGCTCGTCGACGAGCACGGTGCCGCCGCGGTGGCCCACTAGGGAGCCCGAACGATGCTGCTGATCCCCTGCCCCTGGTGCGGGCCCCGCGACGAGGCCGAGTTCCACTACGGCGGCCAGGCCCATGTCGCCTACCCGGAGACTCCGTCCGAACTGACCGACGAGGAGTGGGCGCGCTACCTCTTCTTCCGCGCCAACCCGAAGGGCCCGTTCGCCGAACGCTGGAGCCACGCGGCGGGCTGCCGCCGCTGGTTCAACGCGGTCCGGGACACCGGCACGAACGAGATCCTCGCGGTGTACCGGGCGGGGGAGGAGCGGCCTGCCCCCGCCGAACGAGGGCCGGCCTCCGCAGCCCGTCCGGCGTTTGCGGACGAGGCCCTTCCGGGGCCGACGGGAGTCCAGGGGGCGGAGCCCTCTCGCAGCGGGGCCGAAGGGGCGGCGCCCCTGGAGGACGGGACGGACAGCGGCACCGCGCCCATCACCGGCCCGGCAGCGGGCCACCCGTTCCGCCACCCCACCCACGGCCGAATCCACCGGGACACCCCCCTCACCTTCACCTTCGACGGCACCGCGTACCAGGGCTACAAGGGCGACACCCTCGCCTCCGCCCTCCTCGCCAACGGCGTCATCCAGACCGGCACCAGCATCAGACTCGGCCGCCCCCGAGGCATCTTCACCGCCGGCGTCGAAGAACCGAACGCCGTCATCCAGATCGAGGAGCCCTTCCCCGAACCGATGCTCCCCGCCACGACGGTCGAGCTGTACGACGGCCTGGCGGCCACCGGCCTCCCCGGCCAGGGCCGCCTGGCCACCGACCCGGACCCGGCACGCTACGACGCGCTCCACGCCCACTGCGACCTCCTGGTGGTGGGCGCGGGCCCGGCCGGCCTCGCGGCGGCGTCCGCCGCAGCCGGCACCGGAGCCCGGGTCATCCTCGCCGACGACCGCCCGGAGCTGGGCGGCAGCCTGCTGGACACGGCCGAACTCCTGGACTGGGTCGACGAGGTGAACGACAGACTCGGCACCGCCCCCGATGTCCGCGTCCTGCGCCGCACCACCGTCTTCGGCCACTACGACGACAACCACCTCCTGGCGGTCGAACGCCGCACCAACCACCTCGGCGCCGCGGCCCCCGCCCACCTCTCCCGCGAACGCGTCTGGCGCATCCGAGCCCGCCGGGTGGTCCTCGCGACGGGCGCCCACGAACGCTCACTCGCCTTCCCGGACAACGACCGCCCCGGCGTGATGCTCGCCGCCTCGGCCCGCGCGTACCTCCACCGCTACGGCGTCCTCCCCGGCCGCGCCGCCGTCGTCTTCACGACCAACGACACTGCGTACGCTGCCGCGTTGGACCTCGCGGCGGCAGGAGTGGAGATCGCGGCGATCGTGGACACCCGCCCGTCGGAGCCGGAGGGGTGGGCGAGCCGGGCCCGGGCAGCAGGCATCGAGGTACTGCCGGGACACGCGGTCACGGGCACCGAGGGCACCCCGCGCCTGACCACCGTGACCGTCACGCCGTACGGCGAACCCACCGGCACGGCACGGCAGTTCACCGCCGATCTGCTCCTGGTCTCCGGCGGCTGGAACCCCGTCGCCCACCTCTTCAGCCAGGCGGGCGGCACGCTCCGCCACGACGACGCCCTCGGCGCCTTCGTCCCCGACACCTGCCGTCAGCAGGTCGAGGTCGCGGGCAGCGCGAACGGCGTGCCGGACCTCCCCGGAGCACTCGCGCAGGGCGCGGCCGCGGGCGCCCGGGCGATCGAGGCGGAGGGCTACACCGCCGGAACACCTGCCCTGCCCGAGGTCCCCGCGGCACCCCACACCCCCGCCATGCGGGTCTTCCTCGTCCCCGGCACCACCGACACCGACGGCCCCCGCTTCGTGGACCTCCAACGGGACGTCACCGTCGCCGACTTGACCCGCGCCACCGGCGCAGGACTCGACTCGGTCGAACACACCAAGCGCTACACGACGGCCGGCACCGCCAACGACCAGGGCAAGACCTCAGGAGTCCTGGCGAGCGGTGTGGTCGCCGAACTGCTGGGCGTGGACGTGTCGTCGCTCGGCACCACCACGTTCAGGCCGCCCTACACACCCGTCTCCTTCGCCGCCCTCGCGGGCCGCGACCGGGGCGCGCTGCACGACCCGGTCCGTACCACCGCCCTGCACGACTGGCACGTCATGCAGGGCGCGCTGTTCGAGAACGTCGGCCAGTGGAAACGGCCTTGGTACTACCCGCGCGACGGCGAGGACCGGGAGACCGCCGTCCTGCGCGAGTGCGCGGCGGCCCGCGAGTCCGTCGCCCTCATGGACGGCTCCACCCTCGGCAAGATCGACGTCCAGGGCCCGGACGCACCCGTCTTCCTGGACCGGCTCTACACCAACATGATGAGCAACCTGAAGGTGGGCATGGTCCGTTACGGAGTCATGTGCCGCCCGGACGGCATGGTCTTCGACGACGGCACGGCCATCCGGCTCGCCCCGGACCGCTACCTGGTCACCACGACCACGGGCAACGCCGCCGCCGTACTCGACTGGATGGAGGAGTGGCACCAGACCGAGTGGCCCGAACTCCGCGTCCACTGCGCCTCGGTGACCGAACAGTGGGCCACCGTCGCCCTGGTCGGCCCCCGCTCCCGCGAGGTGCTCGGCTCACTCGCGCCCCGACTCGATGTGAGCAACGACGACTTCCCGTTCATGGCATGGCGGGACACGACCGTGGCCGGCATCGACGCCAGGGTGTGCCGGATCAGCTTCTCCGGTGAACTCGCCTACGAGATCAACGTGTCACCGTGGGAGGCCCTCGCCCTGTGGGAGGCGCTGTACGAGGCGGGCGCCGCCTTCGGCATCACCCCGTACGGCACCGAGACCATGCACGTCCTGCGCGCAGAGAAGGGCTACCCGATCATCGGCCAGGACACCGACGGAACCGTGACTCCCCAGGATCTCGGCATGAGTTGGGCGGTGTCGAAGAAGAAGCCCGACTTCATCGGCAAACGCTCCTACGCCCGCGCCGACGCCGTACGCCCCGACCGCAAACACCTCGTCGGCCTGCTCCCCGAGGACCCCGCCGCGCTCCTCCCCGAGGGCACCCAGCTCATCGCCGACAGCGTGCTCCCGGCCCCGCCCGTGCCGATGCTCGGCCACGTCACCTCCAGCTACCGCAGCGCCGCCCTCGGCCGCACCTTCGCCCTCGCCCTGATCAAGGCAGGCCGCGACCGCATCGGCGAACGCCTCTACGCCCCCGTGGGCGACCGGTTGATCCCCGTCACCGTCGCCGGCCCCGTCCTCTACGACCCCGAGGGAGCCCGCCGCGATGGCTGACACCGCCCTTTCCGTCCCGCGCCGCAGCCCCCTCGCGGGCGCCGCCGGCCGGCTGGCGGCCGTGACCCGCTCCTCCCGGGGCACGCTCCGGCTGGCCGAACTCCCCTTCCTGGCCCAGGTGAACGTCCGCCTCGACGCGAAGGGCGCGGCGGCGGACGCCGTAGGACTCGCGCTCGGGCTGCCGTTGCCCCTGGAGCCCAACACCGTCGTGCGGACCAGGGAGTCGACCGTGCTGTGGCTCGGTCCCGACGAATGGCTCGTGGTGGGGGCGCCGGACACCCAGCGGGACCTGGAGCGCCGGATCCGGGAGGCGGCCGGTGACGAACACGTGGCCGTCACCGATGTCTCGGCCCAGCGGACCACGCTCCTCGTCTCCGGCGCCCGCGCCCGGGACCTGCTGGCCCACGGCTGCCCGCTGGACCTGCACCCCCGCGCCTTCGGCCCCGGCCGCTGCGCCCAGACCATGCTGGCCCGCGCTCAGGTCGTCCTGGTCGCACGGGACGAACTCGGCGCCGGATTCTGGGTGTTGGTCCGCTCGTCGTTCTCCGGGTACCTGACGGACTGGCTGCTGGACGCGGCCACCGAGTACGTCGCGGAGACCTGAGGGGCCGTAGGTCCGAGCCGGCCGCGGTGCCCAGAGCCCGCCGCTGCCCAGTCCTCGGTGCACCGAGGGCCGTTCGCCCGCCACCGGGGGAACGGCCCTCTCGGCTCGCGGACTTCAGACGGCCTGGCCGGCCTCCACCTCGTCGAGGCGCTTGCTCTTGGGGATCAGGGTGACGAACAGCGCGCCCACGGCGACGCAACCGACCACGAGCCAGAGCCCGTTGGTGAAGCCGGCGTCCAGGTAGAACTGGGTGCCCTTGAGGATCGCCCCGTGCTGGGCCATCACGACGAAGGCCAGCTGGGAGACGACGATCTGGGCGACGCCCTGTCCCAGGGTCTGGACTCCGTTGGCCAGCGCCTGTTCCTCGGGGGTGACCACCTCGATGATCATGATGGGCACGATCGCCATGACGATGCCCGTGCCGAGCCCGGCGATCACGCCCATCTCGATGATCTGCGGGGCGCTGTGGTGCAGATGTGTGCCGAGGCCGTAGCCGATGACCGCGAGCGCGGCGCCGGTGCCCAGCAGGACGCGGCCGTCCACACGGCGGGCGACGACACCCGTGCCCACGGCCCCGATGATGATCATGGCGCTGATCGGGCTGGTGACGATGGCGTTGTGGGTCCCGGACCAGCCGAGGCCCGCCGAGACGGTCGGGATGTTCGGCATCAGGATCAGCAGCTGGATCACCACGCCGACGGCGCTGAGCGAGCCCGCCGCGATGGACGTGGCCAACAGGACCGTCCACACCGGGCGGCGGCGGGTCATGGAGAGCGGGAACAGGGGCTCCGCGACCCGGCGCTCGACGAGGACGAACACGATCAGCGCGAGCGCCGCACCGACGACGTAGGCGATGAACCTCCCACTGTCCCAGCCCCAGTGCGAGCCCTGGCCCACGGCGTAGACGACCGCCGTGACCCCGCCGCCGAGAAGGACTCCACCGATCCAGTCCATCCGGCCGGTCGCCGCCCGGACCGGGCTCTCCGGCACACAGGCCGCGACGAGGACGAAGCTGACGGCGGTGCTGATGGCCATGAACCACAGGACACCGCGGAAGCCGTAGTCGTCCAGCAGCCAGCCGGACAGGAACGGTCCGCCGAACGCGACGAGCCCCACGCCGCCGGCCAGGATGCCGCTCGCGAGGCCGACCCACTTGCGGGGGAACACGTCGCGGGTGATGGCGTAGGCGAGCGGGGCGCTGGCGGCGTAGATGCCCGCGATGCCGCGGCCGATCAGCAGGGTGCGGTAGTCGGTGGCCACGGCGGCGACGAGGTCGCCGACGAAGCCCAGGCCCGTGGCGACGAGCAGGACGCGCTTCTTGCCGAACAGGGCGGCGGCCTTGACCACGAACGGCAGGAAGAACGTCCCGGTCAGCAGGGTCATCAGGGTGAACCACGCGATCTCGGTGGTCCGGAAGTGGATCGCGATGTCGGCCTGCGCGATCCCGGACAACGCGGCGATGAGCGCGACCAGTTGGACGGTCCACACGAGAGCGACGACGTCGAGGACGTTGCGTGTGGCGGAGGGCGGTCTTTCGTCTGCCGGCGGGGGAGTGAGCTGGGTCTGGGACATCGGCGGCCTTCCGTGAGTGAGCGGAGCGGAGGTCCAGAGAGCCGATAAATTAGACCTAACGGTCGGTACAATCAATGGAACGCGCAGAAAAAGAGCCCCGGCGGCCGAAGCGCCGGGTGAGCGGCAAGCGGATCGTCGGCAGGGCGAGGAAGTGACCACGCGCTGGACTAGGGTGCGGACATGCGAGGCTTCGGCGAGGACACGGCGCACGCCGGCCGTACGGCAGACGGATCCGGGGAGTGGTGATGGGCGGTTCGCGGCGGGTGACGCTGAACGATGTCGCCGCGGCGAGCGGGGTGTCCCGGGCCACCGTGAGCTTCGTCCTCAACGACGACCCGAACCAGACGATCTCCGCGGCCACCCGGGACCGCGTGAAGGAGGCGGCGCGCGACCTCGGATACGTCCCGCACGGCATCGCCCGCGCACTGCGCGAAGGCTCGTCCCGGATCGTCGTACTGAACATCGACTGGGGTCTGGAGGGCAACTACTCGCGCAGCTACGTCCGCGGGCTGGACGACGAACTCGCCGCGCACGACCATGTGTTGCTCGTCCGGCACGGCCACTCGGCACCCCAGTCGACCCAGCAGGTCCTGGACACCATCGCGCCCCGCGCCGTACTCCGGTTCGCCGAGGCCTACTTGAGCGGGCACGAGCCCGACGAGGAGGACTGGAAGAACGGCTTCGCCGCCCACGCGGCCCTGCAGATCGGGTACGTGGCCGATCGCGGACACACCCGTGTCGCGATGGCGCTGCCCGCCGAGGACACCCCGCTGACCGCACTCCGTCAGCGCTTCGCCCGCGCGACCACGGACCGGCTGGGGCTCCCGCCCCTGACACCGTTCGTCGTGCCGAGGCCACGGGACGCCGGAACCGCCGCCGTCAGGGCCTTCCTCGCCGCACACGACGAGGTCACCGCCGTCGCCGCCTTCGACGACGACATCGCCCTGCGCACACTGGCCGCGCTGCAGGATCTCGGCGTGCGCGTCCCGCTCGACATGGCGGTCATCGGCTACGACGACACCGAGTACGGGGCCCTCGTCGCGCCCGCGCTCACCACCGTCCACATCGACGCCGAGGGCCACGGCCGGGCAGCCGCGCGGACCGCGCTCGGTCTCGACACCACCGGGATCACACGGACCCCCGGCCGGGTCATCGAGCGCGGCTCGGCCTGACCGCACCACCGACTCCCTGGCCGCCGCGCGGCACGCGGACGGTCAGGACACACAACCCACGTGCGCCAGCGCCTGCTTGAGCAACACCCCGTGCCCGCCCGGCATTTCGCTGCGCAGCGCCTCCGAGGCGGCCTCCTGCGGGCTGAACCACACCAGGTCGAGAGCGTCCTGCCGGGGCCGGCAGTCACCGGTGACCGGCACGACGTAGGCGAGGGACACCGCGTGCTGGCGCGGGTCGTGGTACGGCGTGACACCGTGCGTCGGGAAGTACTCGGCGACGGTGAACGGCTGCAGCGAGGTCGGGATGCGCGGCAGCGCGACCGGGCCGAGGTCCTTCTCCAGATGCCGCAGGAGGGCGTCACGGACCCGCTCGTGGTGCAGGACGCGGCCGGAGACCAGGGTGCGGTTCACCGTGCCGTCCGGGCCGATGCGCAGCAGCAGGCCGATGCTGGTCACCTCACCGCTGTCGTCGACGCGGACGGGCACCGCCTCCACGTAGAGGATCGGCATGCGGGCGCGTGCCTGCTCGAGGTCGTCGGCGGACAGCCAACCGGGCGTGGTATCGGTCATGTCAGACATTGCTTGATCATACTTTCAGTGTCCGTCGGATAGCCGGTAGACCCGGCGGGCATTGTCGGCCCCGGCCCAGCGTGCCATTCGCAGCGCGTCGGGCAGGCCCAGTTCGTCGGCGTCCACCCGTTCCTGGAGAAGATCCCCCAGTCCCCGGCGGAACGCCAGCGCGCCGAGCCCGTAGAACTCCGCCAGACCATAGGCGTCGGAGCTGTACAGCAGTTTGCGGAACGGTGCGATCTCCAGCGCCTCCGCCAGCACCGCCCGTGCCCTGACCGGTCCGACGTGGTGCAAGGTGAGCCCCACGTCCAGGTACACGTTTTCGAAGACGGCCGCCAGGTAGCCGGCCTGACGCTGGTACGGCCAGCAGTGCAGGAGCAGCACCGGGATCGCCCCGGCCACCGCGTGGAGCCAGTCCGTCAGCAGGGCGGGGTCCGCGCGGTGCAGCCGGATGTCGTTGTCGCCGAAGCCCGTGTGCAGTTGGAGAGGCAGACCGAGATCCACCGCGGTCCACAGCAACTCCCGTACCAGGACCGGGTCGTCGAGCCGCCCGCCGCGCGCCGACCAGCCCCGCGCCGCCGTGGTCACCTCCGCCGCCGAGGGCCGGCCCGGGTCGAGACCGAACCCCGTCCGGTACGCGGCCACCGACTTCACCGCCACCACCCCCGGCCGCCGCACCGCGTCCAGCACGGCCGCCCGGAACGCGTCGGCGTACCCGTCCGGCTCGACCCCGCGCGCGGCCACGGACTCCGCGACCGTCTCCAACCGTACGACCTCATGGGCCACCGCGCCCGCGGCGACGGCGAGTTCGGCGGGCGCGGTGACGCGCTGCGGGGCGAAGCCCGTGTCGACGCAGAGGACGTTCGCGCGCGCGGCGGCCAGGAAACGCCGGTTGACCTCGTCCGGCCCCAACTCGGCGCGCCGGGCGAGGTACACGTCCGCGGGAGCGTGCCGGTCCAGGTCCAGCACCGGTGCGCAGTGACGGCGTACGGCGATCCCGACCGGGGTGTCGAAGGACGAGACACCGCTGCCGGGCCGGACGTCGCCCTCGGTGAGCAGCGACTCGAAGGCCGTGCGGTCCAGCGCGCCGGTGACGACGCCGTGGCAGTGGTGGTCCACCAACTCCAGCGCGGCGAGCGCCTCGTGGACCGGTCCGCCGCCCATCGTCAGTACTTCCAGCGGTAGGCCGCCGCGATCCGCTCGTCGTCCAGCCCGGCCACGGCCGCGATCTCGCCCTCCCGTACGGCGATCACCGCGTCGGCCAGGACCGGTCCCAGCGCGGCCCGAAGTTGCGCGTCCGCACGGAACTCCGCGACGGACTCGGCGAGGGAGGTCGGCAGCCGTCGTACCCCACGGGCCGTCGCCTCCGGCGCGCCCAGGTGCGCGGGGTCCCCGGTGGTCTCCTCGGGCAGGACGGCCGCGGTGGTCAGGCCGTCGAGGCCGGCGGCGATGAGGCAGCCGAGGGCGAGATAGGGGTTGGCGGCCAGGTCGACCGGCTTGACCTCCAGGTTCGCCGACCGGGCGCGCAGGCCCGCCGTGCCGGTGACGATCCGTACCGCGGCCTCGCGGGTCTCGCGACCCCAGGCGGTGAACACCCCCGCCCACTGCGAGGGTTGGAGCCGGAGACGGCTCGCCGGACTCGGGGCGGTGACGGCCGTGAGGGCCGGGAGGTGGGCGAGGACACCGGCCGCGAACGACTCCGCGTCCGCCGTCATGCCGTAGCGGCGGTCGCCCCCGGCGTGCAGGTTCACGCCGTCGCGCCACGCCGAGAGGTGGATGTGGCCGCCGTTGCCGACGCCGTGCGCGAGGACGGCCGGGCTGAACGAGGCGCGCAGACCGTGCCGTTGGGAGATCGCGCGGACGGTCTGCCGGACGAGGACACTGAGGTCGGCCGCCGCGACCGGGTCGAGCGCGCTCACCGACAGTTCGAACTGCCCGGCCGCGTACTCCGGGTGGAACTGCTCCACGTCCACGCCCTGGGTCGCCAGGGCCGACAGCAACTCGGCTCCGTAGTCGCTCAGTTCGACCTGCCGGGCGGCGCTGTACGCCGGAGCGGTGGTGGCGGGGACGAACGCGCCGTCGGGTGCGGGGTCCAGGCCGAGCGACCACTCGATCTCGATGCCCGCCCGGAAGGTGAGCCCGTGCCGCCGCTCCGCGTCGACGACCGTGCGGCGCAGGAAGGTGCGGCTGCACCCCGGGTGGCGCTCGCCCTCCTGGGTGATGCGGTCCACCGGGGCCCAGGCCCAGCCGGGCTGGCCGGAGAGGAAGGCCAGTCGGGTCAGGTCGGGGTAGAGACGGAGATCGCCGTCCGGGGAGCCGAGGACGTCGGTGGTGACGATGGAGTCGTCGGAGAGGAAGGTGTCGAACACCGGGGACATGCCGACACCCCAGGCCGCGGCCGACGCGAGCTTCGCGGTCGGGACCGTCTTCACCCGGCCCACGCCCGCCGTGTCGACGTAGGCCAGGACGATCCCGTGCACCCCGCGCCCGGTCAGCTCTGCGGCCAGCGCGGTGGCGCGCTCGACCTCACCGGGACGGCCGCCGGGCAGGGGGTCGGCAAGAGTGGTCATACGTCCTCCACGATCGCGTCCCGCACGCTCGGCGGCTCCGGTCAGGGTTTCATGGCCACCGCGCCGAACTGCGGTACCACGGCCGGGGAGTCGGAGTCCGGGCGCCACCGCGAGCACGGCACCAGGCCCGGGTCGAGGAGGTCGAGGCCCGCGAAGAACGCGGCGACGTCCTCACGGCTGCGGGCGGTGATCGGGGGAGTGGCGTTCTCGTTCCAGAACTCCATCGCCGGGACGTTGCCCTCGCCGCCGAGGTCCGCGTCGAACGTCGGGTGCGTCAGCACGAGGTAACTGCCCGACGGGATCGCGGACATGACCTTGCGCACGACGTCCCGGGCGTCCTCGGTGTCGAGGATGAAGTTCAGGATGCCGAGCATCATCACCGCGACGGGACGCTCGAAGTCCAGCGTGCCCGCGGCCTGCCGGACGATCGCCTCCGGGTCGTGCACGTCCGCGTCGATGTAGTCGGTGACACCCTCGCGGGTGCTCGTCAGCAGGGTGCGGGCGTGGATCAGCACCAGCGGGTCGTTGTCGACGTAGACGATCCGCGCGTCCGGTGCGACGCGTTGCGCTATCTCGTGCGTGTTGTCGACCGTCGGCAGTCCGGTGCCGATGTCGAGGAACTGCCGTACGCCGCGCTCGGCGGTCAGGAAACGCACCGCCCGGCCGAGGAAGTCCCGGTCCGCGCGGGCCACTTCACGGATCACCGGGAACAGTCCGGCGACGTGCTCGCCGACCTGCTGGTCGATCTCGTAGTTGTCCTTGCCGCCGATCCAGTAGTTCCAGACGCGCGCGTTGTGCGCCACACCGGTGTTGAGCCGGGTCGGTCCCTCTGCCGGGGTGTCGCTGTCACTCACGTCGTCGCTCCTCGTCGCCCGTACGGTCGTCGACTCCATTGTGCCGTCCGGTGATCACTCGGCCCACCGGTTCGCGACGATCGGGCACATGTTCTCCGCGAAACGCGAACTGTCAGTCCAGGTGGCCGGGTTGGGCGGCCGGAGTCCGTCCGGCCAGGACGTCCTTCAGGTTCGCGGTGCCCTGCTGCACGGCGGCCTTGGTGGTGTCCGTCTCCGTGCCGCCGAGCCCGCCGGACGTGACCGTGATGGCGTCGGTGCCGACCCGGACGACCGCCAACTGCAGGGTGAGCGTGACGGGTTGGGTGCCGCTCGTGCCGGTGACGGTGACCTGGAGACCCTGGCGGGCGTCGCCCACGGAGGGCACCGGATCCTCGATGACCTGGACCGTCCGATGGCCGCCCTTGGAGTCGGTCGCGGTGAACTGGTCGCACTTCACCGGCAGCGTCTTCAGCCAGTTCAGGGAGGCGCCGAGCCCGGCCCGG
Organism: Streptomyces sp. NPDC090083; assembly: GCF_044747445.1. Lineage (NCBI taxonomy): Bacteria > Bacillati > Actinomycetota > Actinomycetes > Kitasatosporales > Streptomycetaceae > Streptomyces > Streptomyces sp. NPDC090083. Next base: position 133,055 of record NZ_JBIVED010000001.1, on the reverse strand, counting down.
TCGTAGGCGGCGACCTGGTAGAGCAGCCGGGACTCGCTCTGCTCGAACCCGGTCAGCGCGGACGCGCCCGACGGCTTGCCGAGGAGCGTGTCGTCGTAGAGCGCGTCGAGGAGTTTCTGGCAGTCGGCCGCGTTCGTCTTCGCGGTGAGGAGGGCGGCGACGTCGACCTTCCCGATGAGCAGCGTGTCGCCCCAGGACGCCGCGTCCTTGACCTGGGTCCAGTTGTCCTCGATGTCGGCCTCGGTGATCAGCGCGGCCTTGGCCCCGGCGGGGGTCAGGACACCGGCCGACTTCTCGGCGCGCGGTGACGCGGACCTCCCGCCGCGGGGCGAGGCGAGCGGGGACTCGGCCGCGAGCGGGGAGGCGGCGACGTCCGCGGCGCTGTCAGCGCGCCCGCCGCCGCCCTCGCTCCTGCTCTCGCCGGAACAGGCCGCGCAGGTCAGCAGCGTGCCCACCGCGAGAGCCGAGAGGAGCACACGGGCGGGTCGGGAGGGCGGGCGACGGTGCATAGCGGGGCCTCCAGGGGGAGTGGCGGTTCCCCCACAGCGCACCACCGGGGCGGCCGGGCCTCCAGCGCAGGGGGCCGTCCGGGTGAGTCACGCTCGGTCAGCGGCACTCAGCGCGGCTCGTCCTCCGGCGGGCCGGAATGCCGGTGCGGAAGACGCAGCCGGTGCTCGCGCGGCGGCTGCGGCTCGTGCTCGGCGCGGCGGGCCCGCTGGGCGAGCCCGGCCTCCAGCACATGCACCGTCCGCCCGCCGCACTTGGGGCAGATCGCGTCGGCGAGGGGCGACCTGAGGGCCTTCCCCTCCTCGTCGACGTACTCCTGCGTGGTCAGGCCGGTGGTGTCGTTCGGGTCGGTGAAGAACATCACCTGGAAGGTGGCCTCCCAGCAGTGGCCGCAGTCACCACAGGTGAACGCGAAGGTCTCCGGCACGGCTCGGGGTTCCGCGGTCATGGCGGGCTCCTCCGTCGGGTGGGGCGGACGATCAGGGCGGGAACAGTGCCCCCAGCGCACAACGCGGCAGGCCGTACGGCAACTCGAACGCCCCGCCCGGCATGCCCGCGCCCCCGCACGCCCCGACACTGGCCCCAGGCCGGGACGAGGACCGGCCGCCCGGCACCCTCGCGCGAAGGAGTGACCATGCTGCCCGGATTCCTCACCAGGGCGGTCGAGTTGCTGCTCGGCCGGGAGGGCCGCTCGCTCCACCTGAAGGCGGCGGGCGGCGCGACGGCGGTCCTCGGCGTGGTCATGCTCGTCGGCTCCTGGGCGGTCGTCGCCGCCGAACACGGAGCGCGCGGCGCCAATCTGACCTCGTACCCGAGGGCTCTGTGGTGGTCGATCGAGACGGCGACCACGGTCGGCTACGGCGACTTCTATCCGGTGACCCTCTGGGGCCGGGTCGTCGGCTCGGTGGTGATGGTCGTCGGCATCACCACCTACGGCCTCGTCACCGCGGCCCTCGCCACCTGGTTCGTCGGCCGGGAACAGCGCCGCCGGCATCATCTCGCCCACGGCGCCGAGCAGTTGGGGGAGGAGGCGGTGCGGGCCCTGCACGAGCGCTTCGACCGGCTGGAGCGGCTGGTGGCGGGGAAGGGCGAGGGGCCGGGAGGGCGGAGGTGAGGGGGCAGGGAGAGCTCCGGTGCGGGTGCGGGTGCGGGGCGGTAGCAGGGTGGGTGGCCGGTCGCGGGCTCACCGGACGGCGGCTGACGGCCCGGCGGACCGCCCCTGCCCCCCTCTACCCGAGCAACGGCAGCGCCCCGAACACATGCCCCTCCCACAGCCGCCGCGAAGCCTCCTCGGGATAGGCCGCGACCACGGGCTCCGCGTCCAGTACCTGCACCTGCCGGTGCTCGGCGTCGAACGCCGGCCAGCCCGGATCGCCGGTGCGGGCGAAGGCCGTCCAGGACGCGCGGAAGCGGGACGAGAGTGCCAGTGCCTCGGGGCCGGGCTCGACGTCGGCGAACAGCAGGTTGCCGAGGTCGGCGGTGAAGGTGCCGAAGAGCAGCGGGATGTCGAGGCCGTGGCAGGAGCCCAAGACGCCGCCCAACCCCGGTGCGGGCCAGGTGAGTTCGTAGACGTGCACGCGTCCGCCCGCGGCGAGCTGCGCCTCGGCCAGGTGGAGGCAGGGCATGCGGAACACCCGGTCGGAGTGGACGAGTTCGTGCAGCTCGCCCGGGGAGGCGTCGGGGAAGGCCGTGCGGTAGGCCTGTTCGGGGTCGGCGCCCGGTCCGAACCGGCGCAGGGCGATCGCCGCGTCCTCCTCGGTGATCTTCCCCAGCTCTCCGCCGAGGGCGGTGAACAGGCGGAACTCGTCCCGGTTGTGACCGACGATCAGTTCCACGTCCCGGGCCGCGCCCGCCGCGAGGCCCTGCCAGGGCGCGGTCGGCAGGACCTCGCCGTCGACGACGGGCGCGAAGGGGCTCACGGTGTGGGCGACCACGCCCCAGCGGTCCGCGTGCCGATGCATCGTGGTGGTCAACGTCTCGCCCGCCGTGGGCAGTTGACGGGGGTCCACGGTCGCGAGGTCGGCGGCCGTGGGGCGCAGTCCCGTCTCGGCGGCGATCGCGGCGGCGATGTTCCTCGCCAGCTCGTCGGAGAAGAACGAGCCCGGCACGCTCTGCGCGACGGCCCGGTGGAACAGCCCGGCCGCGCTCGGCATCACCAGCAGTGAGGCGACCGACCCGCCACCGGCCGACTCGCCGAAGACGGTGACCTGTTCGGGGTCCCCGCCGAACGCGGTGATGTTCTCCCGCACCCACTCCAGTGCGGCGACCTGGTCGAGCAGCCCGCGGTTGGCGGGGGCGCCGTCGATCCGGGCGAACCCCTCGACGCCGACACGGTAGTTGAAGGTGACGACCACCAAGTCGCCGTCGCGGGCGATGCGTCGGGCGTCGTAACCCGGGCTGCCCGCGTGGCCCAGTTTGTAGGCGCCGCCGTAGATCCACACCATGACCGGGCGGCGGGCCGCCGGATCTGGGGCCGGTGTCCACACGTTGGCGGTCAGCCAGTCGTCGCCCGTCGCCGTCTTCAACACGCCCCGGCGGCCCTGGAATCCGGACTCCTGCGGAGGCGGCGGCCCGAAGGCGAGGGCGTCCCGCACGCCGTCCCAGGCGCGCACGGGACGCGGTGCCTGGAACCGCGCCTCGCCGACCGGCGGTTGCGCGAACGGGATGCCGCGGAAGACCGACAGTCCGTCCTCCCACCGCCCGCGCACCGCACCGGCGGCGCACCGCACCACCGGCGCCTCGGCCGAACCGGCGTTCCTGCCGGCGGAGTCGGATGTCGTCACGGTGGGCTCCTCGCTGTGTGCCGGGGGACGTGCGGGGCGCGGAGGGCGGTCGCCGTCCCGTGTCGCGGGGGACGGCGACCGCCGTGTGTTCGATGGCCAGGATGCCTTACACCGCGGCCTCGGAGATCTCGTGAGCCGTGGCCGGGGTCCCGTCGGCCGGGTCCTCGACGGCCTTGCGGGTCCTCGGGATCAGGCTCGCGAGGAAGAAGGCCAGCAGTGCGGCTCCGGCGCCGATCGCCATGACCACCTTGAAACCGTTCTCCGAGGGGAGGGCCGTACCGCCGAAGTCGGTGGTCATCTGGGCGAGGATCACACCGGCGATGGCGCTGGCGAAGGACGTGCCCAGGGACCGCATCAGGGTGTTGAGGCTGTTGGCCGCGCCGGTCTGGGACGGGTCGACCGCGCCCATGATCAGGGCGGGCAGGGCGCCGTAGGTGAAACCGACGCCGGCGCCGATGACGCAGGACACCAGGATGAGGTGCCAGACCTCGGACATCAGCAGGATGTTCAGGGCGTAGCCGGAGGCCACGATCAGCGCGCCGATCATCAGGGTGACCTTGGGGCCCTTGGCCCTGGTGACCCGGGCGGACACGGCGGACATGGCCATCATGACCAGGCCCTGCGGGGCGAGCACCAGGCCGACCGTGAGCATCGACTTGCCGAGGCCGTAGCCGGTCTGCGTGGGAAGTTGGAGCAGCTGGGGGAGGACCAGGGACATCGCGAACATCGAGAAACCGAGCGCGATCGAGGCCAGGTTGGTGAACAGCACCTGCGGCTTGGCGGTCGTGCGCAGGTCCACCAGCGGCTGCGGGCTGCGCAGTTCGTACCAGCCCCAGGCGAGCAGGATCGCGACGGCGGCGACGCCGAGGACCAGGGTCGTCGCGCTGGTCCAGCCCCAGTCGGAGCCCTTGGAGATGGCGAGCAGCAGGGAGACCAGTCCGGCGGACAGGCCGAGCGAGCCGACCAGGTCGAAGCGGCCGCCGGTGCGGACCTCGGACTCGGGCACGAGCAGCAGGACCAGCAGGAAGGACAGGGCGCCGAGGACGGCGGAGACCCAGAACAGGATGTGCCAGTTGTAGTGGTCCGCGATGAACGCGGCCGAGGGCAGGCCCAGGGCGCCGCCGACACCGAGCGAGGCGCTCATCAGCGCGGTGGACCCGGCCAGCCGCTCGCCGGGCAGCACGTCCCGCATGATGCTGATGCCGAGCGGCACGACCGCGGCGGCCAGGCCCTGGAGCGCGCGGCCGATGACCATCGGGACCAGCGAGTCGGCCAGGGCGCACACGATCGAGCCGCTGACCAGGAGCACGACGCTGGTCAGCAGCATGCGGCGCTTGCCGAACATGTCGCCGAGGCGGCCCACGACCGGGGTGGCCACGGCGGCGGCCAGCAGGGTGGCGGTGACCGCCCACGCCGTGTTCGACGCGGAGGCGTCCAGGTACTTCGGCAGCTCCGGGATGATCGGGATGACCAGGGTCTGCATGAGCGAGACGACGATTCCGGCGAAGGCCAGCACCGCGACGACGGCGTTCGACCTCGGCGGAGCGGAGGAACCCGCTTCGGCGGGTCGGGCAGGGGCGTCGGACATGGCGGAGCCTCCATCTGGAACGGCAGCGATGATCTGCGGCAAAAAGTGACGATCCGGAGCGAGTGACGACGGTCCGGGGTGAGTGGTGATGAAACGGGGTGAGTCGACTTGCTTGACTCACTCAATCATAATGAGATTGATTGACTTACGCAAGTGAATTCTGGGTGTGGGGCGGGAGCGGCAGTTCGGTGGCGACCTCGTAGCCGCCCTGGGGCCGGTGCCCGGCCCGGAGCCGGCCGCCCGCCGACCGGGCGCGCTCACGCATGCCGATGACGCCGTAGCCCCCGGTCGGGGCGGGGGAGGAGGGCGCCGTCGTACCGCCGTGGTCGGTGACGGTGATGCCCAGCCGGTCGTGCGCGTAGCGCAGCCGCACCTCGGCCGAGCCGGTGCCCGCGTGCTTGGTCACGTTGGTGAGCGCCTCCTGCACGATGCGGTACGCCGTGAGGTCGGCGCCGGCCGGCAGCGGCTGCGGCCTGCCCTCGACGGTGACCGTCACCGACAGCCCCGCGGGCTCGAACGAGGCCGCCAGATCGGCGAGTCGGGCCAGCCCCGGAGTGGGACCCGACGGGGTCTCCGAGTCGTCGGCGTGCCGCAACAGGCCCACGGTCGCCTTGAGTTCGCGGACGGCCGACGCGGTGGTGCCGGCGAGTTCACCGGCGATCCGCTCGGCCTCCTCGGGACGGGTGCCCAACAGCCGTACGACGGAGCCGGCTTGGAGGTTGGCGAGGATGAGGTGGTGGGCGACGACGTCGTGCAGGTCGCGGGCGATCCGCATGCGTTCCTCGGTGACCCGGTGCCGGGCCTCCTTCTCGCGCATCCGCTCCGCGTGCTCCGCCCGGGCCTGCACGGCCTCCAGGTAGGCGGCCCGCAGCCGGGTCGTGGTGCCGAGGGAGGTCGGCAGCAGCAGCCAGAAGGCCGGGCCGAGCAGCTTCAGGACCAGCGGTTCGCCGCCGGCGTCGACCAGCAGGGACGTGCCCGCGAGCAGGACGATGCCGGAGGCGGTGAAGAGGTTCGCCGTGGTCCGGTCCGAGAGCCGGGCCAGGGTGTAGAGCGCGACCATCAGCGGGCCGATCACCAGGACCGTGAGGAGACAGCCGAGCCCGGCCACCACCGTCGCGCCGCACAGGGTGGCCACCACCGTGGTGCGCGGCAGGGTGTGCCGCCAGAACACGGCGAGGGAGCAGAGACCCGCGACCAGGACGCCGGGCCACGACGTGACGCCCGGATCATGGCCCGGGAGCGTCATCCGACTGCCCGGGAAGAAGCAGGCGAAGAGGGCCGCGGCGACGACCAGGTCGACGGCGCGGGGACGGCGGGGCAGCAGCCGTCGCAGGCTGTGGATCATGGCGTGGGGGTTCCTGTCCGAGGGGGTCGGCCGACCGCGGGCCGGGGCCGTCGACCGCGGCCGGCGACCGGAAACCGCGGGCCCGCGCCTACTCGTCGAAGGTGACGACGATCTTCTCCGCCGCGCCCGGTGTCAGCGCCAGCTCGAAGGCCCGCCCGACCTCGGAGAACGGCACCCGGTGACTGATCAGCTCGGCGAACCGCTCGTGGTGCTCGACGATCTCCCGCGTGACCTCGAAGATCTCGGTGGGGTAGCCCTGCGAGGCGATCAGCGTCAGCTCGCTGCGCAGCATGCCGCCGAGATCGATGTCGGCGCCCTTCTTCTGTACGGCGACCATGACCAGCTTGGCGCCCCACTTCGCGGAGTCGACCGTGGTGTTGACGACCGCGGCGGCACCGGCGGCGTCGATGTAGATGTCGGTACCCGCGCGCGGCTGGCCCAGCGCGTTCGCGGCCTGCCCGTGCAGCTCGGTCAGCCGGGCGGTGACGTCCTCCTCGGCGGAGTCGATCACCGCGTCCGCGCCGACGGCGAGTGCCGTCTTCAGGCGCGCGGCGATGACGTCCACGACCACGACGTGCTCGACCCCGCGCAGCTTCAGCCAGATCGCCGCGCCCAGACCGATCGGCCCGGCGCCGAAGATGACGACCTTGTCGCCGGGCTTCGCCTCGGACCGGTTGACGGCGTGCCGGGCCACGGCCATCGGCTCGTTGAGGGCGGCCACGTCGAAGGGCACGGTGTCGGGGAAGACGGTGACGCTCTTGCCGGTCTCGCAGTCCTCCAGGAGCAGGTAGTCGCTCATGGCGCCGTGCTTGCCGCCGCAGCCGATGATCCCGGAGGGCGCGCCCTGCGGGTTGACGACCACGCGGTCCCCGACCTTCAGTCCGTCGACCTCCGCGCCGACCTCGACGATCTCGCCGGCCGGTTCGTGCCCGAGGGGGACCGGGGCCATCGCGCCGCCGGGCCCGAAGGGGCCGCCGCCGAGGTGGAGGAAGAAGGTGTCGGTGCCGCAGATCCCGCATGCGCGGATCTTCATGAGGGCGTCCTTCGGTCCGGGTACCGGACGTTCGACGTCGACCACGTCGATCGCGTCTACGGCACCGGTCTGCACGGACTTCATCGTGGCCATGACGGGGCTCGCTTTCCATGTGCGTGAGGGGTGTCACCGGCCCCGGCGGCGGACGGGGGGAGTGCTCCGGCCTCGGGGCCGGTGACGGCGCCGCACTCCGTCCCCACGGTGCGCGGCGCTACGGGGACACCTCCGCTTCGGCGGCCCCGGCTCTGGACTTGCTTGAGTTAGGCAACCATAGCTGCGTTACTTAAGTCAAGCAAGCATCTTGGTCTTGCTTGAGTCAGGCAAGCAGCTGTTACGGTGAACACATGTCCACACCGCCACCCGTGACAGCGCCCGTTCCGGAGGACGTCGCCGAGATCGAGCGGGTCCTCACCCGTATCTCCTACCTGGCCGGGCGGGCCCGGCAGCACGAGCGTCTGATGGCCGAGGCCGGGCTGCCGCTGGACCGGGCCGCCGTGGCGATCCTCCGGTACATCGCCGAGAGCGAACCGCTGCGCCCCGGCGTACTGGCGGTCCGGATGTCCGTCGAGGCGTCCCATGTCACCCGCCAGCTACGGCAGTTGGAGCAGCTCGGGTACGTGGTCAGGATCCAGGACCCCGACGACGGCCGCGCCCAGCGCGTCCAGCTCACGGACAGCGGACTGGCCGCGGTCGGCCGCCTCCGCGACGCGAGCCGGAGCGGCATCGAGAGGGCGCTGGCCCACTGGTCGCCCGAGGACCTGCGGCAGCTCGCCGGGCTCTTCCACCGGCTGGTCGACGACTTCGTCACCCATGCGGAGGCCGCCGTGGACCTCGGAACCCCCGCCTGACGGCGTAGAAAGCGGGCCGCATCCGACCGCGGCTCGGCGGCGGCCCGGTCTCTGGGCCGTCAGGCCGGGTGGTGGGGCGCGTCGGTGAGTACGTCGTCGAGGAAGCGGGTCAGGTCGGCGAAGACCTCGGTCCGGTTCGTCTCGTGGAAGACCTCGTGGCGGGCGCCCGGATAGACGTGCCGGGTCAACCGCCCGCCGCTCAGCCGCTCGACGCCGGCGCGGCTGCCGGCGAGCGGCACGAGCCGGTCGTCGGCGCCGTGCAGCCAGAGGAGGGGAAGGGCGCCGAGGTCGCCCGAGGCGGTGACCGTCTCCAGGGTCCGCGCGAAGGCCTCCACCGTCGGCCGTTTCATCGGACCGTGCCAGACCAGCGGGTCCGCCGCGTACGCCGTGCCGACGGCGGGGTCCCGGGACAGCGCGGCCGGGCCGACCGGGATGTCCGGGATCTCGTCGAGGGCGAGCAGCCGGCCCGGGAGCTCCCAGCCGCCGGTCACCGGCCCGGACAGTACGAGCGCGGCCGGCTCGGCGCCGTACCGCTGGGCGAAGCGGGACGCGATCAGGCCGCCCATGGAGTGGCCGACGAGGACGAGGGGCGCGCCGGGGTGGGTGGCGCGGGCCAGGCCGGCGACGGAGCGCAGGTCCGTGACCACGTCCTCGAAGTCCTCGATCAGGACCCGCTCGCCGGCCGACCTGCCGTGGCCCTGGTGGTCGGGACCGAAGACGGCCGCGCCGTGCGACCGCAGTACCGAGGCCAACTCGGCGTATCGGCCCATGTGTTCGCCGTATCCGTGCGCGACCAGGGCGACGAACCGCGGATGTTCCCGCGGCCACTCGTGTGCGGTGATCGTGCCCCGGGTGCCGGTGAGGTGGTGCTCGCGGGTGTCGTCCACACCCGGAAACTAGCACCGCTCACCAAGTCCACCGGGCCACCGTCGCGCGGTGCAGGGGCCAACTGACGAGACACTCCTTACGCGGCGAGATGTAAGGACATAGCATCGGTGCTCGCATGAACACGATGACGCTCTGGCACATATCCGGCTGGGAATTCGCCGCGCTCGCCGCCGCGGCCCTGCTCGTCGGCTTCTCCAAGACCGCCGTGAGCGGGGCCAACACGGTCAGCCTCGCGATCTTCGCGGCCGTCCTGCCTGCCCGCGCCTCCACCGGCGTACTGCTCCCGATCCTGATCGTCGGCGACGTCCTCGCCGTCCTCACCTACCGGCGGCACGCCCACTGGCCCACGCTGTGGCGGCTGTTCCCGGCGGTCGCGGCCGGTGTCGTGATCGGGACGCTGTTCCTGGTGTGGGCCGACGACGCGGTCGTACGGACCTCGATCGGCGCGATCCTGCTGCTGATGGCCGGGGTCACGGTGTGGCGCCGGCGTACGGCGGAGGCGGGCACGGACGACGAGCCCGATGCCGTCGGCACCCGGTCCGGGCGGGCCAAGGCACGCTCGTACGGTGTGCTCGGCGGCTTCACCACGATGGTCGCCAACGCGGGTGGCCCGGTGATGTCGATGTACCTGCTCTCCGCGGGCTTCCGGAAGCTGGGCTTCCTCGGCACGTCGGCGTTCTTCTTCCTGATCGTCAACGTGACCAAGGTGCCCTTCAGCGTGGGCCTCGGTCTGATCGACGGGCACTCGCTCCTCCTCGACGCGTCGCTCGCGGTGTTCGTCGTGCCCGGTGCGTTGATCGGCAAGTGGGCTGTGAACCGAATCAACCAGCGATTGTTCGAGCAGCTCGTGATCGCGGCGACGATCATCGGCGGCCTGCAACTCCTCCTCCGCTGACACACCGGCCCGTGACCCCGTGACGCCGTGACTTCACGACCTCGTACGCTCGCCGCATGTCCCCGCACATCCTGATCCTCGGCGGCACCACCGAGGCACGTGAACTGGCCGCCGAGCTGACGGCGCGGCTGCCCGAGTCGCGGGTCACCACGTCTCTCGCCGGACGGGTGTCACGCCCGGGTGCGCTGCCGGGCGACGTACGGATCGGAGGGTTCGGCGGCGCCGAGGGGCTGGCCGCGTGGCTGCGGGAGCACCACGTGGACGCGGTCGTGGACGCCACGCACCCCTTCGCCGAGACGATCACCGCGAACGCGGCGCTGGCCGGTGCGGCGAGCGGAGTACCCGTGGTGGTGCTGCGCCGGCCGGGCTGGCAGCCGGGGCCCGGGGACCACTGGCACCCGGTCGACTCACTGGCGCGGGCCGCGGACGTACTGCCGGGACTCGGGCGCCGGGTCCTGCTCACCACCGGCCGCCTCGGCCTCGCCGCCTTCGCCCGTCTGGACCGACTGCACTTCGTCGTACGGTCGGTGGAGCCGCCCGGGCCGCCGATGCCGCCGGACGTCGAAGTGCTGCTGGCGCGCGGGCCGTTCACCGTGGCGGACGAGGCGGCGCTGTTGCGCGGGCACCGGATCGACGTCGTGGTGACGAAGGACAGCGGGGGAGCGGCGACGGCGGCGAAACTCACGGCAGCCCGGCAGGCGGGGATCCCGGTCGTGGTCGTACGACGGCCCGCGTTGCCCGACGGGGTGGGCGCGGTGCCGGATGCCGCCGGGGTGCTGGCGCGGCTGGGGCTCAGCCCGGGGCGATGACCGTGGCCCGGAGCCGGTCCACCGAGCGCAGCACCTCGTCCCGGTTCTTGGCGCTCTTGATCCAGGCCGGGAGACGGGCGACGAGGGTCATCTTCCGGCCGTGGTCGTACCAGGGCGCCCGTTCACGCAGGCCGGCGGCGACGAACCGCCTGATCAGGTCCAGGTGCGGGAGGTTGTACGCCCACAGTTCCCCGTGCCTGGTGTCGGCCCGCAGCCACAGGGCCGGACAGGAACAGGCGGTGGGGTGGCGCGAGGAACGGAGCGGACGGCCGTCGTCCCGGCACAGGCCGCAGGACCGGCAGACGAGGCGGGGCCGCGAAGGCACCCCGCCGTCCGCGCCCGGCGGGGTGCGCGGACGCCGTTCGACGTGGGCGATCCGCTCGCAGCGCGGACACCGGACCAGGATCGACGACGTGAAGTCCGCGCGCGTGGCGCCGGGGTCGTGGAAGCGGGCGGGCGTCGGGGACATGCCGTGAGTATGACCACGGCGCCTGGCGCCGGGCACCCCGTTTTCACGACGCCCGGCTCGGCTCCAGCTCCGCCGCGCGCTGCGGCAGTCCGGAGGTCAGGTCCTCGACCAGGAGCCGCTTGGCGATGGAGTCGACCGCGGCGCGCAGGTCCGTGCCCGAGGGACGGCCGATGTCCTGCTGGACGCGGTCCTCCAGCCAGCTGCCCCACGCGTGGCCGATGACCTCCGCCTCGCGTTCGCCGGCCGCGGTGTGGGAGAGGAGGTTCCCGGTGCGGGTCAGATAGCCCTCCTGGACCATGCGGTCGAAGACCGGCAGGAGCACCTCCGGCGGCAGATGGCGGCGGGCCGCGATCAGGCCGAGGCTCGCGTGGCCGACCATCCTGCCGAAGAGCTCGACCTGCATGACGGCCCAGGCACCGGCGACGTCGAGCCGGGTGTCGGAGGCGATGATGATGCGCCGCGCGGTGTCGAGGTCCGTGCTGCCGATGACCTTGCCGACGGCCGCTTCGAGGAGCCGCTGCGAGTCGCCGCCGCGCGGGGACGCGAAGCCCTCGCCCATGTCGGTGGAGCCCTTCCGCGCGCTGTCCCGCAGTTCGACCTGCTTGAGGAACAGGGCGACGACGAAGCCGACCACCGCGACCGGGATCGTCCACCGGAACACCGTCTGGATGGTGTCGGCGTAGGCGTTGATGATCGGCACGGCGGTGGCGTGCGGCAGCTTGTGCAGGCCCTCGGGGCTGGTCGCCGCCTTGGTGATCACGGCCGGGTCCAGCACGCCGGTCCTCGCCGCCGAGGCGATCCCGTCCTTGAGGTTGGGCCCGAGGCTGTTGGCGTAGATCGTGCCGAAGACGGCGGTGCCGAACGAACTGCCCAGCGTACGGAAGAAGGTGACGCCGGAGGTGGCGGTGCCGAGGTCGGCGTACTCGACGGTGTTCTGCACGGCGATCGTCAGCACCTGCATGCACAGCCCGATGCCGGTGCCGAGCACGAACATGTACACCGACTCCAGGAACGCGCCGGTGCCCGGACCCATGAGGGACATCAGATACAGGCCGACGCCCATCACCGCGGAGCCGACGATCGGGAAGACGCGGTACCGGCCGGTCTTGCTGACCACGTTGCCGCTGAACACGGACGCGATGAGCAGCCCGATCACCATGGGCAGGGTCCGTACGCCGGAGATCGTGGCCGAGTCGCCGTCGACGTACTGCAGATAGGTCGGCAGGTAGGTCAGCGCGCCGAGCATCGCGAAGCCGACGACGAAGCTGAGGATCGAGCAGACCGTGAACACCGGATTGGCGAACAGCCGCATGGGGAGCATGGGTTGTTCCGCGCGGGTCTCCACCCAGCAGAACAGGCCGAGCGCGACCGCGCCGCCCACGAACAGGCCGATGATGGTCGACGAACCCCACGCGTACTGGTTGCCGCCCCAGCTCGTCGCCAGGATCAGGGCGCTGGCGCCGATCGCGACGAGCGCGATGCCCAGGTAGTCGATGACGGGCCGGGTCGCCGACTTGACCACGGGGATGGTGCGGGCCGCCGCGATGACGACGACGATCGCGATCGGCACGTTGACGTAGAACGCCCAGCGCCAGGTCAGGTGGTCGGTGAACAGGCCGCCCAGGAGCGGTCCGATGACCGTGGCCACGCCGAACACCGCGCCGATCGCGCCCTGGTACTTGCCGCGTTCGCGCAGCGGGATGACGTCCGCGATCAGCGCCATCGCCGTCACCATCAGACCGCCCGCGCCGACCCCCTGCACGGCCCGCCAGATGATCAGCAGCGTCATGTTGGTGGAGAAGCCGCACAGGAACGAGCCCGTGATGAACACGATCGCCGAGACCTGGAAGACCACCTTGCGGCCGAACAGGTCACCGAACTTGCCGACGAGGACGGTCGCCACGGTCTCGGCCAGCAGATAGGCGGTGACCACCCACGACATGTGCGCGGCACCGCCCAGGTCCGACACGATCGTCGGCAGGGCCGTCCCCACGATCGTCTGGTCGAGGGCCGCCAGGAGCATGCCCAGCATGATGGTCACGAAGACGACGTTGCGGCGGCGGGAGTCCAGCACAGGGGGCTGCTGCGCGGCAGGCAGCGCGGTTTCCTCGGCGACTGTCACGAGGTCACTTTCACACCGCGGGCCCCCTCCTGCATACGGGGCGGTCCACTCGGGTGCCGCCCCTGAAACCCTGCCTCCCAGTCCCGGCCCGCGCCCGCTACTCGTCCTCGGGACGCCTGCGCAGGAGGTACGTGTCCATGATCCAGCCCTTGCGCTCACGGGCCGCCGCGCGCAGCCGCTCGATGCGCGGGCCGGCCTCGGCTATCGGACCCGACGCGAGGATCTCGTCCGGAGTTCCCAGATAGGCGCCCCAGTAGATGTCGATGTCCTGGTCCGCGTACCGCGTGAACGCCTGGTGCGCGTCCAGCATCACCACCACGTCGTCCACCCCGTCAGGGAACCCCTCGGACAGCCGCCGGCCCGTGGTGATCTGCACCGGGCGGGCGACCCGGTTCAGCCCCGTGCGGTGCCGGGCGACGAGCGCCGAGACACTGCTGATGCCGGGCACCACGTCGTACGCGAACTCCACCGTGCCCCGCTCCAGGATCTCCTCCAGGACGCCGAGCGTGCTGTCGTACAGCGCGGGGTCGCCCCACACCAGGAAGGCGCCGCTCTCGTCCTCGCCCAACTCCTCGGTGATGAGCCGCTCGTAGATGTCCGCGCGGGCACTGCGCCAGTCACCCACCGCCGGGGAGTACGCGGCACCGCCGGCCTTCCGGTCGCGCTCCGGGTCCCGCGCCTCGACCACGCGGTACGTCCCCTCCGGGACATGCGCGTCGAGCATGTCCCGGCGGAGTCCGGTGAGGTCCGACTTCACCTCGCCCTTGTCGAGGATGAAGAACACGTCCGTGCTCCGCAGCACCCTGACCGCCTGCAAGGTCAGCTGCTCCGGGTCGCCCGCACCGATACCGATGACATGAATCTTTCGCACACCCCCGAGTCTGCCCCACGCCACTGACAGCCCGCGCACCGCACCGACCCCCGCACCCCTCCGCTACGACGTCCCGCGCAGCCGGGGAGCCCGCGCCCGCGCGTCCACCGTCCCGCCGCCCCGCTCCACGTCGTCCCCGAGCCCCCGCGCCCAGGCCGCGACCCCCGCGAGATCCAGCCCGTACGGCCGCTCCCGCCCCGACACGGACGCCCACTCCTCGACGCCACCGGCGCCGCGCCGCAGCAGCCGGACCCCGCCGGTGGCATTGCCCCGGGCCGCGTGCGTGAGGCCGACCGCGAGCTGGGCGAGGCCGCGCCACAGGGCACGCTCCGCATCGGGCCCCGACTTCCAGGCGTCCTCGAAGACCTCGTGCGCGTGGAACGGTTTCCCTTCGTCGAGCAGCGCCTGCGCCTCGGCGACGGTGTCCTCCGGCGCGCGCACGACCCCCTCGGGCTGCCGTGCCACGCCGTCGGCGTCGTAGGGCAGCGGTCGCCCGAGCCCGTCCCGGGGCCGGGCGTTGCGCGCCCGCCCCTCGCCGTCCCGGTCCCGCGAGTCCGTCGTACCGCCTGCGGTCGTGTCGCCCATACGACGATTGTCCCGCGCCCGGCACCGGCTTCGGGGCACCCCCGGGTGTGGGGTAAAGTGCTCTTCGCGCACTTACGCGGTTCTCCGCGAACAGCGCATCGGGACGTGGCGCAGCTTGGTAGCGCACTTGACTGGGGGTCAAGGGGTCGCAGGTTCAAATCCTGTCGTCCCGACTCTATGGAGTCGCAGGTGAGGGGCGGTTTCGGAGCAATCCGAAACCGCCCCTCACTCGTTGTTCGGGGACCAGCCGGGGATCAGTCGGGGACCAGCGGTTCCGACCGGTGTCAGCGGGTGAGCGCGGCGGCCACCCCTCACAGGCTCTGGGCCGTGCCCCCCAGCGACCCGTCGCACAGCGCCGTCCACATGACGCGGCGCCGGGGTTTGCCGCTGGAGGTGACGGCGATGCCGGTGCGCGGGACGGCGACGGCCGTCAGTTCCGTGTCGGTGAGGGACTCGCGCAGGACGGTGCCCGCCAGGTCGTACCACTCCGGCTTCGGCGCCTCCAGGACCACGGTCGCCGTCGGGGTGCCCTCGCGGTTGCCGAGCAGGACGGCGACCCGGCGTTCCGGTATGCCCCGCTCGATCAGCTGGGCCTCCAGGCTCTCGGCGAAGACCATCCGGCCGTGCATCTTGAGGCCGTCCCCGAGGCGTCCGACGACGAAGAGCTGCCCGTCGTGGAGGAAACCGGCGTCGCCGGTGCGCAGCATGCCGTCCTCGATGCTCGTACCGGAGGCGGAGCCCGGGTCGCCGACGTAACTGGTCGCCACCGAGGGGCCGTTGACCACGATCTCGCCGACCGCGCCGTCCGGCACCGACTGTTCCTCGTCGTCCACGATGGTGACCGTCATACCGTCGAGGGGACGCCCGCAGCCCACGATCCGGCCCCCCGCCGAGGAGGCCGCACCGCTGTGTTCCGGTGACAGGGCCGTCCAGCCCTCGCCGAGCGGGAGCCCGGTCACGGCGAGCGTCGCCTCGGCGCCGCCGTACGCCGGCAGCAGGGCCCGGCGGTCGAAGCCGTACGGCTCCAGCAGCGCGGCGAACTTCTCCAGCACCGTGGGGTCGATGCGTTCCGCGCCCAGGATGATCGAGCGCAGCGAGTCGAAGCGCAGCCCGTCGAGGTCCGCCGCCCGCACCCGCCGCAGGATGTAGGCCAGGCCGAAGTTCGGCATCGCGGCCAGGCCCACGCGCTGCTCGCTGATGCAGCGCAGATAGCGCTGCGGGGAGCGGATGAAGTCCTCCGGCTGGAGCATCCAGCCGTCGCAGCCGGTGGTGACGATGTTCAGCAGGCAGCCGATGAGGCCCATGTCGTGGTGGACCGGCAGCCAGGCGATGCCCGGCAGGTCGGGCGACCAGTCGAGCCAGCGCCGCATGGCGGTCACGTTGGCGCGCAGCGCGGCGCCGGTCACCCGGACGCCGCGGGAGAAGCCGCTGGAGCCCGAGGTGAACTGAAGGAGCGCGAACTCCGCTGCGGGGAAAGGCTGTTGGGCCGGGCTGACGCCGTCGACGAACGCGTCGAAGAGCACCGGCTCCGGCAGTCCGAGATTCGCCGTGATCTTGCGTACCTTCTCGAGGGAGTCCTGGTCGCAGAGGGTCACGGTGGGCCGGGCCGTACCGAAGAGATGCGTGACGTGCTTCTCGTAGTCGTCGGCGCGCTGGAACGCGAACGGCGGGGCGATCGAGCACGCGGTGCCGCCCGCGGCGATCGCGCCGAACAGACCCGCCGTGAAGCCGGGGCTCGAACGCTGGACGACGGCGACCACCTCACCCGTGCGCAGCCCGTGCGCACGCAGCGCCGCCGCCGTGCGAAGCGTCAGCTCCGCGAGATCCGCGTACGAGTGGAAGTCCCAGCCGTCCCCGGCGCCGGCGAAGTGCAGCCCCCGGTCGGCGGACGGCTGCTGGAGCCACTGGAGAAGAGCCTTGTCCGGGACGTTCAACGTGATCTCTCCTCGGGAAGGTCGTGGCACGGGTCGGGGCCCGGTCGAGCGCGGGGAACGGAGTGCGAGCCGCTCCGGCGGGCGGCCGGCGCCCGCCGGAGCGGCTCTCGGGAGGCGCCGCCGCGGGGGAACAGACGGCGCCCCGGGCATCTCGACGCTCCGATCATGCGGCCCTCGGGACCGCCGATCCAGGCAAGGACCCGGCAATACGCGAAGCGCGTGCCGCGGCCGACCAGCAACGCCGATTGCCGGTCGCCTTCCTGGCCCGCGCCGGTGCCCGCCGGACAGCATCGGCAGGACCGGAGACACAGGTGGGGCGAGTACCCCGTACTCGTCGGGAAAGGCGGTCGCAGTCCCATGAATTCGCAGGGCGCACGGAGCGGGGAGTTCCCGTTGACCACGGCTCAGCGTGGGGTGTGGTTCGCGCAGCGGTTCGACCCGGCGGCGACCACGTTCAACTCGGGCCACTATCTGGACATCCACGGTCCCGTGGACGCGAACCACCTGCGCGAGGCGATCCGGCGGGCCGAGGAGGAGTGCGGCAGCTACGGCGTCCGGCTGATCGACGGCCCGCAGGGCCCCCGGCAGCGGCTCACCGCGGCCGGCACACCGCCGCTGCAGAGCGTCGACCTCACCGCCGCGGCCGATCCGCACGCCGCCGCGCTCGCCTGGATGGACCGTGACCACCGGACGCCCCTGGACCTGCTGCGTGACGACCTGTCACGGGACGCGCTGCTGAAGGTGGGCGCGGAGCGGTACCTCTGGTACCGGCGCTGCCACCACATCCTCACCGACGCGTTCGGCGGCGTCGCCCTCACCCGGCGGGTCGCCGAGCTCTACGCGGCGGCCGTACGCGGGGAGCCCGCCGCGGGCGTCCCGCTCGGGCACCTGTCCGCGCTGCTCGCGGACGAGACGGCGTACCTGGAGTCCGAGCAGTACACCCGCGACCGCGCCTACTGGACCGGACGGTTCGCCGACCGGCCCGAGCCCGTGAGCCTCTCCGAGACCCCGGTGGACACCCCGCCGGCGGGCCCCGTCTCCCGTACGGTCACCCTGACCGAGGCCGACATGGCCGCCCTGCGTACCGCGGGGCGGGCCGCACGCACGCCCTGGACCGTCCCGGTCATCGCCGCCGTGGCCGCGTATCTGCACGGCATGACCGGCGTACGCGACCTCACCCTCGGGGTGCCGGTGACCGCCCGGCGCGGACCGGGGACCCAGAACGTGCCCGGCATGGTCGCCAACCAGCTGCCGCTGAAGCTCACCGTCGACCCGGCGCGGACCTGGGGACACCTCCTCACCCAGGTCGCCCGGGAACTGGGCGAGCTGCTCGTCCACCAGAGCCTTCCGTACGAGGAGCTGCGGCGCGAGCTGGACCTCGTACGCGACGACGGCCAGCTCTTCGGCATCGTCGTCAACGTCCTTCCGCTCCGCGGCGACCTGCGCTTCGGCGGACATCCGACCCACCCCCGGCCCCTGCCCGGCGGCACGGTCCTCGACCTCAACATCAGCGTCCGCCGGGGGCCCGGCGGCGAGATCCTGCTCGTCGACTTCGAGGCCAACCCCGGCCGGTACACACAGCAGCAGCTCGACGCCCATCAACGGCGCTTCGTCACCTATCTGCGGGCGCTCGCCGCGGCCGACGCCGACCAGCCGCTCGGCCGCGTCGCCCTGACGTCCGACGACGAGCGGGCGCGCCTGCTGCGCACCGACGGCGGCACCGGCCCGCAGCCGCGCACCGGCACGCTCTCCGCGCTCTTCGAGGAGCAGGTCCGCACCGCACCGGCCGCCCCCGCGGTCCACCGGGCAGGCGAACCGACGGCATCGGGCGCGGCATCCGGCACCACCCTCACCTACGCCGAGCTCAACGCGCGCGCCAACCGCCTCGCGCGGGTACTGGTCGCCCACGGCGCCGGGCCGGACCGCTTCGTCGCCGTGGCGATGCCGCGCTGCGTCGACGCCGTCGTCGCCTTCGTCGCCGTACTGAAGTCGGGTGCCGCCTATCTGCCGGTCGACATCACCTACCCGGCCGACCGGATCGCCCATGTACTGCGGGACGCGCGGCCCACGGTGGTGCTGACCGTCACCGGAACCGTGCTGCCGGACGGCGCCGGGGTGCAACCGCTCGCCGTGGACACCCCCGGACTGCTCGACGGAGCCGACGACGGCGACCTCACGGACGCCGAGCGCGTCCGGCCCTCGCGCCCCGAGGACGCCGCCTACGTCATCTACACCTCGGGCTCGACCGGGGTGCCCAAGGGCGTCGTCGTACCGCACCTCGGTGTGCCGAACCTGCTGGCGGCCCAGTCCGAACCGCTGGGCCTGCGCAAGCCCGAACGCGTCCTGCTCTTCGCCTCACCCGGCTTCGACGCCTCCGTGTGGGAGCTGTGCAGCGCGCTGCTGACCGGTTCCTGCGCCGTCGTGGCGGACCGGACGAGGCTGCTGCCCGGCCCCGCGCTGGCGGACCTGGTGGCCGAGACCGGCGTGAGTCTGCTGCTGCTCGCGCCGTCCGCGCTGGCGGTCATGCCCGAAGGCGGTCTGCCCCCGGGCGTCACCCTCGTGGTCGGGGCGGAGGCATGCGCCCCCGGTCTCGTCGAACGCTGGTCGGCGGGGCGCCGGATGGTCAACGCCTACGGGCCGACCGAGGCCACCGTGATCGCGACGATGAGCCGGCCGCTCACCGGCCGGACCGTGCCGCCGATGGGCCGCCCGGTCCTGGGCTCACGGATCCTGCTGCTCGACGACGCGCTGCGGCCGGTCCCGGAGGGCGTACCCGGTGAGCTGTACATCGCCGGACAGAGCCTGGCCCGGGGCTATGTGAACCGGCCGGACCTCACCGCGGAACGGTTCGTCGCCAACCCCTTCGGCCCCCCGGGAACGCGCATGTACCGGTCGGGGGATGTCGCCCGCTGGAGTGCCGAGGGCGAACTGGAGTACCTGGGACGCTCCGACCATCAGGTCAAACTGCGGGGATTCCGGATCGAGTTGGGCGAGGTCGAGGCGGCGCTCGCCGACCAGCCGTCCGTCGCGCAGGCCACGGTCCTGGTGCGCGAGGACCACCCCGGCGTCCGGCGGCTCGTCGGCTACGCGGTCGCCGCTCCGGGCCACGGCCTCGACCCGGCCGGACTGCGGCGGGCGCTCGCCGAGGTGCTGCCCGAGTACATGGTTCCCGCGGCCGTCGTCGAGCTGGCGGAACTGCCCCGGACCCCCAGCGGCAAGCTGGACCGGGCCGCGCTGCCCGCGCCGGTCGTCACCGGCGGCTCCGGCGGCCGGGCCCCGGCCACCGAGCGCGAGACGCTGCTGTGCGCCCTGGTCGCCGAGGTTCTCGGCGCCACCGAGGTCGGCCCCGACGACAACTTCTTCGACCTGGGCGGCGACTCGATCACCGCGATCCGCCTCGCCGCCCGGGCAGCCGAGGCGGGGCTCGTGCTCACCCCGCAGCAGATCTTCTCCGGCCGCACCGCCCAGGCCCTCGCCGAGGCCGCCCGGGAACCGGCACCGGCCGCACCCGCACCCGTGACGGCGGCGCTCGAACTCGGCCCCGACGAACGGGCACACCTCGAAACCCGCTGGCCCGCGAGCGACGTCGAGGCCGTCCTGCCGCTGACGCCCCTCCAGGAGGGCATGCTCTTCCACGCCCTGTTCGACAGGGACGGCGCGGACGCCTACACCGTCCAGAAGACCTTCGGCATCGCCGGCGAACTGGACCCGGCGCGCCTGCGCACCGCCTGCGAGGCGCTGCTGCGCCGGCACGGCGCCCTGCGCGCCGGATTCGACCAGACGATGTCGGGCCGGCCCGTGCAACTCGTGCTCGCGGACGTCGAAGTGCCGTTCACCGAAACCGACTTGAGCGGCTACGACGGGAAGGAGCGGCGGGCCAGGACGGCCCGGCTGCTCGCCGAGGACAAGCGGCGCCGGTTCGACATGGCCCGTCCGCCGCTGCTGCGCTTCACCCTGATCCGCACCGCGCCCGAGCAGCACGTCATGGTGCTGACGAGCCATCACATCCTGTTCGACGGCTGGTCGTTGCCGCTCGTGCTGCGGGACCTGTTCGCGCTGTACCGCTCCGCGGGGGACGACCTCGCGCTGCCCGAGGCGGTCCCGTTCGGGACCTATCTGGACTGGCTGGCCGGGCAGGACCGCGCCGCGGCCGAGGACGCCTGGCGCGAAGCGCTCGCCGACCTCGAACAGCCCACGCTGGTGGCGCCCGACGCACCGCCGCAGACCGGGACGACCCTCCCCGGCCTCGCCGTCGCCGAGCTGTCCGCGGAACTCACCGGGAAGCTGACGGAAGGGGCCCGCACCCACGGGCTCACCCTCAACACCGTGGTCCAGGGCGCCTGGGCGATGGTCCTCGGCGGACTCACCGGACGGCGCGACGTGCTGTTCGGGGCGACCGTCTCCGGCCGGCCCGCGCACCTGCCCGGTGTCTCGGACATCGTGGGCCTGCTGATGAACACCGTCCCCGTACGGGTTCGCACCCGGCCCGGCGAGCCGCTGGCGGCGCTGCTCGCCCGGCTCCAGGCACAGCAGGCCGAACTGGGCCCGCACCAGTACCTGGGCCTCGCCGACGTCCGGCGGATCGCGGGACACGGCGAACTCTTCGACACCACCACGGTGTTCGAGAACGCCCCCATCGACCGCGCGGGCATCCGGGACGCCGCGGGCGGCCTGCGGATCACCCAGACGGAGGCCGACCAGACCGGGGCGACGCACTATCCGCTGAGCCTCATCGTGGTGCCCGGCTCCCGGCTGCGCCTCGAACTCACCTACCGCACCGACGTGTTCGCCTCCGCCGACATCCGCTCGATCGTGGACCGGGTCAAGCGGGTCTTCGAGACGTTCGTGACGGCGCCGCAGACCGCCGTGGGACGCATCGAACTGCTCACCCCCGCCGAGCACCACGCGGCCGTCGAGCGGCCGAACGCCACCGCCCGCCCGTATCCCGCGACCACCCTGCCCCGGCTCTTCGCCGAGCAGGTGCGCAGAACCCCCGGCGCCCCGGCGGTCGTCCACGGCGAACGGACGCTCAGCTACGCCGAACTCGACCGCGCCGCGGGCACCTTGGCCGCCGTCCTCGCCACCAGGGGCGCCGGCCCCGGCCAGGTGGTCGCGGTCCGGCTGCCGCGCTCCGCCGAACTGCTGATCACCCTGCACGCGGTCCTCCGGGCCGGCGCGGCCTACCTGCCGGTCGACCCCGGCTACCCCGACGAGCGGGTCCGCAACATACTGGAGGACGCCGACCCCGTCCTCCTGATCGACGAGGACGCCTACCGCACCCTGACGGACACCGCGGCGGACACGGAGCCGCTCGCACCCGTGGACGGCCTCCACCCCCTGCACCCGGCCTACGTGATCCACACCTCCGGCTCCACCGGCCGGCCCAAGGGCATCGTGGTCGCGCACGAGGGCATCGCCAACTACCTGCGCTGGAAGCAGGACGCGTTCCCGCTCGGCCCCGGCGACCGGGTCCTCCAGCGCACGTCGATGAGCTTCGACCCGTCGGTGTGGGAGATCTTCTGGCCGCTCGCCGTCGGCGCCACCGTGGTGATCGCGGAGCCCGAGACCCAGCACGGGCCGGGCTACCTCGCCTCCGTCATCCGGCGGGAGCAGGTCACCGTCGCCCAGTTCGTGCCGTCCACACTGGAACTCTTCCTGCAGGAGCCCGGCGCACGCGACTGCCGGAGCCTGCGCAGGGTGTTCTGCGGCGGAGAGGCCCTCACGGCCGGACTCGCCGACCGCTTCCACGCCGCGCTCGACGCCGAACTGCACAACCTGTACGGCCCCACCGAGGTGTCCGTCTACACCACCAGCCGGCGGGCCCGCCCCGGCGGCACCGGCTCCGTCCCCGTCGGCCTGCCCGGCGCCAACCTGCGGGCGTACGTCCTCGACGACGGCCTGCTACCCGCGGCGGCCGGTGTGGAGGGCGAGCTGTACATCGCGGGCACCGGCGTCACCCGCGGCTACGTCAACCGCCCCGCGCTGACGGCCGAACGGTTCGTCCCCGATCCCTTCGGCCCGCCCGGCACCCGGATGTACCGCACCGGCGACCTGGCCGTGCGCCGGCCCGACGGCGAACTGGAGTACCGCGGACGCGTCGACCACCAGGTCAAGGTGGCGGGACACCGGATCGAGCCGGGGGAGATCGAGACGGTGCTCGGCAAGGACCCCGCCGTGCTCCGCGCCGCCGTGGTCGTCCGTGAGGACCGCCCCGGCACACCGACGCTCGTCGGCTACGTGGTCACCGCGCCCGGTGCGGTGTTCGACCCGGACGCGCTGCGGGGCCGACTGGCCGGAGCGCTGCCGGACTACATGGTCCCGGCCGCCCTCGTCGAGCTGGAGCGGATCCCCCTGTCGCCCAACGGGAAGCTGGACCGAAAGGCCCTGCCGGAGCCCGAGTTCACGGGCGCCGCGGACAGCCGGGAGCCGCGGGACGCGCGCGAGGAACTGCTGTGCGCGCTCTTCGCCGAGCTGCTCGGCCTCGACCGGGTCGGCATCGACGACAGCTTCTTCGACCTCGGCGGCGACTCGATCGCCTCCACCCGGCTGGCCGGCCGGGCCCGTACCGCCGGCCTGGCGCTGACACCGCGCGACGTGTTCACCCACCGCACGGTCGCGGCCCTCGTCGACGTGGCCCGGGACATCGCCCCGGGTCCCTCGCGACCGGTGGCGCCAAGAGGACCGCTGGTCCTCCTCGAACAGGACGAACTCGACGAGCTCGAAGCTCAATTGGGGGACGTGAAGTGAAGCAGCGATCACTGGAAGCCGTTCTGCCGCTGTCCCCGCTCCAGCAGGGCATGCTCTTCCACTCCCTCTACGACGGCGAGGGCGTCGACTTCTACAACATGCAGGCGCCCTTCGAACTCACCGGCGCCCTCGACACGGCGGCCCTGAAGGCGGCGTGCGCGGCCGTCCTGGAACGGCACCCCAGCCTGCGTGCCGGATTCCTGCAACGCCGCTCCGGTGAAGCCGTACAGGCCGTCGCGGCACGGGTGGAACTCGACTGGGCCGAGGCCGACCTCAGCGCCTTCGGCGCCACGGAACAGCGGGCCCGCCTCGGCCGGCTGCTCGCCGAGGACAGAGAGCGGCGCTTCGACATGCGGCGCCCCCCGCTGGTCCGGTTCACGCTGGTCCGACTCGGCGCCGAGCGGCACCTGCTGGTGCTGACGAACCATCACATCCTGCTGGACGGCTGGTCGTTGCCGATCGTGGTCCGCGACCTGTTCCGCGGGTACGCACAGGGCGGGGGCCTCTCGGGGCTGGAGCCGGTGGCCCCGTTCAGCGACTACCTGGGCTGGCTCCAGGCCCAGGACCGCGAGGAGGCGGAACGCGCCTGGCGGGACACCCTCGCGGGGCTCGCACAGCCCACGCTGGTCGCACCCGGTGCCGGTTCCGACAGCGGGGCCGGGCGCCAGCAGCGCGCGAGCGCGGACCTGGACGAGGCGGAGACCTCGGACGTCACCGACGCCGCGCGACGCCGGGGGCTCACCGTCAACACCCTGGTGCAGGGCGCGTGGGCGCTGCTCCTGGCCCTGCTGACCGGCAGCGACGACGTGGTCTTCGGGGCGACCGTGGCCGGCCGGCCACCGGAGGTCGAGGGCGTCGAGGGCATGGTCGGCCTGCTCATCAACACCGTGCCCGTACGGGTCCTCCTCGACCCGGCCACACCGGTCGGCACCATCCTGGAACGGGTGCAGGAGCAGCAGTCGGCACTGAGCGGCTACCAGTACCTCGGGCTCGCCGACATCCACCGCGCCACCGGCATGCCCCAACTCTTCGACACCACCGTCGCGTTCGAGAACTACCCCCTCGACCCGGCACTCGCTCGGGGCGGCCTGCCCGGCCTCGGGATCTCGCTGGCGCAGGAGAGCGTCGACGACACGCCCGAGGGCACCCACTATCCGCTGAGTCTCGCCGTCTACCCCGGCGAGCGCACACGCCTCGAACTCAACTACCGCCAGGACCTGTTCACCCGGACCGGGGCCGAGGAGGTCCTCGGCCGGTTCCGGCATCTGCTGCGCACGGTCGTCGCCGGGATGGACACCCCGGTGGGCCGGATCGGGCTGCTCACCCCGGCCGAGCGGGAGCGGATCCTGACGGAGTGGAACGACACCGCCCGCGGCCACCCGGTCACCACACTGCCCGCGCTCTTCGAGGAGCGGGCCCGCCGCGACCCCGCCGCGACCGCCGTCGTCTGCGGCACCACCCGGCTCACCTTCGCCGAGGTCAACGCGCGGGCCAACCGCATCGCCCGCCGGCTGGCCGCGCGCGGGGCGGGCCCCGACGACCTGGTGGCGCTGGCGCTGCCCCGTACCGCGGACAGCGTGGTGGCCATCCTCGGCATCCTCAAGTCCGGGGCGGCGTACGTCCCGGTCGACCTGGAGTATCCGGCCGACCGCATCAGCACCCTCTTCGAGGAGGCACGGCCCCGGCTCGTCCTGACCGACGCGGCCTCCGCGCGAAACCTGCCGGACGGCGGTCCCGCGCGGCTCCTCGTCGACGAGGAGGTCGGGGACGGCACCCGTGAGGCCGACCTGACCGACACCGAACGGGTGCGCCCGCTGCTGCCGTCGCATCTCGCCTACGTGATCTACACCTCCGGTTCGACCGGACGGCCCAAGGGCGTGGCCGTCGAGCACCGCGCGCTGGCCAACATGTTCCACAGCCATCACGCGAACTTCTTCACTCCGGAGACCGAGGCCGCCGGCGGCGGCCGGCTACGGGTGGCCCTCACCAACGCGCTGGTCTTCGACGCGTCCTGGAGCCAGCTGCTGTGGATGGTCGCCGGACACGAACTGCACCTCGTGGACGAGGACACCCGCAAGGACCCGCAGGACCTCGTCGCCTACGTGACGCGCCACCGCGTCGACGTCCTCGACACCACACCCGGGTTCTTCCTGCAGCTGCGCTCCGCCGGACTCCTGGACGGCCGGGGACACCGGCCGCGGACGCTCGCGCTCGGCGGCGAGGCCGTCGGCGACACCCTCTGGGCCGAACTGCGGGCCGCACCCGGCCTGTCCGTGTACAACCTCTACGGCCCGGCCGAGTGCACCGTCGACGCCATGCTGTGCCGGCTCGGCGACGCGACGGCGCCGGCCATCGGACGGCCCGCCGACAACATCCGCCTCTATCTGCTCGACGAGCGGATGCGGCCCGTCCCGGTCGGCGTCGAGGGCGAGCTGTACCTGGCCGGCGCCGGGCTCGCCCGCGGCTACCTCGGACGAGCAGGCCTGACGGCCGAACGGTTCGTCGCCGACCCCTTCGGCACCCCGGGCACCCGGATGTACCGCACCGGCGACCTCGGCCGCCGGCTGCCCGACGGGACGGTGGCGTTCGCCGGCCGCTCCGACGACCAGGTCAAGGTGCGCGGCTTCCGGATCGAACCCGGCGAGATCGAGTCCGTGCTGACCGCCGACGCCACCGTGGACCAGGCGTCCGTCATCGTCCGCGAGGACCGGCCCGGCGTACGGCGGCTGGTCGCCTACGTCGTACCGGTGGCCGGGGAGAGCGTGGACGCCGCGGCGCTGCGGGCGCTGACCGCGGCGGCCCTGCCGGACTACATGGTGCCGGCCGCGGTGGTCGCCCTGCCCGCGCTGCCGCTGACGCACAACGGCAAGCTGGACCGGGCGGCGCTGCCCGCGCCCGAGTTCGCCGCCGCCACCGCGAGCCGCCCGCCGCGCACCGAGCGCGAGCGCGCCCTGTGCGACCTGTACGCCCACGCGCTCGGCGCGGAGCACGTCGGCATCGACGACAGCTTCTTCGACCTCGGCGGCGACTCGATCACCTCCATGCAACTGGCCGCCGGAGCACGCCAGTCCGGACTCCTGATCACCCCGAAGGACGTGTTCACGCACCGGACCGTCGCCGCGCTCGCCGAGGCCGCCCGGGAGCTGCCGTCCGACGCCGCCGCCCCGGCCCCGTCCTACGACGGCCCGCTGTTCACCCCCGACCGGGACGAGCGCGCCGAACTCGACCGGCTCTACCCCGGTCTCGCCGACGTACTGCCGCTGACCCCGCTGCAGGAGGGCATGCACTTCCACGCGGTGCTCGCCGAGGGCGGCATCGACGTCTACACCACCCAGCGCCCCCTGGAACTCACCGGCGAGCTGGCCCCGGCCGTGCTGCGTGCCGCGTGCACGGCGCTGCTGGACCGCCACCCCAACCTCCGTGCCGGATTCGTCCGGCTCCGGTCAGGACGCATGGTGCAGGCCGTGTCCGAGAGCGTCACCCTGCCCTGGCAGGAGATCGACCTCAGCGACCTCCCCGCCGCCGAGCAGCGGGCGCGGGTCACCGCGCTGATGGCCGAGGACCGGGTACGCCCCTTCGACCCGACCCGTCCGCCCCTGGTGCGCGTGACGCTCGTACGACTGGCCGCGGACCGCCACCTGATGGTGCTGACGCACCATCACATCGTGCTGGACGGCTGGTCGTTGCCCCTCTTCTTCCGCGACCTGTTCGCGATGTACGCGCGCGGCGGCGACGGCTCGGCCCTGCCGCCGGCCGCTCCCTACCGCGACTACCTGGGCTGGCTCGGCGATCAGGACCGCGAGGCCACCGAGCGGGCCTGGCGGGAGGCCATGGCCGGGCTGGACGAGCCGACGCTCGTCGCCCCCGGCGCGGACGCCGCCGCCGCCCGCATCCCCGAACTGGTCTCCCACCGTCTCGACGAGGCGGCCGGCGCGGCCCTGACCGCCCGCGCCCGCTCGCTCGGTCTCACCCTCAACACCGTGATCCAGGGCGCCTGGGCCGTGGTCCTGGGCCGGCACACCTCACGCCACGACGTGGTGTTCGGCGCCACCGTCGCGGGCCGCCCGGCAGAACTCCCCGGGTCCGCGGACATCGTCGGCATGCTGATGAACACCAACGCGGTCCGGGTACGGCTGAACCCCGCGCGCCCGCTGGACGCCGAACTCCAGCACCTCCAGCGAAGCCGGTCGGCGCTCAGCGGCCATCAGCACGTCCCGCTCGCCGACGTCCAGCGCTGGTGCGGACTCGGCGAACTCTTCGACACCGTCGTCGGGTTCGAGAACACCCCGGTGGACCGCGACAGCGTCCGCGAACAGGTGCCCGGCCTGCGCATCACGCTCGACGAGGAGGCCGCGCCGGGGGCCACGCACTACCCGCTGAGCCTCGTGGTGGTGCCCGGCGAGCGGCCGAGCCTGGAACTCAACTACCGCGGCGACCTGTTCGACCGTGACACCGCCCAGGCGCTGCTCGACCGGCTGCGCCGCGTGCTGGACGTGTTCGTCACCGCCCCGTCGACCCCGGTCGGCAGGATCGACCTGCTCGGCCCCGGCGAACGCGCCCGCATCCTCACCGAATGGAACGACACCGGCCGCGAGCTGCCCGCGGCGACCCTTCCCGACCTGTTCGCGGAACAGGTCCGCCGCGCCCCCGGAGCCCTCGCGGTCGAGTCCGGCGAACGTACCCTGACCTACGCCCAACTCGACGACCACGCCAATCGGTTGGCGCGCGTCCTGGTCTCGCACGGCGTGGGGCCCGAGGCGCGCGTGGCGATCGCCGTGCCGCGCTCGGCCGAGTCGGTGGTGGCGACCCTCGCCGTCCTCAAGGCGGGTGCGGCCTATCTGCCGGTCGACACCTCCTACCCGCCCGACCGGGTGGCGTACATGCTGGACGACTCCCGGCCCGTCCTCGTGCTGGCGACCCGGGAGACCGCACCCGGTCTGCCCGTGGCACCGGACAGGCTGCTGCTGGTGGACACGCCGGACCTGTGGACCGCCGCTCCGGGCGGCGACCTCACCGACGCCGACCGGACCGGGCCGCTGCGTCCGGCCTCGGCCGCCTACGTCATCTACACCTCCGGCTCCACCGGCCGGCCCAAGGGCGTCGTCGTCACGCACGCCGGGGTGGCGAGCATGGTGGCGACCCAGGCGGACCGGATCGGCGCCGGCCCCGGCGGACGCGTGCTGCTGTTCGCGTCACCCAGCTTCGACGCCTCGGTGTGGGAACTGTGCACCGCCCTGCTTACCGGTTCCTGCGCGGTCACCGTGCCCGCCGACCGGCTGCTGCCCGGTCCGGAACTGGCCCGGACGGTCGCCGAGCACGAGGTCAGCTGTCTGCTGCTGCCGCCCTCGTCGCTGGCCGCCATGCCCGAGGACGGGCTGCCGCCGGGAGTGACGCTCGTCGTCGGCGGTGAGGCGTGCGCGCCGGACCTCGTCGCCCGCTGGTCCACGGGGCGCGTCATGGTCAACGCGTACGGCCCGACCGAGGCCACCGTCATGGCCACGATGAGCGACCCGCTCCACGGACACCGGTCGCCGCCGATGGGCGCCCCGGTCGTCAACTCCCGCGTGTACCTCCTGGACGACGGACTCCAGCCGGTTCCCGTCGGCGTCCCCGGTGAACTCTGCGTGGCGGGCGCCGGACTCGCCCGCGGCTACCTCGGCCGGCCCGCCCTGACGGCCGAGCGGTTCGTCGCCGACCCGTTCGGCGCCCCGGGCACCCGGATGTACCGCACGGGCGACGTGGCACGGTGGCGGGCCGACGGCTCGCTGGAGTACCTCGGGCGCGTCGACCACCAGGTCAAGGTGCGCGGATTCCGCATCGAACTGGGCGAGATCGAGTCCGTGCTCGCCGCCGACGACACGGTCGGCCAGGTCGTCGTGCACGTCCGCGAGGACGGGCACACCGTGAAGCGGATCGTGGCCTACCTCGTCGCGGCGACGGGCGCCGTGCCCGACCTCGCGCGGCTGCGCGAGCGCGCGGCGGCGGCCCTGCCCGACTACATGGTCCCCGCCGCCTTCGTCGTTCTCGACGCCCTGCCGGTCACCCCCGGCGGCAAGCTCGACCGGGCCGCGCTGCCCGAGCCGGAGTTCACCTCGCGCGCCGAGAGCCGGGCGCCGCGCAGCGCGCTGGAGAAGTCGCTGTGCGACCTGTTCGCCGAGGTGCTCCCGGTGGAGAGCGTCGGCATCGACGACAGCTTCTTCGACCTCGGCGGCGACTCGATCATCTCCGTCCAACTGGTCACCCGGGCACGGAAGATCGGCCTCGGCCTCAGCCCCCGGCATGTCTTCACGCACAAGACGGTCGCCGAACTGGCCGCGATCGTCACCGACCTGCCCGACGCTGAGCCACCCGCGGCCGTGACGTCCGAGGACCCGCTGCTCGTGCTGGACCAGGACGAACTGGACGAGTTCGCGGCCGACTGGGGGGACTCCGCATGACCACGACGAACCTGCCGGTCCCCCCGGTGGTCGACTGGCTGCGCGCGCACGGCGGTCCGGTCGGGACGCTCAGTCAGTCGCGGCTGCTGAAGGTCCCCGCGGGCCTCCGCGCCGACACCCTCACGGTCGCGCTCCAGGCACTGGTGGACCACCATGACGCACTGCGCCTGGTGGCGCGGCGGACGGACGGCCGATGGTCGCTCGTCGTACGGGATCCGGGTGCGGTGAAGGCGGCGGACCTCCTCGACGCTGCCGAGGCGCGCGGCCTGGACGGGCCGGCGCTGCGCGCCGCCGTCCGTGTCCGGTACGCCCAATCGGTGGCCGAACTCGACCCGGAAGCGGGGGTGTTGGCGCGAGCGGTGTGGTTCGACGCCGGTCCCGACCACCCTGGACGACTGCTGCTGACGATCCATCAACTGGCGGTGGACGACGCGTCCTGGCGGATTCTGCTGGCCGACCTGGCCGCCGCGTGGCGTGCCGCGGCCGACGGCGTCACCCCCGTACTCGCACCCGTGCCCACGCCGCTGGGGACCTGGCCCGGGCACGGGCGACCGCCGGTCGCCGAACCGGCACGGACGGCCGAACCGCCGTCGCCCGAGGGAAGGCCGACGGTCGATCCGCCGCTGAGCGACGCCCCCCTGCATCCGGCCCGGGACACCCGGGCCACCTCGGCCTCCCTCGTCCGGCGGTTGCCGGCCCGCCTCAGCGCGGACCTGGCGACCGCCGTCCCGGACACGTTCCGGGCGGACACGGAGGAGGTGCTGCTGACCGCGCTGGCGCTGGCCGTCACCCAGTGGCGGCGCGAGCAGCAACTCGGCGCGGACACCGCCGTACTGGTGGATGTGCCCGACCGCTGTCGACGGGACGGCGCGGGCGGCCCGGACGTCTCGCGCACGGTCGGCTGGCTCACCGCACCGCGGCCCGTCCGCATCGCCCCCGCTCCCGGCGACCGGAGCGGCCCACGACGGCCGGCCCGGCACACCGCCGTGGCACCGGACCGGTTCCCGCGGCCGCAGATCGGGTTCACCCATCTCGGCCGCGCATCCGTCCCGGGCGACGGGGAGTCCACGGCCGGGGACGACGGCCTGTGGCGGCCCGCCGTCGAGCAGGACGCCGTCACCGACGGCACCGGGGAGAGCACGCCGTTGTGGCACACCCTTGAGGTGACCACCGTCCTGGAGGACCACGCGGACGGACCCCGTCTGTCGGCGACCTGGACCTGGGCCGCGCAACTGATGTCCGAGGAGGACGTCCGGGACATCGTCGAGGCATGGGTGGCCGCGCTCTCCGCCCTGGCCGCACCCGTCGGCCGCTCCGGCGCGGACGACCCCCGCCCGGCGCCGCGCCCGCCGGACCCGCCCACGGCCGACCGCCGGATGCGCCCGGCGGCCGCGACCGCCTCCCTCACCACCTGACGCCGACGGCCGCGCGCCGAACCGGCGGCGGACGGACCAAGAACTCCGGGTCCGTGAGGTGCCCGTCACCCCACGGACCCGGAAGCGGCGGACCACACGGCCGAGACCCTGCTCGGCCGGCCCGCACGCGAGCAGTGACCGCGGCCCGACCCGGGCCGCACAGGACCAACCGCCCGACACGACCGGAACCGGTCACCACCATGAGGAGCAAGCAGTGGCAAACCCTTTCGACGATCCCGACGCGACGTACCTGGTAGTGGCCAACGACGAGGGCCAGCACTCGCTGTGGCCGTCGTTCGTCGAGGTGCCGGCGGGCTGGGACGTCGTTCACGCCGAGGCCTCGCGGCAGGAGTGCGTCGACCACATCGAGCGGAACTGGACGGACATGCGGCCCAAGAGCCTCATCGCCGCGACCGAGGCCGCCCGATGACCGTCACCGACACACCCGCCGAGTACACCCTCGGCTCCGGCGAGGTGGCAGCTCTGGAACAGCTGCTCCACTCGCTGCGGGACACCTCCGGCGACCCTTCGGAGCCGGCGTTCTACGAAGAGGCGTGGCGGGCCCCGGAGCAGTTGCCGCCGGGACTGCGCCGCTTCCTCCAGGAGTTCGCCCGGGACGAGCGGTCGGCCGCCTGTCTGGTGCACGGGTTCCCGGTCCAGGACATCGGACCGACCCCGGACCACTGGAACTCGGCGATCGGCGGGAAGAGCACGCGCGACCAGGAACTCTCCCTGGCCCTGTGCGGCATGGTGCTGGGCGAGCCGTTCGGCTGGGCGACGCTCCAGCGGGGCCGGCTGGTGCAGAACATCCTGCCGGTGGCGGGCGACGAGCAACGCCAGAGCGGGTACGGGAGTTCGGCCCTGCTGGAGTTCCACACCGAGGACGGTTTCCATCCGCAGCGCTGCGACTACCTGCTCCTGCTGGGGCTGCGCAACCAGGACCGGATACCGACCATCGTCGCCTCCGTACGCGATGTCCGGCTCGACGAGGCGGACCGGCGGATCCTGTCGGAGAAGCGCTTCCACATCTTCCCCGACGACGAGCACATCCTTCAGCTGGAGGCGCGTGACCCGCACCATCCGGCGCTCGCCAAGGCCCGTCGCATGGTGAGCCACCCGGAGCCGGTGGCGGTGCTCTTCGGCGACGCGGTCAGCCCGTATCTGCGCCTGGACCGTCCGTTCATGCGCTGCCTGGGGGACGACCCGGCGGCCGAGGCGGCCCTCGACCGGCTGATGGCGGAGCTGGAGGCGGCCCAGCAGGACGTCGTGGTGGATCCCGGCACCCTGCTGGTCGTCGACAACTACCGCGCGGTGCACGGCCGCAGGCCGTTCCGGGCCCGCTACGACGGGACCGACCGCTGGCTGAAGAAGCTCACGGTCAGCCGCGATCTGCGGCGCAGCCTGAGCGACTTCACCGAGGGCAGCCACCGCGTCCTCGTCTGATCCGCACACGGCCGGCGGCCCCGCCGTGCCGTGACACCACCCAGGGGGCGCCGGCCGGGGCCGGCGCCCCGCCCTCCTTCCGGAAAGGTTCTCCCGCGATGCGCGTGATTGTGGTCTCCGGTGCGTCCAGCGGCATCGGACAGGCGGTCGCCGAACGGTTCGCCGCCGACGGGGACCGGGTCGTCAACTTCGACGTCGCTCCGCCCGCCGGCCCGGACCCGGCGGCGCCCGACGCCGCCGTGATCCCCTGGGTGAAGGTGGACGTCGCCGACTGGCCGGCCGTACGGGCCGCGCTCGACGAGGTCCACCGCACCCACGGCGGCCTGGACGTGGTCGTCGCCAACGCCGGCATCAGCAACCGGCGCGGGGTCCTCGACCTCACCGAGGAGGACGTGCGCCGCACCGTCGACGTCAACTTCATGGGCGTCCTCGCGATGTGGCGCCACGCCGCCCCGCACATGGTCCGCCAGGGGCACGGCGTCCTGCTCGCGACGGCCTCCGTGAACGGACTGCGCGGCTATCCGCTGTACGCCGACTACAACGCCACCAAGGCGGCGGTCGCCTCGCTGTGCCGGACGTTCGCGCTGGAACTGAGCCCGGTGGTCCGCACCGCCTGCGTCACCCCCGGCGCCGTGCTCACACCCATGCAGCGCGCCGAGTACACCGACGCGATGCTCGCCGAGGTGAACGAGCGCATCCCGTCCCGGCGGCACGCCTCGCCCCGCGAGATCGCCGCCGCGTTCCACTATCTCGCCTCGCCCGAGGCGTCCTTCGTCACGGGGCAGGAACTCGTCGTCGACGGCGGCGAGACCGCCGGCCCCACCACGGCCTTCTTCCCCGGGCACGCCCTGACCAACGGGGTCCAGGGCTGAGGCACGGCGCCCCGGGCCCCCTCCAGTTAAGGAAGTCGACGATGTTCGATCGCCCCCGGCTCGCTCCGGGCGACCTGCCGCGCACGGACCTCGCGGATCCCCGCGTCCATGCCGAGTACGACCTGTCCGACGTCTGGCGGCACCTCAGGTCCGAGGAGCCGGTGTACTGGCAGCCGGAGACCGCGGGCCGTCCGGGCTTCT
Organism: Streptomyces sp. NPDC090083; assembly: GCF_044747445.1. NCBI lineage: Bacteria > Bacillati > Actinomycetota > Actinomycetes > Kitasatosporales > Streptomycetaceae > Streptomyces > Streptomyces sp. NPDC090083. The sequence goes on along the minus strand of NZ_JBIVED010000001.1, from coordinate 99,263 downwards.
GGGTCGTGACCCGCTACGACGACGTCGCCGCGGTGTACAAGAACAAGGACGCGTTCACCTCCGAGCGGGGCAATGTGCTCGACACCCTGCTGGCGGGCGGCGACTCGGCCGCGGGCAAGATGCTCGCCGTCACCGACGGACCCGACCACTCGGCGCTGCGCACGGTCCTCAACAAGCCGTTCGGGCCGCGCGCGCTGGAGATCGTGGTCGAGAGCGTGCGCCGCTCCACCTGGCGCCTGCTGGCGGAGGCGGTGGAGCGCGGCACGTGCGACTTCGCGGGCGAGGTGGCCGCGCACATCCCGCTCGCGGCCATCTGCGACCTGCTCGGCGTCCCGGCCACGGACCGCGGACACATCATCGAACTCACCTCGTCGGCGCTGTCCTCGACGGACGGGGTGCCGACCACGGAGACCAGCTGGACCTCTCGCAACGGGCTCCTGCTGTACTTCGCCGAACTCGCGGAGTCACGCCGGAGCAAGCCGTACGACGACATCGTCAGCCTGCTGGTGTCCCAGGAGGTCGCCGGCCGGCCACTGAGCCACGAGGAGATCATCTTCAACTGCTACAGCATCATCATGGGCGGCCACGAGACGACCCGGCTGGCCATGATCGGCGGCCTGGAGGCGCTGATCGCCCACCCCCGCCAGTGGGAGCTGCTCAAGAGCGGGGCGGTGGGCACCGCCACGGCGGTGGACGAGGTGCTGCGGTGGACCACGCCGGCCCTGCACGGCGGGCGCACCGCCACCCAGGACAGCTTCCTCGGGGACGCCTTCATCGAGGAGGGGGACGTGGTCACCGTGTGGAACGTCTCCGCCAACCACGACGAGCGCGTCTTCGACCACCCCGAGCGCTTCGATCAGGCCAGGACGCCCAACAAGCACCTGGCCTTCGCGCACGGAGCGCACTTCTGCATCGGGGCCCACCTGGCCCGGCAGGAGATCTCGGCGGTCCTAGAGGCGCTGCGGGCCCTGGTCCGTACGCCGGTCGCGACGGCGCCCCCGCAGCGGGTCTTCTCCAGCTTCCTCAGCGGTCTGGCCACCCTGCCGGTAGCCCTGGAACCCGAGCGCCGGCCGGTCCCGGGACCGGCCGCGGGCTGAGCGACGACGGGCCGTCCGAGGGACGCGCAGCGGGACCGGACCGCCCGGGCCCGCTGCGCGTCGGCATGCTCAGATCCAGCCCTGGAGGGCGGAGTGCCGGCCCGCCTGGAAGCGGCTGCGCGCACCGAGCCGGCTCATGAGGTCGGAGGTGACCCGGCCCACCGTCCGCTGGGAGATGCCGAGCTTGTTCGCGACGACGGCGTCCGTGTGGCCCTCGGCGAGGAGGCTGAGTATCTCCCGCTCCTGCCGGGACAGTTCGTTCTCGTCGGAGGTGTCCAGCTCCGACGTGAGCGGCACGGCGGACGCCCAGGTGTTCTCGAAGAGGGCGACCAGTGCGGCGATGACTCCGGGGGCCGTGATCTGAATCGCGCCACGGCGGGTGTTCTCCGGGTCGACGGGCAGCAGTGCCGTCTCCCGGTCGATGACGATCATGCGCAGCGGAAGTGTGGGAGTGGTGCGCACTTGACCGCCCAATTCGGTCAACCAGTGTGCGTATCGGGCGGTCGGAGTATGAGTGCGTGCACTGTCCAAATACACTGTCCTCATCAGTACGCCTCTGCTGATAACTTCCTTGTCGAGCGGCATGCTGGCGGCGAGTGCGCTTTCGGATTGTGCACCGCCGGGATTGAACGTCATGCAATCGCGCGTTGCGGACCCGGCCAGATCGGTGAGGCGTTCACGAATGGCATCGACACCCACAAGGCTTTCGAGGTGCTTCTGTTCCACGCCGGGATAGAGATCGGTGAAGTCGTCGAGCAGTTTGGCCACCGCGGTGCGACTCGTCTCGAACTGCTCGTGTTTGAAGCGTAGTTCGGCCGCATTGCGGAGCAGTAGGGACCGCAGGGCGATCTGCGGGTCCTCCGGTACCACGGTGTCCTGGTGGCTGTCCGGCCGTTGGACAAGGTTCAGGGCGGCGAGCCGTTCTATGGTCCTGTGTACTCGGTCGACGGGAAGGGAGAGGTGGTCGGCGATTTCGTCGATGCGCCAGCGTCTTCTCCCGAGAATGGCCCGGTAGACGGTGTCTGCGGACTCGTCGAGTCCTAGATCGTGTAAGGAATATCCCATATGTAATTTCCCCCTGTGCGGTGCCTGTGCTCGTAGAGCGTCGCCCAGGCCCACTTCGATTCTCCCGTGCTCGGGTGCGGACCGAACCGGCGGTGACTGCACAGGTGGTCGCCCGGCGAAAGGCGGGCCACCCGCAGCGCAGCCGACTCAGGGCAGCCTACTCAAGAGGCCCCGGGATGGCTTGGGTATAGCCGTCCGCATTCCGTAATGCCCGGTGTTAAGTCTGCTTTACATCGCGCCATAGTGGATTAAATCGAACCGTGACGTTTCTTGCTACTGGCCGGTAATAAAATGCGGCGCCCGCCTCGGCGAGCCGGTTTCGCACGATCTTCGGACGGGTGTATGGCTGACATTCGGGGACGGTCGGACCGTGGACGGGCGGACTCGTCCCGGAATGTGATGGAGGGGCTGGTTCCGCACGGTGTGGCCGCCGTTGAGGACTTCGGCGACACCGGCCCGGCCGCACGGATCGTGCTCCACCCCGCGGAGGCCCGGCTCGTCGACGGTGTGGTGGCCGAGCGCCGCCGTGAGTTCACCACCGTGCGCGGCTGTGCCCGGCTGGCGATGGCCGAACTGGGACGCCCGCCCGCCCCCTTGCTGCCCGGCCGTCGGGGCGCTCCGCTCTGGCCCGCGGGCTGCGTCGGCAGCATGACGCACTGTCCGGGCTACCGTGCCGCCGCAGTGGGCCCCTCGTCCGGCTTCGCGGCGATCGGCATCGACGCCGAGGTCGACCTCCCGCTCCCGGTGGCCGTCGCCGCCCGCGCGCTCTCGGCCGACGAGCGCGCCCGGCTGGAAGAGCTGCCGGTCGGCCAGGGTGCGCCCGTCGCCTGGGACCGGCTCGTCTTCAGCGTCAAGGAGGCCGTCTACAAGGTCTGGTCACCGCTGACCGGCCGCTGGCTCGACTACGGTGACGCGGATGTGCGGCTGTCGCCCGACGGCACGTTCACGGTCCGGCTCTCGGTGCCGATCCCCCCGGCCGGCGGGGCCCGGCTGGACGAGATGACGGGCCGCTGGGCCGCGTCCCGCGGCCTGCTCCTGGCCGCCGTCTCCGTGCCCGCCGGATGATCGCGGTCATATCGCGATAGAGCGGACGCCGAGGACCGTGCTCCGCGGCGATTTTGCTTTTCCCTTACTCGGTGTCGCACTTCTGACAGCCGTGATTTCCTGCCACTTTAATCGCTTCCGATTCGAGTACCCATTCGAGCAGGATTCATGTGGGGGGATTGCTCGACAAGCCTCACGGCTTCCCCTCGCATATCACTGGTATTCAAACGGGGAGAAACGTCGTGTCCAGAAGCGTTCGAGTCATTGCCGCCACCGCTGGTGCCCTCTTCCTTTCGCTGGGTGTCCTGGGCGGCACCGCCCAGGCCGACTCGCCCGGCGGTGAGGTCCCCACCACCCAGAACTCCTCGGACTCCCTCGGGTGGGACCTCCTGCCCCACTTCCCGGTGGAAGACATCCTCGGCTGACCCGAACCTCTCGGCCGGAATCGCGGGGCGGGCCCGGGCCCGGACACCGCCCCGCTCTGCATCAGTTCCTGAACCTGGTAGCCCAACTCAAGAGGAGCCACGCGGATCATGCAGCGCACCATGCTCAAGTCGAAGATCCACAGAGCGACGGTCACCGAGGCCGACCTCCACTACGTCGGTTCGCTCACGCTCGACCCGGTCCTCATGGAGGAAGCCGACCTGCTGCCCGGCGAGCAGGTCCACATCGTGGATGTGAACAACGGCGCCCGCCTGGAGACGTACGTCATCGAGGGCCGGCGGAACACCGGTGTGGTCTGCATCAACGGTGCCGCCGCCCGGCTCGTGCAGCCCGGAGACACCGTCATCATCATCGCCTACGCCGCGGTGGACGACGCCGAAGCGGCCAAGTACGAGCCGCGGGTGGTCTTCGTGAACGGTGGCAACGAGATCGTGAAGGTGGGCAACGACCCCACCGCGTAACCCGTGACCGATCGCGTCGGACGGGGTGTCACGGGTACCGGCGCGGCCGAGGGGGACGGGAGAGGGCTCCCGTGCCCCTCGGCGCGGTCGGTCAGGGGAAGAGAAGTGTCGAACGGGTATGGGGGAGGCATTTCGATGCTGCACGCTGATGACTTGGGAACGGTCGGAATGATGGATGTCCGTCAGATCTGCGCGTTCCTCTTCGGCCGGCGCAGAGCCGTCGGCTGGACACAGGAAGAACTGGCCGAACGCTCCGGCGTGAGCGTACGCACCATCCGCAATCTGGAGACGGGCGCCAACACGAACCCGCGCAGGACCTCGATCGACCTGCTGCTGAAGGCGTTCGGCACCTCCCTGTCCGCACTGGCGGAGAGCGAGCCGAACGCCGGCGGCGGTGCCGTCCGGCTCTGGATCCCCGCGCAGCGTGGCCGGTCCGAGGAGCGGACGGGCTCGGTCGACCCCGCCCGCTGGCGGGGTGTCCGCGCGCCGCTCGACGAGTTCGTGGGCCGGGGGGCCGACCTCCGGTACGTGGTGGACACGGTCCGGCGCAGTCGGCTGCTGGTGCTGACGGGGCCCGGCGGGGTGGGCAAGACACGGCTGGCGCTCGCCGCCGCCACGGCCCTCCAGCCGCTCTTCGCCGACGGCGTCGCGGTCGTCGACCTGTCCCACTGCCCCGCGGAACGGCACGGCACCGCCCAGGCCGCGGAGGCGGTGCGGGCCGCCGTCCTGCGGGCCGTCGGGCCGGGAGTCCCGGGCGCCGGGGAGACGGAGGGCCGCCGGCTCGTCGTACTGGACACGGCGGAGCATGTCGTGACGACGGTGTCCCGGCTCACCCACGAGCTGATGGGGGCCTTCCCGGCGGCGCACTTCGTCGTCACGTCACGGCGCCCGCTGACGGTCCCGTCCGCCGACACCTGGGAGGTCGAGCCCCTGGCCGTGCACGCACTGGACGACGACGTGCCGGCCGCCGTGGAGTTGTTCCTGCGCCGGGTCGGATCGGGCGTGCCCACCCTGGACCTCAGCGGACAGCTGCCCCTGGTGGCGGCGCTGTGCGAACGGCTCGACGGACTGCCCCTGTCGATCGAACTCGCCGCCCGCCGGGTCCGGTCGGTCCCGGTCGAGATGCTGGTGAACACCGAGTCGTCCCTGGAGATGCTGGACGGCATCGACACGAGCGGGCTGTCCCCGCACCGGACACTGACCGACAGCGTGCGCTGGAGCGTCGAACTGCTCTCCGCGGAACAGCAGACGCTGCTCCGCCGACTGGCGCTGCGGCAGAAGGTCTACACCGCCGAGGACGTGCTGCTCGGAGACAGCGGCGGGGACGACACGGAGCGGGGCCGCATCGTCGGACTGCTCGGCGAACTCACCGACGCCTCCCTGGTACGCATCAGACGAGGCATCCGCTACGAGTACGAGTCCTACTCCGTCGTACGCGAATACCTCGGCGCGCCGGAGGGGCCGGCCTGTCTGCGGGCCGACGAACTGCTCTCCCCGGCCTGAGAGCCGGACGCGACGGTCACGGCGGCATGCGGACGAGCCGCCGCGCGTGACCGTCGGCGCGTCCTCAGCCCGCCTGCGGCGCCGCTTCCCTGAGGTGGCGCACGGAGAAGCGGTACGGGGTGGCCAGGCTGTCCTCCATCGCCCGTTCGATGCCGGGGACGTACGCGGTGCTGAGTTCCGTCGTCGGTTCCAGCCGCTGCAGCAGGCGCTGGAGCACCAGGACGAGCCAGCCGGTGGTGGCCGGCACACCGCGCTCGTCGCGGAAGGTGTGCAGCCAGGTGTACAGACAGGACGCGGCCGCGTGGTGCACGCAGTGCTCGGCGGCGGCGTCCTGGCCGGCCACGGACATCGCCTCGACGGGCTCGGCCGTCAGCCCCGCGTAGAAGGCCGCACGCCGCACGTCGAACGCGCGGAGGATCCCGGTCAGATCGGCCGCCTCCGCCGGGTCGAGGTGCTTCGCCGCGGTGGCCGAGGCCTCGGCCACCGCCTCGCCCCAGCCGCGCGTGATCTCGTCCTCGCAGGCGTTCGTCAGCTGCAGGACGTGCTCGGTGGGCCGCCAGGCCGGTGCCTCCTCGCTCCAGTCGAAGAGGTCCGCGAGGATCTCCGCACCCCCGGGCGACGAAGTCCCGGCCACCGGGGCCAGGTTGGGCAGTTGCGCCGCGATGTTGTGCAGGTTCACATGGGTGGTGCCCTCGAAGATGCTCGCGATGGCGTGATCGCGCTGGAGCTTCTGGAAGGCCCCGTCGGCGACTCCTTCGCGCAGATACCCGCGGGCGCCCAGCACCCGCCCGATGTCCTGGATCACGCCCTCGGCGACGACCGGTACCAGGTACTTCACGACGGACGACCACATGCTCAGCCGGGAGGGCGCGACGGACAGCGACCGGGCCACCGGGATGGCCGTGCACTCGGCGATCAGCAGATCGAGGTGCGCATGCAGCAGATGCCGGCGGATCACCGGGATCCGCCGGATCTCGGCGCCGTAGAGAGACCGCTCGTACGCGTACCGCAGGCCGATGCGCAGCACCGAGTCCATCGTTCCGATGGAGAGCGCGCCGATGGCCGTACGGGTGATCTGGAGCGCCTTGAGGACCTCGATCAGGCCCGCGCCGCCGCGGCCCAGCACCGCGTCGCTCGGGATCCGCGCGTCGTGGAAGGCGATGCCGCTCAGATCGTGACCGCGCAGCCCGACCGTCCGGACGAACGGATGGTTGCTCCAACTCCCGGGAGCCAGCTGCTCCTTGTCGACGAGCAGCAGCGACTGGCGGCGGTTCTCCGTGGTGGCGAACACGGTCACGAAGCGGCCGCGGGTCGCGTTGCCGACCGGCCACTTCTCGCCGTTGAGCACGAACTCGCCGCCCTCCGTCCGGGCCGTTGTCTCGTTGCCCTGGAGGTCGCTCCCGTGATCGGGCTCCGACACGGCGAAGCAGGCGAGGTCGCCGTCGAGCAGCCCTTCCGCCACCCGCCGGCGCTGCTCCTCGTTCCCCCAGACCCAGACGGGGTTGACCCCCAGCAGCGCGGACCCGAACATCACCGCGATCGTCAGGTTCCGGCGCGCGAGGGAGCGCGTCAGCATGAAGATCTCTTCGAGGTTGTTCAGCCGTCCGCCGCACTCACGCGGCACCAGGAACTGGGGGAATCCCCAGCTGCGGGCCAACTCGACCGCGCCGGGCGGAAGTTCGTTCCGCTCCTCGTGGGCGACGATCGCCGCGTAGCTGAACGGGCCGTCGCCCGCCTCGGGATCGCCGAGCGTGCGTTCCAGATCCGTGACGAGATCGAGGGTCGGCCGGCTGCGCGTGGTCTGCGCCATGGGGGCATCTCCAGTGAATTCCGGGACGAGTTCGCCGACATCCGTCATGGTGTGGCTCACCGGTCATGCTGGTCGGCGCGGCGACGGCGCATCCAGGTAGGGCACCGGCAATCGGGACTGCCGCTCAGTTGCCCGGTGTGTACCTGGCTGCGCGGCGGCCGTAATCCCAGAGTTGACCCATGGCTGACATACTCCGTAGTGAGTCCGACTCGACTCTCTTCACTCTTGACCAGGCCAGGTCGGGCCTCATGGAGGTGGACGCGTCGATCCGTGCCTGCCTCAACTGGGACTACGGCGAACGCGACAATCGCATCTGGCGCCTTTACCAGAAGAACAAGAACTCCCAGTGGAACTCGGACACCGATATCGACTGGGACTACGACGTCCGTTTCGGGGCGCCGCTCGCCGACGAGTTCAGTGCCGGCATGGCCACATTCGTCGTGGACCACGAGAGCCCCGTACCGAAAGAACGGCTGAACGAGTTCCGCTGGCAGTACCAGGCATGGATGGTGAGCCAGTTCCTCCACGGCGAACAGGGCGCGCTGGTCACCACCGCCCGGCTCGTCGAGACCGTCCCCGACATGGAGTCCAAGGTCTACGCCGCCTCGCAGGTGGCCGACGAGGCCCGGCACGTCGAGGCGTACGCGCGCTACATCGACGAGAAGCTGGGCGAGTCCTATCCCATCAACCCCGGCCTCAAGGCGCTGCTGCGGGATCTCCTCGCCGAGTCGGAATGGGACATCGTCTATCTCGGCATGCAGGTCGTCGTCGAAGGACTGGCACTGGCGGCGACCCGCCTCGCGGGCAGCGGATTCGGCGACCCCATCATCACCTCGATCACCAAGATGATCGCCCGGGACGAAGCCCGCCACGTCGGATTCGGCTCCGTCGCCCTCGCCGGCCTCTACGACGGAATGACATCCGCGGAACTCGACCAGCGCGAGAAGTTCCTGCTGGAGGCAATCCATCTGATGTCCCGGCGCTTTCTTCTGAAAGAAGTCTGGGAACGCATGGACCTCGACGTGGAGAAAGGCATCAGGTTCGCCCGCACGGACCCGATGATGTTCGGCTACCGGCAGCTTCTGTTCCAGCAGGTCATTCATCTGCTGCGGCAGCTGGGACTGCTCACTCCGAAACTCAGGGACCTGTTCCTGAGCGAGAACCTCGCGCGACCGGAGGCGTTCCGCAACGCAGCCTGACGCCGTCGGTGCTGCCGGAGTGCCGGATCACCGCGCCGGATCACCGCGCCGAATCACTGGGGAGACCTCAGATGTCCGTGCACGCAAGGGACCATGTCGTCATCACCGGAGTGGGTGTCACGACACCGCTCGGGGGAGACGTCAAGTCCACCTGGGCCACGCTGCTCGACGGCCGCCCGGCGTCGACCCGGCTCGGCGCCGGCTGGCCCGCCGACCTGCCCGTCCGCATCGCGGCGCCGGCCGCCGTGGACCCGGGCCTCGTACTGGACCGTGTGGAGGCGCGGAAGCTCGACCGGGCGACCCAGTTCGCGCTCATCGCCGTGCGCGAGGCGTGGGCCGACGCCGGTTTCCTGGGCCGGGCCGGTGAGCCCGGCCACCCGGAGCCGGAACGGGTCGGCGCGGTCCTCGGCAGCGGCATCGGCGGGCTGAGCACCCTCGTCGAGGGACACGAACAGGTCCGCACCCAGGGCGCACGACGGCTCTCACCGCACACGATGCCGAAGATGATGATCAACGGCTCGGCCGGACACATCGGACTGGAGATCAACGCCCAGGCGGGGGTGCACAGTCCGACCTCCGCGTGCGCCGCGGGCGCCGAGGCGATCGCGGCGGGTCTGGACATGATCAGGCTCGGCCGCGCCGACGTGGTGGCCGTCGGCGGCACGGAGGCGATCATCCAGCCGCTGGCCGTCGCGGCGTTCGCGAGCATGCGGGCGATGTCGCGCCGCAACGACGATCCCGAACACGCCTCCCGCCCCTACGACACCCAGCGCGACGGATTCGTCATGGGCGAGGGTGCCGCCGTCCTCGTCCTGGAGTCGGCACAGCACGCACGCGCCCGAGGGGCCCGCGTCCACGCCGAACTCGCGGGCGCCGGCATCAGTGCCGACGGCCACCACATCGTGGCGCCGGAGCCCGGCGGGCGCGGCGCGGCGGCGGCACTGCGCAAGGCCCTGGCCGACGCCGGCCTGAGCCCGCGTGACATCGCGCATGTCAACGCGCACGCCACGTCGACCCCGCAGGGCGACCTCGCCGAGAGCCTGGCGATCCGCAGGGTGCTGGGCGACGGCGGCTACGCGGTCTCCGCGATCAAGTCGACCAGCGGACATCTGATGGGTGCCTCGGGGGCGCTGGCCGCCGTCACCAGCGTGCTGGCGCTCCGGGAGCGGACGGCGCCGCCGACGATGAACATCGAGCTGCTGGACCCCAGGATCGGACTCGACGTCGTCCGGGACAGCCCGCGTGCCCTGCCCGCGGACATGGTCGCCTGCGTGAGCAACTCCGCGGGCTTCGGCGGGCACAACGTGACCCTCGCCTTCCGGACGCACGCATGACCCCGCAGGGCGGCACGGCCTCCGGTGGACCGGTCTCCGACCTGGACATCGGGGCCATCGCCTCGGGCTGGGAGCTGACCTCGGCCATCCTCCACCGGGCCGGACAGCGCCTGCGCTCCGCCCCGGTCCGGCGGTCGCCCGCCGGAGAGCCGGGACCGCCACAGGAGCCGGGGAGCGGGGCCGGCCCCCGCGCCGTGGACGCGGCCCGCTCCGACCCCCGGGACTGAACCTCCGTCACATCTGCAGGGACTTCGTCTGAAGGAACTCGGTCAGTCCGTGGACGCCGAGTTCACGGCCGATCCCGGACTGCTTGTGACCGCCAAAGGGCGCCAGCGGGTTGAAGCGCCCGCCGTTGATGTCGACCTGGCCCGTGTCGAGGCGCCGTGCGAACGCCAGCGCCTCGGGCACCTCGGCCGCCCACACGGCACCGGCCAGGCCGTACACCGTTCCGTTGGCGATGCGCACCGCGTCGTCCTCGTCCGTGTACCGCATGATCGACAGCACCGGACCGAAGATCTCGTCCTGGGCGAGGGACATGTCCTCGGTGACGTCGGCGAAGACGGTGGGGCGTACGTAGTACCCCTTAGGCAGGCCCTCCGGCGCCTCGGGGCTGCCCGTGACCAGCCGCGCCCCCTCCTCGACGCCCCGCACGACGCACGCGCGTACCCGGTCGCGCTGACCCGCGTCGACCAGCGGGCCCATCAGGGTCGCGGGATCCAGCGGATCACCGGGCGCGTAGCCGGCCGCGGCCTCGGCGGCCAGCGCGACGGCCTCCTCGTACCGGCTCTCGTGAACCAGCATCCGGCTCCAAGTGCTGCATGTCTGACCGGAGTTGGTGAAGACGTTGGAGACGCCCGCACGGACCGCCCGGTCCAGCCGCGCGCTCGGCAGGATCACGTTCGCGGACTTGCCGCCGAGTTCGAGGGCGACTCGCTTGACGGCGCCGGCCGCGACAGCGGCGACCTGCCGTCCGACCCGGGTGGAACCGGTGAACGACACCAGGTCGACCCCGGGGTGCGCGACCAGGGCGCGGCCCGCCGTCTCGCCGCCGGTGACCAGGTTGAAGACGCCGGCCGGCAGACCTGCCGCGGCCACGCACTCGGTCAGCAGCCGGGTGGTCAGCGGTGTCAGGTCGGACGGCTTGACCACGATCGTGCAGCCGGCCGCGAGGGCCGGGGCCACCTTGGAGATCACCTGGTGCAGCGGGTAGTTCCACGGCGTGATCGCGCCCACCACACCCACGGGCTCGTGCAGGACCAGGGAGTTGCCGATCCGCTCCTCGAAGGGGTGGCGGGCGGTCAGTTCCGCGTACGAGGCGAGCACGGTCAGCGGTGTCCGTACGTGGACCATCCGGCTGAGCGCCAGCGGGGCGCCCAGCTCCGCCGTGATCGTCGCGGCCAGCTCCCGTACCCGGGCACGCAGACCGCTCTCCAACGAGGCCAGGTGGGCGGCCCGTTCGGCGGGAGGCGTCGCGGCCCACCCGGGCAGCGCCGTCCGCGCGGCCGTGACCGCGGCGTCCACGTCCTGCTCGGTGGCCGCCGTCACCACGGCGATGACCTGTTCATCGGCCGGGTTCGTCACCCGGATCATCGGCGCGTCGTCCGTCACGGGCCGCCACACTCCGCCGACGTACACCCCCGGCTCCGCGGTCGACGGGCGCTCGGTCAGCGTCTGCGCGTTCAATCGGGGGCACCTTTCAGCGACTTGTTGCTTCTGCCTCGGTCTGCGGCGCCCTCAGCGGTGCCTCGTCCCTGCGGCGCATCATGATCACGTGCTGTACGGCCAGCGTCACGCCCATGCCGAGCCAGAGCGCGTTGGCGTTGAAGGCCTCGCCGAACGCGACCGCGCCGATCGTCCCGAACACCAGCCGGACGGCGACGGTCGCGAGCCACAGCAGGAGGATGCGGCGGTCGCCCTTGCGCAGCACCCGTCCGTCGCTCTCCTTCCACATGGGGAAGGCCGCGCCCCGCCAGTAGCCGAAGGCGACCGACGCGAGCAGCGAGAGGACGAGCAGGACGATGCTCCCCGGCTTCAACTCGGCCGGGCCCGGAGGGATGCAGCCGCGGACGATGAGCACACCCACCCAGAAGTACATGCGCTGGGTGACCGCCCGGACCGTGAACTGACGGACGATGACGACGGTCACGATGACGACGATCAGAATGGTGTTGAAGTAGAGGACGAAGTTGCTGCCGTCGCCCTTGTCCGCGGCCAGCAGGCTCGCCGTCGTCAGCCCCGTGTGCAGGGTGTCGGTCACTGTCCATCCTCCCCGTCGGGCACGTCGTGCCCGCAGTACGTCCCGCCCGGTGTCATGGGTCCGGCGCAGGTGGGGCGCGCCGGCCATGCCGTGCCAGTAAGCCAGGCCGTCCTTCGCGGACGCAACACGGCCTGGACACCTTGCGCCATCGGGATTCTGGGTCCAAGTCGGGTCCGTGCACAGGCATTTCAACCGGCAATTTCACGGCAGACCGGTCCGCGTCCGCGTGGCGCGAACGAAGCGGCGCTTGCCGGTCCGACTGCCTGGTGGGACGCCGTGGCGGCGCGACACGATGGCGCAGACCGAGCCGTGATGTGCACGCTCGCGTCCCGTCACAGCCCGCACATCCTCAAAAGGAGCGCTCGCACATGTCCGAAACCGATGTCATGGTGAGTCCGGCGGAGATCCCCGGTCTGGTCTGCACGCTGGTCCGTCTGGTCGCTCCGCAGAAGACCGGCGCGGTCGGTCCGCACCACCGGCTGGTGCAGGATCTCGGCTTCCACTCACTGGCGCTGGCCGAACTCGGCTTCACCATCGAGGACTTGTTCCGGCTGGAGGCACTGACCCCCGAGGTGGCGATGTCCCTGGAGCGGGTCTCGGACGTCATCCGGCTGATCGGCGGTCACGTGGACGACGGGTCCATCACGCTGCCCAGCCACTTCGAGGTGAACTCCATCTGCGCCCGCTACGGCACGACCTGGTCGCCCGAGAGCCAGTAACGTCCGGCCGTAGCACCGGACGAACAGCAGACGCCATGGGTGGCGGCCGGAGAACCGGCCGCCACCCGTGGCGTCTGTCCGTGCTGGCGTCTGCTGGTGTCGGGGGCGTCTGCTGGTGTCCGGTGGTGCCGGACCCGCCGCGGCGACGAGTGGCCCGTCGCCGCGGCTCCCCGGGCTCAGGGGGTGAGCGCGTGGCTGAGGGCCCGTGCCGTGCGGCAGCGGAAGACGGTCCCGACGTCGACCGCGCGGTCCAGCACCGCCTCGATACGGCCGGTCAGCCGCAGGGCCGTCAGCGAATCGCAGCCCAGGTCGAAGACGTCGTCGTCCGCGGCCACGTCGTCCTGGCCGAGCACCTCGGCGATCAGGCCGCACAGCCGGTGGGTGAGGCTGTGCGACGGCGCCAGGTCCGAGGTGAGGAAGCGCCCCACCGGCTCGGTCGTCGCGCCGGGCAACTCGACGAGCAGGTCCCGCAGGTGTGCGGCGACCTGCCCGGCGAGTCCGGCGTCGACCAGATCGGGCCGGTGGCTGATCTCCAGCCGAAGCTGCGGGCCCGGGTCGGCCATCAGCTTCAGCGGGTAGTGGTAGCCGTCGTACCCCGTCACCTTCGTCAGCCGCAGGCCGCTGTCGGGTTGGGCACGCCCGGCTTCGGCGAGCGGGAAGTTCTCGAAGACCACACAGCTGTCGAACAGCGTGCCCAGGCCCGCCGCCCGCTGGATGTCGGTCAGGGGCAGGTGGTGGTACGGCAGGAGCTCCGCGTGCTCCTCCTGCAACCGGGTCAGCAGCGCGGCCAGCGGTTCCGCCGGATCGAGCCGCACCCGCACCGGGACGGTGTTGATGAACAGCCCCACCATGGCCTCCACGTCCGGAAGTTCGGCCGGCCGGCCCGAGACGGTGGCGCCGAACACGAGGTCGCGTCGGCCGGTGCACCGGTGCAGGCACAGCGCCCACGCGGCGCGCACCAGGGTGTTGACGGTGACCCCCGTACGGCGGGCGGCCTCTCGGAGCGCATCCGTCTGCTCCCCGGACAGCGAGACCACCAGGCTCTCCGGCAGGGCCCGCACCCGTGCGGTGTCCCTGCCGTCGCCGACCAGCGTGGGCTCCTTGAGGTCGGCCAGCGCGTCGTGCCAGGCGCGCCTCGCCTCGGTCCTGTCCTGCACGGCCAGCCAGGCCAGATAGCCGCCGTAGTCGGCCGGTTCGGACAGGGCGTGGTGTTCGCCCCGGCCGTACAGCGCGAGCAGGTCCCGCAGCAGCAGTGCGGTGGTCCAGCCGTCCACCAGGAGATGGTGCATGGTCAGGACCACCTGCTGGTGGTCCGGGGCGAGCGCGATCCAGGTGCCGCGCATCAGCGGGGGAGCGGCCGGGTCGAAGCGCCGGCGGCGGTCGGCGTCGAGGAGGCCGGCGAGCCGCTCGTCCCGTTCCCGCTCGCCGAGGTCCGTGAGGTCGTACGACTCCCACGGCATCGGGACCTCCTCGGGCACCACCTGCACCGGTTCGCCCGACCGCAGGTGCAGGAAGCCCGCCCGCAGCATCGGATGGCGCCGCAGCAGCGCGGCACAGGCGTCCCGCAGCCGCTCCCGGTCGAGCCGCCCGTGGACGTCCAGCGCGATCTGGACGTTGTAGACGTCCAGGCCCCGGCTGTCGTAGCGGGCGTGGAAGAGCAGCCCTTCCTGCAGGGGTGTCATCGGCAGCACCCGGGCGACGGGCAGGCCCGTGCGCCGGCGGAGCAGCGCCAGTTCCGTGGCGTCCACCTCGCCTTCCGGTACCGGGGGCACCGCCAGGGTCGCCGCGTGGGTCACCAGGGCGCGCAGCGCGTCGAACCACAGCCTGCCCAGTTCCGCCGTGTCGGCGTCCGTGAGGTGCAGCCGGGCCCAGAGCCAGTGCGCCACCAGGCGCGGCCCGGCCGGGTCGTCGTCGACCGACGCGTTCACCTCGACGACGTGCGGCATCGGCATGCGAGGGTCCGCCCCGATCGGCAGCGCGTCCGACTCGGGCGCCACGCTCCAGTCGCCGTCACCCGCGGTGCTCTGCCGGCCCAGGTAGTTGAACCCGATCCGTGGCGGGGCGAAGGCCGAGAGCTCACCGCCCGTCACCTGGTTGAGATGGCGCAGGAGGCCGAATCCCAGTCCGTTGCCCGGGACTTCGGCGAGCTGGGCGGTGACGTCGCGCACGGCCCGTGCCAGCCGCGGGCCGGCCGGTCCGGCGTCCTCCGTCCAGTCGCCGGCGCCGGCATCGACGCGGACCGGGTAGAGCGAGGTGAGCCAGCCGACGGTGCCGGACAGATCGAGGTCGTCGTCGATCTCCTCGCGGCCGTGCCCTTCTACGCCGACCAGGACGCCGGTGGTGCCGTCCGCCTTCGCGGGCGGCCAGGCGGCCACCGCAAGCGCCAGCCCGGCGAGCAGCACGTCGCTGGTGCGGCAGCCGAACGCGGCCGGGACCGTGCTGAGGAGCGGGCCGGTCAGTTCCGTCGGAAGGGTGAGGGTCCGCTCGCCCGCCGTCGCGTAGATGTCGTGGACGGGGGAGAGCGGGGCGGCGCCGATCCGGATGCTGTCCTGGCTCAACACGCTTTTCCAGTAAGGGAGTTCGCGCAACACCGCGGCGCTGTGCGCGGCGCCGCGCAGCCGGTCGCTCCACTCGCGCAACGTCACCGGCACCGGTTCGGGCCGAGGCGCGGCACCCGCGCGCGCACTCTCCAGCGCGGCGTGCAGATCGGTCAGCAGGATGCGCCAGGACACCGCGTCGACGGCCAGGTGATGAATGGTGACCAGCAGCCTGCCCTGCCGGTCCGGTCCCGCGTCGAACCAGGTGACCCGCACCAGCTCTCCGGAGCCCGGCGCGAGCGCCCCGGCGTCCTGCCGGGCGCACGCGGTGATGGCGGCACGTCCGGCCTCCTCGGTCAGCTCCGAGACGTCCAGTCGGCGGACCGCCTCGTGCGGCGCGGTCGACGACATGGGCTCCGGCACCAGGCCGCCGTCGCCGTCCAGCCGGCCGCGCAGCGACTCATGACGTTCCATCACCGTGCCCACGGCCGTCACCAGGTGTTCGAGGCCGAGCGCGGGCGGGACGCGCAGCAGGGTCGACTGGTGGAACGCGTCGACGGTGCCGCCGCGTTCGTGCAGCCAGTGCATGATCGGCGTCAGGAGGGCGGCGGGAGCCGTCTCCTGGACCGTCGGAGCCGGGGGATCCGGCGTGGGTGCGGGGGTGTCGGTCTGGCGGAGGAAGGCGGCCAGGGCACTGGCGGTGCGGTGGGTGAAGATGTGTTTCGGGGTGAGGCGGAGGCCGGCTTTGCGGGCGCGGGCGACGAGTTGGATGGCGGTGATGGAGTCGCCGCCGAGGCTGAAGAAGTCGCCGTCGGCCGCGGCGCCGTCCAGGTTCAGCACCTGCCCGATCAGACCGGCCAGGGTGGCGGCGACTTCGGCGGCGTCCGCGAGATCCTGGACGGTCGAGTCCTTCGCCGGCTTCTGCGTGGCTGCGGGGGCGGGGGTGTCGGTCTGGCGGAGGAAGGCGGCCAGGGCGCTGGCGGTGCGGTGGGTGAAGATGTGTTTCGGGGTGAGGCGGAGGCCGGCTTTGCGGGCGCGGGCGACGAGTTGGATGGCGGTGATGGAGTCGCCGCCGAGGCTGAAGAAGTCGCCGTCGGCCCCGGCACCGTCCAGGTTCAGCACCTGAAGGAAGAGCTGGGACAGGGTGTCGGACAGGCTCTCCTCCGACTCCTCCGACTCCTCGGACTCCCGCGGTTCCTCCGGCTTCCGCGGTTCTTCCGGCCTCCCTGGCGTCTCGGTTCTCCCCGGTTCCTCCGGCTCCGGGACCGCCGCGTGCTCGGTGGACTCCGGGGCCGCCGCGCGCTCCTCCGGCTCGACGGCCGCCGTGCGGCCGGCGGCCTCCTGCTGAGGCACCGAGTCGCTTGAGGGGAGGGCGAGTTCGGGTGCGGGGAGCGCGGTCCGGTCCACCTTGCCGTTGCGGGTCACCGGCAGCTCGGACAGCGGGACGATCGACGACGGGACCATGTGGGCGGGCAGCCGCGCCCCGAGCCGTTCGGCGAGCGCGACAGGCTCCGCCCTCCGGCCCGTGGCAGCCACGACGTACGCCGCCAGCTGCGGCGCCCCGCGCCTGTCCTTCCGTACCGCCACGACCGCCTGTGCCACGGCGGGGTCGGCCAGCAGAGCGCTCTCGACCTCCCCCAGCTCGATCCGGAAACCGCGGACCTTGACCTGGTCGTCGGTCCGGCCGCCGTAGACGAGGACGCCGTCGGAGCGCCACCGGGCGATGTCGCCCGTGCGGTACATGCGCGTCCCGTCACCCGCGAAGGGATCGGCGACGAAGCGTGCCGCGGACAGGCCGGGCCGGTTGAGGTAACCGCGGGCGAGCACCTCGCCGCCGATGTACAGCTCGCCGGAGACGCCTGCCGGCACCGGTCGCAGGAAGCCGTCGAGGACGTAGATGCGCGCGTCGGGCACCGGCACACCGATCGGCACCGGGCCCGGCGGCAGCGGATCCCCGGGCTCCAGCCGGTACTCCATGCAGCCCACGGTCGCCTCGGTCGGACCGTACTCGTTCACGACCGTCGCCCCGGGGTTGCGCGCGCGCCATCCGGCGAGCGCCTCGCCGGTCAACTGCTCGCCGCCGAGCACCAGTTCACCGGAGGGCGACAGCCACTCCTCGGACGCCGTCAGGATCGGCAGATGGCTCGGGGTGGCCTTCACGAAGGCGGGCCGGCGTCCGACGCCCGCCGGGATCTCGTCGTCCCACGAGTCCTCCAGGTCGACGACGTGGACGACGCCTCCCATGGTGAGCGGGCCGAACAGGCCGGTGACGGTCAGGTCGAAGGACGGTGGCGAGTGCACCAGGGCCTGGTGGCCGAGACCGGGATAGGCGGAGCGGGCGAAGGCCAGATAGCCGTCGAGCGTGCGGTGTTCGACGGCGACACCCTTGGGCCGCCCGGTCGACCCCGAGGTGTAGATGACGTACGCGAGATCCTGGGGCCGTACCGGACCGCCTCGCTCGTCGTCGGTCAGCGGACGACCCGGCAGCAGTGCCAGTTCGTCCGTCACGGCGGGGGAGTCGAGCGGCAGCGTGGGGGCGTGTCCGCCGAGCGCCGGAGCGGCATCGCCGGTGCACACGACGAGCCGGGGATCCGAGTCGTCGATCTGGAAGGCGATGCGCTCCGCCGGGTAGGCGAGGTCGACCGGCACGTAACAGGCGCCCGCCTTCAGCACGGCGAGGATCGCGACGATCTGGTCCGTGCCGCGCGGCAGCGCCACGACCACCCGGTCACCCGGCCGGACCCCGCGGCGCGACATCAGCCGGGCGAGCCGGTTCGCGGCCTCGTCCAGCTCCCGGTAGCCGAGCGAGCCGCGCCTGTCGGCCACCGCCGTCGCCTCCGGACACCGTCGTACCTGGCCCTCGAACAGCTCGACGACCGTGGAGCCGGTGCGTTCCGTCGCCCGTTCTGCTCCGGGCCGGCGGCTCCACACATCGATCACCCGGTCCCGCTCCTCCTCGGTCAGCAGCGGGACCGCCGCGACGAAGGTGCCGGGAGCACGGGTGAAGGTGTCCAGCAGCAGACGCAGCCGGGAGGCGACCAGCTCGATGCGCTCGGGGTCGAACAGGTCGGCGCGGTAGTTGAGTTCGAGCCGCAGCTCCGGCCCCGGCACGGCGACGACGCTCAGCGGGTAGTGGGTGGAGCCGCTGATCTCCTGGCCGCCCGCGTCGGCCGTGTGCGCCAGCGGGCCCAGCCGCAGACCCGGGGCGATCTCCTGGACGGTCGACCAGTCGAAGGGCGCGTTGCCGATGCCCGTCGAGGTGTCGAACAACGCTCCGCCGAACCCGGCCAGGCGCTGCACCTCGTCGAGCCCCTGGTGCTGGTGCGGGGCGAGCGCCGACTGCTCGTCCTGCACGCGGGCGAACAACTCGGCCATCGACTCGCCCGGAGAGAGGGTCGCGCGCACCGGCACCGCGTTCATCAGCAGACCGACGATGGAGTCGGCGCCGGGCAGCTCGGCCGGCCGGCCGTGCACGGTCTGGCCGAAGACCACGTCGTCGCGTCCGGTCAGCAGCGACAGCAGCAGCGCCCACACGCCCTGCACCACCGTGTTGAGCGTCAGACCGTGCGCCCGCGCCGTGGCGGTGAGCGCCCGCGTCGCCTCCGTGCCGAGGGTGACGGGCAGCATTCCGGGCATCGCGTCGAGACCCGCCGAGGCCGCGCCGGGAGCCACCAGCGTGGGCTCCTCCAGCCCGTCGAGAGCCGTCTGCCACGCCTGCCGCGCGGCGGCCGGGTCCTGCCGCCCGAGCCAGCGCAGGAAGTCGGTGAAGTCCGCGGCCGAACCGGCACCCCCGGCACCGGAGGCCGCGCCGGCGGCACCGCCGTCGCCCGGCTCCGTACGCGCGTAGAGCTCGCACAGATCGCGCAGGACCAGCGGCAGGGACCAGCCGTCCAGCAGGATGTGGTGGTACGTCAGCACCAGCGCGTGCCGGGCCGGTCCCAGCCGCAGCAGCGCGAACCGCATCAGCGGAGGCGCCGCCATGTCGAAGCGGCGCAGCCGGTCCTCCTCCAGGAAGGCCAGCAGGCGCACCCGGCGCCCGGCCTCCGGTTCCCCCGAGAGGTCCAGCTCCGTCCAGGGCGTCGTCACCGTACGGCGCACCAACTGCACCGGGCTGCCGTTGGTGCGCAGCCGGAACCCGGCCCGCAGCACCGGATGGCGTGCCAGGACGGCCGCGCAGGCGGCGCGCAGCCGCCCGGCGTCCACCTCACCGCGCAGCTCGAACGCGGCCTGGATGGTGTACACGTCCACGGACTCGGTGTCGTAGAGCGCGTGGAAGAGCATCCCCTGCTGCAACGGGGTGAGGGGCAGCGCGGCCTCGATGGGTGACTCGGTCACTTCGTTCACTGGTAGGTCCTCCCCGTGGGCAGACAGGGCTCGGCCGCGCCGGAACGCGGGAGCGGCAGACGGCGGTCGATGTCAGGTGCGGGTGATCAGGTCCGTCATGGAGACCAGGACACGGCGTTCCCCGGTGAACGCCTCCCGACCGTGCGACCAGCGCATGTTGTCGATCACCAGCAGGTCGTGCAGGGCCCAGTCGAAGCGCTGCTGACGGCGCTCGAACGCCGACCGGACCGTGGCCACCAGTTCGTCCGGGATCGGCGAACCGTCCCCGAAGAGCACGTCGTTGGGCAGTCCCTCCTCGCCCAGGACGGCCACCAGGTCCTCGCGCACCCCGGACGGGAGCGACGACTGGTGGAACAGGACCAGGTGGTTGAACCACAGCCGCCGTCCGGTGCGCGGGTGCGTCGCGAGGGCCGGTGCCCGGCGGACGGTGCGCAGACAGTCGTCCTCCAGCCACTCCCGTTCCAGACCGCCCTGCGCGCAGAAGAGGTCCACCTCGTCCCGCCGCTCGGTCTGGAAGGCGTCGCGCCAGTCGAGGCCGACGCCGCTGCCGTAGTTGCGCACGTACCGCAGGTCCCGCCGCTCCACGGTCGCGATCACCTCGGCCGGGAGGTGGTCGAGGACGGCCGTCACGTCCGTGATCGGGGTCGCCCCGCCGCTCGCCGCCGGTACCGCGGAGAAGAACGCCAGCCGCGCGGGCCAGGCACTCGCGTACGAGGACTCGCAGTGCTGCGGGATCACCTCGCGCGGCGGGTACTCGGTCGACGTGAACACACCGTCGCCCACCTCGCTGCGCGGGGTGGACCTCTCCGTGTACGCCAGCGGCTCGAACCCGAGCCATTTCAGGGCCCGTTGGAAGTCCTCGGTGCCCTGGGCGCGGCCTCCCCTGATCAGGACCGCCCCGTTTCCGGCGACGGCTTCGCCGATCGCCCCGGCGTTCCGGCGCGTGAAGCCCTCCAGATCCTCGCCGTTCGCATCGAGCACGCTGATACCCGTCAGATCGTTCAACTCTCGCAACTCCCTCGGAACTTGTGGACTGGATCGGCGCCGCGCCCCGGCGGGCCGACGGCCGCTGCTCATCGCTCGCCGGCCAGGTCAGCGCAGCGTCGAGGCGAGCGCGCCGAGCATGGGTGCCGCCGCGCTGAACAGGTAGTCGTGCCCGCCCGGCAGCTGCCGCGAGGTGAACTCGCCGCCCGCGCAGTCCCGCCAGCGCGCCAACTGCTCCTCGCTCACCAGCGGATCCCCGGCGCCGCCGAACACGTGGAGAGGGAACCCGAGTCGTACCGCCTCGGTGGGCCGGTAGCCCTCGACGAGGGCCAGATCGCGGCGGACCGTGCGCAGCGCGTACCGGAGGTACCCGGGATAGCGCGACAGCTCCGGCGGAAAGGCGCCGAAGCTGTTCAGCCGCTCCAGCAGGTCCTGGTCCGGCAGCCGTGAGACGCGCGTCGGTACCGGCGCGTGCGGGGCCCGGGACGCGGAGACCAGCAGGGCGGCCGGCGGGTTCAGTCCGCGCCGGCCCGCGCGCACGGCGATCTCGTAGCCGAGCAGGGCCCCGAAACTGTGACCGAACAGCGCGTACGGCATGTCGAACTCCTCGGCGATGCCGTCGAGTACCGCGTCGGCCAACTCCTCCAAGGTGGGCGGCAGTTGCTGTCCGGCGCGCACACCCCGGCCCGGCAGTTCCACGGTGGCCAGCTCGAAGTCCGGTCGTACGGCGGCCAGTCGCCAGGGCGCGAACGAACCCGAACTGCCGCCCGCAGGAGGCAGACAGAACAACCGCAGCCGGGTGCGCGGCGCGGGGACCCGGCCCACGATCCACGGACGGCCCGACGCGCAGGAGCGTCCGCCCGTGCCGGATTCCGCGGCCTGCCGGACTCCACGCTCCGCGGCGACCTTGGCGGCGGCGTTCGTGCCCATGCGATTCCCCGTCTGTGATGGTCTGGGTCTGTGACGGCCTCGGCTGGCGCCCGTTCGGCACGGCCTTCCGTCATGTCGGCATAGTGGGCGGAGCGCGGAGGCCGGAACCAGGCATGCGGACCGGCAACCGGGTCTGCCGCCGGGCTGCCTGGCCGGTTGCCCGGCCCCTCGCCCGACCCCGTGCGCGAACGGCCGCCTAGGACGGGTTCCGGGGCGCCGTCACCGCGAACAGCTCGTCCATGACCGCCCGGACGGTGGCCTCGGCATGGCTCTGCGGGAAGTAGTGGCCGCCGGGCAGGACGCACAGCCGGTGCGCGGCACTCGTGTACGCGGCCCACGGCTCCACGTCCGCGACCGGCGAGACCGTGTCCTCGCGGCCGGCCAGGGCGACCACCGGACACGCCACCGGTACCGGGCCCGGGACCAGATACCGCTCCGCGAAGGCGATGTCACTGCGCACCGCCCGCAGCAGGTCCGTGAGGAAGCCGGGGAAGGCGAGGAGTTCCTCGGGCAGCCCGCCGGTCTCCCGCAGCCAGGACACCAGCCGCGCGTCGTCGCCGTCGGTGACCGGCTCCCGGTTCAGCGGCACGTGGGGTGCGCGTGACCCCGACACCAGCAGGGCGAGCGGGGCGAGCAGCGGCTCTCCCCGCTCGATCTCCCGCTCGACGCGCAGGGTCAGTTCGTAGCCGAGCAGCGCACCGAAGCTGTGCCCGTAGATCGCGTACGGCATGGTGAACTCCCCGCGCAGCGCCTCGAACAGGGAGTCCAGCAGCTCGTCGAAGGTGCCCGCGACCGGTTCGTCGATCCGCGCCCCCCGGCCCGGCAGATCGACCGGCGCCAGTTCGATGCCCGCCGGCACGTACGGCCGCCAGCCACCGAAGACACCGGCGCCCCCGCCGGCGTGCGGCAGGCAGACGATCCGGGTGTGCGGCGGCACGGGTGCGTAACGGGCACTGATCCAGGCGGAGTTCGCGGCGGTGGTGTGGGATGCGCTCATGGCGGCCAGCCTCGGCACCACCGCCCGCGGCGGCCAGGCATCGCCGCGGCAACTTGAGCCGGGTCCGGGCAAGCTGCCGGTGCGATGCCTGGCTCCGGTCCCGCCTCGTCGAGCAGCATGCGGTGAACGACAGCGGTACGGACTTCCGGCGCCCAGACGGGTCTTCGGGACGGGCACGGGGGTGAGGGGCGTATGGCCGAGGCGCAGTCTGCCGCCGTGGAGAGCAGGTCCGAGGCGGACAGCGCCCTCCGGTCGCTGTGGCGCAACCTCGACTACATGTACTGGTGGACCGGCAACGGCGTGTCCGCGCTGGGCACCAGCATTTCCACGCTCGCCTTCCCGCTGCTGGTCCTGCACGCCACCGGGTCGGCCGCCCAGGCGGGCAGCATCACGGCCTGCCACATGATCGGCACGCTCGTCACCCTGCCGCTCGGCGGGACCCTCGCCGACCGCGTCTCGCGCCGCGCCCTCATGGTCCTCGCCCCCCTCCTCCAGGCCCTCGCGATGGGCACCATCGCCCTCCTCGTCCACCGGGGCGATCCCGCGATCGCCGCACTCGACGCCCTGGCCCTGGCGGGCGGCCTGGCGGCGGGACTGCGCAGCGGGGTGTCGATGCCGGCGCTGCGCCGCATCGTGCCCAAGGAGCAGGTGTCCGCCGCGACGGCCCAGGGCATGGGGCGCGACATGGTCGCCCGCCTGGTCGGCGCGCCGCTCGGCGGACTGCTGTACTCGCTGGCCCGCTGGGTGCCGTTCCTCTTCGACGCGGTGTCGTTCCTGTTCGTCACCCTCGCCTCGGCGCTGATCCGCCGCCCGCTGGGTCCGGACGGGCCCGCGGGCCCGCGCCCCGGTGTGTTCGCCGACATGGCCGACGGGCTGCGGATGATCCGCCGCAGCGACTACCTGGTCTTCACCATCCTCTGGGGCGCCGCGCTGAACGCGGTGACGGAGGGATTCACCCTGCTCTTCGTGGTCCTCGTGCAGTTCCGCGGCGGCGGGCCCACCGAGGTCGGCACCGCGTCGTCCCTCGCGCTGGCCGGCGGTCTCCTCGGTTCCGTCGCCGGGCCGGCGCTGATGCGCGGGCTGGGCGCCCGGACCGTGCTGCGGCTGGCCGCCTGGATGTTCGTGGCCTGCTTCGGGGCTGTCGTGTGGGTGCCGCGGCCGTGGCAGATCGGCCTGGTGCTGCTGGTCGCGATGGCCAGCATCGTGCCGCTGAACGTGGTGACCGAGTCCTACCAGGTGCGGCTGGTGCCGGATGCCTATCTGGGGCGGGTGGCGTCGGCCCACCGCTTCAGCGTGCAGGTGGTGCAGTGGGCCGGCCCGCTCGGCGCCGGTCTCCTCGCCGACGCGCTCGGGGTGCGTGGCGCCATCGGGGTGCTCGCCGTCGTCATGGCGGTGCTGGCGCTCGCACTGCACGTCGCCCGGCACCACCTGCGTATTCTGGACCGTCCGCCGGCCGAGGTACGGGAGCTCGCTCCGATCTCCCCGGCCGCCGCCGTCCGCGAGCAGGACGCCACCGCTCGACCGGAGATCCTCGCGAGCACAGCCGTGGAGAAGGGCGATCGCATGACCGAACACCCGGGGTTCCCCGACCGGGCCAGGCCGGAGGCGGACGCCCCGTCGCCCGCCTCACCTCCCGCCGTGCCGTCCGCCGACGGCATCCTCGCCGCGGACCGGGACCGTGACCTCGTCGCCGAGCGGGTGCGTACGGCGGTGGCCGAAGGGCGCCTGGAACTGGCCGAGTTGGACGAGCGGCTCGCCGCGGTGTACGCGGCCAGGACACTCGGCGACCTGAAGGCGGCCGGCCTCGACCTGCCCGTGCCGGGCCCCAGGGACGCGCTCGTGGTGGACCGTACGCCCGCCTCGCCCCTGGCCGTCGGCGTGTTCGGCGGGTTCGCGCGGAGAGGGGAGTGGGTCGTCCCGCCCCGGTTCACCGCCCTGTCGGTCTGGGGCGGCGGACGGCTCGACCTCACCGAGGCCCGCTTCGCCGGCCAGGAGACCGAGATCCGTGCCGTCGCCCTGTGGGGTGCCACCGAGATCCTGCTTCCCGAGGACATCGAGGTCGAGGTCAAGGGCTTCGGACTGTTCGGTGTGTTCGGCAGGCGGGGCGCCCGCAGGACCGGACGGCCCGGCACCCCGCGCGTCGTCATCAAGGGCGTCGCCCTGTTCGGTTTCGTCAAGACGAGGACGGTCACGGGCCGGCCTCCCGGGTACTGACCGGCACCTGGCCCGAAAGCCCCGCCGACCCGGGGAACGCCCCGCCGACCGGCGGCCGACGGAGGAGCACCATGGACGGACTCGTACGGACCACCTCCCTCGCGGACGCGGTCCGCACGCTGCGGATCGGCGCCGTCGGGGTGCGGGAGCACACGGAGCGGGCCATCGAGCGCATTGCGGCCGTCGACCCGGTCGTCCAGGCGTTCGTGGCCGAGCCCGGCAGGGCGGACCGGCTGCGGGAGGCCGCCCGGGACCTGGCCACGCGCGCGTGGCCCGACCGGCTTCCGTCGCTGTACGGAGTTCCGGTGGGCGTGAAGGACATCGTGCACGTCGACGGGCTGCCCACCAGAGCCGGTTCGACCCTGCCCACCGAGGTCCTGACGGGCGGCCAGGCCGTGGTCGTCGACCGCCTGCTGCGGGCCGGCGCACTGATCGCGGGCAAGACGGTGACCGCCGAGTTCGCCGTCGCCGCACCCGGGCCGACGCGCAATCCGCACCGGCCGGAACACACGCCGGGCGGATCGAGCAGCGGTTCCGCGGCGGCCGTGGCCGCGGGCCTGGTTCCCCTGGCCATCGGCACCCAGACCATCGGCTCCGTCATCCGGCCCGCCGCCTACTGCGGTGTCGTCGGCTTCAAGCCGAGCCACGGGCGCGTCCCGCTCGACGGCGTGCTGCCCACCTCCCCGTCGTACGACACCGTGGGCACCTTCACCGCCACCGTCGCGGACGCCGTCCTCGCGGCCGAGTGCCTCTGCGACGACTGGCGGCAGGCTCCTGCCACGACCGGCCGTCCGGTGCTCGGCGTGCCCGAGGGCCCCTATCTCGGGTTCACCGAACCGGAGGCCCTGGCCGTGTTCGACCAGCAGGTGAACGCCCTGCGCGCCGCCGGATACGCCGTGGAACGGGTACCCGTCTTCGAGACCTTCGAGCAGGACGCGTTCGCCCTGTTCGTCGTCAACCTCCACGAACTGGCCCGGTCCCACGCCGACTGGTACGCCCGCTATCCCGACCTCTACGACCCCCGCACCGCCGACGCCATCCTCCAGGGCCGGCGGGTCGGGCCGGCGGACTACACCGGGGCGCTCCGGAAGCGGCAGGCGTTCCGCGACCGCCTCACCGAGGCGACGAGCCGGCACGGCGTCGACGTATGGATCGCCCCCGCGGCCACCGGCCCGGCTCCCAAGGGCCTCGACAACGCGGGCGACTCGGTGATGTCCCTCCCCTGGAGCGCCGCGGGGCTGCCCACGCTGACGGTGCCCGCGGGCCGCTCGACCACGGAACTGCCGCTGGGCCTGCAGTGCGTGGCCGGCTACGGCCAGGACGAGCGGTTGCTGCACTGGGCACTGGACCTGGAAGCCGCACTGAGCCCGGAGCGCCTGCCTTCCGCTGGAAGATGACGTACGGACCGGTGCGCGAAGGGATACCCGAGCACCCGGTCCACCTCCGGCATCCGGTCGAAGTCCATCCCGTGGATCGCGCCGACCGGCGTCGGCGCGAACACCGTATGGGTCGCCGACCTGGGCGGACCCGTGCGACCGATCACGCGTTCGCCCCGGGCCTGGTGGCGCGGTAGCTGGGCAAGCAGGCTGTCAGTGAGGGGGGCAATGCTTGGGGGCAGCTTCTACCGGATGAGATCGCTGGCCTTTCGGCTCAGTACGCGGCCGATGTCGCCTCGGTGTGGTCCGGCTCCGAGAACCTGAAAGATGCTCATGACCAGGGCTGACACCGCAGCGCGGGCTCTGTTGCAGGAGTTCGAGATCAATACCGCTCCGATCGACCCGTTTGTGCTGGCGGGGAGCCTTGATGTTCAGGTTGTGCTGCGGGACTTGGATGACGATGTCTCAGGCATGCTGCTGCGGCGGGACGGCCGGTGTGTGATCGGTGTGAACCGTACCCATTCGCTCATGAGGCAGCGCTTCAGCGCGACCGTGAGGAAGATCCAGCATGTGGGCGTACGTTCCCAGCAAGTCGCCCACTTGATCGATGACCGCCCTCGGGCGCTAGTGTCAGGCGCCGCGACGGAGCCTGATCCA
Source organism: Streptomyces sp. NPDC090083 (assembly GCF_044747445.1). Taxonomy (NCBI): domain Bacteria; kingdom Bacillati; phylum Actinomycetota; class Actinomycetes; order Kitasatosporales; family Streptomycetaceae; genus Streptomyces; species Streptomyces sp. NPDC090083. Next base: position 72,291 of record NZ_JBIVED010000001.1, on the reverse strand, counting down.
GGATCTTGGACATGGGCGGGCGAGGACGGCGGATGGGACAAGGGAGAACAGCGACCAACGCATCCAGGAGTTCCAGCAGGCCACCTGTCCTTGCCAGGCCATCCAGTGCGCATCCTCTGGTGGGCCTTCCATCTGTGGCCCGTTCCATCCGTGACCGTGTATGTGTGGGGCACGCTGACCGCGTAGCGGAGCCCGAACTCCCTTATGTTCGTGCGGAGTTCGCGGCCTGAATGCACATCGTCTCCGGCGAACCAGCGTGCCCGGACACCCAGCGGGACGCCGACTGCTTCGCGGCGTTCCTTGTCCGCAGACCGTGTCACAGGAATGCAGTTTCACTTCAAATGATCAATAACCGCTTGGGTCTGACCATCTAAATGGCGAAGACCGCATAGCAGATGGCCAGGACCGGAATGACGTAGGTGTACGTACTGACCCAGTAGGACCGTGTGGTCAGCCCGATGTACCCGCCGTACGCAACGGCTGCGAGCGCGATGAGCGTCAGTTTGACGTCCCAGCCCTTTGAGGCTTCGAGGAACAGGATTACGACACCGCTGATCGCGTAGCAAGCGGCATTGATGTAGCGACCGATCATTGTTTTCCTCATGTTTCTTGTTCTGAGTTGCCGACTCGGGCTTCCGGGCAGGCTTCGGTCAGTTCTTCGGTTGGGTAGGCGTAGGGATACTGAATGCATCCCGGCGCCGGATCCGGGCGCAGGAACCATCAAGCGCAGCGGCTGTTGGGGCTGGGGCGTCGACCGGACCGGACCAGCACATTCGGGTGGCTCAGGGTGTGCTGCACCCGGCCCTCTCCGTGCGGTTAGAACTGCCCCTTGTACTGTTCGATCACGGTGCCGAGGGCCTCGGTCGGGTGAGAGCTGCACTCGTACCGGATGGCCGGCAGCGCCAGCGGACTGCCGAACCCGCCGAGCCCCTTGTCCGTCGCGATGTTCACCATCGCCTGCTGCTCGGTCGCTTCGTCGGCGGTCAGGAATTCCTTGCAGGTGGAGGATGCGGAAAGGCCGCCACCCGCCCCTCCTCCGATGAAGTCCGGGACCACCTTGAAGGCGAAGAACATCAGCCCCAGAACGAGCAGAGCAACCATCGCGTACCGACCCACCGGACGGCCTTCGTGGGTCTCGTAGACGTCGCCATCGTGATTGTGGGTGACGTCGCCCTCGTGGTAGGAGCCGCTGCCGGTGACCGCCCGGCTGTTGTTCCCGAAGGTGTCCCGGCGGTCTCCGATCTGCGCATCGCCATTTCCGCCGATACTGATCGACCGAACCTGCGTGCCGTTGACCACCTCGGACTTGGCTGCCCGTACGGCGTCTCCGAGGGCGAGCCGGAAGTCGGCGTTCCGATCGGCCTCCTGCCGCAGCAGGTACTCGATGAGGGAATTGTTCGCCGGATCGCTGGTGAAGGCCCCCCACTCCTGGGTGTGGCCGGTCTCGCGAAGACGCTCTTCGACCAGATTCGACAACAAACTGGTTGCCGCCCCCTGAACCAGCTGAGCTCCCCCGGCCCCCGTCGAAGCGAGCTGTGACACCAGAACGCGGACGGCCTCGGCCGCCAGCTCTCCTACCTGCATTTCGTTCCCCCGGTGATCTCCCCGCGTGGCATGGTGCAGACAGGAAGTGCAGACGTTTTCCTGCCGGGCATGCCATGGATGAAGAATCAAAGCCCCTATTCACAATCCATGATGCGACAAGGCGGCTTTCTTTACCCTAACGTGACCATGCGTTGATTGATTCGCTTAATTGTTCGGTATATTTCAATGCCAGCCCGAGGGGTGTGCCACGGCTCCGCTCCCGTCAGCGGCGCTCATGATGTCTGGTGAGGAACCTTCCAGGCGTTGCCCGGAAGCGGGAAACCCGGCCGAAGACATGGAGGAGCGACTCGTCGTATCCGCCGCCGAGCAGCACATTGGTGACCCATAAAGGTGAGAGGACCAAGACCGTTATCCCGGCGGCCGGACCCAGCCAGAGCCAGAACGCGATGACCGACGTCACGGCCAGCGCGGTCGTGACAGCCGCGGGAACGGGTTGCAGCCGGTCGGGCCCTGGTCCCCTGGACCGTCGAGGTTGAGGTGCGGGAGACCGATCACCCGAGCGCTCGTAACCGAGCGTCTCGAACAGATCGGGGCCGGGGCGCTGCCTGGTGCGGCTTGCGCAGACGCTGCACAACCGTCCACGTTCCCGGCGACGGAAACGGTGGCATCCTTCGTTCAGGCACGTGAGCTGGCCGGGTCCGGCTTCATCGGCATCGCGGAACGGCTCTTGCACGACCACCCCCAAGGGTCGATTCAGAATTTCTTTGCAGAATAGGGATGGATCGACATGGGCGTAGGCTCTTCGCCATTTTCTGTGCGTCGTGATGTGATCGGTGCGTTGTGTCGGCGGAGTGAGCGGGCCTGATCGGCACTGTGTTCAACCGCAACGCCCAGTTGGTGAGCCACGGCCTGCCGATGGCCTGGTTCCGCGGATTCGACCTTGTCCCCGGCTGGGGTCACCACGACTTGGTGTCATTCCTCGGAAGGCCGGAGCCGCCAATGATTCAGTCCTGCGATGACCGGTGCCGGAAGCGGCGATCGTGGCAACGGTGATGGAGCCTCGGCGACTGCTCGTTGCATTTTCTCCGCCCGGCGGGGAGTTTTTTGAATCCCGTCGAACCTGCGCTCGTGCGCCCTCGCGCTGCTGCAGGGCGGGGGCGACCCGCATCAACTGCCTTGTTTGGCCGTCCAGGTGGCAGCTTGACATATCTGTCACTGCCGTTGGTTCCAGTTCCTGAAAAGATCTTCCAGTTCGACGGAGTGGCCGGTCTGTAGAGGTCGATTGCTGTGGCGCTGGCGATCAAGAACGGGCCCCGCCTCAAGGCGGTCGATCGCACAAATGCTCGGTCTGTTCGGTCTGTCGCTCTTTCGGGTTGCGATGACGACTTTAAGGTAACGGCACAGTAACGGCGTTCTTGAGCTTGAAGTGCCGCGCCCCGAGGTCGCGTACCGTCGCGACCAATCTGAAGGAGTCTAAAATCCACCCGAGTGGCAAGGTGAGCGACGTGACAAATTCTCCGCCTGATTCTCCTGAGTCCACCCTCAATGCTGATCCGTGGTGGAAGCAGCACATGGCTGCCATCATCGCGGGATGTTTCGCCGTCATTGTTGCCGTTATTGGTTTCCTTGGAGTAATTGCTCCTCGTTTCCTGGAAGACTCCAAGCCCTCGTCCGCGACCTCGCCTTCGCGCCCGCCGAGCACCCCCGCTTCTCTGGCCGAACCCCCTCCGCGGTCCCCGACCTCCAGCGAGACCCTGGAGGGCGTGCCGACAGAGGACAATGCGAACGGCAATGATTCGCCCACGCCGACCGTCTCCCCGGATCAAGCGAAGCAGTACCTGTCCGACATGGATGCGGCTAGGAATTCGAATGGTTCTCTCCCTGAGGGGAGCGTCAATCTCGCCGGCACCGATTATACGAACAGCATCTACACGCGGATTGGTGGGTGCAGTAAGGAAAGGAACATCACCTATGCGTTGAAAGGTGAGTGGCGTGAATTCAACGCCACCTTGGGGCTGACTTCGGACACGGATTCGGAGGCTGTTGTCTACTTCCGTATCTATGTCGATGGCAAGCAAGTCGGTGGACAGTACCGTGCGACCAAGTTCAAGGTCGCGGTCCCCAAGCCGGTCAATGTCTCGGGAGCCATCGAACTGAAGCTCAACATGATCTTCGCCGAGGGGGATATGGGACTGTGCAGCAATGCTGGTTATGCTGCATGGGGAAACGCTGAGTTGAGCCAGTAGAAGCGGTGGCAGTCACGGCAGCTGTAGTTGTGGTCATGGCTGGTCCTGAAGAGGGTGTCGGCGCTGGTGGCAGGCTCGTGCGAGGGCTTGATGGTGGCGGCGCCAGGTCATCCGGTGCGCATCCTCTGGCGGTGCGGCAGCACCTTGTTGATCATCTGGTGGGCCTTCCATCTGTGGCCCGTTCCATCCGTGACCGTGTATGTGTGGGGCACACCGACCGCATAGCGGAGCCCGAACTCCCGCATGTTCCGGCGGAGTTCACGGCCTGAATACACATTGTCGCCGGCGAACCAGCCTGTCGGGACACTCAGCTTGAGCGCGTTTTCGACCTCAAGAGGTCGCAGGTTCACATCCTGTCGTCCTGACTGGAGACATCCGAAACCGGTCCCGATTGTCTGCGCGTCGGGATTCGGGCTCGGACCCCGTCCCCGGATCCAACTGCTGCCCCGTCAGACCGTCTTCACGACCGTGCCCATGTCCTCCAGGGCGCTGATCTCGTCGGCGGGGGCCGCGCTGTCCGTCACCACGGTGTGCAGGAGGGTGGGCGGGGCGACGTGGGCGTACGCGGTGTGGCCGAGCTTGGTGCTGTCGGTGGCGACGACGATCCGGCGGGCGACGGCGATGGCCGCCTTCTTCACGGCCGCGTCGTCCAGGTCGTAGGCCGTCAGTCCCTGGGCCGCGCTGAGGCCGCAGCAGCCGATGACGGCGGTGTCGAAGCGCAGGGCGGCGAGGGACGCGAGGGTGAGCGGGCCCGTGAGGGCGCCCTCGGCGGCGCGGGGCCGGCCGCCGGGGACCATCAGCGTGGCCGGGCCCGGGCTCTCGCCGAACACGTGGACGGCCTGCAGCGAGAGGGGCATCACGGTGACCGGCCGCCGACGCAGCAGGTGGGCGATCTCCAGGCATGTGGTGCCGCTGTCGAGGAGGACGGTCTCGCCGTCGGCGATCAGCGCGGACACCTCGGCCGCGATACGGCGCTTCGCCTCCACGCCCTCGCGCGCCCGCAGGGCGAACGGCGGTTCCTCGCCCCGGAGCAGCAGGGTGCGTGCCCCGCCCCTGACCCGTTCGAGGACGCCCTGCGCGGCCAGCGCGTCGAGGTCGCGCCGGATGGTCATCTCGGAGGCGCCGGTCAGGTCGGCGAGTTCCTGGACGCTGATCCTGCCCGCCTCCCCGACGGCCTGCGCGATCGTCCCGTGCCGGTCTGCGTTGCTCATGCCGTGATTGAACACCACCCCAAACGAACATTCAATGTGTGCGAAACGCCAGTATTCAATCAGGTCATACGTTCATTACGGTGGGTCCATGAACGATTCGCTGCGTGCCGCCCGGGTGGCCACCTTTGTCTACTTCAGCCTGTGCGGCACCCTGATGGGCACCTGGGTCGTGAACATCCCCGCGATCGAGGAGCGCGTGGACATCAGCCACGCGACGCTCGGCGGGCTCCTGGTGCTGCTGGGGCTGGGCGCGTTCCTCGGCATGCAGGTCGCCGGACCCCTGACCGATCGGCTCGGTGCGCGCCTCGTCGTCCCCGCCACCGGCGTCCTGTGCAGCGTTGCCCTGGTGCTGCCCGGCCTGCCCCGCGATCCCTGGTCCCTGGCCGGCGCCCTGCTGGTCTTCGGCTTCTGCAACGGCTGCCTGGACGTGGCCATGAACGCCCACGCCGTCCACGTGGAGAAGGCCTACGGCAGGCCCGTCATGTCGGCCTTCCACGCCACGTTCTCCGTCGGCGGCGTCCTCGCCGCACTCGTCGGCGCGGCCACCGCGAGCGCCGGCCTCGGCCCGGCCGCGGGCATGACCGCCATGGCGATCCTGGGGGTCGTGACCGCCCTGGCGTCGGCCCGCGCCCTGCTGCCGTCCGCACCCGCCACCGCCGACACCTCACCCGCCACCGCCGACTCCGCAACCGCGACCACCGGCAGCGCACCCGCGACCACCGGCACCGACTCCGCACCGGACACCGAACACACCCCGGCCCCCGCGCGCCGCGGCACCAGTGGCCGCATCTGGATCCTCGCCGTCCTCGCCCTGCTGGTCATGCTGTGCGAGGGCGCCGCCAACGACTGGAGCGCCCTCCACCTCAAAGACATCCTCGGCGCCCCCGCGAGCACCGCCGCCTTCGCCTACGGCACCTTCGCGGCGACGATGACCATCGGCCGGCTGCTCGCCGACCGCCTCGTCGCCCGGTTCGGGTCCATGGCGATCCTGCGCCACGGCGCGGCCACGGCCGGCGTCGGCATCACGATCGTCACCGTCTCCCCGTGGATCTGGGCCGCGTTCGCGGGATGGGCGCTGTTCGGTCTTGGCCTGTCCGGCTGTGTCCCGCAGCTGTTCAGCGCGGCCGGACACGCCGATCCCGCCGCCGCGGGAGCCAATGTCTCCCGGGTCGCCGGACTCGGCTACGTCGGCATGCTCGCGGGCCCCGCCGTCATCGGCTGGCTGACCCACCTCGTCGCCCTCAACCACGCCTTCGTCCTGCTGATCCTGCTGTGCGCGGTGACCGCCGTGGCCGCCGGGATCCTGCGCACCGTCCCCGACCGGACGACCGAGCCGGCGCCGAGCCACTGAACGTCCCCGGGACCGGAAGGAGAGAGACCCCCACCATGCCCACCGATCGCCGCATCGTCCTCTTCGACCTCTTCGGGGTCATCGCCCGCCACCAACTCCCGGGCGCCCTCGGCACGATGGCCGCCCGCTGCGCCACCCCGACCGACGCCTTCACCGCCGCGTACTGGGAGTGCCGCCCGCCCTACGACGCCGGCCGGCAGTCCGCGCCGGAGTACTGGTCCGCCGTACTGCGCCGGCTCTCCCGGCCGGTCGACGCCCGCACCGTCGAGGAACTGCGCCTCACCGACATCGACAGCTGGTCGCGCGTCGACGAGGAGATGGTCGCCTACGCCGGGTCCCTGCGCGCCGTCGCGGAGGTCGCCCTGCTGTCCAACATCCCCGCGGACCACGCGGACGCGTTCCTCGCCGCGCAGCCCTGGCTGCACGACCTGGACCACCTCGCCTTCTCCGGCCGGATCGGGGCGGCGAAGCCGGACCCGGCGGCCTTCCACCACTGCGTCACCGCCCTGCGGGCCGCCCCGGCCGACTTCCTCTTCGTGGACGACCGCGAGGAGAACGTACGCGCCGCGCGGGCCGTCGGCATGGACGGTCATGTCTTCGGCGGCCAGGGGGAGTTGGCGACCGCGGTCGACGCGTGGCTGGCGACCCGGGACTGACGCCTCGCCCCCGTCCGGGGCGTGGGCCCGTGCCTTCGGGATGTTCCCCGCCGCTCCGCCGCACCCTCCCGTTCCCCTGACGACCCGCCCCGGGGTGTCGTCAGGGACACCCCCGATCCGGTCCTCAGGCCCAGGGACGGCGAGGGCCGTCGTCGGCAGGATTCATGGCGTACCCGATCCACCGCATCGACACCCCGGGGGACCCCATGAACGAAATGACCGCCAGGCGTCTGACGGGCGGCGCGGGCATCGCCGCCGCCGTCGCCCTCATCGTCGAAGTGCCCCTGTACTTCGTCTACTCGGGCCCGCCGCCGGACGCCAACGTGCTCGCCAGGCTGCTGGTCGGGATCGTCGCGCTGGCGTTCCTGCTGGTGTTCGTGACCGCCTTCCGCGACCTGGTCAAGCGCGTGCACCCCGAATACGAGTGGGCCGGTTCGCTGGCCTTCACGGCGGGCCTGGTCTACGCGACGATCACGCTCGTCTCCAGCGGTCTGGAGGCCGGCGCGGTCATCGCCGCCGACCACCCCATCGACCCGACGATCGACGTCAACGGCACCTACATCCTCTACGGCTCGATCTCCCGGCTCATGCTGGCGTTCTTCCTGACCGCGTTCGGCCTCGCCGTCACCCGCACGGGACTGCTGCCCCGCTGGACCGGCAGGTCCGCCTACGTCCTGGCCGCGGTCAACCTGGCCTTCGTGCCGTCCCTGTTCTTCGGCAACACCCCCGCGCACTTCTACGCGGCGAACGGCTGGGGCACCACCGCCCTGATGGGCGCGATCCTCAGCTACTGGCTGCTGGCCCTGGGCATCTCCACCTACCGCAGCGCGAAAGGACCCGTGCGGGCCCACTGACCGAGGTGCCCGGCGCCCGAACCGATACCCAGGGTGGGTATGGTGAGGCCATGGCCCGCAGCGAGCAGACCGGAGGACCGCACCGACCGGTGCGGTCCTCCGGTCTGCTCGTGGCCGCCGTGCTGCTGGGCCTGCTCGGCATGCACGGACTCGGACCCGTCCCCCTGGCCGACCCCGCACCCGGGCACCGCATGGCGGCCACGCCCGTGGCCACGGGGCACAAGGCGTCGACAGCCATGGGGGAGGAGGCGTCGACGCGCGGCGCCTGTGATCACGGGTCGGACGACTGCGGCGGCCACATGACGCACGCCGACGCGACCTGCGCGTCCGCGTCCGTGGGCGGGACCCCGGCCGTCGTGCCGGTGCTGCGACCCGACGTGGCCGCCCGCGCCGAGGCGCCCGACGGACGTACGTCCGGGGCGGGCGGCGGTCCCGACGGGGGCCGGGCCCCGCCCTCGCTCGCCGAACTCCAACTCCTGCGGATCTAGAGCGCCCCGCGCGCCACCGTGCGCGCAGCGGCATGCCCTTGCACGGATCCACACACCAGGAGTTCCACCATGACCGCACAGCGCAGGTCCGTCCGCCGTACCGTTCTCGCCGTCACCGTCGCGGTGGCCGCCCTCACGCTCACCGCGTGCGGCGGCGACGCCGGCAACACCAGGGCGGGCGCCGGGAGTTCGGCCGGGAGCGGCGGGCACAACGCCGCGGACGTCTCGTTCTCGAAGGAGATGATCCAGCACCACCGCCAGGCCGTGGAGATGGCCGGACTGGCCGCCGACCACGCCTCCTCGGCACAGGTCAAGAGCCTCGCGTCGAAGATCGAGGGCGCGCAGCAGCCGGAGATCAGGACCATGTCCGGCTGGCTCACCTCGTGGGGCGAGGAGGTCCCCCAGGACATGTCCGGGATGGGCCACGACATGTCGTCCTCGACGCCCGGCATGATGAGCGACGCCGACATGGGCAGGCTGGAGAAGGCCTCCGGCGCCGCCTTCGACACCCTGTTCCTCGCCATGATGGTCGACCACCACAAGGGCGCCGTCGCCATGGCCAGGAGCGAGAAGGCGAACGGCGCGTACGACCCCGCCGTCGGGCTCGCGGCCGACGTGATCACCACGCAGAGCGCCGAGATCAAGCGGATGGACACCATGCTCGGCAAGGACTGACCCCACCGGAGGGCGGGGCGGGGCCCGGCGGCCCCGCCCCGCTCAGGCGCCCTCCGCCTCGTCCCGGCGCCGGCGCTGCTCCTCGAAGAGCCGCAGGAACTCCTTCGACTGCTCGTCCGCGAGGCGGCGCTGCTCGGTCTCCTCCTCGTTCAGCACCCGGTACTCGTCGAAAACGCCCTCCTCGCGCAGCCGCTTCTCCTGTACGGCGGTGGGCAGTTCGGGGTCGGGGTCGGAGGGGCGCGGGCCCTCGGGACCGTCCGGGCCGACCCGCACCAGCCGTTCCACGCGCACGATCCGCGTCCGGCACCCGTCGATCACGAGCTCGTCGCAGCGCTCGGCGTCCATCCGGTCCGCCAGCCGCCCGTACTCCGCGCGCGTCTCCTCGTCGAGCTCCTCCATGACTGGCGCCATCACGCGCAGATAGGTGGTGAGCGTGTCCCGCGAACCCTGCGGGCTCGCGTTCGTCAGCTGCGTCGGCGCCCAGTGGCCGTCCGACAGCTCGGCCGCGGTGAACTCGGCGGGCAGCAGCACACCCCCGGGATGCGTCTCCAGCGCGTGCAACGCGTCCCTCCGCACGCCGTCCGGAGCCGAGCCCGGCGCGTGCACCAGCGACAGCAGCTCCATCCGCAGGATGCCCTCGGACATCCCGGTCGGCGTGAACGGATCGATCACGAAGCCCTTCGTACGGCCGCGGTACTCGTGGCCGTGTCCCGCCTTCGCCGGGTCCGGGTCGGACGGCCGGGGCGGCTCCGGTCCCGTCGGCCCCATCCGGATGAACTGGTCGCCCCGCACGATCCTGAACCGGCGCCCCAGCACCGTGAGTTCGTCCAGCGCCTCCCAGTCCAGCCGCTCCGCGTTCCGCAGCCACTCCCGCTGTGTCTCCCGGTCGCCGGCGTCCTCGGCGGACCGCGCCCGTTCGCGGAACGTCATGGCCATGCTGTCGCGCGCGCCCTGCGGGTACGAGCCGGAGAACAGGGAGACGATCCGCCACCCGCCGGCCTCCAGCTCCTCGGCCACCCCGAACACCGGGCCACCGCCGCCGAGCACGTCCGGATGGGTCGTGCGGGCCTGCCACGCCTCCACGTCCGCGAGGGCCGCCGCCGGAGCGTCCTGCAGCGCCGCCATCCTGATCATCCGGTATCCGGGAACCTGATCACCCTGCTCAGACATGCGTCGAGCATGCCCGGACGGGCGGACCGGAGGGGACGAATCAACTCAACCGGCACGGCAGTTGGACTCCCCGGGCGCCGGTTTCGGCCATGCGTCCCGCGCTCCGGGGTGATAGACGTCGGACATGAACAACTCGATCATCCCCTCGCGTCCGGCCGGTGTCCGATGACCGCCGGCGCCGACACCCCCGACCGCCGGGGCCGCACCGGCCTGGACCGCACCGGCCTCGACCTGACCGGGAACCCCCGCGTCAGGGTCCGCGACGTGACCCTGCTGTCCAGCCACTGGTACGTCGAGCGCACGACGACCTTCGACTTCCGGCACGCCGACGGCACCTGGACCACCCAGGAACGCGAGACCCACGACCGCGGCAACGGCGCCACCCTCCTCCTCTACGACGCCGACCGCGAAACCGTCCTGCTCACCCGGCAGTTCCGCTTCCCCGTCTACGTCAACGGCCACCCCGACGGCATGCTCGTCGAGACACCGGGCGGCCTCCTCGACGACGAGGACGAACACCCCGAGGAGGCCGTACGCCGCGAGGTGGTCGAGGAGACCGGCCACACCGTCGGGGAGGTCGAGCACGTCTTCGACGTCTACATGAGCCCCGGCTCGGTCACCGAACGCATCGGCTTCTACGCCGCCTCCTACGGCCCCTCGACCCGCACCCACGAGGGCGGCGGCCTCCAGGAGGAGGGCGAGGACATCGAGATCCTCGAACTCCCCTTCCGCCGCGCCCTGGAGATGATCCGCACCGGCGAGATCGCCGACGCCAAGACGATCATGCTGCTCCAATGGGCGGCGCTGGACGGGCCGTTCGCCAAGTAGGCGCGCGGGGGCTTGACTTGAAGTGCGCTTCAAGCGGAAGACTCCCGTTCGCGCCCGGAGAACCGGGCGCGAACGGGAGGGACCACCATGAAGTACCGCACCATCGGCACCGATCCGGCCCACCGCCGCGAGGTGAGCGTGCTCGCCCTCGGCGCGATGCTGTTCGGCTCCCGCACCGACGAGAGGACGTCCTTCGCCGTACTCGACTGCTACGTCGAGGCGGGCGGGACGTTCATCGACACGTCCGACAACTACGCCTTCTGGGAGGACGGCGGCCAGGGCGGCCACAGCGAGAAGCTGCTCGGACGGTGGCGGCGCAGCCGCGGCATCGGCGACGAGATCGTGATCGCCACCAAGCTCGGCGCCCGCCCGCTGGCTCCCGGCTCGGGCTTCGTCGACAACCCGGAGGGCCTGTCCGCGAAGGTCATCCGTGAGTCGGCCGAGCGCAGCCGCGAACGCCTCGGCGTGGACAAGCTCGACGTGCTGTACGCGCACATCGAGGACCAGAGCGTTCCGCTGCGGGAGACCGTCGAGGGATTCGCCGAGCTGGTCGCCGAGGGCACCGTCGGACTCCTGGGCGTCAGCAACCACGCGACCTGGCGGGTGGAGAGGGCCCGCGCGCTCGCCGCCGAAGCCGGTCTGCCCGGCTACGAGCTCCTCCAGTACCAGCACAGCTACCTGCGCCCCCGGACGGACGTGCCCTCGGGCCTGTTCCCCGACGGCAGCCTGGGCACCGTCGGCCCGGACCTGCTCGGCTACCTGCGCGCCGAGCCCGCCCTCACCCTGGTCGCCTACTCACCGCTGCTGGCCGGTGCCTACACCCGCGAGGACAAACCCCTGCCCGCCGACTACGACCACCCGGGCACCCCGCCCCGCCTGGCCGCCCTGCGCGAGGTGGCGAAGGAGACCGGGGCGAGCGTCAACCAGGTCGTACTGGCGTGGCAGTTGGGCGGGCCGCTGCCGATCGTGCCGCTCGCGGGGGCGTCGTCGGTGGCCCAGCTGGAGGAGAACCTCGCCGCCGTGGACCTGGAGTTGACGCCGGAGCAGCGCCGACTCCTCGACTCCGCCGTGCAGTTCAGGGCCTGACCAGCAGCTGGAAGTCGAACGCGTACCGGGACGCCCGGTAGATGTGCGTCCCGAACTCGACCGCCCGCCCCGTGTCGTCGTACGCCGTGCGCTGCATCGTGAGCAGGGCCGCGCCCTCCTTCTCGTCGAGGCGGCCGGCCTCCTCCGGGGTGGCCGAGCGGGCGCCTATCGTCTGCCGGGCGCTGTGCAGGGTGATGCCGGCGGTGCGCAGCATCCGGTACAGGCCCGTCGACTCCAGCCTGGCGGTGTCGAGCGTGAGGAGGCTCGCCGGGAGGTAGTTGCAGAGGAACGCCACCGGCTGGCCGTGCGTGGAGCGCAGCCGCTCCAGGAGCGTGACCTCGCTGCCCTCCGCGACCCCGAGGGCGGCCGCGACATCCGCGGTCGCGGGCACGCCCTCGTTGCGGACGACCCGCGTGGTCGGGCTCTGTCCGGCCGACTCCAGGTCGTCGTAGAGGCTGCTGAGTTCCAGTGGTCTCTTGACCTGGCTGTGCACCACCTGGGTGCCGACCCCGCGCCGCCGGACCAACAGCCCCTTGTCCACGAGGGACTGAATGGCCTGGCGGACGGTGGGGCGGGACAGGCCGAGGCGGACGGACAGGTCGATCTCGTTGCCCAGGAGGTTGCCCGGGGCGAGGGTCCCGTGCTCGATCGCCGCCTCCAGCTGCTGCGCGAGCTGGTAGTACAGCGGCACCGGACTGTTGCGGTCCAGCGCGAAGTGCAGGGCATCGAGCGGGGACCCGGTCACGGCGCGGGAATAGCCACCGGTCTTCGCCACGGAGGGCACCTCCTCAACGGTGGTGACGGATGGTCAGGAGTTGCTGGGGAAACCGAGGTTGATGCCGCCGTCGGCCGGGTCCGGCCAGCGGGTGGTGATGACCTTGCCCTGCGTGTAGAAGGCGATGCCGTCGTTGCCGTAGATGTGCAGGTCCCCGAAGAGGGAGTCCTTCCAGCCGCCGAAGGAGTGGTAGCCGACGGGCACCGGGATCGGCACGTTGACGCCGACCATGCCCGCCTTGACCTCCATCTGGAAGCGGCGGGCGGCGCCGCCGTCCCGGGTGAAGATCGCGGTGCCGTTGCCCCAACGGGAGCTGTTGATCAGGGTGATGGCCTCGTCGTACGACTCCGCGCGGACGACGACCAGGACCGGGCCGAAGATCTCGTCCTTGTAGGCGTCCGCCGTCAGCGGCACCTTGTCGAGCAGGGAGACACCGAGGAAGAAGCCGTCCTCGTGGCCCTCGACGGAGAAGCCGGTGCCGTCCACGACGACCTCGGCGCCCTGCGCGGCGGCGGAGGCGACGTACGAGGCGACCTTGTCGCGGTGCTCGCGGGTGATGAGCGGGCCCATCTCGGACGCCGGGTCGTTGCCGGGGCCGATGCGCAGGCTGCCGGCGCGTTCGGCGATCTTGGCGACCAGTTCGTCGCCGGTGTCGCCGACGGCGACCACGACGGAGACGGCCATGCAGCGCTCGCCCGCCGAGCCGTAGGCCGCGTTGATCGCCTGGTCGGCCGCGAAGTCCAGGTCCGCGTCCGGCAGGACCAGCATGTGGTTCTTGGCGCCGCCGAGGGCCTGCACGCGCTTGCCGTGCTCGACCGCCTTGAGCTGGATGTACTTCGCGATCGGCGTGGAGCCGACGAAGGAGACGGCCTCGACGTCCGGGTGCTCCAGGATGCGGTCGACGGCGACCTTGTCCCCCTGTACGACGTTCAGCACACCCTGCGGCAGGCCCGCCTCGGAGGCGAGTTCGGCCAGCCGGTAGGACGCCGACGGGTCCTTCTCGGACGGCTTCAGGACGAAGGTGTTGCCGGTCGCGATGGCCAGCGGGAACATCCACATCGGCACCATGGCCGGGAAGTTGAACGGTGTGATGCCCGCGACCACGCCCAGCGGCTGGCGGATCGAGGCCACGTCGACCCGGGTGGAGACCTGGGTCGACAGCTCGCCCTTGAGCTGCACGCTGATGCCGCAGGCGAGTTCGACGATCTCCATGCCGCGCGCGACCTCGCCGAGCGCGTCCGAGTGCACCTTGCCGTGCTCGGCGGTGATCAGCTCGGCGATCTCGTCGCGGTGCGCGTCCAGCAGCTCGCGGTACTTGAACAGGATCGCGGTGCGCTTGGCGAGCGAGGAGGTGCCCCAGCTCTCGAACGCGGCCTTCGCGGAGGCGACGGCGGCGTCCACCTCGTCGACGGTCGCGAAACCGACCTGCTTCTCCTGGGTGCCGGTCGCCGGGTCGTACACGGGTCCGAAACGGCCGGACGCGCTCTCGACGGGCTTGCCGTCGATCCAGTGGGTGATCGTCTTCATGGTGCAAGGGCCTTTCGGGCTGCGGGAGTTCAGCGAGTTCAGTGAGTTCGGCGAGTTCGGCGAGTTCGGCGGGTTCAGAGGTGGCGGCGGCGGTCGGCGACCTGGCGGTCGTACTCCTCGCGGGCCTGGACGGCCGAGGTGCGCGAGGCGGTCTCGGCGACCGGTACGTCCCACCAGGCCTCGGCCGGGGGAGCGGTCGGGGCGGCGGTGTCGGTCTCGACGTAGACGCACGTCGGCCGGTCGGAGGCGCGGGCCGTGGCGAGCGCCTCGCGCAGTTCGCGGACCGTCTTGGCGCGCAGGACGTCCATGCCGAGGCTCGCCGCGTTGGCGGCGAGGTCGACCGGGAGCGGGGCGCCGGAGAAGGTGCCGTCGGCCGCGCGGTAGCGGTAGGCGGTACCGAAGCGCTCGCTGCCGACGGACTCGGAGAGACCGCCGATGGAGGCGTAGCCGTGGTTCTGGATCAGGACCAGGTTGACCGGGAGGCCCTCCTGGACCGCCGTGACGATCTCGGTCGGCATCATCAGGTACGTGCCGTCGCCGACCAGGGACCACACGGGGGTGCCGGGGGCGGCCTGCTGGACGCCGATGCCGGCCGGGATCTCGTAACCCATGCACGAGTAGCCGTACTCGAGGTGGTACTGGCGCGGGCTCCGCGCCCGCCACAGCTTGTGCAGGTCGCCGGGGAGCGAGCCGGCCGCGTTGATCACCACGTCGTCGTCGCCGACGACCGCGTCGAGGGCGCCGAGAAGCTGGGTCTGGGTCGGTACGGCGTTCTCGTCGGGGGCGCTGAACGCGGTGTCGACGAGCTGTTCCCAACGCTCCTTGCCCGCGCGGTACTCGGCCTCGTAAACCGAGTTCACACGGTGATCGGCGAGTGCCTCGGTCAACGCGGTCAGGCCCGCCCGCGCGTCGCACACCAGGGTGCGCGCGGCCAGCTTGTGGGCGTCGAACGCGGTGATGTTGAGGTTGACGAACCGGACGGTCGGGTTCTGGAACAGGGTGTGGGACGCCGTCGTGAAGTCCGTGTAGCGGGTGCCGACGCCGATCACCAGGTCCGCGGTGCGCGCGATGTCGTCGCTGACCGCGGTGCCGGTGTGGCCGATGCCGCCCAGGTCGGCGGGATGGTCGTGGCGCAGCGAGCCCTTGCCCGCCTGGGTCGAGGCGACCGGGATCCCGGTCGCGTCGGCCAGCGCCTTCAGCGCCTCCTCGGCGCGGCTGTGGTGGACACCGCCGCCCGCGACGATCACCGGGCGCTCGGCGGCCCGGATCGCCGCGACCGCCTCGGCCAGCTCCGACGGATCGGCCGCGGGACGCCGTACGTGCCACACGCGGTCGGCGAAGAACTCCTCCGGCCAGTCGTACGCCTCGGCCTGGACGTCCTGCGGGAGCGCGAGCGTCACGGCGCCCGTCTCCACCGGGTCGGCCAGGACGCGCATCGCGTTCAGGGCGGCCGGGATCAGGGCCTCGGGGCGCATGACGCGGTCGAAGTAGCGGGAGACCGGGCGCAGCGTGTCGTTGACCGAGAGGTCCGCCTCGACCGGGTGCTCCAGCTGCTGGAGCAGCGGGTCGGCGGCCCGGGTCGCGAAGTAGTCGCCGGGGAGGAGGAGGACCGGCAGCCGGTTGATCGTGGCCAGTGCGGCACCCGTGACCAGGTTGGTCGCGCCCGGTCCGATCGAGGTGGTGACGGCATGCGCGGAGAGCCGGTCGAGCTGGCGGGCGTAGCCGACCGCCGCGTGGACCATGGCCTGCTCGTTGCGGCCCTGGTGGAACGGCATCGTGGCGTCCGGCCCGATGCCCGCCTCCACGAGTGCCTGGCCGAGGCCCGCGACGTTGCCGTGGCCGAAGATGCCCCAGGTGCCGGCGATCAGCCGGTGCCGCACACCGTCGCGCTCGGTGTACTGGACCGACAGGAACCGCACCAGGGCCTGGGCGACGGTCAGACGGCGGGTGGGGGTGCTCATCAGGACTTCTCCGGTGCCGTGTAGAGGGGGAGGCGGGGGTCGACGGGCTGCTCGGGCCAGGTGCCGCGGACCCACGCGTGGTCGGGGTGGTCGCAGATCAGCCAGGAGCGGTCGTCGTCGGGGCCCGCCATGACGTTGAGGTAGTACATGTGGTGACCGGGCACCGCCATCGAGGGCCCGTGCCAGCCGTCCGGGATCAACACCACGTCCCCGCCCCGGACTTCGGCCAGGACGTCCGTGTTGCGGCCCTGGCCGGAGGGGGAGACGCGCTGGTAGCCGAGGCCGGGGGTGCCCTCGTGGTCGGCGAACTCGAAGTAGTAGACCTCTTCGAGGACGGACTCCTCGCCCGGCCGGTGCTCGTCGTGCTTGTGCGGCGGGAACGACGACCAGTTGCCGCCGGGGGTGATCACCTCGACCGCGATGAGCTTGTCGCACTCGAAGACCCCGGCCGCGCCGAAGTTGTTCACCTGGCGGCTGCTGGTGCCGGTGCCGCGCAGCTCCACCGGCACCGACTCCGCCGGTCCGTACCGGGCGGGCAGCCGGCGGGTGCAGCGGGCCCCGGTGAGGGCGAAGCGGCCACCGCCGGCCGACGACACCGTCGTACGGGAGTCCCTCGGGACGTACGCGAAGTCGCTGACGGCGGTGAACACGCTCTCGCGGCCGGTGAGTTCGAAGGTGTCGTGGCCGAAGTCGTCGGCCGCGGAGACCGTGCAGGCGCCGCTCAGCGGGAGGACGATCCACTCGCTGTCGCCGGTGTCGAAGGTGTGGGTGCCGCCCGGGGGCAGCTCCAGGACCCGCAGGCTGGAGTAGCCCCAGGCCGCCGACTCGGGGCTGACGTCCACGACGTAGGGGCCGCCGAGGGCCTTGCCCGCGGGAAGGTGGTATGCGCTCGTCATCGTGTGCCTCCGGTTCACAACAGACCCACAGCGGTGTCCACGGCGCTCTCCACGCTGCCCGTGGCGGGGTACAGCAGGGAGCGGCCGACGACCAGACCCTGGACGGTCGGCAGGCGCAGGGCCTTGCGCCACTTCTCGTACGCGCCGTCCTGGTCGTCGCCGACCTCGCCGCCCAGCAGGACGGCGGGCAGCGTCGACGTCTCCATGACCTCGGCCATGTCGTCCGGGTCGTCGGTGACGGGCAGTTTCAGCCAGGTGTAGGCGGAGGTGCCGCCCAGACCCGAGGAGATCGCGATCGAGCGGGTCACGGCCTCGGCGGACAGGTCGTTGCGGACCTTGCCGTCGACCCGGCGGGAGATGAACGGCTCGACGAACAGGGGGAGCCGGCGGGCCGCCATGTCGTCTATCGCCCGCGCGGTCGACTCCAGGGTGGTCAGCGAGCCCGGGTCGGCGTAGTCGATGCGGAGCAGCAGTTTGCCGGCGTCGAAGCGGAGCCGGGCGATGTCCTCGGCGCGGTGGCCGGTGAACCGGTCGTCCATCTCGAAGGAGGCGCCGGACAGCCCGCCGCGGTTCATCGAGCCCATCACGACCTTGCCGTCGAGGACCCCGAGGAGGAGCAGGTCCTCCAGGATGTCGGCGGTGGCGAGCACCCCGTCGACGCCCGGCCGGGACAGCGCGATACACAGGCGTTCCAGCAGGTCGGCGCGGTGGGCCATGGCCGTACGGTGGCCGCCGACGGCGAGCGCGCCGCGTGCGGGATGGTCGGCGGCCACGATCATCAGACGGCCGCTGTCGCCCAGCAGCGGGCGGCGCATCCGGCGGGCGGCGGCCTCGGCGACGGCCTCCGGGTGCCGGGCTCTGACCGTGACCAGGTCGGGGATGCTGATGCTCAAGGGAGACTCCGTTCAGGGGTGGCTGGATCGGCCACGTGCTCAGTCGCCCGCGCGGGCGCCGACGAGGAGGTCCTCGACCTCGGACTCGGTGGGCATCGCGGTGGAACAGGCGAGACGGGAGGCGACGAGGGCGCCGGCCGCGTTGGCGTACCGCATGGTCCGCTCCACGTCCCAGCCGGACAGCAGGCCGTGGCAGAGCGAGCCGCCGAACGCGTCGCCCGCGCCGAGGCCGTTGAGCACCTCGACCGGGACCGGCGGCACCTCGGCGGTCGTACCGTCGCGGTGCACGGCCAGGACGCCCTTGGGCCCCTGCTTGACGACGGCGAGCTCCACGCCCGCGTCCAGCAGCGCCTGCGCGCAGGCGCGGGGCTCGCGGACGCCGGTGGCGATCTCGCACTCGTCGAGGTTGCCGACGGCGACCGTCGCGTGCCGCAGCGCCTCCGCGTAGTACGGGCGGGCCTCCTCCGGGTCCTTCCAGAACATGGGGCGCCAGTCGAGGTCGAAGACCGTGACGCCGGCCTTGTCGCGGGCCTTGAGGGCGGCGAGCGTGGCGGAGCGGCTCGGCTCCTCGCTCAGGCCGGTGCCGGTGATCCAAAAGACGCGGGCTTGGCGGATCGCGAAGTAGTCCAGCTCGTCGGTGCGGATCTCCAGGTCGGGTGCCTTGGGCTGCCGGTAGAAGTACAGCGGGAAGTCGTCCGGCGGGAAGATCTCGCAGAACGTGACCGGGGTCGGGTACTCCGCGACGGGCGTCACCCAGCGGTCGTCGACCCCGAACTCCTTGAGCGCCTCGTGCAGGTAGCTCCCGAAGGGGTCGTCGCCGGTGCGGGTGATCACCGCGGTGCTGCGGCCGAGCCGGGCCGCCGCCACCGCCACGTTGCTCGCCGAACCCCCGAGGAACTTGCCGAACGTCTCCACCCGTGCCAGCGGTACGCCGGACTGCAGCGGGTAGAGATCGACCCCGATGCGGCCCATGGTGATCACGTCGAAGGGCTGGGCTGACTCGGCCATGCGGGACACTCCTCTGCGCTGCTGGGGGTGGGCGGGTCCCAGGGGCCCGCCGACTCTCAGGTGTAGGACTCGGAGGGGTCACCTGTCAATAGTTTGTACTTACATTCGGACCTGTTCGTGAAATGATGTCTTAACAAAGTATTGACAGCGGGCGCCCTCGGGGATTTGATTCCGTCCCAGCGCAACAACCGTGTTCCGCGGCGGACGACCGGGGCCGGAGAGGCCTCGCGCCCCGATCTCTGCGATCATTGATCCCTTTCCCCTGAAGCACAGTGAGGTGCAGGAAAGATGGACCGTTCCTCTTACTCCCGCTCGCGCAGAATGGCCCCCTTTGTGGCGGTGGCCGCGGCAGCGGCCCTGACTCTCGCCGGCTGCTCCAGCAGCTCGGGCGGGAAGAAGGCCACGGAGGACAGCTCCGGCGCCTCCGCGGGCAAGGCCAGCACGCCCCGCATGACGGTCGCCCTGGTCACGCACCAGGCGCCCGGCGACACGTTCTGGGACATCGTCCGCAAGGGCGCCCAGGCCGCCGCCGACAAGGACAACATCAAGCTCGTCTACTCGGCCGACCCGAACGCGGGCAACCAGTCGAACCTGGTGCAGAACGCGATCGACCAGAAGGTCGACGGCATCGCGGTCACCCTCGCCAAGCCCGACGCCCTCAAGGACGTCATCGGCAAGGCGAAGTCGGCGAACATACCCGTGGTCGGCCTCAACTCCGGTCTCAGCGACTGGAAGAAGCTCGGCCTGCTGGAGTTCTTCGGCCAGGACGAGACGGTGGCCGGCGAGGCCCTCGGCAAGCGGCTGAACACGGAGGGCGCCAAGAAGGTCGTCTGTGTCATCCAGGAGCAGGGCAACATCGGCCTCACGCAGCGCTGCGACGGCGTGAAGAAGACCTTCAGCGGCACCACCGAGGTCCTCAACGTCAACGGCACGGACATGCCGTCCGTGAAGTCGACGATCACCGCCAAGCTCACCCAGGACAAGGCCATCGACTACGTGGTCACCCTCGGCGCCCCGTTCGCGCTGACGGCCGTGCAGTCGCTGTCCGACGCGGGCAGCAAGGCGAAGGTCGCCACCTTCGACCTCAACAAGGACCTCACGTCCGCGATCAGCAAGGGCACCATCCAGTTCGCCGTCGACCAGCAGCCCTACCTCCAGGGCTACCTGGCGGTCGACTCGCTGTGGCTCTACAAGAACAACGGCAACTACAGCGGTGGTGGTGAGCAGCCCGTACTGACCGGCCCGGCCTTCGTCGACAAGACCAACGTCGATGTGGTCGCCAAGTACGCCGCCAACGGAACCCGGTGATGAGCATGACCCAGCACGCCGAGCCGGCGGTGACCTCACCGCCGGCCCCCGGCCCGAAGGAAACCGACGGCCGGACCTCCGAACGGCCCCTGGCACTACGGCTGTTGGCGCGTCCTGAGGTGGGTGTCTTCCTCGGCGCCGCCGCGGTGTACGTGTTCTTCCTGATCGCCGCCCCGCCCGTGCGCGAGGGCGCCTCGATGGCGAACATCCTCTACGGCTCGTCGACCATCGGCATCATGGCGCTGCCGGTCGCCCTGCTCATGATCGGCGGCGAGTTCGACCTCTCCGCCGGTGTCGCCGTCATCACCTCCGCGCTCACCGCGTCCATGCTCAGCTACCAACTGACCATGAACGTATGGGTCGGTGTCGTCGTCGCCCTGATCGTGTCCCTGGGCATCGGCTTCCTCAACGGCTGGCTGGTCGTCAAGACGGGCCTGCCCAGCTTCCTGATCACCCTGGGCAGCTTCCTGATCCTCCAGGGCGTCAACCTCGCCGTGACCAAACTGGTCACCGGCAACGTCGCCACCGACGACATCAGCGACATGGACGGCTTCGGCCAGGCCAAGAAGATCTTCGCGTCGAGCTTCGACGTCGGCGGCGTCCAGGTGAAGATCACGATCGTGTGGTGGCTGGTGTTCGCGGCCATCGCCACCTGGGTCCTGCTGCGCACGAAGTACGGCAACTGGATCTTCGCCGTCGGCGGCAACAAGGAGAGCGCGCGGGCGGTCGGCGTGCCGGTCGCGTTCACCAAGATCTCCCTGTTCATGCTGGTCGGCTTCGGAGCCTGGTTCATCGGCATGCACCAGCTGTTCTCGTTCAACACCGTGCAGTCCGGCGAGGGCGTCGGCCAGGAGCTGATCTACATCTCCGCGGCCGTCATCGGCGGCTGCCTGCTGACCGGTGGCGCGGGCTCCGCGATCGGTCCGGTCTTCGGGGCGTTCATGTTCGGGATGGTCCAGCAGGGCATCGTCTACGCCGGCTGGAACCCCGACTGGTTCAAGGCGTTCCTGGGCGTGATGCTCCTGGGCGCCGTAATGATCAATCTGTGGGTGCAGCGCACCGCGACCCGGAGGTGACCTTCATGACCGACGACACGACCGGCACCCACGGTGCGATCCTGACCGACACCCCGCCCGAGGGCGGCGACCACCCCCTGGTCCAGCTGCGCAACGCGGGCAAGTCCTACGGCAACGTCCGCGCCCTGCACGGCGTCGACCTCGCGGTCCGCCCCGGCCAGGTCACCTGCGTCCTGGGCGACAACGGCGCGGGCAAGTCCACGCTGATCAAGATCATCTCCGGGCTGCACCAGCACACCGAGGGCGAGTTCCTCGTCGACGGACAACCCGTCCACTTCACCACCCCGCGCCAGGCGCTCGACAAGGGCATCGCGACGGTCTACCAGGACCTGGCCGTCGTCCCGCTCATGCCGGTGTGGCGCAACTTCTTCCTCGGCTCCGAGATGACGCTCGGCCCCTGGCCGATCCGCCGCCTCGACATCGAGGGCATGAAGAGGACCGCGGACGAGGAACTCCGCAACATGGGCATCGTCCTGGACAACCTGGACCAGCCCATCGGCACCCTCTCCGGCGGCCAGCGCCAGTGCGTCGCCATCGCCCGCGCCGTCTACTTCGGCGCCCGCGTCCTCATCCTGGACGAGCCGACCGCCGCACTGGGCGTCAAGCAGTCCGGCGTCGTCCTCAAGTACGTGGCCGCCGCCCGGGAACGCGGCCTCGGCGTCATCTTCATCACCCACAACCCGCACCACGCCTACATGGTCGGCGACCACTTCAGCGTGCTGCGCCTGGGCACGATGGAACTGTCCGCCGAGCGCAGCGAGATCACCCTCGAAGAGCTCACCAACCACATGGCAGGCGGCACCGAACTCGCCGCGCTCAAGCACGAGTTGTCCCAGGTGCGCGGCCTCGACATCAACGAGCTGCCCGAGGCGGAGGACCTCAGGGCGTCGGCGGGCACGGCTCCGGAAGGGACTGCCTGACATGTCCGACCGTCCCACTCTGGACCGCATCCGGGTCGGGTCCGCCCCCGACTCGTGGGGCGTCTGGTTCCCCGAGGACCCCCAGCAGGTGCCGTGGCAGAGGTTCCTGGACGAAGTCGCGCAGGCCGGCTACTCCTGGATCGAACTGGGACCGTACGGCTATCTGCCGACCGACCCGTCCCGGCTCACGGACGAGATCACCCGGCGCGACCTGAAGGTCTCCGCCGGCACGGTCTTCACCGGCCTGCACCGGGGCCCCTCCGTCTGGGACGCCACCTGGGAACACGTCAGCCAGGTGGCCGGGTTGACCCAGGCGATGGGCGCGAGGCACCTGGTCGTCATCCCCTCCTTCTGGCGCGACGACAAGACCGCCGAGCTCCTGGAGCCGCCGGAGCTGACCGCCGAGCAGTGGGCCCATCTGACCCAGGGCATGGAGCGGCTCGGGCACGAGGTGAAGGAGGCGTACGGGCTCGACATCGTCGTCCACCCGCACGCCGACACCCACCTCGACACCGAGGACCACGTCGAGCGCTTCCTCGACTCGACCGACTCCGGCCTCGTCAACCTCTGCCTGGACACCGGGCATTACGCCTACTGCGGCGGCGACAGCGTCAAACTGATCGAGACCTACGGCGAGCGCATCGGCTATCTGCACCTCAAGCAGGTCGACCCGGAGGTCCTCGCGGGCGTCGTCAAGGACGAGGTGCCGTTCGGGCCGGCCGTGGCGCGCGGGGTGATGTGCGAACCGCCGTCCGGCGTACCGGAGTTGGAGCCGGTACTGGTCGCCGCGCAGCGGCTGGGCGTGGAGTTGTTCGCGATCGTCGAGCAGGACATGTACCCGTGCGAGCCGGACAGGCCGCTGCCCATCGCGGAGCGCACCCGCGCGTTCCTGCGCTCCTGCGGTGCGTGAGACCTCCGGTTCCCTCCACGTCCACGTCAGCCACCCCTCCACCCCTCCATGACTTTGACGACCCTGACGACACTCACGACCCTGACGACTCGAAAGGACGGCCGATGGCCATGAGCCCGCGCGACCCGCTCGGAGTGGCAGTCGTCGGAACCGGAAAAATGGGCGCCGACCACGTCCGCCGCATCGGGGCCGTGATCAACGGCGCCCGGGTGACCGCCGTCGTGGACGTCGACGCCGAGCGTGCCAAACGGATCGCGTCCGCCGTCGACGGCTGCACCGCGTACACCGACCCGGCCGCCGCGATGGCCGCGGACGACGTCGACGCCGTCCTGATCGCCTCACCGGGGCCCGCCCACGAGGCGGCCCTGCTGACGGCCTTCGAGCACGACCTCCCGGTCCTGTGCGAGAAGCCGCTCACCCCCGACGCCGCCTCCGCGCTGCGCGTCCTGGAGGCCGAGCTGCGGCTCGGCCACCGCCGGGTCCAGGTCGGCTTCATGCGGCGCTACGACGTCGAGTACATGAAGCTCAAGTCCCTGCTGGAGACAGGCCAGTTGGGCCGACCGCTGATGCTGCACAACCGGCACCGCAACGCGGCCAGCCCGCCCTTCTTCACCAGCTCCATGCTGATCAGCGACTCGGTGGCACACGAGACGGACGCCACCCGCTGGCTGCTCGGCCAGGAGATCACGGCGGTCCAGGTGCTGCGCCCGCGGCCCTCCGCGAGCGCCCCCGACGACCTCCAGGACCCGCAGTTCGTCGTGTTCGAGACGGACGGCGGCGCGATCGTCGACGTCGAGATGTTCGTCAACTGCGGCTTCGGCTACCAGGTCCAGGCCGAGATCGTCTGCGAACGCGGCACCGCCCGCATCGGCGACGGCCACGCCATGGTCACCAACATGGCCGGCCGCTGGGGCGGCACCATCGCCCAGGACTTCGTCGAACGCTTCGCCGACGCCTACGACCGCGAGATCCAGACCTGGGTCGACGCCACCCGCCGCGGCGAGGTGACCGGCCCGAGCGTCTGGGACGGCTACGCGGCGGCGGCCGTGTGTGAGGCGGGGGTACGGGCGCTGGAGGAGGGCGGACGGGTGGAGGTGGAACTGGTGGAGCGGCCCGCGTTCTACCGGTGACCGTTTCTCCTTCCGGTGACCACTCCGTCGGGGGCGGCGCGTGCGACCACGTGCCGCCCCCGACGTGCGTGCCAGGCCATGCGTCCGCGACAGGAGCCGCCGGACAGGCCCTACCGCAGGACCGACAGCCGCGGTCTGGGTGCGAATCCCGCCGCCCGATAGGCCTCGTCGATCAGTGTCATCGTCGCGACCGCGTCGTCCGGACCCAGCGGCAGGGGCGCGCCCTCCCTCAACCGGGCCGCGAACGACTCCAGTTGGTAGGTGTAGGAGGAGCGGCGGCCGAGACGCTCCGTGCGTTCGCCGTCCGTCGTGCGGATCACGACGCGGTCGTCGAGATGGGGGAGGACGAAGTTCGGCGCGAAGGCCTCGCCCCGGCTGCCGGTGATCCGGCAGCTCATCACCATCTCGTCGTACGCCATGTGGCAGCGGGCGGAGCCGGTGGCGCCGCTCGGGAAGGCCACGTCGGCGTCGAGCCACTCGTCGACGCCCGGGGCGCCCGGGCGTTCGCCGCCCCGGGCGGAGACCAGGCGGGGTGCGCCGCCCGCCCAGGGGGCGAGCATGCGCAGGGCGTGCAGGCTGTAGCAGCCCAGGTCCATCACGGCGCCGCCGGCCAGGTCGAGGGACCAGCGCGGGTCGGTGTCCGGCGGCGCCGGGATCGCGACGAGCGTCTCGACGTGCCGGAGTTCACCGAGTTCACCGGAGGCCAGCAGCTCGTGCAGGCGCCGGGTGACCGGGTGGAAGAGGTAGTGGAAGGCCTCCATGAAGACCGTTCCGGACGCGGCGGCGGCCTCCCTCACCTCGGCCGCCTCCTCCGCGTTGCTCGCGGACGGCTTCTCCGACAGGACGTGCTTGCCCGCCGCGAGCGCGGCGAGGTTCCACGGTCCGTGCAGGCCGTTGGCGAGCGGGTTGTAGACGACGTCCACCTCAGGGTCGGCGATCAGGTCGGCGTACGAGTCCGCCACCCGCTCGACGCGGTGCGCGGCGGCGTACGCCTCCGCCCTCGACCGGTCCCGCGCGGCCACCGCGACGAGGCGGTGGCCGGTCGCCCGGGCCGGACCGATCAGGGACTGCTCGGTGATCCGAGCCGCTCCCAGTACTCCGATGCGCAGTGGTTCCCGGCCCGGACCGCTCATGCCTCCCGTACCTCCTGGATGGTGACCGGGCGGTGCTCGTGCAGCGACAGGGTGCAGGCGTCGGCGATCCAGCCGGCCTCCAGGGCGTCGGCGACCGTGCACGGCGAGGGGCGGGTACCGGCCACGACCTCGGTGAACGCGGTGAGTTCGGCGCGGTAGGCGGCCGTGAACCGGTCCATGAAGAAGTCGTGCGGCACGCCCGCCGGGAACGTCACGCCCGGCTCGACCGAACGCAGCGGCAGCTTGTCCTCCAGGCCCACCGCGATGGAGTCCGTGAAGCCGTGGATCTCCATGCGGACGTCGTAACCCCGCGCGTTGTGGCGGGAGTTGGACACCACCGCGATGGTGCCGTCGTCCAGGGTCAGGATCGCGCCGGTGGTGTCGGCGTCGCCCGCCTCCTTGATGTACTCGGCGCCCCGGTTGCCGCCGACCGCGTACACCTCGGTGACCTCACGGCCGGTGACCCAGCGGATGATGTCGAAGTCGTGGACCGAGCAGTCCCGGAAGATGCCTCCGGACGCGGCGATGTACGCGGCCGGCGGCGGCGCCGGGTCCAGCGTCGTGGAGCGCACGGTGTGCAGCTTGCCCAGCTCGCCGGAGTGCACGGCGGCCCGCGCGTTGACGAAACCGGTGTCGAAGCGCCGGTTGTAGCCGATCTGGATCGGCACGCCGCTGCCCTCGACGGCCTTGAGGACCTTGACGCCCTCGGCCATTGTCTTGGCGACGGGCTTCTCGCAGAAGACGGGGATGCCCGCCTCGACGGCGGCCAGGATCAGGCTCGGGTGGGCGTCGGTCGCCGCGGCGATCACGACACCGTCGACCCCGGCGGCCAGTACGGCCTCGGGGGAGTCCGCGACCTCGGCGCCGAACCGCTCGGCCGCCTTCTTGGCGGCCTCCGCGAACGGGTCGGCCACGACGAGGGACTCGACCGCGTCGAGTCCGGACAGGGTCTCGGCGTGGAAGGCGCCGATGCGGCCGAGGCCGAGGATTCCGATGCGCATGAGGGCTCTTGCTTTCTTGAGAGGTGCGGGTTTCGTGCGGTGGTTGCCTTGGAGGGCGCCGAGGGCCGGACGGCGCGGGTCAGTCGAGGGCGCCCAGGACGTTCTGGTCCCAGTCGATCACCGAACCGGTGACCACGCCGGACCGCTCGGACAGCAGGAACACCACGAAGTCGGCGATCTCGTCCGGCTGCCCGAGCTTGCCCATCGGCTGCGACCGGGCGGCCAGCTCCCGCCAGTCGTCGCCCGCGCCGTGGAAGGCGCGCTGCGTGGCGTCCTCGCCCTCGGTGTCCGTCCAGCCGATGTTGAGCGCGTTGATCCGGACGCGGTCGAAGCGGTGTGCGTGGGCGGCGTTGCGGGTCAGGCCCACGAGCCCGGCCTTGGCCACGGAGTACGGGGCGAGATGGGGCGGGCCGCCGTGGGCGCAGTTGGAGCCGATGGTGACGATCGTGCCCGGTGCCTCGCGGGCGACCATGTCGGCCACCGCGGCCTGCGTCGCGAAGAACGGGGCCCTCAGGTTGATGGCCATGTGCTGGTCGAACAGCTCGGGTGTGGTGTCCAGCAGCGAGCCGCGCGAGGTCAGCCCGGCCGCGTTGACGAGGCAGTCGACGCGGCCCAGCGCCTCGACGGTGCGTACGACGCTGTCCCGGGCCTGCGCCGGATCGGCGAGGTCGGCGCGCAGGAAGAGCGCGCCGGTGTCCGCCGCGAGCTTCTCGCCCACCTCGGCACGGCGTCCGGTGAACGACACCACCGCGCCCTCGCGCACCGCCGCCCGCACGATCGCGGCGCCCACACCCTGGCTGCCGCCGTTGACGAGGACGACCTTGCCGTCGAGGAGCCCCGTGCCCCCCGGACGTTCCGTTGATCCCATGGCCGCCCTCAGCTCTCGCGCCGCTCGGCACGGGCCCGCAGCTCACCGCGGAGCGCCTGCGGATCCCACCCCTCGCGCACCGCGCGGCGCACGAGGTCCGCCTGCGACGCCGGGGCGAGCCCCTCGACCGGCGGATCGTTGTCGAGGTTGGTCGGGAACGGGTAGCCCTCGGCGCTCGCCGCGACGACCGTGTCGAGCCACTCCTCGCCCACCCCCTCGGCCTTGCGCTTCAGCAGCACGGGGAAGACCGCGTTGGTGACGGCCTCGCGGTCCACCGTCTCCATCGCCCGGCCGAACGCGGAGGACACCTGGAGCAGGTTCGCCATGCGCCGCACGTCCGCCGTGCGGTTGGTGCCGGCCGCGTGGAAGAGCGCCGGGTTGAAGAACGCCGCATCGCCCTTGGCGAGCGGGAGTTGGATGTGGTGGGCCTCGAAGTAGGCCTGGAACCGCGGGAGTCGCCACGCCAGGTAACCCGGCTCGAACTTCTGGGAGTGCGGCAGGTACATCGTCGGCCCCGACTCCACCGGCATGTCGCAGTGCGCGACCGCCCCTTGGAGCGTGAGCACCGGCGAGAGGCGGTGCACGTGCGCCGGGTAGCCGGCCGCCGCCTCGTTCGTCAGGAACCCGAGGTGGTAGTCGCGGTGCACGGTCTGCGCCGCGCCGCCCGGATGGACGACGTTGATCTGCGAGGTGACCTGGTAGCCGGGGCCGAGCCAGGCGGTGGAGACCAGGGCCAGGATGTCGTTCGCGTAGTAGTCGGCGAACGCCTCGGGGTCGTAGAGCGCGGCCTTCTCCAGCGCGTTCCACACCCGGTCGTTGGCACCCGGCTTCGCGAAGTGGTCCCCGGCGCCCGCGCCCGACGCGCGCTGCTCGCCGATCAGGGCCTCGAACACCTCGGTGGCGCGGTCCACGACGGACGGATCGGGGAAGGCGCCCCGGAGCACCACGATGCCGGGACCCTCGGCGAACGCCCGCGCCAGCTCCGTCAGCACCTCGCGGCGCTCCCCGGCGGTCACGGACTTGCGGAGCCGGTCGCTGTCGTAGACGAGGACGTTCCGCTCGACCGAGGTCGCGTACGGGAAGTCGGCCAGGTCGGTCGGCTGCTCGACCAGGGCGCGGAAGGCGTCGAGATCGCAGTCCTGCTCGGTGAGCCAGGCGCGGGTTTCTGCTGATGTGAAGGACATCGTCGTCCCCTCGGGTCACGGAGCGGTGCGGTCCTGTCATTCTTGTCAGTACAAACCCGTCGAACAACCAGCAGCCAGCCATCAAAAACCCCTCAAGGAGACGACCGGTGGGCCATCCCTTCCCGATCCGGGAAATCGCACGTCAGGCGGGCCTCAGTGAGGCCACCGTGGACCGGGTGCTGAACGGCAGGGGCGGTGTGCGGGAGAGCACCGAGCGTGAGGTGCGCCAGGCCATCGCCGATCTCGACCGGCAGCGCACCCAGGTCAGGCTCGTCGGCCGTACGTTCATGATCGACATCGTGATGCAGACGCCGGAGCGGTTCTCCACCGCCGTCCGGGCCGCGCTGGAGGCCGAGCTGCCCGATCTGCACCCGGCCGTCGTCCGCTCCCGCTTCCACTTCCGCGAGACCGCGCCGGTCGGGGAACTGGTCGCCACGCTGGACCGGATCGCGCGGCGCGGCACCCAGGGGGTCATCCTCAAGGCGCCCGACGTCCCGGAGATCACCTCCGCCGTCGGCCGGCTCGTCGCCGCCGGCATCCCGGTCGTCACCCTGGTCACCGACCTGCCCGCGAGCGCCCGCCTGGCCTACGTCGGCATAGACAACCGGGCCGCGGGCGCCACCGCCGCCTACCTGATGGGCCAGTGGCTCGGCGACCGCCCCGGCAACATCCTCACCAGCCTGAGCAGCGGTTTCTTCCGCAACGAGGAGGAGCGCGAGATGGGCTTCCGCAGCACCATGCGCGCCCGCTACCCGGAACGGTCCCTCGTCGAGATCACCGAGGGCCACGGCCTGGACGTCACCCAGTACGAACTGGTCCGGTCCGCCCTCCGCGGCGACCCGGACATCCGCGCCGTCTACTCCATCGGCGGCGGCAACAACGCGACCCTGCGCGCCTTCGCCGACCTGGACCGCGAGTGCGCCGTGTTCGTCGCGCACGACCTCGACCACGACAACACCCGGCTGCTGCACGAGCACAGGCTGTCCGCCGTCCTCCACCACGACCTGCGCCAGGACGTCCGCGACGCGTGCCGCATCGTGATGCGCGCCCAGGACGCCCTGCCGCCCGCGGGCCCGACCCCGCCGTCCGCGATCCAGGTCGTCACGCCCTACAACATGCCTGTCCCCGCGCCGCGTTGAGCCCGTCTCACAGACTGATCGCGTAGGCCTTGCGCAGCGTCTCGTGCACGGTCCACGTCGTACGGTCGCCCGCGCGCAGCACGGCCATGTCCCCGGGGCCGACCGTGAGCGTCGGGCCGTCCTCGACCTCGACGGTGGCCGATCCGCTGATCACGACGAACAGCTCGTCCGCCTCCGTGTCGGTGACCACCCCCGGGGTGATCTGCCAGATCCCGCGGAGCTGCCTGCCGTCCGCGGACTCCCACACGACCTTCCCGGTGACCTCGGGCGTACCGGAGACGATCTGCGCCGGGTCGAGCGGCTCGGGTTCGAGCTCGGCGTCGGGGACATGGACTACGAAACTGTGCGTCATGCCGCGACCCTAGCCGGGGCCGGGCGGTCCGGGCGTGGACACTGTGTGGGGTATCGGCCCAGGTGGGGGGACACATCGTCGCGGAGTGGCGGCCGGGGCGGCGCCGGGTGATCGTGGAGGGCATGGCGCAGACCACGGCGACCGCCCCCGAGCCGCACCCGCACGCGACCCGGGAGAACATCCTCTTCGGCGGCGTCTACGGCGCCGTCCTGGCCTGCTCGATGGTCGCCGCGCTCACCCAGTACGGCCACACCGACCGGGGCAGCCGCCGCTACGACGCCCTGTGGCTGCTGGTGACCGCCGCGGCCTCGGCACTCGCCCACGGGTACGCCCACTACATCGCCGAACGCGCCCCGCACCGCCGCTGGGACGCCCTGCGCACCCTGCGCGACGAGTGGCCCCTCGTCGCCGCCGCGCTGCCCACCGTCTTCCTGCTCGCCGGGGCGGGCTGGGGCTGGTGGCCGGCGAACGGCGTCGAGTACGCGGCGTTCGTCCTCAACATCGTGCTGCTGTTCGGCCTGGGCCTCGTCACCGCCCGCTGGTCGGCGCGGAGTTGGCCGGTGGCCCTGGCCATCGGGGCGGTGGACGCGCTGCTGGGGGTGGTGGTCGTGGTGGCCAACGCGCTGATCAAATAGGCGTGTTCCGGCTACGGGACGTCCCGGTACCCGCGCAGCTTGCGGTACAGCGTGGCCCTGCCGATCCCCAGCGACACCGCCGCCCGCGCCTTGTTGCCGCCGTGCCGACGCAACGCGGCCAGGATCGCGGTGCGTTCGGCGAGCTCCATCGGGCTGAGCCGCCGGGCGGCCGGCCCCTCCCGGACCGGATCGGGCAGCTCGGCCCGCCGCACCGGGCCGGTCGTCCGCCGGTGTTCCGCCAGCGTCCGCACGACATGCGCGAGTTCGGTGACGTTCCCGGGCCACGGGTGTTCCTCGAGGGCGCGCAGCGCGTCCAGCGTCCAGGTCAGCGGCGGCTGCCCCGGCGCCGGGCGGGGCGCGAGGACCGGCAGCAACTCCTTGACGTCCTCGGGGCGTTCACGCAGCGCGGGCAGGGTCACCGACCGGGCCGCGAGGGTGTCCAGGAGGCGCTGGAAGCAGGGGCCCGGGGGAGTGCCGGGCGTGTAGGTGACCAGCAGGCGGACGTCCGGGTGTTCGTCGAGCAGGGAGTTGAGCGCCGCGACGTCCGGCTGGGCGAGCCGCTCCGCGTGCCGCAGGAGCAGCGGGCGGCCGTCGGCCAACTCGCCGTACTTCACGCCGAGTTCCGGCGACTCGGCGGCATCCGCGACCAACGGCTCGATCCCGCCGAGCAGTTCACGGGCCAGCGCGGTCTTGCCGCTGCCGCGCTCACCGGTCAGCAGCAGGGGCTCATGGACCCGGGCCAGTTCGACGGCCCGGCCCACCGCATGCCGCCAGGGCACCGAACCACCGGCCAGCGCCAGCGCCGGGCGCGGAGCCGGGCGCGGCACCTCGGCGACCCGAGCCTCCAGTACGGCGACGATCCCGAGGACGCGGCCCTCGTGCCGTACGGGAGTGACCTCGGCCGTGCATCCGGCGTCGGCGGGGAGCGCGACGGCGCGGGACCGCTCCTGCGCCGGACGGGGACCGGCGGTGCGGGACGCGGTGCGGGACCGTTCCAGAGCGGTCAGCACCTGCGGGGTCGCGAGCCCGACCGCCGCCTCGCTGATGAGGCGGTTACGGCCGTCGAGGGCGACGACCGCGGGATGCGGACCACGGGTGGCCCGGGCGTACGCGTCGAGGAGGACCCGTTCGGCGGTACTGGAGCGCGCGAGGAGTTCCGCCTCGACGGCGCAGGCCGCGGCCTCGGCGAGGGCCGCGCCCGGATGCGGTCCGCATCCCGCGCACAGGGCCGAGGCGACGGTCACCGTGCCCAGTACCTGTCCGGAGTCCGGGGCCAGGAGCGGCACGCTGACGGCGGACACGTCCTGCCACATGTCGAGGAAGTGCTCGGGGCCGTGCACCTCGGCCCGGCGGCGGGTGCGCAGGGCGAGGGCCGCGCTGTTGTGGCCCACCTCCCGCTCGGAGAGGTCGCGGCAGCGGTCGTCGCCCGGCACCTCGCCCGTGGTCCACAGCACCCGCAGCCGCTCGTCGGTGAGGAGCAGCGCCGAGTGCCCGAGGGCCGGTGCGATGCGCTCCAGCACGGGCCGCGCGGCCTCCGACAGGGCCGAATCCGCGGGGAGTCCGGGCTCGCGGACCGGTCCGTCGAGGTCGTGCCGCACGCCGTAGAAGCGGGCCCGGCGCCAGGCCGCGAGGACCTCGTCCGGGATGTCGTCGGGCAGCGGGCGGCCGGTCAGGAAGCGCTCGCGCGCCTGGCGCAGCGGGGTGAGGGCGGGGGAGTGGTCCAGGGTGGTCATGACGCCTCTCACCGTATCGGGCCCGTGCCGGCCGCCGCCGAGGGGCTGAGACTGTCTCGTAATGAGACACCCGGCCGGGTCCGGCCCGCATCATGATCGTGAAGGGTCGATGCCTTTCTCGGCCGAGTCCTCCTCCGCCGCACCCCTGGAGCGTCCCGCCGTGCACGTTGTCGAGACCGACGTACTGATCGTGGGCAGCGGCCCGGCCGGGGCCGCCGCCGCGCTGGCGCTGAGCACCTACGGCGTGCCCCACATCGTCGTCACGCGCTACTCACGCCTGACCAGGACGCCCCGCGCGCACATCACCAACCAGCGCACGATGGAGATCCTGCGCGACCTCGGGGTCGAGGACGAGGTGCTGGCCAAGGCGACGCCGCAGCACCTGATGGGCAACACCACGTTCTGCACCAGCCTGGCCGGCGAGGAACTGGGCCGGATCCGCTCCTGGGGCAACGACCCGCTCGTGCAGGCCGCCCACGAACTGGCCAGTCCGACCCGGATGTGCGACATGCCGCAGCACCTGATGGAACCGGTGCTCGTCGACGCGGCGCTCGCGCGCGGCTCGCAGATCCGCTTCAGCACGGTCTACCGGTCCTTCGTCCAGGACGAGGACGGCGTCACGGTCACCGTCGAGGACCGGCTGCGCGGCGACGAGTACCAGATCCGCGCCCAGTACCTCATCGGCGCCGACGGCGGCCGTTCCCAGGTCGCCGAGGACGCGGGCCTGCCGATGGGCGGCCAGATGGGCGTCGCGGGCAGCATCAACATCCTCTTCGACGCGGACCTGTCGCAGTACACCGCGCACCGCCCCTCCACCCTGTACTGGGTGCTCGCCCCCGGTGCCACCGTCGGCGGCATCGGCGCGGGCCTGGTGCGCTGCGTCAAGCCGTGGAACGAGTGGCTGATCGTGTGGGGTTACGACGTGACGGCCGGCGCCCCCGACCTCACCGAGGAGTACGCGCTGTCCGTCGTACGGCAGTTGGTCGGCGACGACGACATCCCGGTGACCATCAGGTCGTCGTCGGCGTGGACGGTCAACGAGATGTACGCCGAGACCTACGCCAACGGCCGTGTCCTGTGCTCCGGTGACGCCGTGCACCGCCACCCGCCGTCGAACGGGCTCGGCTCCAACACGTCGATCCAGGACGCCTACAACCTGGCGTGGAAACTGAAACTGGTCCTCGACGGCACCGCCACACCGAAACTCCTCGACTCCTACGACGCCGAACGCGCCCCCGTCGGCCGGCAGATCGTCACCCGCGCCAACAAGTCCATCGGCGAGACCGCCCCGATCTTCGCGGCCCTGGACGGCCTCTCGCCGCAGACGCCCGAGCAGTTGTGGGCCAACATCGACGCCCGCAAGGACGCCACGGAGGCCGCCGCCGAGCAGCGGGCGGCGCTGCGCGCGGCCATCGCCTTCAAGGTGTACGAGTTCAACGCGCACGGCGTCGACCTCAACCAGCGCTATTCCGCGGAGAGTTCGACCGCGGTCGTGCCGGACGGCACGCCCGACCCCGGCTTCGACCGCGACCCCGAGCTGTATCACCAGCCCAGTTCCCGCCCCGGCGCGAAACTCCCGCACGCCTGGATCACCTCCGGCACCCGCACCCTCTCGACCCTCGACACGGTCGGCAAGGGCCGCTTCACCCTCCTCACCGGCATCGGCGGCGAGGTCTGGCTGCGCGCGGCGGAGGCACAGTCCCTGGACATCGCCACGGTCGTGATCGGCCCCGGCCGGCAGTACGACGACCCGTACGGCGACTGGGCCCGGCTGAGCGAGGTGTCCGACGCGGGCGCCCTCCTCGTCCGCCCGGACGGTCATGTCGCCTTCCGCCACGCCGACGCGGCCGAGAACGCCGAAGAGTTGCTCACGGACGCGTTGCGACGCATCCTCGGGCACGGCTGACATTTCGCACAGGGGCAGTCCGCACAGGGGCGGTCAGCGCAGAGGCAGTCCGCACAGGGCAGTTCGCATCGGGTTGGGAGCCGCAATGACCACTGACGTCACCGTCACGGACGAGGCCGTCGCCAGTCTGGAGGGGACCGCCGACCCCCGCCTCAAGGAACTGCTGACCGGCCTGATCCGGCACCTCCACGCGTTCGCGCGGGAGTCCCGCCTCACCCAGGCGGAGTGGGAGCGGGCGATCGGCTTCCTGACGGAGACCGGGCAGACCTGCACGGACACCCGGCAGGAGTTCATCCTCCTGTCGGACGTGCTCGGCCTGTCGATGCTCGTGGAGACCATCAACGGCGACCACGCCGCCGGTTCCACCGAGTCGACGGTGCTGGGCCCCTTCCACATGACCGAGTCGCCGGTGCGCGAACTCGGCGCCGACATCGACCTGGTGGGCGGCGGCGAGCCCTGTGTGGTCAGCGGCCGGATCGTCTCCGACGACGGCACCCCGCTCCCGGGCGCACTCCTCGACGTGTGGCAGGCCGACGGCAACGGCTTCTACGACGTGCAGCAGCCGGACGTCCAACCCCCGGGCAACGGAAGGGGGTTGTTCACCGCGGACGCGGAGGGCCGGTTCTGGTTCCGCACCTGCGTCCCGAGCCCGTACCCCATCCCCACGGACGGCCCGGTCGGCGACCTCCTCAAGGCCACCGCCCGCCATCCCTACCGCCCCGCCCACATCCACTTCATCGCCTCGGCCGAGGGCCACACGCCGGTCACCACGCACATCTTCGTGGCGGGCAGCGACTACCTCGGCTCCGATGCCGTCTTCGCCGTCAAACAGAGCCTCGTGGAGGACTTCACCCCGACCGACGACCCGTCCCTGGCGCGGGAGTTCGGCATCGGGAACCCCTTCCGCCACGCCCGCTTCGACCTCGTCCTGGACCGCGCGTGAGGAACGTCCTGGACTTCGCCTACGACGCCCAGCCCATGCGGGTCGTGTTCCGGCCCGGCGCCGCGCTCACCGCGACCCCCGCGGAGGCCGAACGGCTCGGTCTGCGCCGGGTGCTGGTGCTCTCCGGTGCCCGGGGCGCCGACACCGCACGGGCGGTCGCCGACGCGCTGGGCGAGGCGTGCGCCGGGGTGCACGCGGAGGCGAGGATGCACGTACCGGTCGACGTGGCGGACCGCGCGGTGGAACGGGCGCGCACGCTCGGCGCCGACGGCTGTGTCGCGGTCGGCGGCGGCTCGGCGGTCGGCCTCGGCAAGGCGATCGCGCTGCGCACCGGCCTCCCGCTGATCGCCGTGCCCTCCACCTACGCGGGCTCCGAGATGACCCCGGTCTGGGGCCTCACCGAGAACGGCGTCAAACGCACCGGCCGCGACCCCGCCGTCCTGCCCCGCAGCGTCGTCTACGACCCCGAACTCACCCTGGAACTCCCCGTCCCGCTCACGGTGACCAGCGGGATCAACGCGATCGCGCACTCCGTGGAGGCCCTCTACGCCCCGGACACCTCGCCGCTGATCGCGCTGATGGCGGAGGAGGGCGTACGGGCGATGGCCGGTGCGCTGCCCCGACTGGCCGTCGAACCGGCGTCGTCGGAGGCCCGGAGCCGCGCCCTGTACGGGGCCTGGCTGAGCGGCTCCTGTCTCGGCGGTACGACGATGGGCCTGCACCACAAGCTGTGCCATGTCCTCGGCGGCACCTTCGGCCTGCCGCACGCGGAGACGCACACGGTGGTGCTGCCGTACGCGCTGGCCTACAACGCGCCCGCCGCGCCGGACGCCGCCGCGGCCGTGGCCCGCGCACTGGACGCCGGGGACGCGCCGCGCGCCCTGTGGGACCTGGGCCGCCGGCTCGACGCACCGCGCTCGCTCGCCGAACTCGGCCTGAAGGAGGGCGACTTGGCGACGGCGGCGACACAGGCGGTGAGCCAGGAGTACGCGAACCCCCGGCCCGTCACCGAGGAGGGGGCGCTCGCGCTGCTGCGCGCGGCGTACGAGGGCACGCCTCCCGCCTAGCCGCTCCGTCAGCGGTTCGTGCGGACGCCGTCCAGTGCGATCGCCAGCACGCGGTCGCGCTGGGCGTCGTCCACGAACGTCGTGCCGGTGATCCCGGCGGCCATGCGCAGCAGATCGCCGAAGTCCATGTCCGTGCGGGCCACGCCCGCCTTCTGCGCGCGCTCGAACAGCGGGCCGCCCGCGGAGAACATCGACTCACGGCAGGTCTCGAAGATCTCCGAGTCGTTCTCCAGCGCCTGCCGCACCGCCTGCTTCGTCGTCACGTAGCCCGCGAACCGGTTGAGCCACGCGGTCAGCGCCTCCCACGGCTCCCGGTCGGCGACGTCGAGGGCGAACTGGCAGAGCGCGTTCACCTCGCTCGCGTAGACGCTCTCGAAGAGGGCCCGGCGGGTCGGGAAGTTGCGGTAGAGCGTGCCGATGCCGACGCCCGCGCGCCGCGCGATGTCCTCCAGCGAGGCCTCCGCGCCGTGCTCCGCGAAGGCCTCGCGGGCGGCCGTCAGCAGGGCGTCGTAGTTGCGGGCGGCGTCCTTGCGGTGCGGTCTCTGGGCCGCGACGATCTCGCTGACGGGGAACGGTGGGGCCGTCACGGGTGCCTCCCAGGGGCGGGCTCGGTTGAACCGGAGGTATGCCTCCGCTATGGTGGAGGGGTACCTCCACTTTAGCAGTGTGGGCGCGTTCCGCCGTATCACCGTGCGCGGGCGCACCCCCGTTCGCTTGTTCCGGAGAGGCTCTCGATGCCCCGCAAGTCCTCCCGCCTCACCTTCGCGGTCCTCGCGACCGGTGCGGGCGTGTTCTCCATGCTGCAGTCGCTGATCGCGCCGGCCCTGCCGACCGTCCAGCACGCGCTGCACACCTCCCAGTCCACCGCGACCTGGGTCATGACGGCCTACCTGCTGTCCGCCTCCGTCTTCACCCCCATACTCGGCCGCGTCGGCGACCTCGTCGGCAAGAAGCGCACGCTCGTCGCCGTCCTCCTGGCCGTGCTCGCCGGCTGTCTGGTCGCCGCGCTCGCGCCCGACATCGGCGTCCTGATCGTCGCCCGGGTCGTCCAGGGCATCGGCGGCGCGCTGTTCCCGCTGTCCTTCGGCATCATCCGCGACGAGTTCGACGCGTCCCGCGTCCCGGGCAGCATCAGCAACCTGTCCGCCGTGATCGCCGCGGGCGGTGGCGTCGGCATGGTGGCCGCCGGACCCATCGTGTCCGCGCTCGACTACCGCTGGCTGTTCTGGTTCCCCGTCGCCATCGTCGCCGTCACCACCCTCATCGCCGTGCGCTACGTCCCCGAGTCGCCCAGCCGGGCCGACGGACGCGTCAACTGGCTCGGCGCCGTGCTCCTTTCGAGCTGGCTGGTCGCCCTGCTGCTGCCGCTCAGCCAGGCCGGGACCTGGGGCTGGGGCTCCGTGCGGGTCGTCGGCCTGTTCGCCGCGGCCGTCGTGCTCTTCGCGGCCTGGCTGCTGTCCGAGGCCCGCTCCGACAGCCCGCTCATCGACCTCAGGGTGATGCGCCTGCCGTCCGTGTGGACCACCAACACCGCCGCCCTGCTCTTCGGCGCGGGCATGTACGCGATCTGGTCCTTCCTGCCGGGCTTCGTCCAGACCCCGTCGTCCGCCGGATACGGCTTCGGCGCCAGCGTCACCGCGTCCGGCCTGCTGATGCTCCCGATGCTGCTCGCCATGTTCGTCTCGGGCGTGCTCAGCGGCCGTCTCGAACCGATCGTGGGCGCCAAGGCCCTGCTCACCACCGGTGCCGCCCTCGGCGCGGTCGCCTGCGCGATCCTCGCCCTCTGGCACGACCAGCAGTGGCAGATCGCCCTGGTGGCCGGCATCTTCGGCCTCGGCATCGGACTCGCCTTCGCCTCCATGGCCAACCTCATCGTCGGCAGCGTCCCGCCCGAGCAGACCGGCGCCGCGACCGGCATGAACGCCAACATCCGCACCATCGGCGGCTCGATCGGCGCCGCCGTGACCAGCGTCCTGGTCACCGGCCGCCTCCAGCCCTCGGGCCTGCCCTACGCCTCCGGCTACACCCACGGGTTCACGCTGCTCGCGGTGCTGCTCCTCGGCGCCGCGCTGGCCGCCCTCATGGTGCCGGCGCGCCGGTCCGGCCGTAGCGGCGGACAGAAGATCGGGGGCTCCGGGACGGCGCTCCTGAAGGCGGAGGAGGAGGCGTCGGTGATGGCACCCGGCGCCCTGAACTGACCCGGCCGGTGTGCCAGCATGAACCGATGATCGAAGAGAGCGCGCGGGGCTCCCGCGCCGAACTCCTGGACGTCCACCGGCTCCGGCTCGTCGAGACCGCCGCTCCCCGGCTCACCCCCGAGGAGCGGCGGTCGATGGACCGGCTGTGGGAGGCGAAGGTACGGGCCAACCCGAACTTCTTCGACGGCCCGGTCCTGGTGTGCGCGGGCGCACGGCCGGACGGGCCGGACGGAGTCACCGTCTCCTGGGTCAGGACGACCTACCGGCACTTCGCCCTGCGCCGCGTCCCGTTCTCGACCTCGTGGCTGCCGTCGTTCTTCGTCTCCGTCCTCCAACCGGCCGACGACGGACGCCTGTTGGTGGGCCGGATGTCCAAGGCCACCGCGGCACCGGGCCGTTGGCAGCTGCCGGGCGGCTCCCTCGAACCTCCCGAGGGCGACGCGCCGCTCGACATGAACGCCCTGTACCGCCACGCGGCACGGGAGTTGATCGAGGAGACGGGCATCGACACCCCGCCCGGCGACCTCACCCTCTGGAACGTCACCCGCACCAGGAACGGCAGCATCGGCGTCCTCTTCCGCGCCCCGTCCCTCCCGGAGGCACGGCTGCGCGAGCGGTTCGGGGCGATGACGGCGGACGAGCGGGCCCACGGGCGCGAACCGGAGCTCGACGACATGGCCCTGGTCGACTCGACCGCCCAACTCCCGCTCCTGGCGGGCCCGCACGCCGACTACCTGGAGCCGATCGTCCGCCGCTACGAGACGTCACGCGGCGCGTAACGGGCGTAACGGGTGTCTCGATTTGAGACACCCGTTGCGCGTGCGAAGCCTTCAGGATCAGCAGAGTACGACTGCTGTGAAGAAAGGTGATCACCATGGCCCTCGCACTGCTCAGGCGCCGGCGCCAGGCCGCCACCGCCCCGGCCGCGGGCCTCTCGCTCCCCCTCCCGCCCGGCGCGGGCGGCCTCGGCCGGGAGATCGTCGACCCGACGGGCGCGCCCATGGCCGCCGCCGACGTGACGGTGACGGCCCTGGACTCGCACCGCGTCGCCGCCTCCGGTACGACCGACCCGTACGGCTTCTTCCTCGCGGCCCTGCCGCCCGGCCGCTACAGCCTCCTCGTCTCCGCCCAGGGACTCCAGCCGCACCAGGAGACGGTCGAGGTCGTCGCCGGGACCGCCGAACCCGTGGAACGCGTCTGGCTCCAGCCCGCCCGCGCCCAGGAACTCCCGCCGCCCGGCACCTGGCTCTTCGACCCGCCGCACACCGCGATCCGCTTCATCGCCAAGCATGTCGGCATGGCCCATGTGCACGGCCGGTTCGAGCGGTTCCAGGGCGGCATCCAGATCGCCCAGGACGTCGCCGAGTCCCGGGTCCAGGTCCGCATCGACGCGTCCAGCATCACCACCGGCAACACCACGCGGGACGACCATCTGCGCTCGGGCGACTTCCTCGACGTGGAGCGGTACCCGTACATCGACTTCGCCAGCACGCGGTTCGCCTACCGGGGCGGCAGCAAGTGGAACCTCCAGGGTTCCCTGACGATGCACGGCGTGAGCCGCTCGGTGAACCTGGACACCACGTACCTCGGCACGGTCAACGGCGGCTACGCCGAGGAACTCCGCTGCGCGGCCCTCGCCACGGCCGAACTCCACCGCGAGGACTACACGTTGAACTGGCGAAGCATGCTGGCCCGGGGCATCGCCGTCGTCGGCCCCACCGTCCAGCTGGAGTTGGACATCCAGGCGATGTACCGCACCCACGACACCCCGACCCCGCCGAAGTGACCCGCCGTATGCGGTAGGGTTCACCTGCGCGTTCACCCGACCGACCGGGTGCGGCGCGAGCGGGACGTGGCGCAGCTTGGTAGCGCACTTGACTGGGGGTCAAGGGGTCGCAGGTTCAAATCCTGTCGTCCCGACTTTTCGAAGTCGCCGATCAGGGCCGCTTCCGGAGGTATCCGGAAGCGGCCCTGATCATTTCTGGGGATCGTGTGCGGTCCGGGTTGCTCAGAAGTGCCGTAGGCGCAGCAGGAACTGGCAGCCGCCGGAGCGGCCGTCGGCGTCGATCTTGACGGTGACCGGGGTGCCGACGAAGGCCGACCGGTACTGACCGGCGGGCAGGGCGTCGGGGCACTGGCCCGCGTCGCCGTCCGGGTAGAACTGGACGTCGAGGACGATCCTGCCGGTCACGGTGAAGGTGAGGTTGCACCAGCCCGGGCGGCCGTCGGTGTCGAGCCTGACGGCCTGTCCGAACACCGGGATCGGCAGGATCGGCGCCGCGTAGGTGTCCTGGTAGCTCCCGCACTGACCGGCGTCGCCGCCGGCGCTGGGCTGGAGCGAGTAGCTGATGCTGGAGCCGGTGAGGGTGCTGTCGGGGTCGTAGACGCCGAACGCCAGTTGGCAGCCGCCGCCGCGGTCGTCGGTGTCGAAGCGGATGGCCTGTGTCCAGTCGGGCGAGGGGGCCCACTGCTCCCCGGTCTGGCCGCCGCACTGGCCCGGGTCACCGTCGGCGTTGAACTGGATGCCGAGCTGCGGGGCGGCGCTGAGCGGGGCCGCCTCCGACGCGTAGGCGGCTGTGCTGGAGAGACCGGCGACCATGATCGCGGCGGCCACGAGTGCGCGCGCCGACGATCTCAGACGTCCGGTCATCCGTAAACCCCTCATCGGGAGTCTCCTCAGGTCTCAGGGCGCGACGGCAGGCGCCGCCGCACCGCTGTCGTATGCCGATGACATGTTCGGCAGGTCCAGACCGCAGTATCAGGCGTCGGCCCACCCTCCTGTTCGCCATGAACGCGCCAAAATCTGCGGCGGGTTGCGACGGGTGCGACCACTGCGGATCCGGCCATGTGACCTGCGGTCATCCGGCCATCCGGCCATCCAGTCATCCGGTCGTCCGGGCTGACGGCGGTGTCAGCCGCCTGCGGCAGCGCGATGCCGCTCGACCCGGCCGTCGGGCGTCAGGACGATCCTGCCGAACACGCTGCCCGCGTCCATCGCGCGGTGGGCCGACGCCGCCTCGTCCAGCGGCAGCACCTCGTGCACGACCGTGCGCAGGCTGCCCTGGGCGGCCGCGCTGAACTGGGCCGATCGCACGGCCTGCCGGTCCGCGCCGGGCACGGTGTCGGAGCTGAAGGTGGCGAACGACAGCGACCTGCGGAAGGCGTCCATGAGCCGCATGCCGAAGTCCGCCGGCGGCTGTCCGCCGACGACGCCGACCGCCACGTACCGTCCGTTCGGGTTCAACTTCTCCAGGAAGAGGGGGAGTTGAGGGCCTCCTACGACATCGATCACCACGTCGAAGCCCGATGGCGCCCCCGAGCCGCCCGTGCCACCTGTACCGCCCGTGCCGTCCTCGCCGGAGCGGTCCAGGACATGGGTCGCGCCCAAGTCCCGCAGCCGCGCGCCGCGTTCGGCCGAGGAGGTGGTGACCGCCACCGCGCCCGCCTCGCCCCGGGCCGCGAGCTGCACCGCCGTGATCCCGATGCTGCCCGCCGCGCCGCGGACGAGCACCGTCTCGCCGGGCGCGAAGTGCGCGCGGGCCAGGGCGAAGTGGGCGACCACGCCGGAGCCGCCGAGCGCCACCGCGTCCGCGCCGGTCAGGCCGTCGGGCAGCGGAAGGATGTCGTCGACCGACGCGACGGCCTCCTCGGCGTACCCGCCGGACAGACCGGTGAACGCCCACACCCGGCGCCCCGTCCACGAGGCGTCCACGCCCTCTCCCACCGCCTCGACGGTGCCCGCCACCTCACTGCCCAGCAGATGGCCCTCCCGGAAGCCGTACGCGGCGAGCGTGCCCCGGCGGATCACGGCGTCCACGCCGCCCACCCCGATCGCCTCCGTGGCGATCCGCACCTGCCCGGGACCCGGTTCGGGCCTGGGCAGGTCGACGACCTCCAGACCGTCGGGGTCTCCGAACCGCCTGATCACCACGGCTTTCATCGCTGCTCCTCACGTCCGGTCGCGGCACGGCGTCCCCGGCGGGACACCGGGACACGGGACCGTGCCGCCGTGATCGGACCGTAACGGACGCCCCCGTCCGGTTGGCTAAAGTGAGACGCCATGACCGAGCGATTGCCTCACCCCGGGCGCTCCGACGCCCGCGACAACCGGGCCCGCATCCTGGACGCCGCCCGCGCGGTCTTCGGCGAGGAGGGCCTGAGCGCGCCCATGCGCGAGGTCGCCCGGCAGGCGGACGTGGGCCCCGCCACGCTGTACCGGCACTTCCCGACCAAGCGCGCTCTGATCGTCGAGACCTTCGCCGCACAGCGGCGGGCCTGCCACGGCGCCGTCCGTGACGCCCTCGCGGACCCGGACCCGTGGCACGGATTCCGGAGCCTGATCGAGCGCATCTGCGAACTCCACGCGCACAGCCGGGGTTTCGCCGACGCCTTCATGACGGCCTACCCCGAGACCATGGACTTCGCCGCCGACCGGGACCGGACCGTGCACGCGGTCGCCGAACTGGCCCGCCGCACCCAGCGGACCGGCCACCTCCGCCCCGACTTCGTCGTCGACGACCTGATCCTCATGCTCACGGCCCACCAGGGCCTTCAGCACACACCCCGCGCCGCCCGCCTCACCGCCTCCCGCCGCTACGCCGCCTACGTGATCCAGGCGTTCCGCTCCACGCCGGAGTCGGGACCGCCCGCGCCCCTGCCGCCGGCGCCGCGTCTGCGCCTGGCGGAGGCTCGATAGACTCGCCCCCATGGTCCGGTCGTCCCGTGGTGAAGCGAGCGTCGGGACGTGGCGGCGCGAGGCGGGCACCGTGGTGCACCAGTCCGACGCCTTCCCGG
Organism: Streptomyces sp. NPDC090083; assembly: GCF_044747445.1. Classification (NCBI taxonomy): domain Bacteria; kingdom Bacillati; phylum Actinomycetota; class Actinomycetes; order Kitasatosporales; family Streptomycetaceae; genus Streptomyces; species Streptomyces sp. NPDC090083. The sequence goes on along the minus strand of NZ_JBIVED010000001.1, from coordinate 28,824 downwards.
AGGTGACGGTGGAGCCGTTCGCCATCGCGGCCGGGTTCCACGTACCCCCCGTCCCCACCGAGTGGGCGCCGCACGCGCATGCCCTGCACGAACTGGTCTGGGTGCGTGGCGGGACGCTGACCTCCCGGGTGGAGGACCGGGTCTTCACCGTGTTCACGGGGCAGGGGCTGTGGATGCCCGCCGGAGTGGTGCACGGCGGGCGGGCCACGGCGGGCGCGGAGTTCCATCACGCCTTCTTCGCCCCCGAGCCGACGTCGTTCGCGTTCGCGTCCGGTGAACCGACGGCCATCGCGATCACACCGTTGCTGGAGTCGTTGCTGACCCACCTGTACCGCACGGATCTCGACGCGGCGGCCAGGACGCGGGCGGAGTCGGTCGTGTTCGACGTGATCCGGCCCGCGGAGCGGCAGTTCGCCCTGCACCTGCCCGGCGACGCCCGTATCGACGCCATCGCCGAGGCGCTGCTCGACGATCCCGCGGACACCCGTTCACTGGAGGAGTGGGCGCGCTGGCTCGGCATGAGCGAGCGCACCGTCACCCGCGCGTTCCGCACCGCGACGGGCCTGTCCTTCGCGCAGTGGCGGCAGATGCTGCGGGTCCACCGGGCGCTGGTGCTGCTGTCCGAGGGCTTCGACGTGATGACGGTCGCCGAGACGCTCGGCTACGCACAGCCCAGTTCCTTCATCGTCGCCTTCCGGCGGGTCATGGGCACCACACCGGGCGCGTTCTTCGGCACGGGCGACTCCGTCCCCGGGAGTGTCCGGAATCCCGTATCGCCTGTCCACAACTCCTGATTGTCGACAGGGCGGGCAAAACATAAGCTGCGCGGAGTTAGGTAACCCTTAGTTCGAATGCGGACGGCGGGCGGTGCTTGTCGTGCCCGCCGGTCGAGGGTGCCGTAGTCCTTGCTCCTCCGACCGTCCGGATCCATCGATGTTCACCAGCCTCTTCCGGCCCGCCGGCCGCGCCGCCGCCGACCCCGCCACGCCGGTCGCCGCCCTCGACGGGCACGACCTCGTGCTGCGGTACGCCGGCACGACGGTCGTCCACGGCGTCTCCATCGCCCTGGAACCCGGCCGCGCGACCGCCCTGGTGGGGCCGAACGGCAGCGGTAAGTCCACGCTCCTGCGCGCGCTCTCCAGGCTGCACAGGATCGACGACGGCCGGATCACCCTCGGACGCGCGACCGGTGACGGAGCCGACGCCCGGCCCGGCGTTGCCACCGACGGGCCGGGCGTGCGCGACGCGGCGCTGCTCAGCGCCCGTCAGTTCGCCCGCGAGGTCACGCTGTTCTCCCAGTCGCGGCCCGCGCCCCAGGGCCTGACGGTCACGGAGGTCGTCGCGTTCGGCCGCCACCCGTACCGCCGCGGCTTCGCCGGGCCGAGCGCCGAGGACCGTGCCGCCGTGGACCGGGCCATGGGCGTCACCGGCGTACGGGACATGGCCGACCGGCCGGTCGGAGAACTGTCCGGCGGCGAGATGCAGCGGGTCTGGCTCGCCGCCTGTCTCGCCCAGGACACCGGCGTCGTCCTGCTGGACGAACCGACCAACCACCTGGACCTGCGCTACCAGGTCGAGACGCTCGACCTGGTGCGCGATCTCGTCGAGGACCACGGCATCGCGGTCGGGATCGTGCTCCACGACCTCGACCAGGCGTCCCGCGTCGCGGACACGCTCGTCCTCATGCACGCGGGCCGCGTGCACGCGACGGGCACACCCGCCGAGGTGCTCACCGCCGAGCACATCCGTGAGGTCTACGACATCGGTGTCGAGGTCGGCGTCGACCCGCGCACCGGCCGGCTCCGCATCGACCCGATCGGCCGGCACCCCGTCTGAACCGGCGTCTCCGCCGCCGCGCCCACTCGTAGGAACACCCGCAGGGACACCGCGGGACATCAGGAAAGAGGCTTGTTCATGAACCGTGCCCACCGTCTGGCGGCTTCGGCCTCCGTGGGGCTCTTCGTCCTCTCGGTATCGGCCTGCGGCACGACCGACGTCGACAAGGTCGAGGCGGGCACCAGCGCCAGTGCCTCGCCCGCGTCGAAGAGCTGTGCCGACGACACCACGACCACCTCCACGAAGCCCGTCTCCTTCACCGACGGCGTCGGCCGGAAGGTGACGCTCGCCAAGCCCGCGAAGCGCATCGCCGTCCTGGAGTGGCAGCAGGTCGAGGACGCGCTGACGCTGTGCGTCACCCCCACCGCCGTCTCCGACAAGAAGGGATACGGCACCTACGTCAGCGCCGAGAAGCTGCCCAGCGGCGTGACCGACATCGGTACCCGCGGGGAGCCCGACCTCGACAGCCTCTACGCCACGAAGCCCGACCTCATCGTCGTCGAGGCGTTCAAGGCGAACGACGAGACCCTCGTGAAGCTGGCGAAGCGGGGCGTTCCCGTGATGGCCACGAAGGGCGCCGACCCCAAGGACCCGCTCGGGAACATGAAGAACGTGTTCAGCATGATCGCCAAGGCGACCGGTCGCACCGAGCGCGCCGACCAGGTGCTCAAGCAGTTCGACGAGCACCTCGCGACGGCCGAGCAGAAGGTCGCCGACGCCGACCTGCCGACGAAGAAGTTCCTGTTCTTCGACGGCTGGCTGGAGAGCGGCAACCTCGTCGTCCGCCCCTACAGCAAGGGCGCCCTCTTCACCCAGATAGGTGAGGAACTCGGCATGACCCCCGCCTGGACCGACAACATCAACAAGGCCCACGGCGACGGCGGTGTCGACCCCTCCTACGGCCTCGCGCAGACCGACGTCGAGGGACTCACCTCGGTGGGCGACGCCAACCTCTTCTACTCCGCCGACGAGAGCGCCGACGGGTACGTCGCCGCCCTGAGGAAGAACCCGCTCTGGAAGAGCATGCCCGCCGTGAAGGAGGGACGCGCGCACGCGTTCCCGGCCGGGGTGTGGGGCGCGGGCGGCCCGCTCTCCTGCGAGCAGGCCATCGACGCGTACGTCGACGTACTCGACAAGTGAGCACGACGACACGGGAACCGGTGACACGGGAGCCGGTGGAGGCGCCGCCGGGCGAAGCGTCGCCGCGCGGCGGCGGCCTCACCGGGGCGGCCGTCCTCGCCGCGCTGCTCCTCCTGACCGTCCTGGTGGGCATGTGGCACCTGACGCAGGGGACGTCGGGCGTCGGCGTCGGCGACCTGGTGCGCTACGTCACCGGGGAACGGCAGACCAGTGGCGGGGCGCCGGTCGGTGAGATCCTCACCGGCTCGCGCCTCCCGCGCCTGCTCGCGGGCGTGGCCGTGGGCTTCGCCCTCGGCTCGGCCGGCACACTGCTCCAGTCCGTCACGCACAACGCGCTCGCCTCGCCCGACACCCTCGCGGTCACCTCCGGGTCCTACGTCACGCTCACGCTCGTCGCGGCCTTCGGCATCTCCGTCCCGCTGTGGGCGTCGGGCGCCGTCGCCTTCGCGGGCGGCCTCGTCGCGGCGGGTCTCGTGCTGCTCCTCGCGGGACGGGCCGCCGGCACCGCGGGCACCCGTCTCATCCTCGCCGGATCGGCGATGGCGATGGCACTGGACGCGGTCAGCGGGATGCTCCTCATCCTGTTCAAGCAGAACACGGTCGGCCTCTTCGCCTGGGGGAGCGGTTCCCTCGCGCAGATGAACATCGACGCGTCGCTGCGCGCCTTCCCCGTCATGGCCGTGGTGCTGTGCGTCGCGCTGGCCCTGTCCCGGCGGCTCGACGTGATGAACCTCGGCGACGACACCGCGGCCACCCTCGGCGTACCGATCCGGACGACCCGCGTGACCGCCGTGATCTGCGCGGTGGTCCTGACCGCCACGGCGGTCACCCTCGCGGGCCCGATCTCCTTCGTCGGCCTCGGCGCCCCCGTCCTGGCCCGTCTGATCGCCGGACGGGCCCGGGCACTGCGCCGGCATCTCCTGCTCGTCCCGGCGGCCGGACTGCTCGGCGCGCTGCTCATCCTCCTCGCGGACGCGACCCTGCGCGCGATCCAGGGGGCGAACGGCGCGGCCTCCATCCCCACCGGGGTACCGACCGCGCTGCTCGGCTCCGTCGTGATCGTGGTCCTCGCGCTCCGCCTGCGCGACACCGGCGAACTCCGGCAGCCGCCGCACGTACGCGTCGCCGTACGCTCGCGCCGGGGATTCCTCCTCGTCGTGGCCGGCGCGGTCGCGCTGCTCCTCGTCGCGGTCCTCGTGGGCGCACTCGCGGGCAGCATCTGGCTGCGGACCGGCGACATCGGCCTCTGGCTGCGCGGTGCCGCCCCGGACCTGATCGGCCAGGCCCTGGACGACCGCGTCCCCCGGGTGACCGCCGCGGTGCTGGCCGGCGCGGCGCTCGGACTGGCCGGATGCGTCGTGCAGGGCGCGGTCCGCAACCCGCTGGCCGAACCGGGCGTGCTCGGCATCACGGCGGGCGCCGGACTGGGCGCGGCGGCCGTCGTCACCTCCGGCATGCCCGGCGGACGGCCCGTGCTCATCGCGGTCGCCGTCGCGGCGGGCCTCGCCACCTTCGCGCTGATCACCCTGCTGTCCTGGCGCGGCGGCTTCCTGCCCGACCGGTTCGTGCTGATCGGCATCGGCTGCGGGTACGGCATCAGCTCCGTCACCACGTTCCTCCTGCTGCGCGCCGACCCGTACAACACACCCCAGCTCTTCACCTGGCTCTCCGGTACGACGTACGGCCGCGAGTTCCCCGACGTCGTACCCGTGGCCGTGGCCCTCGTGCTCGCGCTCCCGGTGCTGATCGCGATGCGCGGCAGACTCGATCTGCTCGCCGTGGACGAGGACACCCCGCGCATCGTCGGTGTCAGGGTGGAGCGCACCCGCTTCGCGGCCCTGGCCGTCGCCGCCGTCCTCGCCGCGCTCAGCGTGGTCGCCGTCGGCGTCGTCGGTTTCGTCGGGCTGGTCGCGCCGCACCTCGCCCGGTCGCTGGTGGGCGCACGGCACGGGCGCTCGATCCCGGTCGCGATGCTGCTCGGGGGCGTCCTGGTGTGTGTGGCCGACACCCTCGGGCGCACGGTCGTGGCACCGGCCCAGGTGCCGGCGGGCCTCATGATCGCCCTGGTCGGCGGCCCGTACTTCATCTGGGTGCTGCGGAGATCCCGAGCATGACAACGGGGGCGCGCACCCAGCCCGTCCGCCGTCCCCCCGCCCCTCAGCCGCCCGTCGTCGGGCCTCGCACCGATCCGCCAGGAGCACCGGAATGCCGTCGTCCCAGCAGGAAGCGCCCGCCGAGCGCACGGTCGTGCCGTTCGAACCCGGTGCCCTGCCCGGCCCGTTGCGGCGGCTCGGGCGCCACGAGGTGCTGGAGCGCTGGCAGTCGGTCGACCGCTCGGGCCACGGCGCCCGCATCGTGGCGGTCACGGGCGACAGCGCGGACTGGACCGGTGCCGCGCTGGTCACGGCCCGCCCGCACACCGCCTACCTGAAGATCGTCGACGCCGTCGGAGACGTACCTGCGGCCGTCGCGGCCGTCGTGGACCACGCACGCGACCGGGGCCTCGCCCAGGTCAAATGGGAAGGCTGGACGGCACGTCCCGAGGATGCCGCCGCCGCCGGTTTCACCGCCCTGCGTCCCCCGCTCGCGGGCGGCACGCAGGACGAGCCGGGGCCCGCGTCCGGCTACGTGCGCTGGCTGAGCGCGGGCGCGGAGGTGACCGAGCCGCCGTACTACCGGCAGTCCACGCACTTCTCCTGCGGTGCCGTGACCGCGCTGGTCGCGCAGGCGCACGCGGGCCTGCTGCCGTCCCGGTCGCTCGACCGGCGGGCGGAGCTGACGCTGTGGCGGGACGCGACGAACTTCCCCTCGTGCGAACCCGTCGGACTGGGCGTCGCCGTGCGCCGGGCGTGGCCGTCGTCCTCCGTGGCGGTCCACCTCGACGTGGACCGGCCCGTCCTGCTCGACCACTTCCCGGAGACCGAGCAGGAGTGGCGTGCCCACCTCCAGGGCATGTCCCGCGCGGACGCGGCACGGGTCGGCGTGCCGATCGTTCAACAGCCCTTGTCCTCGGCCGGGATCCGGAACGCGGTCGAGCGGCGGGAGCGGGTGCTCCTGCTGATCTCGCTCGCCGGGATGCAGGGCTTCGAGGTACCGCACTGGGTGCTCTGCCACGGCACCGTGCCCGGCGCCGTCGTCATCGAGGACCCGTGGGCCGGTACGGCGACGGGGGACACATGGGTCGACGCCCACCTGCTGCCCGTCTCCGACGCATCCCTCGACACGATGTCGGCCGTACCGCCGGACCAGTTCCACGGCGCGGTGCTCATCGGCGGCGAGGCCACCGGTTAGGGATTCGGTAAGGGAACGTCATTCAATCCTCACCTCCCCTCTTGAAATCGGCAACTCCCTTCCCCGTATTCACAGTTGCCCACTTCGAGAAAGGGAAACGCCATGTCCTTCGCGAAGATCACCCTGGCCAAGAAGGCCAAGAAGAAGGAATGCGCCAAGGAAGCGCACCACAAGCACCACCACGGCGGAAAGCACCACCGCAAGCACAAGAAGCACGGCAAGTGACAGCGGTGCCGGGGTCCGCCCGCACCGCCGGCGCGGACCCCGGCACGCTCGGGAAGCGGACCGCCCCGGGGGAGCGCGGACCCTCCCGCATGCGCCATGCCCGCATGTCTCCCCTCGCCGCCTTCCGCACCTTCTGGCCCCTGGTCCGCGGCAACCGCGCCGCCGTCCTCGCCTCGGCCGCGCTCCTCGTCGTCTCGGCCGCCGCGGACGCCGTCGCGATCGGTGTCGCGGGCCACCTCACCGACGACGTCCTCGCCCCCGGCGACCTCGCCGCCTTCTGGACCCCGGCCACCCTGTGGCTCGGCCTGGCCGCGGCGGGCGCCGTGGCCTCCGCCGCGGGCAGCTACCTGTCCGGCTGGACCAGCGAGCACTTCCTCCTGGGCCTGCGCGACCACGTCTTCCAGCACCTTCAGCACCTTCCGCCCGGCACCCTCGACCGCTACGGCACCGGCGACCTGGTCACCCGCCTCACCGGGGACGTCGAGATCGTGGAGACACTGGTCGCCTCCGCCCCCGTGGACCTGATCACCTCCGCGGCGGGCGCCCTCGTCTTCGCCGTCGCCGCCTTCCGGACCAGCTGGCAACTGGCCCTCATCACACTCGCCGCGGCCCCCGTGATCTGGGCCGGCGCCCGGGTCTTCGGCACCCTGATGCGCACCGCCGGCCGCGCGGAACGCGACAGCACCGGACGGCTCGCCTCCCTCCTGGAGGAGACCCTCACCAACATGCCCCTGGTGCAGGCGTACGGCCGCCAGCGGACGGAGAGCGCCAAGGTGCACCGCGAGGGACGCGCCTGGATGCGGGCCGGACTGCGCCAGACCAGGCTGTCGTCGTGGTACGGCCCGTTCGGTGAACTCCTCGAAACGCTCAGCGTGTTGGCGGTGATCGGCGCCGGGGCGTGGCAGATCTCCGAGCACCACCTCAGCGTGGGCGGCCTGCTCTCCTTCGCCGCCTTCCTCAGCCATTTCCACCCGCGTCTGCAGGAACTCGGCGAACTCGCCGTCGGCGCCTCCACCGCGACGGCCGCCTGCGAGCGACTGACCGAGATCCTGCGCACCGCTCCCACCCCCGACACGGTCACCGGCCCCGGCACCCCGCCCCTCCCCGAACCCGTGCGCGGCGCCGTCACCTTCCAGGACGTCGACTTCTCCTACCCCGGTACCGCGAACCCCGTACTCCGCCACGTCCGGCTCGACATCGCCCCGGGTCTGCTGGTCGCCGTCACCGGACCCAGCGGCGCCGGGAAGTCCACCCTCGGCCAACTCCTCCTGCGCTTCCACGAACCCACCCGAGGCCGGATCCTGCTCGACGGCCGGAACATCGCCGAACTCCCGGTGGACGAACTGCGCCGCCACATCACCCTGCTCCCGCAGGACAGCATGCTCTTCGACGACACGATCCGCGCGAACATCGTCTACGGCCGTCCCGACGCCGCCGACAGCGACGTGCTCGCAGCCGCCGTCGCGGCCGACGCGCACGGATTCGTCACCGCGCTGCCCGAGGGCTACGACACCCCGGCCGGCCGGCACGGCCACCGTCTCTCGGGCGGCCAGCGCCGCAGGATCGCCCTCGCCCGCGCCATGCTGCGCACCGCGCCCGTGCTCGTCCTCGACGAACCCACCACCGGCCTCGACGACGCGGCGACGGCCCGCGTCATGGCCCCCCTGCGCCGCCTCACCGCCGGCCGTACGACGTTCCTCATCACCCACGACCGGCGCCTGACCGCGCTGGCCGACCTCGTCCTCCACGTGGCCGGCGGCGAGGCCGTACTGTCGATGCCCGCGCCGACCGGCGACCCCGCGCCGATGAGCGACGAGGCGGCCTGAGGGTTTTGCCGGAGTGGCAACAAAGGTGGCCCGACCGGCACGCGATGGGTGACCGTGGGCCCGTGACCGACAACACCGCAGAATCCTTCGCGCCCGACACCCGCCTGCCCGCCGACGGATACTCCGGGGACCCCGAGGTCCGGGCGGAGTGGGACAACCGGTACGCCGACCGGCAGCAACTGTGGAGCGGCCGGCCCAACGGCGCGCTCGTGGCCGAGATCGCCGGGCTCACGCCAGGACGCGTGCTCGACGTGGGCTGCGGCGAGGGCGCGGACGCGGTCTGGCTGGCGCGCGAGGGCTGGGACGTGACCGCGATCGAGGTCTCGGGCGTGGCGCTGGAGCGGGCCGCGGGGCATGCGGCCGACGCCGGTGTCACCGTCCGCTGGGTGCACGCCGAACTGACCGGGGCGGCGCTTCCCCCGGGCTCCTTCGACCTGGTCTCCGCGCAGTACCCGGCCCTGCTGCGCACACCCGACGCCGCGGCCGAACGAGCGCTGCTCGCGGCCGTCGCGCCCGGCGGTGTGCTGCTGCTCGTGCATCACGCGGGGATGGACACCCGGCATGAGCACGACGCCGAATTCGACCCGGCCGACTACGTCTGGCCCGCCATGGTCGCCGCCCTGCTCGACGACGACTGGACGGTGGAGGTGGACGAGCAGCGGCCACGGGTGGCACCCGAGGGCGGCGCGGGCGCCCACCACACCGATGACGTGGTGCTCCGGGCGCGACGACTGCGCTGACGCGCCGGCGCGTCCCTTGCGCCCAGCGAGCCCGGCTCCGTCAGGGGGCGTCCCAGAACGCGCAGTGGTGGCGAGGCTCCGCCGTGCGGGTGGGGGCGATGCGGTCCGGTGCCAGGGACTGCACCGTCCGCCGGGACCAGCGCGGGGACGACGGGCCGTCGGGACTGCCTGTCCTGGCGAAACGGGTCCAGTAGTCGATCATGGTGTCGGCCAGCCGGTGCTGCGCCGCGGTCAGGTCGCGAGGACGGCCCCCGAGGTCGAACAGGTACGGCAGTTCGCTCGCGTGGGGCGCGCCGAGCGGGAACGGCGGCGTGCCGGAGGTGAGCGGCGGGGCGTGCTCGTCGGCGAACTCGTAGCGCCAGGTGGGTACGTGGGCCGCCAGGAGAGTGCGGGTGCGGGCGGTCGGGCAGGCGAAGTCCGCGTCACCGATGACGGCGCCGAACACCGGGCCCCCGTCCGTGCCGTGCACCGGGTAGGCGCGGACGATCGCCTCGGCCTGTCCCGGGGCGGGAAAGAAGGCGGACACCACGTCGGGCCAGGTCTCGGTGGTGACCGGGTTGCCTGCCTGGATGATCCCGGCGGCCCAGCCGTTGCCCTCGTCGTGGTTGCTGCCGATCAGGACGGGGACGCGGTGGTAGCGGCCGGCGGTGATCGCCGCCGCGGGGTCGGCGGGCAGCAACGGGGTGTCGTAGGCCGGCTGTTGATCGGTGTCCTGGGCCGCGAGCAGGCGCGGAACGGAGACGCGCCGAAGGCAGGCGAGGGCGTCGCGGGCACCGCCGCAGCCGGCCTTCGCCGCCAGGTCCTCGCCCGCCGCGCGCGCCGTGGCCAGGGGTGCGGAGGACGGGGCGAACGGATGATCGGGGGTGCCGGTGCACGGGCCGCTCTCGATGATCGCGCGGTCGAAGAGCCCCCGGGCGGCGGGCGAGGCGAGCTGGGCGCAGACGCTGTAGCCGCCCGCCGACTCACCGGCCAGTGTCACCTGGTGCGCGTCGCCGCCGAAGGCCCCGATCCCGGCGCGGACCCAGCGCAGCGCGGCCTGCTGGTCGGCCAGCCCGAACGTGCCGGAGCCGGGCAGACCGTCGTGCGCGAGGAAACCGAGGGCGCCGAGACGGTAGTCGACGGTGACGACCACGACGTCTCCCCGGACCGCCATGCGGTGGGCGTCGTAGGAGGCGCCCGCTCCGGTGGTGAAGCCGCCGCCGTGCAGCCACACGATCACCGGCCGGGGGTGCGCGGGGTCCGCGCCGTCGGGTGCGGTGACGTTCACATGGAGGCAGTCCTCGTCGGTGCTGCCGCCGGGGACCTCTCCGGTCGCCTGCGGACAGGCGTGCGCGGGCCGGGTCGCGTCCCGCACCCCGTGCCAGGGGGCGGCGGGGCGGGGCGCCGCCCAGCGCAGTGCGCCCTTCGGGGGTGCCGCGTACGGGATGCCTTCGAAGGTGCGGTAGCCGTCGTGCGCGGTCCCCCGCACCACGCCGTCATCGGTGCGTACCTCCGTGACGGGCCGGGGCGCCGGCGTCGGCGCGGTGGTGGTCCAGGCCGTCGCCAGTACGGCGCTCAGGGCGCAGCCCAGGGTGGACAGGACGCGGTGCGTGCGCATGGTCTTCCTCTCCTCGTCCGGTGCCGGTCAGCCGCCGCCCATGCCGCCGCGGGCGGCGACCATGGTCATCGGCAGGGTGCGTACGGCCTTCTCCAGGCCGGGTGCGAGGGCCGCCAGCGAGTGCGTGCAGGCGTCGATACGGGCCCGGTACGTCCTGGCGTCCTGACGCGAGACGACCGAGCGGACACCGCCCGCCGCCGCCAGCGCCAGCAACGCGGCGTCGGCGGCCGGGACCTCCGCGACCGGGCCGTCCCCGCACAGCGCCGCGGACACCCGGGCGCGCACCACGGCCGACGCGGCACGGTCCGCCACGGTCGGCCTCCGGCCGCCGGGGCGCGTGCGGCGTGCGGTCGCGGTGAGCAGCCCCGCGGCGAGGAGCCGGTCCTCCACCCGCGTCAGGGTCGGCCGGCGGTGGCGGCGCACGAGACGCTTCCAGCCGTGCCCGGCCGCGGCGTCGCGCAGCACAGCGTCCAGGACCGGGTCCCCGGTCGGTTCCGTGCCGCACACGGCGACCGTGCCGTCGCGCTCCTCCAGCCGGCCGCGCGACGCGAGGTCGACGAGGGCGGCGGCCCGCACCAGGAACCCGGTGCGGGAGCGGTCGTAGGGGCCCTCGGACGCGTCGTCGTGGGCGAGCAGGTACATGAGGCCGGGCAGGTCGTCGATCACATTCCGACGGTAGGGCCGCAGACCCCGGCACCGGATCGGCCACGGGAAGGGCACCCCGGTGGGAGCGCGGGAGGACCGCGGCCCGGTGTCCTCCCTGAGGAGGAGACCTCGCGTCAGGGGTGGCGCGGTCGCACGAGTCCGTGGTCGTAGGCGGCGACGACCGCGTGGACGCGGTCGCGCAGGTCCAGTTTGCGCAGCACCGCGGTGACATGGTTCTTGACGGTGGCCTCCGACAGCCCCAGCCGCTCCGCGATCTCCGTGTTCGACAGCGCCTGCCCGATCAGGGTGAGCACCTCCCGCTCACGGCCGGAGAGGTCCCGCAGGGAGGGCGGCGGTGGCTGGTCGGGGGCGGTGCTCAGGAACCGGTCGAGGACGCGGCCGAGCACGGCCGGCGCCAGCAGCGCGTCGCCGCGCGCGGTGACGCGGATCGCGTCGACGAGTTCGCCCGGGCGCATGTCCTTCAGCAGGAACCCGCTGGCCCCGGCCCGCAGCGCGGCGACCACGTGCGCGTCGACGTCCCAGGTGGTCAGCACGAGCACCCGGGCGCTGCTCCCGCCGGTCACGATCCGCCGGGTGGCCTCGATGCCGTCCAGCACGGGCATGCGGACGTCCATCAGCACCACGTCGGGAGCCAGTTCCCGGGTCAGCCGCACCGCCTCCCCGCCGTCCGCGGCCTCACCGACCACCTCCAGGTCGTCCCTGGCATCGATGATCATGCGGAATCCGGTACGGACCAGGGCCTGGTCGTCGGCCACCACCACCCGGAGTGTCGTCACGCGCCCTCCACCGGCAGCCGCGCCGCCACCTCGAACCCGCCGCCGGCCAGTGGACCGGCCCGCAGGCTCCCTCCCACCAGCCGTACCCGCTCCCGCATCCCCACGAGACCGCGCCCCGCGCCCACCGAAGCCGAACTCCCTTGTGGTGTACATCCGTTGTCGGCCACCGTGACCTCCACGCACTCCCCGTCGACCGTCACGCGCACGCTCACCTCGTCGGCGCCGACCGCGTGGCGCAGCGTGTTGGTGAGGGCCTCCTGGACGATCCGGTACGCCGTCAGATCCACCGTCGCCGACAGCCCCTCGAAGACACCCTCGCGCCGCACGCGCACCGCCATCCCGGTCGCGCGCACGCTGTCCGCCAGCTCGTCCAGGCCCGCGAGCGAGGGTCCCGGCCCCCGCCGCTCCTCCGCCCCCGCGTCGTCCCGCACGTCCTCGGGCCCGAACGCGCGCAGCAGGAGCCGCAGTTCGCCGAGCGCCGAGCGGGCACCGGTCTCGATGGCGCGCAGCGCCTGCCGGGCCTGGTCGGGCCGCCGGACGAACACGTCGTCGGCGGCGCCCGCCTGAATGACCATCACGGACAGCGTGTGCGCCACCACGTCGTGCACCTCGCGCGCGATCCGCGCCCGTTCCTCGGCCACGGCCCGGTCCAACTCGGCCGCCACCCGCTCCCGTTGGGCCCGCCGCCACTGCCCCGCGGTCCACGCGAGGACCACCGCCAGCAGATAGACCGCCACCCCGGCGGGACCACCGCCCGCCCCGAACGCCAGCGGCACCAGCAGGCACATCGCCGCCAGCGCCCCCACCGACACCCGGCGCGGCCCGGTGGCCGACAGCACGCACAGCACCACCTGCGCCGCGAGCAGCGCCCCCGTCAAGCTCACCGCGGGCAGCAGCGCCCACACCCCGATCCCCGCCGCCGCGGTCACGCCCAGCACGGCGACCGTCCCACGCACCTGCCACCACAGCGCGCCGACCTGCACGCCGACCAGGGCCAGCGCCACGGCCCGCCGCCCACCGTGATCCGCGCCCGCCGCGAACACCGAGGTGCCCAGCACGGCGAGCACCAGCCCGGCGGACCCCCACCACAACGACCGCACCGCCCGCGGCGACAGCCCGCCGCGCGCCGCCTCCGTGACCACGACACCCGGCTGCCCCCTGCTACGGTCCACCGGCCGACCCTATCCACGGGAACCCCCGGAACCGGGGACGCCCGCCGCCGGAGTCCGCCACCGGCACGAGACGTGCGGACGGCTCAGCCGCCGCCGTCCAGATCGGTGCGCTGCCGCACCACCCGCACCTCGTCACCGGTCAGCTCCATCTCGTACAGCTTCCCCCGCGCGTTCTCGAACGGCCGGTGCAGGACCATCATCAACTGTCCCTCGAACGTGCGGAACAGCATCCCGTGCCCGCTGTCCTCCCGCACCAGCGGCCGGCGCTGCGCCCAGGGCCCGCGCAGCGCACCGGACCCGGAGACGGCGTAGGTCTGCACATAGCCGCCGGTGAGGGTGCCGTCCGCGCCGAGGACGTTCTTCTCGTACGTCGACCACAGCATCAGGAGGGAACCGTCCGGGGCGGGATACAGCTGCGGTCCGTCCGTGACGTACGGGGGCAGCTGGTGCGGCACGCCGGCCGGGATCTCCTCGCCGATCCAGGGCGCGTCCGAGGCCTTGAAGAGGAGGACGGGGTCGCCGATCGTCGCGGTCAGGTCCGGGGCGAGCCGGATCGCCTCCATCGTGCCGTCGACGGTCTGCAGCCACTCGTGCGCGTACACCATCCACGGCTGCCCGGACGGGTCGACGTACAGCGTGCCGTCCAGCGTCATGAGGTGTGCGGGCGGGGTGGGACGCGCGGGGTCGACCGCCTTGAAGGGACCCAGCAGGGAATCGGACACGGCCGTGATCGTGCCCCGCCGATGGTTCGCGAGCTGAAACGGCGTGCCCCAGCGGCCGGTCGGCGGCACCGGCAGCGGACTGTTCTCGTCGTGCAGCGTGGTGAAGAGGTAGTACCTGCCCCGCCACGCGTGCACTTCGGGCGCCCACCCCCCGTCGCCCGCCCAGAGGCCGGCCTGCTCCCCGGCCAGGAACACCACCGTCGGACGTGTCCAGTCGCGCAGGTCGGCGCTGCGGTGGACCATCGTGCCGACGCCCTCCACACCCGACACGGACGGGTCGTTGGACGTGTAGAGGTGGTATGTGCGGGTCGCCTCGTCGGCGACCACGAACGGGTCGTGCACGGGCATGTCGGGAAGCCGCATCGGTGCGCCGGTGAGCCGCGCCGGATCGCTGTCCGCAGTGATCGCCACGGTCGCAGAATACGTCGGAACCCTGTCCCCGCAAGCCCCTCGATCCCCGCCCGCATCCCTGCTGTCGAGGGAAAAACGCTTGGACCGCACGGAGTCCGTCGCGGGACACTGCCAGTCCTGGCCAGCCGTCACGCCGGGCGCCGGACGACATCACGGGGTGGGGATGGGATCGCCTGAATCGCGCGTCGCCGGGCCGCGCCGAGGCCCGGTGCTGCTCGCACTTCGTTACTACGGACGGGAGTTGGCCCGGCTCCGCCGCTGGACCGCGCCCGCCACACTGCTGCCCGCGCTGGGCAACATCGGCATCAACTACATCGCCCCGCTGATCGTCGCCAAGCTCGTCGGCCGCATCGCCGGCGACGCGGGCACCGGCGTCGGCTCGGCGCTGCCGTACGTCCTCGGGTTCGCCGGGGTCCTGCTCCTCGCCGAGATGTTCTGGCGCCTGGGACTCCACTGTCTGAACCGGCTGGACGCGCTCGGTATCGAGCACCTGTACGTCATCGGCATGGACGAACTCTTCGCCAAGGACGCCGCGTTCTTCCACGACAACTTCGCCGGGTCGCTCACCAAGCGGGTGTTGAGCTTCGCCTCCCGCTTCGAGGAGTTCGTCGACACGATGACCTTCCAGGTCGTGGGCAGCCTGGTCCCGCTGTTGTTCGGCTCGGTCGTGCTGTGGCGCTACGAACCGCTGCTCGTCGTGGGCCTGTTGGTGATGATCGCGCTCACCGCCCTGGTCGTCGCGCCGCTCATCCGGCGCCGCCAGGCACTCGTCGACCTGCGCGAGGAGGCCATCGCCCGGGTGTCCGGCCATGTGGCCGACAGCCTGATGAACATGGACACGGTCCGCGCGTTCGCCGCCGAGGAACGCGAGGCCGCCGAACACCGCTCCCGCGTCGCCCAGTCGAGGCGCCTCACCCTCCGCTCCTGGGACTACGGCAACCTGCGCATCGACACCCTCGTCGCACCGCTCTCCGTGCTCACCAACGCCCTCGGCCTGCTCCTCGCGGTGGCCCTCGGCGGCGGCGAACACGGCGTCGAGGCCGTCGTCGTCGCGTTCACGTACTACACGAACGCGACCCGGATCATGTTCGAGTTCAACCAGATCTACCGGCGCCTGGAAAGCTCGATGACCGAAGCCGCCCAGTTCACCGAGCTGTTGATGGCCCCGCCCACCGTCCTCGACCCGGACACGCCCGAACCGCTGCGCTCCCGGGCCGCTGACGTCCGCTTCGAGAACGTCACCTTCGCCCACGCGGGCGCCGACACCCTCTTTGACGGGCTCGACCTGACCGTGCCCAGCGGCACGAAGATCGGCCTCGTCGGCCGCTCCGGCGGCGGCAAGACCACCCTCAGCCGACTGCTGCTGCGGATGACGGACATCGACGCCGGCCGCATCCTCGTCGGCGGCCAGGACATCACCAGGCTGCGCCAGGCCGACCTGCGCAGCCTCATCGCCTACGTCCCGCAGGACCCGGCGATGTTCCACCGCACCCTGCGCGAGAACATCGCCTTCGCGCGGCCCGACGCCACCGAGGCCGAGGTCCGCCGCGCGGCCGAGGCGGCGCACGTCACGGAGTTCGCCGACGCGCTGCCGGACGGCTTCGAGACGATGGTGGGGGAGCGCGGCGTCAAGCTCTCGGGCGGCCAGCGCCAACGCGTCGCCCTCGCCCGGGCGATCCTGCGCGACGCGCCGATCCTGCTGCTCGACGAGGCGACCAGCGCCCTCGACTCCGAGAGCGAGATCCTCGTCCAGGAGGCGCTGTGGCGGCTCATGGAGGGCCGTACCGCTCTCGTGGTCGCCCACCGGCTGAGCACCGTCGCCGGCATGGACCGGCTGGTCGTCCTCGACCGCGGCCGGATCGTCGAACAGGGCGCGCACCAGGAGCTGTTGACCGCGGACGGCGCCTACGCGAAGCTCTGGCGGCACCAGTCCGGCGGCTTCCTCGACGACAGCCCCGAACACGCCGCCGACCTGCACTGACGGCCCGAACCGCGGCCGGTCTCCCGGGACTTCGCGCACCGGATCTCCGGGACACCGGCCGCCTCTGACCAACAACCGGTTTCTGGCCGACGGCCTTCCAGCGCCGTCCCGCCGGGGTCATCCAGTCTTTTCGAAAGTCCGCCCAGGGTCTTGACGCCGTTTCCGAGCCGGAAGAAGCTCTGCCCCACCGCATGACAACCGGTTTCTACGGGAGGTGAGCGCGGTCATGCATCCACGTGCCGGTGCGCCCCCGGCGAAGGGCAACCCCCGCGTCCCTTTCTCCACGCCCGAGCCCGCTGATCCTCCTCGCCGCCCGGCGCGGGTCCGTCGCCGGGATGCCGACGGCCGGCCCCGGACAGGCCCGACAGTCCGGACGAGCGGCCCGCAGCAAACGGCCCGCAACACCCCCGTCACCCGTGTCGCAAGGAGCCGCACCATGACCACACCTCTGTCCCGCCGCACCGCCCTCCAGGCGGCCGGTGCCACGGCGGTCGCCGCCGGGCTGACCGGGCCGACCGCCACGGCGGCTCAGGCCGGCGGCGGACCCGACTCCCGTCCCAGGCTGGTCACTTACCCGCGACCGGCGACCATGCCGACCAACACCGGCTTCCAGGTGCGGGTCCGCAGCGCCCCGCACGGCAGCTGGCAGACGCTCGACATCTACCGGCCGCAGCTGGAGGAGATCGACGCCACCACCGGTGCGGGCAAGGTCCACGACTCGTCGATGGTGTACTTCGACTTCGACGGCTCGGCCGAGATCGAGGTGACGTACCTCAGGGGCGGCACCACCAAGGCCCGGGTGAGACCCGACGCGCTGGGCATCACGCCCCGACTCCGCGGCGACACCCTGCGGTTCACCCTCGACGAGCCCAGGGACGTCGTCGTCCAGATCAACGACGAGGTCTTCGACGCCCTGCACCTGCTCACCAACCGCGTCGAGCACCACGCCCCGTCCCCCGACGACCCGGACGTCCTCTACTTCGGCCCCGGCGTCCACACCGTCACCGGCGGCGTCCTCACCGTTCCCAGCGGCAGGACCGTCTACCTCGCGGGCGGCGCCGTCCTCACCGCGCAGGTCCGCTTCAAGGACGTGGAGAACTCCGGCCTCGCCGGACACGGCGTCCTCTGCGACAACCCCGGCGGCGCCGTCCTCGGCGAGGGCAGCAGGAACATCCGGATCGAGGACGTCATCATCCTCAACCCGGCAGGCTACGCGGGCACGTTCGGCGAGTGCGAGAACGTCCGGGTCACCAGGGCACGCGCGTTCAGCTCGAAGGGCAACGGCGACGGCTTCGACGTCTTCTCGTCGACCGGGGTCACCTTCGACGGCTGCTTCCTGCGCACCTCGGACGACTGCGTCGCCATCTACTGCCACCGCTGGGACTACTACGGCGACACCCGCGACATCACCGTCAGGAACTGCACCCTGTGGGCGGACGTCGCCCACCCGGTCAACGTCGGCACGCACGGCAACACCGACGCCCCCGAGACGATCGAGAACCTCCTCATCCAGAACATCGACATCCTCGACCACCGCGAACCCCAGATGAACTACCAGGGCTGCATCGCCCTCAACCCCGGCGACTCCAACCTGATCAGGAACGTCCGCATCGAGGACGTCCGGATCGAGGACTTCCGCTGGGGCCAGGTCATCTACCTGAAGGTCATGTTCAACACGAAGTACAACACCTCGGTCGGCCGCGGCATCCAGGACGTGTACGTCAAGAACCTCAGGTACACCGGCACCCGCGCCAACCCGTCGCTCCTCCTCGGCTACGACGCCCAACACGCCATCGACAACGTCACGTTCGAGAACCTGATCATCAACGGGGTCGTCGTCGCCGACTCGATGAAGAAGCCGGCCTGGTACTCCACCACGGACGAGATCCAGTGGTTCTCCAACGAGCACGTGACGAACCTGAGGTTCCTCACCACCGCCGAGGCCGAGGCGGCGGCGACGTCATGACGACCCCCGCACCGGGCCGCCGGGGCTTCCTCGGCGGCACCGCGGCCCTCCTCCTGGCATCGGGCGCGAGCGGACTTTTCGCACCCGGCACCGCCCGGGCCGCGGAGAACCACGCGCCGGCCTTCACCCACCCCGGCCTGCTGCACACCGCCGCCGACCTCGCCCGTATGAAGGCTGCCGTCGCCGACCGGCGGTCACCCGCCCACGACGGCTATCTGGCGCTCGCCGCGCACGCCCGCTCCGCCGCGTCGTACGCCGTGCAGAACACCGGCCAGATCACCACCTGGGGTCGCGGCCCCGCCGACCACCAGAACCAGGCCGTCGCCGACTCGGCCGCCGCCTACCAGAACGCCCTCGTCTGGTCCGTGACCGGGGACACCGCGCACGCCGACAAGGCCCGCGACATCCTCAACGCCTGGTCCGGCTCCCTCACCGCCGTCACCGGGGCCGACGGACCGCTCGGCGCGGGCCTCCAGGCCTTCAAGTTCGTCAACGCCGCCGAACTGCTCCGGCACACCGGCTACGACGGCTGGAGCGCCGCCGACATCGCCCGCTGCGAGCAGTCCTTCCTCCGCGTCTGGTACCCGGCTCTGTCCGGCTACTGCCTCTACGCCAACGGCAACTGGGACCTGACGTCCCTTCAGTCCCTGCTGGCCATCGGCGTGTTCTGCGATGAGCCCGCCCTCTTCCACGACGCGCTCCGTTTCGCCGCGGCCGGCGCCGGCAACGGCAGCGTCCTCCACCGCATCGTCACCGCCGCGGGCCAGGGCCAGGAGAGCGGCCGCGACCAGGGCCACGAACAGCTGGCGGTCGGCCTGCTGGCGGACGCCGCGCAGGTCGCCTGGAACCAGGGCGTCGACCTCTGGGGCTTCGCCGGCAACCGCATCCTCGCCAACGTCGAGTACGCCGCCCGCTACAACCTCGGCGGCGACGTCCCCTTCGTCCCCGGCCTCGACCGCACCGGCAAGTACGTCAAGCAGACCGTCTCGCCCGTCTCGCGGGGCACCCTGCCGCCCGTCTACGAGATGGCGTACGCGCATTACGCCGGTGTCCGCGGCCTCGACACCCCGTACACGAGGAGCGCCGTCTTCCGCGGCACCGGCGGCACCCGCGTCGTCGAGGGCGGCAACGACGACCTGCCGGGCTGGGGCACCTTCGCTTACGCTGGCGCGACGGCCCCCGCGCCGGCCCCGCCGACCGCGCCCGCCGGTGTCACGGCGCGAAGCAACGACCGCTCCGTGACGGTGAGTTGGCTGCCGTCGACCTGGGCCGACACCTACACCGTCCTGCGGGCCACCGACGTGGACGGCCGCTACGAGAGGATCGCGTCCGGCGTCACCCGGCCGACGTACACCGACCGGAACGTGCGCGCCGGGCGGACGTACTCCTACACGGTCGCCGCCGCCAACACCCTGGGCGGGAGCGGAGGTTCGGCCTGGGCGGCGGCCGCGGCCGGTCTCCCCGCCCCCTGGTCGACCCGTGACATCGGGGACGTGCGGATCCCCGGCTCCGCGGCCTTCGACGGCGAGCGCTTCGTCCTGGAGGCGAGCGGCACCGCCGACACCTTCCGTCTCGTCCACCTCCCGCTGCGCGGCGACGGCACGGTCACCGCACGGATCGTGTGGCCGCTCAGCTCGCAGTACTCCAGGACCGGCGTCACCGTCCGGGCCTCCCTCGACCCGGACGCGGCGCACGCCTCGATGCTGGTCCAGGGACTGCCGCTGCACACCTGGAGCGGAGTGTGGACGGTACGCCCGTCGACCGGCGCGCGGATCTCCGCGACCGGCAGCACACCCGTCCCGCCCTCCCAGCAGCAGGCGATCACGGTGAACGCCGCCTTCCCGCTCTCCGACCTCGGCACGCTGCCCGAGTCGGCGACCCCGCTGGAGGCGCCGTACGTCGAAGGCGCGGGCGACGGCTACCGGCTGCGGAAGCCCTACTGGGTACGGGTGACCCGCGAGGGCGCGCGCTGCACCGGCGCCCTCTCCCCGGACGGCGTCCACTGGACCGAAGTCGGCTCCACCGAGGTCGCGTTGGGCCGCACCGCGTACGCGGGCCTCGTCCTCACCTCCTGTCTGGGCGTCGACGAGGACTACGCCGGGACCGGCACCGGCGCCTTCGACAACGTCGGCGTGACCTCGTCGTCCGGCACGGTCTGGCGCGTACCCCGCCCGGCCCGCACGGCCACCGGCCTACGGGCCGAACCGGGCGCCGACGCCGTCGAGTTGGCCTGGAGCGATCCGGACCCCTCCGCCGGGTACACGGTGCTGCGGGCGACTCGGGCCGCCGGGCCGTACCGGACCCTCGCCACCGGCGTCGGCCCGGTCGGCTTCGGCACCCGCGTCCGGTACACCGACCCGACGGGGACGCCCGGAACGACCTACCACTACACGGTCGCGAAGACCAACACCGGCGGCCGGGGCCCGCGTCCGGGAAGCGTGCGGGCCGTGATGCCGACTCCGTCGCCACCTCGGCTCACCTCCGCGCCCAGCGTGTTCACCAACCATGGCACCCCCTTCCGGTATCCGCTGCGGGCCTCGCACGAGCCCGTGCGGTTCACGGCGGACGGGCTGCCCGCCGGGCTGCGCGTCGACCCGCGCACCGGCCTCATCTCCGGAACCCCCACGCGGACAGGCGAGTTCACCGTCGCGACCACCGCCGCCAACGCCTCCGGAACCGCGACCGGCACCCTCGTGCTCACGGTCGGCAGCGCGCCGCCCGCTCCGTGGACGTACGGCGACCTCGGTGACACCGTGCTCGACGACCGCGAGGTCGGGACGCTGGGCGTGGTGGCGATCACCACGCCGGGCAGCACGTCGTACGACGACGGGACCTTCACCGTGCGGGGCGCGGGCGTCGACCTCAACGCCAACGGCCAGGGAATGACAGGCCAGTTCGTCCGGCGGCCGGTCAGCGGGGACTGCGAGATCGTCGCGCGGATCGTCTCCCGCGACGGTGCCACGGCCGACCGGGTGGGGCTGCTGATGGCGAAGTCGCTGTCGCCGTTCGACCAGGCCGCAGGAGCCGTCGTGACCGGTGGGACCAGCGCGCAGCTCATGCTCCGCACGACCGTGGCCGGTGCCTCCGCCTTCACCGGCGGCGCCGCCGTCACCCTCCCCGCCCTGCTGCGGCTGAAGCGCGCCGGGACCGCCTTCGGCGCGGCCCTGTCCACCGACGACGGCGCCACCTGGACCCCCCTCGCCGACGGAGAGATCCCCGGCTTCGGTGACGCCCCCTACCACGTCGGGCTGGTGGTCTGCTCGCGCAGCCAACCGGCCCGCTGCACCACCGAGTTCGACGAGGTGAGCATCACGCCCACCTGATCCTCCGTGGATTGGAGATGCACCGCAATGAGCCGCACGTCCCCCCACGAGCACGTCCGCAGCAATGAGTTGAGCCGCCGCGGTCTCCTGAAGACCGCAGGCGGGCTCACCGCGGCCGTCGCCCTCGGCGGCAGCACGGTGGCCACGACCGCGCACGCGGCCCCGGCCACGTTCACCCACCCCGGCATGCTGCACAACGCCGGCGACATCAACCGCGCCAGGGTCAGGGTCGCGGCGGGAACCGACCCCTGGCTGTCCGGCTGGAACCGGCTGACCGCCAACTCCCACTCCCAGTCGACCTGGACGAACCGGGCCACGGCGACGATCGTCCGGGGCGGCACGGGACAGAACTACAGCCTCCTCTACAACGACATCGCCGCCGCCTACCAGAACGCCCTGCGCTGGCAGGTCGGCGGCACCGAGGCCAACGCGGTGTGCGCCGCGAACATCCTCAACGCCTGGTCCACGACGCTCACTTCGATCGGCGGCAACGCCGACCGGTTCCTCGCGGCCGGCCTCTACGGCTGGCAGTTCGCCAACGCGTGCGAACTCATGCGGGACTACCCGGGGTTCGACCTGGCCGCGGCCCAGGAGCTGCTGGCGAACGTCTTCTACCCGATGAACAACAGCTTCCTCACCCACCACAACGACGCCTGCATCACCAACTACTGGGCCAACTGGGACCTGTGCACCATGGCCTCCGTCCTGGCCATCGGCATCCTCAACGACGACTCCGCCATGTACGACCAGGCCGTCACGTACTTCACGTCCGGCGCGGGCAACGGCTCCCTCGCCCACGCCGTGCCGTACCTGTACACCGACGCGGACGGCTACGCGCTGGGCCAGTGGCAGGAGTCGGGCCGGGACCAGGGCCACACCGTCCTCGGCATGGGCCAGATGGGCGCGGTCTGCGAGATGGCCTGGAACCAGGGCGACGACCTGTACGGGTACGACAGCCGCCGTTTCCTGAAGGCCGCCCAGTACGTCGCGAAGTACAACAGCGGCGGCGACGTGCCCTTCACCACCTACACCTGGGGCACCGGGCAGAGCTGCGCCCGGTCGTCCCAGACGGTGATCTCCGCCGCCTCGCGCGGCCAGCTCCGTCCCGTGTGGGCGATGCTCCACTTCCACTACAACCGGCGGGTCGGCCTCGACGACAAGTACATCGCGGCCATGTACGACGACCTCGTCGCGCCCGAGGGCGGGGGAGGTGACTACGGCTCCGACAGCGGCGGCTACGACCAACTCGGCTTCGGGACGCTGATGTACGCGAAGTAGGGACACGGGGCGTCCACGGACCGGGCTGTCGATGACCGGTCCGTGGACGCCCCCTTGACCTCGGGTGGCGGTGGATCGACACTCGACCAGGGAATCCTAGTGAACAGGTAGGGAAATATGGGGCTGGAGCCGGTCACCACTCGCCGCGTGGGCCGTTCGCCTCTTCTGACCTCCCGCCGTCACATCGATCTGCTGCGGGTCTGCAGCGCACTGAACCCCCTGCGCTGAACCCCGTCCACCGCACGACGACGCTTCCGCCGCGCGTACGTCCACGCGCCCGTACCCGGGGAGTCCCATGTCCAGCACGCCTCTCGCCGCCGTCCCCTCGCCCCGGTCCACCCCCGTGTTCCGGGGCCGGATCGGGCGCGACGCGCGCAGCGGGCACTACGCCGTGCCGCGCCGCTACCGCCTCCACCTGTCCACCGCCTGCGCCGACGGCCTGCGCATCGCCGTCACCCACAGCCTGCTCGGCCTCGGCGAGAGCTGTCCGGCCGTGTTCCTGTCCGCCGTACCCGACTGTCCGAACGGCGGACACTCCGTGCTGCGCCCGCTCTACGAGGCGAGCGCGCACCGCTACGCGGGGCCCGCCGCCGCGCCGGTGCTCAGCGACGACTGGTCCGGCCGGATCGTCAGCACCCACGCCCCCGACATCACGCGCGACCTCGCCCGGCACTTCGGCGAGAGCGGAACCCGGCTGTACCCGGGCGACGCCGAGTCCGAGATCGAGGCCGTCGAGCGGCTGTGCGCGCACGGCATCGAGGGCGCCGCGCAGCGCGCCGGAGCGGCCGGTGCCGAGCAGGCCGAGCGGGACGAGGCGGTCGGCCTGCTGCTGGAGACACTGGGCTCGCTGGACCGCTGGCTGGACGGCCGCGAGCACCTGATCCGCGACGAACTCACTGCGGCGGACGTCGAGTTGTGGGTGTCACTGGTGCAACTCGACACCGTGCACCGCAACCACCTGGACGCCGCCGCCGTGCAGCGGATCGCCGACCACGCCCACCTGTGGGCCTACGCCCGCCGCCTGGCCGCCCACCCGGCCTTCGGCACCCACCTCGACCTCGACGGCATCGCCCGCCGCCACCACGCCCACTGCCGGGGCCTGGAGGCCGCCGGCGCCGCTGTCCAGATCCTGGACTGGGCAGCCCACGCGGCGGACGAAACCGGAGCCTGTCGCAGCTGAGCGGCCTCCCGGACCGTCCAACAGGTGGACCGCCGTTGACAGTCGAACAGGCATCTGACTAACTACCGCTTCAATGAGCGCGAGGCCCATCGGGGCCGGAACGGCAACGGTGACGGACATGTACGCAGCTTCGAGGACGGCCACGCGCCGCTCCCACGGCTGCGTACTGCCGTACGCGAACCCGCTCGTCGAGGACCGCGCCGTCGATCTCCTGCGCGTGAACAGCGCACTGTGTACCGCACCGGGCTGCGCCCGCTGTCGAGGCTGACGACTTCGCCCAAGAGTTTCCCAGCTCTTCCCGTTGGTCATTCCAGCCCCCGGTCCGTGCGTCTGTCGCCGTGCGCGTCGCTTCCGCCACGCCCAGGTGCCGCGGTCCGGGGAGCTCCCACTCCCGCCGGAGCCCCCTCATGAGTGAACCCCCAGGCACCACCGTGTCCCTGGCCGTGGCGCCGCCCGCCGACGCCCCGTCAAAAACCCTGACAGCACAGCGAGTCCAGCCCCTGCGCCGACCCGGCCGCTGGATCGCCACGCTCGCCGTGCTGGTCGTCGTCGCCCAGTTCGTGCACGGCCTGGCGACCAACTCGTTCTACCAGTGGGACCGCTTCGGCTACTGGTTCCTGCGCCCGACGATCCTCGACGGACTCGTCATCACCCTCCAAGTCGCCGCGCTCAGCGCCGTGCTGGGCCTGACGGGCGGCATCCTGCTGGCCCTGGCCCGGCTCTCGGGAAGCCCGGTGCTGCGCGCCGTGAGCTGGACCTATGTGTGGGCACTGCGGTCGATCCCGCTCATCGTGGTGCTGATCTTCCTCTACAACTTCAGCGCCCTGTACAAGACCCTCAGCATCGGCGTCCCCTTCGGCCCCGCCTTCTTCTCCTTCGACGAGTCGAGGCTCGCCACCGACATGGCCGTCGCCGTCGTCGGACTCAGCCTCAACGAGGCGGCGTACGCGGCCGAAGTGGTCCGCGGCGGCATCCTCTCCGTCGACCAGGGCCAGCACGAGGCGGCCTCCGCCCTCGGCCTGCCCAAGCGGTACCAGTTCCGCCGCATCGTCTTCCCGCAGGCCCTGCGCTCCATCACCCCGAACTACGTCAACCAGCTGATCGGCCTGATCAAGAGCACCTCCCTGGTCTTCTACGTCTCGCTGCTCGACCTGTTCGGCTCCGCGCAGACGATGGGCTCCACCTACCCCGGCGACATCGTGCCGCTGCTCCTGGTCGTCACCGTCTGGTACCTGATCCTGACCAGCGTGGTGTCCGTCATCCAGTTCTACGTCGAACGGCACTACGCCCGCGGCGCCACCCGCTCGCTGCCGCCCACCCCGTTCCAGCAGCTCCGCACCGGCCTGACCGACCTGCGGGCCCGGATCCGTCGGGAGACCGCGCTATGACCACCCGCACGATCGAACCGCTGACGGAGATCGTCCCGGCCGCCGTGGAGGTGCACGACGTGCACAAGTGGTACGGCGCCCACCGGGTCCTGGACGGCGTCGACCTGACCGTACGACCCGGCGAAGTCACCGTGATCCTCGGCCCGTCGGGCTCCGGCAAGTCCACCCTGCTGCGGGTCGTCAACCACCTGGAGAAGCCGGAGATCGGCTACGTCAGCGTCAACGGCGAACTGATCGGCGTGAAGCAACAGGGCGGTCGGCTCAAGGAGTTGAGCGAGCGGGCCATCCTCGCCCAGCGCAGCCGGATCGGGTTCGTCTTCCAGAACTTCAACCTCTTCCCGCATCTGACCGTCCTCGACAACGTGGCCGCCGCCCCGGTCGCCACCGGCAGGCTCGGCAAGCCCGAAGCCCTGGACCTGGCACGGGAGTTGCTCGGCCGCGTCGGTCTCGCCGAGAAGACCGGCGCCTATCCCCGCCAGCTCTCCGGCGGCCAGCAGCAGCGCGTCGCCATCGCCCGCGCCCTCGCCCTGCGCCCCGGCGTCATCCTCTTCGACGAGCCGACCTCCGCCCTCGACCCCGAACTCGTCGGTGAGGTCCTCGCCGTCATCAAGGACCTGGCGACCAGCGGCACCACCCTCATCATCGTCACCCACGAGATCGGCTTCGCCCGCGAGGTCGCCGACCGGGTCGTCTTCATCGACGGCGGAAAGATCGTCGAGCAGGGCCCGCCGCACGAGGTCCTCGACAGGCCGCAGCACGAGCGGACCCGCGACTTCCTCAGCAAGGTCCTCTGAACTCCCGTACCGCCACACCCACTTACGCCCCGAACACCGAACCTAGGAACAGCCATGCCTCCGCTCAGCCTTCGCAGCAGACTCACGCGCGGACTCACCGCGGGCACCGTCCTCGCTTCCCTCGCCGGCGGGCTCGCGGCCTGCGGCGGCGACAGCGACGCGGCCACCACCACCGACAGCGCCGCCGGCACCGTCACCGTGGGCGCCCTCTCGAACGGCGCCGCCCGGCAGACCACCCTCAAGGTCTCCGAGGTGAAGTCGATCAGCGCCGAACTGCCCAAGTCGGTGGCGAAGAGCGGCACGCTGGAGATCGGCGTCGGCTTCCTGCCCGCCGGCTCCCCGCCGCTCGGCTACGTCGGCTCCGACCAGAAGACGCTCACCGGCTCCGAGGCCGACATCGGCCGCCTCGTCGCCGCCGTCCTCGGCCTCAAGCCGGAGCTGAAGAACTCCACCTGGGAGAACCTCTTCATCGGCCTGGACAGCGGCAAGGTGGACGTCGCCTTCTCCAACGTCACCGACACCGAGGAGCGCAAGGCGAAGTACGAGTTCGCCTCCTACCGCGAGGACAACCTCGGCTTCGCCGTGAAGGCGGGCACCTCCTGGAACTTCGACGGCGACTACGAGAACCTCGCCGGCAAGACCGTCGCCGTGGGCGCCGGCACCAACCAGGAGCGGATCCTCCTGGAGTGGAAGAAGAAGCTGGCCGCCGAAGGCAAGAAGGCGCTCACCGTCAAGTACTTCCAGGACAACAACAGCACCTACCTCGCGCTGGCCTCCGGGAAGATCGACGCCTACCTCGCCCCGAACCCCTCGGTCGCCTACCAGGTCTCCTCGACCAAGGGCACGGCGAAGGCCGTCCGCAACGCGGGCACCTACTCCGGCGCCGGGTCCTCCCTCCAGGGACTGATCGCGGCCACCGCGAAGAAGAACAGCGGCCTCGCCAAGCCGCTCGCCGACGCCGTCAACTACCTGATCAAGAACGGCCAGTACGCCAAGTGGCTGGCCGCCTGGAACCTCTCCAACGAGGCCGTCGCCACGTCCGAGGTCAACCCGCCCGGACTGCCGCTGACCGACTCCTGACCCGCCCTCTCCGCACGGGGACCCCGCCGCAGCCCGCCGGGGTCCCCGCCCGCGCGACCCGTACCGGAGCCGTCACCCGATGTCTTCCACCGCCAGTATCGAAACCCCTACCTCCACGTCCCACATCCTGGACAACCCGGCATGGGCCGCGCTCACCGGCCCGCACGCCCACCTCGCCGAACGCGTCGGCCGCGCCGCCCGCTACCCCGCCGACGTGGCGGGCTTCCACGCCCTCACCGACCACGACGACCCGCGCGCCTGGGCGGACCTCGCCGCGCTCGTCGGTCCCGGCGGCACCGCCGCGCTGCGTGGGGTGAACCGGGCCCCGGACGGCTGGGAGATCGTCCGCAGCGGACAGGGCGTCCAACTCGTGGACACCGCGCTGCGCGCCGAACCCGACCCCGAGGCCGTGGTCCTCGGCGCCGCGGACGTCCCCGAGATCCTCGACCTGGTCGCCCGCACCGAACCCGGCCCGTATCTGCCCCGCACCGTCGAACTGGGCACCTACCTCGGCATCCGCCACGAGGGCCGCCTCGTCGCCCTGGCCGGGGAGCGCCTCCACCCGCCGGGATGGACCGAGATCAGCGCCGTGTGCACCGACCCCGACCACCGCGGCCGGGGCCTGGCCACCCGTCTGGTCCGCGCCGTCGCCGCCGGCATCAAGGAACGCGGCGACCACCCCTTCCTGCACGCCGCCGCGAACAACACCCGCGCGATCCGGCTCTACGAGTCGATCGGCTTCACCCTGCGCGCCCGCACGCGCTTCTCCCTCCTCCGGCGCACGGGCCCGGCCGTCGCCGTCGCTCCGCGAGAATCCGCCGCCGATCCGGAAGAAACGGCACAGACACGCCGTTGCTCCCTGTGAAGCCGGAATCCGTGGAGGTGGAGCACATGTGCGGCGCATCGCTACGCGACGTACGTCTCACCACCCGCCAGCACATCGACCTGCTGCGCACCGCCGGCGCTCTCTGTCGCCCCTGACCGTGTCCCAGCCGCCGGCCGGAGGACCTCCTTCTTCCTGCGGTCGCCCCATCCGCCGCGCGCCCCGTCCGAGGGCCGGCGATCTCGTACGGACCTCCAGGAAGGCACCCCTCGTGTCATCGACCTCCGTTCCTCCCCTCCATCTCGCCGTCGCCCTCGACGGCACCGGCTGGCACCCGGCCTCCTGGCGCGAGCCGGTGGCCCGGCCCCGGGACCTGTTCACCGCCGCGTACTGGGCCGACCAGGTCGCCGAGGCCGAGCGCGGCCTGCTGGACTTCGTCACCTTCGAGGACGGCCTCGGCCTGCAGTCCTCGCACTACGGCGAGCTGGACGGCCGCACCGACCAGGTCCGGGGGCGCCTCGACGCCGTCCTCGTCGCGGCCCGGATCGCACCCCTCACCAGCCACATAGGCCTGGTCCCGACGGTGGTGTCCACCCACACGGAGCCGTT